>NZ_JBIRRE010000010.1:0-329013 GCF_044333555.1 Streptomyces sp. NPDC020965
GGAGAGTAGGACGCCGCCGAACAATTTTTAGCCTCAGTCTTCCCGGACCTTTTATGGTCTGGGAAGACTGAGGCATTTTTGCGTTGTGCCCTCTTACAGTGGGGGAATGAGCTATGACCTTGTCATCTTCGACAATGACGGCGTCCTTGTGGACAGCGAGCCGGTCGCGAACACGATCCTCGCCGGGTATCTGACCGAGTTGGGGCACCCCACCACGTACGAGGACTCCCTGCGGGACTACATGGGCGCCGCGGTGCACCGCGTACATGACCTCGTCATGGAGCGAACGGGCCAGCGACTGCCGGATGATTTCGACGCGACCCTGCACGCCCGTACCTTCGCCGCTTTCGAGCGGCAGTTGGTCGCCGTCGACGGAGTGCCCCAGGTGCTGGGGAAGCTGGTCACGGACCGTGTGCCGTACTGCCTCGCCTCCTCCGGCAGCCATGAGCGGATCCGCGTCGGGCACCGTAAGACCGGCCTCGATCTGTGGTTCCACGACGAGATCATCTTCAGCGCGCAGGACGTGGGGCGGGGGAAGCCGGCACCCGATCTGTTTCTCCACGCCGCCGAGCGGATGGGTGTGGCGCCGGAGCGCTGTGTGGTGGTGGAGGACAGCGCCCTGGGCGTCCAGGCGGCCGTCGCGGCCGGAATGGACGTGTACGGGTTCACCGCGATGACCCCGGCGGAGCGGCTGCCCGGGGCGAAGGGCTACTTCGGGGCGATGAAGGAGCTGCCCGCGCTGCTGACCTGACCTGAGCCGAGTTGCTCCGAACAGAGTTGCTCCGAACCGAGCTGCCCTGACCTGAGCTGCCCTGACCTGAGCCGATATGCCCGGACGGCCCGGTGGACGGGTGGTGGGGGAGCGGGGGGAGAGGGTGTCGTTGTCGGTCGGTGCGGCCGATACGGTGGCGGGTATGAGCGGCCGCGGGTTGTTGATGTGGGACGAGGCGGTAACGAAGTATGACTTCGGGGACAGCCATCCGATGGATCCGGTACGGCTCGCGCTGACCATGGGGCTGGTGCGGGCCTACGGACTGGAACGCGCCGTGGACGTGGTGTCCGCCAAGCCGGCCGGGGACTCCACCCTCCGGCTCGTGCACCGCGAGGACTATGTGGCCGCCGTGCGGGCTGCGTCGGCGCGGCCTCGCGCCGCCGACCAGGCGTACGGGCTGGGGACGGTCGACGACCCGGCGTTCGAGGGGATGCACGAGATCTCGGCGCTGATCGCCGGGCAGTCCGTCGGGGCCGCCGAGGCCGTGTGGCGCGGGGAGGCCGCCCACGCGGTGAACTTCGCGGGCGGGCTGCACCACGCGATGCCGGGCGCCGCGGCGGGCTTCTGCATCTACAACGACGCGTCCCTCGCCATCGCGCGCCTGTTGGAGCTGGGTGCGGAGCGCGTCGCGTACATCGATGTGGACGTCCATCACGGGGACGGGGTCCAGGCGGCGTTCTGGGACGACCCCCGGGTGCTGACCGTCTCCCTGCACGAGCATCCGCGGACCCTCTTCCCCGGCACCGGGTGGCCCGAGGAGACCGGTGGGGACGGGCCGGGCGAGGGCGGGGCCGTGAATGTGGCGCTGCCGGCCGGGACGGGCGACGAGGGGTGGCTGCGGGCCTTCCACGCGGTGGTCCCGGAGCTGGTGGCCGACTTCCGCCCGCAGGTGCTGGTGACCCAGCACGGCGCCGATACGCATTTCGAGGACCCCCTGGCACATCTGGCGGTGTCGCTGGACGCGCAGCGGATGGTTCAGGAGGCGTGTCACCGGCTGGCGCACGAGTACGTGGACGGCGGGCGCTGGATCGCCCTCGGCGGCGGTGGATACGCCGTGGTGGACGTGGTGCCCCGATCGTGGACGCATCTGGTGGGGATCGCCGCGCACGCGCCGGTCGACCCGGATTCCGCGATCCCCGAGGAGTGGCGCGACGAGGTGTACGCGCGGACGCGGCAGCCCGGCCCACGGCGGATGACGGACGGGCGCAGCCCGGAGTGGCGGGACTGGGGATCGGGGTACGACCCCGCGGACCGGCTCGACCAGGCGGTGCTGGCGACGCGGCGGGCGGCCTTCCCACTGCGGGGGCTGCTGGCGTAGGGCGGCCGTGGCGCACTCGTACGCCCCCCGCACGCATCCTCGGGGTGCTGGACGCGTCCTGGCCTCCTCGTACACCCCGGTTGCCTGTGTGGGGCGCCAAGGGGGCGCGTTACGCCAACCGTGCGGCACTCCCGCCCTTTTCGCGCGCTGGGGGCCGTCAGCGCGGCAGCATCGGCGGAGTGGTGAGTACTGAGGCGCTGCGGACCCATCTCCTGGCGGCCCGGCTGGCCGGGAGCGTGGCGACCCCCCGGCAGACCAGTCTGAGCAGTTACCGGCTCTTCGCCGCGCGCGATCCCCGTGTCACGCTCGGACTTGCCCCCGAGCGGGATTGGAGTGAGCGTGAGGTGATCGCGCTCATGGCCCGGAAGTGCGGGGTCGCCGACGACCCCGCTCGGATCGAGGGACCCGACGCCATCGACCCCGAGCGCACCCTGGCCGCGCTGGACGCCTTCGCCGGCCGGCTGCGGACCGTGGCCCGGCGGCGGGGTGCCGTACTGCTCGGGACCGGTCATCCGCATCGATTGCTCGGTTTCTACGCCGCCCTGGCAGACGCTTTGTCGGCGGCGGGATGCCTCGTCCTCACACCCGCACAGGGCAGATGTGTCGACATAACGACCCGGTTCGGGGTACGCACGTACAACCTTGACTACGTACGGGGAGTCGCGCTGGTGCGGTTACCCGGCGCGCGGGTCAGTGGCAGTGAGACCGGCGCACACACCCATTCCCCCCTACCGATTCGTACCGCTCTGGGGGGTCTCGCGGGGAGTGGCGAGCCCCTGCCCGACCTGGTCGTCGGCGACCACGGATGGGTCTGCGGGGCAGGTCAGCTGGGTATTGAGGCGATCGGCCTGGCCGATACCGACGATCCGGCCCTCTTCGTCGGTGAGGCGGAGGGCAGGGTGGCCGTCGCCGTCCCGCTCGATGACTCCGTGCGGTCCTCTTACTACCGACCGCTGACTCGCTATGTACTCAATCAGGCGTGTCTGTCCCAGTAGGCGGCCGATGGCTGCTCCTCTTCCCCACTCGCACCACGCGCCCCTAGTCTGGGGAGTGAGCGCACAGCGACGAAGAGTCACCGGAGGGGAAGCCGGTGTGCGTCGTGTGCGGAAGGTACAGGTGGGTCATGGCTGCTGGCAGCGAGAGGCCTCTTAACGAGGTCAAGTTCCTTACCGTGGCGGAAGTCGCCTCGGTGATGCGGGTGTCGAAGATGACTGTGTACCGTCTGGTGCACAGCGGTCATCTTCCGGCGATCCGGGTGGGGAGGTCCTTCCGGGTACCGGAGCAAGCGGTTCACGACTACCTCCGCGAGTCGTTCGTGGGGGTGGAATCCGCGTAGCCGGAGAGAGTGGCCGCCCTCGGATTACAACCTCCCAGCTCTGGCGGGTAGGCTAGGCCGACGTAGGTCGTGTGGGCCCAGACGCCCCGCACCGAGTGAAGAGAAGTGAGCGAGGGTAGTCGTGGGCTCTGTTATCAAGAAGCGGCGCAAGCGGATGGCTAAGAAGAAGCACCGCAAGCTGCTCAAGCGCACCCGCGTTCAGCGTCGTAACAAGAAGTAAGCGACAGCTGTACGTGTCATCGCGGCCCTCCCACCAGCACGGTGGGAGGGCCGCGATGCGTTGTGCGCCGTACGTGAGCGTGGGCGGTGGTTCGCCGTGCGCCCGTCACAGCGGGGCGGTGAACCGCTACGGTGACGCTGGGAGCGGGCCCGTACGGGCCGAGGAGAGCTGAAGGAAGGCGCTGATCTTGGGAAGGGTCGTGCTCGTCACCGGAGTGGCCCGGCCGCTCGGAGGCCGGCTCGTACGGCGTCTCCAGCGGGATCCCGGCGTGGACCGGGTGATCGCGGTCGACGCGGTGGCCCCCGGACACGAACTCGGTGGCGCCGAATTCGTCCGCGCCGACATCCGGCAGCCGGCGATCGGGCGGGTCCTCGCCGAACACGCCGTCGACACCGTCGTCCATATGGACGTCACCGGTACGCCCCTGGGCGCCGGGGGTCGCACGGCGGTCAAGGAAACCAATGTCATCGGCACCATGCAACTGCTGGGCGCCTGCCAGAAGTCGCCGACCGTCCACCGGCTGGTGATCAAATCCAGCACGAGCGTGTACGGCTCCGACCCCCGCGATCCCGCCGTCTTCACCGAGACCACGACGCCCAGGTCCCTGCCGAGCGGTGGCTTCGCCAAGGACGTGGTGGAGGTCGAGGGATACGTCCGGGGCTTCGCCCGGCGCCGTCCCGATGTCGCCGTCTGCGTGCTGCGGTTCGCGAACATCCTCGGGCCGCGCGCCGACTCGCCGCTCGCCGAGTTCTTCTCACTGCCCGTCACCCCGACGGTCTTCGGCTACGACCCACGGCTCCAGTTCGTCCATGAGGACGATGTGATCGACGTGCTGCGGATCGCGGCGCAGGAGCCCCGGCGCGGGACCCTCAACAGCGGCACCTTCAACATCGCGGGCGACGGAGTGCTGCTGCTCTCCCAGTGCTCGCGCCGGCTCGGCCGGCCCACCCTGCCGGTGTTGCTGCCCGCGGTCACCTGGATCGGATCGGCGTTGCGTACGGTCGGGATCACCGACTTCTCGCCCGAGCAGATCCGGCTGCTGACCCACGGGCGGGTGGTGAGTACCGTCCAGATGCGCGAGACGCTGGGCTTCGATCCGGGGTTCACCACCGCGGAGACCTTCGCAGACTTTGCCCGGAGCAAGGGGCCGGGGCTGCTGCCCCCGGACGTCCTCGCCCGGGGTGTGGACCGGGTGGAGGCGGGCCTGGGAGGGCTCGGGGGACCGGAGGGCGGTGCTCGGGAGGTCGCCCCGACGGGCCGCCGGACGACACCGGACCGGACGACACCGGACCGGACGACACCGAGCGACGCCGACTAAGGAGCGCGGGCACGATGGCGGACGCCAAGGTCATTCCGTTCGACGACGACCGTACGCGGGGCAGTGTGCCCCGCGCGGGGCGGCGGCGCCCCTCCGGCCCGCCCGGCGGGCGCCGGGGGGCCGATCCAGCGGCCGTACGGGACAACCCGGTCACCTCGCTGCCGGGTGCCCGCACACCGGCCGTGGACGCGGCCGGGGACCCGGGAGAGCAGGAACCCCCCGTCCGGGACGGGCAGGACGGCGCGCCCGGTGGTGGCTGGGACCAGAAGCTGGCGGGCGGACTGTCGTTCCTGCGGCGCCGGATCACCGGCGATTACGAGGTCGACGAATTCGGCTACGACGAGGAACTCACCGAGCAGGCCCTGATGCCGCTCGTCCGGCCGCTGTACGAGAAGTACTTCCGGGTCGAGGTGAAGGGGATCGAGAACATCCCCTCCGACGGCGGGGCGCTGGTGGTGGCCAACCACTCGGGCACCCTGCCCCTGGACGGGCTGATGATGCAGGTCGCCGTCCACGACAACCATCCCGCGGGACGTCATCTGCGACTCCTCGCCGCGGACCTGGTCTTCGCCCTGCCCGTCGTCAATGAACTGGCGCGGAAGGCCGGGCACACCCTGGCCTGCGCGGAGGACGCGGAACGGCTGCTGCGGCGGGGCGAGGTCGTCGGGGTGATGCCCGAGGGCTTCAAGGGCATCGGGAAGCCGTTCAGCGACCGGTACAAGCTCCAGCGCTTCGGGCGGGGCGGCTTCGTCTCCACGGCGCTGCGGGCGGGGGTGCCGATCGTGCCCTGCTCGATCGTGGGGGCCGAGGAGATCTATCCGATGCTCGGGAACGCGAAGACGCTGGCGCGGCTGCTGGGGATTCCGTACTTCCCGCTGACGCCGACGTTTCCCTGGCTGGGGCCGCTGGGGGCGGTGCCGCTGCCCACCAAGTGGACGATCCAGTTCGGGGAGCCGATCGAGACGGCGGGGTACTCGGCGGAGGCGGCGGAGGATCCGATGCTGATGTTCAATTTGACGGATCAGGTGCGGGAGCGGATTCAGCACACGCTGTACAAGTTGTTGGTGCAGCGGAGGTCGGTCTTCTTCTGACGGGTGGGGTTCTCCCCCACCCGCCCCTTCCCTCGACCGTGGGCTCCGCCCCCGGATCCCGCGCCTCAAACGCCGGAGGGGCTGAAATTCAACCCGCCCGGAGAGCCGACACCCAGCCCGTCCGGCGATTGAGGACGGACCCCTGCGCACAGGGGCCTGAGATGTACGGGCCCCTTGCCCGGAGCCGCCCGCCTGGTGCCCGGTCTCCCGCGAGTCTCGGCACCTTGCGGGGCTCTGCCCCGGACCCCGCTCCTCAAACGCCGGAGGGGCTGTTTTTTAGCCCCCCAGAGGGGCTGAATTCGGGACCCCCTGGAGAGACGGGGGATGCTCGCCTGTGCCGAGCGGGATGGGTTTGCTCGGCGGTGGCGGAGGGGCTGGGGGCCTCTCCACCACCGCCGCGCGGTGGGTCAGGAGTCGTCCTCCGCGTGCAGGCCCAGGCCGGGGAGGAGACCCGGGAGCAGCGGTGGGATGGTGATGTCCGGCTCCGGGGGCGTGGGGTTCTTGCCGCCGGAGGGCGGTTGGGCGGGGTTGGGCGGCGGGTCGAGCAGGCCGGAGCCGTTGCCCAGGAGGCCGTCGCCGAGTGCCGGAGATCCCGAGGGGCGCGGCTTGGTGGCCGAGCCGGTCGGAGGCGTCGGAGACTGTGCCGTCGACGGCGGAGTGCTCTCCCCGGGGGTGTTCGGCTGGCTCGGGGGGCGCGCCGAAGCACCGGGGCGATGTGTGCCGCGGCCTTGTTCCGGAGGGGTCGGGAGCAGCGACTGGAGCGGGGCGACCTCTTGGTCTATGGCCGCGAAGACGTTGCTCACCTCGTCTCCCACGTCCGTTAGCTGCGCCGGCAGCCGGTCCCGGAGCCCGTTCCACGCGTCGCGGTGGGACCGCGCGAAGGAGTTGAGCTTCTGGATCGGACCCAGCGAGCCGTCCCTCTCGTACGCCTCGTGGAGCAGTCGGTGGCCCTCCTTGGCGTCGTGGCGCATTCCGTTGAGCGCACGGCGGACCTCGCCGAGCGATTCGTGGTCCAGGCTGCCGGACCGGCCGCGCTCCATCAGGCGGCGGGCCTCGCTGAGGCGGGTGGACGCCTGGTCCAGGTAGAGCTCACCGCGGTCGGAGTTGCCGTCGGCCATGCCGAGGCGGATGTCCTCCATGCCGCGCTTCAGCCCGTACAGCGTGTCGCCGGGCAGGGCGTCGGAGCTGGCGGCGGCGACCCCGCTGAACGCTCCCGCGGCGACACCGACGGTCAGACCGCCCGCCGCGAGACCCTTCGACCAGCGGGAACGGGGTCGTAGTTTCCGGAGCGGGGAGGCCCGGTGGGCGCCCCGGCCGGGCTTTCGTTGCTCGGGCACCGTGGGGCCCGTGGACGTGCCTTCCTGGAACATGGCCTCCATGGCGGCCACGAGCTGCGCTCGCTGCACCACTTTGACCTCGGGGTCCAGGCTCGGTCTCGGCAGCTCGCCGAGACCGGTCGCCAGAGCCAACAGCCGTCCGTGTTCGGTCGGTTCGACCACATCATCCGGCTGTCCGGCCTCTTGATCTTCCAAGGCCCGGGCGAAGGCGTTCGCCCGCCGGTGCGCCGATACGTTCGCGATCACTGGCGGCACCTCCTCTCGTCATGACGATCGACTCCCCTGGGGGTCTGGAAGGTTGCACGCCATGTGCGCGTCCGCACGATCGAGTGAACGGCTGCGGACATGGCGTGACGACAGGGAGCCTGCATCCCGCACAACGAGCGTCGCGGCACTTGGGTTACGCGCGAAGGATGATCGGACCAGTGCGTCATCGAGGCGTCACCGATTGTCAGTTGAGGTCGGTCAGCGGGCGTCGTCGGGCAGTAGACGGGCCAGGGTGCGTACGGCGCGGTACTGGAGGGTTTTGATCGCTCCCTCGTTCTTGCCCATCACCCTGGCGGTCTCGGCCACCGACAGGCCCTGTAGGAAGCGCAGTGTCACGCATTCCTGCTGCTGAGGATTGAGTTTCCGCACCGCTTCGAGCAGTGCGGCGTTGGACAGGGACTCCAGGACGGAGTCCTCGGGGCTGCGCTCGACCTCATTGGCGTCGAGCATCTCGCCGGTCGTCACCTCCAGCCGGAACCGGCTGGACTTGAAGTGGTCGGCGACCAGGTTGCGGGCGATCGTGACCAGCCAGGCCCCGAAGTCGCGCCCCTGCCAGGTGAAGGTGGAGATGCGGCGCAGGGCGCGCAGGAACGTCTCGCTGGTGAGGTCCTCCGCTGTCGCCTTCCCGCCGACGCGGTAGTAGATGTAGCGGTAGACGGTGTCGCTGTACTGGTCGTACAGGCGGCCGAAGGCTTCGGCCTCGCCCGCCTGGGCGCGTTCGACCAGTTCCATCATGCGGGCGCTGTCGCTGTCGGCGCTGGGCCGACGGGCGGGGGTCGAGGCGCCTGAGCCGCCCCGGCTGCTCCGTCTGCCGACCGCCGCGCGGCCGTCGGCCAGGGCGTAGCAAGGAGCGGCGGGACCGCTGGTGGCAAGGCGGGGCATGGCGAGGGCGGGGACGGCGTACGCGGTGGGGACGAACCCGCGCAAGTGGTCGAGGACCGCCGCGCGGAGCGTAGCCAGGCCCGAGGCGTCAACCCCGACGTGTGGGTACACGGGACTCCCAGAGGCAGAGCTTCCATCACGTGCAGTGCGGGACGGATCACCCGTCGTAGCGACTGGCGGGGTCCCGTATGCGTCTGAGGAGAATAACGCTTCGTACAGGCGGTGCTACACCCAGTTGCTCAAATCATCGATTACGTCGCTTCTGTTCTCTCTCGGTGACGCTTCGATCAGCAGAATGTGATCGTTCGATGATCGAATTTGATCGTGATCTGACTCTTCGAGGAAAACGGCGCGTTGCGTTCCCCGTCGGCCGGGGTGTCGGGTGGTATCAGCGACGGCGGCGGTGGAGTGCGACCGCGGCGGCCGTGCCGCCCGCGAGCGCGCCGACGCCGGCCGCGGCCGGAATGCCGACCTTGGCCGCTTTGCGGCCGGTCCGGTAGTCGCGCAGCCGCCAGTCGCGTTCGCGCGCGTGCTTGCGCAGTTTGCTGTCCGGATTGATCGCGTACGGATGTCCTACGAGCGACAGCATGGGGATGTCGTTGTGCGAATCGCTGTACGCCGCACAGCGCTCCAGTTCGAGCCCCTCGGCGGCGGCCAGCGCCCGGACCGCCTCGGCCTTCGCCGGGCCGTGCAGGGGTTCGCCGACCAGCCTGCCGGTGTAGACGCCGCCGACGGACTCGGCGACCGTGCCCAGCGCGCCGGTGAGGCCCAGCCGGCGGGCGATGATGGTCGCCGTCTCCACCGGGGCCGCCGTCACCAGCCAGACCTTCTGGCCCGCGTCCAGGTGGGCCTGGGCGAGTGCGCGGGTGCCGGGCCAGATGCGGTCCGCCATGTACTCGTCGTAGATCTCCTCACCGATGCTCATCAGCTCGGAGACCCGGTGTCCCTTGACGATGGAGAGCGCGGACTCGCGTACGTCCTGCATATGGTCCGGGTCCTCGACGCCCGCGAGCCGGAACCACGTCTGCTGCCAGGCGAACCTCGCCAGCTCGCTGCGCTGGAAGAACTTCCGCTTGTACAGACCGCGGCCGAAGTGGAAGAGCGCGGCGCCCTGCATCACGGTGTTGTCGAGGTCGAAGAAGGCGGCGGCGCGGTCGTCCCCCTCGATGGGGAAGGGGGCCTCGTCCGGCGCTCCCGGGCCGCCGGGTGCGGCGGGGGAGTCGGGGGTGACGGCTGGTTCGAGCTGCTGCGAGGTCTTGCGCGCCGCCTCGGCCGCGGCCTCGCCTGCCAGGACGCTCCGAGCGGTGGCGGAGCGCCTACGGGGGGTGAGCCATCCCAGTGCGGCCATGGGGCGAGCATAGCCAGTCTGTTCGGAACTTCCCGACCCGCCGGGGGTGCGGCGGTGTGAACTCCCGGTGACCGGCCCGGTGAGTGGGCCGTCGGGGGAGGGCTGTCGGGGTGGGGGAGGTGGCGGGACCGCGGCGGGCCGTCGGGGTGGGGGGTGCGGTCAGGGGTCCCGGGCTGGAGGGCGGTGGCTGGGCGGGGGCGAGAATGGGGCCATGAGTCCTGTGTGGCGGCGTGCGCGGAAGACGGCAGGCGAGCGAGTGGTGACCCTGATCGGGAAGCCGGGGTGTCATCTCTGTGACGACGCCCGGAGCGTGATCGAGGAGGTGTGCGGGCAGACCGGAGCGTCCTGGGAGGAGAAGGACATCACGCAGGACGAGGCGCTCCATCGCGCCTACTGGGAGCAGATCCCCGTGGTGCTGGTGGACGGCGAGCAGCACACGTTCTGGAAGGTGGACGCGGGGCGGTTGCGGCGCGCGTTGGAGGGCTGACTCCGCGGGGCCGAAGACGCCATCGTTGTCATGGCTCTATCGGGATTCAGGGGCGACGGTGCACAGTGGAGCGGTCTCGGGGGCGATACGGGAGGAGTGTGCGCTGTTTTGCCCCCTTCATCGCCGGAACGGGCCGTCGTGGTTCCCGGTTCCGCCTTGACGCGATCAGAACGCGTGACCCCGATCACTTTGCGCGGACAAAACGGACACCATCTTTGTGCACGCGTTCACAAAGACATAGCCTGCATTCGACGGGGCGGCCCTGGGACACACGGCCGCCTAGAGCCTCGCTCATCCCGCAGGAGCACCGTGGCAACTGGCCGAAATCACCGACCGGCGACCCGTAGCCGAGGAATCCCCGAGGCCACCGTCGCCCGGCTCCCGCTGTACCTGCGGGCGCTGACCGCACTGTCCGAGCGGTCCGTGCCCACGGTCTCGTCCGAGGAACTCGCGGCGGCGGCGGGAGTCAACTCCGCCAAGCTCCGCAAGGACTTCTCGTACCTCGGCTCCTACGGGACCCGCGGTGTCGGCTACGACGTCGAGTACCTCGTCTACCAGATCTCCCGTGAGCTGGGGCTCACCCAGGACTGGCCCGTGGTGATCGTCGGTATCGGTAACCTCGGCGCCGCGCTCGCCAACTACGGCGGGTTCGCCTCCCGTGGCTTCCGGGTCGCCGCGCTGATCGACGCCGACCCGGCCATGGCCGGGAAGCCCGTTGCCGGGATCGCCGTCCAGCACGCCGACGAGCTGGAGCGGATCATCAGCGACAACGGTGTGTCCATCGGCGTCATCGCCACCCCCGCGGGCGCCGCCCAGCAGGTGTGCGAGCGGCTCGTCGCGGCCGGTGTGACCTCCATCCTGAACTTCGCCCCGACCGTGCTCTCGGTGCCCGACGGTGTCGACGTGCGCAAGGTGGACCTCTCGATCGAACTCCAGATCCTCGCCTTCCACGAGCAGCGGAAGGCCGGCGAGGAGGCCGACTCGGAGGCAGCGAAGCGGAAGGGACCCGACGGCGACATGCCCGCCGTGATGCCGGCATGAGTCTTCTGGTCGTCGGGCTGAGCCATCGCAGCGCCCCGGTGAGCGTGCTGGAGCGCGCCTCACTCTCCGCGGACGCGCAGGCCAAACTCCTCCAGGACACGCTGGCCGCCGAGCCCGCGTCCGAGGCGACGGTGCTGGCCACCTGTAACCGCATCGAGCTCTACGCGGACGTGGAGAAGTTCCACGCGGGCGTCGCCGAGCTGTCCACCCTGCTCGCACAGCACAGCGGGGTGGGTCTGGAAGAGCTGACCCCCTATCTCTATGTGCACTACGAGGACCGCGCCGTCCACCACCTCTTCTCGGTGGCCTGCGGGCTGGACTCCATGGTCGTCGGCGAGGGTCAGATCCTCGGCCAGATCAAGGACGCCCTCGCGCGCGGGCAGGAGCAGCACACCGCCGGCCGGCTGATCAACGACCTCTTCCAGCAGTCCCTGCGGGTCGGCAAGCGCGCCCACAGCGAGACCGGGATCGACCGGGCCGGGCAGTCGCTCGTGACCTTCGGCCTGGAGCAGCTCGCCGAGGGCGCGGACGTCGCCGAGTGGGCGGCCGCGAAGCGGGTGCTGGTGATCGGGGCGGGCTCGATGTCCTCCCTCGCCGCGACGACCCTGGCCCGGCTGGGCGTTCGGGAACTGGTCATCGCCAACCGGACGCTGGACCGGGCCGCCCGGCTGGCGTCGGTGCTCTCCGGCACCGGTGCCGTGAGCGCCCGGGCCGTGCCGATGTCCGAGGTCGCGGCCGAGCTGACACGTGCCGACGCCGTGGTGTCGTGCACCGGTGCGACCGGACTCGTCCTGACCGCGGAGGCCGTGGTGGCCGCTCTCGCCGAGCGTGGCGCGGTGGCCGCGGAGCGCGTCGTCCCGGTCGTGTCCGGCGCGGTGGCGGCCGACGCCTCGGCCAGTGGTGACCTGCGGGCGCCGGATGGCAGCCTCGTGGCGCGGCTGGCCGCGACCGCGGCGCGGGACGGACGGGTGCAGGACCGCGCGGTGGCGACCGGAGACGATGACCTGGTCGGCAGCGAGGGTGAGCGGTCCGGCGGTGCGGGCGACGACGGCGACTGTCCGGTCGGGCTCGCCCACCAGCCGTCCGCCGCCGACCTGGCCCAGCACGGCGCCTGGGTCGACAACGCCTCGCGGACCCTCCGTACCCCCGGGTCGGTCGCGCCGGCCGGTGACGGCCCCGTACGACTGGCCCTGCTCGACCTCGCCATGCCCCGCGACATCGACCACGCGGTCCACCGGCTCCCCGGTGTCCGGCTCGTCGACATCGAGTCGCTCGCCGAGGCGTCCGCCGACGCGCCCATGGCCGCCGATGTGGACCAGGTCCGCAGGATCGTCGCCGACGAGATCGCGGCCTTCGGCGCGGCCCAGCGGGCCGCGCACATCACGCCGACCGTCGTCGCCCTGCGCACCATGGCGGCCGATGTCGTCGCCGGGGAACTCGCCCGGCTCGACGGCCGGCTGCCCGCGCTGGACGAGAAGCAGCGCGCCGAGATCAACCAGACCGTCCGCCGCGTCGTCGACAAGCTCCTTCACGCGCCCACCGTGCGGGTGAAGCAGCTCGCCGGTGAGCCGGGAGGCGCCGGATACGCCGACGCGCTGCGGACCCTCTTCGACCTCGACCCGGAGACGGTCGCCTCCGTCAGCCGGGCCGACATGAGTGACGCAGACGTCAAGAACCGAGGGCGAGTATGACCGAGAGGGCACTGAGGCTCGGGACCAGGCGCAGCAAGCTCGCCATGGCCCAGTCCGGCCAGGTGGCTCAGGCGGTGCGTCAACTGACCGGCCGCCCCGTCGAACTGGTCGAGATCACCACGTACGGGGACGTATCCCGTGAGCAGCTCGCGCAGATCGGCGGTACGGGGGTGTTCGTCGCCGCGCTGCGGGAGGCACTCCTCGCCGGTGAGGTGGACTTCGCCGTCCACTCGCTGAAGGATCTGCCGACCACCCAGCCCGACGACCTCCTGCTGGCGGCCGTGCCGCCGCGCGAGGACCCCCGGGACGCGCTGATCGCGCGCGACGGGCTGAGTTTTGACGCGCTGCCCGACGGAGCAAGGGTGGGCACCGGTTCGCCGCGCCGGACGGCGCAGTTGAACGCTTACGCCCGCGCGCACCACAAGCGCATAGAGATCGTGCCGATCCGCGGCAACATCGACACCCGGATCGGATACGTACGAAGCGGTGAGCTGGACGCGGTGGTACTCGCCGCGGCCGGTCTCAGCCGTATCGGAAGGACCGACGAGATCACCGACTTCCTGTCGGTCGACTTCGTCCTGCCCGCCCCCGGCCAGGGGGCTCTGGCGATCGAGTGCGCCGCGGATCACGCGGATCTCGCCGCCGTGCTCGCCGAGCTCGACGACCCGGCAACCCGGGTCGCCGTGACCGCCGAGCGTTCCCTGCTCGCCGCCCTGGAGGCCGGCTGTTCCGCACCCGTGGGTGCGCTCGCCGACCTGTTGGGCGAGGAGCAGGTTGTCACTGAAATGCGCCTGCGCGGCGTCGTCGGTACCACCGACGGCTCGACGCTGGTGCAGCTGTCCACCACCGGTCCCGTACCCCCGTCGCACGGCGACGCCATCGCGCTCGGTCGCGAACTCGCGTCCGAGATGCTCGCCAAGGGTGCGGCTGGTCTTATGGGGGAGCGAGCACATTGAGCCCCACCACCAACCCGTCCTCGGCGTACTCGGCACACGGGCACGTCACTTTCCTCGGCGCCGGTCCCGGCGACCCCGGACTGCTGACCTTGCGCGCTGTCGAGGCACTCGCGGGAGCCGACGTACTGATCGCCGAGCCGGATGTGCTCGATGTCGTACGCGGCCATGCGCGGGCGAGCGTCAGCACGCCTGAGCTGACAGTTGTTGACGATGCGTCAACAGCCGTCAGGATCCCCGTACTCAGGGATGCGGTCAATCTTGTCATGGAGGCCGCGCGGGGCGGCAAGCGGGTCGTCCGCGCGGTGACCGGTGATCCGGGACTCGACGCGGACGCCGGGCAGGAGATGCTCGCGTGCGCCGCGGAGGGGATTCCCTTCGAGGTCGTACCGGGCGTCGCCACCGCCGTCGGCGTGCCCGCGTACGCCGGGGTGCCGCTGCGGGACGCGCAGGGCACGGACGTCCGGTTCGTCGACGCCCGCAGCGCCAGTGAGCGCTGCTGGACCGAGGTCGGCGCGAGCGACGGCACCGTCGTCGTCTCGACCACGCTGGACGCGGTCGCCGCGGCGGCGAGCGAGCTGGTGGCCGCCGGGCGCAAGCCCGACACCCCGCTCTCCGTCACCGTCGCCGGGACCACGACCCGGCAGCGGACCTGGACCGCGACCCTCGGCACCATCGCGCAGAGCTTCAAGCAGGCGAAGGTCCTGCCGTCGCCGGACGGTCACCGCCCGGTGATAGCCGTGGTCGGTGAGCGCAGCTCCGCCGCGCAGCGCGACCAGCTCGCGTGGTTCGAGTCCAAGCCGCTCTTCGGCTGGAAGGTGCTCGTACCGCGGACCAAGGAGCAGTCGGCGTCGCTCTCCGACCAGCTTCGTTCGTACGGTGCGGTGCCGCACGAGGTGCCCACCATCGCCGTCGAACCCCCGCGCACGCCGCAGCAGATGGAGCGGGCCGTCAAGGGGCTCGTCACCGGGCGGTACGAGTGGATCGCCTTCACCTCCGTCAACGCCGTCAAGGCCGTACGGGAGAAGTTCGAGGAGTACGGGCTCGACGCGCGCGCCTTCGCCGGGATCAAGGTCGCGGCGGTCGGCGAGCAGACCGCGCGCGCACTGATCGACTTCGGGGTCAAGCCCGATCTCGTACCCAGCGGCGAGCAGTCGGCGGCCGGACTCCTGGAGGACTGGCCGCCGTACGACCCGGTCTTCGACCCGATCGACCGCGTCTTCCTGCCGCGCGCCGACATCGCCACCGAGACGCTGGTCGCGGGGCTGATCGAACTCGGCTGGGAGGTCGACGACGTCACCGCCTACCGGACGGTGCGCGCGTCGCCGCCGCCCGCGGAGACGCGTGAGGCGATCAAGGGTGGTGGCTTCGACGCCGTCCTCTTCACCTCGTCGTCCACCGTGCGGAACCTGGTCGGGATCGCCGGGAAGCCGCACAACGTGACCGTCATCGCCTGCATCGGGCCCGCCACCGCCAAGACGGCGGAGGAGCACGGGCTGCGGGTGGACGTGCTCTCACCGGAACCGTCCGTGCACCGGCTCGCCGAGGCGCTCGCGGAGTTCGGGACGGCGCGGCGGATGGCGGCGCTGGAGGCGGGGGAGCAGGTGACGCGGCCGTCGGAGCGGCGGCCGGGTGGGCGGAGACGCCGCACGACGACCTGACGCGGGTGTTTTATCCGGGGCGCTGCCCCGGACCGGCTCCTCAATCGCCGGAGAGGCTGCAATGCAGCCTCTCCGGCGATTGCGTGTTCGGGGGGCCTGGCCACCTTGGTGCGGGGTGGTCCGTCGCGCCTCGGCGCCTTGCGGGGCGCTGCCCCGGACCCCGCTCCTCAATCGCCGGAGGGGCTGTTTTTTGCCCGCCCGGGGGAGGTGAAATGCCGGCCCGCCCGGAGGGGCTGTTCAGCCCGCCCGGAGAGGCTGAAACTTGGCCCGCCGAGTAGAGCTGAGTTTCAGTCTGCCCAAGGGAGCTGGAATTCAGCCTGTCCGGCGATTGAGGACGGACCCTTGTGCGCAGGGGCTTGAGGTGTACGGGCCCCTCGGCCGGAGCGGCCCGTCCGTTGCCCGGCTTCCCGTGTGTCTCGGCGCCTTGCGGGGCGCTGCCCCGGGCCCCGCTCCTCAATCGCCGGAGGGGCTGTTTCAGCTTGCCCGGAGGGGCTGAAATTTGGCCCCCCGGGGAGCTGGAGTTCAGCCCGCCCGGAGGGGCTGGTTTTTGGTTCGGGCCGGGGGCGTAGCGTAGGGGTATGAGTGTGTACGGATCCTTTCCCGGTGCCCGGCCCCGGCGTCTGCGGGGCATTCCCGCCCTGCGGCGCATGGTCGCCGAGACGCGGCTGCACCCCGCCGATCTGATCCTTCCCGCGTTCGTGCGGGAGGGGATCGCCGAGCCCGCGCCGATCTCGGCGATGCCCGGTGTCGTTCAGCACACCCGTGACACCCTGCGGAAGGCCGCCGTCGAGGCGCGCGAGGCCGGGGTCGCGGGCATCATGCTCTTCGGGGTGCCCGAGGACGCCAAGAAGGACGCGCAGGGGAGCGCCGGTACCGATCCGGACGGCATCCTCCAGCTCGCCATCCGCGATGTGCGCGCCGAGGTCGGCGACGATCTGGTGATCATGTCGGATCTCTGTCTGGACGAGTACACCGATCACGGGCACTGCGGGGTCCTCGACGCCGACGGTCGCGTCGACAACGACGCCACGCTGGAGCGGTACGCGGAGATGGCCCAGGTCCAGGCCGACGCCGGGGTCCATGTCGTCGGGCCCAGCGGGATGATGGACGGGCAGGTCGGTGTCGTCCGGGACGCCCTGGACACCATCGGGCGGGACGATGTGTCGATCCTGGCCTACACCGCGAAGTACTCGTCGGCCTTCTACGGGCCGTTCCGGGAGGCCGTCGGGTCCTCGCTCACCGGGGACCGCAAGACGTACCAGCAGGACCCGGCCAATGTCCGGGAGTCCCTGCGGGAGCTGGCCCTCGATCTCGACGAGGGCGCCGACATGGTCATGGTCAAGCCGGCCGGACCGTATCTCGATGTGCTGGCCAAGGTCGCCGAGGCCGTCGACGTGCCGGTGGCCGCGTACCAGATCAGTGGTGAGTACGCGATGGTCGAGGCCGCCGCCGAGAAGGGGTGGATCGACCGCGACCGGGCGATCATGGAGACCCTCACCGGGATCAAGCGCGCCGGTGCCGGGATGATCCTCACCTACTGGGCGACCGAGGTCGCGCGCACGCTCTGATCCCCGGTGCGCACGGGGGCCACCGCGGGCCGGGGAAGTCATCCCGGCCCGCAGCGCCGTGGGGGGCTCAGCAGTACAGGTTCGCGCCCGTCGGTACGCCCAGGAGCTGGGTGAACCTCGTGAAGTTGTTGACCCGGCTCTGCACCTGGGCCGGGTTCCTTCCGTCGCACTCCAGCGAGCCGTTGATGGACCTGATCGTCTGGCCGAAGCCCGCCTGGTTCACCATCGCCGCGTGGCCGGTCATCGTCCCCGGGCCGTTCTGGGTGTTCCAGTACCAGAGGCCGGTCTTCCAGGCCACGGCCGCCTCGTTCTGGACCCGCGAGGGGTTGTTCAGCAGGTCGATGCCGAGCGCGTCACCCGCGGCCTTGTAGTTGAAGTTCCAGCTGAGCTGGATGGGGCCGCGGCCGTAGTACGCGGCCTGGCCGGCCGGGCAGCCGTACGGCTGGCTGCGGTCGCAGTAGTGCGGGTAGTTCGCCTGGTTCTGCTCCACGATGTGGACCAGTCCGCCCGTCTCGTGGCTGACGTTGGCGAGGAAGGCCGCGGCCTCCTGCTTCTTCACCGTGGCGCTGCCGGTGTTGGCGAACGCGGGGTACGCGCTGAGCGCCGCCTTGAGGCCGCTGTACGTGTAGAACGCGTTCCGGTTCGGGAACATCTGGTTGAACTGGGACTCGCTCACCACGAACCCGCCGGGGTCCGGGTTGCCGCCACCGCTACAGGTGTGCGGGTTCCAGAACCAGGTGCTGACGGTGGGGTCGTAGCCCGGGTTGTCGTGCTCCGCGATGTAGTACCGGCCGTCGGTGTACTTGACAACGTTGCCAGTGTAGTAATTCGTGCCCGCGCGCCAGTTGGGGGCGGTGGTGCACTCGTCGGCCACCGCGGCCGACACGGGTGTCGCGGTGGGGAGCAGGGTCCCCGCGGCGAGTCCGACGGCCGCGAGGAAGGCCACCAGGAGGGCCTTGATGCGCTGTTTGAGCACGAGTTGTCTCCTTCGTGCGTCAACGGCCGCACCCGGATGGCGGGGTGGGGTTCCGGTGGTGCCGGGTGCGCCGTGATGGTGGGGGTGGGTACACCACTGAAGCGCGTTGACGGGGTTCAGTCAAGGTATAGACCAATGCGAATATGTGTTCCGTGAACCCCGTCCACCCGTATTCCGCTTGTCTGTTGGGCACGGTGCGCCCGATCACCCGGTGACGTCGGAACGCCGGTGAGGTCGATCACCGGGTGACGCCGGACGCCCGGTGCGGCGCGGGTCAGACCGGCTCGATGACCCACCACTGCTGGGGCTGGAAGTTCTTCCCCCAGAGGTGCGTTCCGGCGCCGTCGCCCGGCCAGAGGCTGTTCCGGTCGACGACCGTGGTGAAGTTGTTCAGGAAGCGGAAGTTGTAGAGCGAGAAGTCGTTGGGGAGGGCGCCCCAGAGCTGCTGGGTCGCCCCGCTGCACTGCCAGAGCTGGAGCCTGGTGCCGTTCAGGCCCCCGCCGTTGACGTCCGCGTCGAGGCACATGCCCGGGAAGCGGCCGTTCATGAGCATCCCGTTGTCCGCCGAGAACCACCGCTGCTGGGGCAGGCCGTTGCAGGTCCACACCTGGACGCGATTGCCGTTCCCGCCGCCGCCGTTGATGTCCGCGTCCAGACACTGGACGCCCCCGCCGTACAGACTTCTGACTCTGACCCAGGCGGCGCTCGGGCCCGCGGCGGGACGGCTCTTCTCCGCCAGGGTGACCAGGCCCCGGCCCGCGGTCTCCAGGCTGGTCTTGACCACCGGCTTGCGGGGCTGCGGAACGGGTTCGCTGTCGGCCGCCGCCACTCCTGTCATGCCGATGCACGCCGCCGCGAGGGCGAGGGCGGTCGTCATCCTCTTGATCATGCGCAAGGGAGTTCCTCTCGATGGGGCCTGCCGGCCCGTAAGGGACGCCCTGTGTAGCAAGCGTGACGTGTACGCGACGAGAGGGGTTGGCCGACTCGCTCCCTGAGCCGGTGCGGCCGGAATACGGCCTGACACGGTCCGTACCGGCCGCCCGGTGGTGTCCGGGGGGCCGGTACGGATGCGTCGTTTCGGCCGGGAATCGACTCCCGTGCCGTGGGAGCACCCCTGAGCCCCTCTGCTTCTCCGTGCCTACCGCTGAGGGCCGGGCCCGGGTGCTACTTCTCCAGCAGGGTGGCGAGGCGGGAGAGGCCGTCCGTCCCGTGCCCCTGCTCGACCGCCCGGTCCAGCAGCTCCCGCAGCGGTTCGAAGAACGCCGTCGACAGGCCCTGGTCGCGGAAGGTCTCCATGAGGTTCGGCAGGGCCGCCTGGTTGGCGGTGAGGCTGGAGACATCGGTGAGGTGCTTGCCGGAGTCGATCGCCGCGGCCTCCTCCGGGGTGCCGGCGAGCATCGCGCCGATCCACTCCACCAGCGGCCCGGCCAGCTCGGCGGCCGGGATGTTCTCCGTACGGGCCAGGGCGAACGCCTGCATGACCCCGACCGTCATCCCGTACATGCCGGTGAGCAGCGCCACGTCGTGCACCGCGGCCAGGCCCGGGTCGGCGCCGACGAACCGGGTGTCACCGAGTGCGGCGAACGTCGACCGGTGGGCCCGGAACGCGTCCTCGTCGCCGCTGTAGAGGACGTACGCATGGGGGCCCGCGATCATCTGGGGCACGGCCATGATGCCGCCGTCGAGGTACCGGGCACCCCGTTCGGTGGCCCAGGCGGCCAGCTCACGGGCCTGTGCGGGTGTCCCGTTGGTCAGGTTGGCGACGGTCCGGTGGGCTACAGAGTCGCCGAGGCCGTCGAAGACGTCCCGTACGGCTCCGTTGTCCAACAGGCAGACGATGACCAGGTCGCTCGCGGCGACGGCGGCCGCGGGTGTCGCGGCGGGGTGCGCGCCCTGGGCGACCAGCGGGCCCGTCCTGGCGGGGTTCCTGTTCCAGACGGTGACGGTGTGGCCGGCGCCGAGCAACGCGGCGGCCAGCGCCGTACCCATCAGACCGAGGCCGAGTACGGAGACGGTGGCGGGCTGGGCGGTGGCGGGCGCGGGCATGACGAAGCTCCTCGTGTGACGGTGTCGCCGGGGGTGCCCTGGGGGGGCTTCCTCGATCCTCGGGCGCCACTGAGGTTCGTACAAGTACCGACTATTTAGTGGGTACGCACCGCGGGGTAAGTGTGGGGAAGTGGTGATCTGCGGTCGCCGGGCGCACCCTGGAGACGTACCGCTGGAGGTGATCCGTCATGCACACACTCGTCGGATGGCACATCGAGATGGAGTTCCGCGAGGAGGGCGAGCGCACCAGGGCCGCCGCCCTGGTCCGGCTCGCGGACGGGACCGAGGTCCGGGGACACGGCAATGCCCAGCGTCATCCCTCGGACGCGGAGCAGCTCAGAGTGGGCGAGGAGATCGCGGGCGCGCGGGCGCTCATGGACATCGCCTCGCAGATGCTGCAGAAGGCGCACACCGAGATCGATCAGGCGTCGGGGCGGACCTCGCACACGTTGATCTGAGCGGGCGTGAACGGGCGTGAGCGGGGGGTGAGGTGTCGGTGCCCGCCGTCCTTCAACCGGTGCCGGACTGGTCCCGGACCGGTGTCGGCATGCGGGCGGCCGGTCCGGATACGCCGACGGGCGCCCGGGGCGGTGTTCGCCGCCCGCGGACGCCCGTACGGACGGGACGGTCAGAGGCGCTCGGGGGTCCGGATGCCCAGCAGCGCCATGCCCTGGTGGAGCGTGCGCGCGGTCAGGTCGATGAGGAAGAGCCGGTTCTCGACCACCTCGGCCGGATTGTCGTCGCTGAGCACCTGGCACTGGTCGTAGAACGTCGTGAGGTGCGAGGCGAGCTGGTACAGGTACGAGGCCAGCTTGTGCGGCTCGTACCCCGACGCCACCTCGGCCAGCGTCTCCGCGAACCGGTCCAGGTGCAGCCCGAGCGCCCGCTCGGCCGGGGCCAGCGGAAGCTCCGGGTGCGCGGCCGGGGCGGTGTCGCCCGCCTTGCGGATGATCGACTTGATCCGGGCGTACGCGTACTGGAGGTAGACCGAGGTGTCGCCGTTGAGCGACACCATCTGGTCCAGGTCGAACTTGTAGTCGCGCACGGCGGACGTCGACAGGTCGGCGTACTTGATCGCGCCGATGCCCACGTACTGGCCGTTCTCGGTGATCTCCCGCTCGCTCAGGCCCACCTTCTCGGCCTTGTCGCGGACCACGCCGGTGGCCCGCTCCACGGCCTCGTCGAGCAGGTCCACCAGCCGGACCGTCTCGCCCTCACGGGTCTTGAACGGCTTGCCGTCCGCGCCGAGGACCGTGCCGAACGCGAGCTGGACGGCCTTGACCTGGTCGTTCAGCCAGCCGGCCCGGCGAGCGGTCTCGAAGACCATCTTGAAGTGCAGCGACTGCCGCGCGTCCACCACGTAGAGCAGGGTGTTCGCGCCCAAGTTCTGGACCCGGTCGCGGATCGCCGACAGGTCGGTGGCCGCGTAGCCGTAGCCGCCGTTGGACTTCCGGACGATCAGCGGGGTCGGCTTGCCGTCCGCGCCCTTCACATCGTCGAAGAAGACACAGAGCGCGCCCTCGGAGCGGACCGCGACGCCCGACTCCTCCAACATGCGGCAGGTGTCGTCCAGCATGTCGTTGTAACCGGACTCGCCGACCACGTCGGGGTCGTTGATCTCCATGTCCAGCTTGCCGAAGACCGAGTAGAAGTAGATCTTCGACTCGTCCACGAAGCGCTGCCAGAGCGCGAGCGTCTCCGGATCGCCGGACTGGAGCGCGACCACCCGGTCCCGGGAGCGGGCCTTGAACTCCTCATCGGAGTCGAAGATCGCGCGGGACGCCTTGTAGAGCCGGTTGAGGGACGACATGGCCTCCTCGCCGGAGACCTCGCCGCCCTGGTGGTCCAGCTCGTGCGGGTGCTCGATCAGATACTGGATGAGCATCCCGAACTGGGTGCCCCAGTCGCCGATGTGATGGCGCCGGACCACCTTCTCGCCGGTGAACTCCAGGATCTCGACCATCGCCGCGCCGATCACCGCCGACCGGAGATGGCCGACATGCATCTCCTTGGCGACGTTCGGCTGGGCGTAGTCGATCACGGTGGTGCCCGCGTGCTCGCTGTACGGGACGCCGAGGCGGTCGTCGGCGGCGCGGGCGGCCAGCGTCTCGACGATCGCCCGGTCGGTGATCGTGATGTTCAGGAAGCCCGGTCCTGAGACCTCGATCTCCTGGAGCAGATCGGGCGCGTCGAGGGCGTCGACGACCTGGGTCGCCAGCTCCCGCGGGTTGCCCTTGAGCTTCTTGGCGAGCGCGAGGATGCCGTTGGCCTGGAAGTCGGCCCGGTCGCTACGTCGGAGCAGCGGGTCGACGGAACCGGCCTCCGGCAGGGCTGCCGAGAGGGCGTCCGCGAGGCGCTGCTGCACGGTCGAAGCGAGGGAAGGGACCGAGGCCATGGGCTTCCGTTTCTCGTGTGGAGGACTGTGTGGGAGATCGAGGAGAGGATCTACTCGATTGTCAAGTGTCCCATGGGGGAGCAGTCTCGATCTCCCCTGTTTATGGACGGGGTGATGGGCCGGGGGAGGGACCCGGTGATCGGCCTACCCGGCGGGGGCGTGTTCCGTCTGGTTCCGTCTGGGACAATGGGCGGATCCCGACTATTGGAAAGAGGACGTGCCGACCGTGGCTCAGAGCAGCACCGAGACCGACTGGGTCTCCCGTTTCGCGGACGAGGTCATTGCGGAATCGGATCGTCGTGCGCCTGGGAAACCTGTGGTCGTGGCGTCCGGACTGTCTCCCTCCGGACCCGTTCACCTGGGCAATCTCCGTGAGGTGATGACCCCGCACCTGGTCGCGGACGAGGTCCGGCGGCGGGGGTACGAAGTCCGGCACCTGATCTCCTGGGACGACTACGACCGCTTCCGCAAGGTGCCGGCCGGCGTCGCGGGCGTGGATCAGGGCTGGGCCGAGCACATCGGCCGGCCGCTGACCTCGGTGCCCGCGCCGGAGGGCTCCCCGCACGCGAACTGGGCCGAGCACTTCAAGGCCGCGATGGTCGATTCGCTGGCCGAGATGGGCGTCGAGTACGACGGCATCAGCCAGACCGCGCAGTACACCGCCGGCGTCTACCGCGAGCAGGTCCTGCACGCGATGCGCCGCCGCGGGGACATCGACGCGATCCTCGGGCAGTACCGCACGAAGAAGGCGCCGCCGAAGAAGTCGCAGAAGCCGGTCGAGGCGGCCGAGCTGGAGGCGGCCGAGGGCTCCGGCGCGGCGGGCGAGGACGACGGTACGGGGTCGGCGGGCTACTTCCCGTACAAGCCGTACTGCGGTGGCTGCGACAAGGACTTCACGACCGTCACGGCGTACGACGACGACACCACCGAGCTGGCCTACACCTGCTCCGCGTGCGGTTTCTCCGAGACCGTCCGGCTGAGCGAGTTCAACCGTGGCAAGCTGGTCTGGAAGGTCGACTGGCCGATGCGCTGGGCGTACGAAGGGGTCATCTTCGAGCCCTCCGGCGTCGACCACTCGTCGCCCGGGTCCTCCTTCCAGGTCGGTGGCGAGATCGTCGGCCGGATCTTCGACGGTGAACAGCCCATCGGGCCGATGTACGCGTTCGTCGGCATCAGCGGCATGGCGAAGATGTCGTCCTCGCGGGGTGGGGTGCCCACGCCCGCCGACGCGCTCAAGATCATGGAGGCGCCGCTGCTGCGGTGGCTCTACGCGCGGCGGCGGCCCAACCAGTCCTTCAAGATCGCCTTTGACCAGGAGATCCAGCGGCTGTACGACGAATGGGACAAGCTCTCCGCGAAGGTCGCCGACGGGAGCGCGCTGCCGGCCGACGCGGCCGCGCACTCGCGGGCCGTCCGCACGGCGGCGGGCGAGCTGCCGAGCACGCCGCGGCCGATGCCGTACCGGACGCTCGCGTCCGTCGTGGACATCACCGGTGGTCACGACGAGCAGACGATCCGCATCCTGAGCGAGCTGGACCCGGCGAATCCGCTGGGCTCGCTGGACGAGGTGCGGCCCCGGCTCGACCGCGCCGAGAACTGGATCTCCACCCAGGTCCCGGCCGACGCGCGGACCATCGTGCGGGACGAGCCCGACGCCGAGCTGCTGTCGTCGCTGGACGACGAGGGCCGCGAGTCGCTGCGGCTGCTCCTGGAGGGGCTGGACTCGCACTGGTCGCTCGACGGGCTGACGACCCTCGTCTACGGCGTGCCGAAGATCATGGCGGGCCTTGAGCCGGACGCGAAGCCGACGCCGGAGCTGAAGGTGGCGCAGCGGACGTTCTTCGCGCTGCTGTACCGGCTGCTGGTGACGCGGGAGACGGGGCCGCGGCTGCCGACGCTGCTGTTGGCGGTGGGGGCGGGGCGGGTGCGCAAGCTGTTGAGCGTGTAGCTCCACTGGCGGGGCTCCGGGGGTTGCCCCGGGGCCCCGCCTCTGCGTTCACCGGTGGGGCCTGTCGTCTTCTTGCCCGCGGCACGGGCTGGGCTTTGTCCTCAAGCGCCGGACGGGCTGGAATCAGCTTGCTCGGTTTCGCCGCCTCCGGGCTGGGCTTTGTCCTCAAGCGCCGGACGGGCTGGGATTTGCCGGGCCGGGATTGGCGGAGGGGCTGGGGAGATCAGCCTCTCCGGCGTTTGAGGAGCCCCCGGAGGGCGGGGCGGTCTTGATGGTGCGGCGCCTCCGTGCCGGGGTCCGTCCTCAAGCGCCGGACGGGCTGGAATCAGCTTGCTCGGTTTCGCCGCCTCCGGGCTGGGCTTTGTCCTCAAGCGCCGGACGGGCTGGGATTTGCCGGGCCGGGATTGGCGGAGGGGCTGGGGAAATCAGCCTCTCCGGCGATTGAGGAGCCCCCGGAGGAGCCCCCGGAGGAGCCCCCGGAGGAGCCCCCGGAGGGGAGGGCGAGGGCGCGGGCGGCGATCGTGGCGATCGTGGTCAGGGAAGGGGCGTCCGGGAGGCGGCTGAGCCCGCGCGCCTCCGGCCGGTGGATCAGGACCGGCACGTACTCCCTGGTGTGAAAGGCGTGGCCGATCGTCGGATCGTTGCCGTGGTCCCCCGTCACGATCAGCCGATCACCGGGCCGCGACAGCAGCGGAAGCAGCTCCGCCAGGCCCGCGTCGATCTGTTCCAGGAGGCGGCCGTACCGGTCGGTGTCCTGCTGGTGCCCCGCGAGGTCGGTCTCCTGGACGTTGGCGACGATCAGACCCCCCGTGCGTACGGCGGCCACCGTGTGCGCCAGGACGTCGGCCGTCGGGACGGCCGGTCGGCGCACCGCCGCCTCGCAGGCGAGGATGTCCGCCGCCTTGCCGATGAGCGTGACCGGGATGCCGGCCCGCGCGGCGCGTTCGGGGAGCTGGCGGCTGTGGTCCAGTTCCGCGCCCAGGTGCTGGACGGCGAGCCCGCCGTTGCGGTAAAAGCCCGACGCGGGGGTGTCCAGCCCGGTGGTGCCGCCCTCTCCCGGCCGTACGAAGTGGGTGAGCGCGGCGTCCGCGTATCCGCCGACCGCGATGACCCGGGCGACCGGCGCGACCGTCCGTACCGTACGGGCGATGGCGAGGATGTCCCCGAAGGGGCGGTCGGTCAGCCGGCCGGAGGTGTTCCAGTTGATGCCGGGGTCGGCTTCGAGGTTGTCGTGGACGAGTACGGCGCCGTCGACGATCAGCAGCCCGTCGTGCGGGACGACCTCGTGGCCGGCCGCCGTGAGCGCGGCGGTCACCGCGTCGATGTGGTCGGCGAGCCGTGCCACCGTCACCCGTCGGAAGTCCGCTCCCATCATGGTCTGGTGGCCCGCGTAGGTGTCCGCGCCGGGGTAGCCGAGGGCCGCCCGGCCCACCGCGACCGGCAGCTCCGTCTCCCGGGGGAGGTCGGGGTGGGGATGGACGAGGCCGAGCCCCAGCGCGCCCAGGGTGGGCAGCCGGAGGGGCCGGGCGTCCAGGACGTGGCCGCAGGTGTCGGCGTGCAGATCACCGGGCCGGAGGGCGCCGGCGTCCGGCATCGCGCCGATGCCGAAGCCGTCGATGACGACGATGACGGTGGTGGTGCTCATGGCGGAGGTCCTCTTACAGGGGGCGGCCTTGGGCGTCGTAGCGGCCGGTCAGCCGGGGTGAGCCGGTGGAGAGGCCGGCGACCACCGCGACCGTCGAACGGGTGACGAAGATCTGGGTGCGGAAGGAGAGCACCGCCGTGTCCCCGGGCCGGGCGTCGGCCGGGTCGGCGGGGGCCGCGAGCAGGCGGTAGTAGTCGATGTTCTCGGCGGGCGCGCTCTCCACCCGCAGCCGCGCGCCGGTCCGGGGGAGCAGCGCGCTCCCGATGCGCGCGCGGGGGTAGAAGCCGCCGCCGAAGACGGCCGGGCGGCCGTCCGCGAGGGTGTGGGCGACCTCGGTGACATAGACGTACGCGGGCTTCTCCGGCTGGTACGGGTCGACGCCGTGCAGCGGGGTGGTGCCGGTCAGGGCGTGCCCCGGTTCGGCGTGGGTGGCGCCGGCCGCCGCCAGCAGCGGCAGCGAGGCCATGGAGGTGGCGCTCGGCGCGCTCAGCTTGAGGTCGCGATGCCCGCGCCCGTACAGCAACTCACGTGCCCTGAGGGCGAGTTCGAGATTGGGGGTCGGTTCGGGCCGACCGGTGGCCGGATCGCAGAGCAGGCAGGGGAAGGCGGTGACGCCCGCGATCCGGATGCCGGGGAGCTGCTCGGCGGCCCGCGCGAAATCGGCGAGACCGGCCAGCGGCACACCGCCCTCCTGGCCCGGGTAGACGGTGCCGGGGACCCCTTCGAGCCGTACGAGGACGTCCTGGACCCGCCCGGCCCGTTCGGCGGCCTCGGCGACCGCGCGGGCGTTGGCGAGGTCGTACACGGTGATCGTCTCGGGGTGCCGGGCCAGCATCTCGGGCAGCGCGCGGTGTGGGATCTGCACCAGATGCCCGAGATTGCCGGCCTGCGCTCCCGCCGCGTGCAGGGCGCGCGCCTCGGGGGCGTCGATCGCCGCGTACTTCGGGATGTGCCGGGCGACGGCCCGGATCAGTTCGGGGTTGCGGCCGATCTGTTTGACGACGAACCACAGGGTGAGACCGAGCCGGTCCGCCTCGGCGGCCAGCATCCCGGCGTTGGACTCGACGGCGTCGAGGTCCATGACGTACGTGTCGGGCGGGATGGCGCCGCGCCGGTGCAGCTCGGTCGCGAAGTCGACCAGCTCGGGGTTGCGGGTGAGGACGGTGTCGAGGAACACGGCGGTCAGTCCTTGGAGTCGTTCAGGGAGCCGATGGCGTGGCGCAGCAGGTCGATCACCAGGTCCGCACCCGCGCGCATGGGGTTCACCCGGACCGTCCAGTCGGCGAGTCCGGGGGCGTCGTCCAGGGCCGAACTCGACATCCGGTAGATCAGCGGGGCCAGTTCGTAGCGGGAGTTGGAGCCGACGGGGTACGGGGCGGCCCCGAGCTTCGCCGCGATCGCCGGGAGTTCGCGGGCGAGCGGGCGGTCCAGCCGTACCAGCAGACAGCGGTCCTGTGCGTTGGCGATCCGCACCTCCGCCACGCCGGGGACCTCGCCGGCCGTCAGTCTCCGGGCGACCTCTTCGGAGACCTGGGACTGGATCGACCACATCACCGGGACGTGGGTGAGGGCGCGCAGGGCGTCCAGCGCCTGGTGGCCCTGGACCTGGCCGCCGCCCGAGTAGTTGTCGGCGCGGACGCGTTCGACCAGGTCGCGGGCGCCGACGACCGCGCCGACGCCCTCGGGGCCGTGCAGTTTGAAGAGGGAGAAGCAGGACACGTCCGCGCCGAGTTCGACACCGCTGGACGGGACCCGCATGACGGCGTAGTTGTCGTCCACGATCGTGCGGACACCGGCCGCGGCGCAGGCGTCGAGCACCGCGCCGAGGTCGTACGAGTCGGTGAGGCGCTGCCGGGTGTGCTGGATGTAGGCCCAGCGGACCCCGGCGAGGGCGGTGCGCAGTTCGTCGGGGTCGTTGAAGTCGGCCTCGACGGTGCGCAGGCCGCTCATACCGCGCAGGGTGACCTCGGTGGTGCGGTAGACGGGGGCGCGGTGGATGAGCAGGGTGGTGGAGTCTTCGCCGGAGCCGGAGCCGGAGCCGGAGCCGGAGCCGGAGGCTGGGCCTTCGCCGGGGCCGGGGCCCGGGCCGGCTGGTGGGAGGGCGGTCGCGGCCTGGAGGGCGGCGCGGATGGCGCCCGTGCCCGCGCCCTGGACCAGCGCCGCGTCCGCCGCGCCGAAGTAGTCGGCCAGCACGGATTCGACCTGGGCCGTCGTCCGGGGGCGGCCGAGTCCGGAGACGACTCCGGCGTCCGCCGTGAACAGCTCCTGGCCCTCGAAGTGGCCCGCGACGCACTCCAGCAGCCGGAACTGGCGGGCCACGGCGTCCTGGAGCGGGACCGTGGGGAGGGGGAAGGTCTCCGGGAGGGTGGGGGGCGTCGGGGTCGGCGTCGTGGTCATCGGGTCTCCTGCGGAGGGTGGCCGGCTCGCGCGTCCGGGGCGGGCGGGTCGAGGTCGGTGTCGTCGTCGGATCCGCGGTCTGATGCGCGCTCTGTGGCGAGGGGGTCTGAGGTGAGGGGAACGGACTCGCGTTCTGAGGCGCGGGGGCCGGATGCGAGGCGGCCGGACTGGCGTTCTGAGGCGCGGGGGCCGGATGCGGAAGGAGTGGGAGCCGGGCCCGGGTCAGTGCCCGTCAGGAAACGCAGGGGGTTGCGCCGGGTGAGGAGGTCGATCAGCGCGTCGTCCGCCCCCGCCGCCCGCAGCTCCGGCAGAAAGCCCCGGAAGAGGTGCCCGTACCCCTGGCCGCCCGCCGTCCGCAGATAGCCGTGCCGTGAGATGTCGCAGCTCAGCAGCGCCCGGTCGGCGTGGCCCGCGTCCAGCAGCGCCAGCAGCAGCCGCAGCCTGGTCGCGTCGGTCTGGTAGCCCTCCTTGCCGACGGTGTCGAAGGCGACGTAGGCGCCGCTCGCCGCCAGCCTCCGATGGGTGTCGGGATCGTCCAGCAGGTCCTGGTGCCCGATGCTCACCCGGTCCGGCGCCAGGCCCTCGCCGGTCAGTAGATCGAGCTGGGCGAGCCCGCCCCGCCCGAGCTGGGCGTGGGTGGCGACCGGGAGGCCGGTGGCGACGGCCGCGCGGGCGGCGGCGCGCAGCACCCGGCGCTCGGGTCCGGTCGGCTCGTCGCCGTGGCTGCCGATCTCACCGAGCACGCCGGGGCGGATGCCGGTGGTGCCGATGCCTTCGGTGATCTCCCGTACGAGCACGGACGTCAGCCGGGCCACATCGCTTCCGGCGATGTCGGGCGTGTGGAAGGGCTCGTAGTACCAGCCGGTGGCGGCGATCACCGGCACCTCGGCGGCGCGGGAGATCCGGGTCAGGGCGGGGGCGTCCCGGCCCATGCCCCGGCAGGTGAGCTCGACGACGAGGGAGAGCCCGAATTCGGTTCTTAGCTCGGCCAGTTCGGCGGTGACGGCGGGGGTGTGGAGCGGGTCGGCGAGTACGGCGTCCCCGGCCCCGGCCCCGGCCCCGGGGCTGGTGCCGGTGCCGGTGCGGTCGAGATCGAGGACCAGGTGTTCGTGGGGCAGGACCGGGCCGGTGACGGCGTCGAGCGGGAGCGGGCCGGTCACGGTCCGGAGGGTGGGGTTGTCGGGGGTGGAGGTGGGTGCGGGGGCGGGGGTGCGCATGGGGTGCATGTCAGCCCTTGATCGGGGTGAACAGATCGAGCCAGTAGAGGAGGTTGAGCAGGACGCCGCCGACGATCACCGCGGCCGGCGCCGCCGCCATCCGTACGATCGGCCGTCCCATCGCCTCGTTCAGCAGATAGAGCCCGCCGACGATGAGGATGCCGAGCCCGCCGCCCATGGCGCTGGCCGCCATCAGCGAACCGAAGAGGATCGCGAGCTGGAGGGTGTCGGTGATCGCGCTCCGCAGATGCTCCGACGAGTCGCGGACGGTGGGCAGCTTGCCGAGGAACCGCCCGATGTACGAGAGGGCCAACACCTCGATCGCGAAGACGGCGGCGCCCATCAGCGCGGCGAGATAGGGGTTCGGCATCAGATAGCCGATGGGGTACACGAGTGTGAAACCGGCGATGCCGTACGCGCCGGATGCCAGGGCCGTCGTCGCGATCAGCGGGATGAAGCCGAAGACGCGGTAGAAGTCGACCTGCGCGGCCTCCGAGTAGTCGCCCTTGGCGATCAGGAAGCTGGTGGCCTCGCCGCCGCCGAATATATGGCTCTGTGCCAGCACCGCGATTCCCGCGCCCAGCAGCATGAAGAGCGGGAGATGGCGGCGCAGCCGGGCCGCGCTGGCGCTGAAGAGGGAGGCCATCGGGTCGTCGCCCGCGGGCTCCTCGACCGGCGACTGCTTGGCCGCCAGATCTGCCAGATCCGCCCGGTCGGCCTTGCGCTGCTTGAGGTCCTTGGCGATGGCGAGACCGATGAGCAGCAGCACGCCGACGGCCATGGCGAGCGCTCCGGCGAACATATTCGGCCAGATCTTCATGGTCATGACGACCAGGGCGAGTTCCAGCACGCCCGCGAAGCCGCCCCACTTCCGCCCGAACTGCTTGGTGATCGCGAGCACCGGGAAGAGCGTGAAGAGGAAGAGGATCGGCGTCGACATCTGCTGCATCGCGGTGAGGAAGTCGACGGGCAGGTCGTTGGCGATGTCGTTCGCGCCGTTCAGGCCGAAGACGACCACCGCGCCCCAGGCGCCGCCCAGGATCGGGGCGATCCACCGCTTGGGCGCGAGCAGGCCGAGGATGTCGGTGGGGAGGAAGAGCAGCCACGGGTTGAGGACACCGGTGGAGAGGGCCATCGGCGCGCCGAGGCCGAAGATGAAGCCCGCGGAGAGCCCGAAGGACACGGCGGTGGTGGCGCTGCGGGTGGTCCGGCCCTGGATGAAGTCGAGGAGGAAGGGGCGGACGCCGTCGTTGAAGACGGCGAGCGCCAGATGCGAGATGAACGCGGTCAGCGCACAGAGCGCGATCACGGTCAACTGCTGCGCCAGGGTGAAGTCGAGATCGGCGGCTGCGGCGAGAGTGGTGCTCACGGGGTCACTCCTTCGTGCCCGGGAATGGTGTGCGGCGAGGCCCCCGGGGGGGAGGGGGAGGGGTCTCGGCCGGCCGGGTGCGGGGTACGGGGTGCCGCACCCGGGTGGGGTGGTGCTCGGGTGTGCTGCCGGGCGCGGGGAGTGGGGCCTCGCGCGGGTGCTGCGGGGGGTGGGGACGGGGGTGTGCGTGTGGCGGGCTCTGGAGCGCGGGTGTTACGGGTGGGGCTCGCGGTGGGGCTCAGGCGTCCTGCCGGACGCGTCTCGCGATGGAGCCGGCCTCAGGCGCGTGCCGCCCCGGCTTCAGGCGCGGGCCGCGCCGGGCCCCGGCCTCAGGCGCGTGCCGCGATGGCGCGGGCGAGCGTGGGTGCGACCGCGTCGATCTGATCCAGCGAGAAGCCGAAGACCTTCTTGCCGTCCGCCAGCAGCGCGACGACCTGATCCTCGGTCGGCACCGAGCGCCCGAAGGTGTGGCAGGCGGCCTGCCCCATGAGCCCGACGAGTACGCCGAGGGAGGCGCCGGCTCCGGTGTGGCAGGTGCCGAGGTAGTAGTCGGCCTGGCCCGCGCGGAGCTTCATCGCGGCGTCCATATCGCTGGAGACGATGACCTCGACGCCGTCGAGAGCGAGTGCCCGTACGGCCTCGGCGGTCTCGACCTTGCCGACTCCACCGGTGAGGATCTTCTGCATGGTGTGACTCCTTGAGAGGTCTCTGGTGATTCGCGGTGATTCGCGGGGGTTTCTCGGGGGGTCTCGGGGGGTGTGATCAGGGAGGGGGCGGGGTCACGGGGTGGGCCGCGTGGCCAGCACGGCCAGGTGCAGACCGAGGAAGTTGATCTCCGAATCGGGCAGTGCGGCGCCGAGTTCGCGGTGTGCGCGGTCGGCTACGGCGCGGGCGCGGTCCACCGCGTCGGGATGACCGGCCAGCTCCGCCGCCACCTGGTCGTCGGTGGGGAAGTCGGCGATCGGCTCGCCGTCGAGGAGCCGGTTGAGGGCCATCATCAGATGGCTGGTCAACATGCCCGCCGTGGCCTCGGTGACGGGTCGGCCCTCGGCCGTGAGCGCGGTCAGCTCGGCGGTGACGAAGTCGACGACCTCGGGCCGGACCTGGCCGCTCTCCCGGAAGATCCGGATGCGCTCGGAGAGTTGGTCGTCCATGCCGTTCCTTCCAAAGGACAGTAAACAGGATTTTGTATTTTCACTCCGTCAGAAACCCTTGCGGGCAAGGGCGTTCAGCGGGAGCGTGGACTCAGTAGGAGGGCATCAGGACGCCCCGTACGACATCGGTCTGGAGTGAGGTGACCCGGGAGAGGTCGAGCCCCTCCCGTACGGCGTTGAGCGCCCGCGCGCCCTCCGTCCTGCCGATGAGGGCGGCGCTGGAGTTCCGCAGGGCCAGCTCGCGGGTCACCTCGTCGCCCAGCGGCAGGACGTCGACGCTCGTGCCGAGCAGGCCCTCCACCTCGTCCAGATTCCAGACGGTGGCGTCGGCCCGGTTCTGCGCGAGGAGATCGCGGAGCTGCATGTACGAGGACTCGACCCACTCGATGTCGGACCGGCCGGCGAACGCGCGCTCGGCCAGTATCCGCTGGTCCTCGGAGCTGTGGTCGACGGCGACGCGCAGGCCGGGGGTGTGCAGCGAGGCGCCCTTGCGCAGCAGCAGGCCGTGGGCGCCGACATAGGTCGCCGGGCCGAAGTCGGCGATCAGTTGGACGGGGTGCTCCTCGATCAGCCGGTCGGCGGCGAACCGGGAGAGGACCACCAGGTCGACCTTGCCGTCGAGCAGCGCGGCCGTACGGGCTCCGGCGCCGCGCATAAAGGTGATCGCGAAGGGTGCGCCCGCCTCCTCGAACGCGGTCCGCAGTCCGGTGGCCAGGCCCTCGTACCGCCGCGAGTAGGGCAGCGGCATCGCGGCGAGCAGGGTGCCGAGGCCGGAGAGCCGCCAGAGGGTTGCGCGGTCCGAGCCGACCAGGAAGGTGCCGAGGTGGCCCCGGGCGGTGGTCTCGATCGCGCCGGCCTCCTCCAGGAGCTGGAGGGCGGCCTGGACGGTGCCGTTTCCGCAGCCGAGCTGCTCGGCGAAGTCCCGCACCCGGGGCAGTCGGGTGTCGGCCTCGTGGTTGAGCAGCAGGACCGCGAGCTGCCGGGCCGCGAGACCGTTGCGGGTGAGGAAGCGCTCGTCGAAACGGTTCACGCCTGGACAGTAACCCGGATTCTGGATAATGCACAAGGGTCTTCGGGTGGTGACATCACCACGGCCCTCGGCCGGGAGATCTCACCCCGGTCACCGACGGGTGACGCCACCCCCGCTCCCGGCCGGTCCCGGCCGCTCCCGACGGTCCCGGCCGGCGATCCCACCCCGGTCCCGGCCGGTTATGTGGTGAATCGCCGACCACTGCACCTTTCGATCTACTCCCGCTTCCACCGTGCGCACGACGCGAACGGGCGCGAAACCGGGGACCGTGGAGATATGAAGAACGAGATCATTCTGACCATCGGCTGGATCGCCGCGATCCAGGGCGGCCTCGCCATCGCCGGCGAGCACCTGGGGGACGGACCCTGGGGGCTGCTCCACCTGTTCTGGGACGTGCCCATGACCGTCAACGCCGTGATCCTCGCCGCCGGACTGGCCTTCGTGCTCATTGGCGAGCTGGGCAAACGCATCAGGAACTGACCCGTCAGCCGGGCCGCCCGCCGCTCGTCCGCCAGCCCGGGGGAGTCAGGCGATGTGGTCGGCCTCCAACTCGGACTGGAAACGCTGCTTGAAGTCGGGCCACATCCGCCGCAGCAGGGTGGCGCTCCGCGCGTGCCGGATGCCGTGCACGTCCGAGAGGTGTATGTCGAGCTGCTCCACGCTCGGGTAGTCGGCGTGGTCGTTCGCGTACGAGGCGAAGACCGGATAGGCGGCCTCGTAGAACTCCTGCTCCTCCGCGACGCGCGGTGCGGGCTGCTGCGGGCCGTACGGGACGGGCTGTACGGGCTGCTCGGGCTGGATCGGCGGTACGGGGCCGGGCTGGGCCGCTTCCGGCCGTACGGACGGCTCGGGCTGGACCTGCCCCTGCCCCTGCCCCTGCTCCTGCCCGTGCTGAGGCTGAGCGTTCTGCTGGGGCTGAGGGGCCTGCTGAGCCTGCGGGTCCTGCTGGGCCGGGGCCGGTTCGGGGCCCTCGATCCGCTGACCGGGGATCCCGCCGAGCGGCCGCGTCCGCCCGGGACCCGAGGGGATCTGTACGGGGGTGGGCTCCAGCCCCTCGACGTACGTCGGGTTGAAGGCGTTCTCGTGCGCGTCCTGCGGGACCTGCGGGGCCGCGAACCAGGGACTGGCGTGCGAACCGGGGACCTGCTGCTGCGGATGGAGACCGGGCTGCTCGTACTGCTCGGCCCGCGCCGCCTGCTCGTGCTGGTCCACGGGCTGCGGCGGCCGGGACTGCGCCGGCTGCCGGTCCTGGGACTGCTCCCGTACCGGACCCTGACCCGTGCCCTGTACCGGACCCTGACCCGTGCCCTGTACCGGACCCTGACCCGTGCCCTGTACCGGACCCTGCCCCGCGTCCGGCACCATGTCCTGGTCCTGGCCCTGGCCCTGGCCCTGTGCCGCGCCGGCGACCGTGCCCGCGACCGCGCCCGGCGCCTCGGACGCGTGTCCGGCCGGGGGTAGCTCCGGCTGTCGCTCCGGCTGCTTCTCCAGCGACAGTTCCGGTCGTGGCTCCGGCCTGGGCTCCGGTGTCAGTTCCGGCCTCGGCTCCGGCCGTGGCGGGGGTGGCAGCAGGATCGGTTCGATGCCCGCCGCCGCCAGACCGGCCGGAGCCGTCTCCGCGAGCGGCACCCCGAACTTCGCCAGCCGCAGCGGCATCAGCGACTCCACCGGAGCCTTCCGCCGCCAGGCCCGCCCGAACCTGGCCTGGAGCCTGGCCTGATAGATCAGCCGGTCCTGCTCCAACTTGATGACCTGCTCATAGCTGCGCAGCTCCCACAGCTTCATCCGCCGCCACAGCTTGAACGTCGGCACCGGCGACAGCAGCCAGCGGGTGAGCCGTACGCCCTCCATGTGCTTGTCGGCCGTGATGTCCGCGATCCGGCCCACCGCGTGCCGCGCCGCCTCCACGGAGACGACGAACAGCACCGGGATCACGGCGTGCATACCCACACCCAGCGGATCCGGCCAGGACGCCGCGCCGTTGAACGCGATCGTCGCGACCGTGAGCAGCCAGGCCGTCTGCCGCAGCATCGGGAACGGGATGCGCATCCACGTCAGCAGCAGGTCCAGCGCCAGCAGCACCACGATGCCCGCGTCGATGCCGATCGGGAACCAGAGGGCGAAGTCGCCGAACCCCTTGCGCTCGGCCAGATCGCGCACGGCCGAGTACGAGCCCGCGAAACCGATCGCGGCGATGAGCACCGCGCCCGTCACCACGAGCGCGATGAGTATGCGGTGAGTGCGTGTCAGCTGCATCGCGGCCACCCGCGACCCCCTCCCGTAAACGGAACGCACGCCCGCGCGGGGACCCCAGCGACGGACGTGTGTTCTCTTTCGGCCAGGGGCAGGCTACCTGGACTAATCGCAGTGCATCGGGTACCCCGGTGGTGAAGCGATTCTGAACAGCGCTCTGGCCGACAGACTGGAGCGGACGGTTCCGCCGCCTGATGTACTGGCGACGTTCGACAGCGGAGCCCCCGTTGGCCGACCCGGCGAAGTGTGAGCTGGCCTGAAGATGTTGAGTCCGCGGTTTTTCTCACGCTTGAACTCCACCAGCTCGAATGCGAAGTCTCCGCACGCGGCGCGCCTGGTCTCTTCCGTGCGTCAGGTGCGCGTCCTGAAGACCTCGTGCCGGTGCTTCGTCACGAGAACCATGTGAGCGTGGGGGCCGAAGCTCAGTATCGACCCGTGCAAATGTTCTGATATGCGGCCATAAGTCGGCTGTCGTACGGTCATTCGTATGCAGCTCCGGTACGGCTTTCGTCTGTACCCGAACGGTCCTCAGCGGTCGGCGCTGGGAAGGGCGTTCGGGTGTGCTCGGGTGGTCTTCAACGATGCGCTTCGCGCTCGTGAGACCGCCCGCGCGGAGGGTGCGTCGTTCCCGCAGTCCGGGGATCTGTCGAAATTGCTGATCACCGAGGCGAAGAAGACCGTCGAGCGCGCGTGGCTCGGCGAGGTGTCCGCTGTGGTGCTGCAACAGTCCCTGCGGGATCTGGACGCCGCGTACCGGAACTTCTTCGACGGGTTGAAGGGTAAGCGCCCGCGCATGGGTGCGCCCCGGTTCAAGAGCCGTAAGGATCATCGGCAGGCCGTACGGTTCACCGCCAACGCACGCTGGAAGATCACGACCGGCGGGGACTTATCGTTGCCGAAGATCGGTGATGTGCGGGTGAAGTGGTCCCGTTCACTGCCGTCGACACCGTCCACGGTGACCGTGATCAAGGACGCCGCGGGCCGCTATTTCGCGAGCTTTGTCGTGGAGACCGAGCCCGGCGAGACGCTGCCCGAGGCGGATGCCCAGGTCGGTATCGACCTGGGCCTGTCGCACTTCGCGATCCTCTCGGACGGCACGAAGATCGCCGCCCCGCGTTTCCTGCGCCGGGCGGAGAAGAAACTGAAGCGGGAGCAGCGGCGTCTGTCCCGCAAGACCAAGGGGTCCAGCAACAGGATCAAGGCCCGGTTGAAGGTCGCCCGTGCGCACGCGCGGGTGGCTGATGCGCGGCGCGAGTTCCACCATCAGCTCTCGACGAGGATCATCCGTGAGAACCAAGCGGTTGCCGTTGAGGACCTGGCGGTCAAGGGACTCGCCCGTACCCGCCTGGCCAAATCCGTCCATGACGCGGGATGGTCGGCGTTCATCAGGATGCTGGAGTACAAGGCCGCCCGGTACGGGCGCACCTTTATTCGGATCGGCCGGTTCGAGCCGACCTCTCAGGTCTGCTCGCAGTGCGGCGTCAAGGACGGCCCCAAACCCCTCCGCATCCGCATCTGGGAGTGCGGGGCGTGCGGGGCCGTCCTCGACCGAGACATCAACGCGGCGGTCAACATCGCCAAGGCCGCCGGACTGGCGGTATCAGCCTGCGGAGCGCGGGTAAGACCGGGACACGTCCCGGCACAGTGCGTCGAAACAGGAACCCACCGAGACGGTCACCCGACCGTGGCAGGAATCCCCCTCCATAGGAGCGGGAGCGGAGGTCAATTGTTCGCGGCCGGGACCGAGGCGACAGCCTCCTTGGCGGCTGCTACCGCGCCCTCCACCAGGCCCGAGGCCGGCGGCGGCTGGGCGCCCGCGTAACCCGTTCCGTTGAAGGTCAGCGTGATGACGACATTGGCGGTGCGGGTCACGATCGTGGCGTAGGTGAAGTCCTCGCCGGTCTTCTTCAGTTCGAAGCCGACGGCCTTCGCCTCGTCGCCGACGCCACCGGCCGGTGAGTTGCGGATGTTCTTCGCGCCGGCCGTGGTCTGCGCCTTGGTGACTTCCTTGGCGTAGGCGTCCCGGGCGCGCTGCTCACCGCTGATGCCGAGACCCGTCTCGGAGTCGTAGCGGAGGAGGGAGACGTCGAGCCAGCGGTACTGCGAGCCCTTCACGCCCTTGTCGTCCAGTCCGTTCCAGGCGCAGCTCGCGCGGCTCATGACGTCCGACGACTTGCCGGCCGTGCCGCCCTTCGACTTGGTGCCGGGGACCAGGTCCTCGATCGTCTTCGGGGTGACCGCCTTGCAGGCGCTGGGCAGCTTGGCGAACTTCGCGGGCTCGACGGTCTTGGACGGTTCTGCCGGGGCGGGATCGGCGCTGGAGGTGGCCGCCGACGAGTCCTTGCCGTCCTTGCCGCTGGTGCTGTCCTTGCCGGAGGAGTCGCCGGAGTCCGACGAGCAGCCGGAGACGGCGAGCATCACCGGGACGGCGGCGCAGACGAGTATGCGGGTGAGACGCGAGGCTGATCGGTGCATGGTTCCTTCAGTCGGTTGTCGTACGGGCTCCCCGGGGGCTCGGGCCCCGCGCACCCGGGGTCACCGGGGGCTCGGTTCGCCTCCGGGGCGCTGTGAGCGTGCGCCGACGGTCGATCGTGCTCGGTCCCTCGTTCCTCGGGACCTCCGCGCGTTCTCCCTTTCGACCCCCGCGCGCCCCTTTGGCGGCGAAGCCACCGTACGCGGACGTGGCCCCCGGCGGGTGTCCGTCGCCGGGATGCGGACCGGGCGCCGGGGGGCTCCGCGGGGGCCCTCAGGCGGTGAAGCGGCGGACCAGGTTCCGGGCCACGCTCTGGGCCTTCTCCTGCAGTTCCTTGCTGTCGGGGACCTCGGTCGTCCGGCCGGACTGCTCGGTGTAGACGATCGTCACGATGACGTTCGATGTGCGGAACACCACGCTGACCGTACGGCGCTGAGCGGTCGATCCGGTGCCGGCGGCGCCCAGGACGTCGTTCAGGAAGGCGGCGTCGCCGAGTCCGTCGAGGACCCGGGGATCCAGCCCCTCGTCGTCATCGGCGGCGGGGTCCGAGGTGTCCGAGCCACCGGGCGACGGAGCGCCGGACGGGCTCCCGGATGGGCCTCCGGAGGGACTGCCCGACGCGGGCGGGGACGCGGACTCGGTGGAGGGCGGCGCCGGGAGGTCGGCGGCGACCTGTTTCTTCGAGAACACCTCCTGGGCCCGGTCGTCGTCGCTCACGGAGCTGTCGTAGGACACGACGCGCTCGAAGTCGAGACTCAGGCTGTGGGAGGCGTCCGGGGAGTCGGCCTTCCAGTCGCAGCCGACCCGGCGGTCCGTGTCGTACGTACTGGCCGCGGTGCCCCGGAGGACCTTCCCCTGCTGGTCGCCCGGGAGTTCATTGGCGCCGGGCAGCAGGTCCTTCAGAACGGAGCGGCCGATCGAGCCGCAGGGTTCGAGCAGGTTGCGGTACTTCCCCGGCTGGGCCACGGACTTGGCACCGGGACCCGCCTTGGAGTCGGGGGTGGCGCCCTCGCCACCGGTGTCGGTGGTGCAGCCGGTGACCAGCAGCGCGAGCAGCACCGCCGTTACGCCGGGTGCCAGCGGCTTCACCGGATGAGGCCGGCGCCTCGGCGCCACGGACGCCTCCGGGGCCGGTGCTGCCTCCGGTACCCCTGGTGCCGCTGGGTGGGCTGCCGACGCCTTGCGTTGCACGGTCCCAGACTCCCTTCGAGCGGAAAAGCTGTTGCCGCGTATTGGCGGCCGATGGACACAATGTCTATCGCACGCACTGCCGTCGATGTCGATCCGCTGGGTCTTTCGCGGGCATTGACACCGGTTTTGCGCTTCACTGGCTTTGGGAGCCTTCTCAGGCTTTTCGGGGGAATGAGGAATTATGTCGTACACGGAGATACCGGGGGCGAAGGTCCCCATCCGCATGTGGGCCGATCCCGCGTCGGTCGAGGACCAGGCGATGCGGCAGCTTCAGAATGTCGCCACGCTGCCCTGGATCAAGGGCCTGGCCGTGATGCCCGACGTCCACTTCGGCAAGGGTGCGACGGTCGGCTCCGTGATCGCGATGCAGGGCGCGGTCTGCCCGGCCGCGGTGGGCGTCGACATCGGCTGCGGCATGTCCGCGGTGAAGACCTCGCTGACGGCCAACGACCTCCCGGGCGATCTCTCCCGGCTCCGCTCGAAGATCGAGCAGACGATCCCGGTCGGCCGCGGGATGCACGACGAGGCGATCGACCCCGGCCGGGTCTACGGCCTCCCCACGGCGGGCTGGGACGACTTCTGGAGCCGGTTCGACACGGTCGCCGACGCGGTGAAGTTCCGCCGCGACCGGGCGGCCAAGCAGATGGGCACCCTCGGCTCCGGAAACCACTTCGTGGAGTTCTGCCTCGACGAGTCCGGCGCGGTCTGGCTGATGCTCCACTCCGGCTCCCGCAACATCGGCAAGGAACTCGCCGACCACCACATCGGCGAGGCCCAGAAACTGCCGCACAACCAGAACCTGGTCGACCGCGACCTGGCCGTCTTCATCGCGGAGACCCCGCAGATGGCGGCCTACCGCAACGACCTGTTCTGGGCGCAGGAGTACGCGAAGAACAACCGGGCCATCATGATGGGCCTCTTCCAGGAAGTGGTCCGCCGCGAGTTCCGCAAGGCGCGGGTCACCTTCGAGCCCGTCATCTCCTGCCACCACAACTACGTGTCCGAGGAACGGTACGACGGCATGGACCTGCTGGTCACCCGCAAGGGCGCGATCCGCGCGGGCAGCGGTGACTACGGCATCATCCCCGGCTCCATGGGCACCGGCTCGTACATCGTGAAGGGCCTGGGCAATGCGGCCTCCTTCAACTCCGCCTCCCACGGCGCCGGCCGCCGCATGAGCCGCAACGCGGCGAAGAAGCGGTTCACGACGCAGGACCTGGAGGAGCAGACCCGGGGCGTGGAGTGCCGCAAGGACTCCGGCGTGGTGGACGAGATCCCGGCCGCGTACAAGCCGATCGAACAGGTCATCGACCAGCAGCGGGACCTGGTGGAGGTCGTCGCGAAGCTGAAGCAGGTCATCTGCGTCAAGGGGTGAGACGGACGCTGGTGAAAGTTGGTGAGGGTGGCGCCTCGATCGTTCGGTGTGAGTACCGTTCAGAGGACGAAGTCTGACTGGACGGGGCCGCGCCGTGTTGCCGATAGTCGGGTGGCGGTAGGTCCCTCCACGGCAGGAGGTGTCCTGATGCTGGAAGAAGCTGAGGAGATCGGTCGGCGGGCGCGCCGGGCGCGGCTGCGCCTGGGAATGGCGCAGGCTGACCTTGCCGCCGCGATGGGCAGGACTCAGGGCTGGGTCTCGAAGATGGAGCGAGGCCGGATCGAACTGGACCGTGTCAGTCTGCTCAATCTGCTGGCCACTGAGCTGCATGTGCATCCGAATGACCTGATCGGGCGTCCGTTCAGCAACTCGCCGGAAGAGAACCAATGGCAGGTCGCTGCCTTGGCGGTGCTGCGGGAACTGCGCCGCTACGACCTTGTGCCGGTCTTCGAAGGAACCCCACGTCCAGCGGCCAAGCTCTGGCAGGAGACGACCCGGCTGCACCGGCTGAGTGATGCGGCGGCAATGGTGGCACTGCTGAAGACCCTGCCGGATCTGCTCCGTGAGTCCCGCGCCCTGATCGAGGTCTCCGCTGGCCGTGAGCGCGAGGAGGCGTACGGGGTCTATGCCCTGTGCTGCAAGCACGCTCACAACACCGCGCACGCGTTCGGCCATCGCGAACTGGTCACCATGGCATGTGAGCGCGCCGCCTGGGCCGCGCCGTTGTCCGGCGATCCGGTTCTGCCCGCAGTGGCCGACTGGATGCGGGTACGAGACATGTGGACCACCGCCGACTGGGCGGACGCGATCACTCTGTCCGACCAGGCCATCGCCAGTGTGCAACAGGGGTACGAGCAGGGTGAGCCGCTGGCCGTACGGGCATGGGGAGCGTTCCAGCTCCGTGCCGCCGTATCGGCGGGGCGAGGTGGTAGTTCCTCCCAGGCCGACGACCGGATCGACCATGCCAGAGCCGCCGCCGACCGGCTGGCCGAGTACACCGGGCCGCCGGTGTTCGATCGCCACGCGGTGAAGTTCTCGGCGGGCAATGTGCAGATCCATGCGATCAGCGTGGCGCTGGAGACCCGGGAGCAGGGCAAGGCGCTGGCCATGAACCACCGCACCAGCCCTGAACTGGTCGCCGGGCTACCCAGCTCCCGGCAAGGCCATCACTTCATGGATCTGGCGCGCGCCTGGATGTGGGACGGGAACCGTGAGCGGGCTCTGACCGAGTTGGAGAGGGCCGAGCGTCTCGCGCCTCAGATCGTCCGCAACCATCCCATCGCACGGTCGACGCTGCGGAGCATCGTCTACGCCGAGCGGACAGCCGCCCGCGAGAAGCTGCGGCGGATGTCCGACCGCTTCCATCTGGACGGTTGAGGGCGGAATTCCTCCGGTTCATATAGGGCCTCGGAATGATCCCTACCGTCTCGGGACATGACGGAACCACCATCCTCTGAACGGTCCCTGCGAGTCTCCCTCTTAGGCGTGGAGGCCGCCTTTCACCCGCAACTCGGCGACCTCGCCACCGATACCGCACGGAATGCGTGTGTCGGTGTAGTGGTCGCTGTCCCTGGCGAGGACACGGCCAGCTACCACCTGCGTCCGCCCGGTGGCGGCCGACAGTGGTCCGCCTCCGGCGATGGCACCACGCTGCGCCCCGTGCGTCCCACGGTCAGCCACGCGACGTTCCCGCCTCAGCAGGAACTGGTCTACGACCACCGAAGTGCACAGGGGGCTCTACCGCTCCGGGTGCACTTCACGGACGGCGGTGCCTGCGAGGCCATCGTGATCCTGACTCTGGCTGACGTGGAAGTCGTACACGTCCAGTCCGGACGCATCCTCGACGAGTGCCGACGCCGACTCGGGGAAACGCCGTGACGGCCCCCGGTCGGTACCGGCCCGGCTCATTCCCCACCACTACGACCGGCATGGGGCCTCCGGTCGAACTCTCGTTGCCGTTGGTGCCTCCGGTGCCCGCCGCTGGGTGCGCTGTGTGCGCGGATCTCGCCGCGCGGCGCACGGGGGCCCTGAGCATCGGCGACTTTTCGCGGGCCACGGATTGCAGCGTGGAGATCAGTAGGCACTCCGGGCACGGTGGCTGATGGACATGCAGGTGTGGAAAGACCGGCTCGCTCGGGCGGAGGAGTCGGCGGAGGCCCTGCGATCCGCGCTGGCCTGGCTCGGATTCCCCGAGCGGGTGTGGGGGTCGGTGCGGCCGATCGTGACCGCGTCCGGCGGCGCCTATGTCGATCTGGGTGTCTTCAGGCCGGATGTGGCGGACCGGATCGCCGCCGCTCTCACGTCCGGGCCGGAGGGTCGGCCACCCCACTGAACCGCCCCGTCCGCAGGCGCCGCGCCGACCTGCGGGCGGGGGCTGCGCGCCCCGGTTCGTTCCGTGTCCCCGTCATGGGCGGACCGGGGCCGCTTGCACGCTGTGAACAGGGCGCGATCGTCCCCGTACGTCCGCTCCAGGGAGAGCCCCCATGGATCACCACACCCAACTGCCCTTACGCCCCGGCCCCGACTTCGTCGCGGAGGTCGTCGCGTCCACCTGGCTCGACAGGGCCACCGCGTACCTCCTCATCGGGCACCCCGGGGTCAGCCGGGCCGGGCAGAGCACGGCCGGTATTGAACGGGCCCTGCGGGGGCTCGCGCACGGGCTCGGGCTCGGCTCCGACGAGGTCAGCAGCGCGGGGCGGCTCGTCGTCAATCACCGGTTCACCGCGCTCGACTACGGGCACCCCGACGTCATGATGCGCGTTCCCGCCCCCGGTCCGCACTGGCAGGGCGTCGTCGGCCGGACCCGCCGCGTCGAACTCATCGTCGGGTTCGGAGCGCTTTTCGCCGGGATGAACCAGAGCGCCATCGACACCTACCTCCGGTGCACGACGGTGCTCACCGGCACCCTCACCCTCCGCAGGAACTGAACCGGGCTCAGAGTTCGCGGTGCACCTTGGTGTTGGAGGCTTGGGCGCGCGGGCGGACCACCAGGAGGTCGATGTTCACATGGGACGGGCGGGTGACCGCCCAGGCGATCGTGTCGGCGACGTCGTCGGCGGTGAGGGGTTCGGCCACGCCCGCGTAGACCTTCGCCGCCTTCTCCGTGTCGCCGCGGAAGCGGGTCGTCGCGAACTCCTCGGTCTTCACCATGCCGGGGGCGATCTCGATCACCCGCACCGGAGTGCCGACGATCTCCAGGCGCAGGGTCTCGGCGAGGACCCGTTCGCCGTGCTTGGCGGCGACGTAGCCGGCGCCGCCCTCGTACGTCCCGTGGCCGGCCGTGGAGGTGAGGACCACGACGGTGCCGTCCCCGCTGGCGGTGAGGGCGGGGAGCAGGGCCTGGGTGGTGTGCAGGGTGCCGAGGACGTTGACCTCGAACATCCGGCGCCAGTCGGCGGGGTCGGCGGTGGCGACGGGGTCCGCACCGAGGGCGCCGCCCGCGTTGTTGACGAGGACGTCGCAGCGGTCCAGGCCGGCCGCGAAGGCGTCCACGGCGGCCCGGTCGGTGACATCGAGGACCTGGGCCGTGGCCTGGTGGCCCGCGTCGGTCAGCTCCGCCGCGAGCGACTCGATCCGGTCCCGGCGGCGAGCGGTGAGGACCACCCGGAAACCGGCGTGGGCGAGTTGCCGCGCGGTGGCGGCCCCGATGCCGCTGCTGGCTCCGGTGATGACGGCGACGGGGGTGCCAGCGGCGGTCATGTCCTGCTCCTGCTTCTCGTGGGTGGCTGGGTGGCTGGGTGGGTGGTTGGTCAAGCGGTCAGGATAGGCATCGGGGCGCGCGGGCCGCGAGCCTCTCCGCCCCCAGGTGCGGGAGGGGCGGCGGGGGCATCGGGCGCCCGGGCGCGGGAGGGTCGGCCGGCTCTCGGGCGTCCCCGGGCGCCGGAGGGTTCAGCGGGCCCTCGGGCCGTACATGATCACGGCCATGCCCGCCAGACAGATCAGCGCGCCGATGACGTCCCAGCGGTCCGGCCGATAGCCGTCCGCGACCATGCCCCAGGCGATCGAGCCGGCGACGAACACGCCACCGTAGGCCGCCAGGATGCGGCCGAAGTCGCCGTCCGGCTGGAGCGTCGCCACGCAGCCGTAGACACCGAGGGCGATCACGCCCGCGCCGATCCAGATCCAGCCGCGGTGCTCCCGGATCCCCTGCCAGACGAGCCAGGCCCCGCCGATCTCGAAGAGGGCCGCGACGACGAAGAGGGCTACTGAGCGGGCGACGAGCATGGGCTCAGCCTGCCATGGGGCGGGCGGGGGGACGCGCCGGGCCGACCGGCAATCATAAAGACTCCCTTCCCCTGCCCGGCGCCCAGCCGCTGCCGTCCGCGTGCGCGTGGGGGAGCCACCGGGTGGTGCTGTGCGGTACGGGGCAGCAGGACCAGGGAACCCCGGGCTAGGCGGAGTCCGGGCCGAACTCCCTGAGCGCGTCGGCGACGATCGCCTCAAGACGGGCGTGGTGCGCGCCCCGCCAGTAGACCCGGTCACACGCGGCGCACTGCGCGAACACGTCGTACGTCCGCTGGGTGCCGTCCCGCAACCGGTCCTGGACCGCGTCCTTATCGGCCTCCCGCAGGCTGCCGTTGCACGCCGTGCAGCGCGACCAGGGCGCCAGTACGGGAGCGAACCGGCTGAGCACATCACGCAGTTGGTCATCGGGCCGGTCGCTGTAGACGAAGGCCCCCGCCCAGATCTCCCGCCGCCGCAGCAGCCCCCGGTCCCGCGAGAGCAGCACCCGCTTCTCCTTCGCGGAGAGCGCGGCGAGCGCCGGATCGCCGATGTCCTCGTTCTCGTACGCCGCGTCCACCCCCAGCAGCCGCAGCCGTCGCGCCAGCGTGCCGAGGTGGACGTCGAGGAGGAAGCGCAGCGGAGCGCCGGGCACCGGCTGCGGGCGCTCCACCCCGTACACCTCGACGCTCTCGCCGGCGCGCGGGATATGGGAGACGGGCACCCGCTCCCCGTCGACCAGCAGCCGGCCCGCCTCGGTGAGCGGGACGCCCAGCGATTCGATGACGTGCCCCAGCGTGGATGAGCCGTCGGTGGCCAGGGTCGTCCGGCCTTCGCGGCGCTCCGACGGGACGAATACGCGCAGCTCAGGGGCGACGCTCAGAGTGATTTCCGGTCCGTTCACCCCGTCAGCATGGCAGCAGGGATCAGCTCGTGGGCGCGCGCTCCAGGTCCAACCGCCAGTTGTTCGCCCGTATCGGATTGCCCGGGGGGTACTCGATGTCGCAGCCACCCAGCAGCTCGAAACCCGCCTTCCGGCAGACCCCGTTGGACGGGCCGTTGGTCACCTTGGGGAAGGCGTGCAGATAGCGGTGTCGGCGCTCGGCGCGCGCCACGTCGACCACCGCGAGGATCGCCGCCGTCGCGAAGCCACGGCCCTGGAAGGCGGGCAGCACCCCCCAGCCCGCCTCGTAGACCTCCTGGCCGTCTTCGGTCTGCTCCCAGAACCCGATCGTGCCCACCGACTCCCCGGTCTCCACGGCGACGACGCGGTACACCTTGCCCGAGCCGGCGGGGTCGGCGCTCAGATTCACATAGCGGCGGTGCCGGGCGAGCAATTGCTCCGCCGACTCGGGGCCGCCCAGATACTCCGTCATCTCCGGCGCGTTCGCCGCCCGGAGCAGCTCGAAATCGTCTTCGGACCACGGTTCGAGACGTACTGCCGACGCGTTCATCTCCATGTCCCGCACTGTAGGAGAAGGGTCTGACAGTCACCCCTCGCGGACGGGCCTGCCGGCGGGGGGCGGGCGCCCGCGCCCTCAGGCGCCGGCCGCCCCGCGCGTCCTCACGGCCAGACCAGGCAGTACGGCTGATGCCCCGCCTCGTGCAGCCGGTGACTGAAGTCCTGCCACTCGTGCAGGAGCTGGTAGACGTTGTAGGCGTCGCGGGGACCGCCCCGGTCCGGGACCGTCGACCAGATGAACGCCGCCGCTCCCACCGACTCCTCGCCGATGTCCCGGAGCGGATCCACGACCGTCATCGGCAGCTTCACCACCGCGTAATCCGGGTGCAGCACCACCAGCTCCAGCGGCGGGACCTTACTCAGCGGCATCCCCTCGATGCCCATCAGCACCATCGCGGCTATGGTCTCCGGCTTGATCTTGGTGAAGAGGCCGCCCATGCCGAGCTCGTCGCCGCCCAGCTCCTCCGGGCGCATCGAGATCGGCACCCGGGCCGCCGTCGCCCCATTGGGCGCGCCGAAGTATTTGTAGGTCACCCCCACTCGGCCGCTCCTGGGTCCCGTGGCATCGGCGTCCGCGTCGCCTCGCCGGTGTTTGCCACGCCGGGCAGGCTCAGGACCCAGATCGTCGGTCCCCTCGCCCAGTCCGCCACCGCGATACATATCTCCACCCGACCACTCGCAGCCCCCGCCGCGCAATCCGATCATCGTGACAGTGACCTCCCCCGCAAACGCCTGGTGAAACACCTGTCCGCGAGGAACACCGTGGCCTCTGACACCATGGATTCCGTGAGCCTTCCCTGTGTCGCCCCAGTTTCGCAGATGCGAGGAGGGTGACGCCGTTCCGTAATACGGGGAGATCACGCTCCCACCTCCCCCGTGGCCGAGATCATCCGCCCCGGCCGCCCGACCATCCGAATCGCAGATCAGGACCAAAGTGGCGTATTCATACGAAGCCCCAGTTTCGCAGGCGCTCTTCGACCGCGCGTCCCGTGTGACGCCCGGAGGCGTCAACTCACCCGTGCGGGCCTTCCGGGCCGTGGGCGGCACGCCCCGGTTCATGGTCTCCGGCACCGGCCCGTATCTCACCGACGCGGACGGACGGGAGTACGTCGACCTCGTCTGCTCGTGGGGACCGATGATTCTCGGCCACTCTCACCCGACCGTCCTGGCGGCGGTTCGCGCGGCGGTCGCCCAGGGCACCTCGTTCGGAACGCCTGGTGAGGGTGAGGTCGCCCTCGCCGAGGAGATCGTGGCGCGCATCGCCCCCGTCGAGCAGGTACGGCTGGTTTCCAGCGGTACCGAAGCGACGATGTCGGCCATCAGACTCGCCCGGGGTTTCACCGGCCGGGCCAAGGTCGTGAAGTTCGCGGGCTGCTACCACGGTCATGTGGACGCACTCCTCGCCGCCGCCGGTTCCGGTGTGGCCACCTTCGGGCTGCCGGACACCCCCGGGGTCACCGGCGCCCAGGCCGGTGAGACGGTCGTGCTCCCGTACAACGACCTGGCGGCCGTCCGGCAGGCGTTCGCCGCCCACCCCGGCGAGATCGCCTGTGTGATCACCGAGGCGTCGCCCGGCAACATGGGCGTCGTCCCGCCGCTGCCCGGCTTCAACCAGGGTCTGAAGGACCTCTGCCGGGAGCACGGCGCGCTCTACATCTCCGACGAGGTCATGACCGGCTTCCGTACCAGCCGGGCCGGCTGGTACGGCGTGGACGGTGTCGAGCCCGACCTGATGACCTTCGGCAAGGTCATGGGCGGTGGCTTCCCCGCCGCCGCGTTCGGTGGCCGCGCGGACGTCATGGGACATCTCGCCCCGGCCGGCCCCGTCTACCAGGCGGGCACCCTCTCCGGCAATCCGATCGCGACCGCCGCCGGCCTGGCGCAGCTCCGGCTGCTCGACCAGGCCGCTTACGACACGGTCGACGCGGTCTCCGCCGAGATCCAGTCGCTGGTCACCGAGGCCCTCCACAAGGAGGGCGTGGCGCACCGGCTCCAGACCGCCAGCAATATGTTCTCGGTCTTCTTCACTGAGGACGAGGTGCGGAACTACGAGGACGCCAAGGGCCAGGAGGCGTTCCGGTTCAACGCCTTCTTCCACGCGATGCTCGCCGGCGGCGTCTATCTGCCGCCGTCCGCCTTCGAGTCCTGGTTCGTCTCGACCGCACACGACTCCCGGGCCATCGAGCGGATCGCCGCCGCGCTGCCCGCCGCCGCCCGCGCCGCAGCGGAGGCCACGGCATGACCGCGAACATCCCGGGCATCGGGTCCGGCATCGACGACACCACCAGGACCGTCGTGCACCTCATGCGCCACGGCGAGGTGCACAACCCGGACGGGGTCCTCTACGGCCGCCGCGCCGGGTACCACCTCTCCGAGCTGGGCCGGGAGATGGCCGACCGGGTCGCCGATGCCCTCGCGGGCCGGGACATCACCCATGTCGTCGCCTCACCGCTGGAGCGCGCCCAGGAGACCGCCGACCCGGTCGCCCAGGGGCACGGCCTCAGCCTCGCCACCGATGAGCGGCTGATCGAGGCGGGCAATGTCTTCGAGGGCAAGACCTTCGGGGTCGGTGACGGGGCGATGCGCAAGCCGGGCAACTGGCGGCATCTGACCAATCCGTTCCGCCCGTCCTGGGGGGAGCCGTACATCGAGCAGGTCGTCCGGATGATGGGCGCGCTGAACGCCGCCCGGGACGCCGCCCGGGGTCATGAGGCCGTCTGCGTCAGTCACCAACTGCCGATCTGGGTCGTCCGGAGCTTCGTGGAGCGCCGCCGGCTCTGGCACGACCCGCGCCGTCGGCAGTGCACTCTCGCGTCGCTGACGACCTTCACCTACGAGGGTGACCGCATCGTCTCGGTCGGTTACTCCGAGCCCGCGCGGGATCTCGTGCCGCCGCATCTGCTCGCCGGTGCGAAGCCGGTCAAGGGCAAGTCGAAGGCGTTCGGGGCGTAGTCGTTCGGGGCCTGGCGGCTCGGGCGCCGGGTCACCCGGGGCCTGATCACCCGGGGCCTGGTCACTCGGCGCCTGGTCACCCGGGGCCTGATCACCTGGGCGCTGGTCACCCGGGGCCTGGTCACCCAGGGGCTGATCACCTGGGGCCTGGCGGCTCGGGGGGCTGGTGGCTCTGAGCCTGGTCGGCCGGGGGGCACAGCCACTTCCGGGCCCAACCGGCTCCGGCCCAGCCGCTCCGGTCCCAGTCACCCGGAAAGGTGGCGCACCCGGAACGGCGGCGCCCGGAACGGCAGCGCACTCGGAACGGCGGCGTCCGGAAAAACGGACACTCGGGAAAGATGTCACTATCCGGCAAAATGACCGCATGTCCTGGAACCCATCCATATCTCATCCCCTCTGACCTGATGGCCGGTGTGCCACCGGTGTTCGGAGACGGGGCCCTCCTCAAGGAGGGTGCGTGTGGATGGGAACGGTTGCGGAAGATGCGGGATCTGCGGAACATCAGCCGGCGCGGCCTGCTGGGAGCGGGACTCGGGGCCGCGGCGGCGCTGGGCGTGGCGGGCTGCGGCACCGCGGGCGGCGGCGGACGAGGCGGAGCGGCGGGGCACGGCGGGAGCGGTACGCCGTCCCCGTCGTCCCGCCCGGTCCGGCTGCTGGGCGACGGCTCCACGGCCGACACCGGACCCCAGCCCCACCAGCCGCCCGCGCCCGTACCCCTGGCGCCCGGTGAGACCCCGCCGCAGTTCGTGGTCTTCTCCTGGGACGGTGCGGGGGAGGTCGGCAACGGCCTCTTCCCCCGCTTCCTCGACCTCGCCCGGGACCACGGCGCCGCGATGACCTTCTTCCTCTCCGGCATCTACCTCCTCCCCGAGTCGCAGAAGTCCCGCTACCGGCCGCCGAACAACCCCGTCGGCGCCTCCGACATCGGCTATCTCACCGACGCGCACATAGCGGACACCCTGACGTGCGTCCGCCGCGCCTGGCTGGACGGCCATGAGATAGGCACCCACTTCAACGGGCACTTCTGCGCCGGTTCCGGCTCGGTCGGCGACTGGACCTCCGCCGACTGGGCGGACGAGATCGCTCAGGCCGTCTCCTTCGTGACCGGCTGGCGCACCCACACCGGCCGCCGCGACCTCGACCCGCTGCCCTTCGACTACGGCAAGGAGCTCGTCGGCGGCCGTACCCCCTGTCTGCTGGGCCAGGACCGGCTGCTGCCCACGGCCAGGAAGCTCGGCTGGCGCTATGACGCCAGCTCCCCCGGCGGCCTCCAGATCTGGCCGGAGCGGCGGCTCGGCCTGTGGGACCTCCCGCTCCAGCAGGTCCCGTTCCCCGGCCGCTCCTTCGAGGTGCTCTCGATGGACTACAACATCCTCGCCAATCAGTCGAAGAATTCGACCAAGGCCCCGCCGGAGAACTACCCGGGCTGGCTCCGGCAGGCGGCGGGCGCCTACCTCAAGGGATTCCGCCGCGCCTACGAGACCAATCGCGCGCCGCTGTTCATCGGGAATCACTTCGAGCAGTGGAACGGCGGTATATATATGGACGCCGTGGAGGAGGCGGTCAAGGGCATGGCCGGGAAGAAGGACGTGCGGCTGGTCTCCTTCCGGCAGTTCTGCGACTGGCTCGACGTCCAGGACCCCCGGGTACTGGCCAAGCTCCGCACCCTCGATGTGGGCCAGGCGCCCACCGGTGGCTGGAACACTTTCTTTAAGACCACTTGACAACGGTCCTATAGGGGTCTTACGGGCACCGAGGGGGGCGCGGAAGATCGGCGGAACCGTCATGCGAAACTTTTCACATGAGCCTTAGCCGTGCCTCTCGCGCTGCCCTGCCGACCGCCCTGCTGGCGGTCGGCACGCTCGTCCTGTCCGGGTGCAGTGGTGACACCGGCAAGTCCGGTGGCGGCGGTGACACCAACTTCGTCACCGACACCGGCGGCATCTCCACCGTCGCGTACGGGAAGCGCAAGCCCACCGGCGAGATCTCGGGCGAGACCCTCGAAGGGAAGCGGCTCGATGTCGCCGACCTCAAGGGGAAGATCGTCGTACTGAATGCCTGGGGTTCCTGGTGCGCACCCTGCCGGGCCGAGGCGCCGAATTTGGTGAAGGTCTCCAATGACCTGAAGTCAAAGGGCGTGGAGTTCGTCGGACTCAACACCCGCGACCCCAATAAGGGCTCGGCCATCGCTTTCGAGAAGGATTACAACGTCAAGTTCCCGAGCCTGTACGACCCGGCGGGCGCACTGATCCTCAGTGGATTCCCCAAGGGCACGCTCACTCCGCAGTCCATTCCCTCCACGGTCGTGCTCGACCGGGAGGGGAAGATCGCCGCACGTGCGCTGATGGCGCTCTCCGAGAAGCAACTCCGCAAGATGATCGACCCGTTGGTCGCGGAGAAGTGATGATCGCGAGCGAATCGGCCGCGGGAGTCACGGCGGCGCGGGCGGCGATCCCATGGTGAGCGATCCCATCGTGAGCGGGCCGATGGCCGGCGAGCTGATGGCTGGTGATCCGTCGGGAGCCGCGCGGGCCGTGGAGGTCATGGCCGTGACGGGCCTGAACGAGACCGTCTTCAGCGGCACCCTGGCCTTCGCCCTCCCCATCGCCGTGCTCGGCGGGCTCGTCTCCTTCTTCTCGCCCTGTGTGCTGCCGCTCGTCCCCGGCTACCTCTCGTACGTCACCGGGGTCAGCGGCACCGATCTGGCCGAGGCCAAGCGCGGCCGGATGGTCCTCGGCGCCTCCCTCTTCGTCCTCGGCTTCACCGTCGTCTTCGTCTCGGGCGGCGCGCTCTTCGGCTTCTTCGGCCACCAGCTCCAGGCCCAGCAGGGGATCATCACCAAGGTCCTCGGCGGGCTGATGGTCCTGCTGGGCGCCTTCTTCATGGGGATGATGCCCTGGCTCACCCAGCGGGAGTTCCGCCTCCACAAACGGCCGGTCACCGGCCTGCTGGGGGCCCCGCTGCTGGGCGCGCTCTTCGGGGTCGGCTGGACCCCCTGCATCGGCCCGACACTCGCCGCCGTGCAGATCCTCGCCGCCGACCAGGCGAGCGCGGGCCGGGGCGCCATACTGACCGTCGCGTACTGCATCGGCCTCGGACTGCCCTTCGTGCTGGCCGCGGTCGCCTTCCGCAAGATGCTCGGCGCCTTCGGCTGGGTCAAGCGGCACTACGTCTGGGTGATGCGCGTCGGCGGCATCATGATGATCGTGACCGGTCTGCTGCTGCTGACGGGTGTCTGGGACACCCTGATGCAGGATCTGCAGGTCTGGTCGAACAGCTTCACGGTGGGGATCTGACACCAATGAGCAGGACAGAGACAGAGACGGGCGACACCGGCGAGGCCGAGAAAGCGGCCGGGACGGAGCCGACGCCACCCGGGACGACGCCACCCGGGACGACAGCGGCCGAAACGACAGCGGTCGGGCCGACGACGGCCGGGCCGACGACGGCCGACGAGACGACAGCAGCCGCGGCGGCCGACCGGGACGCGGGCGAACGGGCCGCCGACGCCGCGGCCGGCGCCCGGCTCTCCACCGCCCCCCGCGAGGAGCCCGCCGAGGACACCGCCCCCCACGACGGACTCGTCGCCGGCCCCACCCTCGGTCTCACCGGCTGGGCCCGCTGGTTCTGGCGGCAGCTCACCTCGATGCGGGTCGCGCTGATCCTGCTCTTCCTGCTCTCGCTCGCCGCGATCCCGGGCTCACTGATCCCGCAGAACAGCGTCGACGACCTCAAGGTGCAGACCTGGCAGGAGGGGAACCCACGGCTGACGCCCCTCTTCGACAAGCTCCAGCTCTTCGACGTCTACAGCTCGGTGTGGTTCTCCGCGATCTACATCCTGCTCTTCGTCTCCCTCATCGGCTGCATCGTCCCGCGCACCTGGCAGTTCGTCGGCCAGCTCCGCAGCCGCCCCCCGGGCGCGCCCGGCCGGCTGAACCGGATGCCCGCGTACACGACCTGGCGCACCGACGCCGACCCCGAAGAGGTGCGGGAGGCCGCGCTCGCCCTCCTCAAGAAGCGCCGCTTCCGCGCCCACACGGTCGGGACCGCGGTCGCCGCCGAGAAGGGCTACCTCCGCGAGGCCGGAAATCTGATCTTCCATGTCTCGCTGATCGTGATGCTGGTGGCGTTCGGCGTCGGCCAGCTCCTCAAGTCCGAGGGCGGCAAGCTGATCGTCGAGGGCGACGGCTTCTCCAACACCCTCACCCAGTACGACGACTTCCGGTCCGGCTCGCTCTACAGCACGGACGACCTCGCGCCGTTCACCTTCATGCTGGACAAGTTCACCGGCACCTACGAGAAGAACGGGCCGCAGCGCGGCACCCCCCGCACCTACTCGGCGGACGTCCGCTGGTCCACCCCCGGCGGCAAGGAGAAGAAGGCCGTCATCGAGGTGAACAAGCCGCTGACGGTCGAGGGCACCAAGGTCTATCTGCTCGCCCACGGCTACGCGCCCGTGGTCACCGTCCGCGACGGCCGGGGCAAGGTCGTCAGCACCATGGCGGTGCCGCTGCTGCCCATCGACTCCAACGTCACCTCCACCGGCGCCATCAAGGTGATGGACGGCTACCGGGACAAGAACGGCAAGAAGACCCAGCTCGGCTTCCAGGCGTTCTTCGTCCCGACGTTCGGCGGCGAGGGCAAGGGAACGATGTTCTCGCAGTTCCCGGGCCTGGAGTTCCCGGTGCTCGCGCTCAACGGCTACACGGGCAGCCTGGGTGTCGACTCCGGCCTGCCGCAGAACGTCTATCAGCTCGACACCAAGAAGATGACCCAGTTCAAGGACGCCAAGGGTGACATCCTCAAGGCCCGGCTGCTGCCGGGCGAGACGATGACGCTCCCGGACGGCGCCGGCTCCATCACCTTCGAGAAGGAGGTGAAGGAGTGGGCGAGCTTCCAGATCTCGCAGCAGCCCGGCACCGGCTGGGCGCTCGTCGGAGCGGTCCTGGCCGTCCTGGGCCTGATCGGCTCGCTCTTCATCCAGCGGCGCCGGATCTGGGTACGGGCCGTCCGGGGCGCCGACGGCGTCACCGTGGTCGAGATGGCGGGACTCGGTCGCAGCGAGTCGCCGAAACTGCCGGAGGAGCTGGGCGAACTGGCCGTATCGCTCAACACGGAGGCGCCCACCGCGCCCGAAGCGGCGGATGAGCCGGCCGCGCCCGAACCATCCGAATCCGTGGACGATGCCCACGTTTCTGCCGAAGGGGCTGAGAAGTGACTCTCGCCGCCGCAACCAACGAGAACCTCGCCCAGATCAGCAACACGCTGATCTACTCGGCGATGGCCGTGTACACCCTGGCCTTCCTCGCGCATACCGCCGAATGGGTCTTCGGTAGCCGCAGCAAGGTGGGCCGCACGGCCGCCGCGCTGACCGGCAAGGGCGGGGCCGCGGCCGGCGGTCCCGTCGTCACGGTCCGCGCCAAGGGCGCGCAGGGCGGTACGGACGTCCTGGACAAGCCGAAGGTCGTCACCCGCGCCGCGGCCGGCACCCGGGAGGTCCCGGACGGTCCGGGCGCCGCCGGCGGCACTCTGAAGGGTGATCTGTACGGGCGGATCGCGATCTCCCTGACGGTGCTGGCCTTCGCCGTCCAGGTGGCCGGCGTGGTGGCCCGCTCGGCGTCCGTGAAGCGGGTGCCGTGGAGCAATATGTACGAGTTCTCCATCACCTTCTCCATGGTGGTGGTCGGCGTGTACCTGGGCTTCATGGTCGCCAAGAAGAACGTCCGCTGGATGGGCCTGCCGCTCGTCGGCACCGTCCTGGTCGATCTGGGCATCGCCACCAAGTGGCTCTACACCGACAGTGACCAGCTCGTCCCCGCGCTCGACTCGTACTGGCTGTGGATCCACGTCTCCACCGCCATCTTCTGCGGCGCGGTGTTCTACCTCGGCGCGGTCGGCACGGTGCTCTATCTCTTCCGTGACTCGTACGAGAGCAAGCTGGCGGCAGGGGGCAAGCCGGGCAGGTTCGCGGTCTCGGTCCTCGACCGGCTGCCGGCCGCCGCGACGCTGGACAAGTTCGCGTACCGCATCAACGCGGCGGTCTTCCCGCTCTGGACCTTCACGATCATCGCGGGCGCGATCTGGGCGAACGACGCCTGGGGCCGCTTCTGGGGCTGGGACCCCAAGGAGGTCTGGTCCTTCATTACCTGGGTCGCGTACGCCTGCTACCTGCACGCGCGGGTCACGGCGGGCTGGAAGGGCCGGAAGGCGGCGGTGCTGGCGCTGATCGCGTTCGCGTGCTGGCTGTTCAACTACTACGGCGTCAACATCTTCGTGGACGGTCTGCACTCGTACTCGGGCCTGTGACCCGACCCCCGGCCGACCCGGCCGGGAGATGAGAGCGCCCCCGCCCCGGGTGCCTCCCGGTGGAATCCCGCCCGGAGGCCCCGGGGCGGCCGTCTGTCGGCGGGACGCCGGGGCATCGGGACGGGCGGGCAGCGGCGGGGCAAAGGCGGGGCCGGTGCGTCCGGACAGGGCGTACGGGTGCGGATCCGGGCAGTCGTACGGATCCGGGCGGGGCGTGCGGGCGGGGGCGTACGGACGGGGGCGTACGGACGGATCCGAGCCGTACGGATCGGATCGGAGCCGTACGGGCGAGCCGGTGGCCGGGGGACCCTCGGTGCCGGTCCCGGGTCCCGCTCAGACCTCGTCGTCGTCCTTCTTCTTGTCCTGCTGGTCCTTCGGGTCCTTCTTGCCGTCCTGCTCGCCGGCGCCACCCGCGGCACCGTCCTCGTCCCGCAGCGACTTGAGGAACTCCGGATTGTCGTCCGGCGCCACCCACCCGCCGCCGCCGCGGCTCCCGCCCCGCTCCCCGTACGACGGGGTCTTCCGCGGCCGGCCCACCGCGAACCAGGCGATCGGACCCAGCAGCACCTCGCCGAAGAGCAGCACGATGATGACCCACACCACCTTCGGCAGCTTCCTGACCTCGTTCTCCGGGGTGTTCAGGCAGTCGATGAAGGCGTAGATCCACAGCGCCAGGACCAGCAGAAAGGGCAGATACCTGAGCATGGCCTTACGGTCCCCCAGAGTGAGGCGGAGGGGCGCGTAAACGGGCCCCGGTGACGCGGCCAGGGTATCCGGTACCCGATACTTGACCGCATGGCTTATGACGATCTTCGTTCCCTGCTCAGGGCCCTGGAGCGCGAGGGAGACCTCAAGCGAGTCAAGGCAGAGGTCGACCCGCACCTGGAGGTCGGGGAGATCGTCGACCGGGTGAACAAGGCGGGCGGGCCCGCGCTGCTCTTCGAGAACGTGCGCGGCTCCGCCATGCCCCTGGCGATGAATGTCTTCGGCACCGACCGCCGACTGCTGAAGGCGCTCGGTCTGAACGCCTACTCGGACATCAGCGACAAGATCGGCGGACTTCTCAAGCCGGAGCTGCCGCACGGTTTCGTCGGGGTGCGCGAGGCGTTCGGCAAGCTCGGCTCGATGGTGCACGTCCCGCCGAAGAAGGTGAAGGACGCCCCCGTACAGGAGGTCGTCCTGCGCGGTGACGACGTCGACCTGAACCAGCTCCCCGCGCTCTTCACCTGGCCCGAGGACGGCGGCTCCTTCTTCAACCTCGGTCTCACCCACACCAAGGACCCCGAGTCGGGCGTCCGCAATCTGGGCCTCTACCGCCTCCAGCGCCACGACCGCCGCACCATCGGGATGCACTGGCAGATCCACAAGGACAGTCGCAACCACTACCAGGTGGCGGCGAAGCGCGGGGAGCGGCTGCCGGTCGCCATCGCCTTCGGCTGTCCGCCCGCCGTGACCTACGCCTCCACCGCGCCGCTGCCGGGCGATATCGACGAGTACCTGTTCGCCGGTTTCATCCAGGGCAAGCGGATCGAGATGGTCGACTGCAAGACGGTGCCGCTCCAGGTCCCCGCGCAGGCGGAGGTCGTCCTGGAGGGCTGGCTGGAGCCGGGGGAGATGCTCCCCGAGGGCCCGTACGGCGACCACACCGGCTTCTACACCCCGCAGGAGCCGTTCCCGGCCCTGACGATCGACTGTGTGACGATGCGGAAGCGTCCACTCCTCCAGTCGATCGTGGTGGGCCGCCCGCCGACCGAGGACGGACCGCTCGGCCGGGCGACGGAACGCTTCTTCCTGCCGTTGCTCAAGATCATCGTGCCGGACATCGTCGACTACCACCTGCCGGAGTCGGGCGGCTTCCACAACTGCGCGATCGTCTCGATCGACAAGAAGTACCCGAAACACGCCCAGAAGGTGATGTCCGCGATCTGGGGCGCGCACATGATGTCCCTGACGAAGCTGATCGTGGTGGTCGACTCGGACTGCGATGTCCACGATCTGCACGAGGTCTCCTGGCGGGCCCTCGGCAACACCGACTACGCCCGCGACCTGACCGTGGTCGAGGGCCCCGTCGACCATCTTGACCACGCCTCCTACCAGCAGTTCTGGGGCGGCAAGGCCGGGATCGACGCGACGAAGAAGTGGCCGGAGGAGGGGTACGTACGGGACGGGGGCTGGCCGAACATGGTCGAGTCCGACCCGGAGACGGCGGCGCTGGTCGACCGCCGCTGGAAGGAGTACGGACTGTGAGGCGCCGTTCCACCGGTACGGGGGGCCCGTCCGGCGACGGCTCCGGGCGCGTCGGCGCGGGCGGGTCGCTCCGGTGACCGCCTCCGCCGCAGCCGTCCCGAGCCCCGGCCGGACCCGGGGCTTCCTCCGGCTGGTGATGATCGAGCACTCGGTCTTCGCGCTGCCGTTCGCCTACATCGCCGCGCTCACCGCGATGTTCCAGCTCGACGGGAGCATCGACTGGGGCACGCTGCTGCTGGTCACCCTGGCCATGGTCGGTCTGCGGACCTTCGCGATGGCGTGCAACCGGATCATCGACCGCGAGATCGACGCGCGGAACCCCCGCACGGCCGGCCGGGAGCTGGTCACCGGCGCGGTGAGCGTGCGGTCCGCCTGGACGGGCGCGCTCATCGCGGTCGTGGTCTTCCTCGCCGCCGCCGCCGCGCTGAATCCGCTCTGTCTGGCGCTGGCGCCCCTCGCGGTCGTCCCGATGGTGGTCTATCCGTACGGCAAGAGGTTCACCGACTTCCCGCACGCGATCCTCGGCCTGGCGCAGGCCATGGGGCCGATCGGGGCCTGGCTCGCGGTCACCGGCGAGTGGTCGTGGGACGCGGTGATCCTCGGCCTCGCGGTCGGCATCTGGATCGGCGGCTTCGATCTGATCTTCGGCTGCCAGGACGTCCAGGCGGACCGCGCCGAGGGCGTCAGGTCCGTCCCTGCCCGCTTCGGCATCCCGGCCGCGCTGTACGGGGCGCGGGCCTCGCACGCGCTGACCACCGGGCTGCTGGTCTGGTACGCGCTGGCGACGGACGCGGGGGTGTTCTTCTGGGCGGGGCTGGTGATCGTGGCGGTGGCGTTCTGCTACGAGCACTCGGTGGTGAAGCCGGGGGATCTGTCGCGGCTGAACCGGGCGTTCTTCACCGTCAATGGGTTTATCGGAATCACCCTTTTCGTGTTCGCTCTACTGGATCTCTTGGTGCGCGGCCTGACGGTCTAGTCACGGTCTGGCCCGCCCGGCCTGCCCGTCGACCCCAACGCCTGACATACGGCGCTTTCGGGACAGCCTTTAGGCTGTTCGGTGTGGAGCCAGTACAGAACAACCCCCGCCAGCCCTGGATCGTCGGGGTGTCCGGCGCCTCCGGGACGCCCTATGCCGCCGCCGTGCTGCGGGGGCTCATCGACGCCGGTGAGAGCGTCGATCTGGTGGTCTCACGGGCCTCCCGGCTGACCCTGCTCGACGAGACCGGCATCTCCTTCCGCGACGCCCACTGGCGCGACGATCTGACGGAGTGGCTCGGCCGGGGCGCCGATGGGAAGCCCGGTGTCTTCCGGGTGGACACCGCCGGCGTACGGCACTGGGCGGCCGGGGATCTGGCCGCCGGTCCCTCCTCGGGCTCGTACCCCGCCAAAGGCATGATCATCGTGCCGGCCTCCACCGCCTCCGTCGCCGGGGTCGCGCTCGGCCTCTCCAAGGATCTGCTCCAGCGGGTGGCGAGCGTCACCCTCAAGGAACGGCGGCCCCTCGTCGTCGCCGTACGGGAGACCCCGCTCAACGGGCAGACCCTGCGGCACCTCGTCACGCTGGACGACGCGGGCGCGGTGGTGCTGCCCGCGTCCCCCGCGTTCTACGCGGGCGCGACCCACATCCAGGATCTGGTGGACTTCGTCGCGGGGCGGGCGCTGGACGCGGTGGGGGTGGAGCACGGGCTGTACCGGCGCTGGGAGGGGGAGCTGGGCGGCTCCCGCGCGGACGGTGCGGGCCGGTCCCCCTCCTGAACGGGCGGCGCTACGGGCGACTCCACGGGCGACGGAACCGGCGACGGAATCGACGACGCCACGGACGGTCGTACGGACGGTTGTACGGACGAGGTACGGACGGCTGAACGGGCGGCGCTGATTCTTTGGAAGAATCGCGGGGCCCGACCCCGCTCGCCCCGGCTGCGGAGACCCGTCTCCGCTCCGTTGAAATCCCCAGTTCGTCAGTTCGTCAGCAGCTTTGGCATCAGTTTTGTCGTCAGGTTCGGCATCAGATTCGAAGACTTCGGGTTCGAAGACTATGGAAGGCTCCAGGCACATGGACGCGGTGGACAGACAGCTCATCCAGGCTCTCCGGGAGAACGGCCGGGCCTCGTACGCCGAGCTGGGACGGCTCGTCGGCCTCTCCGGGCCCAGCGTCACGGACCGGATCAACCGCCTTGAGGCCGCCGGTGTCATCACCGGATACCGCGCCACCGTCGACTCGGCCTCGCTCGGCCTCGGCGTCACCGCCCTCATCGGGATCTCCCTCTCCGACGCGGCGGACCACGAGGACGTGGCGCGCCGGCTGCGGGACCTCGCCGAGATCGAGGACTGCTGGTTCATCGCCGGCGACGACTCGTACATGCTCAAGGTCCGGGTCGGCGACGTCGACGGCCTGGAGAAGACGATCCGCAGGCTCAGCGGCACCCGGGGTGTCTCCCGCACCCGCACGACGATCGTGCTCTCCACCAAGTGGGAGAACCGGGTCGGCGATCTGCCGGACGGGGTCTGACCGGCGGGCCGACCGGAGCCGCGTGGGGGCACCCCCGCCCGCGAGGAACGGGAGAGTACCGTGGGGGACGCCCGATTGACGGAGATTATGAGAGGCGGGCGCATGGACGCTGGGCTCAAGCGCGAGCTGGAGGAGAAGGTCAGGGCCGGTGAGCGGCTCAGCCGTGAAGACGGTATCGCCCTCTACGACTCGGACGATCTGGCCTGGCTCGGCGGCCTCGCCCACGAGGTGCGGACGCGCAAGAACGGCGACGTCGTGCACTTCAACGTCAACCGTCACCTCAACATGACCAATGTGTGCACCGCGTCCTGCGCGTACTGCTCGTTCCAGCGCAAGCCGGGCGAGAAGGACGCGTACACCATGCGCATCGAGGAGGCCGTCCGCCTCGCCAAGGCGATGGAGAACGAGAACCTCACCGAGCTGCACATCGTCAACGGTCTCCACCCCAATCTCCCCTGGCGCTACTACCCCCGCTCGCTGAGCGCCCTGAAGGAAGCCCTCCCGCACGTCTCCCTCAAGGCGTTCACCGCCACCGAGATCCACCACTTCGAGACCATCTCCGGGATGTCCGCGTCGGACATCCTGGACGAGCTGATCGAAGCCGGTCTCGAATCCCTCACCGGCGGCGGCGCGGAGATCTTCGACTGGGAGGTGCGGCAGCACATCGTGGACCACCGCACCCACTGGGAGGACTGGTCGCGCATCCACCGGCTCGCGCACAGCAAGGGCCTGAAGACGCCGTCCACCATGCTGTACGGGCATATCGAGGAGCCCCGGCACCGGGTCGACCACGTACTGCGACTGCGTGAGCTACAGGACGAGACCGGGGGCTTCCAGGTCTTCATCCCGCTCCGCTACCAGCACGACTTCGTGGACATGAAGGACGGCAAGGTCCGCAACCGCCTCCAGGCGCGGACGACCATGGCGACCGGCGCCGAGGCGCTGAAGACCTTCGCGGTCTCCCGGCTGCTCTTCGACAACGTGCCGCACGTCAAGGTCTTCTGGGTGATGCACGGCGTGCAGACCGCCCAGCTCGCGCTTCAGCACGGTGCGGACGACATGGACGGTTCGGTGGTCGAGTACAAGATCACGCACGACGCGGACAACTACGGCACGCCGAACAAGCTGACCCGCGACGATCTGCTCGACCTGATCCGCGACGCCGGATTCCGCCCGGTGGAGCGGAACACGCGGTACGAGATCATCCGCGAGTACCCGGGCCCGGACGCCGACCGCCGCGAGTCGCCGCAGCCCATGCGCGTCTGACCCCCGGGACGAGGCTCAGGACCGAGCGCGCACGACCGAGCGAGTACGACCGGGAGTGTGTGCCCCAGCCGGCCGCCGTAGGACGGTGAACCCCTCATACGGCGGCCGCTGTACTGATCGACAGACAGGCGTGCTTCACTGGTTTGACACGATCTGTCGTACGACGAGAGAAGGACCCCGCCGTGTCAGCCAAGTCGAGCGCCGCGATCAAGTACACCGCCCTGCGGGTCGCCATCTTCGCCGGCTGCTTCGTGATCGTGGCCGGTCTGGTCCACTTCGGCATCCTGCCCAAGGGGATGGGTGAGGCCAACTTCGCCTGGGTCGTGCTGCTCGCGCTGGTGATCTCCGCGCCGCTCAGCTTCGTCCTGCTGCGGAAGCAGCGGGAGGCGATGTCCGAACAGCTCGTCAACAAGGTCGATGAGGTCAAGGGGCGGCTGCGCGCCAACCGGAACAGTGAGGACAGCGCGGCGGTCTGACCGACCCGGACCGTCCGGGGCCGTTCCGGACCGTCTTGGGCTGTCCTGGGTCGTCCCGGACCGCTCCTTTGTGGCGGCGATCCGGTTCCGTACGGTCTGATGTGAGTGATCGCCCCCGGTAGCTACTTACTGCCGGGGGCTTTGCCATGCCGGGAGCCGGGAGCCGGAGCCGGGAGCCCGAGGGGTCCGGGAGCCCGGAGCGGGGGCCCGCGGGGGCCTGCGGGGGTACGTACGGGGACACGTGCCGGGATGAGCATGGGGATGCCTCAGGGATGAGCATGGGGATGCCCGCGGAGGTACGTACGGGGATGCCCCCGAGGCTGCCCATGAGCCCCGGAGCGCGGTGGAAGTGGCGTAGATCCCAAAGGTGAGCTTTGAGCTTCTCAAAGTTCAAGTGTTAACGTGTTCGACATGACGACAGCAGTGCGCCTCCTCGATGCCGCGAGCCCCCCGCTCGTGGCGCGCCTGCATGTCGATCTCTGCCGCTGTATGTCCGCGGCCTGTCGCCGCTCGGTCTGAAACCTCGGCCTCGACAGCGGTACCGCCCACTCGCGCACGGGCGCCCCGCACCCCCCGCTCTCTCCCCATCCCCTTCATGCCGCTACTGGAGTGTGTCCGTGTCCGCGAATGCCGCGACCACCGCGAACGGTGAGCCCTCGGGCTCCCGTTTCCGCATACCCAAGGTCCCCTTCTGGGCGCAGATCGTCGCCGGTCTGGTGCTCGGAGTCCTGCTCGGCTGGCTCGCCAAGGGTCAGGACATCGGCTGGCTCAAGGACACCCTCGGCCACATCGGTGACATCTTCATCCGGTTGCTGAAGCTGGCCGTCGCGCCGCTCGTCTTCTTCGCGATCCTGGTCTCCATCACCAACCTCCGCAAGGTCAACAACGCCGCCCGGCTGGCCGGCCAGACCCTGCTCTGGTTCATGATCACTTCGCTGATCGCGGTCGCCATCGGCATCACGATCGGCCTGCTCACCAACCCGGGCGCGGGCACCGGCCTCACCCCGAAGGACGGCAAGGCGCCGGAGAACTCCGGCTCCTGGATCGACTTCCTCACCGGCATCGTCCCGACGGACGTCATCACGCCGTTCACCGAGCTGAACGTCCTCCAGATCGTCTTCCTCGCCGCCGTCGCCGGTATCGCCGCCCTCGCCCTCGGCGAGAAGGCCAAGCCGATCCTCAGCCTCAGCGAGGCCGTGCTCGAACTGCTCCAGAAGGCCCTGTGGTGGGTCATCCGCCTCGCGCCGCTGGGCACCGTCGGCCTCATCGGCTACGCCATCGCCGACTACGGCTGGGACCTGGTCAGCAAGTACGCGACCTTCACCGCCGACGTCTACATCGGCTGCGCGCTGGTGATGTTCGGTGTCTACCCGCTGCTGCTGGCGACGGTCGCCAAGGTCAACCCGATCCAGTTCTTCAAGGGCGCCTGGCCCGCGATCCAGCTCGCCTTCGTCTCGCGCTCCTCGGTCGGCACGATGCCGGTCACCCAGAAGGTCACCGAGCGGCTCGGCGTGCCGAAGGAGTACACCTCCTTCGCGGTCCCGTTCGGCGCGACCACGAAGATGGACGGCTGCGCCGCGATCTACCCGGCGCTGGCGGCGATCTTCATCGCGCAGATCTTCGATGTGCAGCTCGGCGTCCAGGACTACCTGCTGATCGCCTTCGTCTCGGTCGTCGGTTCGGCCGCCACGGCCGGCCTCACCGGCGCGACCGTGATGCTGACCCTGACCCTCTCGACGCTGGGTCTCCCGCTGGAGGGCGTGGGCCTGCTGATGGCGATCGACCCGATCCTGGACATGATCCGTACGGCGACGAACGTGGCCGGTCAGGCGCTGGTCCCGGTCATCGTCGCCGCCCGCGAGAAGATCCTGGACCACGACGCGTACAACTCGGCCAGCTCGTCGCCGATCGACGACGAGCCGGAGCGCCGGCAGGTCCCGGTCCCCGCGTAACCCGAACCGGCCGGTACCGGCCGGGATCCGGAACGGATCGATTCAGCTCTCCTTCCGACCGTTTCACCTCTGTTCGCTGTCCGATCGAGGCCCCCTTCTTTCCGTATCCCGTATGGGTGCGGGGGAGGGGGCCTCGACGCGTTCCGGCCCGGCTGACGGGCCGTAGGCTTACCGAGCAGTAGGGGAGCTGCGCGGGGGCGGAGGGACGACTGAGCATGAGTGCTGCGGACAGTGTGCGAACCAAGCGGATGCCACGGGCCGTACGGGAGCGGCAGATGATGGACGCCGCCGTACGGACCTTCGCGGAGCGCGGGTACCGGGCCACCTCGATGGATGAGATCGCCGAACTGGCCGGGGTCTCCAAGCCCTTGGTCTATCTCTATCTGAACTCCAAGGAAGAGCTGTTCACGGCGTGCATCCGGCGCGAGGCGGAGGCGCTGCTGACCGCCGTGCAGGCCGCGACCGAACCAGGTCTGCCGGCCGATCGCCAACTGTGGGCCGGGCTCACCGCGTTCTTCACGCACACCGCGGAGAACCCGGACGGCTGGGCCGTACTGCACCGCCAGGCGCGGACCCACGGCGAGCCGTTCGCGCTGGAGGTGTCCGTGATGCGGGATGTGATCGTCGACTATGTCGCCGGGCTGATCCGCACCGCCGCGACCGAGTCCGGGACCCCCCGGCCGGGTGCCGGACCGACCGAGCCGACCGAGCGGGACGTGGCCGGGCTGGCACAGGCGTTGGTGGGGGCGGCGGAGTCGCTGGCCGGCTGGGTGAACGAGATGGGCGGGGCGTCGGCGAAGGAGGCCACCGCGACCCTCATGAACTTCGCCTGGGTGGGCCTCTCCGATCTGCTGAAGGGCGAGCGCTGGTCGCCCCGCTGAGCCGGCCGCCCTCCCGATCCCGGCGCCGGGCCTCTCCCGGCCCCGGGCCCCGGCGGCCCTCCCGCCCCGGCGCCGGGCCTCTCCCGGCCCCGGGCCTCTCTCGGGCCCCGGCCCTGTCCCGGCGCCCGGCCCTCTCCGCGTCCCCTCCTCCGGCCCTTTCCGCGTCCCCGGCACCGGCCCCGCCGCTCTGTGGCGCCCTCCGGCAGGGTGGGGTTCGCCACAATCCGGCCCTCGACGGCCTCTCGACGGGGCGCCCCGGGCCCCCGTCGGCTCGCCGACGCGAGCTGCGGCGATGCCGTCCATGGCGGCCGGGCCCGGGGGCGGTGCCCGGACAGTGGCCCGAATCCGTACAACAGGCGAGTCAGGTCAACGCTGGATAAACTGCTCGTTTGCCGTGCGCGGACGGGGATTCGCAGCGCACTCGACGACGGACGGAGAGTGAAGATGCGTACGAACCAGACTCGTGGCGACCGGGCGTGTGAGGGCCGTGACGACCGGGCCCGCCCCGGGCCCGGGACCCTGCCGGCCGACGGCGGGCGCACTGAATGACCCTCGCCCCGACCACCTCGACGGACACCTCGGTCCTGCTCGATCCGGCCTTGGCGGACGCCGCTTCCCTGGCGCTCTTCACCGCTGGCGGTGCCGCCCCCGAGCGCACCCTCATCGACATCCTCACCGAGACGGCCCACCGCCACCCGGACGCGCTCGCCGTGGACGACGGCGTCACCCCCTTGACCTACCGCGCGCTCCTGGACGAGGTCGAGACGGTACGCCGCCGACTGACCGGCCCGGCGGTCGGGATCGGTGCCGGTGACCGGGTCGGTGTCCGCGTCCCGTCCGGCACGGCCGACCTCTATGTGTCGATCCTCGCGGTGCTCGCGGCGGGAGCCGCGTACGTCCCCGTGGACGCCGAGGACCCCGACGAACGGGCCACCCTGGTCTTCACGGAGGCCCGGGTCGGCGCCGTGATCGGCGAAGGCGGTCGCATCACGCCGACACCGGACACCCGGCCCGCCGACCCCGCCGATGCCGATGCCGATGCCGATGCCGATGCCGATGCCGGTACGGGTACGAGTACGGATGCCCAAGGTCTCAGCGACAGCGACAGCGACGGCTACAGCGACGGCTACGTTCGGACCGCGCCCCGCCCCCGCCCCGGTGACGACGCCTGGATCATCTTCACCTCCGGCTCCACCGGCAGACCCAAGGGGGTCGCCGTCACCCACCGCAGCGCGGCGGCCTTCGTGGACGCCGAGGCCCGGCTCTTCCTCACCGAGCGGCCCCTGGGCCCCGGTGACCGGGTGCTCGCCGGGCTCTCCGTCGCCTTCGACGCCTCCTGCGAGGAGATGTGGCTGGCCTGGCGGCACGGTGCCTGTCTGGTGCCCGCGCCCCGCTCGCTCGTACGGACGGGTCTCGACCTGGGCCCCTGGCTGGTGGCGCAGGGCATCACGGTGGTCTCGACCGTGCCGACGCTCGCCGCGCTCTGGCCCGCCGACGCCCTGGATGCCGTCCGCCTGCTGATCTTCGGCGGCGAGGCGTGTCCGCCGGAGCTGGCCGAACGCATGGCGGTCCTCGGCCGCGAGGTCTGGAACACCTACGGCCCCACGGAGGCCACGGTCGTTGCCTGTGCGGCCCGGCTGACCGGGGAGGGGCCGGTCAGGATCGGGCTGCCGCTCGACGGCTGGGAACTGGCGGTCGTGGACGCCCGGGGCGAGATCGTCCCGATGGGCGACACCGGCGAGCTGGTCATCGGCGGCGTCGGTCTCGCCCGCTATCTGGACGCGGCCAAGGACGCCGAGAAGTACGCCCCGCTGCCCGCGCTCGGCTGGTCCCGCGCCTATCGCAGCGGTGATCTGGTCCGCGCGGAGTCCGAGGGCCTGCTCTTCATGGGCCGCGCGGACGAGCAGATCAAGCTCGGCGGGCGGCGGATCGAACTCGGCGAGATCGACGCGGCGCTCCAGGCCCTCCCGGGTGTGGCGGGCGCGGCGGCGGCGGTCCGTACGACGGGCGCGGGCCTCCAGGTCCTGGTGGGCTACGTCGTCCCGACCGCCCCCACCCCCGAGGCCCCCGCCCCGACCACCGAGGCCCCCGCCCCCACCGCCGAGACTCCCGCCCCAACCCCCGAGACCTCAGGTCCCGCCGAGCCCCCCGCCCCGACCACCGAGGCCCCCGGGACCCCCGGCCCAACCCCCGAGACCCCCACCCCTGGCACCCCGGCCACCCCCGTCTTCGACCAGGCCGACGCCGTCACCCGCCTGCGCGAAGAGCTGCCCGCCGCCCTCGTCCCCCTCCTCGCCGTCGTGGACGAACTGCCGACCAGGACTTCGGGCAAGGTCGACCGGAACGCCCTGCCCTGGCCCCTGCCGACCACCACCGCCGCCCCCGGCGACGGCGACGCCCCTCCCCTCACCGAGGCCGAGACCTGGCTCGCCGAGCAGTGGACCGACCTCCTCGGCACGCCAGTCACCGACCCCGCCGCCGACTTCTTCGCCCAGGGCGGCGGCAGCCTCGCCGCCGCCCGGCTGGTGTCACGGATCAGGGAGCGGTACGGCACCGGTTCCGTCGGCGACATCTACCAGCACCCGGCGCTCGGCGCCCTCGCCCGCACCCTGGAGGAGGTCTCCGGCGCACCGACCGAGGCGGCCCGCCCCGTCCGGCCCGTGCGCCGTCGCACCCAGGCGGCACAGCTCCTGCTGATGGCCCCGCTGCTCACCGTCGCCGGGCTGCGGTGGAGCGTGGTGGCCCTCGCCGTGAACAACGTCCTCGGCCTCGGCCCCGCCGTCTCCTGGTGGTGGCTCGCCCTCGGCTGGCTGCTCGTCGTCTCGCCGCCCGGCCGGATCATGATCGCGGCCGGTGGTGCCCGGCTGCTGCTGCGCGGGCTGCGGCCCGGCACGTACGAACGCGGCGGCCGAACCCATCTGCGGCTGTGGACGGCGGAGCGGCTCGCCGAGCTGAGCGGGGCCACCAATCTGGCCGGTTCCTGGCTCACCCACTACGCGCGCGCCCTCGGCGTCCGGATCGGCGACGACGTCGATCTGCACGCCCTGCCCCCGGTCACCGGGATGCTCCGGCTCGGCCGTGGCTGCGCGGTGGAACCCGAGGTGGATCTCTCCGGACACTGGCTGGACGGCGACCGGCTGCACATCGGCGCCGTACGGGTCGGGGCGGGCGCGATCGTCGGCGCCCGCAGCACCCTCTTCCCCGGCGCGCGGATCGGCAAGCGGTCCGAGATCGCGCCCGGCTCCGGGGTCACCGGGGCGGTACCGGCCGGTGAGCGCTGGTCGGGCGTGCCCGCCACCCGTAACGGCAAGGCGCGCCGGAGCCAGGAGCCCCGCCCGCCGCGCCGCCGCCGCTGGATCGCCGTCTACGCGCTGACCTCGCTGCTGCTGGGCCTGCTGCCCGCGCTCGCGGTGGTGCCGGGGCTGCTGGTCCTGCTGCTATTCCTGGACGGCGCCGGTGGCACCCACCCGCTGGACGCCGGTGCGGGGTCCGTCGTGGCCCTCGCGCTCGCCGCCGTACCGCTGGCGACGCTCGCCGCCCTGGCGACCCACGCGCTGCTGATCCTCGCCGGGGTACGCGCCCTGAGCGTCGGACTGCGCGCCGGCAGTCACCCCGTCCACGGCCGGATCGCCTGGCAGGCGTGGGCGACGGAGCGGCTGATGGACATGGCGCGGGTGCATCTCTTCCCGCTGTACGCGAGCCTCCTGACACCCGTGTGGCTGCGGGCCCTCGGGATGCGGGTGGGCCGTGGTGTCGAGGCGTCGACCGTGCTGGCCGTGCCCGCGATGACGACCGTGGGCGACGGGGCGTTCCTCGCCGACGACACCCTGGTCGCCTCGTACGAGCTGGGCGGCGGCCGGCTGCGGATCGCCGAGGCCCGGGTCGGCAAGCGCGCCTTCCTCGGGAACTCGGGGATGACGGCGGCGGGCCGCCGGGTGCCCAAACACGGTCTGGTCGGGGTGCTGTCCACGGCTCCGAAGCGGGCCAAGGCGGGCAGTTCCTGGCTGGGGATGCCGCCGATGAAGCTGCCCCGGGCCGCCGAGGAGGGCGATCAGAGCCGTACCTTCGCGCCGCCCGGCCGGCTGCGCTGGGCGCGCGCGGCGGTGGAGCTGTGCCGCGTGGTGCCGGTGATGTGCGGGATGGCGCTCGCGGTGCTGGCGCTGATCGCCGTTGCCGCCCTGGCGGAACGATTCGGCGCGCCGGTCGCCGTACTGCTCTGCGGTGCGGTGCTGCTCGCCGGGGGAGTGGTGGCCTGTCTGACGGCCATCATCGCGAAATGGCTGCTGGTGGGCCGGTTCCGGGCGGTCGAGCATCCGCTGTGGTCCGGTTTCGTCTGGCGCAACGAGCTGGCGGACACCTTCGTCGAGGTCCTCGCCGTGCCGTGGCTCATCGGCGCCGTCCCCGGCACCCCGCTGACGAGTCTGTGGCTGCGCGCCCTCGGCGCCCGGATCGGCGCCGGGGTCTGGTGCGAGACGTACTGGCTGCCGGAGGCGGATCTCGTCACGATCGGCCGGGGCGCCAGTGTGAATCGTGGCTGTGTGGTGCAGACCCACCTCTTCCACGACCGGATCATGCGCATGGACAATGTGGTCCTCGGGGCCGGTGCCACGCTCGGTCCGCACGGCATCGCGCTGCCCGGCGCCGTGATCGGGGACCGGGCGGCCGTCGGCCCCGCGTCGCTGGTGATGAGCGGGGAGCGGGTGCCCGCCGACACCCGGTGGCTCGGCAACCCGATCGACTCCTGGCAGTGAACACTCCGGGCAGTCAGCCACTCCGGGTAGTCAACGACTCCGGGCAGTGAACCACTCCGGGCAGTGAACACGCACGGGGTCTCCGGGACACCCCGGTACCGCGCCGGCGCTCCCGGCGAAGAAGCGGAAGAAGTGAAGGACGGCGCACGACGGTGACGGATTCCTATTTCCCGCAGCACGGCGACAGTCGCTATCGGACCACGGAGTACGACCTGGCGCTGGAGTTCCTGCCGCACACCAACAGGCTCTCCGGCCGGGCCGTCGTCAGCGGCGTCGTCGGCCCCGCGGAGCTGGCCGAGATCGTCCTCGACCTCGGCCCGTTCCGTCTCACCAAGGTGACGATCGACGGCCGCCGCCCGGCCAGATACACCCACCGGGGCGACAAGCTGCGCGTCCGCCCCGTCCGTCCGCTGCGGCCGGGCGCCCCCTTCACCGTCGAGGTCCGCTACGCCGGGGAGCCCCGGACCGTCCGCTCCCGCGAGTGGGGCGAGCTGGGCTGGGAGGGGCTGGACGAGGGCGCGCTGGTGGCCTCGCAGCCGATCGGCGCCCGCTCCTGGTTCCCCTGCAACGACCGGCCCGACGACAAGGCCCGCTACCGGATCGCGGTGACCGTGCCGTCCCCGTACACCGCCGTCGCGAACGGCACCCTGACCGCGCGGACGATCAGTGCCTCCACGACGACCTGGGTGTACGAGCAGCCGGCGCCGATGTCGACCTATCTGGCGACCGTCCAGATCGGCCCGTACGAACTGGTCGACGTGGCCCACGCGGGCGCGGTCCCGCAGCCGGCCGCGGTGCCGCGCGCGCTGCTCGGGGGGCGGTTCGAGCATGATTTCGCGCGGCAGCCGCAGATGATGACCCTCTTCCAGGACCTCTTCGGCCCCTACCCCTTCGACGACTACGGGGTCGTCGTGGTGGACGAGGAGTTGGAGGTGCCGGTGGAGGCGCAGGGGCTGTCGATCTTCGGTACGAACCATGTGGACGGCCGGCGCGGCAGCGAGCGGCTGATCGCGCACGAGCTGGCGCACCAGTGGTTCGGCAACAGCCTCACCATCGCCCACTGGCGGCACATCTGGCTCAATGAGGGGTTCGCGAAGTACGCGGAGTGGCTCTGGTCGGAGCTGGCCGGCGGCCCGTCGGCGGCGGCGCTGGCCGAGCGGTCCCGGGCCCGGATCGCGCTGCTGCCGCAGGACATCCGGATCGCCGATCCCGGGGTGCGGCGGCTCTTCGACGACCGGGTGTACGAACGGGGCGCCCTGACGCTGCACGCGCTGCGCACGGAGATCGGGCACGCGGCCTTCGTGGCGCTGCTGCGGGAGTGGACCTCGGTCCACCGGCACGGTGTGGTGACGACGGAGGAGTTCATCGCGCTGGCCGGGCGCCATGCGCGGCGACCGCTGGACGGACTCTTCGCGGCCTGGCTGTACGAGCCGGAACTGCCGCCCCTGCCGCCGCTGCCACCACTCGTGACACAGCGCCGCTGAGCCGTCCCCCGGGCTGTGCCGCCGCACCGTCCCCCGGGCTGTCCCGTCGCACAGTCGCCGAACATATGCCGCCGAATTGAACAGATCGCCAAGATTCGGTGGGCGATGAATTCCGGCCGGGCCGGTGGTGCCTATCGGCTGCAACCGGCAACGCCTATCGGGGCCGGCCGCCGCGCCTATCGATCCCGTACGGCGGGGGGTTCGATCGGCCGGCCCGAGCGGAATCCACCCGTCCGGCGCCGCACGGAAAGGCGGGGGCGCCCAGTGGCGGAAAGGCGGCGTCCCGGATGGAAAGGCCGGGCCGGCCGCCGTGGTGAAAAGGCAGGAGCCCCGGTCCTCGAAAGGGCGGGGCTCCTTGGTACTGCTCAGTCGTTCGCGATCGTCAACCCTGGCGGACTAGGCCGGGGTGACGTTCTCCGCCTGAGGGCCCTTCGGACCCTGCGTGACGTCGAAGTTCACGACCTGGTTCTCCTCCAGCGAGCGGAAACCAGACGCGTTGATCGCGGAGTAGTGGACGAAGACATCCGGGCCGCCGCCGTCCTGGGCGATGAAGCCGAAGCCCTTTTCAGCGTTGAACCACTTGACGGTTCCGGTAGCCATAAGCCCTCCTTGGGCCAAAGGGTTGCCCTGCTCCAGAACCTGCAAACAAGTCTGAAAACTACAAAAGCCTGCGGGTCACATGCTCCGCAGGCTCTGTACTGCAAGGGAAACCAAACTGCAACTTGCGTCGAGCCTAGCACGCAGGGTGTTGGCAGCGGTAGAGGGAAAGATCACTTCACCCGGACGCTTGACGCCGTCCGCAGTCCGCTGACGAAACGCGGTGCGGGAGGGGCGCCCGGGGCGTCCCCCGGGCAGTGGATTCCGCGACCCGCACGCGCCCCCCGGCGGGGCGGACCGCCCCGGCCGGTCTAGCCTCGGGTTGTGGACAGACTCGGAGAAAGCTCAGCAACCGACCATCGACGGAGTCGGCCCCGGGTGGGCCACATCCAGTTCCTGAACTGTCTGCCCCTCTACTGGGGGCTGGCCCGCACCGGGACCCTCCTCGACCTCGAACTGTCGAAGGACACCCCGGAGAAGCTCAGCGAGCGGCTGGTGCGCGGCGATCTCGACATCGCGCCCATCACCCTGGTCGAGTTCCTGCGCAACGCCGATCAGCTCGTCGCCTTCCCCGATCTCGCGGTCGGCTGCGACGGCCCGGTGATGTCCTGCGTGATCGTCTCCCAGGTGCCGCTGGAGCAGCTCCACCGCGCGCGGGTCGCGCTCGGCTCCACCTCCCGCACCTCCGTACGCCTCGCGCAGCTACTCCTGGCCGAGCGGTACGGGGTCGAGCCGGACTACTACACCTGCCCGCCCGACCTCGGGCTGATGATGGGGGAGGCGGACGCCGCGGTACTGATCGGGGACGCCGCGCTGCGGGCCTCCCTGCACGACGCGCCCCGCCTCGGCCTCCAGGTCCACGATCTGGGGCTGATGTGGAAGGAGTGGACCGGGCTGCCCTTCGTGTTCGCCGTGTGGGCGGCGCGCAAGGATTATTTGGAGCGGGAGCCGGCCCTCGTCGCCGAGGTGCACGAGGCATTCCTCGCCTCGCGGGACCTCTCACTCGCGGAGGTCGACAAGGTCGCCGAGCAGGCGGCCCGCTGGGAGAGCTTCGACGCGGAGCTGCTGGCCCGGTACTTCCGGACGCTCGACTTCCGCTTCGGTCCCGACCAGCTCGCCGGCGTACGGGAATTCGCCCGCCGGACCGGCCCGACGACCGGATTCGCGGGCGATGTCACGGTGGAACTGCTCGGCGCCCGCCGCTGACCACCGGCCGGACGCGGCGCACCCCCCACCCCCCAGCCCCCGGCCCCCGGCACGCTGGGGACCGGTCGGCCGTGCGAGTCGTGTCCCGACCGGCCCGGAGCCGCGCCGGACGGCTGACGTACGCTGGGACCGCCCGCAGACGCATGGAAATCGCGTCGGAAATCCGCCGAAAGGTGACACCCGGTGACCGAGAAGGCCGACCTGCAGTCCGTGCTGGACCGCGCCGCCGACGGGGGCCGGATCACCCCGGAGGAAGCGCTCGACCTCTACCGCTCGGCCCCGCTCCACGCGCTGGGCAGCGCCGCCGACGCCGTGCGCCGCCGCCGCTACGCCGGTACCGAGCACATCGCGACGTACATCATCGAGCGCAATATCAACTACACCAATGTCTGCGTCACGGCCTGCAAGTTCTGTGCCTTCTACGCCCCGCCGAAGGACACCGCCAAGGGCTGGACCCGCGATCTCGACGACATCCTGCGCCGCTGCGCGGAGACCGTCGAACTGGGCGGCACCCAGATCATGTTCCAGGGCGGACACCACCCCGACTTCGGTGTCGAGTACTACGAAGAGCACTTCTCGGCCATCAAGGCCGCCCATCCGCAGCTCGTGATCCACTCCCTCGGCGCATCCGAGGTCGACCATATGGCCCGGATCTCCGGAGTCTCCGTCGAGGAGGCCATCCAGCGCATCCACACGGCCGGCCTGGACTCGTTCGCCGGCGCCGGCGCCGAACTGCTGCCCGCCCGGCCGCGCAAGGCCATCGCCCCGCTCAAGGAGTCCGGCGAGCGGTGGCTGGAGATCATGGAGACCGCGCACAACCTGGGCGTCGAATCGACCTCCACGATGCTGATGGGCACCGGCGAGACCAACGCCGAGCGGATCGAGCACCTTCGGATGATCCGCGACGTACAGGACCGTACGGGCGGCTTCCGGGCCTTCATCCCGTACACCTACCAGCCGGAGAACAACAAGCTCAAGGGCAGCACCCAGGCGACGCTCTTCGAGTATCTGCGGATCATCGCCGTCGCCCGGCTCTTCATGGACAACATCGCCCATATCCAGGGCTCCTGGCTGACCACCGGCAAGGAGGTCGGTCAGCTCTCGCTGCACTACGGCGCCGACGACCTCGGCTCCATCATGCTGGAGGAGAACGTCGTCTCGTCGGCGGGCGCCAAGCACCGCTCCAACCGGCAGGAGATCATCGACCTCATCCGCCGCTCGGGCCGGGTACCGGCGCAGCGGGCGACGACGTACGAGCACATCGTGGTCCACGACGACCCGGCGAACGACCCGGTCGACGCGCGGGTCGCCTCCCACATCTCCTCCACGGCGATCGAGGGCGGCACGGCCCACCCGGAGCTGAAGCTCCTCAACGCCACCTGAGGGTGCCGTGCTGACGATTCACGCGGCCGACGCCGTCCTCGTCGACCGCGCGGGGGTACGGGCGGTCACGGTCGACGGCGGGACCGTCGTCGCCATGGGCACGTACGAGGAACTGGCCGCCGCCCACCCCGGCGCCCGGGTCCGGCACTGGCCGGGCCTGCTGACGCCGGGACTGCGCCATCCGCGCGCCGTGGAACTGCTGGAGGCGGCCTACCACCCCGACCCGCGCGAGGCGGCCGAGCTGGGCACCGAACCGTTCACCGGGGAGGCGTTGGCCGCGCTGGGTCTGGACGACGTCCGGCGGGGCGGCAGCGCCCGGCGCGGGCTCCAGCGGCTGCTGGCCCACGGCACGACGGCGGTCACCGGGCCCTTCACCCTGCCCCCGGTCCGTACGGCGGTGGCGCGTTCGGGCCTGCGGGTGCGCGAACCGGCGCCCGGCGCCCGCCCCGCGCCCGGCGACGCACCCGCAGGCCCGAACGCGCTGGACGTGCTGGCCGGGCACCCCCCGCACGCGCTCGAAGCGCTGCTTGACCGGCCGCTGACGGTCGGCGGGCCCGCCGACTTCGCGGTCTTCGACGTACCGGTGGACGTGCCGCCCTCCCTGGCGCTGAGGGAGCACGGTGCCCGGAGCTGTGTCGCCACCGTGCTGGGCGGCCGGCTCGTCCACCGCCGCGCCTAGGGCGTGTCCGGGCGACGGGGCCGCCCTGCTTGAATGGGGAACGTGACCCGAGCATCCCTGGACAAGCAGCCCCACGAGATCGCCTCGATGTTCGACGCCGTGGCGGCCAAGTACGACCTCACCAACGACGTGCTCTCCCTCGGCCAGGACCGCAGATGGCGCAAGGAGGTCACCAGGGCCGTCGACGCGCGACCCGCGCAGAAGGTCCTCGACCTCGCGGCGGGCACCGGCACCTCCTCGCTGCCCTTCACCAGGGCCGGCGCGTTCGTGGTGCCCTGCGACTTCTCGCTCGGGATGCTCCGCGAGGGCAAGAAGCGGAACTCCTGGCTCCCGCTGACGGCGGGCGACGCGACGAGACTGCCGTTCCGTGACGGTGTCTTCGACGCCGTCACCATCTCCTTCGGACTGCGCAACGTCCAGGAGACGGACCTGGCGCTCCAGGAGATGTACCGGGTGACCAAGCCCGGCGGCCGGATCGTGATCTGCGAGTTCTCGCACCCGACCTGGGCGCCCTTCCGGACGGTGTACGAGGAGTACCTGATGCGCGCGCTGCCCCCGGTGGCGCGGGCCGTCTCCTCCAACCCCGACGCCTACGTCTACCTCGCCGAGTCCATCCAGTCCTGGCCCGACCAGCCCGCCCTCGCGGCGCGGTTGCGGGAGGCGGGCTGGTCGAAGGTGGCCTGGCGGAACCTGTCGGGCGGCATCGTGGCGCTGCACCGGGGCTTCAAGCCCGCCTGACGGCGACCGGGCGCCCGGGGGACCCCCGGGCCCCGCGCGGCCCGCACGGGGCCAGCGGGACACGCCACGGGCCCCGCGCCGGGGACGCCTTGGCCCGCGCCCGTCGCCCGCGTCCCCCGGCCGTCACCCGCCCTGCGGTTCCTGGCGGTCCGTCACAGCTCGCGCCGGAAGCAGTACCCCTCCCGCTGCGACTCCGGTGTGACGAACGTCTGCACCCGCTCCATCCCGAGCCGCCGCGTCACCGCGATCGAGCGCTCGTTGCGCGCGTCGACCATCGCCACGATCCGCTCCACACCGGCCGCCCGTACCCGCTCCACCGTGGTCCGGGCGGCGGCGGTCGCGTACCCCTTCCCCCACGCCGACCGCGCCAGCCGCCAACCGATCTCGATCTCGCCGACCGGACCGAACTCCGCGTACGGCCACGGCTGGGCGCCGGTGAAGCCGATGACCTCCCCGTCCTCGTCCAGCAGCGTCCAGAGGCAGAAGCCGCGCTCGGCGTCGTGTCTGCGCTGCCGGGCCGTCAGCTCCTCGTACACCGACAGTTCCGCGGCGCGCCCGCCGTGGAACTCCATGACGTCCGGATCGGCGAAGACCCGGTGCCATGCGTGCGCGTCCTCGTCGGTGGGCACACGCAGCCGTACGGCGGGGAGGGGCCTGTTCATAGGGGGAGCCCTTCAGTCGGTTGATCGGTACGCCCCCCTAGACTGCACGTGTCCTGTGCCGTTCGGCACGCCTTATCGAGTCTTCGGGAGACCCCGCCGTGACCGAGCCCCTCTCCGAACACAGCGCGGATGTGATCGTCGTCGGGGCGGGCCCAGCCGGCTCCACCACCGCGTACTACCTCGCCAAGGCCGGACTCGACGTCCTGCTCCTTGAGAAGACGGCGTTCCCGCGCGAGAAGGTCTGTGGCGACGGTCTGACCCCGCGCGCCACCAAGCAGCTCGTGGCGATGGGCATCGACATCTCCGAAGAGGCCGGCTGGCTGCGGAACAAGGGCCTGCGGATCATCGGCGGCGGAGTCCGGCTCCAGCTCGATTGGCCGGAACTCGCCACTTTCCCGGACTACGGACTGGTCCGGAAGCGGGACGACTTCGACGACCAGCTCGCCCGGCAGGCCCAGAAGGCGGGCGCCCGGCTGTACGAGCGCTGCAACGTCGGCGCCCCGATCATCGACGACCGCACGGGCCGGATCACCGGCGTCGAGGCCAAGCTCGGCGAGGAGAAGACCCCGGTCACCTTCCACGCGCCGCTGGTCGTCGCGGCCGACGGCAACTCCTCCCGGATCTCCCTCGGGATGGGTCTGCACCGGCGCGAGGACCGGCCGATGGGCGTGGCCGTACGGACGTACTTCACCTCGCCCCGCCACGACGACGACTACCTGGAGTCCTGGCTCGAACTGTGGGACCGGCGCGGCCCGCAGGACCGGCTGCTGCCGGGGTACGGCTGGATCTTCGGCATGGGCGACGGCACCTCCAACGTCGGCCTCGGCGTGCTGAACACCACTGCGGCCTTCAAGGAGCTGGACTGGCGCGAGGTGCTGAAGGCGTGGTGCGCCTCGATGCCCGAGGAGTGGGGCTACACCGAGGAGAACATGACCGGCCCGATCCGCGGGGCCGCGCTGCCGATGGCGTTCAACCGGCAGCCGCACTACACGCGCGGACTGCTGCTCGTCGGTGACGCGGGCGGGCTGGTGAACCCGTTCAACGGTGAGGGCATCGCGTACGCCATGGAGTCGGGCCAACTGGTGGCCGATGTGATCGTCCAGGCCCATGCGCGCGCCACCCCGGCACAGCGGGAACTCGCCCTCCAGCGCTACCCGAAGGTCCTCAAGGAGACCTACGGCGGCTACTACACGCTGGGCCGCGCCTTCGTGAAGTTGATCGGCAACCCGAAGATCATGAAGCTGGCGGCGGACCGGGGTCTGACGCATCCGCTGCTCATGCGCTTCACCCTGAAGATGCTGGCCAACCTGACCGACCCGACCGGCGGCGACGCGATGGACCGCATCATCAACGGACTCTCGAAGGTGGCGCCGAAGGCGTGACGACACGGGTGCGACGGGCGGCCCCCGACGAGGGACCGCCCGTGCCCGTGGCCGGGCGACCGACGGCCTACCGCGCCCGTACCGCACGACTGCCTGTACGCGCACGTGCCGCGCGACCCGCGAGTGCCCCGCGACCCGCCCGTACCGCCCCGCGTACGAGCCGCGCCACCGCCCGCACCGCGCCCGTACGCCTGACCACCCCGTACCGCCCGTACCGCGCCGACCGCGCTCCCCGCCGGCGAACCTTCCTTGACCTTGCCCCCGTGTGAGGCCGTGCACTGACACCGTCACCGACGGACGACGGCACGGAAGGTCCCCATGCACCGCTACATCGGCTCCGGCCCCTACTGCTACGCCAACTCCCTGGCCATGACGCTCGGCCCCGGCACGCCCCCGCCCGCCGTCATCGAGACGCTCACCGGCTCCCCGTTCGGCGTCCAGCTCATCGGCGGGACGCTGCCCTTCTTCGACCCGTACGCCTGGGATCCCGAACAGGGCCTGGACGCCGCCGTCGAACTGCTGGGCGCGCGCTGTGAGCGCACCTCCGGCGGCACCCCCCGCGAGGCGCTCGCCCGGCTGCGCGCCGCCTGCGCCCACGCGCCGGTCCTGGTGGGCCCGGTGGACATGGGGCTGCTGCTCTTCCAGCCGGGCACCCCCGCTCCCGTCCCCGCGCCGGGTGAAGGTGGCGGCGTCGACCACTATGTGGTGGTGCTCGCGGTCGACGGCGACACCGTGCTGCTCCACGATCCGCACGGGCACCCGTACGCGACCCTGCCGACGGGGGCGTTCCTCGCGGCCTGGCGGGCCGACGCGGTCGACTACACCGATGTCCCGTACGTCCTGCGCGCGGGCTTCGTCCGGGAGCGCGAGGTCACCGAGGAGGAGGCGCTGCGCCGGTCGCTGCCCCGGGCCGCCGCCTGGCTCGCCGGCCGGGCGGACGTCCCGGTGCCCGCGGGGACGCTCGGCGGGGCCGCTGCGGTCGAGGAGCTGGCGGCCCTGGTGGAAGGCGGGCTCGCCCCGGCCACCCGTGCGCTGCTGACGGAATTCGGGGTCCAGGTGGGCGCCCGCCGCCTCGCCGACGCGGCGGGCTGTCTGGCGGCCCTGGGGCTGCCCGGGGCGGCGGCGGTCGCGGACGGCCAGTCCCGGCTCGTCGGGAGCCTCCAACTGCCCCTCGTCACCGGGGACGACCGTACGGCGGCGACGGTGCTGCGCCGGCTGGCCCCGACGTACGAGCGGCTGCGGTCCGCGCTCGCAGCCGCCGTTGGGAGCGGATGACCGTCCCCGCGGCGCGAGAGGACGCGCGGGGACACGCGGGGACACGCGGGGACGCGCGGGGACACGCCGAAGGGGCCGACCAGGACGGGACGTCGTGGTCGGCCCCTTCGGGCGTACGAACGCTCAGAGCACCCGGACCGCGCCGGTCGCCGGGTAGCCCGACAGGTCCTGGATGACCACGCCCTTGCTGGGGTTGGCCGCGTCCAGGTACTTGCCGTCGCCGATGTAGACACCCGTGTGCCACGCGGAACCCGCGCTGCCCCAGTACAGGATGTCGCCGACCCGGAGGTTGGAGGTGCCGACCTGGGTACCCGCGGTCGACTGGTCCTGCGAGACGCGCGGGAGGTCGATGTTGACCTGGCGGAAGGCCGCCTGGACCAGGCTGGAGCAGTCCCACGAGTTGGGGCCCGTGGCGCCCATCACATACGCGTCGCCGACCTGCGCCTTGAGGAAGGCGATGACGGTGCCGACGGAACCGGAGGCGTTCGACGAGTTGCTGGAGGAGTTGCTCGACGAACCGCTGGAGGCGTTGTCATTGGACGACTCGGACGAAGACGAGGCGTTGGTGGCCTGGGCGAGCTGGGTGCGCTCGGCGGTGCGGGACGCGCGCTCCTCGGCCTGCTCGCGCTTCTTGGCCTCGGCCTTGTCGGCCTCCGCCTGGCGGACCGCCTCGGCCTTGGCCGTCTTCGCGACCTGCGCGGCCTTCGTGGCCGCGGCGTCCTCCTGGGCCTGCAGTTCGAGGTCGAAGGCGACCTGCTGCTGGGCCTGGGCGGACTGCGCGATCGAGTGGGAGAGGCCCTCGGGGGAGATCAGGGGCATCTCAATGGTCTCGGTGACCGGCTCGGCGTGTGCCGGTCCGGCGGCTCCGGCGACCGCGATGGTGCTGAGGACGCCACCGGCAACTCCGGCTCGGAGCGCCATGGTCGAGGCGCTGCGGCGGCGGGGCTTCCGGTGGCTGGGTATGTGAGCGGTGTGGGACATGAGAACAACCGGTACCAGCCACCCATGGTTCCCGACAAGAAACGTGTGTTGCGCCACAGTTACGATCGGAACCAATCAATCCACTTTCTGTGGGCCTTTATTGACGCCCTAACGGGCAATACGGACACCGGTGATCACGGGCTTGATCACGGCCTTTAGGGAAAAGGTCCGAATTGCCCACCGCCTACCACCGCTTTACCTGGTTGGCCAAGCCCCGTTTTCTTGGGTGGAGTGACGGAGTGGCGCAGGTCACAGGAGGGTCACCGGTCGACGGCGTGGACTGATGGAGCGTCAGCCCAGCCGGTCTGATGATCATCCGACCGGGCCCGTGCGGGCGGTGAATACGGGGCGCGGGCGCGTGGATACGGAGCGGAGGCGCCGCCCCCGCGAAAGCACCCCCGGAGATCGTGAAAGCGCGCACGCGTCCCCCCTCTCTCCCCTCTTTACCTTCCTGTCGGCGCGAGCCCGAAATGAGCCCGCGGCGCCCCCTCGGCAACCCTGGGACGGGCCGGCCGCGAGATCGGCGCGCCCTCCTATCACCCCTGTCGGGCCCCTCGCGAATTTGCCGAAGCACACCTGGCCTTGATATGGCAAGACCCCCTCCACCAGCGCTAACGCACCCAAATGTCACTTCTGGTGATCGCTCGCGCGCTTCACGTATGAAGATCACCTCTCATCCGGCTTCATGATCCTTCGCCGGGTGGTGGAGATCACAAGAGCGGTTACCGACCCCGTGTCGCAGATCACAGACCGACAGGCATAGGATGCGGGGCAGTCGGGCTTGTGAACTGCCTCACATGAACACGATCTTCGAGGCGGCGCGGTACGCCCGGTGCGGTCCACACGGTCAAGGACGACTGGAAGGAGCGAGGAGGGTGAATGCTTACGCGCCCATCCTTGTACTCGGCGCCCTCGGGGCAGGGTTTGCGATCTTCTCCGTGGTCATGGCCACGCTTATCGGCCCCAAGCGGTACAACCGGGCGAAGCAGGAGGCGTACGAGTGCGGTATTGAGCCCACTCCCACGCCTGCTGGCGGCGGCCGATTCCCCATCAAGTACTACCTGACGGCGATGCTCTTCATCGTCTTCGATATCGAGATCGTCTTCCTCTACCCCTGGGCGGTCAGCTTCGACGCCCTGGGGCTTTTCGGGCTCGTGGAGATGCTGCTCTTCGTGCTCACCGTCTTCGTCGCCTATGCGTATGTATGGCGTCGCGGCGGCCTGGAATGGGACTGAGGGGCTGAGGGGCACCAATGGGACTCGAAGAGAAGCTGCCGAGCGGATTTCTGCTGACCACGGTCGAGCAGGCCGCCGGCTGGGTGCGCAAGTCATCGGTCTTCCCGGCGACATTCGGACTGGCCTGCTGCGCCATCGAGATGATGACGACCGGCGCCGGCCGCTACGACCTGGCGCGCTTCGGTATGGAGGTCTTCCGCGGTTCGCCGCGCCAGGCCGATCTGATGATCGTGGCGGGCCGGGTGAGCCAGAAGATGGCGCCCGTGCTGCGGCAGGTCTATGACCAGATGCCCAGCCCCAAGTGGGTCATTTCCATGGGGGTTTGCGCGTCATCGGGCGGAATGTTCAATAATTACGCAATTGTTCAGGGCGTTGATCATATTGTCCCCGTTGACATCTATCTGCCCGGCTGCCCGCCGCGCCCGGAGATGCTGATGGACGCGATCCTCAAGCTCCACCAGAAGATCCAGTCCTCCAAGCTCGGCGTGAACGCGGAGGAAGCGGCCCGCGAGGCGGAGGAAGCGGCGCTCAAGGCGCTCCCCACCATTGAGATGAAGGGGCTGCTCCGGTGACCGGCGCGCACACCCACCCGGATCCGCGCGCACGGGCGGCGACCGGGCCCCGGCCGACGACGGCCGACGCACCTTCCAGCGCCCCGGCGGGCACTGGCCGCGCGGGCGGCGGAGCGCGGGAAGGGGCACGGGCATGACGGATCAGCCGAACCCCGAGAAGGAACTCAGCGAGCAGAACCTGCCGGGCCAGCGCGGTGCGGGCGGCGAGGAGGTCCGCGTCCAGCGCGGCATGTTCGGCGCCAACAACGGCGGTGACACCTCTGGTTACGGCGGACTCGTCCGCTCCGTACGGCTCCCGGGACCGGCCACCCGGCCCTACGGCGGTTACTTCGACGAGGTCGCCGACGAACTCGAAGGCGCCCTGGAGGAACAGGGACTCGTCCCCGAGAGCGTCATCGACAAGACGGTCGTCGACCGCGGCGAACCGACCTTCCACATCGAGCGGGAGCATCTGGTGCTGGTCGCCCGCACCCTCCGGGACGATCCCGCCCTGCGGTTCGAACTCTGCACCGGGGTCAGCGGCGTGCACTACCCCGAGGACAAGGGCCGCGAGCTGCACGCCGTCTACCATCTGCGCTCGCTCACCCACGGCCGGCTGATCCGCGTCGAGGTCTCCGCGCCGGACAGCGACCCCCGGGTCCCCTCGCTCGTCGCCGTCTATCCGACGAACGACTGGCACGAGCGCGAGACCTACGACTTCTTCGGCCTCGTCTTCGAAGGCCACCCCGCCCTCACCCGGATCATGATGCCGGACGACTGGCAGGGCTTCCCGCAGCGCAAGGACTATCCGCTCGGCGGTATCGCCGTCGAGTACAAGGGCGCCCAGATCCCGGCTCCGGACCAGCGGAGGTCCTACTCGTGAGCACTCCCCAAGCATCGGCCCGCGAGACCACCGAAGGTCCCGTCTACACCGTCACCGGCGGCGACTGGGACGAGATCGTCCAGACCGCGGCCAAGGCCGACGACGAGCGCATCGTCGTCAACATGGGCCCCCAGCACCCCTCCACCCACGGAGTGCTCCGGCTGATCCTGGAGATCGACGGCGAGACCGTCACCGAGGCCCGCTGCGGCATCGGCTACCTCCACACCGGCATCGAGAAGAACCTCGAATTCCGGAACTGGACGCAGGGCACCACCTTCGTCACGCGGATGGATTACCTGACGCCGTTCTTCAACGAGGCGGCGTACTGCCTGGGTGTGGAGCGGCTGCTCGGCATCGAGGACCAGGTGCCGGACCGGGCGACGGTCATCCGGGTCCTGCTGATGGAGCTGAACCGGATCTCCTCCCATCTGGTGTGCATCGCCACCGGGGGCATGGAGCTGGGCGCCACCACCATCATGATCTACGGCTTCCGCGACCGTGAGCTGGTCCTCGACCTCTTCGAGCTGATCACCGGCCTGCGGATGAACCACGCCTTCATCCGCCCCGGCGGTCTCGCGCAGGACCTGCCCCCGGGCACGGTGGACCAGCTCCGCGAATTCGTGAAGACCATGCGGAAGAACCTGCCGGAGTACGACAAGCTCGCCACCGGCAACCCGATCTTCAAGGCCCGGATGCAGGACGTCGGCTATCTCGACCTGACCGGCTGTATGGCGCTCGGCGCCACCGGTCCGGTGCTGCGCTCGGCCGGACTCGCGCACGACCTGCGCAAGACCGACCCGTACTGCGGCTACGAGACCTACGACTTCGACATCCCGACCGCCGACACCTGCGACTCCTACGGCCGCTTCCTGATCCGGCTGGAGGAGATGCGCCAGTCGCTGCGGATCGTGGAACAGTGCATCGACCGGCTGGAGCCCGGTCCGGTGATGGTCGCCGACAAGAAGATCGCCTGGCCCGCGCAGCTCTCGCTCGGCCCGGACGGACTCGGCAACTCGCTCGACCACATCAAGAAGATCATGGGCACCTCCATGGAGGCCCTGATCCACCACTTCAAGCTGGTGACCGAGGGATTCCGGGTCCCCCCGGGACAGACCTACGCGGCCGTCGAGTCCCCCAAGGGCGAACTCGGCGCGCACATCGTCTCCGACGGCGGCACCCGCCCCTACCGGGTCCACTTCCGCGACCCGTCCTTCACCAACCTTCAGGCCATGGCCGCGATGTGCGAGGGCGGTCAGCTCGCCGACGTCATCGTCGCCGTCGCGTCCATCGACCCCGTGATGGGAGGCGTCGACCGATGACGGACGTCCAACTGGGTATGCCCCAGCTCCCGGCCCCCGACTACTCGGCCGAGGTACGGGCCCGGCTGGCGGCGGACGCCAAGGAGATCATCGCCCGCTACCCGGACTCGCGGTCGGCGCTGCTGCCGATGCTGCACCTGGTGCAGTCCGAGGAGGGCCATGTCTCCCGTACGGGGATGCGCTTCTGCGCGGAGACGCTGGAGCTGACCACCGCCGAGGTCGCCGCGGTCGTCACCTTCTACACCATGTACCGGCGCCGGCCGTCCGGCGATTACCAGGTCGGGGTGTGCACCAACACCCTCTGCGCGGTGATGGGCGGTGACGCCATCTACGACGACCTCAAGGACTACCTGGGCGTCGGCGACCAGGAGACCACCGAGGACGGCAAGGTCACGCTGGAGCACATCGAGTGCAACGCGGCCTGCGACTTCGCCCCCGTCGTGATGGTGAACTGGGAGTTCTTCGACAACCAGACGCCCGAGTCCGCGCGCCGGCTCGTCGACGACCTGCGCGCCGGCCGACCGGTGGAGCCGACCCGGGGCGCCCCCCTCTGCGACTACAAGCAGACCGCGCGCATCCTCGCCGGCTTCCCCGACGAACGCCCCGGCGCGGTCGCGGCCACCGGCGGCGCGGGCCACGCCTCGCTGATCGGACTGCGGCTGGCCAAGGGCGAGGGCGCGACCCCCCGGGTGGTCGCCCCGCGCGACTCAGGAGCCGGGTCGGCGCCGGAGGACGCGCCGCAGCCCGGCTCCCAGCACCTCAGTTCCCATGACGCACCACAGCCGACCTCGGACTCCGACCCGGGCCACCCGGCCGGACCGGTCACCGAGGAGGGGGAGTGATGACCTTGTCGACCGAGTACGGGAGCGCGGGCCAGGGCGAGGCCGGAGGGAGCAGCCCCGAGAAGCTGTTGGCGCCGGTCCTCTCCGCCTTCTGGGACGAGGAGGAGTCCTGGACGCTGGAGACCTATCGGCGCCACGAAGGCTACGAAGGGCTGCGCAAGGCCCTCGCGATGGCGCCGGACGACCTCATCGCGTACGTCAAGGACTCCGGTCTGCGCGGTCGCGGCGGCGCCGGCTTCCCCACCGGAATGAAGTGGCAGTTCATCCCGCAGGGCGACGGCAAGCCGCACTATCTTGTTGTCAACGCCGACGAATCGGAGCCCGGGACCTGCAAGGACATCCCGCTCCTCTTCGCGAACCCGCATTCCCTCATCGAGGGGATGATCATCGCCTGCTACGCGATCCGCTCGAACCACGCCTTCATCTATCTGCGCGGTGAGGCCGTGCCCGTACTGCGGCGGCTGCACGAAGCGGTCCGTGAGGCGTACGCGGCCGGATACCTCGGCCGGGACATCCTCGGCAGCGGACTCGATCTGGAGATCACCGTGCACGCGGGTGCGGGCGCGTACATCTGCGGTGAGGAGACCGCGCTGCTGGACTCGCTGGAGGGCCGCCGCGGCCAGCCCCGGCTGCGACCTCCCTTCCCCGCGGTCGCCGGTCTGTACGCCTGCCCCACTGTGGTGAACAACGTCGAGTCCATCGCGTCGGTTCCCGCGATCCTTCAGCGCGGGAAAGAGTGGTTCAAATCGATGGGCAGCGAGAAGTCCCCGGGCTTCACGCTCTACTCCCTCAGCGGCCATGTCGTCGGACCCGGCCAGTACGAGGCCCCGCTCGGGATCACCCTGCGCCAACTGCTCGACATGAGCGGCGGGATGCGCCCCGGACACCGCCTCAAGTTCTGGACCCCAGGCGGCTCCTCCACCCCGATGTTCACCGATGAGCACCTCGATGTGCCCCTCGACTACGAGGGCGTCGCGGCGGCCGGTTCCATGCTCGGCACCAAGGCGCTCCAGTGCTTCGACGAGACGACCTGTGTCGTCCGGGCGGTGACCCGCTGGACCGAGTTCTACGCCCACGAGTCCTGCGGCAAGTGCACCCCCTGCCGCGAAGGCACGTACTGGCTGGTCCAGTTGCTCCGCGACATCGAGAAGGGCGACGGGGTCATGTCGGACCTCGACAAGCTCAACGACATCGCCGACAACATCAACGGCAAGTCGTTCTGCGCCCTCGGCGACGGAGCCGCGTCGCCGATCTTCTCCTCGCTCAAGTACTTCCGCGCGGAGTACGAGGAGCACATCACCGGCAACGGCTGCCCCTTCGACCCCGCCAAGTCGACCGCGTGGGCCGACAAGCACCTGGAGGTGTCCGCATGACCCTGGCGCACGCGCCGAGCCCCGCCGGGACCACCGCGGGCCAGGCCGGCCGGCCCGACCCGTTCCCCGCGGAGGTGCGGCCATGACCGTCACCACGTCCACCCCGGCCGGCGGCGGCCCCGCCGTCCCGCCGGAGGACCTCGTCTCGCTCACCATCGACGGCGCCGAGATCAGCGTGCCCAAGGGCACCCTCGTCATCCGCGCCGCCGAACTGCTCGGCATCGAGATCCCGCGCTTCTGCGACCACCCCCTCCTCGACCCGGCCGGCGCCTGCCGCCAGTGCATCGTCGAGGTCGAGGGCCAGCGGAAGCCGATGGCCTCCTGCACCATCACCTGCACCGACGGCATGGTGGTCAAGTCCCAGCTCAGCTCGCCCGTCGCCGAGAAGGCGCAGAAGGGCGTGATGGAGCTGCTGCTGATCAACCATCCGCTGGACTGTCCCGTCTGCGACAAGGGCGGCGAATGCCCGCTCCAGAACCAGGCGATGTCCCACGGCGGCGCCGACTCCCGCTTCGAGGGCCGCAAGCGCACCTTCGAGAAGCCGGTGCCCATCTCCACCCAGGTGCTGCTCGACCGGGAGCGGTGCGTGCTCTGCGCCCGCTGCACCCGGTTCTCCAACCAGATCGCCGGCGACCCGATGATCGAGCTGCTGGAACGCGGCGCGCTCCAGCAGGTCGGCACCGGCGAGGGCGACCCCTTCCAGTCGTACTTCTCCGGCAACACCATCCAGATCTGCCCGGTGGGCGCGCTCACCTCGGCGGCGTACCGGTTCCGCTCCCGCCCCTTCGACCTCGTCTCGTCGCCCAGCGTCTGCGAACAGTGCGCGGGCGGCTGCGCGACCAGGACCGACCACCGGCGCGGCAAGGTCGTGCGGCGCCTCGCCGCCGACGACCCCGAGGTCAACGAGGAGTGGATCTGCGACAAGGGCCGCTTCGGCTTCCGCTACGCCCAGCAGCGCGACCGGCTCACCACCCCGCTCGTACGGAATGAGGCGGGGGAACTCGAACCGGCGAGCTGGCCCGAGGCGCTGGCCGCCGCCGCCGCGGGACTGGGCGCGGCCAAGGGCCGAGCCGGTGTGCTGACCGGTGGCCGGCTCACCGTCGAGGACGCCTACGCGTACGCCAAGTTCGCCCGGGTCGCCCTCGACACCAACGACATCGACTTCCGGGCCCGGGTCCACTCCGCCGAGGAGGCCGACTTCCTGGCCGCCCGGGTCGCGGGCCGGGGGCGGGACCTGAACCGGGACGGCGTCACCTACTCCGCACTGGAGAAGGCCCCGGCCGTCGTCCTCGTCGGCTTCGAGTCCGAGGAGGAGGCCCCCGGCGTCTTCCTGCGGCTGCGCAAGGCGCACCGCAAGCACGGGATGCGCGTCTTCGCCATCGCCACCCACGCCACCCGGGGGCTGACGAAGGCGGGCGGCACCCTGCTGCCCGCGGCGCCCGGCACCGAGACCGAGTGGCTGGACGCGCTCAGCGGCACCATCGGGCTCGACGGCGACGGCTCCCGGGCCGCCGACGCGCTGCGCACCGAGGGCGCGGTGATCGTGGTCGGCGAGCGGCTCGCGGCCGTCCCCGGCGGTCTCACCGCCGCCGTACGGGCCGCCACCGCGACCGGCGCCCAACTGGTGTGGATCCCCCGCCGGGCCGGCGACCGCGGCGCCGTCGAGGCGGGCGCCCTGCCCACCCTGCTCCCCCGTGGCCGCCCCGCCACCGACGCGCGGGCCCGCGAGGAGACCGCCGAGATCTGGCGGGTACGGGAACTCCCCGCCGCCCACGGACGCGACACCGGCCAGATCATCGAGGCCGCGGCCACCGGTGAGGTGGGCGCACTGCTCATCGCCGGGGTCGAGGTCGCCGACCTGCCCGACCCGGCGCGGGCGCGCGCGGCACTGGACGCCGTCGGCTTCCTGGTCTCCCTGGAGCTGCGGCCCAGCGAGGTCACCGACCGGGCGGACGTCGTCTTCCCGGTCGCGGCCGTCGCCGAGAAGTCCGGCGCCTTCCTCAACTGGGAGGGCCGCTCCCGTCTCTTCGAGGCCGCGCTCAAACCCGAACAGATGACCCGGCGGCTCGCGCCACCGGACGCCCGGGTGCTGCACATGCTCGCGGACGCGATGGACGTCCACTTCGGGCTGCCCGATCTCCTCTCCGTACGGAAGGAGTTGGTCCGCTTCGCCGGCTGGACCGGCGCCCCGGCCACCGAGCCGATGGAGACCTCGCGGCCGGTGCCGCGCCCCGGCGACGGCGAGGCGGTGCTCGCCGGGCACCGGCTCCTGCTCGACCAGGGGCTGCTCCAGCTCGGTGACAAGGCCCTGGCGGGCACCCGCCACGCGGCCGTCGCCCGGCTCTCGGCGGTGACCGCGGCCGACACCGGCGTCACGGACGGCGACGAGATCGCCGTCACCGGACCGGCCGGCACCGTCCGGTTCCCGCTTCAGGTGACCGAGATGCCCGACCGGGTGGTGTGGCTGCCGCTGAACTCCGCGGGCGGCGGCGTCGCCTCGGACACCGGCGCCAACCCGGGCGAGCTGGTCCGGATCGGCCCGGCGGGCCCGGGACCCGCGACGGACGCACCGGAGGTGCGCGCATGATCTCCGAAGTGCAGATCCTCGCGGCGGAGGACCTCTCGATGTTCGGCCGCGACCCCTGGTGGCTCGTCGCCATCAAGGCCGTGTTCTGCTTCGCGTTCCTGATGCTGACCGTGCTCTTCTCCATCGTGTGGGAGCGCAAGGTCGTCGCCTGGATGCAGCTCCGCATCGGCCCCAACCGACACGGCCCCTGGGGCCTCCTCCAGTCCCTCGCGGACGGCATCAAGCTGATGCTGAAGGAGGATGTGATCGTCAAGCGCGCGGACAAGGTCGTCTACGTCCTCGCGCCGATCATCGCCGCCATCCCCGCCTTCATGGCCATCGCCGTGATCCCGTTCGGGCCGGCCGGCAACGAGGTCTCGATCTTCGGCCAGCGCACCACGATGCAGCTCACCGATCTGCCGATCGCGATGCTCTACGTGCTCGCCATCGCCTCGGTCGGGATCTACGGCATCGTGCTCGCCGGCTGGTCGTCCGGTTCGACCTACCCGCTGCTCGGCGGGCTCCGCTCCTGTGCGCAGATGATCTCGTACGAGATCGCCATGGGCGCCGCCTTCGCCTCCGTCTTCCTCTACTCCGGGTCCATGTCGACCTCGGCGATCGTGGAGGCGCAGGCCGACCGCTGGTACATCATCCTGCTGCCGGTCTCCTTCATCATCTACATCGTCACCATGGTCGGCGAGACCAACCGGGCGCCGTTCGACATGCCCGAGTCCGAGGGCGACCTGGTCGGCGGCTTCAACACCGAGTACAGCTCGATCAAGTTCGCGATGTTCATGCTGGCCGAGTACGTCAACATGGTCACCGTCTCCGCCGTATCGGTCACGCTCTTCCTGGGCGGCTGGCGGGCCCCCTACCCGGTCTCCTCCTTCTGGGAGGGCGCGAACCACGGCTGGTGGCCGATGCTCTGGTTCGTCCTCAAGGTCCAGCTCCTGCTGTTCTTCTTCATCTGGCTGCGCGGCACCCTGCCACGGGTCCGCTACGACCAACTGATGAAGCTCGGCTGGAAGGTGCTCATCCCGGTCTCGCTGGTCTGGCTGATGCTGGTCGCGACCGTACGGGCGCTGCGGAACGAGAACTACGACTTCCAGCAGATCCTGCTGTACGTCGCGGGCGCGGTGATCACCGTGCTGCTGCTCTCCTTCATCGCCGACATGTTCCGCGAGAAACACGTGCGGGAGACGGAGGCGGCCCAGGGCGAGCCCCCCGCCTTCGATCCGATGGCGGGCGGATTCCCCGTGCCACCCCTGCCCGGACAGACCCTGCCACCGGTTCCGCGCAGGCGTCCGCGCCGTGAGCGCGAACTGATTGTCAGTGGTGCCCCAGATACTGAGAGTGACGGCCCTCGGGACGGAAAGGAGGCTGACGGTGTCTGACGAATCGGAGAGCTCGTTCCAGAATCCGGTCGCCGGCTTCGGCGTGACCTTCAAGGCCATGTTCAAGAAGCGGTTGACCGAGCAGTACCCGGAGCAACAGAAGGTCACAGCGCCGCGCTTCCACGGCCGGCATCAGCTCAACCGGCATCCGGACGGACTGGAGAAGTGCATCGGATGCGAGCTGTGCGCCTGGGCCTGTCCGGCCGACGCGATCTATGTGGAGGGCGCGGACAACACCGAGGAGGAGCGCTACTCCCCGGGTGAGCGGTACGGCCGCGTCTACCAGATCAACTACGCGCGCTGCATCCTCTGCGGGCTCTGCATCGAGGCATGCCCCACCCGGGCGCTGACGATGACCAATGAGTTCGAGCTGGCCGACAGCTCCCGCGAGAACCTCATCTACACCAAGGAGCAGTTGCTCGCCGGGCTGGACGAGCGGATGGTCGACTCACCGCACGCGATCTTCCCCGGCATGGACGACCAGGACTACTACCGGGGGCTGGTCACCGAGGCCGCGCCCGGCACGGTCCGGCAGGTCGCCACCTCCAAGGGGGAGCAGGGCGAGGAGGTGGACGCGTGAGCACCTTCGACGCGACCGCCGCCTTCGACCCCGCCCTCGCCGGTTCACTGGCCGCGAGCACCACATCGACCGGTGAGGCCATCCAGTTCTGGGTGCTCGGCACCGTCGCGGTGATCGGCGCGCTCTGCACCATCCTGATGCGGCGGGCCGTGCACAGCGCGCTCTGTCTCGCCGGGACCATGATCATCCTGGCGGTCTTCTACCTCGCCAACGGCGCCTACTTCCTGGGCGTCGTCCAGATCGTCGTCTACACCGGCGCGATCATGATGCTCTTCCTCTTCGTCGTGATGCTCGTCGGTGTCACCGCGGCGGACTCGCTCACCGAGACGCTGAAGGGCCAGCGCTGGCTGGCCGCCCTCTGCGGGCTCGGCTTCGGTGTGCTGCTCGTCGCCGGCATCGGCAACGCCTCGCTCAACGAGTTCAACGGACTGGCCGCGGCCAACAGCGCGCACGGCGGCAATATCGAGGGCCTCGCCGCGCTGATCTTCACCAAGTACGTCTTCGCCTTCGAGATCACCGGCGCGCTGCTGATCACGGCCGCCGTCGGCGCGATGGTGCTCACCCACCGGGAGCGCACCGAGCGGGCGAAGACCCAGCGGGAGATGGCCGAGGAGCGGGTGCGCGAGGGCAAGCAGCTCCCGCCGCTGCCCGCCCCGGGCGTCTACGCCCGGCACAACGCCGTGGACATCGCCGGTCTGCTCCCCGACGGCACCCCGTCCGAGCTGACCGTCAGCAAGACGCTCCGCGACCGCGGCCAGATCCGCGATGTGTCGATCCAGGCGCTGGAGGACCTGAAGGCGCTGGAGCAGCGTTCGGAGGACCGCCTAGGGCGCCGGGGCCACGGCCCCGATGCCGATATCGCGTCCGCTGACGACTCCGGAGCCGATGGCGTCGACCTCGGCAAGGGCCGGGACGAAGAGGGGGTCACGCGATGAGTCCGGTCAACTACCTCTACCTCGCGGCCCTGCTGTTCACCATCGGCGCGTCCGGTGTCCTGATCCGGCGGAACGCGATCGTGGTGTTCATGTGCATCGAGCTGATGCTCAACGCCTGCAATCTCGCGCTCGTCGCCTTCTCCCGGATGCACGGCAATCTGGACGGCCAGATCATCGCCTTCTTCACGATGGTCGTCGCCGCGGCGGAGGTCGTGGTCGGGCTGGCGATCATCGTGTCGCTGTTCCGCTCCCGCCACTCGGCCTCGGTCGACGACGCCAGCCTGATGAAGCTGTAAGGGGTCGCTGAATCGTGGAGAACCTGATTGCGCTGCTCGTCGCGGCGCCCTTGCTCGGAGCGGCGGTACTGCTGTGCGGCGGCCGGCGGCTCGACCGCGTCGGCCACTGGATCGGCACCGCGCTCGCCGCCGCCTCCTTCGCCGTCGGCGTGGCGCTGTTCGCGGACATGCTCGGCAGGGGCGCGGACGACCGCGCCCTGCACCAGAAGCTGTTCAGCTGGATCCCGGTGGAGGGCTTCCAGGCGGATATCGCCTTCCAGCTCGACCAGTTGTCGATGACCTTCGTCCTGCTGATCACCGGTGTGGGCACGCTGATCCACATCTACTCCATCGGCTACATGGAGCACGACGAGCGGCGCCGCCGCTTCTTCGGCTATCTGAATCTGTTCCTCGCGGCGATGCTGCTCCTCGTCATCGCCGACAACTACCTGCTGCTCTACTTCGGCTGGGAGGGCGTCGGCCTCGCCTCGTACCTCCTGATCGGTTTCTGGCAGCACAAGCCCAGCGCGGCCACGGCGGCCAAGAAGGCGTTCCTCGTCAACCGCGTGGGTGACATCGGCCTCTCCATCGCCATCATGCTGATGTTCACCACCTTCGGGACCTTCGCCTTCGGGCCGGTCCTCGGCTCCGTGGACGAGACCAGTGAGGGCAAGCTGACCGCCATCGGGCTGATGCTGCTGCTCGCCGCCTGCGGCAAGTCGGCGCAGGTGCCGCTGCAGTCCTGGCTCGGGGACGCGATGGAGGGCCCGACCCCGGTCTCGGCCCTGATCCACGCGGCCACCATGGTCACCGCGGGCGTCTATCTCATCGTCCGCTCCGGCGCGATCTTCAACGCCGCTCCGGACGCGCAGTTGGTCGTCGTGGTCGTCGGCGCCGTCACCCTGCTCTTCGGAGCCATCGTCGGTTGCGCCAAGGACGACATCAAGAAGGCGCTGGCCGGTTCGACCATGTCGCAGATCGGCTACATGATCCTGGCCGCGGGCCTCGGCCCGATCGGCTATGTCTTCGCCATCATGCACCTGGTGACGCACGGCTTCTTCAAGGCCGGGCTGTTCCTCGGCGCGGGCTCGGTCATGCACGGCATGAACGACGAGGTCGATATGCGCAAGTACGGCGGCCTGCGGAAGTACATGCCGGTCACCTTCGTCACCTTCGGGCTCGGCTATCTCGCGATCATCGGCTTCCCGGGGCTCTCCGGCTTCTTCTCCAAGGACAAGATCATCGAGGCCGCCTTCGCCAAGGGCGGCACCGAGGGGTGGATCCTCGGCGCGGTCACCCTGCTGGGCGCGGCGATCACCGCGTTCTATATGACCCGCGTGATGCTGATGACCTTCTTCGGCGAGAAGCGCTGGCAGCCGGATGCCGAGGGACGGCAGCCGCATCCGCACGAATCACCGAAGTCCATGACGATCCCCATGATCATCTTGGCGTTCGGCTCGGTCTTCGCGGGCGGGTTCTTCGGTATCGGTGACCGCTTCCTCAAGTGGCTGGAGCCGGTCACCGGCTGGGACCACGGACACGCCCCGATCAGCGCGCTCACCGTCACCACGGCGACCGTGGTCGTGCTGCTGATCGGCGTCGCCGCCGCCTGGCTGATGTACGGGCGCAAGCCGGTCCCGGTCACCGCGCCCCGCGGCTCGCTGCTCACCCGGGCCGCCCGCCGCGATCTCCTCCAGGACGACTTCAACCACGTGGTCCTGGTCCGCGGCGGCGAGCACCTCACCCGCTCCCTGGTCTACGTCGACCACACCCTGGTCGACGGCGTGGTCAACGGCACGGCCGCCTCGGTCGGCGGGCTCTCGGGCCGGTTGCGCAAACTGCAGAACGGCTACGCCCGCACGTACGCCGTCTCGATGTTCGGAGGTACGGCGGTGCTGATCGCCGCGACCCTGCTGATGAGGGCGGTGTAACTGTCATGTCCTTCCCGCTCCTTACGGCTACCGCGGCGGTCCCGGCGATCGGCGCGATCGTCACCGCGGCGGTCCCGGCCGCGCGGCGGACGGCAGCGAAGGTGCTTGCCCTGGGCTTCTCGCTGGTCACGCTGGTGCTGGCGGCGCTCGTCTTCGTCCGTTTCGAACCCGGTGGCGACCGCTACCAGCTCACCGAGTCGCACGCCTGGATCAAGGACTTCGGCGTCCGGTACGAGCTGGGTGTGGACGGCATCGGGGTTGCGCTGATCGCGTTGACCGCGCTGCTGATCCCGTTCGTCATCCTGGCCGGCTGGAACGACGCCGACCCCCAGCCGTCCGACAGCAACCCGTCCGACAGCAAGCCGGGCGGCGACAGCGTCGCGGCCGGCCGCTGGCGGCCGACCCAGGGCTTCTTCGCGCTGATCCTGATGGTCGAGGCGATGGTGATCCTCTCCTTCGAGGCCACCGACGTCTTCCTCTTCTACATCCTCTTCGAAGCCATGCTGATCCCGATGTACTTCCTCATCGGCGGTTTCGGCGACCGGGCCCACGCGGGCACCGACCAGCACGCGGCGGCCCAGCGCTCGTACGCGGCGGTCAAGTTCCTGCTCTACAACCTGGTCGGCGGGCTGATCATGCTGGCCGCCGTGATCGGGCTCTATGTGGTCGCGGGGAGCTTCCAGCTCTCCGAGATCGCCGCGGCCCGCGCCAGCGGTGAGCTGGACATGGCGACCAACACCGAACGGCTGCTGTTCCTCGGCTTCTTCTTCGCCTTCGCCATCAAGGCACCGCTCTGGCCGCTGCACACCTGGCTGCCCAACGCGATGGGCGAGGCGACCGCGCCGGTGGCCGTGCTGATCACCGCCGTCGTCGACAAGGTCGGCACCTTCGCGATGCTGCGCTTCTGCCTCCAGCTCTTCCCGGAGGCATCCAAGTGGGCGACCCCGGTGATCCTGGTGCTGGCGCTGATCAGCATCGTCTACGGGGCGCTGCTCGCGGTCGGCCAACGCGATATCAAGCGGCTGATCGCCTACGCGTCCATCTCCCACTTCGGCTTCATCGTGCTGGGCATCTTCGCGATGACCTCCCAGGGCCAGTCGGGCGCCACGCTCTACATGGTCAACCACGGGATCTCGACCGCCGCGCTGATGCTGGTGGCCGGCTTCCTGATCTCCCGGCGCGGCTCGCGGCTCATCGCGGACTACGGCGGAGTGCAGAAGGTCGCCCCGGTGCTCGCCGGCACCTTCCTGATCGGCGGTCTGGCGACGCTGTCGCTGCCGGGACTGGCGCCGTTCGTCAGTGAGTTCCTGGTCCTGGTGGGCACGTTCGCCCGCTATCCGGTGGCCGGGATCATCGCGACGGTCGGTATCGTGCTGGCCGCGCTCTACACCCTCGTGCTCTATCAGCGGACCATGACCGGCCCGCTGAAGCCCGAGTTGAAGTCGATGCCCGACCTCAAGGCACGCGAGCTAGCGGTGATCACGCCACTGATCGCGCTGCTGATCCTCCTCGGCGTCTTCCCGAAGCCGCTGACGGAGGTCGTCAACCCGGCCGTGGAGCACACGATGTCCGACGTACAGCAGAAGGACCCCCGGCCCGAGGTGGAGGCCAAGTGAGCGCGACTACTGTCCACAGCCTGTGGACGACGGCGGCCGATCCGATCGACAAGATCAAGGCCCCGGACATCGAGTACGGCCAGCTCGCGCCGATCCTCATCATCGTCGGCGCGGCGATCATCGGACTGCTGCTGGAGGCGTTCCTGCCGCGCCGGGTGCGCTACCGCGCGCAGGTCGTCCTGGCCCTGACCGCGCTGGCCGCCTCGTTCGCCGCGATCATCGCCCTGGCGGAGGCCGGCTACGGCACCACCAAGGTCAATGTCGCCGCCATGGGCGCCATCGCGATCGACGGACCGACCCTGTTCCTCCAAGGCACCATCCTGCTGGCGTCGATGGTGGCCGTGCTGACCTTCGCCGAGCGCAAGCTCGATCCGGAGTCGCACGGCCAGGCCATCGACTCCTTCGTCGCGCAGGCCGCTTCGGTGCCCGGCAGCGACAGCGAGAAGGCCGCCGTCCGGGCCGGGTTCACCACCACCGAGGTGTATCCGCTGGCGCTCTTCGCCGTCGCCGGAATGCTGGTCTTCCCGGCCGCCAACGACCTGCTGACGCTCTTCATCGCGCTGGAGGTCTTCTCCCTCCCGCTCTACCTCCTCTGTGCGCTCGCCCGCCGCAAGCGGCTGATGTCGCAGGAGGCCGCGGTGAAGTACTTCCTGCTGGGCGCCTTCTCGTCGGCGTTCCTGCTCTTCGGGATCGCCCTGCTCTACGGATACGCGGGCTCGGTGGCGTACGCCCGGATCGCGGACGTCGTGGACGGCAGCGTCCGGACGATCGACCCGGCACTCGCCGACACCATGGGCAATGACGCGCTGCTGCTCATCGGCAGCGCGCTGATCCTGATGGGCCTGCTCTTCAAGGTCGGCGCGGTCCCGTTCCACATGTGGACGCCCGACGTCTACCAGGGCGCGCCCACCCCGATCACCGGCTTCATGGCCGCGGCCACGAAGGTGGCCGCGTTCGGCGCGCTGCTGCGGCTGCTCTACGTGGTGCTGCCGGGGCTGCGCTGGGACTGGCGGCCGATCATGTGGGGCATCGCGATCGTCACCATGCTGGGCGGCGCGATCGTGGCGATCACCCAGACCGACATCAAGCGTCTGCTGGCGTACTCCTCGATCGCGCACGCGGGCTTCATCCTGGCCGGTGTCATCGCGGTCACCCCGGACGGCGTCTCGTCGGTGCTGTTCTACCTGGGCGCGTACTCGTTCGTCACGATCGGCGCGTTCGCCGTGGTCACCCTGGTCCGGGACGCGGGCGGCGAGGCGACCCACCTCTCCAAATGGGCGGGGCTCGGACGCCGCTCGCCCCTGGTGGCCGCGGTCTTCGCGGTGTTCCTGCTCGCCTTCGCCGGTATTCCGCTGACCTCGGGCTTCACCGGGAAGTTCGCCGTCTTCAAGGCGGCGGCGGAGGGCGGCGCCGGGGCGCTGGTGGTGATCGGTGTGATCTCGTCGGCCATCGCGGCGTTCTTCTACATCCGGGTCATCGTGCTGATGTTCTTCAGCGAGCCGAAGGCGGACGGACCGACGGTCGCGGTCCCCTCGGCGATGACGATGACGGCGATCGGCATGGGTGTGGTGGTGACGGTGGTGCTCGGTGTGGCACCGCAGTACTTCCTGGACCTGGCCGGTCAGGCGGGTGTGTTCGTGCGCTGAGGTGACCTGGCCGGTCAGGCGGGGTTGTTCGTGCGCTGAGGCGACGCGGCGCCGCGCCGGACGCGGTACGGAGGGGTCCGGCTCCCGGTACGACGGGGGCCGGGCCTTTCGCGTCTCCCCCGGGCGCCGGACCCCGGGCGCGGGCTCCGGTCGCTGGAACTCGGGCTCCGGACCCGTGAGCCGCGCGGGGGGAGCGCCCTCCGGATCGGGCCGGGCACGCGGGCCTCCGCCCCGTACAGCGGGATCGGTGGGCGCCGCGCGGAGGTGGCCGTCCGGATCGGCCCCGGGCGGCGCCAGGGGGCCCCGCTCAGGATCGGCCCCGGGAGGTGCCACGGGCCCCGCTCAGGAGCGGGTGACCCGGACCGTGTGGTCGCCGTCCTTCTCCCGTACGACCGCGATCTCGATGCCGTTCTTCTTGTCCGTGAAGGACTGGCCGGGGCGGTACGGGGCGTCCGACAGCTCCGCGTGCACATTGGCACGCTGGGTGCAGCCGCCGCTCTCCCGCTCGCTGTCCGAGACCGTCACGGGCCCCTGTCCGGTGTCGATATCGCCCTGGACCCGGTAGATCAGTACGCCGGGCCGGCAGATGGCCTCGTCGTTGCCGGCCGGGGTGCGCACCTCGACGGCGTACCCGGAGTCCTTGGTCAGCGGCACGATCACCATCTTGGCGCCGCCCGCCGTGGCGAGCGGGGTGAGTTTGTACTCGGTGGTGCCCGGCGCCGCGGCGCAACTGAGCTGCTCCGGGTCCAGCCAGCCGAGTTTCCACTTGTGCCAGCCGAGGAAGTCGTTGTTGGCGCCCCAGTCCTCGGACATGATGTCCCAGTGGCCGACGGCACCGCCGCCCTCGGCGGTGTAGAGGTCGGGCAGCCCGAAGACATGGCCGTTCTCGTGCGGCAGGACCCGGTAGCCCGTCTCCGCGTACGACCCCGAGCCGTCGTCCTGGCGGCTGTAGACGAAGGACGTGTTGGCGAGCGGTACGCCGTCCGCGACCGGGGCGTCCGTATTGCCGGAGAAGGTCACCGAGAGCACGGTGTCCAGCGCCGACGGCCCCGCGTTCGGGGTGACCAGTATGTTCACCAGGTCGTACTCGCTGAAGTCCACCCGGGAGTCGGCGACGGTGATGATGTCCCGTACGAGTCCCCGGTAGGCCGGCTCGTACGGGGAGCCGCGCTCTATCCCGTACGCCTCGAACGGCAGCGGCATCCGCAGCCACTCGGTGACGGGCGCGTGCGGGCGGTAGCTGAGACGTCCGTACGAGCTGGTCCTGAACCACTCCGCGGTCTTCGGGAAGAACTCGGCCAGCCGGTCCGGCGCCGGGCCCTCGGCGACCGCGTCAGAGAAGTCGATCATCAGATTGAGGGCGCGGACCTCGCCGGTGGAGGGGGAGTACCCCGGTGGGGTCGGTATGCCCTCGGACATCTGGATGCCCAGTGAGGTGGGGATCCGGCACGGCCCCAGACCGCTTTCGTCGGCGCTGGCCACGGGCCCGGCGGAGGCCCGGGTGGCGGCGGGCAGGGTGGCGCTCGCCGAGGTGAGGGCGGCCAGCGAGAGCGCCGCGAGGGCGGCGAGGCCACCGATCCGGCGTGAGGTGCCGGTGGTCCTGCGTATCCGACGGCGTGGGGGCCGCATTCGACCGCCTTCGGGGTCCGCGGCAGCAGGCCGGGCCCTGACTGCGCTCTGTGCGATCAGCCTGTGACGGGTGGCGGCCGGGCGCGCGCCGGGTGGTCCGTTCGTGGATGCTCACGCCCTGTGACTCAGGTCACCCCGAACGCGGAAATAACCGGGGATCGTTTCCCCGTTTGAACTCGTGTCCCCGCAGAAATGGGGAGCGATTCCCCGGTTCGGGGGACCTCGGAGGGGGACTCCGGGGGAGATGAGAGGGAGTGGAGTCATGCGCCGCGCCACCTGCGCCGACGGTGCCGCACGCCATGCCTCACGGCCGCGGGCGGACGCCCTGCGGAACCGGGAGCGGATCGTGCTGGCCGCCCGCGAGATGTTCGTGGAGCACGGGGCGGGCGTGCCGCTCGATGACATCGCGCGGCGGGCGGGCGTGGGGAACGCGACGCTCTACCGGCACTTCCCCGACCGGAACGTCCTCCTGCGCGAGGTCATCCTCTATGTCACCTCTCGTACGACCGACCACGCCGACCGGGCCGCGGCGGAGGAGGCCGACACCTTCGACGCCGTCCGCCGCTTCGTCCACGCGGCCTCCGATGAACGCATCGGCGCGCTCTGCCCGATGCTCTCCGGTGGCTTCGACATCGACCACCCCGATCTGCTCGCCAGTCGCGAACGTCTCGAAGGGGCCGTTCAGGGCCTCATGGAGCGGGCGCAGTCGGCCGGGCGGATGCGCTCCGACATCGCCGTCGGGGATCTGATGGTGGCCCTCTCTCAGCTCAGCCGGCCGCTGCCGGGCATCGGCTGCCTGGGCATCGACCGCTTTGTGCACCGCCATCTGCAACTCTTCCTGGACGGTCTCGAAGCGCCGGCGCGCTCCGAACTGCCCGGCAGGGCGGCGACTCTGGAGGATCTGCGAGCGCCCATGACCCACTGACGCCCCGATCGGCCGGGCGCGCCGACGCCGACGCGATGCGCCCGGCACTCCTCAGGACCTAGCGCCCTGTGACCTCTGTGACCCTTTCGCACCCTTAGGTGGCTCCATTCATGCCGAAATCACCTGACATATCACTTCCCGCGCAGGCGGACCCCAAGCGCTGGCAGGCGCTGGTCTTCATCGCGCTGGCGCAGCTCATGGTCGTCCTCGACTCGACCATCGTGAACATCGCGCTCCCGACCGCCCAGCAGGACCTCGGGATCTCCGACGGCAACCGGCAGTGGGTCATCACGGCCTACGCCCTCGCCTTCGGTGGACTGCTGCTCTTCGGTGGCCGGATCGCCGACCTCTGGGGCCGCAAGCGCGCCTTCGTGGTCGGTCTCATCGGCTTCGCCGCCGCCTCCGCGCTCGGTGGCGCGGCCACCAACGAGGCGATGATGCTGGGCTCCCGGGCCCTCCAGGGCGCCTTCGGCGCGCTGCTCGCGCCCGCCGCGCTCTCCCTGCTCGCGGTGATGTTCACCGACGCCAAGGAGCGCGCCAAGGCGTTCGGCATCTACGGTGCCATCGCCGGTGGTGGCGCCGCGGTCGGCCTGCTGCTCGGCGGATTCCTCACCGAGTACCTGAACTGGCGCTGGACCTTCTACGTCAACATCCCGTTCGCGGTCATCGCCGCCGTCGGCGCGTACTTCGTGATCAGCGAGCCGAAGGGCGCGCGCAACCGTTCCGCGCTCGACATTCCCGGCGTCATCCTCTCCACGCTGGGTCTGGTGGCGCTCGTCTACGGCTTCACCCGTGCCGAGCACTCCGGCTGGAGCGACGGTCTGACGATCGGCATGTTCATCATCTCCGTCGTCCTGCTGGCCGCGTTCGTCGCCGTCGAGGCGAAGGTCGAGGCGCCGCTGCTGCCGCTGCGGGTGCTGCTGGAGCGGAACCGCGGTGGTGTCTACCTGTCGCTGGGTCTCGCCATCATCTCGATGTTCGGCCTCTTCCTGTTCCTGACCTTCTACCTCCAGATCGTCAAGGACTACTCGCCGGTCAAGACCGGTTTCGCCTTTATGCCGATGGTGGTCGGCATGATCATCGGTTCCACCCAGATCGGCACCCGGCTGATGACCCGGGTTCCGCCCCGGATGCTGATGGGTCCCGGCTTCGTCGTCGCGGCGCTCGGCATGTTGCTGCTGACGCAGATGGAGATCGACAGCTCCTACACCACGCTGATCGCCCCCGCGCAGCTCCTGCTGGGCCTGGGCATGGGTACGGCGTTCATGCCGGCGATGTCCCTCGCCACGCACGGGATCAACCCGGTCGACTCCGGTGTGGCCTCGGCGATGGTCAACACCTCGCAGCAGGTGGGCGGCGCGATCGGCACGGCACTGCTGAACACGATCGCGGCCTCGGCCACCACCTCGTACATCAGCTCGAACGCGGCCGGGGCGACCAACCCCCAGCTTCTCCAGTTCGAGGGCATGGTGCACGGCTTCACGTCCGCGATCTGGTGGGCGGTCGGCATCCTGGTGGTCGCGGCGGCCATCGCGTTCACCCTGATCAACACCGGGAAGCCGGACACCGGGGCGCCGTCGGCGTCGGGTGACGGCGCGGAGGACGAGGTCAGGATCCCCGTCATCGCGCACTGACGCACGACGCGTGAACGGTTCGCGCGGACACGACGCACAGCGAGTTCGCGCGCGACAGAGGGCCCCGTCCGGATCGTCTCCGGGCGGGGCCCTCTTCTGTCGTACGGGGGCGGAGCGGGCTTCCCGGGGCGTAGCGGGGCGGGCCGGCGCGTCCGACGGCCGTACGGGGCCGGGCGGGGGCCCTCGCCGGTCGTACGGGGCTCAGCCGGGCGCCCGGGTCACCGCGTCCAGGGCAGGTCCGCGCCGGAGTCCTGCGGCTGGAGCCCCTCCGCCACGATCTGCATGATCTCGCCGAGCTGCGCCACCTGCTCCGTCGACAGCCGGTCGAACATCGCCTGGCGGACCGCCTCGACATGCCCGGGGGCCGTCCGTCGCAGCACCTCGTAGCCCTCCTCGGTGAGGATGGCGTTCTGGCCGCGCTTGTCGGACGGACAGTCCTCACGACGCACCCAGCCGTGCTTCTCCAGCCGGCTGACGGCGTGCGAGAGGCGGGATCGGGTGATCTTGGCGTCAATGGCCAGTTGGGTCATCCGCATCCGGCGCCGGGGCGCCTGCGCGAGCTGGACGAGCAGGCCGTAGTAGATGTGCGGCATCCCGGCGTCCCGTTGCAACTGGCGGTCGAGATGATCGTCGAAGAGCCTGGTGGCATGGAGGTAGGCGCGCCAGACGCGCTGTTCGTCGTCGTTGAGCCAGCGGGGCGCGCCATTGCCCCCACCCGTGGATGCCGTGTTCATAACCCCACTGTACGACTTGTTCTTGAAAGTTGAACTAAATGGGTCTACTGTTCGGTAAAGCTTGAAGATTCAAGGAGAATGGAGTGGTCCCCATGGCCGCCACCCCCGGCGCCCCGCTCGCGGCCCCGTCCCCCGAGCGTATGCCCGCCCTCTACCTCTCCCACGGCGCCCCACCACTCGCCGACGACCCGGTCTGGCCCGGCCAGCTCGCCGCCTGGGCCGGGGACCTGCCGCGCCCCACCGCGATCCTGATGGTCTCCGCCCACTGGGAGGAGGCCCCCCTGGCGATCGGCGCGACCGAGACCCTGCCGCTGGTGTACGACTTCTGGGGCTTCCCCGAGCACTACTACGGCGTTCGCTACGAGGCGCCCGGCGCCCCCCTGCTCGCCGACTCCGTACGGAAGCTGCTGCGCGCCCCCGGGGCGCCCGTGCAGGACATCCCCGACCGGGGACTCGACCACGGCGCGTACGTCCCGCTGGTCGAGATGTACCCCGGCGCGGACATCCCCGTACTCCAGATCTCCATGCCCACCCTCGATCCGGGGCGGCTGATGGAGATCGGCCGCAGGCTCGCGCCGCTGCGGGACGAGGGCGTGCTGATCGTCGGCAGCGGATTCTTCACCCACAATCTGGCCGCGCTGCGCCACAGTGGTGTGCCCGGCTGGTCGACCGAGTTCGACGACTGGGGACAGCGGGCGCTGGCCGCCGCCGATGTCGACGCGCTGCTGGACTTCGAGAACAAGTCCCCGGCCGGCCGGCTCGCCCACCCCCGTACCGAACACTTCGCACCGCTCTTCGTCACTCTCGGGGCGGCGGGGGACGACCTGGACGGCGGGCGGAGCGTGATCGACGGCTTCTGGATGGGGCTGGCGAAGCGCTCGGTGCAGTTCGGACAGGCCAACGCCCACTGAGGCTCCTCGAGCTCCTGGGCCCGGACAGGGCCTAGAGGAAGGGCTCGTTCATCTCGATGGACCGGACGGCCGCCGTCAGCGCGAGCCCGTCGCCGATGTCGAGCGCGGTGTCCGTGAACTTGATCGTATGGTCGTCGCCGTGCGCCGCGGCCCGCTCGAAGATCTCCTCCGCCGTCGCCCGGGTCGGGGTGTACGGGGCGGGCCCGGCCGGTGCGTACGCCGCGGTGACCGCCGCGCTCGCCGCCCAGGCTGCCCCCAGACTCGGCGCCCACAGCGCGCGGGGGAGCGCCGGCAGCGTCCGCAGTACGGCGTTGGGCGCGGTCGCCGCGTGCACCAGCATCACCGGCTCACCGTGACCGTGCGTGGCGTAACGGTGGGTCGCCGCCGTGACCAGCTCCCGCAGCCGCTCCCGGGCCGTGTCCGGGTCCGCCGACGCGTCGGGCCAGTCGGGGAAGGCGGTGAGCTGCTCCAGCCGGTGCACGATGCCGCCGGACGGGTCGGGCACCCTCGGCACCGCGTCCAGCGCGGCGGCCGCGCTCGGGGCCCGGTCGAGCGCCCGCAGCGCGGGCAGCGGTTGATGGCGGGCCGCCCAGTACCCGAGGGCGTGCGCCACCTCGGTGACGCGCGGCCCGGTCTCCGCACCGGTCAGCAGAGTGCGTACGGCGTGGCCCACCCGGATCACCGGATGCGTCGCCCCCGCCGCGATGCCGGGCAGCAGCCGGGGCCACCACTCGGCGAGGACATCGCGCCAGGGCCGCTCGGCCGTCGCCCGCTCGAAGTGGACCGCCCAGTCGGCGATCCGGCGCGGGTCGCCCAGGGCCTCGCGCCAGTTGTCGCCGGTCACCGGAGTGCTGACCTCCGGCATGTCCTCCAGCTTGTTCCGGTAGCGGTCCAGCCACCGGTGGACGGTGTCCCCCTGACCGTGCCGGACGAGTGCTTCCACGGCCATGGGGGCGTGATTGCTCAGCCAGCCGTCCCGTTCGGGACCCGTGCGGTGCAGCCGCTCCAGTGCCTCGTCGAGCTTCCCCGTGGCATCGTCCACGGCGGTCCGGGCCGGCGCCGGGGCGCCGGCCCGCTCGCTGTCCGTGATGGTCGCTGTCTGTTCTTCGTGCGCCGGACTCTCCATGCCGGGGACCCTAGGCAGTGGTGTGGTCGGTCCGTAACGGGCTGGAGTCCTAGGTCCCCGGGAGGGGCCCTAGACCTCCAGCCCCAGTCGCTTCTCGTACCAGGTGATGTCCCAGTAGCGCCCGAACTTCCGGCCCGCCTCGTGGTACGTCCCGATCGGACGGAAGTCGAACCGGTCGTGCAGCCGGGTGGACGCCTCATTGGGCTGGGTGATCCCCGCGTAGACCCGGTGGACGTCCTCGTCCGCCAGCGCCTCGAAGAGCGACTTGTACAGCAGGGTGCCGATCCCCCGGCCGGCCGCCTCGGGAGCGCAGTAGACACTGACCTCCACCGAGGTGTCATAGGCCGCCTTGGGCCGCAGCGGGCTGCTCGTCACATAGCCGAGGAGATTCCCCCAGCCGTCGCCTTCCGGTCGCGCATCCTCATTTCGGACATCCCGAGCAACCAGAAGCCGGTGCCGGCCGTCTTCAGGGTGGGAACGCAACCACGGGATGCGTTGTTCTTCAGTGAAGGCGGTTGTGTCGAAAGTGATGGCTGTCTCAAGGATGTAGTGGTTGTAGAGCGCCGTCAGGGCCCCCAGATCGGCCTCTGTTCCCGGCCTGACCTGCACTTCTGCGTGTTTGTGTGGCATCTGCCCTCCCCTAATGGCGGGACAGGGTACTGCAAGATCGTAAAAATCGGCGTAGGCCGTGGGAATTCTGTCCGGTTTCCAATCGTTGATTCCATCGGATGCAGGGCACCCGGAAGGGTGTCGCGACCAACTCAGCAAGGGAGCTCGCATGGCAACCCGTGCCGTCGCCCGCCGCCAGTCCGACACCACCAGGACCAGCGGCAGGGCAAGCAGCGTTCGCGCAGTAGGCGGCGAGATCGCCGACCGCGACCTGGTCGGCATGTATCTCGACGAGATCGCGCGCACACCCCTGCTCGACGCCGCCAAGGAGGTCGAGCTCTCCCAGACCATCGAGGCCGGGGTCTACGCACAGCAGATCCTTGGCAAGGAGGTCGAGAGCGAGGCCGGTGGCGCCGAGCGCGAAGAGCTGGAGGCCCTGGTGGCCGCCGGCGAGCGGGCGAAGGACGTCTTCATCCGGTCCAATCTCCGGCTGGTCGTCGCCGTGGCCCGCCGCTACCCGCGCAGCGGCCTGCCCCTGCTCGACCTGATCCAGGAGGGGAATGCGGGCCTGGTGCGCGCGGTCGAGAAGTTCGACTACGCCAAGGGCTTCAAGTTCTCCACGTACGCCACCTGGTGGATCCGTCAGGCCATCACCCGTTCCATAGCCGACCAGTCCCGCACCATCCGCCTCCCCGTCCACCTGGTGGAGGAGCTGGGCCGCATCCGCCGCGTCCAGCGCGAGTTCAACCGTGAGAAGGGCCGCGAGCCCGAGCCCACGGAGATCGCGGCGGAGCTGGACTCGACCCCCGCGCGCGTCATCGACGTGCTCGACTGGGCGCGCGACCCCGTCAGCCTCAACATGGCGGTGGACGACGCGGGCGAGACCCAGTTCGGCGATCTGCTGGAGGACACCTCGGCGGTCTCGCCGGAGCAGTCGGTGCTCACGCTGCTGCGCAGCGAGGGCCTGGAGGATCTGATCGGCAAGCTCGACCAGCGCACGGCGTCGATCATCCGGATGCGGTACGGGATCATGGACGGCCGCGAGCGGACACTGACGGAGGTCGGCAAGGAGCACGGCCTCACACGTGAGAGGATCCGCCAGATCGAGAAGCACGCGCTGCTCGAACTGAAGCGCATGGCGAGGGACACGGGCTTCGACGCGGCGGCCTGACCCTCCCCCCCCCAGAACCGGACCCCGAGGCCCACCCCCCCTGGCCTCGGGGTCCTTCCCTGTCCGGGCCCGCCTAGACCTCGGCGGACCGGGCGAGGGTGATGAGTCCGGCCCATGCGGCAGGGCTGACCGCCAGGGAGGGGCCGCTCGGGCGCTTGCTGTCGCGGACAGGCACGACACCGTTCGCGGATGCGTCCGCGGGGGCCCACTCGATGCACGAACCACCGTTGTTGCTGTAGGAGGACTTGAACCACTGGGCCGTACTCAGGTCACTGGCCATCGTGGGGATCCTTAGAGGTCGGTGGACCGGGCGAGGGTGATGAGTCCGGCCCATGCGGTAGGGCTGACCTTCAGGGAGGGTCCGTTGGGACGCTTGCTGTCCCTGACGGGAATGGCGCCGTTCGCGGATGCGTGCGCGGGGGCCCACTCGATGCAATTGCCCCCCTGCTGACTGTATGTCGACTTGGCCCACCGGGCCGTACTCAGGTCACCGTCCATCTTGGAAATCCTTCCGAGCAGCGCTGATCAGGTCCAGGGAGGCCGCCGGGGACAGCGCACCTGCCTGCAAGTGATCGTAGGCCCTTTCCCAGGCTCTTATGAGATTGTCGTCTCGCTCTAAATAGCCACGACTCGCCGACTCGGTGTAGCCCACGACTGTCCGATCACGCATGGTCAGCAGCACCACGGGGAGTAGCAGTGGGCGTAGATGTCCCATGCTGAACGGGACCAGTTGAACCGTCACGTGTGGCGCCCTGGCTTGCTGCGCAAGGTGTTCGAGCTGGTCAGCCATCACGTCATGCCCACCGACCTTGCGGCACAGGCAGCTCTCATCCAGCACCGCGTAGAGAAGTGGCGCGTCCCGTGCTTCCAGTAGGCGTTTTTGGCGAGTCCTCAGGAGTGCCACCCGCTCCGCGCCCAGTTCTGGCGTGATTGCTCCCCGCTCCACGTCTGCTTGCGCAAGAGCTTCTGCGTACCGAGGAGTCTGGAAAATGCCCGGGATGACTCCAAGTTCGAACGTATAGAGCTTCGTCGCCTTCACCTCCTCCTGGAGGTACTCGGGAAACCCCTCCAGGAGGACGGTCTTCCTGATGGCCTGCCACATGACTTCGAACGTCGCCCCCGTGCCAAGCGCGGTGTCAGCCCGCCTCGCGAACTGCAACGTGGGGGATTTGCGGCACGTTTCTACGGCAGACACGTGCGTTCCCGAGTAGCCCATCCGTTCGGCTAGTTGGTCTTGAATCCATTCGTTAGATTCGCGTGACCTGCGGAGTTGTGCACCGAATGCAGCGCGGGGCGAGGACTGTGGGTCAAGGTCTTTGCGATTCATGAGCCATCCCAAATCTTCCCAGCTTATCGGCAGGTTGAAGATGTGCCCGACTCTAAGTCACGCTGAGCCGCCTTGGTAGTGAAACCACTACGGAGAGGAGTCGTCGGCGTGACGAGTCTCGACCATCCCGATCGCGGCGAATTACCGATCCGGTCGGTGCTCGCGTGGCCGCCCTGCCGTTGCGGGAACGCGATCTGCCCGGATGGACCCCGTACCGAATCCCCTCAGGACGACTCGCCCGTACTCCAGGACCTGCGCGAACGGGTGCGTGAGGTCAACGAGGAGCATGAGGACTGGCGGGGGCTGTCGTGACCCGCCCGTACGCGCGGCGGGAGTACTACTGCGATGTGATCGCCGAAGGGCCCACGGGCACCGGCATAGGCGGCGGCGCATCCGTCGCCTTCGTTCTCGCGACCAGGTCGGAGATCTCCCCGCGCCGCGCGCTGGCGTGGATGTGCTGGCAGGCGCGGCGGATCGCGGACCGGCTGGACCCCGACCCGAGGTCCGCCCCCTGGGCGCGACCGGTCACCGCACACGGACACAGCACCCGGCCCGACGGACCGACCAGGCTCCGCGTCTGGGCCGACGCCGTCGAGCGCAGCACCACCGTCCGCGACCAGCTCAGAACCGGCGCTCCCCTGACCCTCACCGTGGACGACGGGGGCAACGGCGTCTTCCGGCTGGCGATCTGGCCCGTGACCGTACGGCTGGGCCCCGAACCGGAGATATCCACCGACCCCCGCGAGAGAGTGAGCGAGAGATGACCGAGCCTTTCCGGAGCCAGGAGAAGCCCGTTGAGCTGCCCATGCTCCCGGTGCCGGCGCCACCCGCCCCGATGGCGGACTGCACCCTGTGCGGACTGCTCGACGCATGGCGGACGGCCCACAACGACCCGCGCCACTCCGCCTACGACCCGTCGAGCGGCATCGACTGCAACGTCGAGATCCGCAACCACCCGCACGATCCGCCGAGGATGACCCTCCCGGCCCGGGTCCCGGGGCCGAGGTAACGGGTCTGCTGGGGGCGGCGGCCCTGATCCCGGGCCCCCGCCCCTCAGCCGCCACCGCCTCGGCCACCTCAGCCGTCGCAGGCGGACCTCGTGGAGCGCGTCAGCCGCGTGCCGAGGGACTTCAGGTACGCGACCAGTTCGGCCGGGCCGTGCACCGTGAAGTCGCAGTCCACCAGGGCCAGTCGCAGGCCCATCCACTCCACCGAGTCCGCCGACCGGGCCAGCAGACGGCAGCCGGAGGCCGTCTCCGTCAGCGGGCCCAGCGACTTCGGGAGCCGCGCCGTCACGAAGGCGGCCGGTGCCTCGAAGCTCACATCGACCTCGTACTCCGGCCGGTCCCGCGTGGCCGAGGCGTTCAGCATCTTCCCGACGTCACCGGTCGGCAGCTCGCGCGGTTCGAACCTCGCTCCCGTCGCGAACGGCTCCGACACCCGGTCCACCCGGAAGGTCCGCCAGTCCTCCCGCCCCATGTCGTACGCGACGAGGTACCAGCGGTATCCGGTCGACACCAGCCGGTACGGCTCCACCAGCCGCCGCGTCTGCGCGCCGTCGCCCGCCCGGTAGGCGAACCGCAGCCGCTCCTGTCCCGTCGCCGCGCCCGCGAGTGTGGTCAGCGTGCGGGGGTCGATCGTCGCGCCGTCGCCCCGGGTCAGCGGAATCGTTGCCGACTGAAGGGTCGTCACCCGGTGCCGCAGCCGGGAGGGCAGGACCTGTTCCAGCTTGCCGAGGGCCCGTACGGACGCCTCCTCGATGCCCTCGATGGCGTGGCCCGCGCCCGCCCGCAGCCCCACGGCGATGGCGACGGCCTCCTCGTCGTCCAGGAGCAGCGGGGGCATCGCGCTTCCGGCGACCAGCCGGTAGCCGCCGATCGCGCCCCGGGTCGCCTCGACCGGATAGCCCAGGTCCCGCAGCCGGTCGATGTCCCGTCGGATCGTGCGCGGGCTCACGTCGAGCCGCTGGGCCAGCTCACTGCCGGGCCATTCGCGGGGGGTCTGGAGGAGGGAGAGCAGATTCAGCAGCCGTGCCGGGGTGTCCGTCATGTCTTCCAGGATGCGGTTATCTAGGTCGTGCCCGGGCCTAATTGACTCCTACGGTCGGCGCATGAGTTCAGAGAGCCAACCGGCCACTCCACCCACCACCCCACTCGACGCGGCGGCCGACCGCCGTCGCTGGATCGCGCTCGCCGTCATCATGACCGCCGCGTTCATGGACCTGGTGGACGTCACCATCGTCAACATCGCGATCCCGAGCATCGAACGGGACCTCGGCGCGTCCTTCGGCGCCATCCAGTGGATCACCGCTGGATACGCGCTCGCCTTCGCGGCCGGACTGATCACCGGTGGGCGGCTCGGCGACATCTACGGCCGCAAGCGGCTCTTCCTCGTCGGCATCACGGGCTTCACCCTCGCGTCCGCGCTCTGTGGACTCGCCGGGAGCGCGGAGCTTCTGGTCGCGGCCCGGCTGCTCCAGGGCGCGACGGCCGCGCTGATGGTCCCGCAGGTGCTGGCGATCGTCCACGCGACCTTCCCGGCGCACGAACGCGGCAAGGTCTTCGGGCTGTTCGGCGCGATCGTCGGACTGGGCGCGGTCTCCGGTCCGCTGCTCGGCGCGCTGCTGACCGAGTGGAACCTCTTCGGCCTCGGCTGGCGGCCGATCTTCCTGATCAATCTGCCGGTGGGCATCGCCGGGCTCATCCTGGGCCGGAAGTACATCACCGAGTCCCGCGCGCCGCAGGCGCTCCGGCTCGACCTGCTCGGCGTCGTCCTGGTCACGACGGCGCTGCTGATGCTGATCTATCCGCTGACGCGCGGCCGTGAGCTGGACTGGCCGCTCTGGGGACACCTCTGCATGGTGGGCAGCCTGGCGGTCTTCGCCGTGTTCGTGGCGTACGAGCGGTACAAGACGCGCAAGGACGGCTCGCCGCTGGTCGAACTCTCCCTGTTCCGGGTGAAGAGCTTCGCCGCCGGAATCGCCGTACAGCTCACCTTCGGTATCGCGCTGGGTGTGTTCTTCCTGGTCTGGACGTTGTACATGCAGATCGGTCTCGGCTGGAGCGCGCTGCGGGCGGGGCTGACAGGGGTGCCGTTCTCCATCGCGGTGTCGGCGGCGGCCGGGGTGTCCGTACAACTGCTGGTGCCACGGTTCGGGCGGAAGGTGCTCCAGGCGGGCGCGCTGACGATGGCGGCCGGGGTGCTGATCTACATCTGGGAGGCCGCGCGGTACGGCACCGGGATCCACTCCTGGCAGATGGTGTTGCCGCTGGTGGTGATGGGCCTCGGCATGGGGCTGATCGTGGCGCCGCTGACGGACGCGGTCCTCTCGGAGGTGCCCCGCGAGCACGCCGGTTCGGCGTCCGGACTGATCAGCACGGTGCAGCAGATGGGTACGGCGCTGGGGCTCGGCCTGGTGTCGGTGGTGTTCTTCGGGACGATCGACGAGGAGCGGATGGCGCTGGGCCCGGCGGCGGGGGACGCGTTCGTGGACGCGTTCCAGAACTCGCTGTGGTGGGTGACGGCGGTGCTGGTCGTGATCTTCACGGTGATGTTCGCGCTGCCGAAGCGCCCGAAGCAGCATCTGGAGGGCGCCACGGCGGACACCCTGCCCGATCCGGCGCCCGAGCCCGAGTCCGGTAAGGCGCCCGCACTGACCCGCTGAGCCCTCCGGGCGACCGGCGCGCTCAACCGGTCAGCAGGCGGCAGGCGGGACGGAATCCGTGCTCCCGTATTCCCGAACGTATTCCCGCACCACTGACGGACGCCCGGTCGAGGGACCTACCTCCTGGCCAGGCGTCCGTCAGTGCGTGGACGGACGGCCGGGGGCGTGGAGGGACACCCGTGATGGGCCCCCGCGACGGGGCCCGTGTGAGGACCCGTGCCGGGATCCAGGCGCGGGCGGGGGTGCGGTCAGCGCACCCGGGCCCGGTGCTCCATCGCCTCCCGCGCGGTGTGCTCCGTGCCGTACACCTCGCACATATGGCGGCCGTCGGGCGTCGCCGTGTGCTCCACCTCCCACAGGCTCACCTCCGTGCCGTCGAGGAGCAGGAAGGCGTGCTCGTAGAGCGTGAAGCCCGCGTCCTTGCCCTCGACCCGGCACTGACGGCCGAAGACCTGGGTGATGTGGTGCGCGAACGCGGTCCGCAGCAGCCGTGCCGTCTGCTTGCCCGGACGGTCGGCGTTCTCCGCGCGGCGCAGGACGCGACGGGCGTGGTCAGCCGAATTGTCCGGGACGTACATCCGGGGGAGCGCGGCCGGAGGCGCGGCCATCAGGCTGGTCAGCAGCTCGAAGTCCGAGTCGAGGTCCGCGCTGTGGACGCCGGGACCCGTCGCGTCCTGCTCGGCGGAGCCGTCCTCTCCGGCCGGACGGGAGGAGGCCCCCGGCGGTCCGTCGAGGTCACCGAAGCCCGGGAACCCGGCGGGCAGCCGGGAGGCGGCGAGCCTGACCTCGGATTCGTCCGTGTACAGCTCATGCTGCTCGATGCCGTCGGGGGTCGAGCTGTGGACCAGCTCCCACAGGACCAGGGAACTGCCGTCGCTCAGGAGGTAGGCATGCCGATAGGTCGCGCGGTCGAGGGCCGCGGTGTGGTGTGAGGAGTGCAGTGAACTCGCGTGCGCCAGCGCCGAGTCGAGCCTCTCGATCGTGGTGTCGGGCAGTTCGAAGGAGTTGAGCGCCCGACCCATGAGTCGTTCGAGGTGTGTCTCGGTTGTCTCGTACGGATCGTTCAAGGTGGGTCTCCAGGCCGTCGCCACAAGTAACTCGTTGATTGCTAAAAGTAGCCCCTGGGTCCGACAACGCGTCCTGCGTTCGGGAAAACGAAGGAACTCTTTGTGAAGTTCCCCGGGCCGCGCCAACTCCCCTATACCGCACATCAGTCGATGTCGTACAGCTCCCGGTACGAGGGGAATACCCCACCCGGTCCCGCCGTACTCCGCGAGGCGAGAACTGCCTTCACGATCGCCTGGGTCACGACGTCCGCGCCCGCGGCCAGCACGTCATTGAGGCCGAGGGGGTTGTCGGCGGGCAGCGGCACGGCTCCGGTGGCCAGCGCGAAGACGGTGTCCCCGTCACTGAGGAGATGAACCGGCCGCACGGCGCGCGCGATGCCGTCGTGCGCCGTCCCCGCGAGCTTCTGCGCCTGGGCGCGGGTGATATCGGCGTCCGTGGCCACCACGGCGAGCGTGGTGTTCAGCGGCGGCGGCCCACTCGCCTTCTGAGCCTCCGCCAGCCTCAGCCCGGCCGCCCGGTGGACCTCGGGCGACGGAGGGTCCGCCGGACCGGGCCCGGCCCCGGTCCCGTCCCCCGCCCCGGTCTCGGCCTCGTGGAAGTACCGCCCGTACAGCACTCCTGTGCGGGGGTCGAGCACCGAGCCCACCGCGTTGACGACCACCAGGGCCGCGACCGTGACCCCCGAACCCGCCAGCACCGTACTCGCCGTGCCGACACCGCCCTTGAGGCCGCCGACCACCGCGCCCGTACCGGCACCGACACCGCCCATCGCCACCGGAGCACCGGGCCCGGTACGCGCCGCGTCCTCGATCGCCGCCCGCCCGGTCGCGGCGTCCGGTCTGGCCCGCCACTCCCCGCCGCGCCCCAGATCGAAGAGGCAGGCCGCGGGCACCACGGGCACCACCTGCCCGGGGCCGCCGACCGGGACGCCCCGGCCCTGCTCCTCCAGCCAGGCCATCACACCGCTCGCCGCGTCCAGGCCGTAGGCGCTGCCACCGGTCAGGACGACGGCGTCGATCCGGCCCACCAGATTGCGGGGGTCCAGTGCGTCGGTCTCCCGGGTGCCGGGCCCACCGCCCCGTACGTCCACGGCGGCCACCACCCCGCCCTCGGGGGCGAGGACGACGGTCGTCCCGCTGAGGGCCCGCTCGCCGGGCACCCGCGCGTGCCCGACCCGCAGCCCAGCCACATCCGTCAGGGCGTCCCGCCGGTCCGGACCCGTCACCTGACCGCCGGCCTGACCGCTCGCCTGATCCCTCGCCTGATCCGTCACCGGGTCGCTCGCCGTGTCACTCACCCTCTCGCCCTCGCCACGCCACACACGCCCCTCACTCCCGCCCCGCCACTCAAGCCCCTTGGGTATCACGCGTTGGACCGGACGGGACCGGATGTGGGGGACTGATAGCTGAGCGTTACACCGACCATCACCGTCGCGGCAGCCACCAGACCGGCCGCCAGCACCGCCCAGCCGCCCGCGAACGTACAGCCGAGGATGGCGACCGCCGCCAGCGGCAGCGGAAGTTGCTGCGCCGTGCCGCGCTTGAAATGGCGGGCGTGCAGCAGCCAGACCATCAGGAGGAAGACCGCCGTGGGCACGGTGACGGCGGCGCTCGCCGCGAACTCCGAGATGTGCGCCTTGCCGACCGCGTGCTCGATCGCCACCTCCATACCCGCGCCGATCGCCGCCGCCGAACCGAAGATCAGCACATGGCCGTACCCCCAGGGGAGCGCCTGCCGATTGGAGATCAGCCGCTCGTGTGCCGGGACGGCGAAATAGATCCACCACGCCGAGAACACGATCAGCAGCCCGCCACAGGCGATGGGCAGCAGCTCGCCCACGGCGTCGTGCTCGTCGATCGCCGACTGTACGGCGATGGTGCTCGCCGACATCGTCTCGCCGAGCACGATCAGTGTGAACAGGCCGTACCGCTCCACGATGTGGTGCGCGTTCCACGGCGTCTCCCGGTCCCGCTCGGCGATCAGCGGGACCAGCAGCTCCGCCACCACGACGATCGGGAACAGCCACCGCCGGTCCTGCTCCGGCGCGAACAGCAGCGCCACCCAGGCCGCCTGGCAGATCATGATTCCGACGGCATAGGTCAGCGCGACCTTCCTGGCCCCTCCCGTCTCCGCGGCGGCCGCCCGCAGCCACTGGGTCGTCAGCGCCAGCCGCATGATCAGATAGCCGATGACGGCGATCGTCCAGTCGTTGGCGTTGTACGCCCGGGGGACACCGGCCGCGTAGACGAGGACACCCGCGATCTGGACCAGGGTCGCGATCCGGTAGGGCACGTCGTCGCAGTCGTAGGCGGAGGCGAACCAGGTGAAGTTCATCCAGGCCCACCACACGCCCCAGAAGACAAAGCAGTAGCCGATGAAACCCGTGCCGGGATGGCCCTCGGCGAGGGCGTGCACTAGCTGACGGCCCGCCTGCGCCACCGCCACGACGAAGCAGAGGTCGAAGAACAGCTCCAGCGGTGTGGCCGCGCGGTGCGCGTCGTCGCGGCGCCGGGGCACCATCCGGCGCAGCGGTTCGTAGCCGTCGCCCGCGAAATCCGGGCCGACCGGGGTGGCTGGGGGCGTCATGGCCCCAGAACACCAGAGGGGGGACGCCCGCGCGCCGCGTCCTCCGCCCCGTACGGGCCGACTGGACCAATCCGTCACCCCACCGCCTGACGCCCACCCGGCAGTGTCTGACATCTGCCCGGCAGCACCTGATGCCTGCCCTGTCCGGGCAGCTCGCCGCTCCAGCGTCCCGGTCGGGGCCGGGCGCCCGGAGCGGGGGAGTTCGAGCCTTGCCGTCCTGGGCGGGTCCTGGGGTTCGGCGCGGGGGACTCGGTGCCTCACCGTGCCGGGCGGGGTCGGGCGCCCGGAGCGGGGGAGTTCGAGCCTTGCCGTCCTGGGCGGGTCCTGGGGTTCGGCGCGGGGGACTCGGTGCCTCACCGTGCCGGTCGGGGTCGGGCGCCCGGAGCGGGGGAGTTCGAGCCTTGCCGTCCTGGGCGGGTCCTGGGGTTCGGCGCGGGGGACTCGGTGCCTCACCGTGCCGGTCGGGGCCCGCCGCCCGGGGCCGGGGAGTTCGAGCCTTGCCGTCCCGGGCGGGTTCCGCAGCCGGGCGCCGGGAACTCCGGGCCTCACCGTCCCGGGCGGGGCCGGCCGACCGGCGCGGGGGACTCGGTGCCCCACCGTGCCGGGTGGGGGCCGCCGAGTGGCGCCGGGAACTCCGGGCTCTCCTCTTCCGGTCGGGGCCGGGCGCGTCGGTGGGGGCGCCGCCGTACCCTGGAGGCATGAGCACCGCCCCCGCCCCCGGACCGCGAGACGCGAAGCCCCCTCGGCAGCAGTCCCCGAAGCCGAGGATCGACTTCGACGATCCGCTGGACCAGCAGTCCTCGGACGATACGGACCGCGGGTGGGGCGAGCGGCCTTCCGCGCGGGGCGACGGCGCCGACGACTTGGCGCGCTTCCTCGACGAGAAGCCGCCCCACCACGCGTAGACCTTCGCTACGGCCGCTCGGACGCGGGGCCGAAGCCAGGATTCGAGCCGGGGCCCGAAGCGGGACCCTGGCCTGCACCCGGGCCCGCACCGGGGCGCGACTGGGTCACCAGCGCGTCGCGGATCTCCTTCAGGACCTCCAGCTCGGACAGCTCGACGACCTCCTTCGCCCCTTCCTTCGCCGCGTCCCTGGCCGCCTTCCGCGCCAGGTACTTGGACATCGGCAGCACCATCAGGAAGTAGACGACGGCCGCCGTGATCAGGAACGTCAGCGTGGCCCCGATGACGGAACCCCACATGATCTTGATGCCGTCGACCTCGCCGTTCACCACCTTGCAGGTGCCCTTGATGCAGGAGCTGTAGGAGTCGAGATCCTTGGTGCCGAAGGCGCCCACCAAGGGGTTGATCACGCCCTTCACCACGGCGTTCACGATCTGAGTGAACGCGGCGCCGATGACGACGGCCACCGCCAGGTCGATCACATTGCCGCGCAACAGGAAAGCCTTGAAGCCGTCCAGGACGCTGACCTTCTTCTCGCTCACTACGGAGCCTTTCTTCACGGATACGGGAGACGGAGCCAAACGCTCCGCAACCTACGTCACCGTGTGGTCGGGCTGTCCACTCCGCGCTGGCGAAGAGGTGACGGGGTTGTACGTCTGTGCGAGGGCGCGTACGACCGCGGTTCACCACACCGTCACCGCCAGGGTCGAGGTCGCGCTCGCGGCGGCCAGCTCGGCCGCGACGGCACGCGGCACGGAGAGCACCACCAGCGCCCCGCCGCCCTCCGCTGCCCGGCCCACCCCCGGCACCTCGGTGACCCGGACTCCCCGGGCCACCACCCGGGCCTCCGGCGGCTCGCCCGGCCCGTAGAACGCGACCGGCGCCGCGATCACATCGACGCGGTCGCCCGGCCGGAGCAGCCGGACCGTCCCCGCGTCGGCGATCCGCACCGGGGCGGAGACCAGCTTCAGAGCGGACCGTGGCGGATGTCGCCGGGCCGGGGCGGAGGCCGCACCGGAACCGCCCGCCGCGCGGGCGGAGCCGTCACCACCCGCCGTGTGCGCTGAGCCGGAACCACCCGTCCTGCCGGCTGAGCCGGAACCACCCGAAGCCCGGGGCGAGCCGGAACCACCCGCCGTATCCGCCGAGCCGGAACCGTCCGTGTCAGCCGCGGAACCGGGGCCGTCCGCGCCACCACCGCGCGCGGCCCCGGGGCCGTCCGGCCCACGGGCGCCCGATGCGGCGAGGGCAGCCGCCGTCAGGGCGAGTCCGGCCGCCAGGGTCCTGCGTCGGCGCCGGACCGCCCGGCGCAGCCGATGGGCCCCGCGCCCCGTCCGTAACGGAGGGAACTGCGGCACCACCCGGGGCTCGGGCGCGGGTGAGCCGATCCCTCCCGCGCAATCGACCGGCCCGCCCCCGCCCCCGCCCCCGCACCTCGTCATGGAGAGCGGAGGCAGGGGAGGGGGAGGTGGGGTGTGACGAGGGGGGCTCGCGGGGCGAGAAGGGGAGGGGGAGGGAAAGGGGGACATTCGTGTGCACCGCCTGCCGTGGAGGGACCTGCCGGTTGGTCACCGACCGCTCGCTCCCCACGATCCCCGCTCGGCCCCGCCCGCGTCGGCGCCTGTGGACGGCCGCCCGGTTGTGGACAACTCCGTCACCTGGACGGTTCCCACACCGGGACCATCCCCTCGCCCACAGCACCGGCCGGAAGTCCGCCGGCCATCCGGGACGGGCCCCGACCGGACCCACGCCGGGCAAACCCCGGCCCAGCCCGGTCCGGCCCGGCACCCCGGTCCAGCCCGGTCCGGCCCGGCACCATGGTGGTCCCGGTGGTCCCAGCCGTCCCGGTGGCCCCAGCCGTCCCGTTCGTCCCGACCCAGGCCGGCGGAATCCGCATTCCGGCAGGGTCACTCCGTCACGGCAGTTCCAGCCCCAGGTCCCAGCCGTCATGGGCGTCCACGCACAGACAGTCCCGGTCCGCGTTGGTCGGCAGCGCCCCCACCGCGTCGAAGAGCACGTCGCGGAGCTGACCCACCTTCTCGCCGAAGACCCGCATGACCTCCTGGTGCGAGACCCCGTCACCCGTCTCGGTCCCCGCGTCCAGGTCGGTGACGAGGGTCAGCGATGTGTAGCAGAGCGCCAGTTCCCGGGCGAGCACCGCCTCCGGGTGGCCGGTCATCCCCACCACCGACCAGCCGGCCGCCGCGTGCCACCGGGACTCCGCCCGGGTGGAGAAGCGCGGTCCCTCCACGACCACCAGCGTCCCGCCGTCCACCGCCTCCCACGCGCGTCCGCGGGCCGCCTTCAGCGCCACGGCCCGCCCGGCGGGGCAGTACGGATCGGCGAAGGTGGTGTGGACGACATTGGGGACGACCCCGTCGGCCCGTGGCTCGCCGTCGAAGTAGGTCTGCGCCCGCGCCTTCGTGCGGTCCACCAACTGATCGGGCACGAGCAGCGTCCCCGGTCCGTACTCGGGACGGAGTCCGCCCACCGCGCACGGTCCCAGCACCTGCCGGACGCCGACCGAGCGCAGGGCCCACAGATTGGCCCGGTAGTTGATGCGGTGCGGCGGGAGGTGGTGTCCGCGCCCGTGCCGGGGGAGGAAGGCGACCTTCCGGCCCGCCACCTCGCCGAGGAAGAGGGAGTCGCTGGGGCTGCCGTACGGGGTGTCCACCTGGACCTCGGTCACGTCCTCCAGGAAGGAGTAGAAGCCCGACCCGCCGATTACGCCGATCTCTGCGTTCGCGTTCGCCATACCGATCACACTATCGACGCGCCGGGGCCCCGAGGAACGGGGCCGGATACGCGGAGCGGACAGCCGGAAACGCTGACACGAGGGCCGGAAACGCCGGGCGGACGGCCGGGAACGCCGAAGACCCCGCCGTACGAGACGACAGGGCCTTCAGACGAAAACGATGAACGACGAAATCTGCGAAAGGGTGTGCGGAGTGCGGAGGCTCAGGCCGCCGAGCTGCCGCTGCCCGCGCTGCTCGAAGAGGAAGACGACGACTTCGCGGACGAGCCGGCCGGAGCCGAGGACGACGACGAAGACGTCGAGCTCTTGGCGTCGGACGACGACGAGGACGAAGATTCAGTCGACTTCGCGGCGGACGCCGTGGCGGGGGTGCTGCTGGACGACGAGCCGCGACTGTCGTTGCGGTAGAAACCTGACCCCTTGAAGACGATGCCGACCGCGGAGAACACCTTCTTGAGGCGTCCGTCACAGCTCGGGCAGACGGTCAGGGCGTCATCGGTGAACTTCTGCACCGCCTCTAGGCCCTCGCCGCATTCGGTGCACTGATACTGGTAGGTCGGCACTGGTCTTCCTCCTGGCACTCTCACTCAATGAGTGCTAACGACGGTCCATAGTGACGTATTCCGCTGGATCAGTCCACCGTCACCCGCGCGCGGTGATCCTTCCCACTCGCCCCACGCGCCGCGATCCGCCCCACTGCCTCGGTCGAACCCGCCTTCGGCGCGAGCCGTGAGCGCAGTGCCAGCAGGGTCACCAGCGCCAGCGCCGTACCCACCAGGGGAACCGTGAATCCGGCGCTCGCGCCATGCGCGTCGGCGAGCTGTCCGGCGGCCGTGACCGCCGCGGCCTGGCCGAGAGCCACCGCGCCCGTGAGCCAGGTGAACGCCTCCGTACGGGCCGTGCTCGGCACCAGCGATTCGACGAGCGTGTAGCCGCTGATCAGGGCCGGAGCGATGCAGAGGCCGACCAGCAGACCGAGGACCGCCAGCAGGGCGACCGAGTCCACCGCCCACAGGAAGGAGGCGGCCAGGGTGAGCCCCACATAACCGAGCACCAAGGGGCGGCGCGGGCCGCGCTTCCAGGCGATGGCACCGCACGCGATGCCCGCGAGCATGTTGCCCGCCGCGAAGATCCCGTACAGCAGACCGTTGGCGCCGGGGTTGCCGATCTCTTCTGTGAAGGCGGTCAGCGAAACCTGCATTCCGCCGAAGACCGAGCCGATTCCGAGGAAGGCCACCACCAGGACCCGTACGCCCGGTATCGACAGCGCGGAGACGCGCGGTCCGGCGCCGTCGGCGGACGGTTCGCGGACGGCGGGCTGGGTGCGCCGCTGGGCGGCGAAGAGCAGACCGCCGATCAGGGTCAGCGTGGCCTCGGCGATCAGTCCGGCGGCCGGGTGGATGCCGGTGCAGAGCGCGGTCGCCAGCACCGGTCCGACGACGAAGGTGAATTCGTCCGTCACGGATTCGAAGGCCGCGGCGGTCGACATCAGCGGCGACCCCTCCAGCTTCGCCGCCCAGCGGGCCCGCACCATCGGCCCGACCTGCGGTACCGAGGCGCCCGTGGGCACGGCGGCCACAAACAGCGCCCACAGGGGGGCGTCAGCCAGTGCGAGGGCCGTCAGGGCCGACACGGACGCGGTGTGCACGAGCACGCCCGGCAGCAGCACCGCGCGCTGTCCGAAACGGTCGGCGAGTTTGCCGCTCTGCGGTGCGAAGACCGCCATGGAGACGCCGGTGACGGCGGCGACGGCGCCGGCCGTGCCGTACGAGTCGGTGGTGTGCTGGACCAGCAGGACGATGCCGATGGTCAGCATCGCGAAGGGCTGTCGGGCGAAGAAGCCGGGGAGCAGGAACGTCCATGCCCCGGGGGTGCGCAGCAGCTGACCGTAGCCGGGGCGCCGGCTGTCGGTGACCGTGGATGCCACGGTCCGTGCCTTTCTGCCGCCTGGTGGCACGCTTCCGTCTGGCTGTACGGAAGCGGCCGAGAGCTGTCCTCTCGCGCGGGACTGCGGTAGATACCGAGTCCTGTTACGAGGACGCCCGGCCGCCATACGGTCGCGCCAGCTCTGCGTCAGGCAGAGGTGGTTCGATCAAGTAATCCCTTCATCGTACAGGGACTGCCGCTGCCCCCGCCCGGCAGACGAGCGCCCCCGCCCGACACGACGAGCGGGGACACCGGCCAGTGCGCGGCGCGCGACCGCAGTAGTACGGGTGACGCCCCGCCCGGCCCCCGGCACGCACAAGACCCCCGGTGCATGAGGCCCTGGCCCACGAGGCCCCCGGTGCATGCGGCGACCGCGCCGCGCGTGCGCATGGGCCGCGCCGTACGGGACGGACGCGCGTGCGTACGGGCGGGGGGCCGTCAGCCCTTGCCCAGCCAGCCCGCCAGCTTGCCGCCCTGCCCCACGGCCCGCAGCCGCCGTTCCGCCGCGTCCCGTACCGGATCCGTCGCCACCACCAGCAGCTCGTCCCCGCGCCGCAGCACGGTCGACGGCAGGGGCACGAAGCTCTTCTCCTGCCGTACGACCAGGGTGACGGCGGCGCCGGCCGGCAGCCGTAGCTCCGCGACCTCCACGCCGTGCATCTTCGACTCGTCCGGGATCGCCACCGACAGCAGGTGCCCGCGCAGCCGCTCCAGCGGCGCCGACTCGATACCGAGGTCGGAGGGGTCGCCGGGCCCGATGCGGAGCCACTTCGCCAGCCAGGGCAGCGTCGGGCCCTGCACCAGGGTGTAGACGACGACCAGCACGAAGACGATGTTGAAGATGCGGTCGCTGCCCGCGACCCCGGCGACCATCGGAATGGTGGCCAGGATGATGGGCACGGCTCCGCGCAGACCCGCCCAGGACATCAGGATCTGTTCTCGTACCGGGGTGCGGAACGGCAGCAGACTGACGAGGACGGAGAACGGTCGCGCCACCACGGTCAGTACCAGACCCACGGTCACGGCGGGCCAGAAGTCGTCGAGCAGCTCGTGCGGGGTCACCAGCAGGCCCAGCAGGACGAACATGCCGATCTGGGCGAGCCAGCCGAGCCCCTCGGCGAATCCGCGGTTGGCGGGTGCGTGCGGCAGCTTGGAGTTGCCGAGCACCATCGACGCCAGGTAGACCGCGAGGAATCCGCTGCCGTGGGCCATGGCGCCGGCCGCGTACGCCGCGACGGCGATGGCCATCACGGCGATCGGGTAGAGGCCCGACGCGGGCAGTGCCACATGTCGCAGTGCGAACGCGCCGATGAATCCCGTCGCCAGTCCGATGCTCGCGCCGATCGCCAGTTCCAGCGCGATCGTGCCGACGAGTACGTACCAGTGGTCGACCGGGCCGGCGGTGGAGAAGGCGACCACCAGGATCACCACGGGGGCGTCGTTGAAGCCGGACTCGGCCTCCAGTACGCCGGTCACCCGGGACGGCAGTGGCACCTTGCGGAGGACGGAGAAGACGGCCGCCGCGTCCGTGGACGACACCACCGCGCCGACGATCAGCGCCTGTCGCCAGTCCAGGCCGATGAGGTAGTGGGCCGCCGCAGCCGTGATGCCCACGCTCACCGCGACGCCGACGGTCGACAGCATGACGGCCGTGGGCAGAGCGGGTTTGATCTCCTGCCACTTGGTGCCCAGGCCGCCCTCGGCGAGAATCACGACAAGCGCGGCATAGCCGATCACCTGCGTCAGTTCGGCGTTGTCGAACTTGACGTCGAAGATGCCGTCCTGGCCTATCGCGACGCCGATCCCCAGATAGAGGAGCAGGCTGGGCAGCCCACTGCGCGACGAGATGCGCACCGCCGCGACGGCGATGAGCAGCACGAGCGAGCAGATGAGCAGGAGTTCATTGAGCTGGTGGACAGTCAGTGGCCGATCCTTCCCCTCGCGCCCTGTACGTGCTGGATCGTTACTCCGGCGGGCGACACTTCGTTACCTTACCTAATCTTTAACGTTTTCTTGACGCCGGAATCCTCTTCGGGCGCATCCCGCCGCGATGTCACATCCGCCCGGTGATCCCTGCCCCGGGTCCCCCGTCATCCACACCGGGTCTGACTTATGTGCATTGTCGTAAATGGTCCATTGCTCGCACGGTGATCGACTCGTCCGTGAATAGCGGAGGCCGCCCGCACGCGTGCTCCGCCCGACTCGTCCCGTATGCCCGAATCAACCCCCTTGTTCGTGCTGGCGGGAGCGCGCTGGGGGCGGCGCTGGCGGGCCCGTGATCCCGTGCCGGCGCCGACGTCTCGGCGGTGCCCCACACCCGCCTCCGACGGTCGGCTTTCGGATACCGCGTCAGGGGCGCCGGGGCGCTGCGCCTATGGTTGCTCCCAGCACTCCTGGACCAGCCTGCGCCTCGAAGGACAGCGATGCCCGCCAATACAACCGCCTCTTCCCGCAAGAAGAAGAAGGGGCGACGCGCCCGCTTTGTCGTGATCGTCCTGGTGCTGGCGCTGCTCGGCGGCATCGGATACAGCGGGTATTGGGGGGTCAGTACTGTCCGCGCCTCCTTCCCGCAGACCACCGGATCGATCAAGATCGACGGGTTGAGCGGTGAGGTCGAGGTCAAACGCGACGACTACGGCATCCCCCAGATCTACGCGGACAGCGACGAGGACCTCTTCCGCGCCCAGGGCTTCGTCCAGGCGCAGGACCGTTTCTGGGAGATGGACGTACGCCGCCATATGACGGCGGGCCGGCTCTCCGAGATGTTCGGCAAGAGCCAGGTGGACACCGACGCGTTCCTGCGCACGCTGGGCTGGCGCCAGGTCGCGCAGACGGAGTACGACACCAAGCTGACGCCGGAGACCAAGAAGTACCTCCAGGCGTACGCGGCGGGTGTCAACGCCTATCTGGCGGGCAAGGACGGCAAGGAGATCTCCGTCGAGTACGCGGCGCTCTCCTTCACCAACGACTACAAGCCCGAGCCGTGGACGCCGGTCGACTCGGTGGCCTGGCTGAAGGCGATGGCGTGGGACCTGCGCGGCAATATGCAGGAAGAGATCGACCGTTCCCTGCTGACGACCCGGCTCTCGCCGACGCAGATCAAAGAGCTGTACCCGGAGTACCCGTACGACAGAAACAAGCCGATCATGGAGAACGGTGGCGTGGATCGCGCCACCGACAAGTTCGACGAGGACGCCGAACCCTCCAGTGAGAACGGCTCGGACGGCGACGGCAACGGGTCAGAGAACAACGGCTCCGAGAACAACGGGTCCGAAGGCAACGGCTCCGAAGGAAACGGCGACAACTCCAGCGACGGCACCGAGGGCACGAACGGTGGCGACGGCACCGAAGGCACCGACGGCCGGAGCAACAGCGGCGGCGACAACAGCAACGGCGACAACATCAGCCTGGATCGCGTCGACACCGGGGGCACCCCCGCCGACGCCGCCCGGAGCCTGAACGACCGGCTCGCCGCCCTCTCCGAGACCCTCGACACCATCCCCGAGCTGCTCGGCCCGAACGGCAACGGCATCGGCTCCAACTCCTGGGTCGTCCACGGCAACAAGACCACCACCGGCAAGCCGCTGCTGGCCAACGACCCGCACCTGGCCCCCCAGCTCCCCTCGCTCTGGTACCAGATGGGCCTGCACTGCCGTAAGGTCTCGGCCTCCTGCACCTTCGACACCTCCGGCTACACCTTCTCCGGGATGCCGGGCGTGATCATTGGCCACAACCAGAACATCGCCTGGGGCTTCACCAACCTGGGCGCGGACGTCACCGACCTCTATCTGGAGAAGCTCTCCGGCGGCACCTACCAGGTGGGCGACGAGACCAAGAAGCTGATCACCCGCAAGGAAGTGATCAAGGTCGCCGGCGGGAAGAGCAAGACCATCACCGTCCGGGCCACCGACCACGGTCCACTGGTCTCCGACCGCAGTGACGAACTGGAGAAGGTCGGCCAGAAGGCCCCCGTCGAGGAGGGTCCGGACCGCGGCACCGGATACGGCGTCGCCCTCCAGTGGACCGCGCTCGAAGCCGGCAAGTCGATGGACGCGGTCTTCGCGCTCAACCGCGCCAACGACTTCAAGTCGTTCCGCAAGGCCGCCAAGAACTTCGAGGTGCCCTCGCAGAACCTCATCTACGCCGACACCGCGGGCAACATCGGCTTCCAGGCCCCGGGCTCGATCCCGATCCGCGCCGAGGGCGACGGCACGGTCCCGGTGCCCGGCTGGGACCCGAAGTACAAGTGGGACGGGCGCATCCCGTTCGATGAGCTGCCGCACGAGCTGAACCCGGATCGCGGCTACATCGTCACCGCGAACCAGGCGGTCATCGACGAGAAGAAGTACCCGTACATCCTGACCAAGGACTACGGATACGGCGCGCGCAGCCAGCGCATCAACGATCTCATCGAGTCCAAGCTCAAGGGCGGCGGCAAGATCTCCACGGAGGACATGCGCACCACCCAGATGGACAACACCAGCGAGATCGCGAAGCTGCTGACGCCCGAGCTGCTGAAGATCGACGTCGCCGACCCGTACGTCCGCGAGGCGCAGAAGCTGCTGGAGGGCTGGCGCTACACGCAGGACGCGGACTCGGCCGCCGCCGCCTACTTCAACGCGGTCTGGCGCAACATCCTCAAGCTGGCCTTCGGCAACAAGCTGCCCAAGGAGCTGCGGGTCGACGGCGAGTGCCTGATGGTCCGCCCGGCCGACAGCACCGCCCCCGACGACCAGCTCTCCAAGAGGGTGCTGGAGTGCGGTCAGCGGGACGGGGACTCGGCGCAGCCGGACGGCGGCGACCGCTGGTTCGAGGTGGTGCGCAAGATCCTCAAGGACCAGAAGAACCCCTGGTGGCAGTCGCCGGAGAGCCGTACGGACGAGGCGACCGACACCCGCGACGAGCTGTTCGCGCGGGCCATGGAGGACGCGCGCTGGGAGCTGACGGCCGAGCTGGGCAAGGACCTGGACTCCTGGAGCTGGGGCCGGCTGCACCAGTTGACGCTGAAGAACCAGACGCTCGGCACCGAGGGCCCGGGGGCGCTCCAGTTCCTCCTCAACCGGGGTCCCTGGAACCTCGGCGGCGGCGAGGCCACCGTCAACGCGACCGGCTGGAACGCCGCGGCCGGCTACGACGTCGTCTGGGTGCCGTCGATGCGGATGGTGGTCAATGTCGGTGACTGGGACAAGTCCCGCTGGATCAACCTGACCGGAGCCTCCGGACACGCATACAGTGCCCATTACACCGATCAGACCGACAAGTGGGCCAACGGTGAGTTGCTCGACTGGTCGTTCAGCGCGAAAGCGGTGGACGACAACACCGTCGACACGCTCACACTGACCCCTTAGTCGGTGCGGACGGCGTAAACCTGGTGACGCCCTCGGGCGTGACGACCGCGTGTACGGGGTGGTCGTGCGGCTCCTCCGGGATCCGTTCGACCACCTCGTTCGCGTACAACAGCACCACCAGGGCCGGGTCGGCCCCGGCCCGGATGAGCCGGGCGAGCACCCGGTCGTAGGAACCGCCCCCGCGGCCCAGTCGCATGCCGCGACGGTCGACGGCGAGCCCGGGAAGGAGCACGGCATCAGCCTCCAGCACGGCGTCCACGCCGAGTCGTGGCCCTTCCGGTTCGAGCAGTCCCCGGCCGGCGCGCGCCAGGTGTTCCGCGCCCCGGTAGGCGGCCCAGTCCAGGTCGTTGTCGGGCAGCAGTACGGGCAGCAGGACGCGTACGCCCCGCTCGCGCAGCGCGTCGAGCAGCGCGCGGGTGCCCGGCTCGCGCCCCACGGAGACGTAGGCGGCGACGGTGCCCGCCCCGGCGAGTTCGCCGAGGCCCAGGGCGCGGCGGGCGAGGGCCGCCGCGGCGTCGGTGGCGTCGGTGGTGGACAGCAGCCGCCGGATGCCGAGCAGTTGGCCGCGGAGCGTCCCCTTGGGGTCGTTCTGTTCGGACGGGGCGCCGCTCATCGCGCGCTCACCAGCCTTTCCTCTGCGTCTTTATAGCGGGACTTGGGCCGACAGGCTACGTTCTTCCGCTATTCCTCTCATATCCATCCCCACTCGCCGGATACGGTGCCGCACATGACTCAGTCGAACCCCAGGATCAGCAAGGCGGTCATCCCCGCCGCGGGCCTCGGTACGCGCTTCCTGCCCGCGACCAAGGCCACTCCCAAAGAGATGCTGCCGGTCGTCGACAAACCCGCTATCCAGTACGTCGTGGAGGAGGCGGTCGCGGCCGGCCTCTCCGACGTACTCATGGTCACAGGTCGCAATAAGCGCCCGCTTGAGGATCATTTCGACCGGAACTACGAGCTGGAGGAGGCGCTGACCCGCAAGGGTGACGCCGAACGGCTCAAGAAGGTCCAGGAGTCGAGCGACCTCGCCACCATGCACTATGTGCGCCAGGGCGATCCGCGCGGTCTCGGACACGCCGTGCTGTGCGCCGCCCCGCACGTCGGCGACCAGCCTTTCGCCGTCCTCCTCGGTGACGACCTGATCGACCCGCGCGATCCCCTGCTGTCGCGCATGGTCGAGGTCCAGGAGCGGGCGGGCGGCAGTGTGATCGCCCTGATGGAGGTCGACCCCGCGCAGATCCACCTCTACGGCTGTGCCGCGGTCGTGCCCACCGGTGAATCCGATGTGGTCCGGGTGACCGAACTGGTCGAGAAGCCCGACGCCGCCGACGCGCCGAGCAATCTCGCCATCATCGGGCGGTACGTCCTTGATCCGGCGGTTTTCGACATACTGCGGCAGACCGAACCGGGCCGCGGCAACGAGATCCAGCTCACCGACGCCCTCGAAATGCTCGCCGGGGACGAGACGATCGGTGGACCGGTGCACGGCGTCGTCTTCAAGGGCCGCCGCTACGACACCGGCGACCGCGGAGACTATCTGCGGGCCATTGTCAGACTCGCGTGCGAACGTGAAGACCTGGGACCCGAGTTCCGGAGCTGGCTTCGCAGCTATGTGACCGAGGAGATGTAACACCGTGAGCAGCAGCAGTGCGATCTGGTCGGTGGACGACCACCTGGCGGACATCCTCGCGGCGATCCGCCCGCTCGAACCGATCGAGCTGCAGCTGCTGGACGCGCAGGGCTGCGTCCTCGTCGAGGACATCACCGTCCCCGTGGCCCTGCCGCCCTTCGACAACAGCTCCATGGACGGTTACGCGGTCCGGGTCGCCGATGTCCAGGGCGCCACCGAGGAGTTCCCCGCGGTGCTGACCGTGATCGGCGATGTGCCGGCCGGGGGCGGCGGGCTGCCCACCGTCGGCCCCGGCCAGGCCGCGCGGATCATGACGGGCGCCCCGTTGCCGCCCGGCGCGGAAACCGTCGTCCCGGTCGAGTGGACCGACGGCGGCGCGGGCGGGGGAGCCGTCACCGAGATGCGCCCGGCCGGGGAGTCGCCGGAGGGTGCGAGCGGCGAGGTCCGGGTGCACCGGCCGGCCGCCGCCGGCGCGCATGTCCGCTCGCGCGGCAGCGACGTCCGGGCCGGTGATCTGGCGCTCGCGCGGGGCACCGTGCTCGGTCCGCCACAGATCGGACTGCTCGCCGCGATCGGCCGGGGCACCGTGCGGGTCCGGCCCCGGCCCCGTGTCGTCGTCCTCTCCACCGGCAGTGAGCTGGTCCAGCCCGGCGAGAGCCTGGGCGAGGGCCAGATCTACGACTCCAACAGCTTCGCGCTGGCCGCCGCCGCGCGGGACGCGGGCGCGCTGGCCTACCGGGTGGGCGCGGTCACCGACGACGCCGACACCCTCCGCGCCACCATCGAGGACCAACTGATCCGCGCCGACCTGGTGGTCACCACCGGAGGTGTCAGCGTCGGCGCGTACGACGTGGTCAAGGAGGCGCTCTCCTCTGTGGGCGACGAGGACGTGCCGGGCGGTGGCATCGACTTCCGGTCGCTCGCCATGCAGCCGGGCAAACCGCAGGGCTTCGGCACCATCGGCCCCGAGCACACCCCACTGCTGGCGCTGCCGGGCAACCCGGTCTCGTCGTACGTCTCCTTCGAGTTGTTCGTCCGCCCGGCGATCCGCACGCTGATGGGCCTGGACGACATCCACCGCCGGTCCACGCGCGCGGTCCTCAGCGCGGAGAAGGCGCTCACCTCACCCTCCGGTCGACGCCAGTATCTGCGCGGGGTGTACGACGCCGGAGCGGGCACCGTCACCCCCGTGGGCGGTGCCGGGTCCCATCTGGTCGCGGCCCTCGCCCAGGCCGACTCCCTGATCGTGGTCCCGGAGGACGACACCTCGGTGGAGCCCGGCGCGGAGCTGGAGGTGGTCCACCTCGGGTGACGTCCACTTCGTGGCGGTACCGTGGCTGCCCACACGGGGGCGCGCGGCCCCCAGCGGCCCCCTCGGGGCCCGGACCGGGAGCAATGGCAGCGAGATGAACACTGACGCCAGGCTGACGCACATCGACGAGGCGGGGGCGGCCCGGATGGTCGATGTCTCCGGGAAGGACGTCACCGCCCGCACGGCCCGCGCCAGCGGCCGGGTCCTGGTCTCGCCCCGGGTGGTGGAGCTGCTGAGGGGCGACGGCCTCCCCAAGGGCGACGCGCTCGCCACGGCCCGTATCGCCGGGATCATGGGCGCGAAACGCACCCCCGAGCTGATTCCGCTCTGCCATCCGCTGGCCGTCTCGGGCGTCACCGTCGATCTGTCCATCGCCGACGGAGCGGTGGAGATCACCGCCACGGTGCGGACCACCGACCGTACGGGGGTGGAGATGGAGGCGCTCACCGCGGTCTCGGTCGCCGCGCTCACACTCGTCGACATGGTGAAGGCCGTCGACAAGGCGGCGGTGATCACCGACATCCGGGTCGAGGAGAAGACCGGTGGCGCGTCCGGACGCTGGAGCCGTCCGTGAACGTTCCGCCGCCCGTGAACGCTCCGCCGCCCGTCCGCCGCGCGCTGGTGATCACCGCGTCCAACCGCGCGTCCGCCGGGGTGTACGCGGACCGGGGCGGCCCGATCCTGGTGGCGGGCCTGACGGAGCTGGGGTTCGCCGTCGACGGCCCCCAGGTCGTGCCCGACGGCGACCCGGTCGAACAGGCCCTGCGCGCGGGCGTGACCGCCGCGTACGACGTCATCCTCACCACCGGCGGCACCGGGCTCTCGCCCACCGATCGCACCCCCGAGGCCACTCGGGCCGTCCTGGACCGCGAGATCCCGGGCATCCCCGAGGCGATCCGCGCCCAGGGCCTGGCCGCCGTGCCGACCGCCGCGCTCTCCCGGGGGCTGGCCGGGATCGCCGGCCGTACCCTGATCGTCAATCTGCCCGGTTCGACCGGGGGGGTACGGGACGGGCTCGCCGTGCTCCAGCGGCTGCTGGCGCACGCGGTGGACCAGATCCACGGCGGGGACCACCCCGCTTCCCCCGGCGCTGCCGGCCCCTCGGCTCCCGAGGGCCCGCCCGCTCCTCCCGCCGTACCCGCTCCTCCCGCCGTACCCGCTCCTCCTGCCGCGCCCGCTCCTCCTGCCGTTCCTGATGCCGGTACGCCCGCCACCGGGAGCCCGAGCTGAACGCGCCCTGGCCGGTGCTGCTGGCGGACGGCGATATCGTCCTCCGCCCCATAAAGCTGCGCGACCAGCGTGCCTGGCGCGAGGTCAACCGCCGCAACCGCGACTGGCTGCGCCCCTGGGAGGCGACGATCCCGCCACCCACCCCCGGCGCCCCGCCCGCGCGCCGCCCCACCTACCGCCAGATGGTCCGTCATCTGCGCGCGGAGGCCAACGCGGGCCGGATGCTCCCCTTCGTGATCGAGTACCGGGGCCGTCTGGTGGGTCAGTTGACGGTGGCGGGGATCACCTGGGGCTCGATGTGCTCCGGTCACGTCGGCTACTGGGTGGACCAGGAGGTGGCGGGGCGCGGGGTGATGCCGACCGCGGTCGCCCTCGCCGTCGACCACTGTTTCCGTACGGTCGGACTGCACCGGATCGAGGTCTGCATCCGCCCCGAGAACGCGCCGAGCCTCCGGGTGGTGGAGAAGCTCGGCTTCCGGGACGAGGGAATGCGTCCCCGCTATCTGCACATCGACGGCGCGTGGCGGGACCATCTGGTCTTCGCGCTGACGGCCGAGGACATGTCCGAGGGTCTGCTCACCCGCTGGCACCGGCTCCAGCCGGGCGTACCCCGAGAAATGAAATAGGTGTTCGAACGTGATCGATGTTGGCCATGATCTGATCGGAACAATCGCAAAAAAAGCCCTTGATATCAGCGAGATCACGCGACACACCGGGCCAATTGGCGGATGCCCTTGCGAGAATCCCTCTACGGTGTGACCGTGAGCAGCAGCGGCCTCATCTACGCAGTCATCGTCGGGGCCTGGGCCGCCTACCTGGTGCCGATGTGGCTCCGCAGGCAGGACGAGCTGAACGAAGCCCGTCCGACGGAACGCTTCTCCACCGCCATCCGGCTTCTGTCCGGACGTGGGGCGATGGAGCGCCGGTACGCCAAGGAGCTTCGGGAACGCACCGGGGAGCAGCCCGAGACCGACGCGGCCCCGGATGTCGCCACGGACCCGATGAGTTCCGTGGACGTCCGGGCTTTCGCCGCGCCCAGAACCGACATCCGGCTGGAGATCCCCGCCACCGAGCGGCCTCCGGTCCCCGAGCGGCCACCGACCCCCGGACGGACCCCCCGCCCGCGCCCCGACCGCGCGGCCACCGAGCGGGCCCGGCGCGGCAAGGTGCTGGCCCGTCGGCGACGTACGACCGTGATCCTCTTCCTGGCGTTCACCCTGGGCGCGGTCGTGGCGGCGGTCGGCGGCTTCGGCTTCCTGTGGGCGCCCGCGGCGCCCGCGCTGCTGCTCAGCGCGTACATCTTCTATCTGCGTACCCAGGAGCGACGGCGCTTCGTCGTCGTCATGGACCGCCGCCGTGCGGAGATCGCGGCCCAGCGCCTGCGTGAGAGCCACACCCGCCGCCATCCGCACCAGCCCCCGGCGGCGCCCCCCGCGCCCCAGGCCGCGGAGCCCGAGCCGGCCCACCCGGAGCCGCAGCCCGTGAAGGTCTCGCCCCAGGAGGCGGGCCGGCGCGCGCTGGTCGAGCAGACGGACCATGCGGAGTGGGTGGACCAGCAGCGCGACCGCGGTCCGGCCGGCGGCGATAGCTGGGACCCCGTCCCCGTACCGCTGCCGACCTATGTGACCGCCCCGGTCGCGCCCCGGGCCACGAGCGGCGTCGATCTGAGCGACCCGGAGACCTGGAGCTCGGCCCGCTCCTCGACGGCGGACCCCATGGACCAGCCCGACCCGCCCCCGACCCACCGCACCCCGCCCCCGCGCCGCGGTACCCGCGACCGGGGCCGCACCCCCCTCTTCGACCAGTACGCGGACGACGACCGCCCGCGCGCCGCCAACGAGTGACCACGCCCGCCGCCCGGACCGGGGCGACCCCTGTGACCAGCGGGGGAACGGATTTCCAAGCACCCCGATCGGGATGCTAGAGTTTCACTCGTTGCAAGGGCCTGTGGCGCAGTCTGGTAGCGCACCTCGTTCGCATCGAGGGGGTCTGGGGTTCAAATCCCCACAGGTCCACCGCAAGACCGTTGCCGAGTCAGCTCGGGAGTGGTTACGAAATCCCGTCCGATCATTGAGATCGGGCGGGATTTCGTCGTTTCCGGGGGTGTCCTGTGTCATCGAACTTTGAGCGATTGCCACCGAAGTTTGAGTGGTCGGGGGCCGAGCGTCAGGAGCGACAGTTTTCGATCGGGTGGTGCAGCCTCGGATCGCTGTTGTACCGGCGAGCGCTGGGCGAGGCCGTCGCCACGGCGCCGGCGGTACGCGACGGTGCGCCGTCGACCGGCCCCGCACCCACGTACGCGCAGGTGCAGGTCCTCGTCGACGGGTCCGGCGTCACGTCCCGGTGAGTTTGTCGAGGTCGGGGGCGTAGACGGTCATCCAGTGCGGGTTCAGCCGGTAATAGACGACCTCACGGTTCCAGTCGAAAGCGTCGTCATCGCCGTAGAAGTCCTGCAAGTAGGAGAGGAGTTCCTGCCAGTCGGCCGTGGTCTCGGCGTCCTCGGGGTTCAGCTCCTCCACCGTGCCGTGGGTGAACACGCCGAGGTCCTCGCCGCGCATGTGCGCGACGCTGGCGGCCGGACGGGTCGCGAGATGACGAGCCTTGGCGGCGTTGCGCGCCGTGCCGAAGTGCCACCGGCCGTGCAGGAAGTGCCCGTCGGCGCCGCTGATCCGCGGTTCGCCCTTTGCGGTCACCGTGGAGAGGGCGAGCGTGCACATGCCGGTGAGGACCTCGGTGAGCTGCGCCGCCGTGATGGTGCGGCCCTCGACGATCGAGCGGAGGTGTGCGGTCGAGCCGGAGAGGGAGGAGTCGAGGAGGGACTGGAGCTCGTCGAGTTCTTCTGGGGTTTCGCGCATGCGTCCATCGTCGGCCGTAAACCCGACACCCTCTGTCGTCATTGACGAAGCACGCGGCGACAGCGGATGCACGCCCCGGGCAGACACCCGCGCGTTCGACCCCCGACCCGCTACACCACTCGGCGGGACACCATCTGATCTGGCTGGCTCCCGTCGGAATAGGTCACTCCCCGATCGGCGCCCGCTTCGGCCGAATCCATCAACACGGCCGGTCCGACTGAAAACCAACTCTGGTTCGCAGCAAGCAGTTCAGTCAGCCGCGGGCAGGCTGTGCCCCCAGTCACCACAGACGCCGGAGCAGAAGAAGCGCAATGGCGCAGCTCAAGCGGGTAACGGGAAGGGCGTGCCATGGCTCAATCCATTCACTAAATCGAGTCTCCACCGAACACGGAACGGTGCACTCGCAGTTCAGGAGGACCGTGCGTCCAGGTTTGGCTTCCGCCTCACCTCAGTCACGGACACGCTCTCGTCTTCGGGGGCGCCGAAGGGTTCCGCGATCACGCCTGTTCCGGTGCCGATGACTTCCACTGCCAGGCCGGAGCCCATGAACCGAAGGTCCACTCGGGCGCGCGGGTTGCCGCCGAGGTCGGGCATCTTGTGGATGCGGTCGGTACGGTATCCGGCGGCGATAATGGTCTGCTGAAGTGTGCTGTAGGTGGTGTGCGGCTTTCCGGCTGCTTTGGTGGCCAGGCGCTCGGCGTGCTTGGCGGCGGCGCACTTTTCGATTTCGCCGAGTTCGACTTCCTGTGGTGGGCCGGACTGCATGGGCTTGTCGGGCATCTCACCTGACTCATCGACGGGGATGGGTATGTCGCCGTTCGCGTCAGGTGTCCCGGCTGGCTTGTCGGTGCGGGGGGCTACACCGCTGGGGATGCCGCCGGGCAGTGTCCCGGGATCTGGTGCGGCGCCGCTGCCGCTGGGGGCGTCGGGGGAGCATTGGCGCGCGAACTTGTTGAGGATGTCGAGGAAATGCTTCTCGGTGGGCTGCCGGGCGGGTGAGGCGGAGAGCTGGGAGCCGACCGGGGTGGTGGATGTGGATGAGGCTGTCTGGGTGCCGCAGGCGGTCAGGGCGAGGGAGCCCGCAGCCGCTATGACGACGGACGCAGTGAAGCGAATGGGTGGCATAGATGAATCTTTGCCACCCGCTCACATGGGGCGCATGAGCATGCGTACTCATGGCTTGATCAGAGGCCAAAAGTAGTCGTCGAGATCTGTGGACCGATTGATCTTAGTCTCGTTGTGATGGCTTGATTTCGACGAGTTCGGTTTCGAAGCCGTCATCGTTCTCCAGGAACGGCCCCGGCGTAGTTCCGCTCAGTTCGTGATCAAGTAAGGCCGAGGCAGGCGGGGGACGGCGAGGGTCGCGGGCATTGCGGCGGAGGCCGGCCGCGATGTTCCTTGTTCCGGTTGTCCAGAGGGCGCCGATGGCGAGGTTGCGGTAGGTGGACATCGCGCGTGGTGCGTTGCCGGTCCGGAGCTGGAAGCAGGTGATCTCGTTCGTCTTCTCGCCGACGTCCGGCTGGGTCATGACCAGGCCGGTGGCGTGGTCCAGCGCGGCCAGCAGGTGGATCTTGCGGCCCTTGGCCCTGGCCGCTCCGCGAAGCCTTGCCGTTCACCGCGAGGCCGCGCAGCCCCTTCGGCCTGGTGCGACGTGCCGTCTAGTCCGGGAAACAATCACCTGCCGCTCGGGAAGCGATCTTTGACCAGAGCTTTTCGAAGCTGGTCAGCCCTACTTGTGAACACCCGACCGCAAGACCGTTGCCGAGTCAGCTCGGGAGTGGTTACGAAATCCCGTCCGATCATTGAGATCGGGCGGGATTTCGTCGTTTCCGGGGCTCGTTGACAGCTGTCCGGGGCGGGCCGCCCTGTCGATCGTGCGCAGCCCGTGTCGGTCGAGTCAGCCCCGGTGGCCCCAGTCCAGGCGGTCGGCCAGTCCCGCGGCGGTGAAGGCCGCCGCGAGTTCGTCGCGGCCCTCGGTGAAGTGGGCCCAGCCGTCGTAGTGGACGGGGACCACGCGGCGGGCGCCGAGGAGTTGGGCGGCCTCGGCGGTCTGGGCGCTGTCGAGGACGATGCACCGGCCGTCGAAGAGGACGGGGAAGCGGGGTGCGCCCGCGAAGAGGACGGCGGTGTCCACGGGGCCGAACCGTTCGGCTATCCGCCTGACCAGGTCGAGTGAGGCGTTGTCGCCACTGATGTAGACGGTGGGCAGGCCGGCGGCGGTCAGGACGAAGCCGACGACCTCGCCGGTGAGCGGTTCGACCTCCTCGCGCGCCCCGGGCCCGTGCACGGCCGGTACGCCGGTCACGGTGATCGTGCCGCCGCCGGGGCGGTCCAGCTCGATCGACTGCCAGTCGGCCAGCCCCTGGGCCTTGCCCCCGAGGCGCCGACCGCCGCCGGGGGTGGTGAGGGTGAGCGGGACATCGGCGAGCAGGGCGCGTCCGGAGACGTCGAGGTTGTCGGCGTGCTCGTCGTGGGAGAGCAGGACCACGTCGATGGGTCCGAGGTCGGCCGGGCCGCCCGCGGCGGGCGCAGTCTTGGTCAGGACCGGTCCGCCCGGCGTAGGGAAGTCGCCAGGGGCGTCGAAGGTCGGGTCGGTGAGAAAGCGCAGGCCGCCGTAGTCGAAGAGGGCGGTCGGGCCGCCGAAGACGCGGACAGGGAACTGTTCGGTCGTCGCGGTGGGGGAAGGCATCAGAAACGCACCTCACGGATGGTTGTGGTTGAACCGTGAGGGAACCCTAGTCCGATCTCACGGATGAGTTCAAGTGAAACCGTGAGAATCATGGATGGCCGGAGCTTGTAGCATGAGAGCCATGGAAGAGACCGCGCCCCTCGAACCCGGCCTGCCGCCCGAACCCGGCCTGCCGCCCGAACCCGGCCTGCCGCCCGCACCGGGTGCGGAGCAGTACCCCGCTCTCGCTCTCGCCAACAGCGCCATCGCACTGCCGGGCGGGCACTACATCGACCAACTCGGCACCCCCGCGGGAGCGAACGCGTGGCTGACCGAGCGCGGTCTCGCCCCGGTCGAGATCGGAATGCGGGAGATGTGCGCGACACAACTGCGCTCCCTGCGCGAGCAAATCAGGGCCCTCCTCGCCTCCCGCGTCGACGGGCTGCCTGCCCTCCCCGCAGCCCTGGGTGCGGTCAACGACGCGCTGGTCAGAGTCCCCACCGCCCCTCTGCTGCGGTGGGATGACAGAACCGGCCCCTACCGCGCCGCCCCGCACCCCACCACGCAGATCGTCGACCATGCGCTCGCGACCCTCGCCGCCGACGCCGCTGACCTGCTCACCTCCCCCGACGCCGAACGCCTCACCGCCTGCGGCTCCCCGCCCTGCAATCGCTATCTGCTCCGCCACGGTCGCCGCCACTGGTGCTCCACCCGCTGCGGCGACCGCGCCCGCGCCGCCCGCGCCTACGCCCGTCGCGGCAGCGCACCCCAGTAGCGCCCACCCCGGTAACGGGGCACCCGGCCACGCGTCATCGGAACCACCACGGCTTCCCCCCCCAGGTCGAGCCCGACACCGGAAGCCCCGCCCCAGCCAAGGGGCGGCCCGCCACGGAGACCAGCTTCCGCCGGTCGAGCCTGCCTGGATGCTTGCCCAGGGCGCTGCCCAGATGTGTGTGTCCGGGGCTTTGCGTCAGAGCAGCAATGAGGCAACCGTCCGCCCTGGTGCTCCGACGCAAGTGCGCATAAGGGTGCACTTCCGCACCGAGAGCGGCACCCGCATGCGCCAATCAAGGATCCGAATCGGATGTCGAAATCTGACCTCTGGCGCTGGTGGTACTGGCCAAGCCGTAGGGCTGCATGGTGATCTGACCGAGGGGAAGGGCTTCGGCAACGCCACCCGGGAGCGTGGCTTAGGGTCTATGCATGACTGCAGAGAAGCTAGGCAAAATCCTCAGCTCCGTGGCGAAGAGAATGCACGCCGATTTTGAGCAGTCGCAGGCATTCCAGCACAACGGCGAGGCCGGCACGTCGCGTGAGGTGCTCATTCAGCAGTTTCTGTCTGGATACCTTCCGGCGCATGTCGAGGCGGTGCACAACGCGGAAGTCATCGCGGTGAACGGTGATGTTTCGCCGCAATCCGACATTATTCTCATTGATCGCGGGACGCCGCCATTTACCAGCCTTCAGGGATTTCGGATCATTCCCAATGAATGCGTATACGGCATGATCGAGGTCAAGACGAAGCTGGACGGAGCCCAGCTCGCTGATGCGTGCAACAAGATCAGTAAGCTGCGCAGGATGCCCAAGAGCGCCTATCGGCCCATCTCCGGCGTGATATCCCGCACCACGAAGGCGTACGGGGCGACCCATAACCACTTCCCGACATCGGGCATGATTGTTGCCTTCAATAGCCTCAACCTGGAAACCGTGGGGGGGCACCTGATGGACTGGTGTCGCACCCGGCACCCCAGCGAGTGGCCCGATAGCGTATGGGTGGTCGGAAAGGGGCACCTTCAGTGGGGCGATTCCCGCACAGGTGCACTCTTTCGATCTCCGGTGCCCGGGGCGTCACTCTTCCAGGTCGATGCCGACCCCGACCAGGACATCCTGCTTCCGCTGGCAATTCACCTCAATATTCATTTCTCTGATGCCTGGATGAATCCACTCGATCTCCTCCCCTATGCCGGAGCCACGCCTCTGGGGACGTATGCCAGGACGTGGACGATCTGAGCGAGTGGGCTGTCCTCTGCCATCCGTAGCGCACGGGTGTCGCGACCAGGCGTCGTCACCGGGCCGCAGTGACGGGCTCTCGCGCGCTACTGCGGTGTCGCCTGGGGAACCGCGTCTCCGACGAAGCGGCCATCGTCCGAGCGGTACACGACCCCTACGTCGTACCGATCCAGCAGGGTGTACATGTCGGGGGCGGGGGCGGCCGGGAGCAGAATGACGCGCCGGGGCTCCCCTTCGTGCTCCGGCATATTGACGTAGCGGCTGTAGTCGAGGATCTGGCCGAGGGCCATCCGCACATCCTCGCGCGAGTTGGATCCCTTCGCCTCGTACAGCACGTGAGCCGTAGCGTCGTACAGATCCGTGCGGAATGTGGAGGTAAGGCCCTTCACCTTGATCTGGTAGGCGCCGGTCCGGTGTCCGGCCACCGCCGATCACTGGCTGTGGCAGTTGGCTTCCCGTTCGGCCCCGCGCGACTTTCCCATCGCCCCGGAGAGCACCCAGTCCGAGTTCGATCAGGTGGTGCGTGTTTCCGGCGACTGGAGCGCCCTGGTGCTGCGGGACGGCGCCGCTTTCCTCGGTCATCGGGCCGACACTGGCGCGGGTGACTTCTACGCGTTCGGGGCTCTGCACGCCCGTACGGTCTACCTGGACGCACTGCTGCTCGGCACGCTTCAGCGTGACCACATCGACCGCCTCACGGACCAGCTCTCCGAGGTCTTCGACGGCCTGCGGCTCTCCGCCCAGGTCGGTTCCCTGGAGCGGAGCATCGCGCTCTTCCGCAGTACGTACTGGCGTCAGCATCTGACCGCGCACGGTCCGGCCAATGAGCTACTGCTGGCGTTCCAGGCCCAGCACCGGCTGCCCGAGCGCTTCGCGGAGATCCTTGCGGAGGCCGCGGACTACAGCCGACTGGTCCAGGGCCAGGACAGTCAGCAGATCAGCGGTGCTCTCGGAGTCCTCACCATCCTGGGGCTCCCGCTGGGCACGGCGCTCAGCATCCTCCAGGTGCTCGGCGACGAATCCGTTCCCCACCTGCTCATCGCGCTGGCACTGGCCCTCGCCGCGACGACCGCCGCGCTCACCACGCGCTACGGTCGGCTGGTCATTTCCTCACTGCGCGGCGGCGCGGGCCCCGGGCCGGAGCGCTGACGGGTGCCGCGGCTCCGTCAGCGCAGTGGCTTGATGTAGCAGCGGCTGCTGTCGTACTCGCGGTAGTGGCCGAATTTCTTCGGCGCGGGTGTGTAGCCGCAGGAGGTGTAGAGGGCTATCGCCTCCGGCTGCTGGTCGCCGGTCTCCAGCACCATCCTGGTGCGGCCCGCGGTGCGGGCGTCCGCCTCCAGGGCGGCGAGGATGCGGCGGGCGAGGCCGAGGCCGCGGGCCTCGGCGATCACGTACATGCGCTTCAGCTCGGCGTCGCCGTCCTCGTACTGCTCTTCGTTCCGGTCCAGGGCGCGCCAGCCGCCGGTCGCGACCGGGCGGCCCCCGTCGTCGTACGCGATGAGATACAGCCCACGCGGGGGCGCGAACATCGCGGCGTCCAGGGGTGTCTCGTCGCCGCCGTCCCCGTAGCGCTCGACGTATTCGAGCTGTACGGCGTTGTCGAGGGAGACGGCATCGGGGTGGTCGTAGGGGACCGGGCGTACGTCCATGCGAGCGATCGTACGTGGATGCGAATATCCGCTTTCGTGGTGGTCCTGGGTAGGGTGCCGGGGTGCTCTCCGTCGCCTCCGGCGGCGCGGGGCGGACTCCCGTGGCTCTGATCTTTAGGAGCGTGCTGTGCTCACCGTGACCAGTGTGAATGTGAATGGCCTCCGCGCCGCCGCCAAGAAGGGTTATGTGGAGTGGCTGGCCGCCACCGACGCCGATGTGATCTGCCTCCAGGAGGTGCGGGCCGAGCCGGAGCAGCTCCCCGAAGCGGTGCGGCGGCCCGACGGCTGGCACGCCTTCCACGCGCCGGCCGGGGCGAAGGGGCGGGCGGGGGTCTCCCTCTGTACGCGGCGGGAGCCGGACGAGGTGCGGATCGGATTCGGGTCGAGCGAGTTCGACGGGAGCGGGCGGTACATCGAGGCCGATCTCCCCGGTGTCACCGTCGCGAGCCTCTATCTGCCCTCCGGTGAGGTGGGGACGGAGCGCCAGGACGAGAAGATCCGGTTCATGGCTGAATTTCTTCCCTATCTGCGTGAGCTGAAGGCGCGGTCCGCCGCGGCCGGCCGGGAGGTCGTCGTCTGTGGCGACTGGAACATCGCGCACCGTGAGGCGGACCTCAAGAACTGGCGCGGCAACAAGAAGAGCTCCGGTTTCCTGCCGGAGGAGCGCGCGTGGCTCTCCGAGGTCTTCGAGGAGTACGTGGATGTCGTACGGCGGCTCCACCCCGAGGAGGAGGGCCCGTACAGCTGGTGGTCGTACCGGGGGCGCGCCTTCGACAACGACACCGGCTGGCGGATCGACCTCCAGGTGGCGACGGAGGGGCTGGCCGGGCGGGCGCTGAAGGGGTACGTGGAGCGGGCGGCGACGCACGGTGAGCGGTGGAGCGATCATGCGCCGGTGACGGTGGTCTACGACCTTTAGGGGGGAGGGGCGGAGTCGCGGAGTCGTCCAGTCCGGAGTCGCGGGGGCACGGGGGCATAAGGGCGCGGGGTCACGGGGGTGCGAGCGCGCTGAGTCGCCCAGGCCGGGGCCGGGCGCGCACGGGAGCGCGGAGTCGCGGGTCAGCGCGCGCGGAATCGGCGGTCCAGTGCCATCGACAGCTCCGCCTCCACCACGCTCTTCGCCAGCGGGCGCAGCCGCTCCGGCTCCGTCGTCGGCGAGTGCTTCCGCAGGATGTCGACGAAGAGGTCGGCCAGCTCGTCGGCGTGGGTCCGTACCCGCCGCCCCGCTTCCAGTACGACCGAGAGCGGCACCCCCTCGCGCACCAGTGCCGCCGACACCTCCAGCAGTCGGCGGCTTATGTGCACGAGCTCGTCGCCGTCCGTCGCCAGGTAGCCCAGCTCCAGCGCCGCCGCCAGATTCTCCGGCGTCACCTCGCCCGCGAAGTGGTCCGCCAGCTCCTCCGGGGTGAGCCGGACCGGGGTCTCCTCGGTCGGCTCACCGAGGCCGAGCACCTCGCCCACGTCCCGGCCGCTGTCGAACGCCGTCGCGAGGTCCGCGATGCCGTTCAGGGTGTGGCCGCGCTCCAGCAGCGCGGAGATCGTGCGCAGCCGGGACAGGTGGTGGGTGTCGTACCAGGCGATCCGGCCCTCGCGGCGGGGCGGCGGGATCAGGCCACGCTCGCGGTAGAAGCGCAGGGTGCGCACCGTGATGCCGGCCGTCTCGGCCAGCTCCTCCATGCGGTATTCGCGTTCTGCTGCCACGGGGAAAGCCTATGTTGAATGAACGGTAACTTGACGTGTCCTACCCCTACCGCTCGGTATGTTCGCTGCCTTACTCTCCCAACTGTGCCAGTGATTGCTGGCAGGGTCGTAGTGTGTTGAGTGGGAGGGCGGCATGAGCCGGCGAGAGCACGAACACGTACGGGTGGCGGTCATAGGCTCAGGATTCGGGGGGCTCGGCGCGGCCGTCCGGCTCCGCCGCGAGGGGATAACCGACTTCGTCGTCCTGGAGCGCGCCGACGCGGTCGGCGGCACCTGGCGCGACAACAGCTATCCCGGGTGCGCCTGCGACGTGCCCTCGCACCTCTACTCCTTCTCCTTCGCGCCCAACCCCGACTGGCCCCGCACCTTCTCCGGACAGCGGCACATCCGCGCGTACCTGGAACACGTCACCGACACCTTCCGGCTCCGCCCCCACATCCGCCTCAATCACGAGGTGCGGATGATGACCTGGGACAGCGACGAACTGCGCTGGACGATCGAGACCAGCCAGGGGAGCCTCACCGCCGATGTCGTGGTCTCGGCGACCGGGCCGCTCTCCGACCCGAAGATCCCCGACATCCCCGGGCTCGCCGACTTCCCCGGCAAGGTCTTCCACTCCGCCCGCTGGGACCACGACTACGAGCTGCGCGGCAAACGCGTCGCGGTGATCGGCACCGGTGCGTCGGCCATACAGATCGTGCCCGCCATACAGCCCGAGGTCGGGAAACTGACCCTCTTCCAGCGCACCCCGCCTTGGGTGATGCCGCGGATGGACCGGAGGATCACCGGAGCCGAGCGCTGGCTGCACCGGCAGCTCCCGTTCACCGGGGCGGCCCGGCGCGGACTGCTCTGGGGCATCCGGGAACTCCAGGTCTCGGCCTTCACCAAACGGCCGAACGAACTCGGTGTCATCGAGAGCCTGGCCAAGGCCAATATGGCCAAGGCCATCAAGGACCCGGGGCTGCGGGCCCGGCTCACCCCCTCGTACCGCATCGGCTGCAAGCGCATCCTGCTCTCCAGCGAGTACTACCCGGCCATCGCCAAGCCCAATGTGGACGTGATCTCGTCCGGGCTCGCCGAGGTGCGGGGCTCCACGCTCGTCGCCGCCGACGGCACCGAGACCGAGGTGGACGCGATCGTCTTCGGCACCGGGTTCCGGGTCACCGATATGCCGATCGCCGACCGGGTCGTCGGCGTCGACGGCATCACCCTCGCCGAGGCGTGGAAGGACGGGATGCAATCGCTGCGCGGCGCCACCGCGGCCGGCTTCCCCAACTGGATGACGATCATCGGACCCAATACCGGGCTCGGGAACTCCTCGATGATCCTCATGATCGAGTCCCAGTTGAACTACCTCGCCGATTACCTGCGCCAGCTCGACATCCTCGGCGGCCGGACCGCCCTCGCCGTCCGGCCGTCCGCCGTCACCGCCTGGAACCACCGCGTCCAGGAGCGCATGAAGCGGACCGTGTGGAACACCGGCGGCTGCACCAGTTGGTACCTCGACGCCGAGGGCCGTAACACCACCGTCTGGCCGGGGACCACGGGAGAATTCCGGCGCGTCACCCGGGAGGTGGACCTCGCCGAGTACGACATCGTCCGCGCCGCCGTCCGCCGCCCCGCCGTCCGTGACACCGCCCGTGACGATGTCCGGGAGGCCGTGCGATGAGCCGTCCGCCGGCCGGACCCGCCCCCGGTGGCCGTGCGCCGAGCCGACCCGGCCCCGGACCCGCCCGGGGAGGTCGCACCCTGACCGCCGTCTCCCGTGACGGCTCCCGCGTCCACGTCGAGGTGTACGGGGACGAGGGCGCGCCCACCGTCGTCCTGGCCCACGGGTGGACCTGCTCCACCCCCTTCTGGGCCGCGCAGATCCGGGAGCTGGTCGCCGAGTACCGCGTCGTCGTCTACGACCAGCGCGGTCACGGCCGCACCGCCGTGGCCGCCGTCGGCACCGAACAGCTCGCCGACGACCTCGAAGCGGTCCTCGGCGCCGTACTCCCCGACGGGGAGAAGGCCGTGCTCGCCGGGCACTCCATGGGCGGTATGACCCTCATGGCCGCGGCCCGCCGCCCCGGTTTCACCGACCGCGCGGCGGCCGTACTCCTGTGCAGTACGGGCAGTTCCCGGCTGGTCGAGGAGGCGCGGGTGGTCCCGATGCGGCGCGGCCCGCTGCGGGCCCGGCTCACCCGGGCCGTCCTCGGCGCCCGTGCCCCGCTCGGGCCGGTGACACCCCTCTCCCGCCGGCTGCTGCGCTACGCGACCATGGGCCCCACCGCCACCCCGGCCGCCGTCGCCGAGTGCGCGCGGATCGTGCACGCCTGCCCGCGGCGGGTCCGGGTGGCCTGGTCCGATGTGCTCGCCGGAATCGACCTCGACTCCGGGGTACGGGAACTCACCGTGCCCACCGTGGTGGTGGCGGGCACCGCGGACCGGCTGACCCCGATGGTGCACGCGCGGCGGATCGCCGCCACGCTGCCCGACTGCCGGAAGCTGGTCGAACTCGACGGCGTCGGGCATATGACACCCGTCGAGGCCCCGGACGCCGTCACCGCCGCCATCCGCGAACTGGCCCGCACCCACCTCGGTGTGCGGCGGCAGGAGGAAGCCGCATGAACAGGGTGAGCCTGGACGGACAGGTCGCGGTCGTCACCGGCGCGGCACGCGGGGTCGGCGAACTGCTCGCCCGTAAACTCTCGGCGCGCGGCGCCCGGGTCGCGCTCGTCGGCCTCGAACCGGACGAACTCAAGCAGGTCTCCGGCCGGCTGCACACCGAGAGCGACTGGTGGCACGCCGACGTCACCGACCACGAGGCCATGACCGGGGTCGCCGCCGAGGTCAAAGAACGCTTCGGCAAGGTGGACATCGCCGTCGCCAACGCGGGTGTGGCCGCGGGCGGCCCCTTCCTGGACTCCGACCCCGTCGCCTGGCGCCGGGTCATCGAGGTCAACCTCATCGGCAGCGCCGTGACCGGCCGGGCGTTCCTCCCCGTCCTGCTGGAGAGCCGGGGGTACTTCCTCCAGATCGCCTCCCTCGCCGCGATCACCCCGGCGCCCATGATGTCCGCGTACTGCGCCTCCAAATCGGGGGTCGAGGCGTTCGCGCACAGCCTGCGGGCGGAGGTCGGCCACCGGGGCGTACGGGTCGGCGTGGGCTATCTGTCCTGGACCGACACCGACATGGTGCGCGGCGCAGACCAGGACGACGTTATGCGCGAACTCCGGCACAGCCTGCCGTGGCCCGCCAACCGCACCTATCCGCTCGGTCCCGCGGTCGACCGGCTCGTCGCCGGCATCGAGCGACGCTCCGCCCATGTGTACGGACAGTGGTGGCTGCGCGGGATGCAGCCGGTGCGGGGCTGTCTGCCGTCGCTGGTCGGCGTGCTGGGCCAGCGGGAGATGCGCCGCTTCGCACCGAGGCTGGGGGGTGTGCGGACCGGCCTCGTGGGCGCGGGCGGCGCGGCGGACGAGGCCTCGCGCCGGACCGGCCCGGTGGGCGCGGGTGCCGCCGCGGACGAGGCCTCGCGCACGGAACGTGACTGATCCACATGCATGGGGTGGCCGTGCGTGCCAGGCTGATCGGAGCTTCCGGGGGGCCCGGGGCGCGCGGTACCACCCGTGAGCCCTTCGTCCTGCTGCGAGGAGTGAGCCGTCATGGGTCTCAGGGACCAGTTCCGCGACAAGGCACGCGCATTGGAACAGCGCACCCGCCGCGAGCCGCCGCCCCGCCCCACCGAGAAGCCCCCGCCCGGTTCGACGCCACCCTTGAAGCCGCTCCCGCCGAAGACCGGGGGGCGGGACAGGGCAGGGCCGGAGGCGGGCTGAGACCTCTCGGGCAGGGCGCGTGACGCACTGCCCCGTCCGTCTGCCGCTTGGGGACTTCGGCGGACGGGCGGGGCTGTCTGGGTTCTACGACGCCCCCATGGTGTCCTCCCACTGCCCCCGGGCCAGGTGAACGACCCCGTCCGGGGCAACGCGTACCCGGGCTCCGTACAGGGGGAGTCCGCCCTCGGCGAGCATCCAGGTACGGATGCGTTCCACGGTGTCCCACAGCCGTCGCGGTCCGCTCTGGTGAACGGTGGGCGGTTCGGTCCACTCGGCGGACGCCCGGGCCCATGAACCGTCGGGGTGGACCAGACAGGCCATCCGTTGTCCGTTCGCCACCCGGTAGTCCAGTTCGACGCCAGGAGTGGTGACTTCCAGCATTGAACGGACCTCCCACGCCTCTGCCACATCCACCACGGGGTAGCGGCCCGTGCTGACCTCTTCCCCGTCCGTATCCCGGGCGAGGGCGAACAGCTTGGCGAGCGGGGGCGGGTAGTCGTCGTCGGACCTGGTGAGCATGAACCCCGCCCAGTCCCGTTCGATCTTTCCGACCACGTCACCGTCGGCCTGTTTCCAGCCAGTGAGAATCATGGTGGTACGGGCCAGAGTGGTGACCAGCCGCCCACCTTCGCGGAGCGCGCCGAGCAGGGGGCGAAGCCCCGGTCCTGCGGGCATTCCCACCGTGGCGATGATCCGGTCATAGGTCCCCGGGATTTCCCTGGTCGCGTCCGCCGCGAGGAAGCGGGAGTGGAGCCCGAGCCGTGCGAGACGTTCCGCCGCAGCGCTGGTGAGATACGGGTCCACGTCCAGGCTGGTCACATTCTGCGGCCCGAGACGATAGGCGGCGTACGCGGTGAGTCCGCCCGCTCCGGTGCCGAGGTCCAGCAGTTCCAGACCGTCCCCCAACCGTCCGTGACGGAGCATCGACACGACCAGACTCGGTAGTGTCGCGGACGATGTGGGACTGCCCTCGGGGTGGTCATCGGGCTGCGCGTGGTCGGCGTGCAGCGTGCCGACCCGGGTGATCAGGGACCGGTCCGCGTAGGCCGCCGCCAGCCACGCGGCAGGTGCGTCGGTGCCGACCCGCAGCGTCCAGCGCCCGTGCTCGTCCCGCTCCCACCAACGGGGCACCAGCTCATGTCGGGGTACCCCCGCCACGGGGCCGCGCCACCGTGAGTCGGGGTCGGTCACCTGCCGCGCGAGCCGTTCGGCGGGTTGCTCCCAGTCCAGTCGCTCCCACTCCATGCTCAGGCTCCGCTCTTGGGGTACTTGGGCAGGCAGGCGGGGGTCTTGGCGGGGTTGCAGTCGTTCGTGTCGTTCGGGCTGCAAGCGGCCCGGGGCGCCGGGACGCTCGCGGCGAGTGCTGCCCAATCCGGACCACCGAGGAGTTCTGCCAGACGCTGTTCCCGGACGTTGCCGCACGGGAAGTCGCGCGCGAGGACGCAGCCTGCGAGTTCCCCGTTCGGCAGTACCGCCGCGCGTCCTCGGGTGCAGTTTCCGCACATCTCGTCCAGTGACGGTGATTGTCCGGGCAGTGCTCCCCGGCCGATCGCGCGTACCCGGTCGGTCTGGATGTCGGTCACGCCCATGGCGAGCAGTTCCGCATGGGCTTCGGCGAGGTGCTGTCCGTCGAGTACGTGCACGATGCCCGCCCGCACCGGCACGCCCCGGGCGACCGCCTCCAGGATGTTGGCCCGGGTTCGGGCGTAGCTTCCCGGACGGTTGGTGATCTGGTCGTGTTCGGCGGCGTCATCGCTGTAGTAGCTGGTTCCGATGGTCACCCTGGCACGGGTGAACAGGTCCCACCATTCGTCCCGGACGTTGAACAGGTTCGAATAGACCTGAACACTGAGCCCGAGCGAGAGCGCGAGTTCGGCGAACTCCCGCCAGTGCGGGTGGACGGTGGGCTCGCCTCCGATGAGCTGAATGCGCGGGATACCCAGCGAGGCGGCGTCCCGGATGACCGTCCGCCAGTCCTCGGGACTCATGGCGCCGTGTGACGCGCGCGGACCCGACGCAGACAGGCAGTGTGTGCAGGTGAGTTGGCACTTACCAGTGATCTCCAGCTCAAGCGTGCTGACCCCGGCGAACGGCTTGGCCGGGGGTTCGGTGATTAACGTCATTGCCTCTTCCCTTCCATGATGGATCGGGTGTGACATGGGGTGGTGGTTCTGGTGCCCCGATCGCTGACGGGAACCGCCCATGGTTGTCACTGAGGGGCCGTCGGGGGTGGTCCATGTGTTTGTACACGGCCCGCCATACGTCCAGCAGGGCGCAGAGGGGGCACCTTGTGCTCCGGGCACCGCGCACCTTGGAGCCGCCTTCGCTCCTTGTCTTGGCGGGAGCTTCTGCCGGCTGCGGTCCGGCGCGTCCGTGCAGCCCGGGAGCCAGCCTCCTTCTCGTTGAGTGCCCTTGAGAACCCGCCCGGCCATCGACCCTCACGCAAATAGCCGGGCGGGAGCAGTGCCCGCCCCTGCCGGGTGCTCCATTGAGCTTTGGGGGAGCCTCATGGTGTCCGGCAGGGGCGGAGTGTGGGGTGCCTATGGGGTGAGGCGTCCGGCCGGGGCCGTTCTACGGAAGGAGTTGCCCTGGGCGCCCGGGGTGTGATGGGGACCGGTCAGGTCCGGGGAGCTGGTCGGCAGCGTCATCCTCGGTGGAGTGTGGGGGTGGTTGCCGATCTCGATGGAGCAGTCGATGGCGCGCGACGGGTCGTAGGCGGGATGGTCCGGGTTCTTGCACACCGTCCGCCATGCGTCCAGCACGATGCAGAGGATGCAGCCCCGCGTGGGGGCGGGTTCCAGGGGTTCCGGTTGCATGGGCAGCTCGATCGGCCGCCCCGGGTACCGGTGGGGTTCGCTCATTTCTCGTTCGCTTTCTCGCGCTGGTCGCCGCCGTACGGCTCGGGGAGTGGAGTGGTCCATGGGTCGCTTCCGTCCGCCCGCAGAGGGTGCCGGGTATCTCGGGGTCGGGGCCGGATTCGGGGACCCACCACGCGCTCATGGGCCAGATCTCGAAGAAGAACGTCCCGTTGGCACCGTCCTCGATGACCATGGACACCGGTGCGCCGTCCCTGAGCTGGTCCCGGGCCCCTCGCTGCCACTCGATGCTCAGATACCAGGTCCGCAGGAGCGTCGGCCCGTCCGGAGCGGGAGTGGACTGGGCCAGCACGGCCGGGTGACCGGGTTCGGGGTCGAGGCCGTTCGCGACCCGGAGCGCCTGCCCGCGCAGCCAGCGGAGCGCGAATCTCGACGACACCGTCTGTGTGGTGGCGAGGCTGTACGGCACCCGTTCACCGGCTCCCAGCGCGACCGGCCCCACCGCCAACACCGAGCACCGGTAGAGGCGCCACGGCTCCGCGGGTCCCGTCATGACGGGTCACCGTCGTCCACCAGGTCGTCACAGATCTTGCTGAGCGCCCTGTCGAACTCGATCCGCCGCCACCCCTCGGCCAACTCCGCGCGCCATGCGCCGGCGAACTCGGGATCACGCTCCAGCCGCCGTAACTCACGCCGCAGAAGGCGGAGGTCGCGTGCCTCCGGCGACAGTGCCCATGTGCGCCGTACGCGGAAGCGGGCTGCTCCCACCGCGAGGGTGAACCAGGCGTAGGGGTGGATCACGACAACCGCCAGTGCTCGTGCTCCTCGTTGAATTTCTGCACCCGCCCCCGTAGAGCGAGGAGTCCAGGTGAGTCGTCTTGAGGGGGTTCGGGTTGCTGTCCGTCGGGGCAGATCGCGTTCCCGCAGCGGCAAGGGGGCCATGCGAGCGCCGTTCGAATCGGGGGTTCGCCGTGGTCAGGGTCATCGAGACGCACTGACCGCTCCTCTCTGTAGTGATTCCACTACCAAGGGGATTCAGCGTGGACTAGGGTCGGGAACCATTCAACTTGCGCCTGCCGATTGGTTGGTTGAGGCCAGATGGTGAACCGTAAAGAGCTGAACCCTGAAAGCTCGCCGAGTGCGGCGTTCGGAGAACGGCTACGTAGGCTTCGAGATGAGCGTGGTTGGACTCAAGACGAGCTGGCCATTCGGCTCGGCTGTACGGGATCGCATGTCTCCGCCGTGGAAACTGGTCGGCGACCACCAACTCGTCGGTTGGCGGCAAGTGCTGACCGGGTGTTCGGCACGGGGGACCGACTCGAACGCCAAAGCAGGGCGGTACGGCATACGGCCCTGCTGGAAGGCTTTCCGGAGTACGTAACGCATGAGGCGCGCGCGACAGAGATCCGTCTGTACGAAGTGGGCGTGATACCGGGATTGCTTCAGACGCCGGAGTACGCGTCAGCGCTTGGAGACAGTGCCGTGAAGCGGGGCGTTGCCCTGCGGGAGCAAGCTGACGAGCGGATCGCGCTGGTCGCGCAGCGTCAAGCGTCGCTTACACGGACCCCGCCCCCGCTGGTGTTCGTGGTGCTTGACGAGAGCTGTCTTCGCCGCCCCATCAAGGACAGCGCCCTTATGGATGCCCAGTTCGCCCGCTTGGTGGAGTTCGCCGAGCTGCCGAACACCGTTTTGCAAGTGGCCCCGTTCAACATCGGGGTTCGTCGTCCGATGACGCTGCCGGTCACGGTGCTGACGATGCCTGATCGCTCGCTCATGTCCTACGCGGAGTCCGCCAACCGGGGCCACTTGGAGCGAGATAACGCCTCGGTGCTGCCCATCCTGGGGGACTACCATCAGCTCCAGGCCGAATCGCTGGCGCGAGCAGCGTCCGTGTCCATGATCAGTCAGTTACGAAAGGGCACTCCGTGACGACCGAATCCCCCCTCTGGTACAAGTCCTCCTACAGCGAGAACGGCGGCCAGTGCGTCGAGGTCGCCGCAAACCTCGTGGCTACGCGTGGCGTCGTCCCGGTCCGCGACAGCAAGCGGACCAGTGGCCCGGTCCTGATGGTCACCCCCTCGGCATTCGCCGGGCTCGTCGCGCTCGCCCGCGCCACCGACGTCTAGCCGACCCGCGCACCACCTCAGGCGCCGGAGGGGCCGCACATCCCAGCCTGTCCGGCGTTTGAGGACGGACCCTCGCGCCCAGGGCCCGCGCACCTCGGAGCCGCCCCGGCCGGAGCCCCCCTCACCTCGGCGGCAGCTTCGGCCGGCTGCGGTCCGGGGCGTCCGTGTAGCCCGGGGGCCGCGCCGGAGGGGACTCCGTGAGGAGTTGGAGGGCCAGGCGGACCGCGTCGTCGAGTTGGGCGTAGCGGCCCTCCGCCCAGTCCAGGGGGGTTCGCAGGGCGTCCAGGTCGGGTTCCACGCCGTGGTTCTCGACCGACCATCCATACGCGTCGAACCAGGCCGCGTTCATCGGCACCGTGATGACCGTGCCGTCCACCAGTCGGTGCCGACCGGTCATGCCGACCACTCCGCCCCAGGTCCGGCTGCCCACCACCGGCCCGATGCCCAGCAGTTTGAACGCCGCCGTGATCATGTCGCCGTCCGATGAGGTCGCCTCGTCCGCGAGGGCCACCACCGGGCCGCGTGGCGCGTTCGATGCGTACGACACCGGCTGGGCGTTCCGGGTCAGGTCCCAGCCGAGGATCCTGCGGGTCAGTTTCTCCACGACGAGTTCGCTGATGTGGCCGCCCGCGTTGCCCCGGACGTCCACGATGAGGGCCGGGCGGGAGACTTCCAGGCGCAGGTCCCGGTTGAACTGGGCCCAGCCGGAGCCACCCATGTCCGGGATGTGGAGGTAGCCGCATTTGCCGCCGCTGAGGTCGTGGACGACGGCGCGGCGTTTGGCGACCCAGTCCTGGTACCGCAGGGGCCGTTCGTCCACGAGCGGCAGGATCGCGACCCGCCGTGAGCCGCCCTCCGCGGGCCGGAGGGTCAGTTCCACCGTGGTGCCGCCCGCACCCGACAGCAGGGGGTACGGGCCGGTGACGGGGTCGATCGGGCGGCCGTCCACATGGGTGAGGGCGGCGCCCTCGCGGATGCCCGCACCGGCCAGGGGCGATCGGGCCTTGGAGTCGGATGACTCGCCGGGCAGGATGCGTTTGACGATCCATTTCCCGTCCCGACAGACGAGGTTGGCGCCGAGGAGGCCCATGGGCCGCTGGTAGTGCGGCGGGCCCTCGTTCCGCCGGGCCGGGGTGACATAGGCGTGCGAGGTGCCGAGTTCGCCGAGGACCTCGCGGAGGAGATCGGCGAATTCGTCGGGGGACGCGACCCGTTCCACCAGCGGCCGGTACTGGTCGAGCACGGCCGGCCAGTCGATGCCGCTCATGTCCGGGTCCCAGAAGAAGGCGCTGATGATCCGGCCCGCCTCGTCGTACGCCTGGCGCCATTCGGACGGCGGGTCCACTTCGTGCAGGATGCGCCGGAGGTCGACATGGACGGTGGAGTCACCGTCGGCCGGCTCGGTCGCGGGGACGGCCCGTACCTCGTCCTCGTCGACCACGATCAGCCGGGTGCCGTCGCCGCTCACCGCGAACCAGTCGAGGTCGCCGACGAGTTCGGTGCGCCGCGCCTTGGAGATGTCGAAGTGCTCCAGGGTGGGCCGGCCCGAGGTGTCGGCGGGGTTGGCGAAGGTCTCGCCGAGCGCGCCGGAGATCGGCCAGCGCAGCCAGACGAGCCCGCCGCCGCTGACGGGCCACATTCCGGAGTATTTCGATGCGGCTACCGGGAACGGGGTGACCCGGCTCTCCAGCCCCTCGATCTCGACGGTCACCGCAGCCACACCCTCATCGGCGGGGGTGTCGGGCTCGTCCAGCGGGTCGAGCCCCCCGGCGGCGGGCCGCCCGTCCGGTGAGACGGCGAACGGGGAGGGGGTCGCCGAGGAGAGGGGTACGAGGTAGGGGCGGCAGCCGAGCGGGAAGGAGAGGTCCCCGGTGTGGACGTCGTACACCGGGTCGAAGCCGCGCCAGGAGAGGAAGGCGAGATACCGGCCGTCGCTGGTGAAGACGGGGTTCTCGTCCTCGAACCGGCCGTTGGTGACATCGACGATCGTCCGGTCCTTGATGCGGGCGAGTTTGATCTGCCGCAGTGAGCGGCCGATGCCCGGCTGGGACCAGGTCAGCCAGGAGCCGTCGGGGGAGAAGGCCAGGTCACGGACGGGCCCGTTGATGGAGCGGATCAGTTCGCGCACTTCGCCCGGGGCGGTGTCGGCGGTGTCGGTGGCGGCGGCTGTGGTGGTGGCGGCTGTGGTGTCGGCGGCGGCTGTGGCGGTGGTGGTGTCGAGGAGAAGCAGCCGCCCGTCGTGGGAGGCGATCGCGAGCCGCTCGCCCTCGGCGTCCGACTCCAGTTCCAGCACCCGGCCGAGCTGTCCGGACGCCAGCCTGCGGGGGGCCCGGTCGCCGCTGGCCCGGGGCAGGTGGGCGATCTCCACCGCGTCCTCGCCCTCCGCGTCGGTGACGTACGCGACCTGGCCGCCGCCGCCGAGCATGATGGGCAGCCGGACCCGTACGCCCGGGGTGTCGGCGATGGTCCGCGCCGGGCCGTCGCGGTGGGTGAGCCAGTACAGGCTTCCCCGTACGGAGACGGCGCTGGCCCGGCCGGTGGTGTCGACGGAGATGGCGTCCACGTGGTTGGCGGCCGGGACCTGGTGGGCGCGGCGCCCGGCGCGCTGGCCGCCGAGCCGTACCGCCAGCCGACGCGGTACCGCGTCCGGCACGGTGAGATCGTCCACGATCCACAGTTCGCCCGCGCACTGGTAGACGACTCGGCGACCGTCGCTGGCGGCGTGGCGGGCGTAGAACTCGTCGTGGTCGGTGTGGCGCCGCAGGTCGGAGCCGTCCGTGGCGCATGAGTAGAGGTTGCCGACGCCCTCGTGGTCGGAGAGGAACGCGACCCGCCGGGAACCGTGCGCGGCGACGAGCATCGGGCAGTCGAGATGCCCGTTCAGCCCGGCGAGCAGCCGTCGGCCGTGCAGCCAGAGCCGTCCCGTCGCCCCGCCCCGGTACCGCTTCCACGCGGCCGGTTCGTGGGGCGGTTTCCCGGTCAGGAGGAGGGTGCGCCGTTCGCCGTCGAAGTCGGCGACGGCGATGTCGGAGACCGGACCCCAGGGCAGTTTGGCGCCGGGGGCGCCGTCGGTGGGGACGCGGTAGGCCCAGGAGTAGTACGAGAAGGGCTGGCCGTGTGAGGAGACGGCGAGGATCTCGCCGTCGGGGTCCCAGCCGCAGACCCGGGTGTCGGTGGAGCCCCAGTGGCTCAGCCGGCGGGCCGGGCCGCCGCCTACCGGGACGAGATGGATCTCGGGATCGAGGCTGCGCCAGTTCGTGTAGGCGATGTGTCCGCCGGTGGGGGAGAAGCGGGGGTGGCCGACGCGGGTCCGGTCCACGGTGAGCCGCCAGGCGCGGCCGGGCCGGTGCCCCTCCGGGACCAGGGGCGCGACCCAGAGGTCGTCCTCGGCGGTGAAGCACAGCAGGTCGTCGTGCAGATGCGGAAAACGGAGGTATCCCACGTCGTCGCTCACCCCCCAATGCTTTCCGCGGGCCGGGGACGCGGCAACTCGTGGGAGAGGTGCCATGCCGCCGGGGGGCGGGAAGGGCGGCGGGACGGGTGGGCGCCGCTCGCGAACGGGGGAGCGGGCGCGGGAGCGTGCGCGGGCGAGCGGCGGGGACGCGACAGTTCACGGGGGGGGGCGAGCGATGCGGACGCGACAGCTCATGGGGGAGTAGGCAGGGGTGCGAGTGGTGCGGACGCGACAGATCGTGGCCGGGGTTGAGCGGGAATCGCGTGATCGAGCCCACAAGCGAAACGATGTGGTTTCGCTGGGGCCCTGCGGTATCGTTCTGGTGTACGAAACAGTTTCGTTCGATCGGCCGTCCCGGCCGGTCGCCCGACGGGCCGTTCACGGGCCCCGTGGTCGGTGAGGGGAGGTCCATCATGACGCGGAGTCGACTGACACCCGAGCGTGAGTCAGAGCTGTACGGAGCCGTGCTCGATCTGCTCCGCGAGGTCGGTTACGACTCCCTGACGATGGACGCCGTCGCCGCCAGGACCCGGTCGAGCAAGGCCACCCTCTACCGCCAGTGGCACAGCAAACCCGAGCTGGTCGCCAGGTCGCTCCAGCAGGTGAAGCCGTCCGTCACCGGCGAGATCGACACCGGCAGTCTCCGTGGGGACTTCCACGAGATGATGTCGCGCGCCGACGACGAGGAGATGGAGCGGGACTCCGCGCTGATGCGGGGGCTTCTCCAGGCCGTCCACAACAACCCCGACCTCTACGACGCCCTGCGGAAACTGCTGATCGAGCCCGAGATGCAGGCCCTGCGGACGCTGGTGGAACGAGCCGTGGAGCGGGGGGAGATCAGCGCGGACAACCCCGCGGTGGACTTCATCCCGCACATGCTGTTCGGCTCGTTCTTCGCCCGGCAGATGATCGAAGACAAAGTGCCGGACCGGTGTTTCCTCACCCGGTACATGGATTCCGTCGTCCTCCGGGCGTTGGGGGTCTGAGTGCCCCCACCTCCGTCCCGGGCCTGAACCCCCCACCTCAGGCTCTCCCGGACTCCGTCCTTCGACTTCCCAGGTCTCCCCGGACCGGGACCGGTCTTCTCCGGCCCCCGGCCCTTCCCCGGGACCCGCTCACGCTCCACCCCGTTCCTGACGCGCGCCGCTCTCGTACGTCGGGCCGACTCCCCATGTCCTGTTGTCGCCTTCTCTTACGGGAGTAAGCCCTCGTGGCCACGTTCCTCTACAAACTCGGTCGGACCGCCTTCCGGCGCCGCCGACTCGTCGCCCTGCTGTGGGTGGCCCTGCTGTTCCTCGCCGGCGCCGGCGCGTCCGCCGCGTCCACTCCCAAGGACCCGGGGTTCGCCCTGCCGGGCACCGAGTCCCAGCGTGCCTTCGACGTCCTGGAAGAGCGTTTCCCCGGGGGTAGCGCCGACGGCGCGACCGCCAGGGTCGTCTTCCGGGCCCCCGACGGCCAGAAGATGACCGACGCCGGGAACAAGGCCGCGGTCAACAAGGCGGTCGCCGACCTCAAGTCCGGCTCCGACCAGGTCTCCACCGTTGCCGACCCGTACGCCTCCGACGCCGTCTCCAAGGACGGCTCCACCGCGTACATCTCCGTCAGCTACAAGGTCAACATGATGGAGGTGTCCGACAAGACCCGCGAGGCGCTGACCGACACCGGGGAGCGCGCCGAGGACGCCGGGCTGACCGTGGAGATCGGCGGTGACGCCTCCATGGTGGAGCAGCACGCCGCCTCCACCGAGATGATCGGTATCGCCATCGCGGCGGTCGTGCTGGCCATCACCTTCGGCTCGATGATCGCCGCCGGACTGCCGCTGCTCACCGCGATCATCGGTGTCGGTATCGGCATCTCCTCGATCACCGCGCTCGCGAACGTCTTCGACCTCGGCACCACCACCGGCACCCTGGCGATGATGATCGGCCTCGCGGTCGGTATCGACTACGCGCTCTTCATCGTCTCCCGCTACCGGGCCGAACTGGCCGACGGCTACGACCATGAGGAAGCGGCGGGCCGGGCCACCGGCACCGCGGGCTCCGCGGTCGTCTTCGCCGGTCTCACCGTCGTCATCGCGCTGGTCGGCCTGGCGGTCGTCAACATCCCGATGCTGAGCAAGATGGGCTTCGCCGCCGCCGGCACGGTCGTCATCGCGGTGATCATCGCGCTCACCCTCATCCCGGCGCTGCTCGGCTTCGCGGGTGACAAGGTCTTCGGCCGCAAGGTCCGTAAGGCCCGCAAGGCGCAGCAGGCCGGTGCGCACGCCGGCCACGCCGCCCACGCCAACAACCCGCAGAAGGCGAACGGCGGCACCCGCTGGGCCCGCTTCGTCCTGCGCCGCCCGGTGGCCGTGCTGCTCGCCGGTGTGGTGGGCCTGGGCATCGTCGCGATCCCGGTCGGCTCGCTCCAGCTCGGTCTGCCCGACGAGGGGTCGTCCGCGCCCTCGTCCAGCCAGCGCAAGGCGTACGACATGCTCTCCGACGGCTTCGGCCCCGGATTCAACGGCCCGCTCACCCTGGTGGTCGACGCCAAGGGCAGCGAGAACCCGAAGGCCGCCGTCGACACGGTGGCCGACCGGGTGGGCAAGCTGGACGGCGCCGCTGCCGTGGTGCCCGGTCCGCTCAACAAGGCCGGTGACACCGGCATGATCACCGTGGTGCCCAAGGACCGGCCGTCCTCGGTCGCGACCGAGGACCTGGTGCATGACATCCGGGCCGCTGGTGACGCGATCAAGTCCGACAACGGCGCGGAGGTGCTGGTCACCGGCACCACGGCGCTGAACATCGACTTCTCGCAGAAGATGAACGACGCGCTGCTGCCGTACCTGGCCCTCGTCGTCGGCCTCGCCTTCCTGCTCCTGGTGCTGGTGTTCCGGTCGATCCTGGTTCCGCTGAAGGCGGCCCTCGGCTTCCTGCTCTCCGTCCTGGCGGCGCTGGGTGCGGTCGTCGCGGTCTTCCAGTGGGGCTGGCTCAGCGGTCTGTTCAACGTGGAACAGCCCGGCCCGATCATGTCGATGATGCCGATCTTCCTGGTGGGTGTCGTCTTCGGTCTGGCCATGGACTACGAGGTCTTCCTCGTCACGCGAATGCGTGAGGCGTACGTCCACGGCGAGCGGCCCGCCGACGCCATCGTCACCGGCTTCAAGCACGGGGCGCGGGTCGTCACCGCCGCTGCGGTGATCATGGTCGGCGTCTTCGCCGGGTTCATCGGCTCCGGCGAGCAGATGGTCATGATGATCGGCTTCGGCCTCGCGATAGCGGTGATCTTCGACGCCTTCGTGGTCCGGATGGCGATCGTGCCCGCGGTGCTGGCGCTCCTCGGTCACAAGGCGTGGTGGCTGCCGGGCTGGCTGGACCGGGTGCTGCCGAACGTGGACGTGGAGGGCGAGAAGCTGCAGAAGCGGCTGTCGGACTCTCCGCAGGACCCGGACGGCGACCGCCAGCTGGTCCGCGTCTGACCCTGTCAGTCGCTCTCTGACCCCTGTCTGATCGCGCTCGAGCGCCGGTGGCCGGGTCCCTCATCCGTACGGGTGGGGGACCCGGCCACCGGCATGTTCAAGGCCGTGACGGGCGTGACGGGCGGTCCGGGGTCGGGAGGGTCGTACGGGCGGTGACAGGCGGTACGGGAGGGAGCGGGCGGTACGGGTGGGGGGAGCTGGGGCGCCCGGGAGCGTCAGCCCCGGGTCACCTGGGCCGCCGTGGTCGCGCCGGTCGTGGCGGGTGTGCCGGTCGTCCCGGCCGCGCCGGTCGTGGCGGCGTACGTATGGTGCAGGAAACGGGTCAGCGCGCTGGTGTCGAACTGGACCACCGCCACCCCGTCCTTGGTGTGGAACTCCACGATCGACTGCACCCGGCCGCACGGCCAGACCTCGACGTCGCCGCTGCGGGCGGGTGAGCTCAGGCCGGTCTCCAGCACCTCGCGCGGGAAGGTCCAGCCGAGCCCGCTGGGAAAGGCGAACCGTACCGAGCGTGGATCGTCGTCCGGCTCGTACTGGAGGGTGACCTGGACCGGCTGGTCCAGGGGAGCGTCGGTGACGACCCGGCCCCATGCGTGATCTTCGACGGCGGCGGACATCGCTCGCTCCTCACATTCGCCCCCCTTTGTCATCTAATGTCCCATATTTTTGATGGGGTGCTCGATCTCCATTCCTGCTTTCCGGCGGGCGCCCCCCGGCCTCGGTCCCCGCTGCCGGGCGGCCCCGCCCGGTCTCCGGGCCCGCCTTTTTGTGACCGGCCCGCTCTTGCAAGCCGTTTGCAGCGGGCCCACTATGTCGGGCAGCACTCCTCAGGATTCGTCTGTCCGATGCGGAGCCCGCCATGCATGTGCCCGATGGATTCATCAACGCACCCGTATCGGTGGCGGCGGGAGTCGCGGCCGCCGGAGCCGTCGCCGTCTGTCTGCGCGGAGCCCGCCGCGAGCTGACCGAATCCGGCCCGTTCACCGGCGCCGAACGCGCCGCCCCGCTCGCCGGACTGGTCGCCGCCTTCATCTTCGCCGTACAGATGCTGAACTTCCCCGTCGCGGCCGGCACCAGCGGACATCTGCTCGGCGGGGCGCTCGCCGCGATCCTCGTCGGACCCCATACCGGGGTGCTCTGTCTGACCGTCGTCCTGCTGACCCAGAGCCTCCTCTTCGCCGACGGCGGCCTCACCGCGCTCGGCGTGAACATCACGATCATGGGCGTCGTCACCGTCCTGGTGGCGTACGGGATCTTCCGCGCGCTGCTGGCCGTGCTGCCGCGCGGCCGGCGCACGGTCTCCGCCACCACGCTGATCGCCGCGTTCGTCTCCGTACCGGCGTCCGCCGCCGCCTTCACCCTGCTCTACGCGATCGGCGGGACCACCGACGTCCCCATCGGCAAGGTCCTGGCCGCGATGGTCGGCGTGCATCTCCTCATCGGCATCGGCGAGGGCGTGATCACCATGCTGACGGTCGGCGCCGTCCTCGCCGTCCGGCCCGACCTGGTGTACGGCGCCCGTGGCCTGGCCGCCCCACTCCGGCTCCGCGTCGACGGCCGACTGGTGGACACCGCAGCCGCCACCACCGTCACCGCCCGTACCCCTGACACCGCGCCCGCACCCACCCTGACCCCGGCGCCCGCCCGCTCGCCGCGCACGGTCTGGTGGGCCGGGCTCGCCACCGCACTCGTGCTGGCGGGCGGTGTCTCCTTCTACGCCTCCGCCAGCCCCGACGGACTGGAGAAGGTCGCCGCCGACCAGGGCTTCGACGCCAAGGCCGCCGAGCACGCAGCCGCCGACTCGCCGCTCGCCGACTACGGCGTCGGGGACATCGCCAACGCCCGGCTCTCCGGCGGTCTCGCCGGTGTCATCGGCGTCGGCGCGACCATCGTCGTCGGCAGCGGTGTCTGTTACGCCGTGGTGCGCCGCCGGCGGAAGACCGCCGCCCGGCTGCCGGACGCGGTCTGAGATGGGCGCGGGCCACGCCCACCGGCTCCACCGGCCCGGCGACTCCCCGGTGCACACCCTGCCGCCGCACTGCAAGCTCGTCGCCGTCCTCTGCTTCGTACTCGTCGTGGTCGCCACCCCGCGCGCGGCGGTCTGGGCGTTCGCGCTGTACGCGGCGCTGCTCGCGGCGGTCGCGGCGGTGGCCCGGGTCCCCGGCTCCACCCTGGCGCGCCGGTTGCTGATCGAGGTCCCGTTCGTGGCCTTCGCGCTGTTGCTGCCGTTCGTGGTGCCCGGCGAGCGGACCACGGTGCTGGGCGTCCCGCTGAGCGTCCCCGGCCTCTGGGGCGCCTGGAACATCGTCGCCAAGGCCACCCTCGGCGTCGCCGCCTCCGCGCTCCTCGCCGCCACGACCGAACCCCGCGCACTCCTGCTGGGCCTGCGCAGACTCGGACTTCCGCCACTGCTGACCCAGATCGCCTCCTTCATGATCCGTTACGGGGATGTCGTCGCCGATGAGATGCGCCGGATGTCCATCGCCCGCCGCTCGCGCGGTTTCGAGGCGCGGGGCGTACGGCAGTGGGGCGTCCTCGCCACCTCGGCCGGGGCGCTCTTCATCCGCTCGTACGAACGCGGTGAACGGGTCCATCTCGCGATGGTGAGCCGGGGGTACACGGGAGAGATGCCGGTGATCGACCGGGTGACCGCGACCCGGACCCAGTGGGCGCACGCCGCGGCCCTGCCGGTGACCGCGCTCGCCGTCTGCGTCCTGGGGCGGACCCTGTGACCGCCCCCGGCACGGACCCCGTGACCGCAGATGGCGCGGACCCGGCGACCGCAGCGGCGTCGCTGGAGGTGCGCGGGCTCGCCTACGCCTACCCCGACGGGCGGCAGGCCCTCTTCGGCGTCGACCTCACGGTCCGGCGCGGCGAACGGGTCGCCCTGCTCGGCCCCAACGGTGCGGGCAAGACCACCCTCGTGCTCCACCTCAACGGCATCCTCGGCGGCGGTGTCGGCACCGTGACCGTCGCCGGCCTCCCGGTGGTCAAGGAACATCTGGCAAGGATCAGACGGACGGTCGGCCTCGTCTTCCAGGACCCGGACGACCAACTCTTCATGCCGACGGTCCGGGAGGACGTCGCCTTCGGCCCGGCCGCCTCCGGGCTGCGCGGTGCCGAACTGACGGCCCGGGTGACCACCGCGCTGCACCGGGTCGGCATGGCGGAGTACGCGGACCGGCCCCCGCACCACCTCTCGTTCGGGCAGCGGCGCCGGGTCGCGGTGGCCACCGTGCTGGCGATGGAGCCGGAGATCCTCGTACTCGACGAACCCTCGTCCAACCTCGACCCGGCGTCCCGGCGGGAACTCGCCGACATCCTGCGGTCGCTGGACGTCACCGTGCTGATGGTGACGCACGACCTGCCGTACGCGCTGGAGCTGTGCCCGCGCGCGGTGATCCTCAGCGAGGGCGTGATCGTGGCCGACGGGCGTACGGGGGAACTGCTGGCGGACGGCGAGACGCTGCGGGAACACCGGCTGGAGCTGCCGTTCGGCTTCGACCCGGCCGCGGCGGTACGGGGCTGAACCGCCCCCCCGGACCGGCCCCCCGACCTGCCCTCGGATCAGCCTCCGACCCAGCCCCGACCTGCCATCGGATCGCCCTCCGCACCGGCCTCCGCCCGCCCCGGCGTCCACGCGGCGGCTGGTGACGGAGAGCGAACTCCCAGCTCACAGCGGTGAAGCGGAGGCCCCGGAAGGGGAACGCGTGCCCGGCCGTTGCACCATGGGGGGACCAACGGCAGTGGGAGAGTGGGCACGGTGGACGTCCAGGGCACGGTGGCGGCCGGCTTCGAGCCGGTCGCGGACGCGTTCATACGCAACTTCGAGCAGCGGGGCGAGCGCGGGGCGGCCGTCGCCGTCTACCGGGACGGGCGCAAGGTCGTCGATCTGTGGGCCGGCACCCGCGACGTCGACGGCTCCGATCCCTGGGCGGTGGACACCGCCCAGACCGTCCGCTCCGTCACCAAGGGCGTCGCCGCCGCCGTCGTCCTGCTGCTGCACCAGCGCGGTCAGATCGACCTGGACGCCCCGGTCGGCACCTACTGGCCCGAGTTCAAGGCGGCGGGCAAGGAACGGGTCCTCGTACGGCATCTGCTCACCCACCGGGCCGGGCTGCCCGCGCTCGACCGGCCGCTCACCCCGGCCGAGGCCATCGACGGGGTCAGTGGCCCGGCGGCGGTGGCCGCCCAGCGGCCCGCGTGGGAACCCGGCACCGACCACGGCTACCACGCGCAGACCTACAGTTGGCTCATCGGCGAACTCGTCCGCCGGGTCACCGGCCGGACCATCGGCCGCTGGGTCGCCGAGGAGATAGCCCGGCCGCTCGGCCTGGACTTCTGGATCGGGCTGCCGGCCGACGAGGCCCACCGGGTGGGCCGGATCGGACCGGTCGAGGAACCGCCGAGCGCCACCGCCGGGCTCACCCTGCGGCCCAAGCGGGCCGTCAGCGACGCCTACCGGGACCCCGGCTCGCTCACCCGCCGCTCCTTCGGCGCGATCGATCCGCTGCCCGACGAGAACGACCCCGGCTACCGTGCGGCCGAACTCCCCGCATCGGGCGGCATCTCCACCGCCCGCGCGCTCGCCCGGTTCTACGCCGCCACGATCGGTCAGGTCGACGGCGGGCCACGGCTGTTCGCCCCGGCGACCCTCACCCTGGCCCGTACCGAGGAGTCGGCGGGCCCGGACCGGGTGCTGGTCGTGCCCACCCGTTACGGGCTCGGCTTCATGCTCCACGGACCCGCCGCCCCACTGCTGGGCCCCGGCTCCTTCGGCCACCCCGGCCGGGGCGGCTCGCTCGGGTTCGCCGACCCCGGTTCGGGGGTCGCGCTCGGCTATGTGACCAACGGGCTGCGCAAGGGAGTTACCGCAGATCCCCGTGGTCAGGCGCTGATCAGAGCGGTACGTTCGGCCCTATGAGCAATGTGACACAGCGTTTCGAGGGGTACGGGGCACTCATCACCGGCGCGGCCCGGGGCATCGGCGAGGCCACCGCGCGACGGTTGGCCGCCGAAGGCGCACGCGTTCTGATCGCCGATGTCAACGACGAGGCCGCGCGGAAGACGGCGGCGGACATACCCGGTGCCGAATCCTTCCGCTGCGACGTCGGCGACCGGAGCCAGGTCGAGGCGGCGGTGGCGTACGCGGTCGAGTGCTTCGGTTCGCTGGACGTGCTGGTCAACAACGCCTATTCGTGCTCGCTGGACGCCCCGCTGATCGAGGACCAGTCGGACGACAGTTGGGAACGCGATCTGAACATCACCCTCACCGGCGCCTTCCGCTGCGCCCGCGCGGCGCTGCCCGCCCTCGCGGCGACGGGCCGGGGCGCGATCGTCAACATCGGTTCCGTCAACGGCGAGCAGGACTTCGGCAACCACGCCTACAGCGCGGCGAAGGCCGGTCTGGCGTCGTTCACCCGCACCCTGGCGGGCGATGTGGCGTCCCGTGGCGTACGGGTCAACCAGATCAACCCGGGGACGATCCGCACCCCGGGGTGGGCCGGCCGGGACGCCGAGATGGCCCGGCTCGCCGAGACGGTGTACCCGCTGGGCCGGGTCGGGGAGCCGGAGGACATCGCGGCGGCGGTGGCGTTCCTGGCCTCGCGGGACGCGGCCTGGATCACCGGGACGACCCTACGGGTGGACGGCGGGCTGCTGGCGGTGAACATGGCGTTCCCGGCCGTGGTCGAGGCGCGCTGATACGGCGGGCCGGGGCGGGGTTGAGCCGGGGTGCTGCTGAACCGGGGCGCTGGGGCGGTGCTGAGCTGGGCCCCGGCTGGGCCCGGGTGCCGGCGCCCGGGCCGGCCACGGCTGGGGTGACGCGGGCCGGGATGTGGCTGGGGTGACGCGCGCCGGCCACGGCTGGGGTGACGCGGGCCGGGGCGATCGTCCCGTACTCCCCGTCGTCGTCCCCCCGGCCGAGGGCTGTCGGACGCTCTGACCGTACGGAAAGTGGACTCCGTCCGTGCCGCCGCCCCCTGCCAGGCGGTCGGGGAGCGTCCGGCGGTCGGGGAAGCGGCATTCGGCGGCCCCCGGTGAGCGGACCTCCGGCCGGTAGCCGCGGCCGGGCGGCAGGCGCGGCAGGCGCGTCGGGCCGTCGGACGCGCCGGGCAGGGCGGTCCGGGTCACGCAGGATGGTCCGGAACCGTGCGGAGTCGGGCAGGGGACGACGGTCGGGGCTTCCGGCCGCGTGAGTGGTGTCCGTACCTCCGCGAGCCCTCCGGAAGGACGCCCACCCCCGGAGGCATTCTGTCCCCTATGTCTCTTATCTCCGTATTAGTTACCGGTGGCGTTGGTGTCGTTGGGGTACCGGTCCTGTACGCCGCCGGACTCCTGGTCCTGCGCGGCTGTGCCCGGACCTCGTGGTGGACGGCGATCACCCTGGCCCCGCCCGTCTCCGCCGGTGTCGCGGCCTTCGCGACCCTGGCCGGCCCCACCACCCTGACCTGGGGCGTACTGATCGCACTGCTGACGGCGGTCGCGGTGTCGACGCGGTCCCGCCGAGGCCCGGTCCCGCCCGGTAAGCAGACCAGGACGGTCGTGCTCGGCGCGGTCGCGGTCGTTCTGGCGGCCTGCTGGCGAGCGTGGCCGACCCTGGCGGACATCCCCCCGGACGGGCGGGGACTCACCGCCACACTCGACGCCCTGACGCCCTATGCGGCGGGCGGTGGCACCGCCGTGGGCCCCCTGACCGCCGTCCCGTTCCTGGTCACGGCGGTCGCCGTACCGGCCGGTGTGGCCGCGCTCGCCCGGCTGACGCTGCCCCGGCTGCCCCTGGCGGCGCCGGTCGCGGCGGCGCTGGTCGTCCTCGCCCCCCTGCCATCGGCCACCACGGCTCTCGCCCTCGCCCCCGCCACCGTCGCCCTGGTCCTGCGGACCCAGCGCCAGGGCTGGCCGCCGCTCGGCTGCGCCGTCTCGGCCCTGGCTGTGGCGGGCCTCGGGTCCGGCGGGGGGACGGCCGTCGCCGGTGCGGCGGTCCTCGCGGGCGCGGCGGTCCTGGAGACCCTGGTCCGCCGTCGCCACCGGGCCCTGTCCCGCCCGCTCGAAGCCGCCAGGATCGCGGGCTGTGCCGCGATCTGCCTGGTGGCGCTGGTCCCGTGGGCGCCGTGGACCTCGTGGGCCGGGGGCGTCCCGTACACCGCCACCGGTATGTCCGGCGCACTGCGCGAACTGGCCCTACTCGACGGGGGCCGGGACGGCACCGGACCGCTCTCCACGACCCTGCTCGCCACCGCGCTCGGCTGGACCGGCCTCGTCCTGCTCGCCGTCCGGGCCCGCGCCTGGTGGCCGTTGCTCACGGCGGGCGCGTTCGGCGGCCTCTTCGTCCTGACGGTTGGCGCCGGGTGGCCGGGGGATCCGGCCCGGCTGCTGCCGCTGGTCGTGCTGCTCGTCGCCCTCGGCATCGGCGCGGCGACCGGCGCCGCGCTGCGGCTGCTCACCGCTCCCACCGTCCGGCCGACACCGGCTCTGGCCGCGCTGCTGGTCGTCGTCTGGGGGTTGGTGGGTGGCGCGCTCTGGTACGGCTCCCAGTCGACGGCACCCCACGACGAGGCGGTCCGTCCACCGGGCCGGGCGGCCCGCTGAGGCTTCGTCGTCGGGGCCCGCGTCGGGGGCCGCTCAGGGGCCGCGCGGGGGCCGAAATCGCGTTGCCCGGCGCAGGGGGCGTACGGAAAGCTGCCGAGCATGAGCGATCAACGATCCACCCCCGCGCGCCCGGTGGCCGACCTCTTCTCCGGGGGTCGGCTGACGGCCGTCCCCCGTAAAGCGGCCCGCCGCGAGCAGTTGCTCACCCATCTCGCCGAGACGCTCTTCGAGCCGGACCGCGCCTACAGCGAGCCGGAGGTGAACGACGCGCTCCGCACCGTGCACGAGGACTGCGCGGCCCTGCGGCGCTATCTGATCACCTCGGGGCTGCTCGTCCGGACCAGGGACGGCGGCAGCTACCGGCGCGGGGTGGCCGTACGGTCCGAAGCCTCCTGACCGGCCGCCCCCACAACGCCGCGCCGCTGCGGGCTTCACGGCCGGGGCGGGGCCGACGGGCCAGGGCGGGTTCAGTATGTGAGGGTGACGCAGCCGTTCCCTCCCGGGGTACCGGCGGTGCCGGAACTGCCCGGGCCGTAGGAGTTGGGCATGGGGATGGCGGGGTCGTAGGTGCCGCCGTCGCCGCCGTTGCCCGCGTCTCCGCCGTGGCCGGTGCCGGTGGGGCAGGTGGCCGGGAGCGGGGTGCCTGGCGTGCCTCCGGTGCCGCCGGCACCGCCCGTACCTCCGGTCGCGAGAGCGCTGTCGGCCGCACCGGTGCCGTATGTCCCAGCGGTGCCCGCGTCGCCGTTGGCACCGTTGCTGTTGCCGGACGGGACGCCCAGACAGATCGAGCCGAGGCCGAGGAGTCCGCCCCCACCCGTGCCACTCTGGCCGGGGAACCCTCCCGCACCCAACTCGCCGCCGACGCCGATGAAGGGGTTGCCGCCATTCCCGCCCCCACGGCCCTCCGTGAGAAAGCCGTCGCCGCCCGGTACGGAGGCCCGGTTGACCCCGCCCACGGTGAGGGCGGACCGGCCACCGGCGACTCCGGCCGTGCCGTTGCGGGGGGCGGGTGGTGTCGCTGTGTCAGCTCCCGCGCCCCCGGTGCCTCCCGCCCCGCCGCCGCCGACGGTGACGGTGAGGGTCTGGCCCGGGGTGACGGGCAGGGTGCAGGAGATCCGGGCGCCGCCGCCCCCGCCACCGCCGCCACCCCCTCCGCCGCCGCCCTGGTTGGTCCCCGTGGGGAACAGGATGCCCGCGCGGCCTGCGCCGGCTCCGCCACCTCCGCCCGCACCGGCTCCGACGAGGACGGCGGTGACACTGGTGACCCCCGTCGGGACGGTGAACGTCCCACTGATGGTGAACGTCCGGGTGGTCGCGGCGGACGCGGGAGTCGCCAGCCCCACCGTCAGTGCCAGGGAGCCCACCACACCCGCCATCGCGACCGTGGCACGGGCAGCCGGGGAGCGTGCGGCCTTCGAATGCGGTCGTCCGCCGCTGATTCGCTGAATGTCTGTCATATCTCCACAGTGCGAACCCGGGCGAAATATGGCAATGGCGGACGTTCGTTCGGGGGTCCCCCGGCGAGAGCAGGGAGGGGGGAACCCGCCCGGCCCCCGGCCGGGGAGGTGTTGGTCACCGCCACGGCCGGGGGCTTACGGGTTCATGGTGTCGGGTGTTCGGGTGTCCCTGTCAGGGGCGGGTGGCTCCCGGGGATCCGTTGGTGACGGCGACCACGCCCACGATGCCGGCGCTCGCGCCGAGTCCGCCGCTGCCGCCGGGCCGGCCCGCGCCGCCGTTGCCTCCCTTGGAGGTGCCGCCGATGGGGGCGGAGAGCGGGCCGTCGTTGCCGTGGCCGCCGTTGCCGCCTTCCGAGCCGGTCCGGCGGGTCTCCCCGCCGTTGCCGCCCTGGAGGGCGACGCGGCCGGTCATGACGATGGTCTCGTCGTTGGCGTCGCCGCCGTTGCCACCCTCGCCGTTGGAGAGCCCGAAACCGCCGTTCCCTCCCGTCACGTTGACCTGATTGACCAGGAGGGAGAGCAGCCGGGTCCGGATCGTGCCGTCGTTGCCGATACCGCCCGCGCCGCCGTCGGAGTCCGGGGTGGTGCCGAACTGGGTCTGCCCGGCGTTTCCGCCGGCGCCGCCGACGAGAGTGATCGAGCCGGCGCTGGTGATGGTCCCTTCGCGGTTGGCCGCGCCTCCGGCGCCGCCGTCGCTGCTGGTCCCGCCACGCCCGCCGTTCCCACCGCTGACCGTGACGGTGTTGGTCCCGCCGCCACCGTCGATGGTCCCGGTGTTGCCGTACCCACCGACACCTCCGGGGAGGGTGTCCTGGGTGACGCGGCCGTTGCCCCCGCGGACGGTGATCCTGTCGTCTCCCGTACCCCCGGTGATGGTGCCGCTGCTGCCGTCCCCGCCCCTGCCGTTCCCGTCCACCCCCACATTCAGGACAAGGATGAGGTCGTTGCCCGATCCCGCGTTGATGGTCCCGCGGTTGGACGCCAAGCCCCGGCCGGGGCTTTCGATATCAATACGGTCGTCACCCGCTCCGGTGCTGATGGTTGTCCCCGGTTGGACTCCGTTCCTGCAGAAGATCTGGTCGTTCCCGCTGGTGCCGGTGATGGTCTCGCTGGTGACCGAAGTGCCATTGACGTCGCAGCTACTTGCGGCGGCGCTCGCCGTCCCCGGCACGGCCACCAGAAGGGCGCACGACGTCGCGAGCACCCCGCCAACGGCGACAGCGCCCCGCCGGACCCGCCCCCGTCGCCCTCGCGACGGATCCGGGACGGAAGGGGAGAACGAGAGGGGTAAGGGGATTCGAGGTGTGTTCATGGGGGACCGCCTTGCTGTTCAGGAGCCCCGGCTCAGGGCCCGGTACCGGTCGAACACCCGTCTCCGGGGCGCCACGGGCACCAGACCCGTCATCCGCCCCGAGCGGACTACCCGCCCCGTACCCGACCTCAGCCACCAGACGCCCCGACACGACCAAGAGCAGCACCCGGTGGAAGCGACACCCGCCCGGACGAGCCGGGCGCGCACGGCCCGCACCCCGGCACTCAGACCGGCGTGCGGCGGCCGTGAGCCGTACTCCCGTGCAGCAACTCCGTAACCCCGTACTCCCGCGCCGATCAGGGGGAGCGCAGCACCTCGGCGACGACCGGGCCCGCTGCGTCGCCGCCGTGGCCGCCCGACTGCACCACCGCGGCGGCGGCCAGATCGCCCGCGTACGCCGTGAACCAACTGTTCGACTTGCCCTGCCCGTCGACCTCCGCCGAGCCGGTCTTCGAGCCCTTCTCGCCGCTCACCGACGCCATCGCGGTCCTGCCGGTGCCATTGACCGCGCTGGCGGTCATCAGGTCCCGCAGCGCGCCCGCGACGGTGCCCGGCAGCGGGTCGGCCGTCGCCAGTTCGCGGTTGTCGAGCGCCCGGGGGACGAGCACCGGCTGGAGGAAGGCGCCGTTCTTGACGGTCGCGGCGATGGACGCCACGTTCAGCGCGTTCATCGTGATCCGGCCCTGGCCGATGTAGGAGGCCGCCGTCTCCGGGCCCTTCGACTCGGGCACGCTGCCGTCCTCGCTGGCCGCACCCGTCTGCCAGTCGAGGCCGATGCCGAAGTATTTCCGCGCCGTCTCGCCCAGCGCCGTATCGGACTCGTCGCGCTGGTCGAGCGGGCCGATCGCCTTGATGAAGGAGGTGTTGCAGGAGCGGGCGAAGCTGTCCCGGAGGGTGCCGTTCGGGATCGAGAACTTCTTCAGGTTCTGGAAGGTCCGGCCCATCCACTGGACGGTCGCCGGGCACTGCACCCGGGCGGCGGGGCCGTCCACGATGCCCTTGTCGAGCATCATCGCCGCGGTCACGATCTTCATCGTGGAGCCGGGCGCCTGGGTGCCCAGCATGGCCGCGTTGTAGCCACCGGTCGGGCTGTTGGCGACGGCCCGTATCTCACCCGTGCTGGGCTTGATCGCGACCACTGACGCCTGCTTGTACCAATTCACCGCTCGTTCGGCCGCGTCCTGGGCGCTTGCGTCGATGGTGGTCTTCAGCGTCCCCTCGGTGCCCTTGCGCAGGGTCAGCAGCGGCTGGTCGGCCACGGCGGTGTCGGAGGACGCGATCACCAACTCGACCCCGGCCTTGCCGCCCGCCTCCGCGCCGTACTTCTGGCGCAGGGTGTCCAGGATCGGGCCGAGTGACGGGTACTTCTCCTTCGTCAGCTCCCGGCCGGAGTGGTCCACCGCCTTGATCGGCGGCACCGACGACGGCTCCGTGGTCAGCGTGGCCGACTGGGTCAGCCTCGGGTGCACCACGGTGGGCGTCCACTCGATCAGCGGTCGGCCGGTGGTCAGCCCCCGCACCACGGTCAGCCGGGAGGCGTACGTCCAGGGCTTGCTCGTCCCCTCGTACGTCACTGTCGCCTTGACCGTGAAGGGCACTTCGGCGCCGTTCGCGGGTCCCGGGGTGATCACTGCGGCGGAGACGCGGGCTCGTTCGCGGTATCCGGCGAGCAGCGGTTCGGCCTCGACCGGTTTATTGGTCAGCCGGGCCGCCTCGGGGGCCTTGCCGCTCGCCCAGGCGGCGAGGAAGTCCTTGGCCGCGGAGTCGATCTCCGCGGCGCTCAGCGGGCCCGTGCGCCGTTCGGCTCGGGTGGTGGTGGAACCAGTGTCGTCGTCGGCGAGCACGGTGTACCCGCCGTAGCCGACACCACCGGCGACCGCCAGAAAAAGGCCGCCGATGAGAGCCACCTTCGCTCCGCCACGCATGTGCGCTATCCCTTCCCCCTGAACTCGGTCGGCCTCCTTGAACGTGTTCAAGGAGGCGCGTTGCGCCACTCTACGGGACCTCCCGCACGGATTTCCGCTCCGTTACGGGACCGGGACCGGGGCGCCGGACCGGAATTTTCGGCTCCGGCGTGCCTGAGCGGTGGTCCGCACCGACCTGACGCAGGATGGCGAAATGGCGAAAACTATGACAAAAGATGAGTGGCAGAAGTTTCTCTCGGAGGGCACCCGCACCGGCAAGCTCGCGACCGTACGGGCCGATGGCAGCCCGCACATCGCCCCGGTGTGGTTCCTCCTCGACGGTGACGAGTTGGTGTTCGGCACCGACAAGGAGTCGGTCAAGGGGCGCAATCTGATCCGGGACGGCAGGGTCGCGCTCTGCGTCGACGACGACCGGCCGCCGTTCTCCTTCGTGACCCTCCGGGGCCGCGCCGAGGTGAGCGAGGACCGGGAGCAGGGGCGCCACTGGGCGGTCCGGATCGCCGCCCGCTACCTGGGCGAGGACGTGGCCGATGCGGTCGGCGAACGCAACAGCGGACCCGGCTCGCTGACCGTCCGGGTCACCGTCGACAAGGTCGTCGCCGTCGCGGCGATCGCGAGCTGACCCGGGCCGGGTGCACCCGCTCGGACGCCTGCGCGGGAAGGGGCGCCGGGAACGGACGGGGCCGACGGGGGAGCGGTCCCCGCCGGCCCCTCGCCAGTCGGTATCGACGCGTGGGAGCGCAGAACCTACGGCCCCGGTGCACCCGGGTCAAGGGCCCGGACCGGGTGCGCCCCGTCCGGGCCCGCGTCCGGCAGGCCGTGCCTCAGACCCAGGTGTCCAGCCACATCCGATCCCGCCAGTCATCGACCGGAATCGGTTGCCCCGTGTACAGCGGATAAAAATAGATGAAGTTCCAGATGATCAGCAGCACCAGCACGCCCGCGCCGATCGCGCCGATCGCCCGCCGGCGTTCGTCCGACCCCGGTGGCCCGAGCATCGCGCCGATCATCATCGACACCGCCAGGCAGAGGAACGGCACGAACACCACCGCGTAGAACAGGAAGATCGTGCGTTCCTGGTAGAAGAACCACGGCACCCACCCGGCCGCGATACCGCAGGCGATGGCCCCCGCGCGCCAGTCGCGCCGGAAGAACCAGCGCCACAGGATGTAACAGATCGCGAGAGAGGCCGCCCACCACAGCAGCGGCGTCCCCAACGCCAGGACCTCACTCGCGCACTTGTCGACCGTCCCGTCCGGACAGCCGTCCTCGCCCGCCTTCGGATCCTCGTAGTAGTACGAGACCGGGCGGCCCAGGAGGATCCAGCTCCACGGGTTCGACTGATAGGCGTGACCCGACGTCAGATTCACATGGAAGCTGTAGACCTCGGTCTCGTAGTGCCAGAAGCTCCGCAACGGTGCCGGGACCCAGGTCATGTCCACCTGCGGCAGCTTGAGATCACCGAACAGCGGCAGCGGGATGTGCTCGGGGGAGAGCCCCAGCCGCTTGTCCGCCCAACCGCGGAAGTAGCCCTTGTCGGTGAGGAACCAGCCCGACCACGACAGCGTGTACGTGACGATCGCGACCGGCACCGTCGAGACGAACGCCGGCACCAGGTCCTTCTTCAGCACCGTGAGATACGGCCGGGCAGCGCCCGCGCCCCGGCGCCCGCCGACGTCCCACAGGACCGTCAGCACACCGAAGGCGGCCATCACATAGAGGCCGTTCCACTTGGTGCCCGCCGCGAGACCCAGCATCACCCCGGCCGCGATCCGCCACGGCCGCCAGCCGAGCCGCACGGACTCCGCGACCTCCGCGTCCGGGCGCAGCACCCCGTCCTCGTCCTCCGGCAGCGCCGCCGCGAGTCTCCGCCGCGCCCAGTCCCGGTCCACGATCAGACAGCCGAAGGCGGCCAGCACGAAGAACATCAGTACCAGGTCGAGCAGGGCCGTCCGGCTCATCACGAAGTGAAGACCGTCCACCGCGAGCAGCGCGCCCGCCAGACAGCCGAGGAACGTCGAGCGGAACAGTCGGCGGCCGATCCGGCAGAGCATCAGCACGGACAGCGTGCCGAGCACCGCGACCATGAACCGCCAGCCGAAGGGCGTGAAGTCGAAGAGCTTCTCGCCGATGCCGATGATCCACTTGCCGACCGGCGGATGCACCACATAGCCGGGGTCGGTCGGGATCGGGACCGCCGACGGATCCTTGAGGATCGATTTGTCGATGTCCTTCGGCCAACTGCCCTCGTACCCCTGGTTGATCAGCGCCCAGGCGTCCTTGGCGTAGTACGTCTCATCGAATATCACCGCGTTCGGCCGGCCCAGGTTCCAGAACCTGAGCACCCCCGCGACCAGTGCGACGAACAACGGCCCCAACCAGGCGGACGCCCGTAGCAGCGGGTTCACCACGGTCGGCGGGATGCCGAACACCGGCCACACCCGCTCGGACGGCCGGGTGTAGGGCGGCACCAGGCGCTCACGCAGCCCGATCACTGGCCGGGGCACATAGCCGAATCTGCGCAGTCGCTGCTGCCAGCCGGGGGGCTGTGGTTCGGCGTCCCTGCCCTGGAGGGTCTGCGGCGCGGTACTGGTCACCGCGCCATCGTAGGGAACGCTGCTGTGCGAGGTGCGCCTCCGCGCTCCACGCGGACGCCCCGGACTCCACTCCTCAGGTACCGGAGGGACTGATTCCGCTCCCTTGGGGCACTCCCTGAAGGGGCCCGGTGACCGCGCGACGGCCCCCGGTCGAGCACCTCCGGCTCATGGCGGCGGCTCCGTCCTGGGAGAATGGCGTGCGTGACGACTGAGCCGCCCCGCGATACTCCCCCCGCCCCCGCTCCCGGGAGCGCCCCTCCGACCGGTCTGCTGGTGCTCGCGGGGACTCCCATCGGTGATGTGGCCGATGCCCCGCCCCGGCTCGCCGCCGAGTTGGCCGGGGCCGATGTGGTGGCCGCGGAGGACACCCGACGGCTGCGGAGGCTGACGCAGGCGCTGGGGGTGCAGACCTCGGGGCGGGTCGTCTCGTACTTCGAGGGCAATGAGTCCGCCCGTACGCCGGAGCTGGTGCGGGCGCTCGTGGAGGGCGCCCGGGTGCTGCTCGTCACCGACGCCGGGATGCCGTCCGTGTCGGACCCCGGTTACCGGCTGGTCGCCGCCGCCGTGGAGCAGGGCATCAGGGTCACCGCAGTACCCGGGCCCTCCGCGGTGCTCACGGCGCTCGCGCTGTCGGGGCTGCCGGTGGACCGGTTCTGTTTCGAGGGGTTCCTGCCGCGCAAGGCGGGGGAGCGGCTGTCCCGGCTGCGCGATGTGGCGGGGGAGCGGCGCACGCTCGTCTTCTTCGAGGCGCCGCACCGGCTGGACGACACGCTCGCCGCGATGGCGGAGGTCTTCGGGCCGGAGCGCCGGGCCGCCGTCTGCCGGGAGCTGACGAAGACCTACGAGGAGATCCGGCGCGGCGGTCTCGCCGAGCTGGCCGTCTGGGCGGCCGACGGCGTACGGGGTGAGATCACCGTCGTGGTGGAGGGCGCGCCCGCGCCGGACCCGGGTGAGCTGGACGCCGCGGAGCTGGTGCGCCGGGTGCGGGTGCGCGAGGAGGCGGGGGAGCGGCGCAAGGAGGCCATCGCTGCGGTGGCGGCCGAGGTCGGTCTCCCCAAGCGCGAGGTCTTCGACGCGGTCGTCGCGGCGAAGAACGCGGCCCCTCCCGCCCCCTGAGCCCGGCCAGCCCCGGCCCCTCGCGCCCCCCGGGTCCGCGCCGTCCCGCCCGTCCCGTCCGCTGAGCCCGCGCGCCACCGGGTACGGGCTCTCGACCGGACCTGGAGACGGTAAAGGACTATCGTGAAAGGCAAAGCGGAGACCGTGTCCTGAGCCCTTTGGGCATGGAAAGGCCAAAAGCGCTCCAACATTCGACCGGCGCTGGTGCGCTCCCGCCCGAATGGGCGTCCACTGGGTCAGTGGAGAGGAGCTCGGCATGAGTGAGATCGCAGGCACCGCCAGGGCCCATGAGGCATATGCCTTCTGCTGCATGAGGTGCGGATACGGCTGGGAACAGGCGTACGAGATCGAGCATCACATCGACGGCGCGGGTCGGCAGTACGTCGTGTACAAGGCGGGGGGCGAACGGGTGCCGTCGCCCCTGTCCAGTCCCACCTGCATGAACTGCGGGGGCCATGTCGTCAGAATCATGCGCGCCGGACAGGTCTCGTCCGTGCTCGGTCTGATGGGGCGTTCCGCCACCCCGGAGACGAGCGCGTCTTCCGGGCCGTCCGCGCAGGAGAATCCGGTCCCCCCGGCGGGGCCCATGGGGGTGGGGAACATTCCCGAACCCCAGCACGCCGGCCCGCCCAAGCGGTCCCACCACTGGCATCTCTCCGATTTGCTTCACCCCTTCCACCGCAAATAGCGGTCGATTGACGCGCGCGAATGAACCGTGAATAGCCCGTACCCGGCGCGAATGGCGGCCGGGTACGGGCATCCCCCTCTCCGCATCGGCATCCGTATCCGTATCCGGGTGTGATGCGCGGGGCGCGCGGCTCGTAGGATCGCGCCCATGAGCGCGAAGTCCGACCCACCCCCGCTGCCCGAACCCCTCCGGGTCCCGGTCGCCGATTCCCATACCCACCTGGACATGCAGGAGGGCACGGTCGAGGAGGCGCTGGCACGGGCCGCGGCCGTGGGCGTGACCACGGTCGTCCAGGTCGGCTGTGACATCAAGGGCTCGCACTGGGCGGCCAGGACCGCCGCCGAGCACGAGAGCGTGCACGCGTCGGTGGCGCTGCATCCGAACGAGGCGCCCCGTATCGTCTTCGGCGATCCCGACGGCTGGTCCCGACAGGGCGCGCGGGCGGGCGGCGGCGACTCCGCCCTGGACGACGCCCTCGCCGAGATCGACGCGCTGGCCGCCCTGGCGCACGTCCGGGCCGTCGGCGAGACCGGGCTCGACTACTTCCGCACCGGACCGGAGGGCGTCGCCGCCCAGGAGCGCTCGTTCCGCGCCCATATCGAGATCGCCAAACGGCACAACAAGGCGCTGGTCATCCATGACCGGGACGCGCACGCCGACGTCCTGCGGGTGCTCGCGGAGGAGGGCGCGCCGGAGCGTACGGTCTTCCACTGCTTCTCCGGCGACGCGGAGATGGCGGAGGTATGCGCCGCTGCGGGCTACTACATGTCCTTCGCGGGCAATATGACCTTCAAGAACGCCCAGCCGCTGCGGGACGCCCTCGCCGTGGCCCCGCGCGAACTCGTCCTGGTCGAGACGGACGCGCCGTTCCTCACGCCGGCGCCCTACCGCGGACGGCCCAACGCGCCGTATCTCATCCCGGTCACTCTGCGTGCGATGGCCCTGGTGAAGGGGTTGGACGAGGACACCCTGGCCGCGGCGGTCGCGGCGAACACCGCCGCGGCGTTCGATTACTGACGATCACCACGGGGCGGCGCGGTTACGCACCGACGCGACACCGTGTAGTCGAATCGCTTTGGAGAGTGCCCGACACTCCGATAGCCTCCCTGGCCGCGACACCTTCGAGACGCGAGCCGAGCGATGTGAGCGATGTGAGCAGTGGCGAAGCGGGCCAGGCCGGTGGCCGTGGCAGTGGCAGTGGCAGGGCCGGGGGGAACGGCAGTGGCGGGCCGGGCAGACACCGTGCGCCCGTGACAGAAGCGACGGAAAAGCCGGAACCGTACGGGGCGACCGAACCGTACGGAGCGACGGAACCGTACGGAGCGACGGAACCGTACGGGGAGAGCGGCACCGCCCCGCCCCCCGCCCGGACCGGGCGCGGACACCGGCGCCGTACCACCCAGCAACCAGACGGCCTGCGCATACTCCTCCCGCAGGCCCTCGTGGTCGCCTGTCTCGCCGGGGGCACCACCGCCTTCGTCGCCAGCGACAAAGAGGTCCACCTCACCGTCGACGGCGTCCCCCGCACCCTGCACACCTTCGCCGACGACGTCGGGGAACTCCTCGAAGAGGAGGACGTCGCCGTCGGCGCGCACGACATCATCGCCCCGGCCCCCGGCGAGGACCTCGACAGCGGCGACGAGGTCGTCGTCCGCTACGGCCGCCCGGTCACCCTCAGCCTGGACGGACAGCACCGCCAGGTGTGGACCACCGCCCGCACCGTCGACGGCGCGCTGCAACAGCTCGGCGTGCGGGCCGACGGCGCCTATCTCTCCGCCTCCCGCTCGTCGGCGATCTCCCGCCGCGGCCTCGCCCTCGATGTGCGCACCGAACGCACGGTGACCTTCATGGCCGACGGCCGCGCGCGGACCATCCGTACCAACGCGGCGACCGTCGGTGAGGCGCTGGCCGAGACGGGCATCACGCTCGGTGCCCAGGACACCACCTCCGTACCGCCGACGAGCTTCCCGCGCGACGGCCAGACCGTCACCGTCATGCGGATCACCGGCTCCCGGCAGGTGCGGTCGGAACCGATCCCGTACGAGGTGGTCAGGGTCGATGACCCCGGACTCCGCACCGGGACCGAAGTGATCGACCGGCCGGGCCGGCCGGGGGTCCGCAGGGTCACCTTCGAGCTCCGGACCGTCAACGGGGTGCGGCACCGGCCGAAGAAGCTCTCCGATGACGTGGTGCGCAAACCGGTCACCCAGCGGGTGCGGGTGGGCACCAAACGCGCCCCCGAGCAGGTCACCGGCGCCGACCACCTCAACTGGGGCGCACTCGCCCAGTGCGAGTCCGGCGGCCGGCCGGGGGCGGTGGACCCCTCGGGCACCTACGGCGGTCTCTACCAGTTCGACACCAGCACCTGGCAGTCGCTCGGCGGCGAGGGCAGGCCCCAGCAGGCACCCGCCGCGGAGCAGACGTACCGGGCGAAGAAGCTCTATGTGCAAAGGGGGGCGAGTCCCTGGCCGCACTGCGGCCGTAGGCTGTATCAGTGAGTACCACTGAGCCCGACGCGCTGCTGAGCCCCGCCGACATCCGCGAACTGGCCGCGGCGCTGGGCGTACGCCCCACCAAGCAGCGCGGCCAGAACTTCGTCATCGACGCCAATACCGTCCGCAGGATCGTCCGGACCGCCGAGGTCCGCCCGGACGACGTGGTCGTCGAGGTCGGCCCCGGGCTCGGCTCCCTGACCCTGGCCCTGCTGGAGGCCGCCGACTCCGTCGTCGCCGTCGAGATCGACGACGTGCTGGCCTCGGCCCTGCCCGCCACGATCGTCGCCCGGATGCCCGAGCGGGCGACCCGCTTCTCCCTGGTGCACTCCGACGCCATGCGGGTGGAGGAGCTGCCGGGGCCGCCGCCGACCGCGCTGGTCGCCAACCTTCCGTACAACGTCGCCGTACCGGTACTCCTCCATATGCTGGACCGCTTCCCGACCATCGAGCGGACGCTGGTGATGGTGCAGGCCGAGGTCGCCGACCGGCTGGCCGCCGATCCGGGGAACAAGGTCTACGGGGTGCCGTCGGTCAAGGCGAACTGGTACGCCGAGGTGAAGCGCGCCGGATCCATCGGCCGCAAGGTCTTCTGGCCGGCGCCCAACGTCGACTCCGGTCTGGTCTCCCTCGTCCGCCGCGATCCGCCGGTCACCACCGCGACGAAGGCGCAGGTGTTCGCGGTGGTGGACGCCGCGTTCGCACAGCGCCGCAAGACCCTGCGGGCCGCGCTCGCCGGCTGGGCCGGTTCGCCGACGGCCGCGGAGGCGGCGCTGGTCGCGGCCGGGATCTCACCGCAGGCGCGCGGCGAGTCCCTGACGGTGGAGGAGTTTGCTCGGATCGCGGAGGCCAAGGCGTGAGTGGTACGGAGCGGCCCGCGGGCCCGGGGGCGGGCGTGGACGATGGTGCTGTTGTGAGCGCTAGGGAGCACACCATGGGCATGGGGGCCGGTGTGAGCGGTACGGAGCACACCGCGAGCGCGGGGGCCGGCGTGAACGATGGTGCCGGTGTGAGCCGGACCGAGCGGCCCGTCGGCGGTGGCGTGACGGTACGGGTGCCCGCCAAGGTCAATGTCCGGCTCGCCGTCGGCGCCGCCCGCCCGGACGGCTTCCACGACCTGGCCAATGTCTTCCTCGCGGTCTCCCTCTTCGACGAGGTCACCGTCACCCCCGCCGCCACACTGACGGTCACCTGCGAGGGCCCCGGCGCCGATCTGGTCCCCCTGGACCGGACGAACCTGGCCGCGCGGGCGGCCGAGCTGCTCGCCGCCCGCCACGGCATCTCCCCGGACGTCCACATCCACATCGCCAAGGACATCCCGGTCGCGGGCGGTATGGCGGGCGGCAGCGCCGACGGCGCGGGCGCCCTGCTGGCCTGCGACACGCTCTGGGGCCTCGGATCCACCCGGGCCGAGCTGCTCGACATCTGCGCCGAACTCGGCAGCGACGTGCCGTTCAGCCTGGTCGGCGGCGCCGCGCTGGGCACCGGCCGCGGCGAGCTGCTGACCCCGCTCACCGTCGGCGGTGAGTTCCACTGGGTCTTCGCGCTCGCGGACGGCGGGCTGTCGACACCGGCGGTGTACGGGGAGTTCGACCGGCTCACCGCCGGGCGGGCCGTCCCCGTGCCGGAGGCATCGCCGGCCCTGCTGGAAGCCCTCCGCACCGGCGACGCCACCGCCCTGGCGGCCACCCTCGCCAATGACCTCCAGCCCGCCGCGCTCGCCCTGCGCCCGGATCTGGCCGGGACCCTGGCGGCGGGCCTCGCGGCCGGCGCGCTCTCGGCGCTGGTCTCGGGCTCGGGCCCGACGACCGCTTTCCTGGTCAAGGACGCGGGCACGGCGGAGGCGGTGGCGAAGGCGCTCATCGAATCGGGCACCTGCCGGGCCGCCCGGGTCGCCGGGTCGCCGGTGGGCGGCGCCACGCTGCTCTGATCCCCGCCACCGACCCCAGCAGGGACGACGGCGCTCGGCCGCGCCTTCCGGGGGCAGCCGGCGTTCGGCGGAACGGGTGACGGGGGTCCCCGGTGGACGCCGATCCTGCGGGGGTGGGGCGGCGACTACCCTGGGAAGCCGATCCGTCCCCCCGTACAGGAGAGTAATGGCCGTCAATCTGGTCAATGTCGAGGCTGTCAGCAAGGTGTACGGGACCCGTGCCCTGCTCGACGCGGTGTCCCTCGGCGTCTCCGAAGGGGACCGTATCGGCATCGTCGGCCGCAACGGTGACGGCAAGACCACCCTCATCCGGCTGCTCGCCAAGTTGGAGGACCCCGACACCGGACGGGTCACCCAGAGCGGCGGGCTGCGGCTCGGGGTGCTCACCCAGCACGACTCCCTGGACCCGGAGGCGACCGTCCGCCACGAGGTCATCGGGGACCTCGCCGACCACGAGTGGGCCGGTAACGCCAAGATCCGCGATGTGCTCACCGGCCTCTTCGGCGGACTCGACCTGCCCGGCTTCCCGCAGGGTCTCGACACCGTCATCGCCCCCCTCTCCGGTGGCGAGCGCCGCCGCATCGCGCTGGCCAAGCTGCTCATCGCCGAACAGGACCTGATCGTCCTGGACGAGCCCACCAACCACCTCGACGTCGAGGGCATCGCCTGGCTCGCCGAGCACCTCAGGGCGCGGCGCTCCGCGCTCGTCTGCGTCACCCACGACCGCTGGTTCCTGGACCAGGTCTGCACCCGCATGTGGGACGTCCAGCGCGGTGCGGTGTTCGAGTACGAGGGCGGCTACAGCGACTACGTCTTCGCCCGCGCCGAGCGGGAGCGCATCGCCGCCACCGAGGAGAGCAAGCGGCAGAACCTGATGCGCAAGGAGCTGGCCTGGCTGCGGCGCGGCGCCCCCGCCCGCACCTCCAAGCCCCGCTACCGCATCGAGGCGGCCAATGAGCTGATCGCCGATGTGCCGCCGCCGCGCGACACCACCGAGCTGATGAAGTTCGCCGGCGCGCGGCTCGGGAAGACGGTCTTCGAGCTGGAGGACGTGACCGTCCAGGCCGGGCCCAAGGTGCTGCTGAAGCATCTGACCTGGCAGCTCGGCCCCGGTGACCGCATCGGGCTCGTCGGCGTGAACGGCGCGGGCAAGACCTCCCTGCTGCGGGCGCTCGCGGAGGCGTCCCGCAGCGACGGCGAGACCCAGCCCGCGGCCGGCCGGATCATCGCGGGCAAGACCGTGCGACTCGCCTACCTCTCGCAGGACGTCACCGAACTGCCCCCGGCACTGCGCGTGCTGGAGGCCGTCCAGCAGATCCGTGACCGGGTCGACCTGGGCAAGGGCCGGGAGATGACCGCGGGCCAGCTCTGCGAGCAGTTCGGCTTCGGCAAGGAGAAGCAGTGGACGCCGGTCGGCGACCTCTCCGGCGGTGAGCGGCGCAGGCTCCAGTTGCTGCGGCTGCTGATGGACGAGCCCAACGTCCTCTTCCTGGACGAGCCGACCAACGACCTCGACATCGAGACCCTGACGCAGCTCGAAGACCTCCTCGACGGCTGGCCCGGGTCGATGGTCGTGATCTCCCACGACCGGTTCTTCCTGGAGCGGACGACGGACCGGACCTTCGCGCTGCTCGGTGACGCCACCCTGCGGATGCTGCCGCGCGGTATCGATGAGTACCTGGAGCGGCGCCGGCGCATGATCGAGGCGGCGGTACCCGCTGCGGTGGCGGCCCCCGTCCCGTCCGCGACGACGGCCAAGTCGGCCGGTGAGCAGCGGGCGGAGCGCAAGGAGTTGCAGCGCATCGAGCGCCAGCTCGACAAGATCTCCAGCAAGGAGACGACGCTCCACGACCGGATCGCGGAGAACGCCACGGACTTCGAGAAGGTCGCGAAGCTGGACGCGGAGCTGCGCGGGCTGGTGGAGGAGCGCGAGCAGTTGGAGACGCGCTGGCTGGAACTGGCCGAGGACGCCTGATCCCGGACGGTTCGTACGTCTTCGTAACAAGGTCATGACGGACAGGTCCGTCCTTGGCCACAGCGATGGGCCGTGATCCGGTGCGAACTTACCCGGAACTTACTCGGGTGATAGAAAGAAGCCCCGCTCGGTTGTCGTGAAATCGCGGGTCCCTTGTCCGAAAACGCTCCGTTCCAGGGTGCGGCACACGCTCGGCCGTGCCCCTGGAACAGCGGGGGAGGCCGGTCGGGCAGGGCCCGCACAAAGGGGGATGCGCCGATGTCTCAGCCACCCAGCCAGGAACAGCCGGGGGGCTTCGGAGCCGCCCGGGACCCGCAGCGGGATCCCCAGCAGGACCCGCGACAGCCCGCTGCTCAGTGGGAGTCGCAGCACGACCCGCACCAGCACCAGTACCAGCACCCGCACCAGTACCCAGAGCACGCGCAGCACCCTCAGCACGATGCGCAGCAGGACCCGCGGTGGGGGAGCCCCCAGCCGCCGCCGATGCCGACCGCCCCGCCCACACCCCCCGCGGGCGCGCCCGGTTACGGCTATCCACAGGGGTCCGGCGCCCCGGGGCCGTACGGCGAGCAGCCGGCCGCCCCCGGTTCGTACGAGCAGCCCGGCGCCCCCGCTCCCCATGCGGCGACCCCCGGCGCCCCCGGCCCGTACGGTCAGCCGGGTCCCTATGGTCAGCAGCCGGGGCCCTACGGCCAGGCGGGCTCCCACGGGCAGCAGCCCGGCCCGTACGGTCAGGCCGGCTACGGGCAGCAGCCCGACCCGTACGCCGGTCAGTCCGGCCCGTACGCCGGTCAGTCCGGCCCGTACGCCGGTCAGTCCGGCCCGTACGGACAACCCGGCCCCTCCGGCGACCAGTACGGCGCCTACCAGCAGGCCCCCGGTCCGTACCAGCAGGCGCCCGGCGCGTATCACCAGGTCCCCGGTCCGTACCAGCAGGCGCCCGGCCCCTATGGCGGCCCTCCGGACCGGTCCCGTACGCCCGGTGGCGGTGGGTTCTTCCGGGGTCGGCGGGGCGCCGTCGTCGCCGCGTCCGTCGCCGCGCTGCTGGTGATCAGCGGTGGTACCTACCTCGCCCTCAGCGGTGGCGACGACAAGAAGGACGAGCGCGCGAACGTCGGCGCGAGCGAGGACGCCGGGCCCTCCGCGTCCGCCCCCGTCGACCAGGGCGACGGAACCGGCGCGGGCACCGGCGGCAAGGAGAAGGAGGAGGACCTCAACGCCGGCCGGAAGGCCGGCGATGCGAAGGTCCTCTTCCTCACCAAGAACGACGTCGACCTGCCGCGCGGCGGCGCCGAGTCCTTCGGCCCCTGGGTCGTGGGAGACATCGTCGCCAAGGCCATGTACAAGGAGGTCGTCGGCTACTCGGCGGCCGACGGGTCGAAGAAGTGGACCGTCCCGCTGGACACCCAGGTCTGCTCCGCCCCCGCGCAGACCTCCACCGACGGCCGGATCGTCATCGGCGTCAAGGACGGCCCCACCGAGAAGGCCAAGTGCCTCGCCCTCCGGATGATCGATCTCAAGACCGGCAAGGTCGGTTGGGAGAAGACGATTCCCAAGGGGTCCGGCTTCTCCGGGCTCTCCGACTTCACCCTGTCGATCAGCGGCGACACCCTGGCGGCGGGCGGCTCCGGCAATTCGTACGGCTTCTCGATGGACGACGGGCGGCAGCTCTTCAAGGGCCCCGTCAACGGCTGCAAGCCGTTCGCCTTCGCGGGTGGCGCCAAACTGCTCGCCGCCGCCGCGTGCCCCACCGCGGACTACGACAAGCCCAAGCACCAGCTCCGCGAGATCGATCCGCTCACCGGCAGGGCGAAGTGGGCCTACAGCGCACCGGTCGGCTGGGAGATCGACAAGGTCTACTCGACCAGCCCGACCGTCGTCTCCCTCAAGCAGCGGGCGCCGAAGAAGTGGTCCATCGTCGCGCTCGACGCCAAGGGCGCCCCGCGTTCGCAGATCGCCGGTGGCAAGGACAAGTTCCAGCCCCGGTGCGGCGGTTCCTTCGTGATCTTCGGCCAGAACCTGGAGGGCTGCACCGGCGTCGCCGCCGACGCGAACACCTTCTACATGGCCACCGAGCCCACCCGGGTGGGCGGCGGCAACGAGGTCGTCGCGTTCAACCTCGCCACCGGCAAGGCCGTTTGGCGCTCGCCCTCCGGCGACAGCGCGATGATCCCGCTGCGGATGGAGGGCCGTGACGTCCTCGTCTACCGGTCCGCCTCGTACGACAAGGGCGGTTCGATCGCCACCATCGCGCCGACCGGCGGAGCACCGAAGACGGTGCTCCAGCACCCGGCGTCCGCCGCGCGCGTCGAGAACTCCTTCTTCTCCGCACGGATGGCCTACGCCGGCGGCCGGTTCTTCCTCGCGAGCGGCCGTGTCAGCGCGAGCAATGACACGGAAGAGCTGCGGACGAAGACCATGATGGCCTTCGGCAAGTGACCACGCCCCCGTCCCGAACTCCCCCTGCTTCCGGAGTACGTACGCCATGACGCAGCCTCCGCCCCCGGAGAACCAGCCCTCGGAGAACCCGCCCTCGGAGAACCAGCCCTCGGAGAACCCGCCTCCGCGGGGCCCGTATCCGCAGGACCGGCCGTCGCCCCCGCCGAGCGGCGGGTTCGGCGCACCCCAGGCACCGCCCCCCGGGGGCTTCGGCCCCCCGAGTGGCCCGTTCCCGCCGCCACAGCCCGGCGCGGACCAGCCCGTGCCCGGGTACGGCTATCCGCAACAGCCGCCCACCCAGCAGGGTTACGGCGCCGGATACCCGCAGCAGCCGGGCTATGGCTATCCACAGAACCCGGGCTACGGCTATCCGCAGCAACAGCCGCCGCCCGTCCAGCAGGGTTACGGCGCCGGGTACCCGACCCAGCCCATGACGGGTTCGGCGCCCGCGGGGTCGGGCGGTGGCCGGAAGCGGCTCAGCACCCAACTACGGATCGTCATCGCGGCGTCCGTCGCCGTGGTGCTGATCATCGGCGGCGGTGTCCTGTTCGCCGCCACCCAGGACGACGGCGGCGACCCCGACAACAAGGCGAGGAGCGGCCCGAGCGCCCCCGCCGACGGCTCGGGCGCGAGCGGGGACGGCACCCCCGCCGACGGCCCCGGTCTGGAGAAGCCCCCGGCCGACGTCAACGCGAGGATCGCCTTCCAGATCCCGGAGCCGGCGCACACCGACGTCACGGACGTCCGGGGCTCGTGGGTCACCGACAAGGCGTACGTCAAGCCTGGGGTGCGCTCGATCGTCGCCCATGACGTGGCCAAGGGCACCCCGCTGTGGACCCTCCCGCTGCCCGGCCAGATCTGTGCCTCATCGCGCCACCAGTCCACGGACGGCAAGGTCGCCATCGTCTTCGAGGCCACCCGCCGCACCCCGCCGAGGAACTACCAGCCCTGCACCGAGGTCGGTGTCGTCGACCTCACCACGGGCAAGCTGCTCTGGCGCACGTCGGTCACCGGCGCGACCGCCGGCGACGGCAAGGTGAAGTTCGCCGAGGTCACCCAGAGCGGCACCACGGTCGCCGCGGGCGGTACCGGCGGCGGAGCCGCGTTCGACCTCGACACCGGCGCCGTGCGGTGGAAGCCCACGGTCAACGCCGACCAGTGCTACGACATGGGGTACGCCGGCGGCCCCGCGTTGGTCGCGGTGCGCAAGTGCGGTTCGTACGACAACGCCCGGGTCAGCGTCCAGGGCCTCAATCCGGTCAGCGGCGCCCCGCTCTTCTCGTACACGCTGCCCACGAGCGTCGCGTACGCGAGTGTCGTCTCGACCAAGCCACTGCTCGTCGCGGCCGATGTCGGTGACACGGCGGGTACGTCCGGATTCTCCGACCTCTTCTCGATCGACGACAAGGGCGCGCTGAAGGCGAAGATTCCGGCCACCGGCGACCGATACCAGGCGAAGTGCCGTACCACCGAGGTCGAGCGGTGCACCAGGATCACGGTCGGCAATGGCCGGGTCTATCTGCCGACCGCCGATCACGAGGGCTCAGCGGAGTACGGCGACACCAATGAGATCGTCTCCTTCGATCTCGCCACCGGAAAGCCGACCAGTGATCGCGCCGACGCGGGCGACCGGTACACGATGTTCCCGATCCGCATGGATGGCGGAAACCTCATTGCTTACAAAAGGCCCCCTTATGACAAGGGCGGCCAGGTCATCAGTATCGACGGTGGAACCTTCAAGCAGACCGTGCTGATGGAGAATCCGGCCGAGAAGCCGGTGCGTGAGGCGGAGACCGCCTACGCGATGGACAGCGCCGAGTACCGGTACGTCAGTGGCCGGCTCTATGTGACGACCTCCATGATGAGCAAGCCGCCCTACGGAAAGAGGAATCTGGCCATCGTCTTCACTACGGCCGACTGAGCCCGACGACTCCCCCAAAACCCCACTTTGGCCCGGTAGATCGGTGTAACCGATATGCCGGGCCAAGGTAATGCAATGGTCATGACGTGGTCATAAGTAGTCCTGTTTGCCGAAGGATTCGGCACTACGGGGGACTTCTGCAAAGTTAGGGGCGCGCAAAGTCGAACAAGAGTGTAGCTTGCCGGGTCAGGGCCGGGGGTCAAAAGGCGGTAAGGATGGGGGGTTTGCCCGATGGGCGTACGGCTCATGGTGGTCGACGACCACAGATTGCTGGCCGAGGCGCTCGCCTCGGCCTTGAAACTGCGGGGGCACCGGGTGCTCGCGGCGGCGGCTCCCGCTGCCGGGGCGGCTGATCTGGTGGTCAGCAGAGCGCCCGAGGTGTGTCTGCTGGGTACGGCGACGCCGGCCGAACCGGGCGCGTTCGACCCGATCGTGAAGATCAAACGGGAGCGACCGCAGGTGGCGGTGGTGGTGCTGGGGCCGGTGCCGAGCCCCCGGGGGATCGCCGCGGCCTTCGCGGCCGGCGCCTCGGGATACGTCCGGCACGACGAGCGGATAGAAGGCGTCGAACGCGCGATGATCAAGGCGCGGGCCGGCGAGGCGGTGGTGGCGCCCCTCCTGCTCCAGGGCGCGTTCTCCGAGCTGCTCAATCCGGTGCCGCCGCCGGATGACGAAGGTCAGCGGCTGCTGCAACTGCTCACCCCGCGCGAGGTGGAGGTGCTGGTTAGGGTCGCCGAGGGGGAGGACACCCGGAGGATCGCGGCGGGCATGGGGATCGCGCCGAGCACCGCCCGTACGCATGTGCAGCGGGTGCTGATGAAGCTGGGGGTGGGGTCCCGGCTGGAGGCCGCCGCGCTCGCGGCGCGGACGGGGCTGCTGGACCGGGCGACGGTCGCGGCGGCGCCCCTGGTGCCGATCGAGCGTTAGGGACCTCTCTCCGGGCCGCGCGGGTGGGCTTCTCCTCCGGATCCCGCCAGGGGCCTCTCCTCCGGATCCTCCGGGGGTGTCTTTCCTCCGGATTCCGCTGGGCGCGTGGGTCCTGCCGCGACCCGTCTCCCGAGGTCACGGGCTCCCGGAAGCACCGGCTTTCGGAACCGGCACCCGGGTGCGCTCCCCGTTCCCCCGGCCGTTTTCCCGGCGCGAGTCGCACCGCCCCGAACGGGCCCCGGAACCGGCCGCCCCCTTCCTGGTACCGCCCGCTGTCCGAGCCGGCCCCCGGAACCAGCCCCCCGGAACCGCCCGCCGCCCGGGACCGGACCACCACTGAGTGATCCTGTGCGTCGCCCGTGTGTTCTCCGTGCGTCCCCTGCGCGCGCCCTCTGCGTACTCCACCGTTCCGCTGTGCCGCGCCTGTCCCTCCCCTGCGCCAGGCCCAGCACCTCCCTCCCTTATCCCTCGTATCTCCCGTACCCCTCGCATCCCCAGCCCCGTACGGCACTCGTGCGAACGGGCGATATCGGGCGGTGCGTCCCCCTGTCCTGTCCGTGTATGCACGGGAATGCGAGAGACGGGCGCATACTTCGAGACCATTGACGCTGCCTGTTGCCTTGTGGTTTGTTGTGTTCGTTTATGTTTGCCAATGGGATCCGACCTGGCAGCGCCGGGTCGTCTGGGGTGTGCCGGCCGAGCGTCCGGCAGCGTGAGGGAGTCGCCCGGTGAAGAAGACATCGACCCGGCTCGCCGACGGGCGGGAACTGCTCTACTACGACTCCCGTGACGACACCGTGCGCGACGCCGTCGACCGGCGACCGCTCGACCCGGTCGCCACCAGCTCCGAGATCCGTCATGATCCACTGCTCGGCGACTCGGTCGCCGTCGCCTCCCACCGGCAGGACCGCGTCTACCACCCCCCGGCCGACGAATGCCCGCTCTGCCCGTCCCGCGACGGCCGGCTCAGCGAGATCCCCGCCGCCGACTACGACGTGGTCGTCTTCGAGAACCGGTTCCCCTCCCTCGCCGGGGACTCCGGCCGCTGCGAGGTCGTCTGTTTCACCTCCGACCACGACGCGTCCTTCGCCGACCTCCACGAGGAGCAGGCCGCCCTCGTCCTGGCCGCCTGGACCGACCGCACCACCGAACTCGCCGCCCTCCCCCAGGTGGAACAGGTCTTCTGCTTCGAGAACCGGGGCGCCGAGATCGGGGTGACCCTCGGCCATCCGCACGGCCAGATCTACGCGTACCCCTTCGTCACCCCGCGCACCGAGCTGATGCTGCGCTCCGCCGCCGGGCACCACGAGCGGACCGGCCGGAATCTCTTCGACGACCTCGTCGCACGCGAACTCTCCGACGGCGCCCGGGTGGTGGTCGCCGCCGAGCACTGGATCGCCTTCGTCCCGTACGCCGCCCACTGGCCGTACGAGGTCCATCTCCACCCCCGGCGTCGGGTGCCGGACCTGCGGGAGCTGAGTGACGCCGCGCGCGCCGAATTCCCCCGGGTCTATCTCGATCTGCTGCGCCGCTTCGACCGGCTCTTCGGTGCGGCCGAACCGCCCACCCCGTACGTCTCGGCGTGGCACCAGGCGCCGTTCGACGCGCCCGGCCGGGCGGACTTCGCGCTCCATCTGGAGCTTTTCACCATTCGCCGGACGTCCGGCAAGCTGAAGTTCCTCGCCGGCTCCGAATCCGGTATGAGCGTGTTCATCAACGATGTGCCGCCGGAGACCGCGGCCCAGCGACTGCGAGAGGCAGCGAGCGCATGAGCAAGTACCTGGTGACGGGCGGCGCCGGATACATCGGAAGTGTCGTGGCGGGCCATCTGCTGGCGGCGGGGCACGAGGTGACCGTCCTCGACGACCTCTCCACCGGCTTCCGGGAAGCGGTCCCGGTGGCCGCCGCCTTCATCGAGGGCGATGTCCGCGAAGCGGCCCGCTGGCTGGACCCCTCCTACGCCGGGGTGCTCCACTTCGCGGCCTCCTCGCAGGTCGGCGAGTCCGTCGCACGGCCCGAGAAGTACTGGGCCAACAACGTCGGGGGCACGATGGCGCTGCTCGCCGCGATGCGCTCGACGGGCGTCCGCACGCTCGTCTTCTCCTCGACGGCGGCGACCTACGGCGATGTGGCGTCAGGCGGTCCGGTCACCGAGTCCGACCCCACCGCGCCGACCAGCCCGTACGGGGCCTCCAAACTCGCCGTCGACCATATGATCGGCGGCGAGGCGACGGCCCACGGCCTTGCGGCGGTCTCCCTGCGGTACTTCAACGTGGCCGGCGCGTACGGCCGGTACGGCGAGCGCCACGACCCCGAATCGCACCTCATCCCGCTCGTGCTGGCCGTCGCCCTCGGCCACCGTGAGTCGATCACGGTGTACGGGGAGGACTACCCGACCCCCGACGGCACCTGCGTCCGGGACTACATCCACGTCGCCGACCTGGCCGAGGCCCATCTGCTGGCGCTCCGCGCGGCCACCCCCGGCACCCATCTGATCTGCAACCTCGGCAACGGCAACGGCTTCTCGGTACGGGAGGTCATCGAGACCGTACGGAGGATCACCGGGCATCCGGTGCCCCAGGTGTCCGCCCCGCGCCGGGGCGGCGACCCGGCCGTGCTGATCGCGTCGGCGGCCACCGCGCGGGAGCGCCTCGGCTGGACCCCCAGCCGGTCGGACCTGGACGGGATCGTGGCGGACGCCTGGGAGTTCGCGCGGGGGCGGGTCGGATGAACGGGGGAGTGTGGGCGGCCCCCGGACGGGTGAATCTGATCGGTGAGCACACCGACTACAACGACGGCTTCGTGATGCCCTTCGCGCTGCCCCGGACCGTCGTCGCCACCGTCACGCGCCGCGACGACGGTCTGCTGCGGCTGCGTTCCGACGCCGTCGGCACCGGGTCGGCCGTCGACACCGTCGAGCTACGGGTGGACGAACTCGCCCCGGGGCGCGGTCCGGGCGGCTGGTCCGACTATCCGGCCGGTGTGGTCTGGGCGCTGCGGGAGGCGGGCCACCGGATCGGCGGTGCCGACCTCCACTACACGTCCACGGTCCCCGCCGGCGCGGGGCTGTCCTCGTCGGCCGCGCTGGAGGTCGTCACGGCGCTCGCCCTCGACGATCTGTACGGACTGGGCCTGGAGCGGCAGCGGATGGCGTCGCTCTGCCGCCGCGCCGAGAACGTCTACGTCGGCGCGCCCACCGGGATCATGGACCAGACGGCGTCGGCGTGCTGCGTCGAGGGCCATGCGCTCTTCCTGGACACCCGGGACCTCTCCCGGCGACAGATCCCGCTGGACCTGCCCGCGTACGGCCTGGACCTGCTGGTGTTCGACACCCGGGTCAAGCACGCGCACAGCGACGGCGCGTACGGGCGGCGGCGGGCGGGGTGCGAGTCGGCGGCGGAGACGCTGGGCGTCCCGGCCCTCCGGGATGTTCCGTACGCGGCGCTCGCCGAGGCCCTGGACCGGCTGCCGGACCCTGGATCGCGGGCCCTGGTCCGGCATGTGGTGACGGAGAACCACCGGGTCAGACGGGTGGTCGCGCTGCTGGAGGCGGGCGAGCCGCGACGGATCGGCCCCGTCCTCACGGCGAGCCACACCTCCCTCCGGGACGACTTCCGGGTGTCGTGCCCGGAGCTGGACCTGGTGGTGTCGGCGGCGCTGGCGGCGGGGGCGCTCGGGGCGCGGATGACGGGCGGTGGTTTCGGTGGCGCGGCGATCGTCCTGACGGAGCGGGCGGCCTCGGCGGCGGTCACCCGGGCGGTGGAGTCGGCGTTCGCGACTGCGGGGTACCGCGCGCCCGGGGTCTTCGGCGCGCGGGCGTCGAGTGGGGCGCTGCGGCTGTCGTGACGGCTGCTGGGTCGCGGCGCGCGGCCGGGTGCCGATGCGGCGCCGCCGCGCCGGCGCCGCTCGGTGTGGGGCCGTGCCGCCCGGCCCCCTACGCCGCCGTGCGTGGCGACCGTGTGTCGATCTCTGACGATTTGCGTCCCACAACACAACATCCCGCACACCTGGAACGCCCCTGAGTCATCAGTTCTGCAAATAGCCTTCCGCTCCCGCCCCCCGTCCGTACTCTGAGTTTCAGCACCGGTGGGGGCCGGTGTCGATCAGGGGACGACATATCGGGTACGACGCCCGGGGTGGGGTATCAGTCAGAGCGCGGCGGCGCCGCGCGACCGCTGACTCCGCCTTCCGGTGCCGTGCCCACTTCCGAATCGTCCTCCGACCCTGGGGGTATCTGTGGTCCGTATCCGGGTCCTGGTGGTGGACGACCACCGAATCTTCGCCGAGTCGCTCGCAGCGGCGCTGGCCGCCGAGTCCGACGTCGATGTGGCGGCGGCTGGCAGCGGGCCCGCCGCGCTGCGATGTCTGGACCGGGCGGCTGCCGACGGCCGTCCGTTCGATGTGATGCTCGTCGATGCCGATCTGGGCATCGGCGGGCCCGGTGTGCGCACGCCCGTCGCCCGTGCCGTGTCCGACGACGGGGACGACGGGATCGTCGACGGGATCTCCCTGGTCGCCGGTGTCCGCTCCGGGCAGCCCGCCGTCCGCACCGTCGTGCTCGCCGAGAAGGACGATCCGTGCCGTGCCGCGCTGGCCCTCCAGGCGGGCGCCTCCGGCTGGGTCGCCAAGGACTGTTCGCTGCAACGACTGCTGGCGGTGATCCGCGGTGTGCTGCGGGACGAGACCCATCTGCCGCCCGCGCTGCTCACCGGCGTGCTGCGGGAGCTGACCGCGGCCCGTAAGCACCGCACCGAGAGCGAGCGGCTGGTCGAGTCGCTCACCCCGCGCGAGCGCGAGGTGCTCCGCTGCATGGTCGCCGGGCTGGGGCGGAAGGCGGTCGCCGAGCGCCTCTTCCTCTCCCCGCACACCGTCCGCACCCATATGCAGAATGTGCTGGGGAAGCTCGGGGTGCACTCCACCCTCGCGGCGGTCGCCCTCGCCCGCCGGGCCGGGGTCGGCCCGGTGGATCTAACCGGGGATGTTGTCGAACGGGGCGGTCAGCTGGCGTAGCAGTCCGGCCAGCTCCCCGCGCTGGGCGCGGGACAGCTCGCCGAGGATCGCCCGCTCCTGGGCGAGCAGCCCGGCCAGCGCCTGGTCGGCGCGGTCCCGGCCCTCCGGGGTCAGCCGGACCAGCACTCCGCGCCGGTCGCTGGGGTCGGGCAGCCGCTCCACGAGGTTCTTCTTGGCGAGCCGATCGATGCGGTTGGTCATCGTGCCCGAGGTCACCAGGGTCTGGGTGAGCAGTTGGCCGGGGGAGAGCTGGTACGGATCCCCCGCGCGCCGCAGCGAGGTGAGGACGTCGAACTCCCACGGTTCGAGCTGGTGCTCGGAGAACGCGAGCCGGCGTGCGCGGTCGAGGTGGCGGGCGAGCCGGGAGACCCGGCTGAGCACCTCCAGCGGTTCCACGTCGAGGTCAGGGCGCTCCCGGCGCCATGCTGCGACCAGTCGATCGACCTCGTCCTCCATGCCGATCAGTGTAGAGGGTCCCTCGACATGAAGTCTCTTGACGTCAAGATATATGGTGCTGGACCATAGGAGACCAGGCCCCCCGGCCGGCGGAGTGCCGGCCTCGTGGTCCGGTCGTACGCACCAGCGAGAGGGCTCCACCATGCGTTCCGCACCGACCTGGGACCCGCGGCAGTATCTGCGCCACTCCGGACACCGCACCCGGCCGTTCCTCGATCTGCTCGCCCGGATCCCGGAGCCACCCACCACGGACGGCGGCGGGCCGCGTATCGCGGACATCGGCTGTGGCGCGGGCAATGTCACCGCGCTGCTCGGCCACCGCTGGCCCACCGCCCGGATCACCGGCTTCGACAACTCCCCGGAGATGCTCGCGCGGGCCGAGGAGGAGTTCGCCGGGCCCACGGCCGGGGGCGGCCGGCTCGACTTCCGGGCCGGCGACGCCGCGCACTGGACACCGGACGAGCCATACGACCTGATCGTCTCCAACGCGGCCCTCCACTGGGTGCCGGGCCATGCCGGGCTCTTCGCCCGCTGGATCGACGGCCTCTCCCCCGGCGGCACCTTCGCCTTCCAGGTCCCCGCCAACTTCAACGCGCCCAGCCACCGGCTGCTCGCCGACCTCTGCGCGGCCCCCCGCTGGCGCGACCGCCTCGGCGGGCAGGGGCACGGTGTCACCGCCGTACTGGAACCCGCCGACTACCTCGCCCGGCTGACGGAGCTGGGCTGTCCGGCCGACGTCTGGGAGACGACCTACCTCCAGCTCCTGACCGGGGACGATCCGGTGCTGGACTGGGTCAAGGGCACCACCCTGCGCCCGGTCCTGACCGAGCTGGCGACCGGCTCGCCGTCCGACGCGGCCGAGCGGGACGCGTTCCTCGACGAGTACCGCGCGCTGCTCCGGGAGGCGTATCCGCCGGGGGAGCGGGGCACGGTCTTCCCCTTCCGCCGGCTCTTCGCCGTCGCCGGGAAGCCGCGATGACCACTCAGCTCTTCCGGTGCCCCATCAACCGCGGCTTCGGCTCCAGGCCGTCCAGACCGTGCCACGCCAGATTCACCAGATGCGCCGCGACCTCCGCCTTCTTCGGGCGGCGGGCGTCCAGCCACCACTGGCCCGTGAGCGCGACCATGCCCACCAGGGCCTGTGCGTACAGCGGCGCCAGCTTCGGATCGAAGCCGCGGTTCTTGAACTCCATGCCGAGGATGTCCTCGACCTGCGTCGCGATATCGCTGATCAGCGAGGCGAACGTGCCCGTCGACTGGGCCACCGGCGAGTCCCGGACCAGAATCCGGAAACCGTCCGTGTACGTCTCGATGTAGTCGAGGAGGGCGAAGGCCGCCTGCTCCAGCAGCTCCCGCGGATGGCCGGCCGTCAGCGCGCCCGTCACCCCTTCGAGCAACTGGCGCATCTCACGGTCGACCACGACCGCGTACAGCCCCTCCTTGCCGCCGAAGTGCTCGTACACCACCGGCTTGGAGACCCCCGCCTTCGCCGCGATCTCCTCCACCGAAGTGCCCTCGAAGCCCTTGTCGGCGAAGAGCGTGCGGCCGATGTCCAGCAGTTGCTCACGGCGCTCAGCGCCGGTCATCCGCACCCGGCGCGCACGCCGGGTGGGCCGGTTCTTCTCCGTACCACTACTGCCGTCGGTCGCCACGTCGTCCATCATGCCGTGTCGGCGGTCTCGCTCCGACGGCGGGCGTCGATACGGGCGGCACTGGGCCACCTGACGTCATACGCCCACCCCAACTTCTCGAACCAGCGGATCAGCCGCGCGCTGGAGTCCACCTGGCCGCGCAGCACTCCGTGGCGCGCGGACGTCGGGTCCGCGTGGTGCAGGTTGTGCCAGGACTCGCCGCAGGACAGCACCGCCAGCCACCACACATTGCCCGAGCGGTCCCGCGCCAGGAAGGGGCGGTTGCCGACCGCGTGACAGATCGAGTTGATCGACCAGGTCACATGGTGCAGCAGCGAGACCCGCACCAGGGAGCCCCAGAAGAACGCGGTGAACGCGCCCCACCACGACATCGTGACCAGACCGCCGACCAGCGGCGGGATCGCCAGCGACAGCGCGGTCCAGTAGAGGAAGTCACGGGAGATCCGCCGGATCGCCGGGTCCTTGATCAGGTCCGGTGCGTACTTCTGCTGCGGGGTGCGCTCCTCGTCGAACATCCAGCCGATATGGGCCCACCACAGGCCCTTCATCAGCGCGGGCAGCGTCTCCCCGAACCGCCACGGCGAGTGCGGGTCGCCCTCGGCGTCGGAGAACTTGTGGTGCTTGCGGTGGTCGGCCACCCAGCGCACCAGCGGCCCCTCGACGGCCATCGAGCCCGCGATGGCCAGCGCGATCCGCAGCGGGCGCTTCGCCTTGAAGGCGCCGTGCGTGAAGTAGCGGTGGAAGCCGATGGTGATGCCGTGGCAGCCGATGAAGTACATCCCGACCATCAGCCCCAGATCGAGCCAGCTCACCCCCCAGCCCCAGGCCAGCGGCACCGCGGCCACCACGGCGAGGAAGGGCACCACGATAAAGATGAGCAAGGCGATTCGCTCGACCGACCTCTTCTTGTCCCCGCCCAGTGTCGCGGAGGGGAGGTCGTCGACGGACGCCTTCGGGACGTCGTCGAGCAGATCGGAGCGTGTCGTCATGGAGGTTCCCCTGGGGGGTGAGGGAGGTGGGAGGGTGCCCGGGCTACGACCGCGTAACCTACGGCGACGTAAGTATGGCAGTGCGTAGCTCGGGGACAAGAGACCTGTGGATAACGTCGGGAAAATGGACACCTATCCTGGGTCTCGTCGGACAGCGCGGTCCGCAGCCTCCAGTACCCCTCCAGACGTGCTCAAACACTGCAAGGAGCCGCACCTGTGAGCAGTGCCGACCAGACACCAACGGCCAGCGCCGAACTTCGGGCCGACATCCGCCGACTGGGCGACCTCCTGGGCGAGACCATCGTCCGCCAGGAAGGTCCTGATCTGCTCGACCTCGTCGAGCGTGTCCGGGCCCTGACCCGGAGCGACGGCGAGGCAGCGGCGAAGCTGCTGGGCGACACCGACCTGGAGACCGCGGCCAAACTGGTCCGCGCCTTCTCCACCTACTTCCACCTGGCCAACGTCACCGAACAGGTGCACCGGGGCCATGAGATGCGCGAACGGCGCGCCGCCGAGGGCGGGCTGCTGGCCCGCACCGCGGACCGGCTCAAGGACGCCGACCCCGACCATCTGCGCGAGACCGTCAAGAACCTCAACGTCCGGCCCGTCTTCACCGCCCACCCGACCGAGGCCGCCCGGCGCTCGGTGCTGAACAAGCTGCGCCGCATCGCCGCCCTCCTGGAGAACCCGGCCGGCCCCGCCGACCGGCGCCGCGACGATCTGCGACTCGCCGAGAACATCGACCTCATCTGGCAGACCGACGAACTCCGCGTCGTCCGACCCGAACCGGCCGACGAGGCGCGCAACGCGATCTACTACCTGGACGAACTGCACGCCAACGCCGTCGGTGACGTCCTGGAGGACCTCGCCGCCGAACTGGAGCGCATCGGCGTCGAACTGCCGGCCGGCACCCGCCCGCTCACCTTCGGCACCTGGATCGGCGGCGACCGCGACGGCAACCCCAACGTCACCCCCGCGGTGACCCGGGAAGTGCTGATCCTCCAGCACGAGCACGGCATCACCGACGCCCTCGGACTGATCGACTCCCTGCGCGGACTGCTCTCCAACTCCATCCGCTACACCGGAGCCACCGAGGAGCTGCTCACCTCGCTCCAGAAGGACCTGGAGCTGCTCCCGGAGATCAGCCCCCGCTACAAGCGGCTCAACGCCGAGGAGCCGTACCGCCTCAAGGCCACCTGCGTCCAGCAGAAGCTCGTCAACACCCGCGAGCGCCTCGCCAAGGGCACCCCGCACGAGCCGGGCCGCGACTACCTCGGCAACGCCGAGCTGATCGCCGACCTCACCCAGATCCAGACCTCGCTGCGCGAGCACCGGGGCGAGCTGTTCGCCGACGGCCGGATGGACCGGACGATCCGTACGCTCACCGCCTTCGGACTCCAGCTCGCCACCATGGACGTACGCGAGCACGCGGACGCCCACCACCACGCACTCGGGCAGCTCTTCGACCGGCTCGGCGAGGAGTCCTGGCGGTACGCGGACATGCCCCGCGACTACCGGCAGAAGCTGCTCGCCAAGGAACTGCGCTCCCGCCGTCCGCTCGCCCCGACCCCGGCGCCGCTGGACGCCGCGGGACAGAAGACCCTCGGCGTCTTCCACACCGTCAAGGAGGCGTTCGAGCGCTTCGGCCCCGAGGTCATCGAGTCGTACATCATCTCGATGTGCCAGGGCGCCGACGACGTCTTCGCGGCGGCCGTACTGGCCCGCGAGGCCGGTCTGATCGACCTCCACGGCGGCTGGGCGAAGATCGGCATCGTGCCGCTCCTGGAGACCACCGACGAGCTGCGCGCGGCCGACATCATCCTCGACGGGATGCTCGCCGACCCCTCGTACCGCCGGCTCGTCTCCCTGCGCGGCGACGTCCAGGAGGTCATGCTCGGCTACTCCGACTCCTCCAAGTTCGGCGGCATCACCACCTCGCAGTGGGAGATCCACCGGGCGCAGCGCCGGCTGCGCGACGTCGCGCACCGCCACGGCGTGCGGCTCCGGCTCTTCCACGGCCGCGGCGGCACCGTCGGCCGCGGTGGCGGCCCCTCGCACGACGCGATCCTGGCGCAGCCCTGGGGCACGCTGGAGGGCGAGATCAAGGTGACCGAGCAGGGCGAGGTCATCTCCGACAAGTATCTGATCCCGTCGCTGGCCAGGGAGAACCTGGAGCTGACCGTCGCGGCCACGCTCCAGGCGTCCGCCCTGCACACCGCGCCGCGCCAGTCGGACGAGGCGCTGTCGCGCTGGGACGCGGCGATGGACACCGTCTCGGACGCGGCCCACGCGGCCTACCGCCGCCTGGTGGACGACCCGGATCTCCCGGCGTACTTCTTCGCCTCCACGCCGGTGGACCAGCTCGCCGATCTGCACCTCGGCTCGCGCCCCTCGCGCCGCCCGGACTCGGGGGCCGGACTGGACGGTCTGCGGGCCATCCCGTGGGTCTTCGGCTGGACGCAGTCCCGGCAGATCGTGCCGGGCTGGTTCGGGGTGGGGTCGGGCCTCAAGGCGCTGCGGGAGGCCGGTCTCGACACGGTGCTCAGCGAGATGCACGAGCACTGGCACTTCTTCCGCAACTTCGTCGCCAATGTCGAGATGACGCTGGCCAAGACCGATCTGCGGATCGCCCGGCACTATGTGGACACGCTGGTGCCGGACGATCTGCGGCACGTCTTCAGCGCCATCGAGGCGGAGCACGCGCTGACGGTCGAGGAGGTCCTCAAGGTCACCGGGGGCGACCGACTGCTCGGCAACAACCCGGTGCTCCAGCAGACGTTCGGTATCCGGGACGCCTATCTGGACCCGATCTCCTACCTTCAGGTCTCGCTGCTGGCGCGCCAGCGCGGGGCGGTGGAGCGGGGCGAGGAGCCCGATCCGCTGCTGTCGCGGGCGCTGCTGCTGACCGTGAACGGGGTGGCGGCGGGCCTGCGCAACACCGGCTGACACTCTGAGGTCCCCGTCCGCTGCCCGGCGCGTCCACGTGCCGGGCAGCGGCGTTCCCGGGCGCGCTCAGGGCGCGCTCACCGGGCGCGCTCAGAGGGTGAAGAAGGTGCCCACCAGCACCGCGCCGCCCGCCGCGACCGTCGCCCAGGCGAACCGGGTCAGCCGCAGCCCGCCGCCGATGACGAGACCCGCCAGTACCAGCGCACCGCCGAGCGGCACCCAGGCGTGGAACACCCCTCCGGTCCCCGCGCGGACCAGCTCCGCCGTGTCCGGCTTCACCACCACCGGCAGCCTCTCGCCCTTCTCCACCGCGACCGACTTCTCGATCGTCATACCGGAGCGGACCGCGGCCGAGCCGTCGGGGTCGTACGGTCCTGTGCAGGTCTCGTCGTCACAGCGGGCGATCGTGATCGTGCCGTGCTCACGGCCCTTCGTGAGCATCACGTGCTGGGCGGTGTCCCACGACGACCAGACTCCGGCCACCAGCAGCAGCAGAGCGACGAGGCCCATCACCAGACGGCGGGTGTGGAGGAGGAGCTGACTCATGGAGCGGGATCCTTGGGCATCCGGGCGCGGCCGGTCAACCAGTGGTGGGGGGCTTGTCAGGAGTTGTACGTACTCTGGGCGCGTTCCAGGCCGTCGATCACCAGGGACTCCACCGCGTCCGCGGTCCGGTCCACGAAGTAGTCGAGCTCCTTGCGCTCCGCCGCCGAGAAGTCCTTCAGGACGAAGTCGGCGACCTGCATCCGGCCGGGCGGGCGGCCGATCCCGAACCGTACCCGGTGGTACTCCGGGCCCATCGCCTTCGTCATCGACTTCAGACCGTTGTGGCCGTTGTCCCCGCCGCCGAGCTTCAGCCGCAGGACCCCGTAGTCGATGTCCAGCTCGTCATGGATCGCCACGATGTTCGCCGTGGGGATCTTGTAGAAGTCGCGCAGACCGGTGACCGGACCACCGGAGAGGTTCATGTACGACATCGGCTTGGCCAGCACGATCCGGCGGCTCGCGGGTCCCGGGGGGCCGATGCGGCCCTCGACGACCTGGGCCTGGGCCTTCTGCGCGCGCTTGAAGTTGCCGCCGATCCGGTCGGCGAGCAGATCGGCCACCATGAACCCGATGTTGTGCCGGTTCGCGGCGTACCCGGGCCCGGGGTTGCCGAGGCCCACGACGAGCCAGGGGGCGTTCGCGTCGGTCGTCATCTGCGCGTCTCCATCCGAGCACCGTCATCCGGGCACTGTCGTCCGGGCATTGTCGTCGGGACAACCGTTCGCCGCCCGCGCCTGTCGGCACGGGCGGCGAACGGAGTACGGGATTCCGTGGCGGAATCCCTCAGGCTCAGACCTCGGCGGTCTCGGCGTCGCCCTCGGCGGCCGGCTCCTCGGCCTGCGCGGCCAGGACCTGGAGGACGACGGTGTCCTCGTCCACGGCCAGCGTCGAACCGGCCGGCAGCGGGATGTCCTTGGCGAGCACGGACGCGCCGCCCTCAAGGCCGGCGACGGAGACCGTCACGGACTCGGGGATGTGGGTGGCCTCGGCCTCGACCGGCAGGGTGTTGAGGACGTGCTCCAGCAGGAAGTTGCCGGGGGCCAGGTCGCCCTCGGTGTGCACGGGGATCTCGACCGTGACCTTCTCGCCGCGCTTCACCAGCAGCAGGTCGATGTGGTCCAGGTGGCCCTTCAGCGGGTCGCGCTGGACGGCCTTCGGGATGGCCAGCGCGGTGGTGCCGTCGACGTCCAGGGCGATCAGGACGTTCGGGGTGCGCAGGGCGAGCAGCAGCTCGTGGCCCGGCAGCGTGACGTGGACCGGGTCGGTGCCGTGGCCGTACAGAACACCGGGAACCAGGTTGGCGCGGCGGACGCGACGGGCCGCGCCCTTGCCGAACTCGGTACGGATCGCGGCGGCGAGCTTCACCTCGGACATGTGCACTCCTCGTATGGCGATGGATCTGATGGTCACCCGGCCATGAATGGCCTGCTACGCCTGCTACGAAGAGCGCGTCGATAACGGACCGCCGCACCGAATGTGCGGCCTCCCTCGCCGAGCAACTTCGACAGTCTACGCAGGTCTGGGCCGCTCACCCAATCGATCATCGGGCGGGCGCGGGGCGGGGCGGGACCGTCACGGACCGTGCTGCGGGGGCGCCCCGGGCCATGGACCGATGTGCACACGGACCACGCTTGCGCGGGTCATGCGGGTCATGCGGGTCATGCGGGTCATGTGGAAGGGCCGCACCCTCCGGGGAGAGTGCGGCCCTTCTATCGGCTCTATCGGCCGGTCCCCCGGCCCGTACACGCGTCCGTGTCGTTCGCGTTGTCCGCGTTGTCCGTGCCGGTTGTGCCGGTCGCGCTGTTCGCGCTGTTACGCCTGCTCGTCGAAGAGGCTCGTCACGGAGCCGTCCTCGAAGACCTCGCGCACCGCGCGGGCGATGGTCGGCGCCATCGAGAGCACGGTGATCTTGTCCAGCTCCAGGTTGCCCGGGTCGGGCAGCGTGTTGGTGAAGATGAACTCGCTGACCTTGGAGTTCTTCAGCCGGTCCGCGGCCGGGCCGGAGAGCACGCCGTGGGTGGCCGTCACGATCACGTCCTCCGCGCCGTTGGCGAAGAGGGCGTCGGCGGCGGCGCAGATGGTGCCACCGGTGTCGATCATGTCGTCGACGAGGACGCAGACCCGGCCCTTGACGTTGCCGACGACCTCGTGGACGGTCACCTGGTTGGCGACGTCCTTGTCACGGCGCTTGTGGACGATGGCCAGCGGCGCGCCGAGGCGGTCGCACCAGCGGTCGGCGACCCGGACCCGGCCGGCGTCGGGGGAGACGACGGTGAGCTTGGCGGGGTCGATCTTCGCCGCGACGTAGTCGGCGAGGATCGGCAGCGCGAAGAGGTGGTCGACCGGGCCGTCGAAGAAGCCCTGGATCTGGTCGGTGTGCAGGTCGACCGTGAGGATGCGGTCGGCGCCGGCCGTCTTCATCAGGTCGGCGACCAGACGGGCCGAGATCGGCTCGCGGCCGCGGTGCTTCTTGTCCTGGCGGGCGTAGCCGTAGAACGGGACGATCACGGTGATGCTCCGGGCGGAGGCCCGCTTCAGAGCATCGATCATGATCAACTGCTCCATGATCCACTTATTGATGGGGGCCGTGTGGCTCTGCATCAGGAAGCAGTCGGCGCCGCGGGCGGACTCCTGGAAGCGGACGTAGATCTCGCCGTTCGCGAAGTCGAATGCCTTGGTGGGCACCAGGGTGACACCCAGTTGGTGTGCGACTTCCTCGGCCAGCTCGGGGTGGGCGCGGCCGGAGAAGAGCCTCAGCTTCTTCTCGCCGGTCGTCTTGTTCCCGGTCACAGCACAGTCTCCTCGGAGGGTGTTTCTCTGGCCGCGGATGTACGGGCGCGAGCCAGCCGAATGTGGGGTGCACGTATCACCGTACGCCGAGTTCGGCGTACCTGTTTCCGGTCAGTTCTCGTCAGTGGCTCGTTCCGACGCGACCGCGGCGGCCTGTGCCGCGGCGCTGCCGGGCCGCTTGCGGGCCACCCAACCCTCGATATTCCGCTGCTGGCCACGGGCCACGGCCAGCGAACCGGCCGGTACGTCCTTGGTGATGACCGAGCCCGCGGCGGTGTAGGCGCCGTCCCCGACCGTGACGGGTGCCACAAACATGTTGTCCGAACCGGTCTTGCAGTGCGAGCCGATCGTGGTGTGGTGCTTCGCCTCGCCGTCGTAGTTCACGAAGACGCTGGCGGCACCGATGTTCGTGTACTCGCCGATGGTGGCGTCACCGACGTACGACAGATGGGGGACCTTGGTCCCCTCGCCGATCGACGCGTTCTTCATCTCCACATAGGTCCCCGCCTTGGACTTCGCGCCCAGCCGGGTGCCCGGACGGAGATAGGCGTACGGGCCGACCGAGGCTCCCGGGCCGACCTCGGAGGAGTAGGCGACCGCGTTGTCCACCCGGGCGCCGGCGCCCACGGTGGTGTCCGTGAGGCGGGTGTTGGGCCCGACCTCGGCGCCCTCGGCGAGATGGGTGGTGCCCAGCAATTGGGTCCCCGGGTGGATGACGGCGTCTGGCTCGAAAGTGACGGTGACATCGATCAGCACCGACGCCGGGTCGACCACGGTGACCCCGGCCATCATGGCCCGGCTCAGGAGTCGTTCGTTGAGGAGCGCGCGGGCCTCGGCGAGCTGGACGCGGTTGTTGATGCCGAGGATCTCGCGGTGATCGCCCGAGATGGACGCGCCGACGCGGTGGCCGGCCTCCCGGAGGATGCCGAGGACATCGGTGAGGTACTCCTCGCCCTGGCTGTTGTCGGTGCGCACCTTGCCGAGGGCGTCCGCCAGGAGCTGCCCGTCGAAGGCGAAGACACCGGAGTTGATCTCCCGGATGGCGAGCTGGGCCGCGGTGGCGTCCTTGTGCTCGACGATCGCGGTGACGGCCCCGTTGGCGGCGTCCCGGACGATCCGTCCGTAGCCGGTGGCGTCGGGGACCTCGGCGGTCAGCACGGTGACGGCGTTGCCGTCGGAGGCGTGGGTGGTGGCGAGGGCGGCGAGGGTCTCGCCGGAGAGCAGCGGGGTGTCGCCGCAGACGACGACGACGGTGCCGTGGATGCCCTGCCCCAGCTCGTCGAGCCCGATGCGGACGGCGTGCCCGGTGCCCTTCTGCTCGGCCTGGAAGGCGGTGCGGGTGCCGGTGTACCGCTCGGTCAGATGACCCCTGACCCGCTCGCCGGCGTGTCCGACGACCACGACGAGGTGCTCGGGGTTCAGCTCGCGGGCGGCGGAGACGACATGTCCGACGAGGGATCGCCCGCTGATTTCATGCAGGACCTTGGGGGTCTTCGACTTCATGCGGGTGCCCTCACCCGCTGCGAGGACGACGACGGCTGCCGGGCGGTTGGCGCTCACGGGAATGCCCTTCGGCTTCGGGTGATGGACATCCGAAGGATACCGGGGGGTTTGACCGATGAAATAAGGGCGGGCCCCGGCCCCGTAGGCCAGTACCCGCCCTCGCTGATTCCAGGCTCCCAGGGAAGGAATCGAACCCTCATTCAATGGACCAAAACCATTTGTCCTGCCATTAGACGACCTGGGAAGGTCTGCCCGTATCGCTCCGAATTGCTCGCCTCCGGCGCGCAGGGCAGCCCCTACTATGCCGTACCAGGTGCCTCCAACGCGACGGTGGAGATCCCTCCGGTGGAGATCCACGGTGGGAGATCCACGCCCGGTGCGTACGGGCGGCGCGGTCGCGGGCCGCGCGGGATCACACTCCGGGGCCCGGGGACCACGGTCCGGGGCCTCGGGGTCACACCCGGTGCGTACGGGGATCAGGGGCCGCGGTACGGGGATCAGGGTCCGGGGTGTGCGGGGGCGCGGTCCGGGCGTACGGGTGGGATCACCGCCGCCGTCCGTGACGCCGATCCCCGCCCTCGCCCGTGATGCCGATCACGGCTCCGGCCGTCCACCGACCGGTACCCCCGGCCCCCTGCCCGACGGGTGGAACTGCCAGGAAAATCATCCGCCCCCGCCCGTAGGCTGGGAGTCATGACCATAACGGGGGCACACCAGGAGGGCACGGGTCCGACCACCCGTACCTGGCTGTGGTGGGGACGGCGGCGAAGCGTCGCATTGGATGTGGGGCTCGGCCTCGTCTCCGCCTTTGAGTGCGCTCTGGAGGGCGTGAGATTCGCGGAGAAGACCGCGTTTCCCATACCCCTCGGAGTGCTGTTCGGACTGATCGCCGGATCCACACTGCTGATCCGGCGCCGCTGGCCCATCGCCGTCGTCCTCGTGTCGATCGCGATCACACCCGCCGAGATGGGCTTCCTGCTCACCGTCGTCGGCCTCTACACACTCGCCGCGTCCGACGTACCGCGCCGGATCGTCGCCACCCTCGCCGGCATGTCGCTGGTGGCCACATTGATCGTTTCCCTGGTACGGGTCCGGCAGGACGTCCACAGCCAGGAGCTGGGCGACCCCGGGGTCTGGTACGTCCCCGCGATGGCGGGCTTCATGGCGGTCGGACTGACCATGCCACCGGTCCTGTTCGGCCTCTATATAGGCGCCAGGCGACGGCTGATGGAGAGCCTGCGCGAACGCGCCGACAGCCTGGAGCAGGAGCTTTCCCTGCTCGCCGACCGCGCCGAGCAGCGCGCGCAGTGGGCCCGTACCGAGGAGCGCACCCGGATCGCCCGGGAGATGCACGACGTCGTCGCCCACCGGGTGAGCCTGATGGTCGTCCACGCGGCGGCGCTCCAGGCGGTCGCGCTCAAGGATCCGGCGAAGGCCGTGAAGAACGCCGCGCTCGTGGGGGACATGGGCCGCCAGGCCCTGACCGAACTGCGCGAGATGCTGGGCGTGCTGCGCGCGAGCGACGGGGAACAGCACCGGTCCGCCGCCGTACCGCTCGCCGCGGTGGGCGCCGCGGCTGCGGCCGCCGCTGCCGCCGCGGCCGAGGACGGGCCCTGCATCGCCGATGTGGAGGATCTCGTCGGCCAGTCCCGCCAGGCCGGGATGGTCGTTGAACTCGCCGTCCAGGGGGAGGCCCGGGAGTACGCGCCGGAGGTCGAGCAGACCGCCTACCGCGTCATCCAGGAGGCGCTCACCAATGTGCACAAGCACGCGGCCGGCGCGAAGGTCAGGGTGCGCATCGCCCACCGGGACGCCGAGGTCGCCATGCAGGTGGAGAACGGTGCCCCCGATACGGGGAGCGATCCGGCCGTCGCCGGTCTGCCGAGCGGCGGCAACGGGCTGGTGGGGATGCGGGAGCGGGTCCACGCGCTGGGCGGGGTGTTCGTCTCCGGCCCGACGGATGCCGGAGGCTTCCGGGTATCGGCGGTGCTGGCGGACCGGTCGGCAGCCGAGCCGGCAGCCGAGTTGGTAGCCGAGTCGGCAGCCGAGTCGGCAGCCGAGTCGGGCACGCGGCCGGGCGCGGAGCCAGACGGGGAGTCGGGTGCTGAGCCGGCGCCGGAGCCGGTCGCGAAGCCGGGCGACCACGGCCCCCGGTGCGGGAGCGGCTGAGGGATCCGGGGGCGCTTCCGGGGGCGGCCGGGGGGCTTCACGGCCCCGGGTGCCCGGGGCGCACGGTGGTCGCGGGTATCGGGTGGCAGGGGCCCTGGTGGTCGCGGGCCGGTGGTGGCCGGGGGCGGTTGACGGTCGCGGGTATCCGGGGCGGCCGGGGGCGGCTGACGGTCGCGGGTGCCCGGTGGCCCGGGGCGCATGGTGGTCGCGGGTATCTGTTGGCCAGGGCGCCTGGTGGTCAGCCGGCCACCCGCTCAGCCGCCCAGTGTCAGTCGCGTCGGCTGCATCCCCATCATCAGCGTCGTCAGCGCCCGGTCGATGTCCGCCCCCAGATACCAGTCCCCCGTGTGATCCATGCTGTACACCCGGCCCTCCGCGTCGATCGCCAGCACCGCCTGGTCGTCGCCCTCCGCCCCCAGCGGTGAAATCTCCGCCCCGAGTGGCGAGAGCGTGGTGTCCAGCGCCCGCCCCAGGTCCGCCAGGGTCCTGGCCAGATGGAGACCGGCCAGCGGATCCACGTACACGACCGGCGGCGCGGTCTGCCGGCCCGGCCCCAGCGCGGCGATCCGCAGACCGCCGAATTCGGCCCACGCCTCCACCGCGGCGGGCGAGACCGTGTGCCGGTGGCCCGCCGATGACTCGTAGGCGCTCAGGGTGTCGGCCCAGTGCTCGGCCGGCCGGATGTCCCAGCGGCCCGGCTGCCAGCCCGCCTCGCGCAGCGCGGCGTCGACGGCGACCGGGAACCGGGTGGTGCTCAGGTTTTCGGGCATCGGTGCGGGTTCAGCCGTTCTCGGTCGCGGTCGGGTCCACTGCTCGGACCCCGAAATGGTCGAGCATCGCCGTACAGGAACGGCAGGGTGACGCATAGCTGCCGTGCAGCGGATCACCGTCCTCACGGATTCTGCGCGCCGTCAGCTTCGCCTGCTTCAGGGCGCGCTTCGCCTCGCTGTACGTCAGCGGCTTGCGCCGGGCCCGCTTGGAGCGTTTGCCCTCCGCGCCGGTGAGGTGGCGCGACAGCAGGATCGCCTCCGGGCAGCGCCCGGTGAAGCGCTCCCGCTGACCGCTGGTGAGCGTGTCGAGGAAATCTTGTACGAGGGGGTGGAGTACGGGCGGCCGGTCACCCTTTCCAGCGGTTGACGTCAGAGTCTCCCCGCGCACGGAGAGCGCCGCCGCGACGGCGGGCAGGATGCCGTCGCGGCGATGGCTCAGTGCGGGCGGTCGGGCCTCCTCTGTACTGCTCCAGCTCAGACGGGGATCACCTACGGTGTCCGCTGTACGTGGTCGCGCTGTGTGCATGGCGCTGTTGTCCCCTCCCGTGCACTCCCCCGAGTTGCGTGAACAGCCTGCCAAATGCGGCGGTGTGTGTGAAAGCGGGGTAGCTGAAAGGTGTCTGCTCGTCGGAGTTCGGTCACTCGATTGTGACAGTTCGTGACGGCGATCGAGAGGTCGCCGAGCACACTCTCCCCCTATTGCCGCACCGCATAGGCTGTCCCGAACAGTCAGAAGCCAGCAGGGGGCAGAACGCCATGACGACAGGTCGGCAAGGGCTGGGGGCAGCTCCAGGCTCCCAGGCCCAGGGAGCCGGGGGACACGTCACGCCGCCGAACGGCCCCGCGCGGGCGGCGGGAGGACAGGGTGGGCCCGAGGACCCCGGGACGGCCGGGCCCCCGCCGCCGAACGCGGCGTACGCCGGCCAGACCGTGAACTTCCCGGACCCCGTGCGTCACTCCCGCCACCCCCGCGGTGTGCGCGTGGACGCCGACGGCTACCCGGACTTCTCGCCGTACGCCCGCGCCGCCGCCGAGATCGCCGAGCCCCCGGCGGGTTTCGGCATCGACGAACTCCGCCTCACCGACTACGTGTCGGCGAACGCCGCGCTCCACGCCGACGGCCACGCGCTGTGGGACACGATCCCCTCCGTCGCCACCCCGCACGGCTGGACCTGGCACCACGTCCGCGGCACCCGCCGACTCGAACTGGTCCCGGTCGAGGTGAAGGCCCTGCTGCGGCACCACGGCGGTCTGGCGACCACCCCGGTCGACCAGGACAAGCGCGGCACCCGCCCGCTCCAGGAGACCCGGCCCGCGCACTTCCGGCTGCCCAAGGGCACCCCGTCCGTCACCGAGCAGCAACTGCTCGGTGTGGAGGAGGACCTGGGATACCGGCTGCCCGGCGCGTACCGCTCCTTCCTCAAGGCGGCGGGCGGCTGTGCCCCGGCCGGCGCCGCGCTCGACGCCGAGTTGGGGCTGCTGGTGGATCAGCCGTTCCTCACGGTGCGGGACGAGGCAGCGGTCAACGACCTGCTGTACGTCAACAAATGCCTGCGCGACCATCTGACCAAGGACTACCTGGGTGTCGCGTTCGTCCAGGGCGGCATCCTGGCGGTCAAGGTCAAGGGCTCGGCCGTCGGCTCGGTCTGGTTCTGCGCCTACGACGACGCGCGCGACCGGGACGGCTGGGGCGTGCAGGAGCGCGTGGAGCGGCTGTTGTTGCCGTGCGGCGACGACTTCGACGGCTTCCTCCAGCGGCTCGCGGGCAATCCCCCGGAGCTGGAGACGGTGGCGAATCTGATGGTGGACGGCGGCTTCGCGCGTGCCGTCCCGGTCTCGGACGAGGGGTGACGGTCCGATGGTGACCTTCGCGCAGGCGCAGGAGCGCGCGGAAGAGTGGGTCAACGGCGATGTGCCGACCTACCAGCAGCGCGAGGTACGGGTGCGGGAGTTCGAGCTCGGCTTCGTCGTCTGGGCGGAGGACCGCGAGAGCGGGGCGCGCTCGGACGGCGGACGGCAGCGGCTGGTGATCGCGCGGGACAGCGGTGAGGCGACGCTCTGGCCCGGACTGCCGGTGGGCGAGGTGATCCGGCGGTACGAGGAGGAGTACGGCGTACCCGCGGACGGGGCGGTCGCCCCTCCGGAGCCGCCGCGGCGGATCGATCTGCATCAGACGTCGTTCCTGCTGAGCCCGCCCGAGTGGCTTCAGGACGAGGCGGACCGCAGGGGCGCTCCCGGCGGGACGGCGACGAGGGCCGGACGGACCGGGCACTCCCCGGCGTCCGACTCCGCGGAGCCCCCCACCCCGCCGCCTCCCCCCGTCGCTCCTCCCTTCTCCCCTCCGGCCCCTCCTCCCCCTTCTCCTGCTTCTTCCTCTTCTGCGGTCTCCTCGGACGCGGGCTCGGGCTCAGGTGCGGCTGTGGGGGTGGCTCTTCCGCCCCTCGCCGGTGCCGCGCCCCCCGGACCGGTGCCGGACACCGGTTCCAGCAATGCGTCGCAGGCGGGCGGTGGCACCGCCACGGGTGACGTCGGTGTGGACTCTTCGCAGGGCGGCGCCGTGTGGGCGAACGTCGGCGGCGACCGCCGGCCGACCCCGGCCGGCGGCACCCCCGCGTCCTGGACCGACACCAGTTCCACCGACGCCGAGGACGCGTCCGTACCCCTGCCGGACACGGTCTTCGCGGCGCCGGTCCCAGCGGCGGACGAGTCCGCGGCGGATGCGGACGCCCCGACCGCGCTCATGTCCGGGGGCAGCCAACTTCCGCCGACCGCGGTCAACCCGGCGCTGAAGCGGCACGCTCCCGCCGCCGCGGCGGGCGGGGAACGGTCGGCGCCCGGCGGCGACGGGACGGTGGCCCCGCCGCCCGGCCCGCCCGCGCCACGTGGTTCTTCCGGTGCGGGGGCGGCGCAGCCGGCCCCGCTGTCGGCTCCGGGGGCTTCCGGTGTGCCTGCCGGGGGATATCTGCCGACCCAGTTGAGCGCTCAGCCCGTCCCCGACGACTCCGGGGTCTCCAGTGCCGGCGAGCCCTCGGGCCCGCCGCCCGCTCCGGGCCCGATGCCTCCTCCCGCTTCCGCCACACCTCCGGGTCCTCCTACGCCTCCCGGTCCGGCTGCTGCTTCCGGGAACCACCCGATGCCGCCCTCGACGCAGACCCCGCCGCCCGTCGGTCCTACCCCGCCCGTCGGTTCCACCCCGCCACCGGTCGATGTGCACCACGCGGCGACGGTGCTGGCCGGACCGGGTCCTACGGGCCCCGGCGTACCGCGGCCCCCGGGTCCGCCCGGTCCGCCCCCCGCCGTACCCCAGCCCCCCGGCCCACCCGCCGTCGGTGCCACGCCACCGCCCGGCCAGCCGCCCGTCGGTTCCACCCCGCCACCGGTCGACGTGCACCACGCGGCGACGGTGCTGGCCGGGCCCGGCGCGCCCCAGCCCCCGGCTCCGCCGAGCCGTCCCGGCCCGCCGGGGGCCCCTGGTCCGCCTCCGGGCTCCGTCGGTCGACCGACCCCGTACGGCTATCCACAGCAGCAGACCGGGGTACCGACCGTCGGCCCCGGCTATCAGGCCGTCCTGCGCTACCGTGCGCCCGACGGCTCCGAGGCCCAGCTCATCCGCCGCTCGGCACCCGGAACCCCGCACCCCGAGTGGCAGATCCTGCACGAGCTGCGCGCCCTGAACGTCCCGCCGCAGCAAGTGCTGGAGCTGCACACCGAGCTGGAGTCGTGCGAGCTGCCCGGCGGCTACTGCGCCCGGATGATCCGCGAGACCTGGCCGCAGGCGCGGATCACCCATATCGCCCCGTACGGCAAGGACCACGCCGGCAGGCAACAGGGCATGGGGCAACTCGTCACCCATCAGGGTGAATTGCATCAGGTGGCGGACGGCCCGGCACGCCCCGCGCCGGTACGGGCGCCGCTCCCGCAGGTCCCCCCGGCCCCACCGCTCCCGCCGCAGGGGGTGGCCCAGGAACTGGTGTCCGCCTTCGGGCCGCAGGGCATCTGCCGGTTCGACCAGCGGGCCGTCTCGCGCCAGGGTGTGCCGGAGCTGGTCGCGGCGACCCTGATGTGGGCGGGACTGCCGGGTGATTTCAACCCGTTCTTCTGGGCCCAACCCGCCCAGCCAGTCGTTCCGACACTGGCGGAGCTGGCGGCGCAGCGGCAGGTGGCGACCTCGGCTGACGCCACCTCGTACCTGGTGGTGGGCAGCGACTTCGGCCGGGCGATCTGCGTCCAGTACGGCACGGCGCACATCGTGGCCGTACCGGTGGAGGCGCCCCCCGGGGGCGGCTCGGCGGCACCGCAGTTCGTGAACAGCGGGCTGCCGGAGTTCGTCCGCTGTATGGCGCTGCTCGGCCGGATGTGGCGGCTGCGCTACGGCCTCAACCCGGAGCAGGCCGGCCGCTGGACGGTCGACTTCCAGGCGCAGCTCGCGTCGTTGGACCCGGTCGCGCTGTCGTCACCGGAGAACTGGTGGTCGGTGCTGCTGGAACAGATGTGGGACGGTCTCCTGTAGGCGTCGGGTACGCCGCGCGGTCTCACCACGGGTCTCGCGTCGTCTTCGCCCCGTCCACGCGGGGACGGGTGCGCCCTGGTTCGCGACGGCGGGCCGGGGCGCACCGTCCCGGCTTCTCTCACCGAATGGCGCATCCTTGACCGGTATGGGCGGTGGAGTGTCGCGGTACGGGCGCCCCGCCGAATCCAGGAGGATATGCGCACAATCGCGTAATGCGTCGTTGTGTGTCGGAAGGGGCTTGAAGGATGAGTGCTGCATCGGTGTCACCTCACGGCTTCACCGTCGTACGCCGTGGCTACCGCGTCGAGGAGGCCGACGCCCATGTCGCCAACCTCTCCCGGGACCGCGACGACGCCTGGGAGCGGGCGGCGCGGTTGACCGTGCTCGCCAAGAAGATGGAGTCGGAGGCGTCCCGGCTCCGTGACTCCGTGGAGGCGCTGGCGCCGCAGACGTACGAATCGATGAGCCGCCGCGCGCAGTACCTCCTCACGCTGACGGTGGAGGAGGCCGAGGAGGTACGGAGCACGTCGCGCGGTGACGCGCAGGCCGTCCAGGACAGTGCTGAGGCCGATGCCCGGGCCATCCGCGACAAGGCCCGCACGGAGGCGGACGGTGTACGGGCGGCGGCCGAGGACCACGCCGAACAGCATCTGGCCGCGGCCCGGGCCACCGCCGACGCGTTGCTCGCCGAGGCGCAGGGCGAGGCCGAGGAGCGGCGTGCGAAGGCGCTGGCCGACTGGCAGGAGACCCGTCTCCGGGCGGAGGCCCTGCTGGCCGATCTGGAGTCGGGGCAGGCGGAGCGCTGGGAGTCGCTCGGCCGGGAGCTGGACGACCGGCGCGCGACGCTGGACGCCCGTGACGCCGAACAGACCTCGCGTGCCGAGTCGGCTCTGACCGAGGTGCAGCGCGCCCTCACGGAGGCGGCGGAGTACGCCCGTCACGGGCAGGAGGACGCGGAGGCGCGGGCGGCGGAGCTGCTCTCGCAGGCCGGGGTGGTGGAGGAGCGCACCGTTCGGGAGACGGAGCGGGTGCTGCGGGAACACGAGGAGTCCCGCGAGGAGATGCAGGCGCATATGGACCACGTCCGCAACAGTCTGGCGGCGCTGACGGGCCGTACGTCGGCGGACGGCTGATCCCAGGGCCTCAGACCTCAGACCTCGGACCTCGGACCTCGGACCTCAGGTCTCAGACCTCAGGGGAGGCGGGGGCTCCTCACGGGGTGGTGTCGGCGGCCCCGGCGGCGGTCTCCGTCGGCACTCCGGGGGCCGCCTCGTCGATGACGGGGAAGCGGCGCGGCGCCACGAAGACCAGTACCAGCAGGGCCAGTACGGCGGCCAGGGCCGCGCCGACGTAGACGTGGTCGACCGCGGCGTCCACCGCACGGCGCAGCCGGTCCGCCGCGTCGGCGGTGAGGGACGCCGGGTCCTCCAGGGCGCGGGCGACCGAGTCCAGATCGCCCGCCCCGCCCAACCGGGCCGCCAGGACGCCGTTGGCCACCGCGCCGAAGAGCGCGGCGCCCACGCTCTGACCGATCTGACGGTAGAAGAGGATGGACGCGGTTGCCGTGCCCCGCTCGGACCAGCCGACCGATGACTGGACGCCGATGATCAGCGGGAGTTGGAAGATGCCGAGCGCGGCGCCGAGCAGCAGCATGATCAGGGCGGGTTGCCAGGCGGAGCCCGGGTAGGGGAGCAGCGGGAAGGCGGCGAGGACCAGCCCGGCCAGCGAGATACCGATGATCGCGCACTGCCGGAAGCCGATGCGGTTGTAGAGGCGGTTGGACAGGGCGGCGCTGATGGGCCAGCTGATGGTCATCACGGACAGGACGAAGCCGGCCGCTATCGGGCCGAGGCCCAGTACGGACTGGGCGTACGTCGGCAGGAACACGGTCGGGGCGATCATCAGCAGCCCCAGCGCGCCGAGCGCCAGATTGACGGCGGCGATGGGGCGGCGGCGCCAGACCCAGCCGGGGAGGATCGGTTCGGCGGCCCGTCGTTCGATGACGACGGTGACCGCGACGAGCAGGGCGCCGGCGCCGAACAGGGCGAGTGAGGGCGCGGAGAACCAGGGCCAGGCGATACCGCCCTGGACGAGCCCGGCGAGCAGGGCCGCGCCCGCGCCGAAGATGGTCAGCGCGCCGGGCCAGTCCACCCGGACACGGGTACTCCTCCCGGAAGCCGCCGCACCTCCGGGAGCCGTGGCACCTCCGGGAGCCGTGGCACCTCCGGCACCGGATCGGCCCGCCGGGCTCACGAGGCCCGCGGGACTCACAGGGCTCACCAGCTTCGCGGGATTCGCGCGGCGCACGGGCCCCGTGCGGGTCGGCTCGCGCAGATGGCGCACGATCAGCCACAGGGCCACCGCCCCCACCGGAAGGTTGATGAGGAAGATCCAGCGCCAGTCGGCGTAGGTCGCGAGCAGTCCGCCGACCGCCGGGCCCGCGACCGCCGCCACCGCCCAGACCGTCGACAGCCTGGCCTGTATCCTCGGGCGCTCCTTCAGCGGATAGAGATCGGCGGCGACCGTCTGCACCGTGCTCTGGAGCGCACCCCCACCCAGGCCCTGGACCACCCGGAACGCGATCAGCGAGGCCATGTTCCAGGCGAGGGCGCAGAGCAGGGAACCGATGAGGAAGAGGATGATCCCCGCGATCAGAACCGGTTTGCGGCCGAAGGTGTCGGAGAGCTTCCCGTACACCGGGAGCGTGACCGTGACGGCCAGCAGATAGCCGGAGAAGAGCCAGGAGAAGACGGCGAAGCCGCCGAGGTCCCCGACGATCTGTGGCACGGCGGTCGAGACGATCGTGCCGTCGAGCGCACTCAGGGCCATGGCCATCATCAGCGCGGCGACGACGGCGCCACGTCGCTGGGGGTCGACACCGGACGCGGGGACGCCGCGCCCCGCGAAGGACAGCTTCCGACTCTCGGTCACGCTGGATCCTTTCCCCCTGCATTCACTTGTTCACGGGTCACCATCTCACTCGGTGGGGTCTACGCCGAGGCATGGCGTGAACTCCTCCACGAGGGGCCGATGTCGGGGGTGGAGGCCGCCGACCCCTAGGGGCTCCTCCCTACTAGCGGCCGAGTGCTGTTCGTACCGGGGGACGACGTAGTGGCGGGGGTCCAGTCCTTAACGTTGTCCTACAAGCGGCGCTCGCGGCCACGAGGGGACCACGGCGGGCACGGAGCGCCGCTGCCGGATCCTTCCGGCGACCGGGCGCAGGGGGGCGCGCCTCACCGGGGGTGGTGGGGCTAACCCCAGGTGGAGACTGCGCCCCGCACCAGCGCGCCGGACCGATTCCGCCGACAGACTTTGCAGTAACCCGACTTCAAGCAGCTCGACTTCGACTCGACGTCGACGTCGGGTGCGCCAACGTGAATACGGCCCGACTTCAGGCGCCCCGCGTCGACACACCCGACGCAGGCACCCCGGCGTCAGGCACCCCGGCTTCATCGATACCTACGCGGCGACACCGAGAACCAAGCGATATAGGAGACATACCGTGACTACGGCTGTAACCATTCCCCGCCACGGGAGCACCGGAGGGCGTACGGCCGTCGCCGCGCGCGGTCGGCAGGTCGTCAAGGCGTATGGATCGGGGGAGACCAGGGTCGTCGCGCTCGACCATGTCGATGTCGACATAGCCCGCGGCCAGTTCACCGCGATCATGGGGCCATCGGGCTCCGGTAAGTCGACCCTGATGCACTGCCTCGCCGGTCTCGACACCGTCACCTCGGGCCAGATCTACCTGGACGAAACCGAGATCACCGGGCTCAAGGACAAGAAGCTCACCCAGCTCCGCAGGGACCGGATCGGCTTCATCTTCCAGGCGTTCAATCTCCTCCCGACGCTCAACGCCCTGGAGAACATCACCCTTCCCATGGACATCGCGGGCCGGAAGCCCGACGCCGCCTGGCTGAACCGGGTGGTCGACACCGTCGGACTGTCCGAGCGGCTCAAGCACCGGCCCACCCAGCTCTCCGGCGGTCAGCAGCAGCGGGTGGCCGTCGCCCGGGCGCTCGCCGCCCGACCCGAGATCATCTTCGGTGACGAGCCGACCGGAAACCTCGACTCCCGGGCCGGGGCCGAGGTCCTGAGCTTCCTCCGCCGCTCGGTGGACGAGCTGGGCCAGACCATCGTCATGGTCACCCATGACCCGGTCGCGGCCTCCTACGCGGACCGGGTCCTCTACCTCGCCGACGGCCGGATCGTGGACGAGATGTTCCGGCCCACCGCCGAAGCCGTGCTCGACCGGATGAAGGACTTCGACGCCCGGGGGCGTACCTCGTGACCGTCCTCAAGACCTCCCTGCGCAACTTCTTCGCGCACAAGGGGCGCATGGCGCTCTCGGCGGTGGCGGTGCTGCTCTCCGTCGCCTTCGTGTCGGGCACGCTCGTCTTCACCGACACCATGAACACCACCTTCGACAAGCTCTTCGCCAGCACCGCCGCCGATGTCACGGTCAGCCCCCGACCGCTGGACGAGGAGGACGACGGCCAGCCGCAGACCGGGAAGCCCGAGACCCTGCCGGCCGCCCTGGTGGCGCGGGTGGCCGCGGTCGAGGGCGTCGAGTCCGCCGAGGGCAGCGTCACCAGCACCAGCGTGACCGTGGTCAACGCCAAGAACAAGGACATCGGTGCCAGCGGCGGCGCCCCCACGATCGCGGGCAACTGGACGAAGAACGAGCGGAAGATGCTGGAGATCACCTCCGGCACCGAGCCGCGCGGTCCCACCGAGGTGATGATCGACGCCGACACCGCCGACAAGCACAACCTCAAGATCGGCGACGAGCTCCGCACCATCGCGGTCACCGGCGACTTCCGCGCGAAGATCTCCGCCATCGCCTCCTTCAAGGTCACCAACCCCGGTGCCGCCCTCGTTCTCTACGACACCGCCACCGCACAGCGGGAACTGCTCGGCAAGGAAGGGCTCTTCACCAACATCACGGTCGTCGCGGCCGACGGTGTGAGCGACAGCCGGCTCAAGGCGGACATCGCGGGCGCGCTCGGCGCCCCCTACAAGATCGAGACCGCCAAGGAGACGGCGGACGCCGGCCGCGAGGACGTCGGCGAATTCCTCAACGTGATGAAGTACGCGATGCTCGGCTTCGCCGGGATCGCCCTCCTCGTCGGCATCTTCCTGATCGTCAACACCTTCTCGATGCTGGTCGCCCAGCGCACCCGTGAGATCGGTCTGATGCGGGCCATCGGCTCCAGCCGCCGTCAGATCAACCGCTCCGTGCTGATCGAGGCGCTACTCCTCGGTGTCATCGGCTCGATCGCCGGTGTCGGAGCCGGTGTCGGCCTCGCCATCGGGCTGATGGAGCTCATGGGCACCATGGGCATGAATCTCTCCACCGACGATCTGACGGTGAAGTGGACCACCCCGGCCGTCGGGCTCACGCTCGGCGTGCTCGTCACCATCGTCGCCGCCTACATCCCGGCGCGACGGGCCGGCAAGGTCTCCCCGATGGCCGCTCTGCGTGACGCCGGGACCCCCGCCGACGGAAAGGCCGGCCGGGTGCGGGCCGCCATCGGGCTGCTCCTCACCGGCGCCGGCGCCGCCGCCCTGATCTCCACCGCCGACGCCGACAAGGCGAGCGACGGTTCGATGCTCCTCGCCGTCGGCGTCCTCCTCTCCCTCCTCGGGTTCATCGTCATCGGCCCGCTGCTCGCGGCCGTGGTGGTGCGGGTGATCAGTGCGCTGATCCTGCGGATGTTCGGCCCGGTCGGCCGGATGGCCGAGCGCAACGCACTGCGCAACCCCCGTCGTACGGGGGCGACCGCCGCCGCCCTGATGATCGGCCTCGCCCTGGTGGCGTGCCTCTCGGTGGTCAGCGCCTCGATGGTCGCCTCGGCCAACGAAGAGCTGGACAAATCCGTCGGGGCGGACTTCATCGTCCAGTCCGGCACCGGCCAGCCGATCGTGCCGCAGGCCCAGCAGGCCCTGGAGAAGGCGCCCGGCGTCAAGCACGTCACCGAGTACAAGATCGTCAATGTGCGGATCACCGCACCCGACGGCCAGGTGGCGAAGGAGACCATCACCGCCGCCGACCCGACCTACGCCGAGGACCTGCGTCAGAAGACCGTCGCGGGCAAGCTGTCCGCCGCTTACCAGCCGAACGGCATATCCGTCGGTGAGGAGTACGCCGACAAGCACGGGGTGAAGGTCGGCAGCACCCTCACCGTCGCCTTCACGGGCGGCCAGACCGCCAAGCTGAAGGTCGCGGCGATCACCTCCGCCGACAGCGCGCTGGAGCAGGGCGCGAAGTTCATCAGCACGGCCACCGCCGCCCAGTACCTCTCCGCCGACCGGATGCCGAAGAATCTGATGCTCTTCGCCTCCGCCGATGACGGTGAGGAGAAGGAGGCGTACACCGCGCTCAAGGCGGCGCTGGAGCCGTACCCGCAGTACAAGGTGATGGACCAGACCGATTACAAGGAGAACCTCCAGGACCAGATAGGCCAGATGCTGAACATCGTCTACGGCCTGCTCGCCCTCGCGATCGTCGTGGCCGTGCTGGGTGTGGTGAACACGCTCGCCCTCTCGGTCGTCGAGCGGACCCGCGAGATAGGACTCCTCAGGGCGATCGGCCTTTCGCGCCGCCAGCTCCGCCGCATGATCCGGATGGAATCCGTGGTGATCGCCCTCTTCGGCGCGCTGCTCGGCCTCGGCCTGGGCATGGGCTGGGGCACCGCCGCCCAGCAGCTACTGGCGCTGGAGGGCATGGGGGTCCTGGAGATCCCCTGGCCGACGATCATCGCGGTCTTCGTCGGGTCGGCGTTCGTGGGCCTCTTCGCGGCACTGGTCCCGGCGTTCCGGGCCGGCCGGATGAACGTCCTGAACGCCATCGCGACCGAGTAACCACCGAGCCGCCACGGCGGGGGACCCCGGAGCGCTCGCGGAAGCGGCCCGGGGTCCCCCTGTATGTCTCGGGGCCGGGGGCCGTGGGCCGGTGCCGGGTTCGGGGCCTGGGGTCCCCAGCCCGTCGTGGGACCCCGGGGTCCCCGCCCGTCGTGGGCCCCGGGGGACCTCGCCGTGCAGCGATTCGGGGGTCGCTGCCCGTCGTGTCGGACGGGGTGCCGTCCGCCCGTCCTGGGGGCCGGTGATTGCGGAGGCGGCCGGGGTGGGCGCGGGCGTAGGCTGGAGCGAACCCCGGCCCGTCCCTCGTGTCGGGCTCTTCGTGTTGCCCCCGCTCCGCCACTCCCCGGATGGAAGCCCTTTCATGAGCCTCGTCGGTCTGCTCGATGCCGTCGTCCGTGACCCCGCGCTCGCCGAAGCCGTGCAGGCCGCCCGGGGTGCGGGCCGGACACATGTCGACCTGGTCGGACCGCCAGCCGCCCGTCCCTTCGCGGTGGCCGCGCTGGCCCGCGACTCCCGGCGTACGGTGCTCGCGGTCACGGCGACCGGCCGGGAGGCCGAGGACCTCGCCGCCGCGCTCCGCTCGCTGCTGCCCGAGGAGGGCGTGGTCGAGTACCCCTCCTGGGAGACGCTGCCCCATGAGCGGCTCTCGCCCCGTTCCGACACGGTCGGCAAGCGGCTCGCCGTGCTGCGCAGGCTGGCCCACCCGGTGGCGGACGATCCCGCCACGGGACCCGTCTCCGTGGTGGTCGCCCCCATCCGCTCCGTACTGCAACCGCAGGTCAAGGGCTTGGGCGAGCTGGAACCCGTCTCCTTGCGCACCGGGCGACAGGCCGATCTCGGCGAGGTCGTGGACGCGCTCGCGGCGGCGGCGTACTCCCGGGTGGAACTGGTCGAGAAGCGCGGTGAGTTCGCGGTCCGCGGCGGCATCCTCGATGTCTTCCCGCCGACCGAGGAACACCCCCTGCGGGTGGAGTTCTGGGGTGACGATGTCGAGGAGATCCGTTACTTCAAGATCGCGGACCAGCGTTCGCTGGAGGTCGCCGAGCACGGACTGTGGGCGCCGCCCTGCCGTGAGCTGCTGCTGACCGACGAGGTGCGCCGCCGGGCGGCCGAGCTGGCCGAGGCCCATCCCGAGCTGGGCGAACTGCTCGGCAAGCTCGCCGAGGGCATCGCGGTCGAGGGCATGGAGTCGCTGGCCCCGGTGCTGGTGGACGAGATGGAGCTGCTGCTCGACGTGCTGCCGAAGGGGTCCATGGCCGTGGTGTGCGACCCGGAGCGGGTGCGCACCCGGGCGACCGACCTGGTGGCGACGAGCCAGGAGTTCCTCCACGCCTCCTGGGCGGCGACCGCGGGTGGCGGCGAGGCCCCGATCGATGTCGACGCCGCGTCCCTGTGGGGCATCGCGGACGTCCGGGACCGGGCCCGCGAGCTGGATATGAAGTGGTGGTCGGTGTCGCCGTTCGCCGCCGACGAGGAACTCTCCGAGGACACGATCAAGCTCGGGATGCACGCTCCGGAGTCGTACCGGGGCGACACCGCGCGGGCGCTCGCCGACACCAAGGGCTGGCTGGCCGACGGCTGGCGCACGGTGTACGTCACCGAGGCGCACGGCCCCGCCGCCCGTACGGCCGAGGTGCTCGGCGGCGAGGGCATCCCCGCCCGGCTCGACCCGGCGCTGGGGGACATCTCCCCGAACCTCGTCCATGTGTCGTGCGGCTCGATCGACTACGGCTTCATCGACCCGGGCCTCAAGCTCGCCGTGCTCACCGAGACGGATCTGTCCGGCCAGAAGGCGGCGGGCAAGGACGGCCAGCGGATGCCGACCAAGCGCCGCAAGACGATCGACCCGCTGACGCTGGAGGCGGGCGACTACATCGTCCACGAGCAGCACGGCGTCGGCCGCTACATCGAGATGGTGCAGCGCACGGTCCAGGGCGCGACCCGCGAGTACCTGGTGGTCGAGTACGCGGCGGCCAAGCGCGGCCAGCCAGGTGACCGCCTCTACATCCCCACCGACCAGTTGGAGCAGATCACCAAGTACGTCGGTGGTGAGGCCCCGACGATGCACCGGCTCGGCGGCGCGGACTGGACCAAGACGAAGGCGCGCGCGAAGAAGGCGGTCAAGGAGATCGCCGCCGACCTGATCAAGCTCTACTCGGCCCGGATGGCGGCCCCAGGACACGCCTTCGGCCCGGACACGCCCTGGCAGCGGGAGCTGGAGGACGCGTTCCCGTACGCGGAGACCCCGGACCAGCTCTCCACGATCGCCGAGGTCAAGGAGGACATGGAGAAGACGGTCCCGATGGACCGGCTGGTCTGCGGTGACGTGGGGTACGGCAAGACGGAGATCGCGGTCCGGGCGGCCTTCAAGGCGGTCCAGGACGGTAAGCAGGTCGCGGTCCTCGTCCCCACGACGCTGCTGGTGCAGCAGCACTTCGGCACGTTCTCCGAGCGGTACTCCCAGTTCCCGGTGAAGGTCAGGGCGCTCTCCCGGTTCCAGTCCGACACGGACGCCAAGGCGACCCTGGAGGGGCTGCGGGAGGGCTCCGTCGACATCGTCATCGGCACCCACCGACTGTTCTCCAACGAGACGAAGTTCAAGGACCTCGGTCTGGTCGTGGTGGACGAGGAGCAGCGGTTCGGCGTCGAGCACAAGGAGCAGCTCAAGAAGTTGCGCGCCAACGTCGACGTGCTGACGATGTCGGCGACCCCCATCCCCCGTACGCTCGAAATGGCGGTCACCGGCATCCGGGAGATGTCCACGATCACCACGCCCCCGGAGGAGCGCCACCCGGTGCTGACCTTCGTCGGACCGTACGAGGAGAAGCAGATCGGCGCGGCGATCCGCCGTGAACTGCTCCGCGAGGGCCAGGTCTTCTACATCCACAACCGGGTGGAGTCCATCGACCGGGCGGCGGCCCGGCTGCGGGAGATCGTCCCCGAGGCGCGGATCGCGACGGCGCACGGCCAGATGTCGGAGTCGGCGCTGGAGCAGGTCGTGGTGGACTTCTGGGAGAAGAAGTTCGATGTGCTGGTCTCCACGACGATCGTGGAGTCGGGCATCGACATCTCCAACGCGAACACCCTGATCGTGGAGCGCGGCGACAATTTCGGCCTCTCCCAGTTGCACCAGTTGCGCGGCCGGGTGGGCCGTGGCCGGGACCGCGGTTACGCCTACTTCCTCTACCCCCCGGAGAAGCCCCTCACCGAGACCGCGCACGAACGGCTCGCCACCATCGCCCAGCACACCGAGATGGGCGCGGGCATGTATGTGGCGATGAAGGACCTGGAGATCCGGGGCGCGGGCAATCTCCTCGGCGGGGAGCAGTCGGGCCATATCGCGGGGGTCGGTTTCGATCTGTATGTACGGATGGTGGGCGAGGCGGTCGCCGACTACCGGGCCTCGCTCTCCGGCGAGGTGGAGGAGGAGCCCCCGCTGGAGGTGAAGATCGAGCTGCCGGTGGACGCCCATGTCCCGCACGACTACGCGCCGGGCGAGCGGCTGCGGCTCCAGGCGTACCGGGCCATCGCCTCCGCGAACACGGAAGAGGACATCAAGGCGGTCCGCGAGGAGCTGACCGACCGTTACGGCAAGCTGCCGGAGCCGGTGGAGAATCTGCTGCTGGTGGCGGGTCTGCGGATGCTGGCCCGGGCCTGCGGGGTCGGCGAGATCGTGCTCCAGGGCTCGAACATCCGCTTCGCTCCGGTGGAGTTGCGGGAGTCGCAGGAGCTGCGGCTGAAGCGGCTGCACCCGCGTACGGTGATCAAACCGGCCGTCCGGCAGGTGCTGGTGCCGCGTCCGACGACGGGGAAGATCGGCGGGAAGCCGGTGGTGGGCCGGGAGCTGCTCGGGTGGACCGGGGAGTTCCTGACGACGATCCTGGGCTCGTAGCGCGCCGCTGGTGGTTCGGGGAGCGGCGGCCCCGGGTCGCCGCTCCCGTGCGGGGCGGTCAGTACGCTGCCGGGGTGAACAGCACCGGAGTTCGAAGAGCGCGCGCGTGTGTCGTCGGGGGCCTCGCGGTGGTGATGCTGGTGGGCTGCGAGGGAACCACCTCCACCGGCGACTCCGCACCCACACCGCCCGCCGCCACCGGTCGGGCCACCGGCAGCAGCCCGCTCGACAACCCCGACGGCACCCGCGCCGGGCTCGGCGCCCTCACCTCCGAGCGGGACCGGGCCGCCGCGCGCCGGCTGATCGAGAAGGTCGCCACCAAGGGCCGCGGCCCCCGCACGGGTTACGCCCGGGACCGCTTCGGCTCGGCCTGGCTGGACAGCGCCGACGGCGTGCCCCTGGCCCGTAACGGCTGCGACACCCGTAATGACCTGCTGGCCCGCGACGGCGAGAAGCTGCGCTACCGCTCCGGCTCCGACTGCGTCGTCATCGCGATGACGCTCCACGACCCCTACACCGGCCGGGCCATCGACTGGCGGAAGCGCGAGGCCGCCGCCGTACAGATAGACCATGTCGTCCCGCTCTCGTACGGCTGGCAGATGGGCGCGGCCCGCTGGAGCGAGGAGAAGCGGCGGCGGTTCGCCAACGATCCGCTGAACCTGCTGCCGGTGGACGGGCCGACCAACAGCGCGAAGCGGGACTCGGGGCCGGCGTCCTGGCTGCCGCCCCACCGCGGCATTCGCTGTTCGTACGCCGTACGGATCTCCCAGGTGGCCGTGGCGTACGCGCTGCCGGTGACGGCGCCGGACAAGAAGGCGATGCTCGCGCAGTGCGGCGGCGGCAGCCGATAGCTCCGCGACGGTCCGGTACCGGGACCCGGAACCCCGGGCCCCGGACCCCAGGCCCCAGGCCCCAGACGTCAGGCCCCGGGAACGAACGGCGGGCCGCCCCGCTCACCACCACCGGGGTGGCGAGGAGAGGGGCGGCGAGGTGCCGGCCGCTGGCGGGCATCGCGGTCTCCGGGAGGGCCGGTCAGAGGGTCAGCTCCCACTGGGTGGCGTCGTACATGAAGCCCGGGGTCACCTCGACGGTGAGGGTCTTCGCGGTGGCCGGGGCGTCGAAGGCGTAGGTCACCGTGGACTTCTTGCCCGGCAGGACGTTGCCGGTGAAGCTGGAGCCGACCTTCTCGTCGTAGATCTGCTCGGCGGTGACGCCCTCGGCCCCGGCGCGGGCGTCCGTGGTCACCAGGGCGGCGTCGAACTTCTTGGTGCCGGCGTTCTCCACGGTCACGGTGAGCTGGTACGCCTTGTTGCCCTTGGTGTGGCCGACGGCGTACTCGCTGGGGGCGTAGCTCTTGGCGGCGGACACGGTGATCTTCAGATCGTCCTTGTAGACGCTGGTCCCGCCGGCTTCCAGGACCTTGGCCTCGTCCGAGCCGGACCCACCCTTGCTCTTGCCCTTCCCCTTGCCCTTGCTCTTCCCCGAGCTGCCGGGGTCCTTGGTCGTGGTGGTGCTGGTGGCCTTGTCGATCTCGTCCGCCACATCGCTCACCGCGCTGACCGTGATGATCAGGCCGACCACCGAGAGGACCAGCGCCACCAGTCCGAGGACCGCTCCGGTGATGGTGACGCCCTTGTTGTTCGCCTCGCCGCGCTTGACCCGGCCCCGGCCCACCAGCCCCAGGATCAGGGCGATCACACCGAGGATGCCGGCCATCCAGAAGAGCAGCGGGATCACGCCCGAGATCGCGCCGATGATGCCGAGGATCAGCGAGGCCGTGCCGAGGCCGTTGCGCATCGAGGGCCGGCCGTGCTGTCCGTACTGCGGCGGAGCGCTGTCGTGCGAGGGCTGGTGCGTGGAGTGGGACATGGGTGTGTCCTCCCGGACATGGCGTGTGATCGGGGCCGGTTGAACGCCCCCCGTGGTGACGGGTCAATAAGAACAGAGGCTGTGAACCGAGTCAACATCGTTCACGGGATTGAGGGTTCATCACACTGTGAAGGGGCTTCTTCCGCTTGTGGCGGTATGCTCGGCGCCACAACACGGGCACAGCACACGGCCCATCACACGGGCCGAACACGGGGCTCTGACCAGCGAAGACGAATGCGGAGGCAGCCAGGTGTCGGAGAACGCAAGCGAGGTGACCGCCGCCGGCATCGCCCGGCTCGCGGGCGTCGGACGGGCCGCGGTCAGTAACTGGCGGCGCCGGCACGCGGACTTCCCCAAACCCGTCGGCGGCACCGAGACCAGCCCGTCCTTCGCCCTCACCGAAGTCGAACAATGGCTTCGCGACCAGGGGAAACTCGCCGAGGTCCCGCTCCGGGAACGCGTCTGGCAACAGCTCGCCGACCATCCGGCCACCGCCGCCACGGCACTCGTCCAGACGGGCTGCGCCCTGCTCCTCGTCCGCGACCGGCCCACCATCTGGCAGGAACTGGCCGACTCCCCCGACGACCGGGTGGCCGAACTGCTGCCCACCGCCCTCGAACAGACGCTGGGCGCCCACTTCGCCGACGACCGCACGAACCTCTTCCGCACGGCGCTCCGCCCCACGCCCGAAGCCGTCCCCGTACTCCGCTCAGCCGTCGAGCTGGCCGCCGAACTCGGCCCCCGGGAGACCTTCGCATTCCTGCTCGGCCGCGTCCTCGACACCAACCTCCGGCAGTACACCCCCACCCCGCCGGGGGTCGCCGCCCTCATGGCCGCGCTCGCCGCCCCCACCGAGGGGGCGACCGTCCTCGATCCGGCGGCCGGCGCCGGAAACCTGCTGTGCGCCGTCACCGCCGCCCGGCCCGCCGCCCTCTACGCCCAGGACGCCGACCCCGACCTCGCCGCGCTCACCGCGCTCCGGCTCGCCCTGTGTTCCGACGCCACGGTCCGCGCCCGCTCCGGTGACACCCTCCGCGCCGACGCCTTCCCCGAGACCGCCGCCGACACCGTGCTCTGCCACCCGCCGTTCAACGAACGCAACTGGGGCCACGACGAACTCGCCTACGACCCCCGCTGGGAGTACGGCTTCCCGGCCCGCACCGAATCCGAACTGGCCTGGGTCCAGCACGCGCTCGCCCGGCTCCGCCCCGGCGGCACCGCCGTCCTGCTGATGCCGCCCGCCGCCGCATCCCGCCGCTCCGGCCGCCGGGTCCGCGCCGGACTGCTGCGGCGCGGCGCGCTCCGGACCGTCATCGCGCTGCCGGCCGGCGCGGCACCCCCGTACGGCATCCCGCTCCACCTCTGGGTGCTGCGCAAACCCGAACCCGGCCGGGCCCCCGCGCCCGAACTGCTCTTCGTGGACACCACCGAACTCGCGCCCCCCGGCGGCGGGCGCGACCGGCTCGACTGGCCGGCCGTGCACCAGGCCGTACTCGACGCCTGGCAGCCGTTCGAACGGGCCGGTTCGGTAGCCGGCCAGCCCGGCGCGAGCCGTTCCGTCCCCGTCATCGAACTCCTCGACGACGATGTGGATCTGGCACCCGCCCGCCATGTTCCGCCCCCGGCCGGTGCCGACGGCGCCGACGATCTCTCCCTCGTACGGGAACGGCTCACCGACACCCTCCGTCGCACCGCCGAACTCACCCCCGCGCCGACGCCCCCCGGCGTGCCCGCGCCCTGGCCGACCACCACCGTCGGCGAACTGGCCCGCGCGGGAGTGCTGCTCATCCGCGTCGGCACCGTGCCCCCCGGTGGCGCACCGGGGGCGGGCGCGGTCCTCAGCGAACACGACGTCCTCACCGGCGCGGCCCCGTCCGCGACGCTTCCCGACGACACCGACGACGAGCCGGTACGGGTGGAGACGGGCGACGTCGTCGTACCCGTGCTCGGCGGCGGCTCCGTCGTCCGGGTCGTCGACGGCCCGGACGATCCGGCGGCGGGCGCGGCACTCGGCCGCAACCTCCATCTGCTGCGCCCCGACCCGGCCGCGCTCGACCCCTGGTTCCTGGCGGGCTTCCTGCGCGGCACCGCCAACACCCGGCAGGCCAGCAGCCACGCCTCCACCGCGAGCCGGCTCGATGTGCGCCGGGTGCAACTGCCCCGACTGCCCCTGGCCGAGCAGCGCCGCTACGGCGAACGGTTCCGCGCGCTGGCCGCCTTCGAGGACGCGCTACGACTGACGGGACGGCTGGGGGAGCGGTTGGTGCAGGGGCTGTACGACGGCCTGACGGACGGCACCGTACGGGCCGATTAGCGCGGCGCGGCGGGGCGGCCGGTGCGCGTGCCGCGGGCGCTCCGCAGACCGGGCCACCCGCGCGGGGCCGTGTCCCCAGACCGGGGCCACCCGCGCCGGGCCGGTGCGCGCGCCGCGGGTGATCCGTACGCGCTGCCGGTCTGCGCGCAGCCGGTGATCCGTATGCCGGGCCGTATCGGACAAACGCTGCCGTACGGGCCCAACGGCTCGGCGCCGTGACGCATTGGACACCAGCTCCGTACAACCCGTGGGCCGTTGGCCGAGTCGGTGTATACGCTCGGCCCTACCCCGAGCGCCCCAGCCTCGTCCCCAGGCCCACCAGGAGCAGCAATGCACGGCCCCGGCTCTGACCCACGGCCCTCCGGTCGACCACCGGCGCCCGCGACGCTCATCGTGGTGCGCGTGCTCTTCGTGATCCTCGCGTTGCTCAGTTGCGGTCTGCTCGCCTGGGGCACGATGCTGCGGCTCGCGATCGTGCGCCGACGGCCCCTCGACTGGGCGCTGTTCTGGGTCGCCCTCGTGCTGGCCATCGCCACGCTGGCGGTGGTGGGGGAGTTCAGCTCCCAGGACGAACCGCCGCGCAAGGAGCCGGCCACGGCGGGGCCGCTCGACCTGGTCTTCGTGGGAGTGACGATCGCGATGGCACTCGGGGTGCCGGTGCACTACCTGGTCGCGGACATCCGCCACCACCGGCAGCCGGCCGCCCCGGGGTGGGGCGGGCCGCCGTCGCCGTACACGGCCACCGCCCCCTCGTACACCACACCGCCGCCGCACACTCCCGGGTACGGCTATCCCCCCGCCCAGAGCCCCACCGGGCCCCCCGTACCGAACCCCGCCCAGAACGCCACACCGCCCCCGGCCCGGCACCCCGTCTACAGTTGCCCGCAGCAGCAGCCCGTGCGCCGCGCCGCGCACCCGGTCGCCCCGCCGTCCCAGCCGCAGCCCCAGCCGCAGCCCCAGCCCCAGCCCCAGCCCCAGCCGCAGCCGCAGACTCCGCCCCCGCCGCCGTACTCGCCCCAGCCGCACCCCGCCCCACCGCCGCCCGAGAAGCCCCGTACCGACCAGCCGCGTATCGACCAGGTCCGCGCCGAGCTGGATGAGCTGAGCGACTACCTCCGCAAGGAGCGGGGCCGGTGAACGGACGCGTCGTCGCCGACCGCTACGAACTCTCCACCGTCATCGGCCAGGGCGGGATGGGCCAGGTCTGGACCGCGTACGACGCGCGGCTCGGCCGCCGGGTCGCCGTCAAACTGCTCCGCCCGGACCATATGCAGGCGGGCACGGCCGCGGACGAGATGCGCCGCCGCTTCGTCCGCGAGTGCCGGGTGACCGCCCAGGTCACCCACCCCGGCCTGGTCACCGTCCATGACGCGGGCACCGACAGTGACGATCTCTACCTCGTGATGCAGTACGTCGAGGGCGCCGACCTCGCCGACCACCTCGCCGAACACGAGCCCTACCCCTGGCCGTGGGCCGTCTCCGTGGCCGCCCAACTCTGCGCGGTGCTCGCCGCCGTGCACGCGGTGCCGATCGTCCACCGCGACCTCAAACCACGGAACGTGATGGTGAAGCCCGACGGCACCATCACCGTGCTCGACCTCGGTGTCGCCTCCGTCATCGACACCGACACCACCCGCCTCACCCACACCGGCTCCCCCATCGGCAGCCCCGCCTATATGGCCCCCGAACAGGCGATGGGCGGCGCGGTCGGCCCATACACCGACCTGTACGCACTGGGCGTGCTGCTCCATGAACTCCTCAGCGGCAACGTCCCCTTCGCCGGCTCCACCGCACTCGGCGTCCTGCACCGCCATCTGTACGAGCCACCGCTGCCGGTCCGCAGAGTGCGGCCGGAGATACCCGAGCCGCTGGAGGCGATCGTGCTGCGCCTCCTCGCCAAGGACCCGCGGCACCGCCCCACCGGCGCGCAGGAGGTGTACGAGGCACTCACCCCCCTGCTCCCCGCGCACGGCGCACCCAGCGGCCCGCTCGATCCGACCCGCCCCTTCCTCCGGCCCTTCGCCCCCTGGCCCGACCGCGCGGCCACCCCGCCGGCGCCGGCCGCGCCCGCGCCCCCGTCCGTACCGCAGCTCGATGTGGCGGCGGCCGTGGACGAGGTGAAACGCCTGCTCGGCGAGGGCAGCGTCACCCAGGCCGTGGACATGCTGGGCGGCATCCTCCCGGCGGCCGCCGCCGAACACGGCGAGTCCTCCCCGGTCGTACGCATCCTGCGCAAGCAGTACGCGACCACGCTGATGGACGACGGCCAGTACCGCCGCGCCCTCCCCGAGCTGCGCCGCCTGGCCGAGGACCGCACGGCCGACGCGGGCCCCGCCGACCCTCAGACGCTCCAGTTCCGCCATGACGCTGCCCACTGCCTGGAACAACTCGGCGAACCGGCCGCCGCGCTGGCCGAGTACCGCGCCGTCCTCCCGCACTACGAGCACGACACGGACCCGGCCCGCGCCTTCGACGTCCGCCACCGCGTCGGCAACCTCCTGCTGGCGGTGGGCGACCACATCGGCGCCCGCCACCAGCTCGAAGCCCTCCTCTACGACACCGAACGGGCCTACGGCCCCTACCACCAGCTCCCCGCGGAACTGCGCCGCGCGCTGACCCGGCAGCGGCAGTTCCACGGCGGGTGACGCGTATGCTCCGAGACGGGAGCCCTGCGGGGAAGTTCTGACGGGGAGCGCGCGCGACAATGACGGTCCGGGGCCAGTTGGTCAGATTCGCCCTGGTGGGCGCGGTGAACACCGGCACCTACTACGGCCTCTACCTGCTGCTGCTGACCTGGCTGCCGTATGTGGCCGCGCATGTGCTGGCCTTTCTGCTCAGCATGGTCGGGTCCTTCTTCCTGACCTCCTACTTCACCTACCGGACCCGGCCGACCTGGCGGAAGTTCCTGCTCTTCCCGCTGACGAACGCGGCCAATTTCGTGGTGACCACGACGGGCGTCTACCTCCTGGTGGACGTCCTCGGCCTCGGCAGCCGCTACGCACCACTGATCGCGTCGGCGGCGGCGATCCCGATCACCTTCCTGGTCTCCCGCACGATCATGCTCCGGCCGGATCCGGCGAAAGCCCCCGATCCGGGCCCGGAGACGGGGAAGGCCCCCGGCCCGGGGGATGACCCGGACCGGGAGCGGGAGCGGCGGACGATGGACGCGGTCTGAGGGCCACCGGCCGAGCGGGCCGGACGGACCGTCAGGAGATGGGCGTGGAGGTCCAGCCCGTGCCCGTGGTGGGCCGTGAGATGTGCGTTCGTCCCAGGTCGTCCCGGTGGACGACCCCCCAGGTGTCGCTCAGCTCCGCGGAGTAGGTGAAGGCCCTCGGATCACCGATCGCATTTCCGCGCGGCTCCTCCGACTTGGGGCCGAATCTCACCCAGGGGCTCCAGGTGGTGGCCGACGTCCCCGCGGTGCGGTAGAGGTGGCCGTCGTTTCCGCGCACCACGATTTCGGGCCCCGGGGTCTGCCCGGTGAACACCGCGGTCGGCGAACTGCTCGCGCTCAGGGGAGCGACCGGGGCCGGGGGAGTGGCGCCCGTGGTGGCCGTGTTCGGGATGGCGCTCCAGGGCTCGTAGGCCCCGCCGATCGCTGTCTGCCGGGTGGTGACGACCCTGCCGTCCAAGTCGCGTGCCACCACGCGGTATCCGGTCCCGGGGAGGGTGATGACAGCCGGCAGGCCGACGATCTGCTGGCTGCCCAGCGAGACCCAGGGCGACATCGTGCCGGCCGCCGAGAACAGGGCGGTCGCGAGGGTGCCGTCCGTCTTCCTGCCGAAGAGTCGGATGCCGCCCTGCTCGTCCACGGTGGTGAGAGGGCCGTCCAGTGCCGGTCCGGCCAGCGGCTTCCACCCGAGGAATCCGGCGTCCGGTTTGATCTGGACGCGGTGCCAGGGCTTGCCGTTCACATCCACGGCGTACTGGACCGCCAGCCCGGACGCTGGCAGCTTCGCGACGACCGGCGGGTGGGCCATCGCGCCGGCCAGGTCGTTCCACGCCTCCCAGCCGGGGCTGTCCTTCGCGACCTGGTCACGCTGGAACACGCTGCCGTGCACGCCCTGGGCGAACACGCTGATCCGGCCGTCCGACTGTTTCACGACGGCCGGTCGGCCGGAGACGCCGCGCGGCTCGTCGAGCCTTGTCCACCGAGGGTTGCTGAAGGTCACCGGGTCGACGCGGACATGGGCGATATGGCCGCTGAAGCTCTGGAGGATATCCAGATATCCGCTGGTGGACTGGGTGACCGTGGCAGCGGGGTGGTCCATCGGAAGGGGCGGCGGCTTCGGCGGAGTGTGGTTGGTCAGCAGCCGGCAGTTGTCCGGCCTGGAGGTCACATTGCCGAAGGTGTGCCAGCCACCGGCGGCCACCGGCTTGGCGACCACGGGCCAGGTGTCGGTGAGTTCGTCGTAGCGGTAGTAGAGCGCCTCCCCGTTGGTCCGCACGGCCACGAGCGTGTCCCCGCCGCCCGCGGTGATGGATGTGAAGTTGCCCCAGGCCGCCGCGCCGATCAGGACGTGGCGTTCGATCCAGCGCTGGCTGGCGACGTCGTAGCGGGAGCGGTAGAGCCGGCCGTCCGCCGCACGGCCGTAGAGGACGCCGGTGTCTCCGGCCGTGATCAGGTTGTACCGGTCCCAGTCGTTGTCCACGATCCCGATGGAGCTCAGGCCGCCGCCGGTGCCCAGCTTCGGGTCGTACTGGTACCCGTAGAGCTGGCCGAGGTTGTCGGCGACCCACAGCCGCCCGGAGCGGTCGACCGTGGCCTGTCCGTGGTCGGCGGCATTGCCCAGCCAGCCCAGATAGGTGCTGATCCGCTTGGGGCTGACGTCCCAGGTGCCGTTGTCGGCGCGGTGGGCGTAGTAGGTGCCGTCGGACTTGAAGGCGAAGAAGTCTCCGTCGGGGCCGGCGAGGACCTTTCCGTAGGAGCCCCAACCCGCGCCGACCTTCACATAGGCGGAGAAGGTCGAGCCGGTGAGCGGGGTGGGCATCGTGTACTGGAGCAGCTCGCCGGAGGCATTGGTGACGTAGGTGCGTCCGGAGGTGCCGCAGGCTGCTGCCTCGGCCGCCCGGCCGGTCTGGGCGGCCGGGCCGGGGGTGGATTCCCCGGCGCGGGCGGTGGCGGGCAGCGCGGTGAGAAGAGAGATCGCGCCGACGGCCGCGGCCGTCCAGCGCTGGCGGGTATGGCGTGTCCGGGATCTGTTGGCCGACATGACTGTTGCCCCCCTGTGGTGGTGACTGTTGGATGCTGTTGCAATCCAGCGCGACGATGACCGTGTGTGTCGACATCGTTGCGTTCAGGCAGGGCAAACGTATATCAGTTCTATTCTGTGGCCACAGAAGGATTCAGGACTAACCTCAGTCACAGTCGGGCGCGGCCCTCCCGCAGGAGGGCCGCGCACCCCCTCCCTCCTACTTCGGTCCCGCCAGCCTCCGCCCCTCGAAGACCGGCGCCTCGCCCGCCCCCGCCGCCTTACGCGCTCCCGTCGTCATCGATGAGGTCGCGTAGATCCAGGTCTGGTTGTCCGCCGTGCGGAAGACGTACGCCCAGGTCGGGCCGGTTGAGTTGGTGTAGGTGACGGTGGTCGGGTCGGTGGCCGTCGCGTGGGATCCCGAGCGCCAGGGCCGCCAGGTGCCCGAGCCCTGGGTGGTCTCACCGATGTCGTGGATGAAGCCGTCCGTGCCCCGGGCGACCACCTCCGTCAGGCCGGTCGACGGGGAGATCACCGCACTGGGGGAGCCGGCTGCGGTGAGGTCGCCGACCTGGGACCAGGTGCCGTAGGGGCCGCCCTCCGTGGACTGGGAAGTGGTGACGATCTTGCCGTTGCCGTCCTTGGCGAAGATCCGGAGTCGGAAGCCCGGGTAGACGATGACGGACGGGGTGCCGCCGATCGCCTGGGCGCCGATCGGGGTCCAGGCGGAGAGGGTGCCGTCATCGGCGAAGAGGGCGGTGCTTAGGACGCCGGAGGCGTTGCGGCCGAAGAGCTGGATGCCGTTGCGGACGGTGACCGCGGTGAAGGAGTCGGCGAAACCGGTGCCGGCCAGCGGCATCCAGCCGCGGAATTCGCCGTTGGCGGCGGTGAGGATGCGGTACCAGGGCTTGCCGCTGGCGTCCGCCGCGAACTGGGTCAGCAGGCCGGACGGGGTCTTGGCGGTGATGGGGTGGTACTTCATCGCCCCGGCCTGGTTGGTCCAGGCGCCCCAGTCCGCGCTGGACTTGGCGACCTGGTTGCGCTGCCAGACGCTGCTGGAGATGTTGTGGCCGGTGAGGGAGACCCGGCCGTCGGCGTGCTCGCCGAGCGCGGGCCGGCCGGTGAACGCCTCGCTGCCGGAGACCGTGGTCCACGACACATTGTTGACGTCGGACGGGTCGGGCATCCGTCCGTGCACCAGCCGCCCGATGTTGTCGGTGTACGCGAACTCCAGTGAACCGCCCGTCACCTGGGTCACCGCGGTGGGAGTGTGGGATTCCTGCGTCAGTACGGGGTTCGCCGGGGTGAAGCTGCCGCCGATCGCGCAGTTGTCGGGTGCCGCGGCGACCTCGCGGAAGTTGTCCCAGCCGCTGCTGCCCGCCTCGTAGCGGTTGACCGGCCAGGTGTCGGTGGCCTCGTCGAAGCGGTAGTAAAACGCTTCGCCGGTGGTCGCCTGGGTGGCGACCAGCGTGTCGCCGCCGTTGGAGGAGATGCTTTTGAACTGGCGCCAGTCGCTGCCGCTGACCAGCACATGGCGCTCGATCCAGCGCTGGCTGGTGTGGTCGAACCGGGATCGGTAGAGCTTGCCGTCCGACGCGGCCCGGCCGTAGATGACGCCCGCGTCCGCGGCGGTGATCAGGTTGTACCGGTTCCAGCCGCTGTCGTGGGCCAGGCTCCGGCCGGCGTTGTCCCAGGTGTCGGTGGTGCGGTTGTACTTGTACGCCCTGAGGATCCCGGCGTTGTCCACGACCCAGAACCGTCCGAGTCGATCGACGCTCGCCTGGTCGCGGTCGGCGGCGTTCGCCAGGTAGCCGAAGCTGTTGCTGATCTGCTTGGGCTGCACGTCCCAGACGGTGCCGTTGTGGTGGGCGTAGAAGAGGCCGCTCGGCTTGGCGGCGTAGAAGTCCCCGCCGGGGCCCGCGATGACCCGCCCGTACGTCTGCCAGCCGGTGCCGATGCTCGTCGGGCCGGAGTAGAAGGAGCCGGTGAGTGGCGTCTGCATCCGGTAGGTCTGGAGCGCGCCCGCGGTGTTCACGGTGTACGTGGGCCCGTTCGCCTTGCAGGTCGTGGCGGCGTGGGCCGTCCCGGGGACGGCGATGAGCAGGGGCACGGTGGCGACCGCGGCCGTGGCCGCCGCCAGCAGTCCCCGTCGTCTCCGCTGAAGTGGTGCTGCCATGGGAATCCCTCCAACTGTTGATCCGTCACATAAACGTGCGGGAGCGCGTGGTGGGTGGGGGCGATGGGCTCTCCGGGCGAGGAGCGCGCCGCCTACGGCTCGTCGTGGTGACCATGTATGCCACGAGCGGCTTTTGCCTGCCCATGGGGACTTGCGGCCATTCATTGGCCGGTATTGATTGTCTGTAATTAGTCGGCAACGGGTAGTGATCGGTTTGCCAACTTGCAGACGCCCGTGGGGGGACAATGCCGGCATACCGAAGACTCGCGCGCAACTTCCTGATGACCAGAGTTGTCCGCAGTCGCTGGGGCAAGGTCGTCGGTCTCGCCGTCGCGATGGCGCTGGCCGTCGGCTCCCTGGCCATTGCGCAGGGCACCATTCCGTCCTTCCCCAAGGATCCGGCGGCGGCGAAGGGCCCCGCCCAGCGCTGGGGTAGCGCCGAGGGCCGTGACCATCTGGTCGATGGGCCCCGCAACACCACGATTCCCCCCTCACAGCGCTCCAAGTACCAACTGAAGTCGCCGCCCGCGGCCCGTCCCGCCGCCCGGCGCAACACGGTCGCGGTCACCCCGCCCCCCGCCACCCCGCTCAAGGGCTTCGCCCGCGGCACCAGCGCGGAGATCGTCTCGGAGCGGGATGAGCGCAGTCGTACGTATGCGAATGCGGATGGGACGCGGACGACAGAGCTGGCGACGACGCCGATCAACTACCGCGACGCGCGCGGTGTGTGGCGTCCCATCAGTAGTGGTCTGGTGGCGGAGGCGAGTGGTTGGTCGAATGCGGCGGATGCGTTGGATCTGTCGATCGCGGGGCGTGCGGATGCTCCCCAACTGGCGGTGCTCACTTTCCCCTCGGGTGAGTCGTTCGGTTACGGGTTGAGTGGTGCGGCGCCGGTCGCGGGTGGCCAGTCGGGTGCTCGGGTCGCGTATGAGCGGGTGTTGCCGGAGACGGATCTGTGGCTGGATTCGCAGGCGGGTGGGGTGAAGGAGACCCTGGTCCTGCGTTCGGCGGCGGCGCCGACGGTGTTCGACTTCCCGCTGTCGTTGAAGGGTCTGACGGCGAAGGCCAGCGGAAATGCGGTGGTGCTGCTGGACGCGAAGGGGCGGACGAAGGCGGTCATACCGGCCGGGTTCATGGAGGACGCCAAGGGTGCCGTCTCGCACGCGGTGCGGTACGAGATAGTCGAGGCGGCTGGTGGTCAGGTCCTGCGGGTGAGTGTGGACGGGAAGTGGGTCAAGGACCCGGCCCGTGCCTTCCCGGTCCGGGTCGATCCGTCGGTGGAGACCAGTTCCGCGACCACCTCGATGTATGTCCGCGCCGGTGGTTCGGTGGTGGGGTCGAGCGAGCTGCATGTGGGTGGCGGCAACTACGCCTACCTCGGCTTCCCGGGTCTGGATGAGCGGCTGCACCGGCACCGTATCTTCGGTGCCCAGCTCCAGGTGGTGAACTTCGACTCGGCGTCGTGCAAGCCGCGCGCGGTGTCGGTGCATCCGGTGACGCAGGCGTGGACGGCGGGCACGGGGTATTCGTCGCCGGGCCCGTCGGTGGGTGGTTCGCTGGCGTCGAAGTCGTTCGCGTACGGGCACATCGGGTTCGGGCAGCCGAAGTCGGCGTGTCCGTCGGCGGGTGAGCTGTTCAACCTGGGCAAAGCGGGTCGGGATCTGGTCCAGCGCTGGGTGAGCGGCACCCAGGCCAACCACGGCCTCTCCCTGCGGGCGTCGAGCGACGGTGGCGCCTTCAAGAAGCTGACCGGGCACTCCACCGCCAACCCGCCGAAGCTGTTCGTCACCCACTCCCCGTACAGCGCCACCTACGCCTTCCCGAAGCCGGTCCCGGACCCCCCGGTCCTCCAGAACCAGGCCGGCAAGGTCAAGGTCACCGTCACCAACAAGGGCGCGGACACCTGGACCGCGGGCGGCTACTACCTCGCCTACCGGGCCTTCGACAAGAAGGGCAAGCTGGTCACCCAGCAGCGCGCCGCGAACCTCACCGGCAGCGTCGCCCACGGTGCCAAGACGACCCTCGAAGCCACCATCAAGGCGCTGCCCCCGGGCGTCTACATGCTCGACTTCACCATGGTGAAGACCGGTGGCAAGGTCTTCACCGACGAGTATGTGCCGCCGGGCCGGCTGGTGATCCAGGTCTTCGACATCGCGCCGGTGGTCAAGGAGCAGTTCCCGCCCAACGGCTACCCGGCGCAGACCCTCACCCCGCAGCTCTGGGCGGCGGGCGTGGACATCGACGCGCCGCCAGGATCCACGCTCCAGTACAAGTTCGAGATCTGTGAGGCGGACAAGGACGGCAATCCGATCGCCTGCACCACCTCCGCCCTCCAGACGTCGTCGGCCTATCCGGTTCCGGCCGGGCGGCTGAAGTGGGGCAAGACCTACCTCTGGCGCGGGTTCGTCAAGGACGCGTCGAACGAGGTGCCCACCGCCCAGGTGGCACTGGTCGCGACGGTGCCGCAGCCGGAGATCACCTCCCGGCTCTCGGAGGCGCAGGGCAAGGAGTTCGACCCCAACGTCGGCAATTTCACCACCGCCGCGATCGACGCCTCCGTCGCCGGTGTCGGCCCGGAACTCACCCTCGTACGGACGTACAACAGCCTGGACCCCCGGCGTGACCTGGCCTTCGGTGCCGGCTGGTCCACCCGGTACGACATGCGGCTCACCCCGGACGACGACGGTACGGGCAATGTCGTCATCCGCTACCCGGACGGGCAGGACATCCGCTTCGGCAAGAACGCCGACGGCAGCTTCGCCCCACCACCCGGCCGCTTCGCCAAACTCACCCAGGACGCCACCCTCGGCACCTACAAACTCCAGGACAAGTCCGGCACGACCTACAACTTCAGCTCCAGCGGTCTGCTGACGAACGTCACCGACCAGTTCTCCAACGCCGTCACCTACACCTACAGCGCCGGCAAGCTCGCCAGTGCGCTCAATGTCCGCTCCGGCCGGTCGCTCACCTTCACCTGGACCGGCGCGCACATCACCCAGGTGTCCACCAACGCGGTCGACGGCGCCCCGCTGAGCTGGACCTACACCTACACCGGCGATGTGCTGGACAAGGTCTGCGACCCGAACGCCGGCTGCACGCAGTACGGGTACGGCGCGGGCAGCCACTACGCGACCACGGTGCTGGACTCCCGCCCCGAGTCGTACTGGCGCCTCGGCGAGGACGAGGGCACCGCGGCCAACAGCGCCGTCGAGGCCAACCTCGGCAAGGACCGGGGCACGTACAGCAATGTCACCCTGGGCGCGACCGGCGGCATCGCGGGCGACCCGGGCACGGCGGCCGGCTTCAACGGCACCACCTCACGGATCGATCTGCCGTCCGGCACCCTCAAGAAGAGCCGTGACGCCGCGATCGGGGTCTGGTTCAAGACCATCGCGACCGGGGTCGGCGGCCCGCTCATCGGCTATCAGAACAAGGCGTGGGGCACCGCACCGGGTGTGGGGGTGCCGGCGCTCTACGTCGGTACGGACGGCAAGCTCCGCGGCCAGTTCTGGAACGGCACGGTCGCCCCGATCACCGACATCACCAAGAACGTCAACGACGGCAAATGGCACCACGCCGTGCTCTCCGTCTCCGGCACCACCCAGACGATGTATCTGGACGGAAAGCTCTCCGGCACCATCACCGGACGGCAACTCGTCGGCACCGACCTCACCTTCAACCAGATCGGCGCCGCGCACGCCTCGACCCCCGCGAGCTGGCCGGGCTGGGGCACGGCCGGGGGCAAGTCCTTCGCGGGCACCATCGACGATGTCGCCGTCTACCACCACCCCCTCGGCTCCGCCGCCGTCGGCGCGCAGTACCGGGAGGGCGGCCGGACCGCCGACGTCCTGACGAAGGCGACGCTGCCGTCGGGCCGGATCGGCGCCGAGGTGACGTACGACGCCTCCCGCGACCGGGTCGAGGAGTACACCGACCGCAACGGCGGCACCTGGAAGATCGGCACCCCCGCGGTCTTCGGCAACGACAAGGACCTGCGGCGCACCGTCGAGGTCCGGGACCCGGCGGACTCCCCGTACTTCTACGAGTACGACGGACTCTCCGCCCGGCTGCTGCGCTACGGCGAACCGCTCGGCATCGGACCGCGCACCGACCCGTCGCCCACCCCGACGCCGACCCCCACCGGACCGGTCTGTACCTCGCCGGACCCGGACGACCCGCAGTTCTGCACCACTCCGATCGGCGGTGGCGGTGGGGCGCCCGAGTTCATCCGGTTCCCGCTCGACGGGGTCGCCATCCGGTCCTTCACCTATAACGACAACGGCTTCCAGACCGGTGTGACCAGCGAGAACGGTGACACGGTCAAGCTCGGCTACGACGACCGCGGCAATGTGACCACACGGACGACGTGCCGTGCCGGGACCGACTGCCAGACGGCGTACACGACCTATCCGGCGACGGTCGGTGACTTCGACCTGCGGGCGGATCAGCCGACCGAGACCCGGGACGGCCGCTCCACCGGGCCGACGGACAACCGCTTCCGCACCCAGTACACCTACAACACCAACGGCGGTCTGCTCACCCAGACCGCGGCCGACGGCGGTATCGCCAGGAACACCTATACGACCGGCGCGGAGCCGGCCGTCGGCGGGGGGAACACCCCGACCGGGCTGCCGCTGACCACCGCGGACCCCCGGGCGAAGGTCACCCGCCACCAGTACTTCAGGAACGGTGACCTGGCGACCATCATCGAGCCGTCGGGGCAGATCACCCGGTTCACCTATGACGCGCTCGGCCGGAAGATCACCGAGACGGAGGTCACGGACGCCCACCCGACGGGGATCACCTCGACCTTCACCTACGACAAGCTCTCCCGGGTCGCCACGATCACCGATCCCGCCGCGACGAACACCATCACCCTCGGCAGGCACCAGGAGAAGACCGCCACCACCTATGACGCCGACGGCAATGTGATCCGTACCGAGATCAGCGATCTGCTCGGTGGCGACACCAGCCGGGTGATGGCCTTCGCGTTGGACGATCACGGTCGGCCGGAGCGGGTGACGGACGCCGAGGGCGGCGAGACCACGTACACCTACGACGCCTTCGGCAACAAGACGTCGATGGTGGACGCCAACGACAACCACTTCTCCTACCTCTACACCGCGCGGAACATGATGGCCGAGACGCGGCTGCGGGACTGGGCGGACGACGGCGGCGGGAACGACCACACGGTGCTCCAGTCGTACGCGTACGACATGGGCGGCCGGGTCGCCCGGCACACCGACTCCATGGGTCGGACCATGGCCTACGACTACTTCGGCGACGACCTGGTCAAGTCGATCACCCAGAAGGGGTTCCGCAACCCGGACGGCACCAAGCGGGACATCGTCCTCGAAGCCAACACCTACGACGACGCCGGGAATGTCCTCACCGAGACGGCGGCCAACGGCAAGCTCGTCACCGAGTACACCTACGACGCGGTCGGGCGGATCAAGACCGAGACGACCGACCCCGCCGGGCTGGCACAGCGCACCACCCACACCTATGACCTCGCGGGCAATGTGGAGACCACCGCGTCCAGCGGCCGGCCGTCCAATGTGCCGTGGCCGGTGGACATCACCCCCGAGACCGTCCGCTACCAGTACGACGACTCGGGGAACGTGATTCGCGAGATCGTCGAGAACGGCGCCGACTCGCGGACCACGATGTACGAGTACGACCAGCGCGGCCTGCCCAAGTCCAAGACGGACCCCGGTGGGGCCAAGACGGAGTACGCGTACGACGAGCTGGGCCGGGCGATCTCGGCCACCGCGCCCGCCGTGCAGACCGAGTCCCACGGCTCGACACCGGTCACCTCGCGCCCCACCACGTACACCGGGTACAACACCTTCGGCGCGGTCACCGAGTCGATGGACGCACTGGGCCATGTCAACCGCACCACCTACGACCGGGTCGGCCGCGCGATCACCGCCAGCGCGCCCGCCTACACCCCGCCGGGCGCCACCCAGCCGGTCACGCCGACCGTGACCAACCGGTACGACGCGCTGGGCAATGTGGTGGAGTCGACGGACCCGGAGGGGCGGGTCAGCAAGTTCACGTACGACCGGCAGAACCGGCTGACCGTCAAGGACCTTCCGGTCGGTACGGGCACGGAGCGCGCCGAGTGGAAGTACAGCTACACCCGCACCGGTGAGGTGCTCTCGGTGACCGACCCGAACGGGGCGCGCGCCGAGACCACCTACGACGACCTCGACCGCCCGGTCACCGCCACCCAGATCGAGCGCAAGCCGCTGCCCGCCGCCTACACCGCGCGGTACGAGTACGACGACGCGGGCAATGTGCTCAGGCAGACCTCCCCAGGCGGCGGGATCAGCCACTTCGTCTACGACGGGCTCAAGCAGCTCACCCGGATGACCGAGCCGTCCGGCGCGATCACCCACACGGGGTACGACGCGGCCGGTCGCGAGGTCCGGCTCACGGACGGCCTCGGGCGCACCTCGGGCAAGGTCTACGACCGGCTGGGGCGGCTGGCCGAGGAGTCCGACCTGGATGCGACGAACAGCCTCATCCGCAAGGTCTCGTACGGGTACGACGCGGCCGACAACCTGGTCTCGTCCACCGACCCGCTGAACCGGGTGACGACGTTCGCGTACGACGCGCTGAACCGGCTGACGAGTCAGAGCGAGCCGGTCTCCGCGACCAAGTCGATCACCACGTCCTTCGGGTACGACGCGGCGGGCAACCGCACCCGTTACACCGACGGCCGGGGAAATCGCACCCTCTACACGATCAACACGCTCGGTCTGCCGGAGTCGGTGATCGAGCCCGCGACCACCCGTGACCCGACGCCGGAGTCCCGCACCTGGACGAGCGTCTACAACAAGGCCGGCGACACGGTGAAGCTCACCGCGCCGGGTGGCGTGGTGCGGGAGCGCGAGTACGACAAGGCGGGTCAGTTGACCCGGGAGACCGGTACGGGCGCCGAGGTGGCGACCCCGGAGAAGCGGTTCCAGTACGACGCGGCCGGCCGGCTGACCAAGGCGTCTTCGCCGAAGGGCGACAACACCTTCGACTACAACGACCGCGGTTCACTGCTCAGCTCGAACGGCCCGTCCGGGAACGCCTCGTACGAGTACAACCCGGACGGCCAGGTCATCAGCCGCACGGACGCGGCGGGCACCGCGCTCTTCACCTATCTGAAGCAGCAGCTCGCCACGGCGAAGGACCCGCTCACCGGCACCACCCAGGGGTACGGGTACGACGCGGCCGGCCAGATGAACAAGATCGACTTCGCGGCGGGCCAGTCGCGTGCGCTGACCTTCGACAATCTGGGCCGGGTCGACACCGACACGGTCAAGACCAGCACCGGCCAGCCGCTGTCGTCCGTCGACTACGGCTACGACACCGCCAACCACCTCACCTCGAAGACGACGACGGGTACTTCTCAGGCGGGTGCGAACACCTATGACTACGACCAGGCGGGGCGGCTGACCTCCTGGACGGGTGGGGGTGCGACGACCGGCTACGAGTGGGACGACAGCGGGAACCGGGTCAAGAGCGGGACCAAGACGTCGACATTCGACGAGCGGAACCGGCTGCTGTCCGACGGTGACTACACCTACGACCACACCCCGCGCGGCACGCTGTCGACGCGGACCAGCTCGGGTCTGGCGGAGAACTTCACCTTCGACGCCTTCGACCGGATGACCAAGGCGGGCGAGTCGGCCACCGAGTACACCTACGACTCCTTTGACCGGGTCGCCGCCCGGAACAACGTCGACTTCACCTACGCCGGGGCCTCCCCGGACCCGGTGAAGGACAACTCGGCCACCTACGGCCGGGGCGCGTCGGACGAACTGCTGTCGGTCGCGGAGGGTGCGGGCCCGGCCCGGCTCACCCTGGACGACAAACACGGCGACGTCGTCGGATCGATGTCGGCGACCAATGGTGCGGCGACGGCGCTGGAGGAGTCGACGGCGTTCGACCCCTTCGGCAAGCAGCTCGGCACCGCCCAACTCTCCGGAAACGTCGGCTACCAGGGCGACTACACCGACCCCGCCACCGACCAGGTCAACATGGGAGCCCGCTGGTACAACCCCGGGGCTGGCTCGTTCAACTCCCGCGACTCCTACCAGTACTCCTCCGGCGCCTCCATCCTGGCCAACCGCTACACCTACGGCGCGGGCGCGCCGATGGACTACACCGACCCGTCCGGCAACTGGCCGAGCTGTGACTGGTGCAAGAAGGCGTGGAAAAAGACCAAGAAGGTCGTCAAGAGCGTCGGCAGCTATGTCTCCAAGGGCGCCTCGGCGATCGGGAGTGCGATCAGCTGGGCCTGGCGCAACCCCATGAGTGCCTTCAAAATGGCCATCAAAGCCGCCGGTAAGGGCCTCAACTGGGTCGCTGAGAAGACCGGCGTGAAGAGGATCGCGCAGGCCGTTGTGTCCGGGCTCAAATACGTGGGCCAGAAAACCGGCGCCACCCAATGGGCCAAACAGAAGGTCGCGGAAGCACGGCGCGCGGCCCGGGTGATTAAACAGCAGATCACCAAGAAGGCAAAGGCGGCGGCGGCCTATGTGGCCAAACACAATCCGATCCCGGCGATCGTCGCCGCGGCGAAACCCTTCGTAGCCGTCGCCAAGGCCATCGTCACCGGTGATCCCAAACTGGCCGCGCTCGTCGTCGGAGTCACCAGACAAGTCGTCGCCGACCTCGGCAAGGCGGCGGACGCGATCCGCGCGGCAGCGGTGCAACAGCTCGGCAATGTCGTCGAGAACGTCCGTGAGGCGGTGGACTGGGGCGCGGTCTGGGACGGCGTCAAAACGGTCGGCAATGTGGTCGGCGAGGTCACCGGATTCAACGACATCAAGAAGTGTGTGACCAAGGGCGATATGGAGGCATGCGCCTGGTCGGTGGCGACGGTGGCCGGCCTGGCCCTGGGCGGCGTCGGCGCGGGCGCGGTCCGGGCCGCGCGGGCGGGCCGGATGGTCTCGCAGGCGGCGAAGTACTCGGACGACATCAAGACCGCGGCGAACAGGACCAGCAACTTCGTGGAGAAGGCCGAGTCGGCGGTCGGTTGCGCGGAGACCGCGGCGGCCCTGGCGGGCAATAGCTTCCTGCCGGGCACGAAGGTGCTGATGGCGGATGGTTTCCGTAAACCGATCGAGAAGGTGAAGGAAGGCGATACGGTCCTCGCGACCGATCCGACGACTGGCAAGACCTCGAAGCAGAAGGTCACGGACACGATTGTCGGCAAGGGCGAGAAGCGCCTGGTGGAGTTGACGGTCGACACGGACGGCCCGAAGGGCACCGCGACCGACAAACTCACCGCGACGGTGGGACACCCGTTCTGGGTCCCGTCCCTGAAGAAGTGGCTCAAGGCCGGCGAACTGAAGCCGGGCCAGTGGTTGCAGACGGGGGCCGGATCCCGGGTCCAACTGGACGCGGTCCGCGCGTGGACCCAGCAGGCGGCGGTCTACAACCTGACGGTTGACAGGGCGCACACCTACCATGTGCTGGCGGGCACTACTCCGGTCCTTGTTCACAACTGTGGGCCTGGGAATGTCTCGAATAAGGTGATGGACGGACATATTCTTCCAAGGCATGACGCAAATCATGCGGATTCCTGGAAATGGGCAGAGAAGTCGAAATTCGAGGACTGGGTAACGCCAAATCACATCCGCAATTGGTCCAAGCTGGCCATGAGGAAGCCGATGGATAATATGAATCTCGGCACCGGCTCTGCCCACCGGCACATCCTGCAAATCAAGAGTCGCCATCCGATCGGTTATGACGCGGACGGGAACGACCTGTTCTCAATCGCAGCATGGGTGCGAGATGGTGTAGTCGAGAGTGTTCACCCGAACTGACGAGGTGCTTGATGATCAATATTCAGGTGCGCACGGAGGGCGGCGAAATTGTGCTCCGTGGATCTTGCGGGCTGGATTGGGTGAAAACTGTCCAGTACATGGATGAAGGTGAATTTCCGTTCTTGAGCAGTCTGCTGCCCTACGCGGATACAATGTTCAATTCGCGTCAGGCGGAGAGGCTTCGGCGGGAAATCGCTAGCCGATCTGTCATTGAGTCTCTCGGACGGGATTCAGTGGCAGAGATCGAAAGACTCTGTCTGGAAGTGGAGAATGGATCGCATCTCTACCTTTGGTTCCTGGGGGACTAGTGCGTAGGTGCTGCTCCATGCAGCGGCACCGAAGCGGAAGTCCGTCGAAATATGCCCTGGCAGGGCCTCTGCGTGAGGTGATGGCAGTAGGCGGTGGCAGCATCAGCGGATGAGAGTGGGGGGAAGGCGGTGATTCGTCGCGCACGCCCCACCAGCGATCCTGCCGCCCGCCCGGGCATCCGCCCGAACCCGTCCCCCCGAAGTGGTGGCCGACACCGCCCCCCACTGCCTACCATCAGCACGCCAGGGCTTTGTGAACCACCGCACAATCACCCCCGCCGGGAGGCTCCTTTGCACCGCCGCCGTCGCAACGCGATCACCGTCTCCGCCGCACTCCTCCTCGCCGCGCCCCTTCTCTCCGCCTGCGGCGAGCAGGCGCACCCCGGTGCCGCTGCCGTCGTCGGTGGGGAGCGGATCGAGGTGTCGGCCGTGCAGGCGAAGGTGAAGGACGTGCGGGCCGCGCAGGAGCGGTCGCCGCAGGCCGCGCAGCTCATCAAGGACAGTGGCCAGCTCAGCCGGGCCAAGCTGTACGACCTCATCGTGGGGCGGGTGGTCCAGCGGGCCGCCGATGACGCCGGGGTGACCGTCAGCCGTAAGGAGATCCAGGAGGGGCGGATCGCGCTCGCGCGGCAGGCCGGTGGCGAGGAGCAGCTCGCCGCCGTCTACCTCCAGCAGCGCGGGGTCGCCCCGGACCAGATCGAGGAGGTCGTCCGACGGGACGTCGTCGTCGGCAAGCTCGCCCAGGCCCTCGGCGCCGGTGAGACCCCCGACAGCCAGCAGAAGCTGAACGCCGCCTTCAGCGCCGCCGCCAAGGCGCTGAAGATCGACGTCAACCCCCGGTTCGGTAGCTGGAGCGATCAGAAGCTCGAACTCGGCGACTACAAGGCCCCCTGGATCAGTCAGGTCTCCAAGCAGCCGGAACCCGTCCCGACGGCCGGTGCGTAGCCCGGGGTAAGTTCGAGGTGTGACCACAGAAACCCCCGCCGTCGGCCGTATCGTCCTGCTCACCGCCAGCCATCGCGTCGCCCCGGGATTGCTGTCCTGGCCCGCCTGGCAGACGCTGCGGGAGGCCGACCGGGTTCTGTGCGCAGACCCCGCACATCCGCAGCTCCCCTATATCCGCGAGGCCGGGGTCACGGTCGAGATCGCGGCCCCGGAGGCGTCGGAGCTGGTCGACGCCTGCGTCGGCGCGGTGCCCGGGGCCGCGGACGGCGCCGCCGGCGCGGGTACGGGCGCGGGCGCCACCGTCGTGGTGGTCGCCACCGGGGAGGGCGAGCGGAAGCTGACCGACGGTCTCGCCCGTCTCGCCGGCTCCAACCGGGTCCAGATGCCCGATCTGGAGCTGCTCCCCGGTTCGTACGATCTGCCCGGCGCGCGTCTCCTCGATCTGATCGAGGTCATGGACCGCATCCGTGCCGACTGCCCCTGGTCGTCCGTCCAGACCCACCAGGGGCTCGCCAAGTACGGCATCGAGGAGGCGTACGAGCTGGTCGAGGCGATCGAGGACGGCGACCGCGACGAGCTGCGCGAGGAGCTCGGGGACGTACTCCTCCAGGTCGTCTTCCACGCCCGTATCGCGCAGGAGGACGCGGATGAACCGTTCTCCATCGACGACGTCGCCGGGACGATCGTGGAGAAGCTGATCCACCGGCATCCGCATGTCTTCGGGGACGCGACCGCCGAGACCCCCGAGGACGTCAAGGAGCACTGGCTCCGTACCAAGGCGGTCGAGAAGCAGCGGGACTCGGTCACCGACGGCGTTCCGCTCGGGCAGCCGGGTCTCGCGCTGGTCGCGAAGCTCGCCTCCCGGGTCCGTACGGCGGGACTGGACGTCCCGCTCCCGCCGGGCGACGGCATCGGGTACGAGCTGCTCGACCTCGCCGTACGGGCCGAGGAGGCCGGGGCCGACCCGGAGGCGGCGCTGCGGGCAGCGGCGCGGGTGTACCGGGACGCGATCCGGGCGGCGGAGGGCCACGCGGGGTAGACCCCACTGTCGCCCTCGTTGTCGCCCTCATAGTGATGTCCCCAGATGACTGTCCTCTCCCTATATAGAGGAGAGGGCAGCACGGCCCCGGGGCGGCCGGGGTACGACCCCGCGCGCTCGAAGCCCCCGGGTGGCGACGGATAACGTCAGGGGGTGAGTGAGACCCCCGCCCCTGAGCCCGCCCCCGCCCCCGATCGCACCCCTGCCCCTGCCCCCGCTCCCACCCCTGACCCCGCGGCCCCGCCCGCGAGCCCCGAGCTGTTCACCTGGGAGTTCGCCACCGACCCGTACCCCGCCTACGCCTGGCTCCGGGAGCACGCCCCCGTGCACCGCACCCGGCTCCCCAGCGGGGTGGAGGCATGGCTCGTCACGCGGTACGCCGACGCCCGGCAGGCCCTCGCCGACCAGCGGCTGTCGAAGAATCCGGCGCACCACGTCGAGTCCGCGCACGCCAAGGGCAAGACCGGCATTCCGGGCGAGCGCAAGGCGGATCTGATGACACATCTGCTGAACATCGACCCGCCGGACCACACCCGGCTGCGGCGGCTCGTCGCCAAGGCGTTCACCCCGCGCCGGGTCGCCGAGTTCGCCCCGCGCGTGCAGGAGCTGGCCGACGGGCTCATCGACGGGTTCGCGGAGCGCGGCGAGGCCGACCTCATCCATGAGTTCGCCTTCCCGCTCCCCATCTACGCGATCTGTGATCTGCTCGGCGTCCCGCCGGAGGACCAGGACGACTTCCGCGACTGGGCCGGGATGATGATCCGCCACGGCGGCGGGCCGCGCGGCGGTGTCGCCCGGTCGGTGAAGAAGATGCGCGGCTATCTGCTCGAACTGATCCACCGGAAGCGGGGGGCCCTCGACGACGAGGGCGCCGACGATCTGATCTCGGGGTTGATCCGGGCCAGTGACCACGGGGAACACCTCACCGAGAACGAGGCCGCCGCCATGGCGTTCATCCTTCTCTTCGCAGGCTTCGAGACCACCGTGAACCTCATCGGGAACGGTGCGTACGCCCTGCTGCGCAACCCGGACCAGCGGGCCCGCCTCCAGGAGTCCCTCGACGCGGGCGAGAGCGAGCTGCTGGCGACCGGGGTCGAGGAACTGCTCCGTTACGACGGGCCGGTGGAGATGGCGACCTGGCGGTACGCGACCGAGGCGCTCGACATCGGGGGCTGCGAGATCGCGGCCGGTGATCCGGTTCTGGTGGTGCTCGCGGCCGCCGACCGCGATCCGGAGCGGTTCGCCGAGCCGAATGTTCTCGACCTTTCCCGGCGGGACAATCAGCACCTCGGATACGGGCACGGCATCCACTACTGTCTCGGCGCGCCGCTCGCCCGGCTGGAGGGTCAGACGGCGCTCGCGACGCTGCTCAGAAGGCTGCCGGACCTGCGGCTCGGCGCGGATCCGGCTGATTTGCGATGGCGTGGTGGGCTGATTATGCGTGGGCTGCGCACCCTCCCCGTGGAGTTCACACCCCGCCAGAAATGACGCCCCGTCACATCTGTGACTTTCGCGTGATCTCTGCTGCATCGACTTGTGACACACGTTCGACTGCCGCTACCTTCAACGATCGTCTCAGCAGTCTGGCGAAAGGCAACCGAATGCGCTCCGGGAATGGTCGGCATCGCCGACCCCGTCAAGCTCCGGCCATCGTCGTCGCCGCGGGGGTGACGGGATCGGCCATCGCGATCCCCCTCCTCGGTGCCGGCTCCGCCTCCGCCGCCGAGCCCGCCGCCTGGGACCGGGTGGCGGAGTGTGAGAGCGGTGGCCTCTGGAGTGCCGACACCGGCAACGGCTACTACGGCGGACTCCAGCTCTCGCAGCGGGTCTGGGAGGAGTTCGGCGGTACGGAGTACGCCTCCCGCGCCGACCTCGCGAGCCGTTCGCAGCAGATAGCCGTCGCGGAGAAGGTCCTCGCCGCGCAGGGCGAGAAGGCGTGGGCGTCGTGCGCGGGCATCGCCGGGCTCACGGACAGAGCCACCGGCACGGAGAAGGGCACCGGGAAGAGCACGGGCACGGGCACCGGCAAGGCCACGGACAAGAGCACGGGCACGGGCACGGACAAGAGCACCGGTACGGACAAGGGCGCCGCCACGGGCCGGTCCGAGACGGACGGGACGAGCGGTGGCGCCTCCGCGACGCCCTCCGCCCCGGGCCAGAAGGGCGGGGCGACGACGACGCCGAAGCCCGCCACCGGGTCGACCACCCCGGGCGCCGGCCCGACCCAGGGCGTCGGCAGCGGCGCCGACCGCGCCGCCGCCGCGACGGCCGGTGCCGGAAAGCACCGGGGCGAGCCCGCCGATGAGCCGACCAAGAAGCCTGAGGGCACGACCGGCGCTGCGGATTCCGCGGATTCTGCGGGCGTGCCCGGGTCGAGCACCCCGCCTCCGGCCACCGAGGCCGCCGAGCCGGGCGGCACCGCATCCGGCACCCCGTCGCCCGCCAACGAGGCCGCCGAGCGGCGGGCGGCCGATCCCGGCCATGCCTCCCGCGGTGCCGGCGCGGCCCGTGACGGCGCCGTGGGCGCCACGGTGCCCGGCGACAAGAAGGTGGAGGTCGTCAAGGGCACGGCCGGTGGCGCGGGCGCCTCACCCACCTCGTACACCGTCCAGCCCGGTGACAGCCTCTGGGCCATCGCGGAGGAGCGGAAGCTCGACGGCGGTTGGAACGCGCTGTACGAGAAGAACCGGACCGCCGTCGGCTCCGACCCCGACCTCATCCACCCCGGTCAGAGCCTCGATCTCGACGCAAAACAGGGGTAGTTAGTCCTCCTTTGTCCAATTTTGCGGAAGTGAGACAAGGGTCTCTTTGCCGAAATGGACTCGACGGCTCCGCTGGAACTGGTCATTCCGCGCTCGACCTGCGGAAATGTGCGTTCTCGGTCGAGCGGGATGGGCGATTTCTCCCCGATGTTCATCTTTGAACATCGGGGAGAACTGTGGCTACGGTCTGAACCGCTCGCCACCGCGGGCACCATCGACCGTCACGCCGAATCCTGCCGTCGGTCGGGGGGAGTACTCGACGCTCAGTGCGCCGAAGGCAGGAGCGGGGGACCCAAGGTAAGCGCCGGACCCGGCCGTTGAGGATGACGGTGGGCCACCCGGCTAGGGGTGAAGCCGCGCGCTAGGACGCGCGGCCGGGCAACTCACTTGGCCCGAACCCGACAGCTCACCTCGTAGGCGTCGGTGAGGAGACCACCATGCTGTTTTCCGGCAAGGGCAAGCACCGCCGCCCCTCCAAGGCCACCCGTATCGCCACGCTCGCCGGTGTCACCGGTGCCGCCGTCGCCGCCCCGCTGATGGGCGCCACCTCGGCCTCCGCCGCGACCGCCAGCGAGTGGGACGCCGTCGCCCAGTGCGAGTCCGGCGGCAACTGGTCGATCAACACCGGCAACGGTTACTACGGCGGCCTCCAGTTCTCGGCCTCCACCTGGGCCGGCTACGGCGGCACCGCGTACGCCTCCACCGCCGACAAGGCGTCGAAGTCGCAGCAGATCCGGATCGCCGAGAAGGTCCTCGACGGTCAGGGCAAGGGCGCCTGGCCGAACTGTGGTGTGAACCTCTCCCAGGCCACCTACGGCGGCGGCTCGACCGAGCAGCAGCCGCAGCAGCAGAGCCAGCAGAAGTCGCAGCCGAAGGCCGAGCAGAAGTCCGAGCGTCAGGCGCAGCCGCAGCAGAAGCGCGCCGAGGCCCCGACCACCCGCTCCGAGCGCTCCGCCGCCCCCGCCCCGTCCGCGGCCCCGGCTCCGGCCAAGGGCTTCCAGAAGGGCGACGGCGAGTACCAGGTGAAGGCCGGCGACACCCTCAGCACGATCGCCACCGCCGAGAAGGTGGGCGGCGGCTGGGCCAAGCTGTTCGAGCTGAACAAGGACATCGTCGACGACGCCGATGTGATCTACCCGGGTCAGCAGCTCCACCTCGGCTGACCCCACGGCCCCCCGGGGCCGACACCCGAGACAGGTCTCGGGGCCGCTCCGGAACGACACCCGGAGCGGGCCCCGGGCCCCTCGGGGCCGAATGGGCCACCCCGGTCCGGCGCGCTTCCCCCGTACGCGCCGGACCGGGGTTTCTCTCTGTCTCCCGGCCGGGCGGACGCCCGCCCGACTCCTACCGACCGGTAGACATCGTTCTTTTTGTCCCCCGCCGCGGCCGTTCACGGCGTTTTTCGTCCCAGCGGGCGGGCAACCGGCCGGTCGGTGCCCCACCGCCGGTTAGGCTCGTGGCGCAAGGCCAAAGAGACCCTGCACTCCAAGCGTCACATCCCAGAAGGAGATGCTAGTGCCGTCCATCGACGTCGTCGTAGCCCGGGAAATCCTGGACTCCCGAGGCAACCCCACGGTCGAGGTCGAGGTTGGCCTCGACGACGGCAGCACGGGTCGTGCTGCAGTTCCGTCCGGCGCCTCCACCGGTGCGTTCGAAGCCCTTGAGCTCCGCGACGGTGACCCGAACCGCTACCAGGGCAAGGGCGTCGAGAAGGCCGTCCTCGCCGTCATCGAGCAGATCGGCCCGGAGCTCGTCGGCTATGACGCCACCGAGCAGCGGCTGATCGACCAGGCGATGTTCGACCTGGACGCCACCCCGGACAAGTCCTCGCTCGGCGCCAACGCCATCCTCGGCGTCTCCCTCGCCGTGGCGCACGCCGCGTCCGAGGCGTCCGACCTGCCGCTCTTCCGCTACCTGGGCGGCCCGAACGCGCACCTGCTGCCCGTTCCGATGATGAACATCCTGAACGGCGGCTCGCACGCCGACTCCAACGTGGACATCCAGGAGTTCATGATCGCGCCCATCGGCGCCGAATCCTTCTCCGAGGCGCTGCGCTGGGGCACCGAGGTCTACCACACCCTCAAGAAGGTGCTGAAGCAGAAGGGCCTCTCCACCGGCCTCGGCGACGAGGGCGGCTTCGCGCCGAACCTCGACTCCAACCGCGCCGCGCTCGACCTGATCCTTGAGGCCATCAAGGAGGCCGGTTACGTCCCCGGCAAGGACATCGCGCTCGCGCTCGACGTCGCCGCCTCCGAGTTCTACAAGGACGGCTCGTACAACTTCGAGGGCAAGTCCCTCTCCGCCGCCGAGCTGACCGAGTACTACGAGGAGCTGGTCGCGGCCTACCCGCTGGTCTCCATCGAGGACCCGCTCTTCGAGGACGACTGGGCCGGCTGGAAGGTCCTCACCGACAAGCTGGGCGCCAAGGTCCAGATCGTCGGCGACGACCTCTTCGTCACCAACCCGGAGCGCCTGGCCCGCGGCATCGACGAGGGCTCGGCCAACGCCCTGCTCGTCAAGGTCAACCAGATCGGTTCGCTGACCGAGACCCTCGACGCGGTCGAGCTGGCCCAGCGCAGCGGCTTCAAGTGCATGATGTCCCACCGCTCCGGTGAGACCGAGGACGTCACCATCGCGGACCTCGCCGTCGCCACCAACTGCGGTCAGATCAAGACCGGCGCCCCGGCGCGCTCGGAGCGCGTCGCCAAGTACAACCAGCTGCTGCGCATCGAGGAGATCCTCGACGACGCCGCGGTGTACGCCGGGCGCAGCGCGTTCCCCCGCTTCAAGGGCTGATCCGCACGGGTTGATCCGCGAGCGCTGATCCGCAAGGGCTGATCCACCGGGGTTGATCCGCAAGGGTTGATCCACAGGGCCGGACCCGCACGGACCGATCGCCGGGTCCTCCCGGCCGGCCGGTCTCCCACGGCGGTCGAGCGACGCACCTCCCGACGGTTGATCAAGGTCAGCCGCCGGGGGGTGCGCAGCCAGTCGTCCGGACGTCCTCGGCCACGGTCCCGTACCGTGTCCGGGGACGTCCGTACGTGGGTACGGGGGAAGGGAGGCGGGACGACATGGCCGCGAAGGACCGTGACCGGTTCTCCACCGCGACCAGGTTGCGGCTGCTCGGCGAGCAGACCGCCGCCCGTGTCTACCGCTCCCAGACCCGGCGCCAGGCCCGCCGCTCCCGGCTGACCGGCCGGGCGGCCTTCCTCGCGCTGGTCCTCTGTTCGCTGATCGTCGCCCTCGCGTACCCCATGCGGCAGTACGTGTCCCAGCGCGGCGACATGGCCGAACAGCGCGGCCGGATGGCCGAGGCGGAACGGCAGGTCGAACGCCTCCGGGACGAGAAGGCGCGGCTCCAGGACGATATGTACATCCGGCGACTGGCCCGGGAGCACCTGCACTACGTGCTGCCGGGGGAGACCGGATACACGATGATCGACCCGGAGGTCGAGGAGGACCGGCGCGCGCAGGACGGCGCGGCCGACCGCCCCTGGTACTCGAACGTCTGGGAAGGCGTCGACCACGCGGACCGCCGCTGACCTCCGCTCCGTACACCCCGCCCGCACCCCCCGGCGGCGGACCGCGGTGACATGCGGCCCCACGGCGGGCGACCCCGGCCCAGCGGCACGACAAGCCCAGCGGCACGACAGTTCAGCAGTACAACAGTTCAGCACCACCCAGCACAGCAGCGACACAGAATCGTCAGAGCCAAGGTAGGCATGGAAACCCCTCCTCCCCACACCGATCCCACCGAGCCCACGGACGCGGACATCGCGGCGTTCCGGGAACAGCTCGGCAGGCCCCCGCGCGGACTCCGCGCCATCGCGCACCGCTGCCCCTGCGGGCAGCCCGATGTCGTCGAGACGGCCCCCCGGCTGCCCGACGGCACGCCCTTCCCGACCCTGTACTACCTGACGTGCCCGCGTGCGGCCTCCGCGATCGGCACGCTGGAGGCGAACGGGGTCATGAAGGAGATGTCGGAGCGGCTGGCGGCCGATCCGGAGCTGGCGGCGGCGTACCGGCGGGCGCACGAGGACTACATCGCGCGCCGGGACGATATCGAGGTGCTCCAGGGGTTCCCGAGCGCTGGCGGGATGCCGGACCGGGTGAAGTGTCTGCACGTCCTGGTGGGGCACTCGCTGGCAGCGGGCCCCGGGGTCAATCCGCTCGGGGACGAGGCCATCGCGATGCTGCCGGAGTGGTGGCGGAAGGGCCCGTGCGTCACCCCGTGCGAGCAGCCGGCCGAAGCCCGATCCTGAAGACCGGGACCCGTCCCACCCGGCCAGATCCGTCAGACGCGCCCTGAGGAGTACCCACAAATGACCCGCGTCGCCGCGATCGACTGCGGCACCAACTCGATCCGGCTGCTCGTCGCCGACGCCGACCCGGCCACCGGGACCCTGGTCGACCTCGACCGCCGGATGACCATCGTCCGGCTCGGCCAGGGCGTGGACCGCACCGGCCGGCTCGCGCCGGAGGCCCTGGAGCGCACGTTCGCCGCCTGCCGCGAGTACGCCGCCGTTATCAAGGAGCTGGGTGCGGAGCGGCTGCGCTTCGTCGCGACCTCCGCATCCCGAGACGCCGAGAACCGGGACGACTTCACGCGGGGCGTGTTCGAGATCCTCGGGGTCGAGCCCGAGGTGATCAGCGGCGACCAGGAGGCCGAGTTCTCGTTCACCGGTGCCACCAAGGAGCTGCCGGGTCACGAGGAGCGGCTGGTCGTCGACATCGGCGGCGGGTCGACGGAGTTCGTCATCGGGCGGGCGGGCGTCGAGGCGGCCCGTTCCGTGGACATCGGCTGTGTGCGTCTCACCGAGCGCCATATCCGGAGCGATCCGCCCACCGCCGCCGAGGTCGCCGCCGTCCGGGCGGACATCGAGGCGGCGCTCGACCTCGCGGAGCGGACCGTCCCCCTGCGCGACGCCGGCATGCTCGTCGGCCTCGCCGGCTCGGTGACCACCGTCGCCGGGGTGGCGCTCGGCCTCGCCGCGTACGACTCCCGGGCGATCCACCAGTCCCGGATCGCGTACGAGAAGGTCGCGGAGATCACCCGGACGCTGCTGGAGTCCACCCATGACCAGCGTGCGGCGATCCCGGTGATGCATCCGGGGCGGGTGGATGTGATCGGCGCCGGGGCGCTGATACTGCTGGCCGTCATGGAGCGGTGCGGGGCGTCGGAAGTGGTCGTCAGCGAGCACGACATCCTCGACGGGATCGCCTGGCATACGGCACTCAACGGCGGGTGATGCTCCCCGTGCCCGCCGCTCAGCCTCTTAGAGGTTGCGGTAGACGTCGCGCCGGTCGCCGACCTTGATGACGAGGATGATGAGTTCGCCGTCCTCGACCTGATAGGCGACCCGGTAATTGCCGACCCGGAGCCGGTAGAGCCCCGAGGGGCCCGTGAGCTTCTTGACGTCGGCGTCCTCGCGGTACGGATCGTCGCCGAGCGCGGTCAGCGCGGCCAGGATGCGCATGGCGGCGGGCCGATCGACAGCCCGAAGCTGCCGTTGTGCCGCTGTGGTGAACCGGAACGCGTACTTCATGCCGCATCTTCGGTGGCTGCGGTGGGCTCGGCGAACAGGTCCGCCAGTAGTTCGGCCATGGTCACGGTGGAGCCACCCTCGGCCAGTACTGCTTCCGCCTCCCGGGCCAGGAGTACGTCGGCGGCCTCTTCCAGCGCGTCGAAGTCCGCGATCGGCACGACGGCCGCGACCGGCACGCCGTTGCGCGTGATCACTGTCGGTCTTCCCTGCTCGGCATGGTTGATGTGGTCCGCCAGGTGTGCGCGGGCTTCCCGTACGGTCACCGTGTTCTCAGCCATACGGGCAGTGTACGCGCCAACGTGTACACATGGCGGTGCGCAGGGCGGTGAGGGGGCGTCGCCGAGGTGGCTCCCGGGCGGGAGCGGCCTGGTCGGTGGCCTGACCACCGATCGCGGGAAGGCCCCCGGAACGAACTTCGTGAAGTTCTTCACAAGGAAAAGCGCCCTGATGGGCGTTGTGGGGGGCCGAAAGGCCCGCACCCGGGGGCCGTTGGGCCCCGGAGGGGGGCTTTCGCGCCGGGCGGGGCTGCTGGCGGACGGTCGGGCGGGGGCGGTGGTCCACCCGGAAAGCTGACCGAAGGGCCTGCTCACAGGGGGTTTCCAACGTGTGCGCCAGGGTGGTGGTTCCCTCTGTTGACCATGACCTCCGTCACGCGGGCGGCGCAGTGTAGCAGAGGTGACTCCACTCCTTGTGAAGGGGCTCACGAGCACCCCTTATCAGGGGGGTGGATACTCGATGGCATGAGCACCACGGAGCGTCCCAGGATCCTCGTAGTAGGCGGTGGATACGTTGGCCTGTACGCGGCGCGCCGCATTCTGAAGAAGATGCGGTACGGCGAAGCGACCGTCACGGTCGTCGACCCGCGCTCGTACATGACGTATCAGCCCTTCCTCCCCGAAGCCGCCGCCGGCAGCATCTCGCCGCGGCACGTCGTCGTCCCGCTGCGCCGCGTCCTGCCCAAGGCCGAGGTGCTCACCGGGCGGGTCACCACCATCGACCAGGACCGCAAGGTCGCGACCGTCTCCCCGCTGGTCGGCGAGGCGTACGAGCTGCCCTTCGACTACCTGGTGGTCGCGCTCGGCGCGGTCTCCCGGACCTTCCCGATCCCCGGCCTCGCCGAGCAGGGCATCGGCATGAAGGGCATCGAAGAGGCCATCGGCCTCCGGAACCATGTGCTCGAACAGCTCGACAAGGCCGACTCCACGACCGACGAGGAGGTCCGCCGCAAGGCGTTGACCTTCGTCTTCGTGGGTGGTGGCTTCGCCGGTGCCGAGACCATCGGCGAGGTGGAGGACCTGGCCAGGGACGCGGCCAAGTACTACCGGAACGTGAAGCGCGAGGACATGCGCTTCATCCTGGTCGACGCCGCCGACAAGATCCTCCCCGAGGTGGGCCCGAAGCTCGGCGCCTACGGCAAGGAGCACCTGGAGAGCCGCGGTGTCGAGATCTACCTCTCGACGTCGATGGACTCCTGCGTCGACGGCCATGTGGTGCTGAAGAACGGCCTGGAGGTCGACTCCAGCACGATCGTGTGGACGGCCGGCGTGAAGCCGAACCCGGCGCTGGCGCGCTACGGTCTGCCGCTCGGCCCCCGCGGCCACGTCGACACCGGCACCACGCTCCAGGTCCAGGGCACCGACTACATCTGGGCCGCGGGCGACAACGCCCAGGTCCCGGACGTCGCGGCGCGCAAGGCCGGCGTCGAGAACGCCTGGTGCCCGCCGAACGCCCAGCACGCGCTGCGGCAGTCCAAGGTCCTCGGCGACAACGTCATCTCCGGGATGCGCGGCTTCCCGCAGAAGGAGTACAGCCACGCCAACAAGGGCGCCGTGGCCGGACTCGGTCTGCACAAGGGCGTCGCGATGATCGTCGTCGGCAAGATGAAGATCAAGCTGCGCGGCCGGCTGGCCTGGTACATGCACCGTGGCTACCACGGCATGGCGATGCCGACGTGGAACCGGAAGATCCGGGTCTTCGCGGACTGGACGCTCCAGATGTTCCTCAAGCGCGAGGTCGTCTCCCTCGGCGCGATGGAGACCCCGCGCGAGGAGTTCTACGAGGCCGCGAAGCCCACTCCGGCCGCCGCGGTCACCGCGCCGGCGCCGGAGAAGGCGAAGGCATCCTGACCCGGCCGCCCCGTCCCGGCGTCCAACGCCTCAGCGACTGATCGAAGGGCCGCCCGCCATCCGTGGTGCGGGCGGCCCTTCGCCATGCCCGGCCGCGGCCAGCGCGACGGCCCCTCGCCCGGCCGCAGTCCGCTGTGGCACCGCCCGCGCGACGGCCCCCGCCCGGCTGGAGGTGATGCTCCTCGGGCCCCGTACGCCCGGATGCGGTGGCCAGGGCCCGCCCGGCCGGAGGTGATGCTCCCCGGGCCCCGTACGCCCGGATGCGGTGTTCCCGGCCGGTCGCCCCGCCCGTGCCTGCCGTCCCCTTCCCGCGCCCACCGGTACTCCTCCGCGCCCACCGGTACTCCTCCCTACCACCGCCGTGCGAGGGGCTCCCCGGACTATTCCGTGCGTGATCACGCTCTTTCGGGAAGCACCCACAGTGCTCGATGTGTTCTCCGGAACACGAGCAAGCCGTCTGCGGGAACACCCTCACGGAGGTACGCGCCATGGCCGAAGCCGCTCCGCGGTTGTCCGCCCTCGTCCACGATCTGTTCGGGACCCCCCTCCCCGTCCGCCTCCGGGCCTGGGACGGCTCCGAGGCCGGACCGCCGGACGGGCCGGTGCTCGTCCTGCGGAACCGGCGGGGGCTGCGGCGGCTGCTGTGGCGGCCGGGCGAGCTGGGCCTGGCCCGGGGCTGGGTGGCCGGGGACCTCGATGTCGAGGGCGATCTCTTCACCGTGCTCGACCGCCTCTCCGGGTTCATCTGGGAGCGCGACACCCCGCACCGCTCCCTCCGCGACCCGAGCCTCCGCACCGCAGCGGCGACCCTGCTCGCGCTCGGCGGGCCGCTGCCCCCACCGCCCCCGCCCCCCGAGGAGGTCCGCGGCCGTACCGGGGGCTCGCACACCAGGGTCCGCGACCGGCGGGCCATCAGCCACCACTACGACGTCGGCAACCCGTTCTACGAACTGGTCCTCGGGCCGTCCATGGTCTACTCCTGCGCCTATTGGGACGAGGGGGGCTCCCTGGAGGAGGCCCAGCGCGCCAAGCTCGATCTGGTCTGCCGCAAGCTCGGCCTCACCGAGGGCCAGCGACTCCTCGACGTCGGCTGCGGCTGGGGCTCGCTGGCCATGCACGCCGCGCGGGAGTACGGGGTCCGGGCCACCGGCATCACCCTCTCCCGTGAGCAGGCCGCCTACGCCCGCAAACGCATCGCCGAGGCCGGGCTCACCGACCGGATCGAGATCCGCGTTCAGGACTACCGGGACGTCAGGGACGGTCCGTACGACGCCATCTCCTCCATCGGCATGGCGGAACACGTCGGCACGGTCCGCTACCAGGAGTACGCGCGACAGCTCTACACCCTGCTCGCCCCCGGCGGCCGGCTGCTCAACCATCAGATCGCCCGCCGTCCGGAGCGGAACGAGTCCCGCTACCGGGTCGACCAGTTCATCGACCGCTACGTCTTCCCGGACGGCGAGCTGTCCCCCCTCGGCCGTACGGTCACCACGCTGGAGGGGGCGGGCTTCGAGGTGCGGGACGTGGAGTCCATCCGTGAGCACTACGCCCTGACCCTGCGCCGCTGGGTCGCCAATCTGGAGGAGGGCTGGGACGACGCGGTACGCCTCACCTCGCCGGGGCGGGCCCGGGTCTGGCGGCTCTATATGGCCGCATCCGCGGTGTCCTTCGAGCGGAACCGGATCGGGGTCAACCAGATCCTCGCGGTACGGACGCCCGAGGGCGGGGCGTCGGGGCTGCCGCTGCGCACCCGTACCTGGAACTGACCCCGTAACCGTCCCGTACCGGCGACACCGGCGACACCGGCAACATCGGCGACCGGACCGGCGACCGGACCCGTCCCGCCTACCGGCGACCGAAGCCAAACCCGGAACCGGCGCTCTGGCTACACATACACACGGCGGGGCCCCGCGACACGAATCGGTCGCGGGGCCCCGCCGTACGCTCCGGGCGGCGGCCGGCTACTCGGTCTTGATCGCCGTCAGCATGTTCAGCCGGGCGGCGCTGCGGGCCGGCCACATGGCGGCCAGTACGCCCACCACACCCGCCAGCAGCAGGAAGAGACCGATCCGGCCCCACGGCACGACCAGGGCGTAGTCCGGGATGCTGCTCTTGATCGTCTCGCCGATCGCCCAGGCCAGGAAGGAGCCGAGCACCACACCGATCACCGCGCCGAAGAGCGAGATCACCACCGCCTCCAGGCGGATCATGCGCTTGACCCGGGCCCGGTCCAGACCGATCGCCCGCAACATGCCGATCTCCTGCTGACGCTCGAAGACGGACATCGCGAGGGTGTTGACGACGCCGAGGACCGCGATGACCAGGGCCATGGCCAGCAGGCCGTACATGATGTTCAACATCGTGTTGATCATGCCCGCGGTGGAGTCCCGCAGCTCCTGCTTGTCCATGATGTTCATGCCGGGGTTGTTGCCCAGCGAGTCCACCAGTGCCTGCTCGTTGGCCGAGGTCTCGCCGCCGTCCATGGCGACCCAGATCTCACGGATGTCCGGAGTGGTGTCGTACGGAGCGGTGAGCTTGTCCGAGACGATGACCGGCGAGAGGAACTCGTTCTCCTCGTAGATCGCGCCGATCGTCAGCGGCTTCTGCACCGCCGATGCGTCGGCGCCGTTCTTCTTGAAGCCCACCGGCAGGGTGTCACCGGTCCGCCAGCCCTCGTCCTTCGCCGTCTTCTCACCGACGGCGATCTGGCCGTCGGCGAGCGTGTCCAGGGAACCGGAGAGGACCTTCAGCGAGAAGACCTTCGAGACGTCCTCGGCGTTGACCGCGGAGGCCGCGTGGGTCTCGTCCTTGATGTCCAGCAGGAACGCCTGCTGCGGCGAGATCCCCTCGACGCCCTTGGCCTTCTCCAGCGCGGCGAGTGCGGAGGCGTCCATGGTGTCGCCGCTGGCCATCGTCACGACGTAGTCGGCGCGGACGTTGTCCGTGGTCATCTTGTCGATGGCCTGGCCGAGCGTGACACCGATGACGGTGAGGCCGGTGACCAGGGTCAGACCGATCGCCAGCGCGGAGGCGGTGGCTCCGGTACGGCGCGGATTACGGACCGAGTTCTGCCCGGCCAGCTTGCCCGCGACCCCGAACAGCCGGTTCAGCAGCGGCTGGACCAGGGCGATCACCGGACGGGCGAGCAGCGGGATCAGCACGATGATGCCGATCAGCGCCAGGAAGGCGCCGGCCCCGATCAGCATCCGGCCGTCGCCGCCGCCGGACGCGGCGCCGCCGAGGATGGCCCCCGCACCGGCCAGGGTGATGACTCCGCCGACGATGTTCCGGATCAGCAGGGACTTGCCGGAGGCCGCCAGATGGACACTGCTCATCGCCGCGACCGGCGCGATCCGCGCGGCCCGACGGGCGGGCAGCCAGGCGGCGAGCACGGTGATCAGCACACCGACACCGAGCGCGGAGAGGATCGCGACGGGCGAGATGACCAGCGGCCCGGCGGGCATCTTCGCCCCGAACGAACCCACCGCGCTGCGCAGCCCGACCGCGAGGCCCAGGCCCAGGACGAAGCCGACGACCGACGCGAGCGCGCCGACCACCAGGGCCTCCAGGATCACCGAGCGCTTGACCTGACGGCGGGAGGCGCCGACGGCGCGCAGCAGCGCCAGCTCCCTGGTGCGCTGGGCGACCAGCATGGTGAAGGTGTTGGCGATCAGGAAGATGCCGACGAAGAGGGCGATGGCCGCGAAGGCGAGCAGCATGGTGTTCAGGTGGTTGAGGCCGGACTCGATGTCCTTGGCCTGCTGGTCGGCCAGCTCCTTGCCGGTCTGCGCCTCGGCGCCCTTCGGCAGCAGCGCCTTGACGTCGGCGAGCAGCTTGTCGTCGGAGACCCCGGAGGCGGCGGCGACATTGATCTCGTTGAAGAAACCGGGCTTCAGGTAGAGCTGCTGCGCGACGGGGGTGTCGAACAGGATCAGGCTGCCGCCCGCGTTGACCGCGCCGTCCTCGGTGGTGAAGACGCCGGAGAGGGTGAACTCCTTCACCGGCCCGTTGGTCGAGACCCGGACGGGGTCGCCGACCGCGTACTTCCCCTTCTTGGCGGTGGCCTCGTCCAGGGCGACCTGGGTGGGCTGCACCGGGCCCGCACCGCTGGTGAAGTCGTACGCGTCGTCCCGGCCGTCCTTGCCGGGGGAGAAGTTCGCCCCGGTGTTGGTCCAGCCGCTGCCGATCAGCTTGCCCTTCTGGTCGGCCACTCCGGCGAACCCGGAGACCCGCCCGGTGGCCTCGTCGACGCCCTTGAGGCCCTTGATGCCGGCCAGGGTCGAGGCCGGGAGGCCGTCGTCGGACTCGCCGGCGCCACTGTCACTGGTGGGGCTGGAGACCACGACGGCGGTGTTGTCGAAGCTCTTGGCCGTCTGATTGCGGAAGGCGTTGCCGAGGGTGTCGGTGAAGACCAGGGTGCCGGACACGAAGGCCACGCCGAGCATCACGGCGAGCACGGTCATCAGCAGCCTGGCTTTGTGCGCGAGCACATTGCGCAGCGCGGTACGGAACATGTCTGTCAGTCCTGTGGTGGGAGCCGGAAGTCGGGAGGGCGCCGGGTGGTGGGCCGGCCGTGGGTCAGCTGGTCCGGCCCTTGGCGTCGAACGCCTTCATCCGGTCGAGGACGCCGTCCGCGGAGGGGTGCAGCATCTCGTCGACGATCCGGCCGTCGGCGAGGAAGATCACCCGGTCGGCGTAGGAGGCGGCGACCGGATCGTGGGTGACCATCACCACGGTCTGGCCCAGCTCGCGGACGGAGTTGCGGAGGAAGCCGAGGACCTCGGCGCCGGAGCGCGAGTCCAGATTTCCGGTGGGCTCGTCACCGAAGATGATGTCCGGCTGGGAGGCGAGCGCGCGGGAGACCGCGACGCGCTGCTGCTGGCCGCCGGAGAGCTGGGTGGGGCGGTGACTGAGCCGGTCGCGCAGTCCGACCATGTCGATGACGGTGTCCAGCCACTGCTTGTCGGGCTTCCGGCCGGCGATGTCCATCGGGAGCGTGATGTTCTCCAGCGCGGTCAGCGTCGGGAGCAGGTTGAACGCCTGGAAGATGAAGCCGATCTTGTCCCGGCGGAGCTGGGTGAGCTGCTTGTCCTTGAGGGAGCCCAGCTCGGTCTCGCCGATGCGGACGGAGCCGGAGCTGAAGGTGTCGAGCCCGGCGACGCAGTGCATCAGGGTGGACTTGCCGGACCCCGAGGGGCCCATGATCGCGGTGAACTCGGCCTGCCGGAAGTCGACGGAGACCCGGTCCAGGGCGACCACCTGGGTCTCGCCCTGTCCGTACACCTTGGACAGATCCGTGGCGCGGGCGGCCACGGCGGTGGCGCGGTGTGCGAGGGGCGTGGTGGTCACGAGGAGGCACTCCTGTCCGGTGGGACGAGCTGTGGGGACGATCTGGGGACGAGTCCCATCCTGTCCCGCGCTCGGCCGCCGATCGTCAGACCGGGTGCCCGTTCCGGGGGCCCTCTCTGGTCGCACCGCCCCGCCCGATCATCCTCCTTTGGTATGACGGTGCCCCTGACGGCGTATGGGTGGTGGCGGAGCCGTGCCGGGTGTGGGGAGGGGGCTGTCCGGGGGGTGGGACGGGGGAGCGTTCGGGGCGTCGAGTTTCCGTCAAATCAGTCGCCGGCGCGGTGGGGCCGACCCTGCCGGGAGACGGGCTGTCGCATGGTGTTTCACCTGGGCTGACGCACCCTCAAGCAGCAATAAAATAAGACAACATCGGGCCACTGGCCGCCAAGGCGGATGGATCTGCCCGGATAGGCTCACGTGCTTACACGGAGCCACATCTGGCCCGGATGGTGGAATGCAGACACGGCGAGCTTAAACCTCGCTGGCCTTCATGGCCGTGCCGGTTCGAGTCCGGCTCCGGGCACTCTCTGTAGCCCGACGACCGACCCAGAGTAGTTGAATGCTTGACCGCTGCTGCATGCAATGATCTCACCCGATGCGGCTCGTGCCCAGACCTGAATGCGTAGCGGGTCCATTACTCGCCGCCTATGGGGTGACCTCTCTTCCACTCCCCTCCTCTCCTTCTCCTCTTCGTCGCTGCGTCGCGCGTTGTTGTGGCGCGCGTCGTTGTGGCGCGCGTCACCCGGAGCGGGTGGTCCGGCCCCGACTGCCCCCTGGGCGGCAGGGTCTGGAGGTCACAATCCGGAAAGATCCTCCCCGAGCACTAGGGTGTGTCGTTTGCTCCCGCATTACTCTTGACGCAAGGCCGCGCAAGGTGGCCACTGAGGAGTGAGATGAGGAGCAGTAACCCGGTCTTCTCGCGACGGGGGTTCAGCCGTGACAACGGCTATGCGGGCTTCAACGCGCAGCCGCAGGCCGGGGGCCCCGTCGTAGGAACCAACCCCTACGCCCAGGGCACCGGCAACCCGTACGCGACCAACCCGTACGCACCGGCCGATACGCAGACCGGCACGGGCCAGCCGGCACCCGCCCGCGCCGTGATGACGATCGACGACGTCGTCTCGCGCACCGCGATGACGCTCGGCACGGTCGTTGTCACCGCCGTGCTCTCCTGGGTCCTGCTGCCCGTCGACAAGGACAACATCGGCACGTCCTACGGCATCGCGATCGGCGCGGCCCTGGTGGCCATGGTCCTGTCGCTGATCCAGGCGTTCAAGAGCAAGCCGGTCCCGGCGCTGATCCTGTCGTACGCCGCGTTCGAGGGCGTCTTCCTCGGCGTGATCTCCAGCGCGGTCAGCACCTACGTCAGTGCCGGTGTGGTCCCGCAGGCGGTGATGGGCACCATGGCGGTCTTCGCCGGTGTCCTGATCGCGTACAAGATGCGCTGGATCCGCGTCAACCGTCGCTTCTTCGGCTTCGTCATGGCCGCCGCGATGGGCTTCATGCTGCTGATGGCGGTCAACCTGCTGTTCGCCGTCTTCGGCGGCGGTGACGGCCTCGGCTTCCGCAGCGGTGGCCTCGGCATCCTGTTCGGCGTGATCGGCATCATCCTGGGTGCTTGCTTCCTCGCCCTCGACTTCAAGCAGGTCGAGGACGGACTCACCTACGGCGCTCCGCGCGAGGAGTCCTGGCTGGCGGCCTTCGGCCTCACCCTGACCCTGGTGTGGATCTACCTGGAGATGCTGCGTGTCCTGTCGATCCTCCAGGGGAACGACTGACCCGCGGCCGACCCGGCTGACACCGAGTGAACGAAGGGCCCGCAGGCTTACCGCCTGCGGGCCCTTCGGTGTCGTGGGGACGGGGCTCGTGGGGACAGGGGCAGTCGGGAACCCGGGTGGGGTCTTCGAAGTCCCGTCCGTCCGCCCGCGGTGCGGTGGACGACACTCCTTCGAAGACGACTCTCGACTTCGAGGACGGCCTTCTAGAGCAGCTTGCGCGCCGCTCGCCGCAGGTCGTACTCGTGGATGATCGCCTTGGCGTGTCCGTATGCGAGGTTGTGTTCGCTCCGGAGCCAGCTCACCTTCTCCTCGAAACGGAAGAGGGACGGGCCTTCCTCGACGGCGCGGAGCCAGTCGGAGATCTCACGACCGGTGCAATGGGGGATGCGGGAGAGCAGATTGCGGTGGGTCTCTTCGGAGAAGACTGGGGACATCGGCGCCTCCGGACGCGTTGCGCGTGTGCTCCTTCACGCCACCGTGCCCGAGGGTTCGCGTATTGGCAACACTCCCGGGGGAGTGCGTAGGGTCGGCGTGTGCTGGATACGACAGAGCTGACCCATACCGTGAACCGCTTCGCCGACCGGCTGCGAGCCGCCCCGCAGAGCCGCCTCCAGCGCGGTGCGGCGGCGGAGGCGCTGGGGCTGGCCAGGGAGTTGGCACTGCGTGCCCAGCGCGTCGAGGCGCCCGACCGAGAACCGATGATCATGCCCGACGCGGGTGTGTTCGTCGTCGCCGACCAGCTCATGGTGGCCGGAACCGATCTGGTGGAAGCGCTGAGAACGGCCCCGTCCCCGCGGGCGGCGGAGCTGGACGAGGCCGTGGAACTGGTACGTACGGCGGCGGAGCGCGCGTTTCGCTAGACCGGCGCACGCGGGCTCGAACACCGGCCGGCCCCGGGCGCGCGGTGGGCTCTCGGCTCGTCCCGCTCGCCGGGGATCAGAGCGAGGTGATGACCCGGTCCGCGAGGATGTAGACCGTGTCGTCGCCGCAGGCGAAGGTCAGCGCGTACGCCCCCGAGATGCTGGAGCCGCCCAGCAGGACCGGTGTGTCACCGGTGCGCAGCGCGTCCGCCAGCCGCTCGGCGGTCTCGCGGTGGCCGGGCGTCATACAGAGCGTCGTCCCGTCGGCGAAGACGTAGACGTCGAGCGTGCCGAGCGGCCCCGGCCGTACGTCGGCCAGCTCGGTGCGGGCCGCGGCCAGCTCCTCCAGCCGGGACACCGTGTGCTCGTGGTCGGTCACCATCGGGGTCTGCACCGGGATGAAGTCCGGGTGCGAGGGGTGCCGGCGGCGGGCCGCGGCCAGTTCGGGGGAGTCCTCGGCGTACTCGGTCACCTCGGCGAGGTCCACCAGGTCCACCAGATCGTCCAGGGCGTCGACCGCCTCCAGGTCCATCGCCTCCAGGCCCGCGAAGTCGGCCTGGCGCGGCACGTAGAAGGGCAGCTCGTCGCCGGGGGCGCCCAGACCGCCCAGCAGCGGTCCCGCGGCCTCGCCACCGAGGCGGGCGGGGGTGTCGGCGGCGTCGCGGGACTCCTGCGCGGCCCAGAAGGCGCGCGCCTCGGCGAGTTCCCGCTCCCGCTCCTCGGCGAGGGCCTCGGCGACGGCGGCGCGTATCTCGGCGGCCGGTGTGGGGCGGGCGCCCGGCACCTGGACGGTCGGGCCCTGCGCGGCGTGGACATGGGCGTGGGACAGCTCGACGCGGAGTGCCGTGACCTGCCGACGGAGCCCGTGGGCGGCGTGCAGGGCGGCGGCGCCCACGGCCGTCGCGGCGGCGGTGGTCAGCAGCAGGGCAAGAGACATGGCGCTCACTGACGTACTCCCGGTTTCATCGACACCCCCGACTTCCTACATCAGCTTGCGGGGGATGCGCGCCCCCCGTCAGTGCATAACGTCATGAAACGGACAGGACTTTTGGCCCGGTGTTTACCAGGATGTGGGATTGACCGGGTTTGACCTGGGGAAACGTCACTCCCCCAGGGGGTAGGTCACATCCTGGGGGAGTTTCGGTCACGACTTGGGTTCCGGGGGCCCCGGGGGCCTCTGGGCGCCCCGGGGAATCAGCTCAGCCGCTCCAGCACCATGGCCATGCCCTGGCCACCGCCGACGCACATGGTCTCCAGCGCGAACTGCTTGTCGTGGAACTGGAGGCTGTTGATGAGCGTCCCGGTGATCCGCGCGCCGGTCATGCCGTACGGGTGGCCCACCGCGATGGCGCCGCCGTTGACGTTCAGCTTGTCGAGGTCGATGCCGAGGTCCCGGTAGGAGGGGATGACCTGCGCGGCGAACGCCTCGTTGATCTCGACCAGGTCGATGTCGTCGATGGTCAGCCCCGCGCGGGAGAGCGCCTGCCGGGACGCCTCGACCGGTCCGTAACCCATGATCTCCGGCGAGAGCCCGGAGACGCCGGTGGAGACGATCCGGGCGAGCGGGGTGAGGCCCAGCTCGGCGGCCTTGGTGTCACTCATGATCACCAACGCGGCGGCGCCGTCGTTGAGGGGGCAGCAGTTGCCCGCGGTGATCAGACCATCGGGGCGGAAGACGGGCTTCAGCCCCTCGACGCCCTCCAGGGTCACACCCGCGCGCGGGCCGTCGTCCTGGCTGACGACCGTGCCGTCCGGGGTGGTGACCGGGGTGATCTCCCGCTCCCAGAAGCCGTTCCGGATGGCGGCCTCGGCGAGATTCTGCGAACGGACGCCGAACTCGTCCATCTCGCGGCGGGTGACGCCCTTCAGTCGGGCGAGATTCTCCGCGGTCTGCCCCATCGCGATGTACGCGTCGGGCAGCAGGCCGTCCTCGCGGGGGTCGTGCCAGGAGTCCGCACCACCCTCGGCGACCTTGGCGGTACGGGCCTGGGCCTCGGCGAAGACCGGGTTCTGCGTATCGGGCTGACCGTCGGACGAGCCCTTGGCGAAGCGGGACACCATCTCGACGCCCGCCGAGATGAAGACGTCACCCTCACCGGCCTTGATGGCGTGCATCGCCATCCGGGAGGTCTGGAGCGACGATGAACAGTAGCGGGTGATCGTGCAGCCCGGAAGGTGGTCCATCCCCATCTGCACGGCCACGATCCGCCCGAGATTGTGCCCCTGTTCCCCGCCGGGGAGACCGCAGCCGAGCATCAGATCGTCGATGTCCCGGGGGTCGAGCCCGGGGACCTTGGCGAGAGCGGCCTGGATGATGGTCGCGGTCAGATCGTCGGCACGCAGCTCCTTGAGGGAGCCCTTGAAGGCCCGGCCGATGGGGGAGCGGGCGGCGGAAACGATGACTGCTTCGGGCATCGGGGGCTCCATGGGGCGCGAGGGTGTGGGCTCGTGGGGGAAGTTACCTGGAGGTAGGAGCGGGGTCACGGGGTGCGGGGTGTGACACGGACCTCAATTCTAAGCGAGCGCTCACTTTTCGGCTGGAGTGCGCCCGTGCCGGGGGGCATGGAACTCCCCGCGGACGTCGAATCCGGGGGTGGACCGCACGACTGCCCCGGCCCCGGCCCCGGCCCCGGCCCCGGGCCGAGGCCCTGAAGCCCTCGCCCCGGCGCCAAGGACATCAGCACGCCCGGCCACGGCTACGGCGACGGCGTCCGGGTGGGCGACGGGGCCGGGTGGTGAGGATCGGGGAGGCGCCGGCGACGGCGGTGCTTGAGGAGGGCCCAGGGGGCTCGGGCGCCCGTCACCTCGGTGCCCGCCTCGTGGGCCGCCGTGGCCGCCGCCTTCGCGACCGGCAACATGCCCTCGTCCCGCGCCGCCTCCGGGCGGTCCGACTCCGGCCACACCCCCAGTGCCGCGCAGACCGTCGGCAACATCGCCATCGCCGCCGTCGCGTACCCCTCAGCCGACGGGTGGTAGTTGTCCGCCCCGAACATCTCCCTCGGGTTCGCCGCGAACTCCGGGCCCAGCAGATCGCCGAGCGACACCGTCCGGCCGCCCTGTTCCACCGCCACGATCGTCTGCGCCGCCGCGAGCTGCCGGGAGACCCTGCGGGCCAGCCAGCGCAGCGGCTGGTAGACCGGCTCGATGGTGCCCAGGTCCGGGCAGGTGCCCACCACCACCTCCGCACCGGCCGTCCGCAGCCTGCGCACCGCCGACGCCAGATGCCGCACGGACTGGGTGGGCGGCATCCGGTGCGTGACATCGTTGGCACCGATCATGATCACGCAGACCTCCGGGCGGCGTGAGGCGTCCGCGAGCAGCAGGGTGACCTGACGGTCCAGGTCGTCCGACTGCGCCCCCGGCAGCGCCACATTGCACACCTCCACCGGTCGCTCGGCGACGGCCGCGAGCCCGGAGGCCAGCAGCGCGCCCGGTGTCTGGCCCGCCCTCCGTACGCCCTGCCCCGCCGCCGTGGAGTCCCCCAACATGCCGAGGAGCAACGGATCGACGCGGCCGAAGGCCAGTCCGTACAGCCCGTCGCCCCGGGGTGGCAGCGGTGCGACGCTCCCGCCGACCGAGCGCTTCGCCAACTGGACCTCCGCGAGCACCAGCCCCACGGTCGCCGCCCCGAGCAGGCCGATGCTTCCGCCGCCATAGGCCGCGCCCGCCGCGATGCGTCGTGCCACTCTCGCCCTCGACACGTTCGGCTCTCCTCTCCGTCATGAGCTAACTGCCCCGTGGCCGAGGTCGCCCAATCCCGTCCCGCTCCGCATACTCTGGCCGCATTCACTACGGAGATCCCGGAGAGACACTGTGCGTATCCATGACTCGATGATCAGTCTTGTCGGCAATACCCCGCTGGTCAGGCTGAACAGCGTCACCGCCGGCATCCAAGCGACGGTCCTGGCCAAGGTCGAGTACTTCAACCCGGGCGGCTCGGTCAAGGACCGCATCGCCGTACGCATGATCGAGGCGGCCGAGGAGAGCGGGGCGCTGGTCCCCGGCGGCACCATCGTGGAGCCGACCAGTGGCAACACCGGTGTGGGGCTGGCGATCGTGGCGCAGCAGAAGGGCTACAAGTGCGTCTTCGTCTGCCCGGACAAGGTCTCCACGGACAAGATCAATGTGCTTCGGGCGTACGGTGCCGAGGTCGTGGTCTGCCCCACCGCCGTGGATCCGGAGCACCCCGACTCGTACTACAACGTCTCGGACCGGCTCGTCCGGGAGATCCCCGACGCCTGGAAGCCGGACCAGTACAGCAACGCGAACAATCCGCGTTCGCACTACGAGACCACCGGTCCCGAACTCTGGGACCAGACCGAGGGAAAGATCACCCATTTCGTCGCGGGTGTGGGCACCGGCGGCACGATCTCCGGCACCGGGCGCTATCTGAAGGAAGTGAGCGACGGCGCGGTACGGGTCGTCGGCGCCGACCCGGAGGGCTCGGTCTACAGCGGGGGCTCCGGCCGCCCGTATCTGGTCGAGGGCGTCGGTGAGGACTTCTGGCCCACCGCCTACGACCGGACCGTCACGGACGAGATCGTCGCCGTGTCGGACAAGGACTCGTTTCAAATGACCCGGCGGCTCGCCAAGGAGGAGGGCCTCCTCGTCGGCGGCTCCTGCGGTATGGCGGTCGTGGCGGCGCTGCGGGTGGCCGAGGGCCTCGGGCCCGACGACGTGGTGGTCGTCCTGCTCCCGGACAGCGGACGCGGCTACCTCTCCAAAATCTTCAACGACGAGTGGATGGCGGACTACGGCTTCCTGGAGGAGGCCGGCCCCTCCGCGTCCGTCGGCGATGTGCTGCGCCACAAGGAGGGCGGCCGGATTCCCAGCCTGGTGCACATGCACCCGGAGGAGACCGTCGGCGAGGCGATCGAGGTGCTGCGGGAGTACGGGGTCTCGCAGATGCCCATCGTGAAGCCGGGCGCCGGGCACCCCGATGTGATGGCGGCCGAGGTGATCGGTTCGGTCGTGGAGCGGGAACTGCTGGGCGCCCTCTACACGGAGCGCGCCTCGCTGCACGACCCGCTGGAGAAGCACATGAGCTCCCCGCTGCCGCAGGTGGGCTCGGGCGAGCCGGTCGCCGATCTGATGACCGTGCTCGGCGACACGAGCGCTGCGGCGGACGCGGCGATCGTGCTGGTCGAGGGCAAGCCGATGGGTGTGGTGAGCCGCCAGGACCTGCTCTCCTTCCTCGCGCGCGACGCGAAGTAGCGGGGCATACGGGGTCGGGTCGCGGCGGATCGCTTCACCAGGGCATCAAGGGGCTCCCTCCGGTTGGAGGGGGCCTCTTCCGTTTCGGCGATCACGGTCTCGCCCCTCCCTGCGGGCCTGGGGAGAGGCGGCGCGAGCGTCCGGTGGCGCGGACTGCTGGAGGGGGCTGACGCCGAGCCGGACGGTGCACCCCGCGTGGGCGATCCCTTGAGACGTCAGGTGCTTCGTATGGCGTTCAGCAACTGGTGGAAGCACTCGTTGGAGGCTGCCGCGTCTGTTTCACCCATGTGGTCGGTCCACCGGCGACAGGTCACGGCCACGAACGCTTCGACCGCTCGTGGATCAGCCCGCTGCCATGGTGGGAACCCGGACAACCAGGCCAGTGCGTCCGTGGGGGAGTGTCCGTACTGCATCATCCACACCGCCGCGTAGGCGGGGTCGACCCAGGACGGTCCCATGACGGGCATGGCCCAGTCGATGATGTACGCCGTTCCGTCGTGGTGTCCGATCAGGATGTTGTGCGGATTGGTGTCCGTGTGGAGCAGATGACCCCCGGCCAGCTTCTCGGCCTCACCCGGCTTCAGATATGCGGTGAACCGCTCCCAGAGCTGCGGGATCGGAAATCCAGGCGACCGGAGCCCCTCCATGCGCCGCATAGTGAGCGTCAGGGCACCCATGTCCTGCGCGCCGGGACTGTAGTCCGCGTGGCGGCCATCGATGTGTATGAACGCCAGAGCGAGCCATCCGGCCGCCTCGAAGCGGTGGCGGACGGTTGGACTGATGCCGCTGACCGTTCGATTGATCCGGTCCTCGCAGAGCAGACCCGCCATCCCCGCGTCGTCGGATGTCCGTACGCCCTTGAGGAACAGGCGCCCACTGCCCCGAGTACGCACGTCCAGCGCGAGTGAGCAGTTGAACCCGCTCGTCACGCTCTCAGATGCGCGCACTGGCCCAGTGCGCGCCTCAACCGCGTCGCGGAACTCGACCGGAAGCTCTTCCCACTCAATCCGCTCGGTCATCGGCTCTCCATTCAGTCACAGAAGGGGCACCGGGGGTAGCTGGTGCCCCTCCTGTCTCTCAGCTACCTACCTTTTGTGTGGCCGCACTTGACGCAGCGCTGCTTTCCACTCCACGGCGCCCACTTGTGCTCACACTCGCTCAGAATCCAGGGCTTCGACTTCGGATCCATTTCACACCTTCCTGTTGGGTGTAGTGCTTCTTCGGCCCGCCCCACTGGACTGAACCTCAGGGGGGCGGGGTTCCGCCCGCCCCTGCCGGGGATCACCTGCACGCGGGGGACACGCGCTTCGGCTGCCGTCCCGGCAGAGGCGGAGTCTGTGGCTCTCGCCCTTCTCGCACCGCGTGGCCGACCGCCGCATGGGAAGAAGGGCGCAGGGCGGGAGTTCGACGGACGTGAGAAGGCTTGCGGCTGCGGATATCTCCGGTTCGGGGACTGGCCGTACGGTCACGGGCCAGATCGCCAGGCGGAAGACGCCGTTGGGGCCGTCGTCCACGGTGAGGGTCAGCGGTGCGCCCCCTGTGAGCTGGTCGCGGGCGGCCCGGTCCCCCTCGATGTCGTCGGCCCAGCGACGCAGTCCTGTCGGCCCGTCAGGGCCGCTCCCCCGGTCGGGCCCGGTGACCGGCCGCGCCCAGGAGCACACTTCCGGGTCGGGGTCGAGCCGGTCCGCGATACGGCGGGCCTGCGCGCACAACCAGCGCAGTGCCAGCTTCGGGGAGATCGTCCGACAGGTGCCGAGCACCACCGCGCGGCGTTCACCAGTGCCGTAGACGGGCCCTTCGGCGATCACGTCGCAGTGGTACGCGGGCCACTCCTCGACGGAGCCGTTCACGACGGGCCGCCCCCGTCCGGCAGGCCCTCCAGCACTCGTAGGAGGGCCCGGTCGAACTCGATTCGCCGCCACCCCTCGGCCAGCTCCGCCCGCCATGCGTCGGCGAACTCGGGATCGGTCTCCAGCCGCCGTAACTCACGGCGGACGGAGCGGAGGTCACGGGCCTCGGGGGTCAGCCACGCGAAGACCCGGGTCACCACAGCCTCTGCAAGTGCGCTCGGGACTCATTGACTTCGCGGACCCGCTCCCGCAGGTCGCGGAGGAGGGGGGAGTCGTCGTCCGGGTCCGGGGGCTCCTGGGAGTCGCCCGTGGGGGTCTGCTCAGGGGGGTGATCGTCTTGCGCGTCCATCGTCAGGTACCGCCCTTCGTGGGTGATTACCCCCGGCCGGGGGATCCCTCGCTCTAGGCAACTGCTCGGCTACGCACAGCGGTACCGTTGTGGCGGCAACAGGAAATACAAGCCTTACAAAACCCTCTGCGTGGAGGAGATGACGGCCTGTGGCGATGGTGAAGCCCACGCCGAACGATCGGCTCAAGCGACTGGTCAAGGAGACCGGGGGGTCGCAGGAGCAGTTCTCAACACTGGTCAACCGACTAGGGACAGAGCGAGGCACCCCGACCACGTACACGGGCGTAGCGGTGTGCCACTGGTGCCAGGGCCATATGCCCAGGGAAGGGAACCGCGAACTGATCTTGGAAGCCCTGGCGCGGAAGTTGGGGCGGCCGATCACTCATGCGGAAGCAGGGTTTCCCCCGCCTGCGAACGGCGGCGGGGATCTCGGCACTGTGGAGGGACTCATCGACATCGGGACAGCAGACATACTCCCCGGCCGACGTGGCGTTCTCGGCGCTGCCAGCCTGTTTTCCGTTGCATTGGCAATTCCCGATTGGCCGGACGTTATAGGGCGTATGGAATCGGTGAGGTCGGGCTCGGCAATGCGATTAGGGATGCCGGATGTTGAGGTCGTCACCAAAATGACGGACCAGTTGGATGGAATGTATGACCAGTTTGGTGGTCGTACCGTTCGCCCCCTTGCGGCGTCATTCTTGGTCAACACCGTCGCGCCGTACCTTCGTGCGGATGCTTCCGAAGAGGTCCGAAATGCAATGCTGTCCGCAGCCGCCTTCTTGTGTTATCTAACCGGCTGGATGGCAGTGGACGAAGGGATCCATGGCCTTGGTCAGAGGTACTACACCAAGGGCCTTGAGCTAGCAGGGGCGAGTAACGATCATCTGACGTACTGCCACGTTCTCCGAGGGATGGCAGTACAGGCGGCGGACCTAGGGCACGGCCCTACAGCCGTGCGACTGGCCAACGCGGCCTCCGCCGCCGCCCCCAACACGGGGCCTCGGATGCGGGCCTTCATGATCGGCCAACAAGCGTACAGCTTTGCGGTAGCTGGGAATCGCAAGGACGCCTTGCGCAGTATCCGCGAAACGGAAAAGGCCATCGATATCGCCGAGAGCGGTACAGGGACTTTCGGAGGATTCAGTCCCGCGACCCTTGCTTACGCCACGTCGGAAGTCCGCTACTGGGCGGGCGATGTTGCCGGAAGTGTTGAATCCCTCAAACTGCATTTCTCGTTGAGGGATTCAACGGACTCCCGAGTATCCGAGTTGAGATTTGGCTCCAAGCTGGCCGAACAGCAACTAAGGCTCGGCCACTTGGAGGCGGCCTGTAGTACGTGGAGTCGAGTGCTTGACAACCGGGCCGGGGTCGCCTCTGGGGCAGTAGATCGACACATTGCCTCTATCGGCCCGCTCCTCCGGCCCTACCAGAAGAACGCGGCAGCGCGCCAGGTCTATGAACGCGTGACGGAGAGCGCGAGGCGAGCGGGATGAGCCGCCGTGGCCTGGTGTCCACGCTGCTCGTTATGACGGTGGTGGAAGCGAGGAAGCCGCCCCGGGGGCCCGTGACGCCGAAGCCCTCCGGGCGTCCGCGGGGGCCTGTCACGCCGGACAAGAACCCGCCGATCCCGCCGAACCCGCCCCGAGCCCGGGAAGTGGGATGACGGCTGGGCGCATCGGCTGGGCGCAGCTTCCCGCGGTGGTGTTGGACGCTGTCGGGGAGCGCCTCGGTTCGTCGTTCACCGCCCGTGACACGGAGCACTCGGCGGCGGCCGGGGTCGCCTCTCTGCTGGACCTGGAATCGGGGGGGCTCGTCTTCGTCAAGGGGCAGCGTGAGCGTGTCCCGGCCGTCGGTGTTGAACCGGAGGAGGATGACTCGTGGTGGGGCCCCGGCTGGTCGCGGGTGGACGAGCTGGATCTTGAAGAGGCGGTGAATCCGCACCTGCCCCCGAGCGCGCCACGGGCCCTGTGGCGCCTGGACGGTCACGGGTGGCATCTCCTCGCCTTCGAGGGGGTGCCTGGCCGGGACGCCGATTTCACGCCCGGCTCGCCGGACCTCGCGCCGGTCGCGGCTGTCCTGGCGGAGTTGGCGCCGCTGCCCGCGCCGTCGGGAGTGCGGTTGCCCGGCGCCTGGGACCGCTGGGGCTATTACTGCGCCGAGGGCGACCGGGAACTGCTCGCTGGGTCCGGGCTGCTGCACACCGACCCGGCCTCGACCAACGTCCTCGTGGACGACGGCGGCCGGGCCCGCCTGGTCGACTGGTCGTGGGCGTCGACCGGCCCGGCCTGGATCGACACGGCGCTGTGGGGGATGCGGCTGGTCTCCACCGGCGGGCACTCCCCCGAGCAGGCGTGGCAGTGGGCGGCCCGGGTACCGGGCTGGACGGCGGCCGACCCGAAGGCCGTGGCCGTGCTCGCGCGGGCCGAGGCACGGCGCTGGCACGACCTCGCCGCCGACCGGGTGGCCACGGCCGACTCGATCGCCGAGTCCGCCGACGCGTGGGCCACCTTCATCGCCACCCGTGGCAGGACCTGACCCGTCCCGGCCTCAGGAGGCGGGACGGACCCGCTCCCCCGCCTCGCGGGAGCGGTCGTACGACAAACCCGCTTCGCGCGATCGGTACGCGCGTGTCATCTCCACGCAGCACCCGCTTAACACGGCTCGGGCAGAGTGGTGGATGTCGGCCGGGTCCGAGCAGGGAACCCCCGGTCGGCGCCACAGTCGGCGTCCTGGACTCCGGAGCGGCTCCCGGAGCTGTGGGCGTCTTGGACGCGGCGACCGGTCCTGACCCGGAAGCGTGTCCCACGCGGGGACCGTCGTCGTCCCGACTCCCGGCCGGCGGCCGGGGGTACGGCGGTCCCCGCGTCAAACTGCCCACCGGCACGGCCGTCCCAGGGGGCCCGGACGCGCTCGTATGGACGGTTGACGGGCCCGGACACACTCGCACGATCGTCCGACGAGGGCCGGACAGGCTCGCACGGCCGTCCGCGGGGCCGGGGGCTCACTCCTCCCAGTCGGACTTCTTCCTCACCGGCTGGCTCCGGAGCCAGGAGAAGCCGATCCCGGCGTGGACCGCGTTGACCCCGAAGATTCCGGCCCAGGTGACGATGAGCCCCTCGATACCGGCGTTGACGACACCGATGGCGGAGAGCGGGATGGCGACGATCATCGAGATGATGCCGAAACCGAAGCGCTCGCCGAAATTCGTGTCGCTGTGCTGCTGGGGTGCGCGGCTGCCCCGGGCGACCACCATCTGCTGCTCGGCGAGCTGACGGCGCAGACGGCGGTCCACCGTGCCGTCGAGGCGCTGCTCGACCTTGTCGAGGAAGGAATCGACCAGCGCGGACTCATACTCCTCCCCCAACTCTCGGCGGGCGTGCAGGGTGGCGTCGAGCTCCTTCTTGAGCTCGGGATCGCGGGCTTCCATACCCCCTACGCTACGGACGCCACCCGGCCGCGTCAGTGGGGTTAGCCCCCCTTTCGCAGGTGGTGAACCTCAGCTCCGGGCCTGGGGTTCCGCCCCGGAAGCAGCGGCGGGGAAGCGAGCATCAACGTCATGGGAGCGGGGCGGCGGCACGGGTGGCGGCGGGCACGCGGCCGGGGGGACGGTGGGTGTCCGGTCGGGGGGACGGCGAGCACGCCGGCAGGCCGCTGACCGATGATGTGACGGCGACGACGGACCGGTCGAACCGGTCCCGGCCGACCTCCCCCCAGGCCGGGGGACCACCCGACAGAAGGGAAGGCATGAGCGACAGCCCTGCCGCACGGCTCCAGCAGCTCTTCGAGGGGCACCGGCTCACCCCCACCCAGCGGCGCATCGCCCACAGCATGGTGCGCCGCGCCGCCGATGTGCCCTTCCTGTCCAGTGTCGAACTGGCCGAGGTCGCCGGAGTCAGCCAGCCCTCCGTCACTCGATTCGCCGTCGCCCTCGGTTTCGACGGCTACCCGGCCCTCCGCAGACACCTCCGCGAGATCGCGCCCCCGGCGAACGAGCCCACCGAGGACGTCCCCAACGAGTACCAGCAGGCGGTCCACGCCGAGATCGAGAACCTGCGCGCTCTCGCCGAGCTGCTCGCCGACCCCTCCCCGGTCGAGCAGGCGGGGCGACTCCTCGCCGCCTCCGTCCCGCTGCCCGTGCTCGGACTCCGGGCCGCCTCCGCACAGGCCCGCGGCTTCGCCTACTTCGCCGCCAAGGTCCACCCCGACGTACGCCTCCTCGACGAGGGCGGCAGCCTGCTCGCCGATCGGATCGACACCGCCCGCCGCGCCGGTGCCACCGCGCTGCTCTGCTTCGCGCTGCCCCGCCACCCCAAGGAAGTCGTCGAGGCGCTCGCGTACGCGCGCTCGACCGGACTGACCGTCGTCACCGTCGCGGACTCGGTGTTCGCGCCCGTCGCCGGCCACAGCGACCTGCTGATTCCCGCCGCCGTCGGCACCGGCCTCTCCTTCGACACCGTCTGCGCGCCGATGCTGCTGGGCCGGGTACTGCTGGAGGCGATGTGTGACGAGCTGCCGGACGCGCAGGCACGGCTGGAGGAGTTCGACGCCGGGGCGGTGGCCCGGGGCCTGTTCGTGGAGTGAGCCCCGGGCCCCCGGCTCCCGGCTCCTGGCTCCCGCCCGCGGCCGCGCCGGCCGCCGCTCGCCGGCCGCTCAGACCTCCAGCTCCGCCTCGATCCGCTTCAACTGATGGCGGGCCATCGCCAGATTCGCCCGCCCCTTGTCGAGCGCCAGATAGAGGAAGAGGCCGTCCGTGCCGCGGCCCCTGAGCAGCCGGATCAGGTGGTACTGGGCGCCCAGGGTGATCAATATGTCCTCGATGGAGTCCTTCAGCCCGAGCTGCTCCATGGTGCGCACCTTGGCCCGTACGACATCGGTGTTGCCCGCGGCGGCCACGGCCAGGTCGAGCCCTTTGCCGCCGCCCACCGTGCCGAGGGCCATTCCGCTGGTGTAGTCGACGAGTGCCGCGCCCAGGGCGCCTTCGATGACCGTGGTCGCCTGGGTGAGGGCTTGTTCGGTGTTGGCCATGGGAGTTGTCCCCTCGGTGGTCGGGTTCTGGTTGGGCTGGTCGGTCGGGTGGTCTCGGGGCGGTGGTCGGTCTTCGCCCGTGTGGTGGTGGGTGGCGGGGGTCAGCCGGTGTCGAAGGAGAGGCCGGGGGCGGTGGTGCCGTCGACCAGTTCGCCGATACGGGTCCCGGAGCGACGGGCTTCCAGATGGAGCCGGCCGATGTTGACCCGGGGGCTCGCCAGCAGGGTCAGCACGGCCGACGAGCCCGCCGCGTAGCTCGCCACATAGCCGCGTCCGCCCCGTACGACCAATTCGTGGAAGGCCCCCTGCCCGGTCGCCTCGGTCAGTCGGCTGGCGACACTGAGCGCCGCGGCGGTCAGCGCGGCCACTCCATCGGCCCCCGGACTCCCCGAACTCCCCGGACTCCCCGGGCTTCCCGGGCTCACCGGGCTTCCCGGGCTCACCGGGCTTCCCGGTGGGCAGGCCGCTTCGGGCGGCTCCGGGGCCGCGGCGCCGTCCGAAGCCAGGACCAGCCCGTCCGCTCCGGCGACGATCGCCCCGGTGAGCTGCGGTACGCGCAGCCGGAGCCGCGTCAGCTCGGTGAGAATCTCGGCCTCGGCCGTCATGAACTGCTCCCTGGTCGGACGGTGGTACGGGGTACGCGGAGCGGGGTGAGGGGTTACGGGGCTCACGTCACCGTGGTGCCTTCAGTGCGTCGCGGATGCGGAGCAGCAGCGCGGTGTCCGGGGTGGCCGATGGCTCCGGGCCGACGTCCCGGGGGGCTGCCCGGTCCGGTCGGGCGTGGGCTCGCGGCGCGGGCCCGGGGGTGCCGATCAGCCCGTCGGCCGCCAGCCGACGGGTTTCGACCAGGGTGTTGAAGGCGGGGCGCCCCAACTCCCGGGCGATGGCGAGTGGCGTCCGTACTCCGTCGGCCAGCGCCAGCAGCGACCGTCGATGAGGGCCGACCACCCGCCCCCGGGCGCCCCGGCGGTGCCGTACGGGGGCCGTGTCCACCGCCGGATAGGGCCAGACCGAGTCCAGTAGCCGGCCGCGTCGCCACACCTCGCGCGTCACGGCCCGGGTGGGGACCGGCCGTACCCGGCCCATCCAGTGGACCGCCCCGTACCGGAAGCGGGTCGGGCCGCTCGCCGGGGCGAGTGCGAAGAAGGCCGCGTCGAACAGCGCCGTCAGATGGCAGATTTCCAGTTCGCCGCCGCTGATCTGGCCGGTGTCGACGAGATGGCGGGCCACCTCGCCGCGCGAACCCGCCCGGTCCACCGCCGCCGCCCAGCGGCCGGGCCGCAACCGGCCACTGGCGGTCAGCAGCACATCGAGTCCGGGCGCGGCGGGGGCCTCGGCGTGGACGACCTGGCCATCAGCGAGGTACAGGGCGCCATGGTCCCGGATGAGCACTCCGGTGGCGCGTTCGTCCGTGAGCCTGACGAGCATCGGGCACACCGGGGGCGGTGGATTCGCCGGGGCGGGCGGGCGCGCGGGGGAGGCGGCGGCCGTCATCCGAGCACCAGCCTCTCGGCGAGGTTGCGCATCCGCCGTCGGGCGAGGGCGAGATTGCCCAGGTCCCGGTCGAGCCAGAGGTGGAGCAGGACACTGCTGTCGAAGTCGGTCTCCACGAAGCGCACCACGTGGTAGCAGGTACGGGTGGTGAGGACGAGGTCCTCGACCCCGGGCCCGGGGTCCTCGACCGCAGACCCCGGCTCCTCGGCTCCGGACCCGTGGACCTCGCCCCCCGGCCGGAGGTCCTCGACCCCCGGCCCGACGCGCTTGGCCCGCGCGCCCAGCGGTCGTTCGTGCCTGGCCGGTTCGTGCCCGGTCGGTTCGCCCGCGGCCTGCCCGTGCCTAGCCGGTCCGTGTCCGGGCGGTTCGCCCGCGGCCTGCCCGTGTCCGACCTGCCCGTGCCTAGCCGGTTCGTGCCCGGCCTGCCCGTACCCGGCCCGCTCGTGCCCGTATCCGTGCGGGTCCTCGATGGCCGCCCGATCGTGACCGCGTTCCGGGGCCGGGGCGCCCGTCGCGGTCGGGTCGGCCGTCGCGGTCGGGTCGGCCGATGCGAAGGCGGCGTACTCGGCGGCGACCCGGGCCAGTTCGCCGGTCTCCGCCGCCGTGGCCTCGTGGTCGTCGCCGGGTGACTCGCCGACGGTGCCGAGGGCGAGCCCGCTGACCCAGTCCACGAGGGACGCCCCGCGCGCGCCCGGCACCAGCATGGCTTCCAGTAGGCACTCATCGATCCCGGGCACATGGACTCCCTTCCTCCGCCGAGGGGTGTTCCGCGCACTCCGGTGCGGCGGCGGTGACGGAAGGCTATGCAACAGGCCGTTGATGAAAGGGAGTTCTGGCATTTTCCAACGGAACATGCGCGGCCCTCGATAAGGTCCGCGCGCCACTCGGGGCGCCACCGACCCGCGTGTCGACCCGCGTGTCGATCCGGGTGCTGATCCGGGCGTGGACCCAGCGGCCAAGGGAGCGCGCGGCTGTCGCTGCGGCGGTCGCCCCACGGAACGAACGCGGTATCCACACATCCGATCCGCACCCGTCAGGCATCACCCGTACGTCATCGGGCAGTCCTCCTTCCCAGCACCTAGCCACGATCACCGGGGGAGCGCCTGTGACCACCGCGTCCGATGAACCGTCCGCCACACCACCCGTCGCACCGCCGGGGTCACGCTCCGGACCGCCGTCCGGACCGCCCGACTCCCGCGACGGGGACCGGGACCGGGACGGGGAAGGGGCGGCGCCCGACGCCGACGGGCCGCTCAAGCGGGCCATCGGGCCCAAACTGCTCATCCTCTTCGTCATCGGCGACATCCTCGGCACCGGGATCTACGCCACCACCGGCAAGGTCGCGGGCAAGGTCGGCGGGGCGCTCTGGCTGCCGTTCCTGATCGGCTTCCTCGTCGCGCTGTTGACCGCCGCCTCCTATGTGGAGCTGGTGGGCAAGTACCCCAAGGCGGCCGGGGCCGCGCTCTACACCCAGAAGGCGTTCAAGGTCCCCTTCCTGACCTTCATCGTCGCCTTCATGGTGATGTGCTCCGGACTGTCGTCCGCGAGTGCGGCGGCCCGCGCCTTCAGCGGTGACTACTTCCTGGAGTTCACCGACGCCGTCCCCGCGACCCTGCTCGCGATCCTCTTCATCCTCGTCCTCGCCGCGCTCAATCTGCGCGGTGTCTCGGAGTCCGTGAAGACGAACGTGGTCCTCACCGTCGTCGAGCTGACCGGTCTCGCGATCATTCTCGGGATCGGGGCCTGGGCGGTGTTCTCCGGCGACGGTGAACCGGCCCGGCTCACCGAGTTCGAGGCTTCGGGCACCGGATACGCCCTGCTCACCAGCGTGTTGGGGGCCACCGCGCTCGGCTTCTTCGCCTTCGTCGGCTTCGAGGACTCGGTCAACATGGCCGAGGAGACCAAGGACCCGGTCCGCACCTTCCCCCGCGCGATCTTCATCGGGGTCGCCGTCACCGGCACGATCTACGTACTGGTGGCCCTGATCTCCTCGCTGCTGGTCGACTCACGGACCCTGGAGGGATCCAGCGGCCCGCTGCTGGAAGTGGTCAAGGCGGGCGGGGTGGACTTCCCGCCCAAGGTCTTCGCCCTGATCGCGCTGTTCGCGGTCACCAACTCCGCCCTGATCAACATCATGATGGCCTCCCGGCTCTGCTACGGGATGGCCAATGAACGCATCCTGCCCCGGGCGATGGGCAAGGTCCTCCCCAAGCGGTGTACCCCCGTGGTCGGCATCGTCTTCGTCTCGGTGCTGGCGATCGGGCTGGTGACGACCGGGGAGATCGAGGGACTCGGCGACACCACCGCGTTCCTGCTGCTCTGCGTGTTCGCGGTGGTCAACATCTCGGTGCTGGTACTGCGCAAGGACCCGGTCGGGCACGCCCACTTCCGTACGCCCACGGTGCTGCCGGTGCTCGGCGCGATCACCGCGCTGGCGCTGGCGAGCCCGCTGGCCGACCGGGACGCGGAGGTCTACATCCGGGCCGGCGTGCTGGTGGCGATCGGCATCGGGCTGTGGGGGCTGAACAAGGCGGTGATGAAGGCGCGCGGGGAGGACACCGCCTGATCCCCTTCCGCCCGTGCGTGCGGCGCTCCGCGCGGGCCGGCGCTTGCCCCCGTACGGCTTCGTGCGTGCCCCCCCCGTACACCATCCGTTCGCGCTCCCCGTACGGCAAGAGCGCCGGCCCGTACGGGGAGCGACAGAGCGCCGGCCGGTCCGTCAGCCGCCGCTCTCCACCGCCGCCGCCACGTCCGCCAGGTCCCGTTCGATCGCCTTGGCCACCGCCCGCGCGCCCAGCCCGCCGAAGAGCTTGGCGAGCAGCCCCGGCCCCCCGCCGGAAGGTGCCGCCGTGAAGGCCATGCGGACCAGGGTCCGGTCCGGTTCACCGGAGTCGAGGGTGAACTCCGAGATGTAGTGCGCGCCCCGTGAGTCCGCCTCCACCACATAGCGTCGCGGCGGCTCGCTGGCCGTCACGTACATCTCCTCGGTGGCCGCCTTCCCGAACATCCTGCGGGTCTCGCGCCAGCGGGTGCCGACGCCGAACGGCTGGTCGGTCAGGAGCTGGACCGACTCCACCCCGCTCAGCACGTCCGGCGCGCCCGCCACATCGGTGAGGGCGCGCCAGACGCGCTCGGCGGGGGCCGCGATCCGGCGTTCGACGACGACGGCAGTGGTGGTGTTCGCCATGTTTCCAGGAAAGCAGCAGGGGCCGCCGGGCGCCCCTTGAGGACGCGACCTACAGCTGAGGACGCGACCTACAGCAGCGCGTCCGGCTGCCCGCCGCCGCCCTCGGCGACGATCTCGGCCACGGTCTGGGGAGCCCGTACGAGCGAGAAGCGCACCCCGTCCGCCCCCAGGGCGTAGCCGTGCACCCCCGGCCGGGGCAGGCTGTTGTAGCCGAAGTGGTTGGCGAAGTAGTACGCGCCGGTGTCCAGTGCCGCGACCACGTCCCCCGGCGCCAGCAGCGGCAGCGCCCGCGCCTCGGCCAGCAGGTCGCCGGCGAAGCAGGCCGGTCCCGCGACGTCCTGGACGACCGGTTCGCCGGTTTTGGGGCGCCCCTCGCCGTCGTACGCGTGGATGCGCAGCGGCCAGGACGCGGGGTCGTAGACGGTACGGGTGGCGACCTGGACGCCCGCGTGGGTGACCGCGATCGGGCGGCCCCCGGAGACCTTGGTGTACTCGACCCGGGCGAGGATCAGCCCGTGCTTGGCGACGAGCGACCGGCCGAATTCGGTGACCAGCCCGTAGCGCCCGTCCAGCAGCCCCGGGACCCGCTCCTTCAGCAGCGCCGCGTACTCGGCGTAGGTCGGGGTCTCGTCGTCGGAGGCGAAGTTCACCGGGAGTCCGCCGCCGATGTCGATGGTGTCGATCTGCTGCCGGCCGGCCGCCGCGTTGATCTCCTCGGCGAGCGCGTGGGCCTCCCGTACGCCGTCGACCATCCGCGCCAGCGGGATGCCCTGGGAGCCGGTGTGGGTGTGCAGCCGGGTGAGCCAGGGGCGGTCGAGATACATCCGTACGACCTGTTCGCGGGCGCCCGGGTCGCGCAGGACGACACCGAACTTCGAGGTCGCGGTCGCGGTGGACAGCGCGCCGATCGATCCGCCGCCGACCTGCGGATTGACCCGCAGTCCCAGCGGGGATTCGGTGCCCCGGGCGGCGAGGGCGTCGATGCGGGCGAGTTCCTGCGGGTTGTCGGCGTTGACGGCGATGCCGAGGGCGAGTGCCTCGCGCAGTTCCCCGGGGGTCTTGGCGGGGGAGTCGAGGACGGTCCGCGCGGCGGGGATGCCGGCGGCGCGGGTCAGGGCCAGCTCGCCGGGGCTGGCGACCTCGGCGCCGATGCCCTCGGCGCCGAGCAGGGCGAGTACGGGGACGAGGGGCGCGGCCTTCACGGCGAAGGCGTGCAGGACGGGCGCGTCGGTGACGGCGGCGAACGCCTCCCGCAGCGCCCGGGCGGACTCACGGATTCCGGCCACGTCCAGGAGGGCGGCGACGGGCTGCTCCTCGGTGAGGAGGCCCTGTGCAACGGCGGCGCGTATGGCTTGATTCCGACGGTCGACTGTCATATGCGCCAGCCAACCATCCGGAGCCCGTCCGGCGCATCTGTTGACTAGAAGTATTCATGTCGACAGGATGTGAATGGATGACGAATGGATGACCTGTCACGGGTGGCCACCACCGGTGACCCACCACTGGCGGCCGATCCCACCGGGGCGGCCCGCCGTCGCGAGGAGGCATGGCCATGCCAGGTGCAGTATCAGGTGCCGCGTCAGGACCCCGCCCCGTACGGGCACCGCGCGGTACGGAGCTGAGCGCCCTCGGCTGGCAGCAGGAGGCCGCCCTCCGGATGCTCCAGAACAACCTCGACCCCGAGGTCGCCGAACACCCCGACCAGCTCGTCGTCTACGGCGGCACCGGCAAGGCGGCCCGCGACTGGCGCTCCTACGACGCCATGGTCCGCACCCTGCGGACGCTCAAGCAGGACGAGACGATGCTCGTCCAGTCCGGCCGCCCGGTCGGCGTGATGCAGACCCACGAATGGGCCCCGCGCGTCCTCATCGCCAACTCCAACCTGGTGGGCGACTGGGCCAACTGGGAGGAGTTCCGGCGGCTTGAGGCCCTCGGCCTCACCATGTACGGGCAGATGACGGCCGGTTCCTGGATCTACATCGGCACCCAGGGGATCCTCCAGGGCACGTACGAGACGTTCGCCGCCGTCGCCGCGAAGAGGTTCGGGGGCACCCTCGCCGGGACGATCACCCTCACGGCCGGGCTCGGCGGCATGGGCGGCGCCCAGCCGCTCGCGGTCACCATGAACGACGGCGTCGCCATCTGTATCGACTGCGACCCGCGTGCGATCGAGCGCCGGATCGAGCACCGCTATCTGGACGTCCGCGCCGATTCCCCGGAGCACGCGCTCCGGCTCGCGACCGAGGCCCGCGACGCCCGTCGGCCGCTCTCCATCGGCGTCCTCGGCAACGCGGCCGAGCTGCTGCCCCGCTTCCTGGAGATGGGCGCACCGATCGACATCGTCACCGACCAGACCTCGGCGCACGATCCGCTGGCGTATCTGCCGACCGGTGTCGACTTCGCCGACATGGCCTCCTACGCGGCGGAGAAGCCGGCCGACTTCACGGTGCGGGCGCGCGAGTCGATGGCCCGCCATGTGGAGGCGATGGTGGGCTTCATGGACGCGGGCGTCGAGGTCTTCGACTACGGCAACTCGATCCGGGGCGAGGCCAGGCTCGCCGGCTATGACCGCGCGTTCGCCTTCCCCGGCTTCGTACCGGCCTATATCCGGCCACTGTTCTGCGAGGGGAAGGGTCCGTTCCGGTGGGCCGCGCTGTCGGGCGAGGCGTCTGATATCGCCAAGACCGACCGCGCGATGCTGGAGCTGTTCCCCGAGAACGAGTCACTGCGCCGCTGGATCGGCCTCGCGGGCGAACGGGTCCGTTTCCAGGGGCTGCCCGCGCGGATCTGCTGGCTCGGGTACGGGGAGCGGGACAAGGCGGGCGAGCGCTTCAACGACATGGTGGCGAGCGGCGAGCTGGCCGCCCCACTGGCGATCGGCCGGGACCATCTGGACTGTGGATCGGTGGCCTCGCCGTACCGGGAGACCGAGGCGATGCTCGACGGTTCGGACGCCATCGCCGACTGGCCGCTGCTGAACGCCATGGTGAACGTCGCCTCTGGCGCGTCCTGGGTCTCCATCCACCACGGCGGCGGCGTGGGCATGGGCCGCTCCCTCCACGCGGGTCAGGTGACGGTGGCGGACGGGACGAAGCTCGCGGGCGAGAAGGTGCGGCGGGTGCTGACCAACGACCCCGGGATGGGGGTCATTCGGCATGTGGACGCGGGCTACGAGTCGGCGGACGCGGTGGCGGCGGAGCGGGGCGTACGGGTCCCGATGCGCGAGTCCGATGGAGGTGCCGGCGCGGGTGCCGGTGCCGACGGGGGTCCTGGCGACAGGGCCGATGGGGGCGCTGGCGGCGGTGGCGGTGCCGAACAGGCCCGGGCGGCCCGGGACGGTGACCGGTGAGCGCGCGGAACGGCCGGGCGGCCCCCGGCGACGGCGGCACGGAGCAGCCCGACAAGCCCGACACGCCCGACACCTGCGAAGCCCCTGTGGCCCCCGCAGACCCCTCCGTCCCCTCCGCCGTCCCCTCCGTCTCTCAAGGCACCTCTGCGTCCGCAGCCACCCGCGTACCCCCGGTGGCAACGGCCGCCCCCTCGCCGGGCGCTCCCACAAGTCCCACCAGCCCCACGCTCACCACCGCCCCCTCCTTCCAGACCATGTGGCGGGAGTTGGCCCCCATCGGCCGTGACCCCGACACCCACGGCTACCGCCGCCACGCCTGGACCCCCGCCGACACCGACTGCCGGGCCTGGTTCCGGGACCAGGCCGAGGCGCGCGGACTCGTCCATGAGCTGGACCGGAACGGCAACCAATGGGCCTGGCTCGGCGACCCCGCCCAGGGCGACGCCGTCGTCACCGGATCGCACCTCGACTCCGTCCCCGACGGCGGCGCCTTCGACGGCCCCCTCGGCGTGGTCTCCGCCTTCGCCGCCGTCGACGAGCTGCGCCGCAGGGGCGCCCGGCTCACCCGCCCCCTCGCCGTCACCAACTTCGGCGACGAGGAGGGCGCCCGCTTCGGGCTGGCCTGCGTCGGCTCCCGGCTCGCCTCAGGACGGCTCACCAAGGCCCAGGCGTACGAACTCCGGGACGCCGACGGCGTCAGCCTCCCGCAGGCCATGGCGGCGGCCGGGCACGACCCCGACACCATCGGCCCCGACCCCGAACGCCTCGCCCGCGTCGGCGCCTACGTCGAACTCCACGTCGAACAGGGCCGGGCCCTCGACCTCTCCGGCGACCCCGTCGGCATCGCCTCCGCGATCTGGCCGCACGGCCGCTGGCGGTTCGACTTCCACGGCGAGGCCAACCACGCCGGCACCACCCGGCTGGTGGATCGCCGCGATCCGATGCTCGGCTACGCGGAGACCGTCCTCGCCGCCCGCCGCGAGGCCGCCCTCGCGGGCGCCCTCGCCACCTTCGGCAAGGTCTCGGTGGAACCCAACGGCGTCAACGCCATCCCCTCCCTCGTCCGGGGCTGGCTGGACTCCCGCGCCGCCGACCAGTCCACCCTCGACACCGTCGTCACCGCGATCGAGGAGGCCGCCCGGGAGCACGCCGACCGCGCCGGCGTGGAGCTGCGGGTCGTACGGGAGTCCTTCACGCCGGTCGTCGAGTTCGACCACGCCCTGCGCGACGAACTGAACCGGATGCTCGGCGGCCGGGTGCCCGTTCTCGGTACGGGGGCGGGACACGACGCCGGAATCCTCTCCGGCGCGCTGCCGACCGCCATGCTGTTCGTACGGAACCCCACGGGCGTCTCGCACTCCCCGGCCGAGTTCGCGGCCGAGGACGACTGTGTCGCCGGGGTCCTCGCACTCGCCGACGTACTGGAGGGCCTCGCGTGCCGCTGACGACCTACTGGGCCGAACACGCCTGGCTCGGCACCCATGTCGAGCCTGGCGTGGCGCTGGAGGTGCGGGACGGCCGGGTCGCATCCGTCCGCCAGGAGGTCGGGACACCGCCGCCGGGCGCCGAGATCCTGCGCGGACTGACCGTCCCCGGCCTCGCCAACACCCACTCGCACGCCTTCCACCGGGCGCTGCGCGGCACGGTCCAGGTCGGCACCGGCACCTTCTGGACCTGGCGCGAGATGATGTACCAGGCCGCCTCGGCGCTCACCCCGGACACGTACCACGCCCTCGCGCGCGCCGTGTACGCGGAGATGGCGCTCGCCGGGATCACGGCGGTCGGTGAGTTCCACTATCTGCACCACGCCCCCGGCGGGGGGCCGTACGCCGACCCCAACGCCATGGGCGAGGCGCTGATCGCGGCGGCGGCCGACGCGGGCATCCGGATCACCCTCCTCGACACGGTCTACCTGCACGGCGGGCTGACCCGCGACGGCCACCGGCCGCTCGAAGGGCCGCAGCTCCGGTTCGGCGACGGTTCGGCGGACGCCTGGTACGAGCGCTGGTCCCGGCTGACGGAGCGGGAGCACGTACGGATCGGGGCGGCGATCCACTCCGTACGGGCGTTCTCCGAGGCGGACGGTTACGCGGAGTTCGCCGCCCGCACCGCACGGGTGCCGGTCCACATCCACCTCTCGGAACAGCCCGCCGAGAACGAGGCGTGCCGCGCGCTGCACGGCTGCACCCCCACCGAACTGCTCGACCGCCACGGCTTCTGGCGGCCCGGGACGACGGCCGTGCACGCCACCCATATGACCGACGGGGACATCCGGACCCTGGGCTACGCCGGTGCCGGGGTCTGTATGTGTCCGACGACGGAACGGGACCTGGCGGACGGCATCGGCCCGGCCGCCGCCCTCCAGCGGGCCGGCACGCCGCTGTCGCTGGGCAGCGACAGCCATGCCGTCATCGACCTGCTGGAGGAGGCGCGGGCGATGGAGCTGAACGAACGCCTGCGCACCCGGACCCGTGGCCACTGGACGGCGGCGGCCCTGCTGCGCGCGGCGACGGGCGACGGCCACGCCGCCCTGGGCTGGCCGGACGCGGGCCGACTGGAGGCCGGGGCGCGGGCCGACTTCGCGACGGTGGCGCTGGACTCGGTCCGCACGGCGGGCCCGGTCGGCCGGCTGGCGGCGGAGGCGGTGGTGTTCGCGGGGACGGCGGCCGATGTGCGGGACGTGGTGGTGAACGGCCGGCGGGTCGTACGGGCGGGTGAGCACCAGCTCGTCCCCGATGTGGCGGCGGCGCTGGCGGACTCGATCGCGGCGCTGCGGGCGTAGTTTCCGTACGGGGGGCGTGGTTTGTCGTTCCCGTACGGGGCGTGGTCTCCGCACGGGGCGGCGGTTCGGCGCGCGGCGTTGGCGGTTCGGCGTACGGGGTGGCGGTTCAGCGTACGGCGTTGGCGGTTCGGCGTACGGGGCGGCGGTTCAGCGTACGGGGTGCGGCTCCGGCCGCAGGGCGTCGTCCAGCTCCTGGAGCAGCCGGCGCCGGGGCCGGACGCCCACCATGGACGCCACCGGTTCGCCGCCCCGGAAGACCATCAGGGTGGGCATCGACAGCACGCCGTACGTCACCGCCTGCCCGGGGCTGGTGTCCACGTCGAGCTGGACGATCCTGATCCGCTCGGACTCCTCGGCGGCGACGGCGGTGAGCACCGGGCCGAGCTGTCGGCACGACGGGCACCAGTCCGCGGTGAAGACCACCAGCACTGGGAGGGCGGCGTTCAGCACCTCAGCGGCGAAGGTCGCGTCCGTGACCTCGTCCACGCCCACTGCCTTGATCATCTTCATCCCCTCGGTCGGTTCGGCCGACTCGGCCTGGTTCGGTGGTTCAGGTGGTCCGGCTGGTGCGAGAGTTCACAGCTCGGCTCGGGGCCGCCCGGTAGCTCCGCCTCGGCGCGCACCAGCCGCTCCCCGACCTGGTCACGCACCGCGCGCAATTCGTCGATCAGGGCGTCCAGCTCGGCGAGCTTCTGCCGGTAGCCGTCGATCGAGGCGGGGCAGGAGTCCCCGGCCGGATGCCCGGCCCGCAGGCACTCCACGAAGGGCCGGGTCTCCTCAAGACCGAAGCCGGACTCCTGGAGGGTGCGGATCTGCGCCACGAGCCGCAGATCGTCGTCCCCGTACACGCGGTATCCGTTGACCGCGCGGCGGGCCGGGAGCAGCCCCCGGGATTCGTAGTACCGCAGAGTCCGGGTGCTGACTCCCGCCCGCTCCGCGAGTTCGCCGATGCGCATGGGGACGACGCTAGACCTTGCCGCCGACGTCAAGGCAAGGCAAGGCGGTGCGGGCGTGAGTCGGGGGTGAGGCGGGGGTGAGTGAGGGCCGGGCCCGCCGCGTCGCCGCGCCTTACGCGCGGTCGTCGGGCGGCGGCGGCAGCGCGCGGTCGACGAGGTACTGGAGCCTGGCGTCGAATTCGGCCTCCCCGTCGGCGTCGAGCGTCGCCAGCGCGACGAGCGCGGTCACCGCGACATCGATCAACTCGTTCCGCACATCGTCCCAGGAGTGCGACGGGCCTTTCCGCGGGTTGGTCCCGAGCGCGCCGTGCACGGCCTCGGCCACCTCGCCGTACTCCTCGCCGATCTTGAGCACGCGCAGTAGACGGCGCTCCCTCTCGGACTGTTCACCGGCGTTCTCATCGAGCCATGCGCGGAGCCGGTTGACCGAACCCCAGGTGCTCTTGTCCATCGGTTGTCCCTCGTTCGGATCATCGGAGAAGCGCCTCTCCCTGGATCCGGCCCCTGCGATTACCCCGACGCCGTGGTGAAGCTCCGAGGCGGCGGGAATCCTGAGGCCCCGGGCGTTCGGCGCCTCAGAGCGGCCACCGGGGGCCGGTGTCCGGGTCGTGGGCCCAGGCGTACTGGCGGCCGGACGCCTCGGCGGTCAGGCCGTACTCGTACAACTCCGGTTCGCCCACGTCCGTCCAGTCGTCCCAGGCGGCCTCCAGCTCGTCGGCCAGCCGGCGCGGACCGCCCTGGGACGCCAGGGTCGCGCCGCTGGCCCCGGCGGAGAGGGTGGCCCAGGATGAGACGCCGTCGTGCAGCCAGGCATTGAGTCCGTCCGTTTCGACCGCCGTGACGATCCGTACGTCGGGCAGGGCGACGCGCAGCGCGAAGAGCAGGTGCCAGTCCTTGCGCAGGGGGGCCGGATCGCGTGTCCACGGGCGTTCGGCGGTGGCCCGGGCCTGGCGGCGGATCTGGCCGAAGTCGGTGAGTACGGTGCGGTCGCCGCTACCGCGGGCGGGCATGAACTGGGCGAGGCCCTGTATCCAGCCGCTCGCCGCGCCGCCGTCGGCGGAGACGGTGAGCGCCACATGGCCGAGCCGCCCCCAGGGGGCGACGATCCGCCCCCCGGGCCGGGTCTGCGCGATCCAGGCCCAGGGGATCCGGTCCACGGCGTAGGTCGCGACGACCCGGTCGTACGGTGCGTCACACGGCCATCCCCCGGTGCCGTCGCCGATCGCCACCGTCACGTCGGCCGCCGCCCTGTCCAGCCGTTCCCGGGCGGTGGCGGCCAGTCCGGCGTCGGTCTCGACGCTCGTGACCCGGCCGTGGCCGGCGCGGTACGCGAGGAGCGCGGCGTTCCAGCCGGTGCCGGTGCCCAGCTCCAGGACCCGGTGTCCCGGCTCCAGCCGGAGGGAGTCGAGTATGTCCACCACGACGCCCTGACAGGACAGACTGGAGGTGGCCAGGCCGTCCGTGACCTGGGTGACGGTGGCCGTGTCCGGGCCCGGGTAGATCTCCTCCGCCCAGCGGGCGGCGTCCGCCGCGCGGTCCACCGGCCGGTAGGCGTGACCGTCCCAGTGCCAGAGCCGGTCCGGCGCGAACCGGTGCCGGGGCAGGGCCTCCACGGCCGCCCGGATCCAGGGCGACCGCACCGGCCACTCGCCCCGGCGCTCCATCACCTCAGCGAGGCGCCGGCTCCGCTCGGCGCACGAGGGCGCCGCGAGGGATGTCCCCGCGGGGGCATTCGCCGATACGGGGCCGGGCACCCCTGGGGGTACGTCCGGGGGCGGCGCGGCGGACATCGCTACTTCTTCTTGTGCTTGCCGTCGGCGGGCGGTGGCGGTGGCACCTGGCTGTCGGAATTACCGGGTGGCGGTTTGCCCTTCGCCGGATCGGCCGGCGGCTTCTCGTGCTTCCCCATGACGCTTCCCCCGTCCTCGGGCCCCGGCACCGGGCTCCTCGGCCCGGCCGGGCTTCCGTGGCCCAGGGTGGCGCACGGCGGACCCCGCCAGGTAGGGGGCATTCGGGTGACAGCGCCCAGCGGGCGGCCCCGACCGGCGACGGGCGGTCGGGGCGGGGCCCGGTCGGTTCGGCGTGTGGTGTGAGCCGGTTCGGTGTGCGGTGCGGGTTGGTTCGGCCTGCGCGCTGCGGGTCAGTTCAGGTGGACGCTCTGGCCGAATTCCGCCGCGTAGCCGCTGGCGGTGTCGCCGGGCGCGATCACTTCGAGGACCTCGCCGTCGCATGCCGGGCCCGCGTGGACCAGCACGTATTCGTCGGTGTTGTTCTGCACGGTCAGGGGGCGGGTCTGCCCGGCGTGACAGCCGGAGGGGTTCTCGATGACCTGCCCCGAGAGGACGAGTTGGCCGTGGGCGGCGGAGGCCGGGGCTGCCAGGCCGATGGCCATGGTCGCGGCGAGCGCCAGGGTGCCGGCCGCGGTCAGGATGGGGCGCATAGGTGACTCTCCTTCGTGGGTGGGCACCGGGGGCGATCCCGGACGCCCCGATCGTCACTGGCGATAACGAAGCGCCCTGGTACGGGTTATCGGTCGGCTCTCGCTTCCCGCGCACCCTCGGCCCGCCCGGAATTCACAGAGCCGTCGCTACGGCCTCCGCCCCCGGCCGCTGCGGGCCTACTGCGCGGAGGTCGCCGGCCGGGCCTGAGCGGTCCCGGGTCTGAGCGGTCCCGGGCCTTGCCTCCGCTTCACCGCCCTTGCCTCCGCTTCATCGTTCTCGTCACCTGCCGCGTCCGGCCTCCCCGCGCAGCCGGTAGGCCCGCTGTTGGCAGGCGCGGGAGCAGTACGTCCGGGGCCGCCCCGCGGCACTCTGTTCCACCGGCTTCCCGCACACCTCACACCCCTTTACATCACGAGTTTCGTCACGGCCCTTCCGGTGACCCTCCTCGCGTCCGCCCTCGCGTCCGCCCTCGCGTCCGCCCTCGCGTCCGCCCCCGGGTCCGCCCCTGTGCCCCTCTCCGTTTCCCTCCTCGGGAATGAGCGCCGCCACCCCGTCGAGCACCCGTCGCAGGCCGAACTCGAAGGGGTCGAGCGGCGCGTCGTAGGCCCCCTCCTCGTACAGCCTGGTCAGGGTGGGATACCGCTCGTCCAACTGGGCGAAGAGCGATTCGCGCGCGCTCCACCACTCGTCGTCGCTGACCCCGGTGCGCCGCTCCGTGCGCTCCGTGGCCGCCAGTTGCCGGGCGGCGCCGTCGACGAAGTCGCCGACCAGGGTCACCGCCGCGACCACCTGCGCGGGCGCCAGACCGGTGCGCGCCACGATGCTCAGCGCGCGCTCGAAGTCGGCCATCGCGTGCGGCCCCGGGATCTGCCGCTCCTCTCCCAGCTCGGCGAGCCAGGGGTGGCGCCGTTGCAGCGTGATCCCGGCGCGGGCCCACGCCTCCAGATCCGCGCGCCAGTCCGTGGGCTGGTCCGTGGGCTGGTCCGTGGGCTGGTCCGTGGGCTGGTCCGTGGGCTGGTCCGTGGGCTGGTCCGTGGGCTGGTCCGCCGGGCGGCCGGTCGCGTGATCTGCTCCGTCCGACGGGCCGAGTTCGCCCATGACCGCGTCGCGCATCAGGGCCAGCAGCTCGGCCTTCCCGGGTACGTGCCGGTAGAGCGCCATCGTGGTGAAGCCGAGCCGTTCGGCCAGTCGCCGCATCGACACCGCGCGCAGCCCGTCGGTGTCGGCCAGCTCGACGGCGGAGCGCACGATCCGCTCCAGGTTGAGCCCGCGCCGGGGGCCGATTCCCCACAGCAGCGCGGTACTTCGCTCCGGATTCGTCATGGCGGGCCCTCCTTCGGTGTGTATGTTGTCTAGCAGATGTGTACACCGTATACACGACAGGGGATTCTGATGATCTTCGTAGCTCCGTCGGGCGACGACACGGGACCGGGCACCGTCGAGCGGCCGTTCGCCACGCTCCAGCGAGCCCGGGACGAGGCCGTACCGGGCGCGGTGGTCGAACTCAGGGCGGGCACCTACCGACTGACCGAGACCTTCCTGCTCTCCGCCGAGCACTCCGGCGTCGTCTACCGGGCCCATGGCCACGGCACCCCGGACCAGGAGGAGGTGGTGATCAGCGGCGGACGTGAGATCACCGACTGGAGCGCCGATGACGACGGCACCCACCGCGCCGCGCTCCCCGGCCCCGCACCCCGCCAGCTCTACGTCCACGGGCGCCGCGCCGATCGCGCGTCGATCCCGCTGGAGGGCGTGGCCCTGACCCGTACGGCCGACGGCTACACCGTCGACGGCACCGGGCCCCAGTCCTGGGCGGGCGACGTCGAATTCGTCTACCGGGGCGCCTACCCCTGGTCCGAGGGCCGCTGCCAGGTCGCCGCCATCACCGGAGACGCGCACACGACCACCCTCACCATGGCCGCCCCCGCCTTCGGGCAGGCCGCGCGGCTCTACCACTCGAAATTCACCTGGGACGCCCCCGGCGCGGGCGAGTTCTACGGGGTGGACGCCCCCACCTCCGCCGAGAACAGCCCCGCCTTCCTCACCGAGGGCACCTTCGCCACGCGCGGCACGGAGCTGCACTACCGGCCACGCCCCGATGAGCCCCCGACCGGTGTGGTCGCCCCGGTGCTGGAGACCCTGTTGCACGCCCGGGGCGTCCGGGACCTCACCTTCCGGGGCATCACCTTCGCCGACGCCACCTGGCTCCGGCCCAGCACCCCGCAGGGCTTCCTGCACTACCACGGCAACGGCTACTACGACGGCGGCGACCTCCAGACCGTCACCTTCGCCGAGGGCGAGGGCCGGGTGACCGTCCCCGGCGACGACGCGACCATGCCCGGCAACCTGATCTTCGAGGACAGCTCCGGGGTCACCCTGGCGGACTGCCGCTTCGTCCGACTGGGCGCGGTCGCGGTGGAGTTCCGGGGCGCCGGAACCGACAACACCCTCCGCGACAGCGAGATCACCGAGGTCGCCGGCGGCGGCCTGGTGATCGGCGACGGCGCCCGCGACCACCGCGTCGAGAACAACCACATCCACCGCATCGGCCTCGACTACCACGGCTCCCCGGCCGTCCTGGTCACCGGAGCCAGCGGCACCGTCGTCGCGCACAACGAGGTGGACGACGTGCCGCACGCGGGCATCGTCGTCTACGAGGGCCGGGGCACCCGGGTCCTGAACAACCTCGTCCACCACACGATGCGGGTCCTCGCCGACGGCGGCGGCATCTACATCTCGGGCCCCCAGGGCGACTCCTACGCCACCGGCGCGCTGATCCGCGGCAATGTCGTCCGCGACACCATCACCTCGTACAACTACGGCCTCTACACCGACTACGGCGCGGCCCACGTCACCGTCGAGTCCAACGCCGTCCACCGTTCCGAAGCGTCCGTAGTCCTGACCGTCTGGCCCCCACTGGACCAGGTGACCTTCACCGGCAACGTCTGGGACATCGACCCGGGCGAGGCCCCGGACGGCGTGGTCCTCAGGGGCAACACCACGGTGCCGGGGGAGTCGTTCGAGACGGACCCGAGGGCGGTGCAGATCACGGCGGGGGCGGGCCGCCGAGCGGGGCGGTGACAGATGGGGAAACGGCCCGATCCGTCGACACCCGCTCATAGACTGACCCGGCCGTTACGAGAGGAAGATCGCTCATGCGTCCCGGAAGGTTCCAGGAGTTAGTTGTCGACCTGGCCAAGAACAACACCACCGCGATCCAGGTGCAGACGCTCGCGGAGGTGGGCGACACCAAGACCCCGGGTGGAGTCGCCATCACCACGGCAGCCGGTATCTCGCGGTGGGGCATAGTCGGTCAGCTCCCGGACGGCGCGAAGCACGAAGAGTTCGATGACAGCCCGGTCCACGGTCTGCCGACCGCGCCGGGGGACGCTCCAGAACCGACGGACGAGCCCGAGGCTTGGTTGGCCGCGCTGCTCGCCCGTTCCGAGTTCCCGGAGATCGCGAGCATCGAACGCTGGTCGACCCGCGAAGAGGCACGGCCCAACTACTCCGGACTGACCGTGCGTTTCCACAACGGCGCCAAGGTGTTCGTACGTCTTCTCTGACAGGGCCCCGAAGGTTGATGGCTTCATGGCCGCGGAGTACTCCTCCTCAGCGGTACGGGGAGGAGCACTCCGCGTCGTGTTGTGCGGGCTCGCCCCGGGAGCGTCTGGAGTCCCTACAGCCGACTACTGCGGTACTTACGGTCAGCCGGCTGGCGCGTCCCCCCATGGGCGTCACCTTCACACGCCCCGGGTGAGCACAAACGCGTCGCGAGGGTCGAGCGCTCGTTCGGATGTTCCATGTTGCGCACTTCACTCGGAGACTGGACCCGGGGCCGCGCCTGACATCACGGCCTCATGGCCGCTGCCGCCGCGTTCGGCGAGCGCGCGGCGGTCTTCGCTATCCGGGAGAAACGCGTGATCGAGACGGTTTTCAGAAGTGAGGACGTGCCCGCGGCGGACCGGTTGGAGCGCTGGCGTGAGCTGGTACAGCGAGCGCACGCGCCCGTGCAATTGGACAGTGAGCATCGGGGTGATTTCCGGGCGTCGCAGCGGATGCTGGAGTTCGGTGGGGTGACGGTGTGGCCGTGCCGGTTCCAGCCGGTGCGATTCCTGCGGACGCCGAAGCTGGTCAGACAGTCGGACCCCGAGCGGGTCAATCTCTCCCTGCCCACGCTGGGGAAGCTGAACGTCACCAGGGACGACCGTGAAGCGGTGTACGACCCGTTCAGCTTCTGCGTCATCGACAGCTCGCGCCCCGTGGACGTGCGAGTGGGTGTCCCCCACGAGGGGATCGGGTTCGACGTTCCCAGAGCCCTGCTCCCCCTGCCCGCGGATTCGATCTCGCAATTGAGCGGGTACCGGCTCTCCGCACGGGAGGGAATCGGCGCTCTGCTGGCGGACTTCCTCACCCGGCTCTCCACCGACACGGACTCGTTCCGCCAGTCGGATGGCCTGCGGCTGGCCGTCGTCGCCGTCGATCTGGTGTCCGCGCTGTTCGCCAACGCGCTGGACGCCGACGGCACGCTGCCCCCGGAGTCCCGCACCCGGACGCTGACACTGCGGATCCAGGCGTTCATCCGCACTCACCTGCGCGACCCCGGTCTGACACCCGCATCGGTCGCCGCGGCACACCACATCTCGGTGAGCTACCTGCACCACCTCTTTCACGACCAGGGCACCACGGTCGCCGCCCTGATCCGGCGCCTGCGGCTGGAGGGCGCCCACCGCGACCTCACCAGCCCCGCGTACCTGAGCACGCCCATCGGCGGCATCGCGCTCCGATGGGGATTCGCCTCCCACTCCACCTTCGCCCGCAGCTTCCACGCCGCCTACGGGCTGACGCCCCGCGACTGCCGCCATCGGGCAGTGGACGCTACGACAAGAATCAGGGCACTTGCTGCTAAGGACTCGGGCCGGGCTCACCGCGCATCCTGAAGGCGCAAGGAACCGCAGAAATGGAGGCGCTGATCCGGAAGGGATCGGCTTCGTCGGGGGCCCGCACACGGGGGCGGGCCCCCAACGCGAAGCCCCCGGGCCTTAGGGAGTGGACCGCCTACGGGTCGGGGCGTCGAGCGGTTCGTTTTCGGTCCGTGCGAATTGGTGGCTGTGGCCGCCCGAGTGCCCTTCGAAGAGTTCGCAGCCTTCATTCCTCCCTGCCGGTTGGCCGTTGTGGGTGGGGCAGTCGGGGAGGATGGCGACGGCGTCGGGGGTGTGGTCGTCTTCCCAGCGGGCCCAGATCTCGCCGTGGGTGGCGTCGTCGAGTTCCCGTACGAGGTCGACGTGGGGCCCGGTGGTGTGCCGCTCCAGCGAACACCGCAGCCGGGTGCTCACGTCCAGGGGGCTTCCCTGCTCGTCCGGGGTGATCTCCAACGCGTACAGCACGAGCTGGATTGGCAGGTCGGCGGTGTGCGTGCACCCGCGCGGCTGTGCGGTCACGACGATTCCTTGGCGTCGGTGTCGAGTACGACCGGCAGGTGAGTGCACTCCTGCAACGCCAACACATCAGGGGCGAGCCGGGCCAGGATTCCGGCCTGGGCCCGTAAGCGCCGCCCCGATCCGTCGTCGTCCACGCCACCGCCGTACGGATTCCAGGTCACGGCCCGTAAACCCGTTCCGACGGCGTGGCTCTTAAGTTCTCTAAGCTGCGTCGACTGATACATGAACACCCTCCTTGGTTGGTTGTTGAGCCGGGGCCTATACGGTGCGAGGGACGGCGAGCAGGCACCAGGTGCAGCTCCCGTCGGCGGTCACACCCCACGCGTCGGCGACGGCATCGACCAGCCACAACCCCCGCCCGCTCTCCTCCGACACCCCCGCCTCCCGCACACATGGCACCTGGGCGCCGCCACCGCTGACGACCTCGACGCAGACACAGACCTCGGTCCGCCACAGCCGCACCCCGACCGGGCCGCCCCGTCCGTGCCGGAAGCCGTTGGTCACCAGCTCGCTGAGCAGCAGCTCGATGGAGTCCCCGAGGGCGTCGAGCCCCCACATCCGCAGATGCTCCCGCCCGACCCGCCGCATCTGACCGGGCCAGGACCGGTCCTGCGGTGACAAGCCATCCCCGCCCCGGCCGGTGCGGCTGATCACCACATCGAACCCGGTACGGGCGCTCGGCCTGTCCCGCACCAGCTCGCCGATGTGCTGCCTGGTGCTTGTGTCCCGTCGCGTGGCTGTCATCGACATGCCCCTGTCCTCCACGGTTTGCGGACAGGGCGAGGCTGGGCCTGGAAGTGCGGGAGGTCCAGTTTTGTGCATCGCCGTCCGGCTTGGCTCTGTCTCAACTACGTTGATGTATGTGTGAGTTCTTGTGCAAGCGCGAAAAGCCAGCTTCAAAAATTGGCACATGCCCGAGTACGAGCACGGCTTGCCCGGAGGCGGACAGGGGGTGGGACACTCGGGGGTACGACACACGTCGGCACCCCACACAGGTCACGTCAAGCACCGACAGACCAACGGTGAGAGGGGACAGCAAGGTGGCAGCAAAACGGGGTGCGACATTCCGGCGTCGCGAGCTAGGCAAGGAGCTGAGGAAGCTCCGCGACAGGGCGGATCTCACGCTCCAGGACGTGGCCAGAGAGATGGGGTTCTCGCACACGAAGCTGGCGAGGGTCGAGATCGGGGAGAACGATCTGCCCCGGACGAGCGATCTCGTGGCCCTCATGGACCTCTACGACGCGAACATGCCGAGGGAGGATCGGGAGACGTTGCTCAAACTCCACCGCGAGTCGCTGAGCAAGGAGCCGTGGACGCCCTACAAGGCGTTCATGCCGTCGAAGATGCCGACGTATCGCGGACTGGAGCAGGACGCGCGAGTGATGCGGTCCTTCCAACCGAGCTTCGTCTTCGGGCTGCTTCAGACAGAGGCGTACACCCGGGCTCTGTACTCGATCGCCAAGCCTGTGGAAGAAACCACTTCGGAGTACATAGAGCAGAACGTTCGGCTCCGGATGGAGCGGAAGGAACTGATCACCCGTTCCGAAAGCCCGCTGGAGCTGCGAGTCATCATGGACGAAGCAGCGGTGCGCCGCATGGTGGCCGGTCCGGAGGTCATGCGGGAGCAGTACGAAGCGATCGTGGAGCTGGGCCGTCTGGACAATGTGACCATCCAGATCCTCCCGCACGACGTCGTGACGTACCGCTCGGAGACCAACTTCGCAATCCTCGACTTCTCCGAAACTCTCGACCCGGTCGTGCATGTCGATATGTCGAACACCATCAGCGTCACGGACGAATGGCGCGAGGTGCAGCGCAACATCCGCCGCTTCGACGCCATGCGTGACAGCGCCCTACCTCCGGCTCGTACAGCCGGATTCCTACAAGAACTAGAAAGCCAGTGGGGGTAGTCATCAGTACGCACATCACGGCCCTGGATGTGGCCGAAGAGTCCGCCTGGTTCAAGTCCTCCTACAGCAACGACACCGGGGGTAGCTGCATCGAGATCGCAGCCCTGACACCCGAGTCCGCCTGGTTCAAGTCCTCCTACAGCAACGACTCCGGAGGCGTGTGCGTCGAGGTCGCGACCCTGACCACCCACGTCGGCATCCGCGACTCCAAGGACAAGCAGGGCCCCGCCCTCGTCGTCCCCGCCACCACCTGGACCAACTTCATCACCTTCGCGACCGGGCCGGCCTCCGCCTGACCCGACGCGGGCCCGCGCACCACGACGCGGAGTGCTCCTCCCCGTACCGCTGAGGAGGAGCACTCCGCGTCCGTGTTCCGCGACGATGCCCATCTGATGTCGTCGCCCGCGTGTCTGGCATCAGGCGCCGGTATGGTCCGCGAGTATCCCGGCACCACGAGGGGGAGTGTGAAGTTCGCGATGCGGCCGGCGCGACCGGATGACGCGGATGCCGTCATGCGGATCATCCTTGCCCGCTCGGCATGGCTGGAGGAACGGGGGATGCCGAGCTGGCGTGACAGCGCTGAGAAGCTCGCGGCCCTGACCAGTAGCGACGACGGGTCGACGTACCTCCTTGAGGCCGATGGACAGCCAGTGGGATGCACGACGGCGACGGATTCCACGCCCCCGATGGCCTGGACGGCCGAGGAACTCGCGCAGCCTTCCCTGTATCTGTACAGCACGATCACTGACCCGGCGGTTCGCGGGGCCAACCCCGGCGCGATCATCGCCCTGTGGGCCGTCGATCGGGCCGCTCGCGAGGAGAAGCTCTGGGTGCGACGAGGCTGCCGTTTCCCCGGACTTGTCTCGTACTACGAGCGGCAGGGGTTCACGCTCATCCACGAGATGCAGAAGACCCATGGCCCGATGTACCTCATGGGGCGGCGAGCCGAGCGCATTGCGGATCTGGAGAACGTTTTCAACGGTGATCGTGCTCCGTTGGTGTAGACCCGGTGAGTGCACGGAAGCGGTATCGCGACCGACGGCGTCTGCTAGAGGTAGGCCGGGCCGCGCCTTCTACAACGTCACTTCCACCGAGCAGTGCTGGTACGGGAGCGGCGGGAAGAGGCCGACCGTGCCACCCACGCAGACGTGGAAACTCCGCACGATCCCGAATGACTTGGTGTGAGCCTGGTTTCTCCAGGTCCGCAGCTCGCCCTTGTGCCAGAAATTGTCCGTCACGTAGACGGTGGCCCAGTTGTGCTTGGTGCCGCCCCACACCCACACCCAGCCGTTCGAGCAGTTGTCCACCTGGATCTGGACACCGTCGTAGACGAATGGACGGGTACAAGCGGCCGTACCGGCGCTGTCGGCCATGGCCGGAGACGCTGCGGTGGTTCCGAACGCGGCAACAGTGAGCCCCAGGATGGCCACCATGCGCGCCAACCTGCCCGACAGTGACTTCATGTCCTACCTCCGATGTCCCGATCCCGACGCCTTCGAAGCGCGGACCCCATCGCAACGCCCCTTATGGAGCTGACGAGAAGTCTTTCCGTCGGACAGCGGACCCACAAATACAGAATGCTGATCGGATCTATCGGGCTTTCTGATGCCGCGGAGAGTGGCGGGGTCAGCCCCGCCCCGGCTCGTCCTCCGCGAAGAGGTCCAGTTCCTGCCAGACGCCCGACACCCGGCGCGCCGATGACCGGCTGCCGGCCGGGTCCGTCGCGGTCAGTTCGGCGAGGAGCCCGTACGCCACGCTCATCGCGACCGTCATCGACTGGATGTTCGCCACCCCCTCCGTCGGGACGACCAGGACGTGTTGGGCCTCCAGCGCGGGCGGTGAGTGGCGGGTGTCGGTGATGACGCAGGTGGTCGCGCCCGCCGTGCGGGCGATGCGGAGGGCCGCCGTGGTCTGGCGGTAGTGCTGCCAGAAGCTCCAGGCCACCACGCAGTGCCCGGGGCCCAGGCCCGCGAGGGCGTTGGCGAGTTGGGGGCCGCCCCGGTCCTCGTAGGTCACCGGGAAGCCCCGGCTCGCGGCCACCATCGCCAGTGCGTTCGCCGCGACCGCGTGGGTGCCGGAGGCGACGACCAGGGTGCGGGGGGCGTCGCGGATGGCGTCGACGACGGTGCGGGCGGTCGCGTAGTCGAAGGTGCGTTCCAGGGCGCGGAGGTTCTGGGCGTCCTGGGCGAAGGCCGTGGCCAGCAGGCCGCCGTCGGAGTCGGACGGGCGGCCGGGGTCGAACCGCTGGGCGAGGTGGACCGTGCGCAACTCGGCCTGGAACGGCGGCCAGCCCGGGTAACCGAGGCTCTGCGCGAAGCGGATGACCGTCGCCCGGTTGACCTCGGCGCGGGCGGCGACCTCGGCGGCGGTGGCGTAGGAGCAGAAGGTGGGCTGGGTCGTCAGCACCTGGCGGACGTGGGCGGCCTTCGGGCCCAGTGGCACATCCGTCACTAAACCGTCGAGCCACTCCACGACGGTGGCCCCGCTCGGGTCGTGGTCCTCAGCGTCATCCGTCACCGGCTCATTCTCCCCCGTACGCGCCCTGCCTAGAGGTGCACGTAAAAGTGCATCGACCGTTGTGCGCACCTTCATGTGCGGTTATCGTCCTCGCCATCGAGCAACGGGCCCCCGCACCACCGAGGAGCTGTCCATGTGCGTTGATCCCCACACCCCGCCACCGTCCGCCGCGGCCACCCGCCGCGGCGTCCTCGCCGGGGCCGTCGTCCTCGCGGGCGGGGCGGCGCTCACCGGAGCCGCGTCGGGCGGCGCGGTGGCGGCCGAAGCCCCGCAGCGCACGGCGAAGAGCGGACGACCGCCCCGGGGCGGCACGCTGATCATCGACGGTGGCACCCTCCTCGACCCGCTGACCGGCCGGGTCACCGAGGACGCCGTCGTCGTCATCGAGGACGGCACCGTCCGCGCGGCGGGCACCCGCCGGGCCACCCGCAACGACGTCGCCGCCGTACGGAAGGTCGCCAAGGTCATCCGCGCGCACGGCCGCTGGGTGCTCCCCGGCCTGGTCGACGCCCATATCCACCTCAGCACCCTCACCGACGCGCACCAGGCGATCCGGCTCGGCGCGACCAGCGTCCGCAGCGGCAGCACCGCCTTCTACCAAGACATCGCCCTCCGCGAACTGGCCCGCTGGACCCCGCAGCGGGCGCCCCGGATGCGGGCGGCCGGCATCTTCGTCACCCCCAAGCCCGGTGACACGATCCTCGCCGACCCCGATCTGGTCCCCCTCGCCCGGCTCAAGGACGGCGTCCGCAGCCCCGAGGCGCTGCGCCGCATGGTCGAGGTCAACCTCGCCCGGGGCGTCGACGTGATCAAGACCCGAGTCAATGAGCGCGCGGGCTCGCCCACCGAGGACCCGCTGAAGCAGGTGTACGACCGGGAGCAGCTCGCCGTCACCGTCGCGGCGGCCCGGCGCGGGGGAGCGACCGTGCTCTGCCACAGCTACAGCGAGAAGGGCATCCACGACGCCGTGATGGCGGGCGTCGACAGCATCGAGCACGGTGTCTACCTGGGCGAGCGGACCATGCGCGAGATGCGCAGGCGCCGGACGTTCTTCACGCCCACCCTCGCCGCGATGGCGAGCCTGGCGGCCGACCCGGACCCGATCCTCGCCGAACGCGGCCGGCTCTTCTTGCCGATCATCAAGCGGGCCGTGCTCAAGGCGTACGAGGAGGGTGTGCCGATCGCGGCCGGCACCGACTCGTCCGGGGGCGTGATCGACCCGATCGGACGCGAGATCGAGCTGATGCGGGAGGCCGGACTCCCCGCGCTCGACGCGATCCGGACCGCGACCACGGGCGCCGCCCGGCTGATCGGCCTGGAGCGCAGCGCGGGGCGGCTGGCCAGGGGCTTCCGTGGGGACGCCGTGCTGGTCGACCGCGACCCGCTGCGGAACGTCGCCACGCTCAAGGCGCCCAGCACGGTGATCAGTTACGGGTTCGCCGTCGACGCCTGACGGGCCGGGACGGAGGGGGTCACGGGCGGCCCGTACGGCATCCGACCAGCGTGCTTAGACTGCTGGAGCCGTGCGGCGCCGCCCGGTCCGCGTCTCCGGACGTCCGGACGCCGCCCCATGGCGTCCGGCCCGGTGCCCCCGTGCGCAGGGTCGTGTCCGCCGTCCCCGGAACCGTCCCGTTGGAGCGAGGATCACGCTCCACCGTCCCGTTGGAGCGAGGAACATGCTCACCACCCTCATCACCAACATCAGCGCCCTCGTCACCAACGACCCCACCGCGGGCGACCACTCCCCCCTCGGCCTCATCGAGGACGCCGCCCTCGTCATCGAGGACGACCGCATCGCCTGGACCGGCCGCGCCGCCGACGCCCCCGCCGCCGACACCGTCCACGACGCGGCCGGCCATGCCGTGATCCCGGGCTTCGTGGACTCCCACTCCCATCTCCTCTTCGGCGGCGACCGCACCCAGGAGTTCAACGCCCGGATGTCCGGGCGGCCGTACGAGGCCGGGGGCATCCGGACCACCGTCGCCGCCACCCGGGCCGCCGCCGACGACGCGCTCGAAGCCAACCTCGTACGCCATCTCACCGAGGCGCTCCGCCAGGGCACCACCACCTTCGAGACCAAGTCGGGGTACGGGCTCACCACCCACGACGAGGAGCGCGCCCTCCGGATCGCAGCCCGCCACACCGACGAGGTCACCTACCTCGGCGCGCACATCGTGTCGCCCGACTTCGCCGACGACCCCGCCGGCTATGTCGCCCTCGTCACCGGCGAGATGCTCGACGCCTGCGCGCCGCACGCCCGCTGGATCGACGTCTTCTGCGAGCGGGGCGCCTTCGACGCCGACCAGGCCCGGGCCGTCCTCACGGCGGGCGCGGCCCGGGGGCTCGTACCGCGGGTGCACGCCAACCAGCTCGGCCACGGCCCCGGCGTCCAGCTCGCCGTCGAACTGGACGCGGCCAGCGCCGACCACTGCACCCATCTCACCGATGCCGATGTCGCCGCCCTGGCCAGCGGGAACACCGTGGCGACCCTGCTGCCGGGCGCCGAGTTCTCCACCCGCGCGCCCTGGCCCGACGCGCGCCGCCTGCTGGACGCGGGGGCGACCGTGGCGCTCTCCACGGACTGCAACCCGGGGTCCTCGTACACGTCCTCCATGCCGTTCTGCATCGCGCTGGCCGTACGGGACATGGGGATGACGCCCGACGAGGCCCTCTGGTCGGCGACGGCGGGCGGGGCCGCGGCCCTACGGCGCACCGACATCGGCCGACTCACCCCCGGCGCCCGCGCCGACCTCGCACTCCTCGACGCGCCCAGCCACGTCCATCTGGCCTACCGCCCGGGAGTGCCCCTGGTGACCGGCGTCTGGCGCCGGGGCTTTCGGGAGGTCTAGCGTCCGAGTTCTGCCTGTTCCTCTCGGGAACTCAGCATGTGATCAGTGTGTTCAAGGCAGAGGTCTGACTGACGCGCACGCCGATTGGAAGGGATTGCAGTTCAGCCAGGGATTGTTTCCGGGCGAGTTCTGGGGTCTATTGTCCGCCGCTTGAGCCGATGGAGCCCATAAGCGACGACACGCCGTCCATTCACGGTGACCTAACCGTTACTTTGTCACTGGTGGTAACGCACGCTGCTGGGTGCACACCTCTTCAATGTGATCTAGACCATTACATTTCCGGCTGGGCTGCTAGCCCGTTGTGCAAACGGAGCCTTGGGCTCATCCCCGGGGCGCCGGATGTCGGTTGAGACCTGAGCGCGCCTCACCAATAGTGATGCCCGGCCCCGCGATCGATACGAAGGGGCCGGGCATTGTGCAGCCGAGCCTTGCGGAGGGCATTTCGGCTGCTCGCCAACGCTCACTCACCGAAGGACGTAAAGCGATGGCAAGAATTCGCACTGATGTGCGCCGAAATGTTGCGGTTGTAGCGGCGTTAACGGCAGCCGCAACATTCGCAAGTAGCGTACCGGCACTCGCCGAGGGCAGCCGGGCAACGGTCATCAGCGGCTGGGGATACGGTAAGGAATCCCAGCGCTGGTACGACGGACGCCGTGACCAGGTTTCTACGAGGGTCGCCCTCGAAGGCTGCAGCACTGATGGCACAAGCTTCAGCGCACCGTTCGTCCTCTACCGGGCCGTGGACTTGCGGCCGGACCCCGACTACGGATCCCGCGCCAACACCTGCAACGTCTCAAACTGGGGAACCATGACGACGGCCGGGAACTTCTACTTCAAGTACACCGGCACTCGCGTCATCAGCGCCCGCGACGTGGGCATCTACTGGTGACGCGCGCTCAGTGAACGCTCACGCCTGGGGGCACGCGACGTGCCCCCAGGCCCCGTTACGACGAAGGCTCGTATGACTCTCGAAGTGGCCGGGTGCACCTACGCCTACCGGCGTGGTGCCCCCGTTTTACGTGATCTCACTGTTGTTTTCCCCCCGGGGCGGACGGTCCTGCTGGGCCCGAACGGGGCGGGCAAGTCGACGCTGCTGGGCATCGCGGCCACCGCGCTCACCCCGGCCTCCGGCCGGATATCTCTCAACGACCTCAGCCCGGCGGACGCCAGGGCGAGGCGGGAGTACCGTCGCCGGGTCGGCTGGCTGCCCCAACAGGTCAGGCCCGTCGCCGGGCTCAAGCTGCGCGAGCAGGTCGCCTACGCGGGCTGGCTCAAGGGCATGGACCGACGGGCTGCCTGGAAGGCGGCCCGGTCGGCACTGGCCCGGGTGGGGCTCGCGGACCTCGCCGACCGCACGGGCCGCCAGCTCTCTGGCGGTCAGCTCCGGCGACTGGGGATCGCGCAGACTCTGGTGCATGGTGCCGAGTTCGTCCTCCTGGACGAACCGACGGCCGGCCTTGACCCACAGCAGCGCGCGGTCTTCCGCGAGACGCTCGACGCCCTGTCACCGTCGACGAGCTTCGTGGTCTCCACTCACCAGACCGAGGACCTGGCTGACGTGTTCGACACGGTCATCGTTCTCGCCCGCGGCACCGTCCGCTTCCACGGCACCACTTCCGGCTTCCTCGCCCACGCCCCGGAGGACGCCGCACAGGGACGGTTAGCCGAGGCCGCTTACACCACCTTCGTCGGCCGGGAGGTGTAACGGTGCCCTGGTCCACTCTGCTCCGTACGTCCGGCGTCGGCTGGGCGGTGATCCCCACCTGTGTGTGGATGTGGTACTTCACCAACAGCCCGACCTATTACGTCACCGAGAACTACTGGCAGGCCGCCACCTCACAGATCACCCAGATCACCATCGTGCCCCTGGCCGTATGCGCTGCCGGCGCGGCATGGGAGGCCCTGCGGCTGAAGCGCTCCGGGCTCGTGGACGGTGGTGGGGGCACCTCGGCCCGCTCCGCCCTCACTGTCGCCCTCGCGCAACTCAAACCCGTCTGGTACGCGAGCGTGCTCTTCACCGCCTGGTCCCTCGTCTGCGTCACCCGCTGGACCGATCACGCCCCCGGCCACCCCGACCTACGGGTCATCGCCCTCGTTGGCCTGATGTTCTGCGCCCACACCCTGGCCGGGTACGCCATCGGATGGCTTCTCCCGGGCCTGCTGACCGTCCCGGCTGTCGCCGTGGGCACGTTCTTGTGGCTGTCCTACCCCCGAGCCCTCGAACCTCTGTGGGTGCGCCAGCTCAACGGCACCAACCTCGCGGAGTGTTGTGGCTATGACCAGACCCTGACTCTTCGGGCATTGACCGTCCCCACGCTCGTCCTGCTGGGGCTGGTCGCCTTCGCACTCCTGGCGCTCCTGACCCGGACCCGGCGCGGCGGTCTGCTCACTCTCACCCCGCTCGTCGCTGTGGCCGCGCTCGCCGTCCCACTGGCGATTCCCCTTGGCTACAAGGTGGCTGAGAACCGGGACACCAGCGCGCAGACCTGTCTGAGGGGCGAGGTCCGTGTGTGCGTCTGGCCGGAGCAGCGCGCGGACGCGGACGAGTTCCGCACCTGGGCCCAGGAGGGGGCGTCCCGGCTGCGCCGCATGGGCGTCACACCGCCGAAGTCGTACTCGCCCTCATTCTCCAACCCCACTCGGCCGGAGGTCCTCAAGGCGCTCGTCACCTCCGTGATGCCCAGCACCTTTCCCGTTTGCGGCAAACGTCCCTGGGCTGGGCGGTCCGCTTATGTGCCGGTCGGTATTTGGCTGGAGCTCACCGCCGGCGCCTCCCGCACTGACATCGCGCGCACCACGGGCGCCAGCCCAGCCGTCTTCGCTCTCGTCAAACGGGTCCGTGCCCTGCCCCGCTCGGCCCAGCTCGCCTGGTACCGGAGCAACCACGCGGCCATCACCACCTGCACCGTTCAGCCTCGTCTCGACCCGAGCGACTACCCGGGGAGCGGCGCATGATCTGGTGGTTCCGGGTGCGCGCCGCACCCGCCGTCCTCGCGTCCCTGCTCGTGGTCCTGGCGACCGCGACCCTCGTCCGTACCTCCGAGGTTCCGGTGCCCTCGGTCGTCGGAGGACTGACCAGCGGGCTTCCCCTGCGGTTCCTCGCCCCCCTCCTGCCCGTCCTGCTTCTGCTGTACGGGCAGGCCCGCGCCGACCGGGCGATGGAACGAGTCGCTGCGCGTGGGGTCCGCTGGTTCGATCCCAGCTTCGCCATCGGCATGGTGGCCATCGCGGGCGCGGTCTCCGTGGTGGTCCCCGACGGCGTTGCCGTCACCCGCAACATCGCCGGGTACCTGGGCTTCGCCCTCTTGGCCCGCTGGCTGTCCACCTACCGTCTCGCGATGGCCCTCGTCAGCTTCCTCCCCTTCGCCGTCACCTCGTCAGGCGGCCATGCCAACCCTGCCCTGTGGGGTTGGCCCCTGCACGACGGAAGCTCCGCCCCGGCCCTCGCTGTCGCCACAGCCCTCTTCCTCCTCGGCCTCGCCACTTACCTCCGCCCACCTTTGCGAAACGACACGGAGGAGACAGACGCCTAAGGGGTGTTGCAGAACGGCCGGAATGATCACTCGGCACGCCATCGGTAAGATCGACTCGGGTGCACCGGGTGCACCAGAAGCGGGCAAAGTGCCCCCGCTGCGTTGCGAGATCATGGTGCGAATGAAGCGCCTCGCGGGTTCTGCAACACGCTTGAGGCCGTGTGGCGAAAGTGGCTCACGAGCGATGGATGATCTCGGTTCATGGCACGGGGAGATCGCTGGTTGGAGCAGCGCCTGACGGCCACTCCGGCCGGTGCTTGACCTAAACCTTGGTTGATGTATGAGAGTCGTGTCATCGAACGGCGAGACGAGGAGATTCCGATGACACAGCCCAGGATCCTGGTGACCGGCGCGACGGGAAAGGTCGGCGGCGCGGTGGTGACCCAACTGCACGCGATGGGCGTGCCCGTGCGGGCGCTGGTGCGGGGGGAGTCGGACTTCCCGGAGGGTGTGCAGGCGGTGCGCGGCGATCTCGGCGATCCCGCGTCGCTGGGCACGGCTCTGGAGGGCGTCGATTCGGTCTTCCTGGTGTGGCCGTTCCTGAGTGCTGAGGGCGCCTCGGACGTGATCGACGCGATCGGGAAGCACGCTCGACGGGTGGTGTACCTGTCGTCCGCCGGGGTTGGGGGCGAGAAGGGGAAGCCGGGCGAGGCGATCACCATGTTCCACACGGAGCTGGAGCGGCTGATCGAGGCATCGGGACTGGAGTGGACGGCGCTGCGGCCCACCGGCTTCGCGAGCAACACGCTGGGCTGGGCGGAGGAGGTCCGCGCCACCGGTGCGGTGCGGGCGCCGCTGGCAAGGCTGGCCCGCCCGCTGATCCACGAGGCGGACATGGCCGCGGTCGCCGTCCAGGCGCTGACGTCCGACGCCCTGCTGGGCGCCCGTCCCCTGCTCACCGGCCCCGCACTGATCACCCAGGAACGGCAGGTGGCCCTGATCGGCGAGGCGATCGGGCGACCGGTGCGGTTCGAGGAGATCGCGCTGGACGAGGCCGCCGAGCAGATGACGGCCGCGGGCTACCCGGCAGAGCTGGTGGAGGCCGTGTTGCCGGCCCAGGCGGAGATGATCGACAATCCGGAGCCGGTCAACGATGAAGTGGAGCGCATCACGGGCACCCCGGCCCGATCCTTCCAGGAGTGGGCGGTGGACCACGCGGCGGACTTTCGCTGAAAGGGACGTCACTCCACGCTGACACATCAGACCGGAGCACCGGATCTCGGCTCGGTCGCCCACCCGCGTGACGCCGAAGTCGAGCGCCTTGTCCAGGGAAGCCCCGAGCGGTTGAACCCGATCAGGCCGGGTCGGCGGGGCGGGAATTCGGGCCGGCCGGTCTGTCCACGCGGTAGACGTAGTGCGTGCGGTCGTCGGCCGGGTTGTCCGGGGCCAGTTCGGCGGTGCCGATCCTGCGTAGCCCCGCCTTCTCCAGGGCCCGCCATGACGCGCGGTTGGTCGTGTGGACCGGGACGACGACGGCGGACGCGGCCGGATAGTCGTTCCAGACGGCCGCGATGATCGCGCGGATGACGCGGGTACCCAGTCCCTGGCCCGTCCGCGCGGGGTCGCCGAGCAGGTAGTCGATCGTGACCGCGGTGTCGGGCAGTTCGATGTGGGCGGAGAGTTCCGCGCCGTACTCGGGGTAGTCCGCGAACCGGCACCGCTGGACCAGGGCGACCGGGACGCCGTCCAGCATGACCAGCAGGTCCTCGGACGGCTCTTCGCCGCGAGCCGCCGCCCCGAAGTCCCGCGCGACCGCCTCCGCCGATGTCTCGTGGTGCCACCACCGGGCCACATGCGGCTGCGTGAGCCACTTCCGCAACAGCCCGAAGTCCTCCTCAGTCAATCGACGCCATGTGATCACCGTGTCTCCTCGCAGCCGCCCCCGGGCGCACCGACCCTACCGGCCCGGGTACGGCCCTGGCCGGGGCAGGCGGGGGCGTCCGCCTACAAGGGCCGCAGATGCCGGTACGACTCCGGGTTCTCCCGCAGGAACTCCGTGAAGCTCGTCGCCGGACGCTCCGCCAGCTTCGGCACCGCGTCCGTCACCGTCGACATCTCGCCCGCTGCGATGGCTTCGTACGAGGTCACCCACCCCGTCACCTCCCACTCCTCCGCGCCGTACCCGGCCCGCGAGGCGTACGCCTCCTCCCGGGTCTCGGCCACATAGGTGACCTCGCGCCCGGCGAAGCGGCTCAGCTCGGCGGCGGCCTCCGACAGGGAGAGCGCCTCCGGGCCGGTGAGTTCGTAGGTCACCCCGTCATGGGCACCGTCGTCCGCGAGCAGCACGCCCACGGCGGCGTCCGCGATGTCGTCGTGTGCGACGGCCGAGACCCGGCCCTCGCCACCGGGGCCCCGGATCACCCCGTCGGCGCCCGCCATCGCCGCCAGCGCGGCCAGATAGAAACTGTCCCGCAGGAAGGTGTGGCGCACCCCGGTCGCCCGGATGTACTCCTCGGTGTGCCAGTGGTCGCGGGCGAAGGTGAAGGTGGCGCCGGGGCCCGCGCCCAGGAACGACACGTACACGATCCGCTCGACACCCGCCGACACCGCCGCGTCCACGGCCGTCAACTGCGCCTGGACCCGGTCGCGCGATTCGCGCGCGGAGACCAGGAACAGCGTGCCGGTGCCGTCGCAGGCCCGGCGCATCGCCGCACTGTCCCCGTACGCGGCGGGCGGGGCGACCGAACTGCCGGGGATGCTGGGCAGCCGCGCCGGATCGCGCCCGAGCAGCCTGGTCGCGGCGCCCCGCTCGGTGAGACGGCGGGCGACCCGGCCGCCGATACGACCGCTCGCTCCGGTGACGGCGATGACAGCAGGCATGGGCCGGTTCCTTCCCGTGGACGACGGACGACGGACGCTCGATGGCGAGGGGTGGGCGAGGACGAGAGAGGTACGGGGGCGTACCAGGGCCAGTCTCGGCCACCCCCACCACAACCGCAGGTCCAGGGTCGGCCGGGAAGCGTAGTCGGCGGTCGGATGAAGGGCGTTCGGGAGGGGTGTTCGGGAACGGCGTCCGGAGGAGTGCGCAGGATGGACGAGGGGTCGGGGAGCGGGCGGACACGGCCTACGGCGGGCCGGAACCGTGCAGCCAGAACGCCCCGTACACCGCCGCCACGGCCGCCGCGCCCACGACGATCGACCACGCCCGGACGGCCGTCGTCCGGGCGAGCGCCAGCGCCAGCGGAATCAGCAGCGGGAAGGCGGGCATCAGCAGCCGGGGCTTCGAACCGAAGTAGCCGGACGAGCAGAGCGCCAGCAGGACGACGATCCCGCAGTACGTCAGCAGGGCCGGCGGCTGGCCCTGCCGGACACCCCGCCAGAAGAGCCAGAGCACCAGCGCGACCCCCACCAGCAGGCCGAGCCCGGCGAGGAAGGCGGGGCCGAAGAGCCGTTCGCCGATGAAGCGGGCGAAGGCGATCCCGCCGTCGAAGCCGTTGCCCCACGCGGCCTGCACATCGAGATAGCCGAAGAGGCTTCCGACCCGGTCGCCCACCCACAGGACATAACCGGCGGCGCCCAGCGGGGCCACCGCCATCCCCAGCAGCATCCGCCCCCGGCCCCCGGCTGCTCCGTCCCGCCGCCAGGCGATGACCGCCGCGACCCAGAGCGCCGCCGCGACCGCGAGACCCACCGGCCGGGTCAGCCCCGCGAGCGACGCCAGCACTCCGGCGATCAGCCACTGGTGCCGGAGGGTCGCGTGGAGCGCCCACGCCGACAGCGCGACGAACAGCGACTCGCTGTACGCCATCGACTGGACGATGCTCACCGGCAGCGCACCCCACAGCGCCACGGTGAAGAGCGCGGGCCTGGCGCCGTAGACCCCATTGACCAGGACGAAGATCCCCCAGGCCGCCACGACCGACGCGACCGCGCTGATCAGCACCCCCGCGTCGCCCGCGCCGAGCGGGGTCACCGCCGTCACCGCCTCCTCCAGCCAGGGCAGCAGCGGGAAGAAGGCCATATCGGAGAGGACCCGGCCGTCCGGCGCGGTCAGCGTGAAGTCATAGCCGTGCTCGACCACCCGGGCGTACCAGAGCGAGTCCCACCGCTCGGAGAGCAGCACCCACGCACTGCGGTCCGCGCGCCACGACCAGAGGAAGAGCACGGCCAGACAGAGCGCCCGGATTCCCGCGAAGAGCAGCAGGGCGCGCACCAGGGCGGGGCCTGGCGCCGTACGGGGGCGGCGCGGGGTGTCCAACCGGTTGAGCGACATGCCGGGGGGTCCTTCGGGGTGAGACCGGCATGGGACCGGGTTCGGTGGCGCGGACCGGTCGCGTACGGGAACGGGGCGCGGGACGCGAACGGGTCCCTCCACGAGCGGGGGAGACTCAGCCTACCCACCGGTTCTGGGGTGGGTCGGTCGCGGTCGCCGGGTTCCGGGGGTGGGTGGGTTGGTCGCGGTCGCCGGGTTCCGGGGCGGGGCGGTCGCGGTGCGAGGGCCTCCCGGGCCGGGGCGCGGCGCGGGCCGTCGACCGGTCAGTGCCCGGGTGGCGCGGGCCCCGACCGGTCGGCCCCCCGGGCCGGGGCGCGGCGCCGGGGGCTCCGACTGGCAGGGGCCTGCGGTCAGGGCGTCAGCCGCACCGGCAGCCGTTCCACGCTGTTGCCGACGAAAGTGCCGTGCCGGGGCAGCTCCGCATCGGGCACCGCGAGGTCCAGCCCGGGGAAGCGGGTGAACAGCCGCTCCAGCGCCACGGACGCCTCCAACCGGGCCAGCGGCGCCCCCAGGCAGTAGTGGGCGCCGTGCCCGAGGGAGAGGTGCCGGGTCGCGTCAGCCCGGCCGGGCCGGGTGACGTCGAAACGGTCGGCGTCCGGGCCGTGCGCGGCCGGATCGCGGCCCGCCGCCGAGTAGCCCGCGAGCATCGGGGTGCCGCGCGGGATCACCGTTCCGGCCAGCGTGATGTCCCGCACCGGGTACCGGAAGGGGAAGTAGCTCACCGGACTGTCCCAGCGCAGGGTCTCCTCCACCACATCGGCCCAGCCGACCCGGCCGGACCGGACCAGTTCGAGCTGGTCCCGGTGAGCGCAGAGCGCCCGGACCGCGTTGGTGATCAGATTCAGCGTGGTCTCGTGGCCCGCGACGATGAACAGCAGCAGGGTGCCGATCAGCTCCTGCTCGCTGAGCCGGCCGTCGTCGTCGTCACGGGCGGCGATCAGCGCACTGGTCAGATCGTCGCCCGGCCGCTCCGCGCGGACCGCCGCGACCGTCGCGAGCACCTGCACCATCTCCCGGTTCGCGGCCACCGCCTCCTCGGGGCTGATGGAGGTGCTGACCACCCGGTGCGACAGGTGGTGCAAGCGGTCCCGGTACTCCTCGTCCACGCCGAACAGCTCGCAGATCACCCCCATCGGCAGCGGTAGCGCGAACCCGTCGCGCAGCTCGGCGACCCCGTCGCCGGCCGCCGCCGTGCGGGCCAGCCCGTCCAGCAGTTCGGCGGTGACGGCCTCGATCCGGGGCCGCAGCTCCGCCACCCGGCGCGCGGTGAACGCCTTGCCCACCAGCGCGCGGAGCCGCCGGTGCTCGTCGCCGTCGGCGGTGAGCATCCCGGACACGGTGGCGAAGGTGCGGAGTGGCCAGCCCCCGGGTATTCGCCCCTCCCGCAGTGCGGTGAAGTGCTCGGCGCCCTTGCCGACATCGGGGTGGGAGAGGCACTCCTTCAGCGCTTCGTGGCCCAGCACCAGGACGCCGGGGATGTCATCGGGGAGGAGGACGTCGGTGGTGGCACCCCGGGCGAGCAGCCGTGCGTTGGCGGCGTGCGGGCAGCCACCGCCGGGGTCCATCCGGTACGGGGCGGAGGCGGCGGGCGGATCCGTGGGGGTGGGCGGATCCGTGGGGGTGGGCGGGCGCGCGGCGGGCGGTGTGACGGGCTGGGTGGTCAACTCGGCTCTCCTGACGGAAGGGAGGATGGCGACGGGCGCCGGGCACGCCGCTTCGGTACGGTCCGCTGCGGATCACCCCCACGGACGGCGGCGACCGCGCGCGCCGCCCGCACCGGCGGGGGACCGCCGCGAAGGGCGCCGGGGGCCCTCCCGTTCGGTGGGAACCGGTGCTGCGTCGGCCCGTACCGCTACTGATGCGGCTCGCAGGGCCCGCACCGCTACCGGTGCTGCGTCGGCCCGTACCGCTACTGATGCCGCTCGCTGGGCCCGTACCGCTACCGATGCGGCCGGTCCGTCGTGTCCGTCGTGCGCGGGAGCTGGGGTTCCGTGAAGCGCACCGGCAGCGCCGCGAGGCCCTTGCTCCACGGCGACTTGACCCAGGACAGCTCCGACTCCGGGACCGCCAGCTCCAGATCGGGCAGCCGGTGTCGGATGGTGTCCACGGCGGTACGGGTGATCAGCCGGGCCGGGTCCTGCGCCGGGCAGGAGTGCGGACCGGCGCCGAAGGCCAGGTGCGAGCGGTTGCCGATCACCGGGGCGCCGTCGGCCGGCAGCACCTCCGGGTCCTGGTTCGCCCCCGCCAGACCGAGCAGCAGCATGTCCCCGGCGCGGATGTGCCGGCCCCCGAACTCCAGGTCCCGGGTGGCGTACCGGGCGGGGAAGTTCTGGGTCGGCGGATGCCGCCACAGCACCAGATCGAGCGCGTCGTCCACGCTGAGGTGCCCCACCGCGATCGACGACCGGAACGCCGGATCGCAGAGCAGCACCCGCAGGGTGGTGGCGATCCAGTTCAGCGTGGTCTGGTGGCCCGCCACGAACATCACCACCAGGTTGTGCAGCACCTCTTCGTCGGTGAGCCGTGCCTCATGGGACAGCAGCGCCGATGTGATGTCGTCGCTGGGCCGTAGCCGCTTCTCCCGGATCAGCTCGTAGAGGATCGAGTCGATCCGCTCGGCGGCGTTGACCGAGTCCGCGTTGGCGGCGACCATGCCCGCGATGGCCTGCCCCAGCCGCTGTCCGGTGGGGCCGTCCAGACCGAGCAGCCCGGTGATGACCTGGAGCGGCAGCTTACGGGCGTAGTGCGGCACCAGATCGGCCTCGCGGCGGTCGGCGAACGACGCGATCAGTCGCTCCGCCGCCGCCCGGACACTGCGGCGCAGCTCATGGCCGTCGATCCCGGCGAGCGCATCGGACACGGCCGTACGCATCCGGCGGTGCTGCTGGCCGTCGGCGAAGAGCAGCGCGGGCCGCCAGCCAATGATCGGCATGATCGGGGCGTTGGCCGGGACCCGGCCCTCGCGCAACAGGGTCCAGCGACGCGGGTCGTGCGAGAAGTCCTGTTCCTCGCGGGTGAGTCGGAGCAGCTCACGGTGGCCGATGACCAGCCACGCCCCGACACCGGGCGCGATGGTCACCGGCGCCACCGGGCCGTGCGTCCTGCGCAGCTCCTCGTAGAGCGCGGGCATGGCATCACCGTCGAGCACCGGCCCGTAGAGCGCGGTCGCGGCGGGACAGCGACCGCCGCCGAGCGGGGGCGACGCGTGGGGCGGCACACTCATGACGGCTCCGCCGTGTCGATCAGATGGCCGAGGAGGGCGATCAACACCCGTACTGACGAGCGCAGATCCCGGGCGTCACAGGCGACCAGCGGGGTCCCGGGCAGCAGGTCGAGGGCGGCCCGCAGCTCGGCCTCCTCGTGGAGCGGACTGCCGGGGAAGACATTGACCGCGACCGCGAACGGCAGCCCGAGGTCCTCAAGATTGCCCAGCGCGTCGAAGGACGCGGCCAGATCGCGGGTGTCCACGAGGGCCAGCGCGCCGAGCGAGCCCTTGGCCAGATCCCGCCAGGCGGGCAGGAAGCGCTGCTGTCCGGGGGTGCCGAAGAGGTAGAGCACCAGCGCGCCGTCGATGGTGATCCGACCGAAATCCAGGGCGACCGTGGTGGTGGTCTTACCCGGGGAGACAACGCTGTCGACGCGCGCGCCGGCCTGGGTCATCACCGCTTCGGTGGAGAGCGGCTTGATCTCCGAGACGGTGCCGATGAGCGTCGTCTTGCCGACCCCCAGCGGGCCGACGACCAGGATCTTGGCCGCTCCCGCGACGGTGGAACTGACGTACTTCCCGGGCTGAGTGCCCGAACCGGGCGCCGAGCCCGCTATGCGCGGACCCGGATCGGGGTCGGGGACAGCGCCGGGGTCCGGCGCGGTACCCGAGCCCGGCGCGGTGCGCGCACCCGGTTGTCCCGACGCCCGGTCCTGGGCGTCAGAGACGGCTTTCGAGGCCATGGAGGACCTTTCTGAGCATGGTCATATCGGTGTGTTCGGCCGGTGGAATGGGTGGCCGGGTCACGATCAGACCCCATTCGGCGAGGTCGGCGAGGAGTACCTGGACGATCGACGGGGGTTGGCCGATATGAGCGGCCACTTCGGCGACCGAGAGCAGGCCCTGACAGTGCGTCAGGATGAGATGGTGCTCCGGCTGGAGGGACGCCGGGAAGGCGGCGTCGGTCGCCATCACCAGGGTCTCCCAGGTCAGCGGCGCGCGGCCGGTGTCCGAACGGCCCTTGGTGATCACATAGGGGCGTACCGCCGACGGGGTCCGTTCCTCCCGACGGGCCGTCATGAGGTGTCGGTCACCAGGTCCCGTGGCTGACTGCTCAGATGCGCGCCTATCTTCGCCACCAGCAACTGCATCTGCTGGGCCACCAGGCCCACATCGGCCTCGGTGTCCGTGGCCACGCCGAGGTGCGCGCCCACCCCGGCATGGGTGAAGAGGACGAACCCGTGCTCGGACTCCAGCATCAACTGCCGCACGCCCGCGCCCCGGCCGAACAGCAGGGCTGCGGTGGAACGGCCGGTCATGGTCATCGCCGCGCAGGCGGCCGAGAGCGCCTCCGCCTCCCCGACGGTGAGCGAGGCGATCGGCCCGGTGAGCTTCTCGGCGGAGGCGTGGCCGAGCCGCAGGCCGTCCTCGGAGACGACCACGGCGTGCCGGACGCCCGGGATCTCGGTCAGTGGGCGAAGCATCCAGCCCAGGTCGGGAAGTCTGGTGATGGTCCCGGTCACTGCCGGCCTCCATGGTGCGCGTCGGGTGGGGTGGTCTCGGGGTGACCGGCCAGGGATTCGGCGACGGCCGCACGACCGCGCCGCGAGCCGGACACCACGCTGGTGATCGACGCGCGAGCGGCCTCCGGGGTCCAGTCGGGCCGATCGGCCGGGGCGGCTGCGGGCGGCGGTGGCTGTAGGGCCTGCTGGGCGGCGGCCTCCACGGCGGCGCCGCGCCGGCTCCGCCGTCGGGGCAGCGCGGCGGCTCCGCCGTCGTCCGGCCCGGACGCGCCGCCGCCCGCCGCCGCCTCGGCCTGCTCGCGCGCCGTCCGCCACAGGGTGCCGCCGTGGCCCCCCTGGTCGAGCCGGTCCAGCACCGGCTCCCAGGCGGTGGCTGTATGACCGGGCGCGTCGCCCGGGTGGGTGCCGGGCCAGGGCTGTTGCTGCGCTGACCGGGCCCGCATCTGTGCCTGGGGCTGCGCTGGTGACTGTGCTGGTGAGTGCGGCGGCGACTGAAGGGGCTGTTGAAGCGGCTGGGGCTGGGACAGGTACTGGTGCTGTGGCTGTGGGAGGGGCTGGTGTGCGGGCCCCGGTGCCAGGAACCGCTCCCCTCCCGGGTACGGGAAGGCGTCCTGATCTCCGGACGGATTGGGCGTCGCGACCGGATTGACGGCTGTCCCGACCGGATTCACGGCTGTCCCGGGCGAATTGACTGCTGTCCCGAGCGGATCGGGTGTCCCGAGCGGATCGGGTGTACCGGCCGGGTTCGGCGTCCCGGCCGGATTCGCGGATCCGCCCTGCGCGGGGTCCGGCCGGAGCGGGTCACCCCGGCCCTGTGCCGGGCCCGGGTACGGGGAGGGTTCCCGCGCCTCAGGGTGCCCGTGTGCTCCGGTGTGGGCGGGGAAGCCCGGCATCCGGCCCGCGGGGGGTCGCCCGCCGCGCTGCTGGGACGACTGCCGCCACGGAGTCTCGCCCGGGTACGGCGAGGAGTCCCGCGCGGCCCGGCCCGGCCCGGCCGTCGGGTACTCGACAGCCTCCCGGCCGGTCGGCGCGTGCCCGGTCGTCCCGTGGCCGTTCGTCGTCGTCGTGGGCCACGCCGCCCCCGGTTCGCCCGCCCCGTGGCCGGTCGCCGCCGCCGTGGGCTGCGCCGTCCCGTACCGGGGTCCCGCTCCCCACTCGGCCGACGCGTGCTGCGGGGTCTCCTGATACGACACGGGTGGTGTCGCCGCGCCCTGGTACCCGGAGGGGCGGGGGGAGGCTTCCGGCCCCGCCCCGTACGGCCGACGGGCCACCGGCGGTGTGATCGGCTCCCGCCCCGGCTCCGCCCGGCCGCCCGAGAGGTGCGAGACCGGTTCGGTCAGCAGCCGGTACGGCACGAACGCCACCGCCCGGGTCCCGCCGTACGCGGATGTGGCCGTCAGCTCGACGCCGAAACCCAGCTCCCGGGCCCAGCGGCCCGTACACGCGAGACCGAGCCGGGGCACCGCACCCAACTGGGCGAGGTCGAGTTCGTCCCGGAGGCGGGCGGTGGACTGGCGCAGGATGTCGGGCGGCATCCCCAGCCCCGCGTCGTCTATCTCCACCACCGCTCCGGCACCCACCTCGCGGATGGTGACCACGACCTGGGTGCGCGACGGTGAGAAGACCGTGGCGTTCTCCAGAAGCTCGGCGAGGGCGTGCATCAGACCCTCGGCGGCCGGGGGGACCACGTACAGATTCTGGCCGCCGTGCACTTCGATCCGGGTGAACTCCACGATCCGGGACTGCGCCCCCCGGACGCAGTCGTAGAGCGAGAGCGGCCGGCTCTCGCGGCGGGCGGGCCAGATGCCGCACATCACCAGCAGTGTCTGTGCCTTACGGGTCATCTGCGCCGCCGCGTGGTCGGCCTTCATCACCTCGGCCATCAGCCGGGGGTCCTCGATGGTCTGCTCGACGCGGTCGAGCACCTGCTGCTGGACGGTGGCCATCGCGTGCATATTGCGGGCGACCGACTCGAAGGCCGCCTGCACCGAATCCCGCAGCGCGCGCTCCCGGCGCACGGCGTCGTCCGAACCGAGCGCCCCGACCAGCGTGGCCAGGGCCCGCGCGAACTCTTCGCCGACTTCGGCGGCGGGTGCGAGCGGCCCCGGGACCCCTTCCAGCCGCTCGCCCGCGCGCAGGCGTTCGGCGATGGCGGGCAGGCGTACGGTGGCGAGCCGGTCGACCTCCTGGGCGCGGGCGTCCGCCGTGCGGCGGGTGTCGGCGTGCCGGGCGCGCTCGCGCCTCAGCAGCCGGGTCAGGGCGAGGGCCCAGCAGAGCGCCAGCGCGGCGACGGCGGCGCACGCCCAGGCGAGGATCTGGCGCCGGCCGGCGTCGGTGTACCGGTCCGCGAGCACGGCGCCGCCGACGACGAGGGCGACGACGGCGACTGCGGTGACCACGACGGCGAGGGTCCCCCAGGGGCCCCGGGACGGGCGGTGGTCCCCGGTCGGGCTCACCATGACGATCTCGATCTACCCGATGTGCCGTCCGTGCAGATCACGACGTAGACCACGACCACGAAGACCGAGCCTTTCCCGAAGACCGAGCCCCAACCGGACAGACCGGACTCCCTCGGAGAATCGGGAGCGGTCTCGATCCTACGATCAACAGGGCTCGTTCGAATATCAGTTGGCGAACTCACGTCAGATTGCTACTGCGTCCCGCGCTGATTCATGCTATGCACCAACTGTCACTCGAACACCATAGGCCCCTTGGGTCCCAAAGCTCCACGAATTCGCCATAGGTTGACCGGGGTCGCCTACCCCGTCGGGACGTCCGCCGGTACCGTCCTCTCCGGGAGGCCGGGGCCGTCAGTACGGCCCAGGGCCGGCCGAAGCGCGCGCCGGACGGAAGCTCCGGCCGGACCGGGCGGGACCAAGACGGCAGGCGGCGGACGCCCTCCGGGAGAACCCACAGGGCCGCGGGAGCACACCGGGGGCATGACCGGAGGGGCGAGTGAACGGTTTACCGGACGAGGACGCGCGGGACCACGGCGTACGCGACCACGGTGTACGCGACCTTGGCGCACGTGCGCAGGAGGCGCACATCCGGGATGTAAGCGTCCGGGACGTAAGCGTCCGGGTGGTGCGGCCCGAGGAGCTGGCCGCGGAGGAGATCACGGCCTGGCGCGAGCTGCGGGCCCGGTCCGGAACACCCGCCAGCCCCTTCATGGAACCCGAGTTCACCCTCACCGTGGGTCGCGTCCGCCCGACGACCCGGGTGGCCGTCCTGAGCCGGGACGGCGCGCCCGCCGGCTTCTTCCCGTACGAACGCGGACCGCTCGGCCGGGGCCGCGCCATTGGACTCGGTGTCTCCGACTGTCAGGGCGCGGTGCTCGATCCCGGAGTGCGCATCACCGCCAGAGAACTACTGCGCGCCTGCTCCCTCTCCGCCTGGGAGTTCGACAACCTCGAAGCTGGCCAGCGGCTGTTCACGCCCGCCGCGACCGGCGGGTTCGACTCCCCGGTGATCGACATCGCGGCGGGATACGAGGCGTACGAACAGGTACTGCGGGTCGAGAGCCCCAAGTTCCTCAGGACCACGCTCGCCAAGGAGCGGAGGCTCGGCCGGCAGTCCGGCGCGACCCGGTTCGTCTTCGACGAGCGCGACCCCGCCGCCCTGCGCACCCTGATGGAGTGGAAGTCCGCGCAGTATCGTCGCACCGGCCGCCGCGACCGGTTCGCCAAGGAATGGATCAGCACCCTGGTCCGGCTGCTGCACGGGACCCGCACCACCGGCTGCTCCGGTGTGCTCTCCGTGCTCTACGCCGGCGACCGGCCCGTCGCCGCCCATTTCGGACTGCGTTCGCGCACCGTGCTCGCCTGCTGGTTCCCGGCGTACGACACCGAGTTCGCCAAGTTCTCACCGGGGCTGATACTGCATCTGCGGATGGCCGAGGCAGCCGCCGCGGCAGGCATCGGGATGCTCGACATGGGGCGTGGGGCCGCGGAGTACAAGGACTCCCTCAAGACTGCCGCACTCCGGGTCCACGAGGGCGCAGCGGTCCGCCCGGGGGCCGGGGCGGTCCTGTCCTGGCTGGGCCGGGAGCCCAACCGGCGCGTCCACGGCTTCGTCCGCGACCGGCCCCGGCTGGCCGGATACGCCCAGCGGACGCTGAACCGCGTGGGCAGACTGCGCGGCGACTGACGGGACCTACCGACAAGCCGACCGACAAGCCGACCGGGGAGAAGACCGGGGAGCCGACCGACAAGCCGATCGGGGAGAAGACCGGGGAGCCGACCGACAAGCCGATCGGGGAGCCGAGTGGGGAGATGACCTGCGACCGGCGCGCGGCACCCGTCCGCCTCGGCCGCCACCCAGCAGCCTCCTGCCCACCCAGCAGCAGCCCCCGGTACCTTCCGGCCCGTACGCCGACACGCGAGGACTCCCCTCATGGAACAGCCAGCGCAGCCAGCGGGGCTCGCGCCCATCCAGGTCGCCCGACTCGACCTGGACGGCCCCGAGGGCGCCGTACTGGACTTCGGCCCGGCACTCGGCGACGCCGACGACCGGGTCGCGGACATCGCGGCCGGTGATGTCTTCACCCTGGTGCGCCTACGCGGCCGGCCGGTCGCCACCGTGCTCTGCCGGATCCCGGCCGGCACGGATCCGGCCGAGGCCGTCGCCGCAGAGGCCCGCGCCCTCCTCGCCGGTACCCCGCCCACCGCCGCGCCCCCGGCGCCCACCGTCGAGGCCCGCGCCCTGCCCCGTACCACCGTGGTCGTCGCGACCCGGGAGCGCGCCGGACAGCTCGCCCGCGCCGTCGACTCCCTCCTCGCCCAGGACCACCCCGACGCCGAGATCGTCGTGGTCGACAACGCGCCCGTCACCGACGCCACCCGGCACCTGATCGGGCACGCGTACGCCGGCCGGGTCCGCTACACCCGCGAACCCGTACCCGGGCTCGCCATCGCCCACAACCGCGGAGTCGCCGTCGCCGACGGCGAGATCGTCGCCTTCACCGACGACGACGTGATCGCCGACCCGCACTGGCTCACCGCGCTCACCGAACCCTTCGCCACCGATCCCCGCCTCGGCTGCACCACCGGACTGATCCTGCCCGCCCGGCTCGGCACCCCCGCGCAGATCCTGCTGGAGAGCCACGGCGGCTTCGCCAAGGGCTTCACCCCCCGCCTCTACGACCCGGCCGCGCCACCCGCCGACGAAGCCCTCTTCCCCTTCACCGCGGGCAGCTTCGGCTCCGGCGCCAATATGGCCTTCCGTACGGAGGTGCTCAAGGCCGTCGGCGGCTTCGACCCCGCCACCGGCACCGGCACCCCCGCCCGGGGCGGCGACGACCTCTATGCCTTCGTCAGCGTGCTCGCCGCGGGCCACCGGCTGCGCTACAGCCCCGAGGCACTGGTCTGGCACCACCATCGGGAGACCTGGCACGACCTCCGGAACCAGGCGTACGGGTACGGCGCCGGGCTCACCGCCTATTTGACCGCCGTGCTGGTCCGCCACCCCGCGCTGCTCCCGTCGTTGATAGGGAAGCTTCCCCACGGCCTGGCCCACGCCCGTACCATCACGGCGCACCGCGCCGGGGGCGACGCGACCGTCCCCGGGACGCACGGGGCACAGAACTATCCATGGCCGCGCCACCTCTCCCGGCTGGAGCGCCGGGGAATGCTGGCGGGGCCCATCGGATACGTGCGGGCCCGCCGCCGCGTCCGTGGCGTACGACCGCCGTGGGACGGCCCTACGGAGTGAGCGGTACGGAGCGGGTCGTACGGAGCGGGTCGTCGTACGGAGCAGACCGCAGAGAGACAAGAGGCACGAGGTGACCGACGGCGTATGAGGTACGAGATGACCGATGGTCCGAGAGGCATGAGATGACCGACGGCGCCGGAGCGAGGACGCCACCCGTACCCGTACTGCTCTATCACGCCGTCATGGACGATCCACCGTCCTGGATAGCGGAGTTCACGGTGCGCCCCCGGGACTTCCTGGCGCATCTCGACGCCATCGTGGCCAGCGGCCGTACGCCTATCACCATCAGCGCGCTCGCCGCCGGACTCGCGGGTGGCGGCGCGCTCCCCGAGCGGCCCGTCGCGCTCACCTTCGACGACGGGTTCGCCGATCTGCCGGGGCCGACGGCGGATGCCCTCGCCGCCCGGTCCCTGCCCGCGACCGCCTATCTGACCACCGGCGCCATCACCCCGGGGCTGCGCAGCCTGCTGCCCCCGGCGCCCATGATGACCCTGACCCAAGTGCCCCGGCTGGAGGGGTACGGCATGGAGATCGGCGCCCATACGGTCACCCACGCCCAGCTCGACACCCTGCCGGCCGGCGCGCTCTGCCGGGAACTGCGCGAGCCCCGCAAGGTGCTGGAGGACGTACTCGGGCACGCGGTGACCCATCTCGCCTACCCGCACGGCTACAACAGCCGGGGGGTGCGCAGGGCCGCGCTCGGCGAGGGGTACGCGTCGGCGGTCGCGGTGCGGCACGCGCTGAGTTCGGGGACCGACGACGCGTATCGGATCTCCCGGCTCATCGTGCGGCGTACGCACACGGCCCTGGACGTCGAGCGGTGGATGGCGGGACGGGGCGCGCCGGTGGCGCCGTTCGGCGACTCGCTGCCGACGATCGGATGGCGGCTCTACCGGCGCACCCGCGCCGCCGTGAAGGGCTCGGTGTTCGCGGGCTGAGCCGCCGTGGTCCGGTGATCGTTGAGTGGGTTGGTCCGGTGATCGTTGTTCGAGCGACCGCCCCGCCCCGCCCCGCCCCGCCCCGGTCGGGTCGGGTCAGGGGCGGATCTGTAGGAAGTACGGGTCCGTCACCGCCGTGCGCAGACTCTGCCAGGAACTCTCCCGGGCCAGGGCGAGATCACAGCCGGGTCCGGGATCGCGCCAGTTCCACTGGAGTGCGGCGTGCACCCCGTCGAGCTTCTTCACCACCCGGGGCACCTCCCGGTACCAGTCGGCCTGCGCCTCGGGCCGGGTGGGATCGTCCGCCGTACCGAACTCCGAGAGCATCAGCGGCTTCTTGTCGGAGATGTTCTCGCGGATCCACCGGTGGGGCTCCCGCTGGGTCCGTTCGAAGCTCTGCCACGGCGTGTCGTGACAGCGGTAGTAGTTGTACTGGTTGTAGCCGATCCAGTCGACGTACTGGTCCCCCGGATACAGCCGGGGGAAGAGATGGTTGTGCCCCGGATAGCCGGTGATGATCCAGGTCCACACGGCGTTGGTCACCCCGAGCGCACGGAACCGGTCGTGGACGTGCCGGTAGGCGGCGACGAACTCCGCGGGGGTGCCAGCGGCCGGCGTACGGGTGTCCATCTCCAGGTCGAAGGAGAGGAAGACCGGCTTGCCGTACGCCTTGACCCGCTTCGCCTGGACGTCGATCACGGTCCGGTCGAGCGCCCCGGACGCGATCCCGCGCCAGGTCGGCTGCTGCGCCTTGGTGCCGCCCCACCACTTGCTCTCCCAGGACAGCAGCAGCATCCGGTCCTTGCCGACGCGCTGCTCCTGCTCGGTCAGCAGGGTGCCCTCGGGGCTGCCCCGGTTGGACATGTCGTGGTACGTGTAGACGATGTCCAGGCTGCGGCCGAGGCGCTTCTCGTAGGCGAGCACCTTCTCCACCAACTGGGGCTTCTCATGCCGGACGTACGCGCCGAACCAGGCCCCGCACGGCGGTACCAGCAGCTTGGTGACCCGACAGCGTGGATCGTCGGGGGGAGGGAGCACTCTCTCAGGGGTGCTGTCGTCGTCGGCGCCGAACGACTTCTGGAGCGCGAACGCCCCCACGAGCAGCAGGACGAGGGCGCCCGCGGACACGGACCACAGCCTCCGTCGATCGCGCCGGCCGTGCCGGGCGGGTGGTACCCCAGGGGTGGGGGGTCGGGGTTCCTCCGTCACAGGGGGTCAGCCTTTCTGGGATGAGCCCTTCCGGGACGGTGCCGCCGTGGCGGCGCACCGTTGCCTGCCGTGGGAGGGCAGTTGGGGACAGCAGGCGGCGAGCATCGTCAGAAGAGTCAGCAGGACCAGTACCCGCGGGCCGCTGAACTCCCGCATCGCGATCAGCGCCGTGGCGACGACGACGACGGCGCTCAGGCTCAGCAGGACGGCGAGGACGAGCCGCTCGATCCGGTCCGAGTCACGGTCGAAGCCGGTGTCGCGGCTCGCGGCGGGTCCCACCGCGCGGTGGCGCTTCAGGGCGGGGCCGCAGACCCGCAGCAGGGCAAGGCCGGGGCCGGCGAGCAGGAACAGGGCGATGGGCGCGACCCGCAGGGGTGTGGCCGCGGGAAGGGCGGTGGCGCCGAGGGCGCACCAGCCGAGGAAGGGGGGCAGCGCCCTGCTGGTGAGGGAGCGACGGGTGGCGCGGAGGTGACTGGTGGTGAGGGAGCGACGGGCCGCGGGAGGGACGGGCCGGAGTTTCATGAGGTCCCTCCCGTGGCAGTGGGGCCGTCGGTGCCGGTGCCGGTGCCGGTGCTGGTGCTGGTGCTGGTGCTGGTGCCGGTGTTGGTGTTGGTGTTGGTCGTTCCCGTGGTGCCGGTGGTGGTGGTTCCCGTGGTGCCGGTGCTGCTGCCGCTGCCGCTGCTGCTATCGGTCGGCTTCAACTGGTAGATCGCGCCCGCGCTGTTCTGCCCCACCCGTACGAAGAGCGGTGACGCCGCCACGGATTCCTCGATCTGCCGGAGCTGGGCGCCGGTGAGCATTCCGTTCATCTCGGAGTTGGCGATCTGCCCCTGGGTGAGCAGGAAGTACGCCTTCCCCGGTGCCACCACCGCCGCCATGTCCCGGGCGATGATCCTGTCCGGGTCCTCCAGGATCCGATCGACGTGGTCCTTGGTGTCGTCGAGGAACCAGTAGTGGTCGATTTTCCAGTACGAAGCGTAGGCGAGCGGGTAGTTCCGATGTGCGGCAACGACGAGAGAGCCCTCGGGTGCCTGGTCGAACAACTGCTGGACCAGCGCGACCTCCTCCGGTGGGAAGTAGCTGAGCCGGTCCTTGCCCGCGTAGCTCGGCACGAACAGAACCGTCAGTACCACCAGCACCACCACCGGCACCACGCCGTGGCGGAACCCCCGCGCCGGCCGGGACTCCCCCGCACCGGCGGGGTCGGCGGCCAGGTCCTGGACAGGGCTCGCCGGCCCGGCGGCCGGGAGCAGCGCGGAGGCGGCGAAGAAGCAGAGGAAGGGCAGCATGAACATCAGCACCCGGAAGATCATTTCGCTGCCGTAGTCGTTGGCGACCGCCATCAGCAGCGGCACCCCGGCGAGCAGCAGCAGCGGCCCGGCGCGGCGACGCAGCGGCTTTCCGCCCCGTACGACTCCGATCAGCGCCAGCAGGAGCACCAGGCCGGACAGCAGCCGGGCGGCCCAGGAGACGACCAGCGCGCCGGTGCCCGTCGGGGTCGCCCCGTACCCGGTCTCCAGATTGTCGGTGACCTTCCCGAAGGAGCTGATCATTTCGGGCACCGCCTCCCGCAGGAAGGGCAGCGACGCCGTCAGGTTCCAGGCGAGGAAGACGATCAACAGGGCGACGAACAGCGGCCAGTCGCGGTAGCGGCGGGTCAGCCAGAGCGCGGCCAGGCTCACGCCGAGCATCACCGGCGTGAGTTGGTGCGCGATGACGATGGCGGCGATCAGCGGCACCAGCAGCGCCGTCCAGAGCAGTTGCCGGGAGCGCGGTCCCGGCGGCGGGCGATCGGCGCGGCGCAGCGCGACGGCGATGACCCCCAGATAGAGCGCGAAGGCCAGCGACTGCGGCGAGAAGTAGTCCTGTCCCACCCAGTTGGCGACGTAGAAGATCCAGACCGCGGTCCAGATCAGCCGTCGGTCCTGGGTGAAGGTGCGGTAGATCAGTAGCAGTGGGGCGAGCAGCAGCAGACTGGAGAACAGCGGCCACCAGGCCATGAAGGCCGCCGCCTGCTCCGCCCCGGTGAGCTCCACCAACGCGGCCTGCGCGGCGAAGAAGCCGGGCCACTGGTCGTAGACGGCCATATCGCCCAGCTCGGGCCCGCGCTGGAGCCGGCCGGCGGTGATCAGATGGTCGATGACCGCGTCGTGCTTCCAGGCCCACGAGTACAGCGGGGTGGGGTAGACGATCGCCTGGGTCGCGCGCTCGATCAGCAGCAGACCCACGGTGTACGCCAACGGCCACCAGCCGCTCCGGCGCGGATCGCGGACGCAGAACCAGAAACCGGCCGTCAGCGTCACCAGCGCCAGCCAGTGGACGACCGGCAGTTCGGTGAGGAGACCGTAGTCGGAGAGCCGGGTGATGTCGGTGGTCGCCAGGGAGACCGCCCACAGGGCCATCGCCAGGGCGAGCGGGACCACCAGCGGCAGCAGTGCGCGCCGCCGCGCGGGGTCGGTGAGGGCGGTCCGCAGCGCGGCGAGCGTCCTGGTCGGCCGGTCGGCGGCACGGTCCAGGGCACGGCCTCCGGCGCCGCCCTCGCCGGCACGCTCCTCGACGTCGCGCCCGCTGTCATGGTCCTCGCCGGCACCGCTTCCGCTGGCACGCCCCTCGCCGTCACGGAGCTTGCCGTGGCCGACCTCACCATCACCTTCCGGACCGTGCCGTCGCCCGGAGGGGGAGCCCTCCGGGGGCGGTACGGGTATCCCGGATCCGGTGGCTGGCTGTCGCACGCTTCTCCCCAGGTGGCTCGGTTCCACGGCGGCGCCGAGCGCGCCGGGCATAGCCAGCTCAGCGCCGGTGCCGCACCGGTCGGAACCAGCGGTATCGGCGGTATCGGCGGTATCGGCGGTGCGGGGCGCGCGATCGAGCCCCATCCGTCCGTTGCTGGGCCCCGTCCGTCCGTTGCTGAGCTCCGCCCGGCCGTTGCTGAGCTTCGCCCGGCCGTTGGTGAGCTTCGCCCGGCCGTTGGTGAGCGCGGCCCGCAGCCCGGGTACGCAGACCGCCGCCACCAGGGTCATCGACCCGAGCACGGCCCAGCCCGCGCCCGCGATCCCGGCCGGGCCGAGCAGGAGTGCCGCGCTGCCCAGCACCAGGGCGCACATCGAGCCCTGGAGGACGGCGAGCACCCCCGTACGCCCCTGGACGCGCAGTACCCCGATGTACAGCTCCACCACGACCCTCGGCAGCGCGGCGGCGGCCAGCAGGCGCAGCACGGTGGTGCCGTTGTCGGCGTACGCGGGCCCGAACGGGGCGAGGATCTGCGGGGCGAAGACCACCAGCACCAGCACGACGGGCACCAGCAGCAGGGTCATCCGCCGCAGCGCCCCGCGCACCCCGGCCGCCAGGGTCTCCGGGCTGTGCGAGGCGTGCGCGGTCAGCGAGGAGGCCATGTTGATGGCCATGAACTCCATCGTGCCGCCGACCGTGTAGGCGATGTAGAAGAAGCCGTTCTGGGCGGCGTCGAACTGGACGGCGACCACCACCGGCAGCAGATTGATCATCGCCAGCGAGAAGAGCGACCCCACCGAGTCACCGGCGAGGAACCGGCCGATCTCCCGCATCGGCGGCGGCACCCGGTCCTGGTCGGCCTCGGTCTGCCGGGGGATGAGCCTGCGGAAGATCAACCAGGCCAGTGGCAGCACGGAGAGCGTCATCGCCGCCGCCCAGGAGACGAAGATGCCGAGTACCGGCAGCAGGGTCGCGAACGCGACGAGCAGCAGCAGCTTCCCGATGGAGAAGACCGCGTTGCCCAGCGGCACCCAGAACGCCTTGCGGAGGCCGGTCAGCACCCCGTCCTGGAGGGTCAGCAGCGCCCAGCCGACACAGGCCGCGATGAAGAGGAGACCGGCCGACGGGCCGTTGAGCGGTGCGTAGGAGGGGCCCCACAGATCGAGGGTGAGGAGGAAGGCCACCGAAGCCAGACAGACCACCACGGAACTGGCCAGATAGGCCCGCCACACCAGCGGTCCGGTGGCCCGCCCGGCGCGGGGCACGTAGCGCACCACGGCGCCGATCATGGTGGTCGCGGTGAGGGAGGCGAGGAGTCGCATGGCGGCGATGGCGGCGGAGCCCTCGCCGACGGCCTGCTCGGAGTAGTAGCGGGCGGCCACCAGCCAGAAGCCGAGCCCCAGGGCGGCGGAGACGCCGGTGGAGAGCATCAGGGCGTAGGCGTTGCGGAACATCGAGCCGCCGTCGTGGGCGTCCTGCCCGGCCGTTCCGGCACCCCCGCCGACCGCATCGGCACCGGGTTCGGGCGCGCCGCTCCCGGAGGTCCCGGCCGGCACCTCCACCCCAGTCGCCTCAGTGACGTCGGTCTTCTCAGCCGCCTCGGCCGGCTCATTCGCCCCGGCCGTTCCGGCGGTCCCGGGCGGTTCCGCCGCGGCGGCCCCGTACAGCCGGGTCGTGTCAGCCACCGGTCCCGCCCGGCGCGGGCGCGGTGCCCGATTCCTTCAGTACGGCGATCACCCGGTCCGCGTTCAGCGGGTCGACGGGCAGCGCGTGTCGGGCGAACCAAGCGGCGGACTCGGGCGCCGGGGAGGGGTCGGTGAAGTCGTCCCCGGCGTAGGTGTCGAGCGGTGGATCGTAGAGGTAGCCGGTGGTGATGCGGTGCCGGGCGAGCGCCGCCCTGGCCGCGTCCCGGTCCTCGACCAGTAACGGAACCCGGAACAGCGGTTGTACGGGGCCGTTCACGGGCGGCGCCCACTCCGTGGCGAGCAGCCGTTCGGTGCCGGTGCGGCAGGCGGCGAGCCGGGGTCCGAGCCGGTTCAGCAGCCGCTCCACGCGCCGGAGCCGGAACCTGCCGGGCCGGTGCCGGTAGTCGTGCATGTCCACGCGTACCCAGGAGTGGAAGTCGTCGAGCGCCGGCGCGGCGGCCATCGCCCGTCGTAACTCATCGGGCCGCAGTGCCATTCGGATGTCCTCGCGCTCCTCAAGGCCGAGCAGCCGCAGGGCGGCGCGGGCCGCTCCGGTGAGCCGCAGTCCCCGCACACCGGCCTCGGCGTGCGGTCGCAGGCCGTACGCGAATTCCGCCGACAGCCGCACCGGCTGGAGGAGTTCGTCCCTGGCCTGCTCCAGTGTCACCCGGAGCCCGGGGTCGGCGACAGTGAGGAATCCGCCCGTCTTGGCGCCGGTGTGCTTGGAGAGGCTGAAGACGGATGCGTCGCCGAAGCTGCCCACCGGCCGGCCGCCCACCTCGCTGCCGATCGCGTGGGCCGCGTCCTCCAGCAGCGGGATGCCCAGCCGGTCGCAGTGCGCCCGCAGATCGGGGGCGGGGTCGGGATTCCCGTACAGATTGGTGGTGAGTACCGCGCCGAGCCCCTGCCAGGTGTCGGCGGGTACGACGGCCACGTCGATGGAGCCGTCCCCGGCGCATAACGGAGCCTGTACGGGGCGGAGGCCGGCGGCGAGCACCACGAAGAAGATCACATCGTCGTTGACCGGCGACATCAGCACCCGGGCGCCGGGCGCGCACCAGTGGCGCAGGGCCACGTACAGCCCGAGCCGACACGACGGCACGTACAGGCACTCCCTGCCCAGTCGGGCCCGCATCAGCTCTTCCAGAGCCGTGTACGCCGATGGACTGCTCTTCCCGGACGCCATATGCGCTCCCCCTGCCGACCCACCCGACTGATCCGCGCCCAATGTGTCCCCGCCCGGAGTTCCCCGTCAATCAGGACCGTCAACCAGGACCGTCAAACATGGCAGTCAAACGTGGCCGTCAAACATGGGCAGGGCCCTTTCCCGGGGGAAAGGGCCCTGATGTCTCCGATTCGGCCAGGCGCGGCTCACTCGTCGAGAGTGAGCCCTTTCCGCAGCCTGACCAGGGTGCGGGAGAGCAGCCGGGACACATGCATCTGGGAGATTCCCAGTTCCTCGCCGATGTCCGACTGGGTCATGTTGGCGACGAAACGGAGGGAGAGGATTTTACGGTCCCGGGGCGTGAGGCTCGCGATCAGCGGCTTCAAGGACTCGATGTACTCGATGCCTTCGAGTCCGTTGTCCTCGTAGCCGATGCGGTGGGCGAGCGCGCCCTCGGAGTCGTCGTCCTCCGGCTGGGCGTCGAGTGAGCTGGCGCTGTAGGCGTTGCTCGCCGCCATGCCCTCGACGACCTCGTCCTCGCCGATGCCCAGATGGACGGCGAGTTCGGGGACGGTGGGGGAGCGGTCCAGCCGCTGGGCCAGCTCGTCGCCGGCCTTCGCGAGGTCGAGCCGCAGCTCCTGTAGCCGGCGCGGCACCCGCACCGACCAACTGGTGTCCCGGAAGAAGCGCTTGATCTCGCCGATGATGGTCGGCATCGCGAAGGTGGGGAACTCGACGCCACGGCTGAGTTCGAAGCGGTCGATCGCCTTGATCAGCCCGATGGTGCCGACCTGGATGATGTCCTCCATCGGCTCGCTGCGGGAGCGGAAGCGGGAGGCGGCGAACTTGACCAGCGCGAGATTGAGTTCCACGAGCGTGTTGCGGACGTACGCGTGCTCGTGGGTGCCCTCGTCGAGGTTTTCGAGGCGGGCGAAGAGCGTCTTCGAGAGGGCTCGCGCGTCCAGCGCCCCGACCGTGTCGCGGTGTGGGATCTCCGGAAGGCCGGCGGGGACCGCGGGAACCGAAAGGCTGTCGGGGTCCTCGGCGTCGCTCTGCGGGAGCGTTTCCGTGGCGGGGGTGGGGGTGGGATGTGTCGACGGCGCGATAGCGGGAACACGCGATTCGTCGAGCCGGGGTGACATGGGTCTCCTCCATCGTTCTCGGCATATGGCTGCCGGTGCCCATACATTGCGCTGCGGTGAGCGGCGCCTCCAAAGCCGGTCGATGTTGGCCGTGTGTTTTTCGGTCACCACCAGCCTTACCCGCTCTCCCCGAGCGGTTGCAAGTGGCAATTGTCTGCAATGACCATTTTGCTGGGGAGTTCCAGTGGAACCGTCCCGGGGATAAGGCGTAGTCTTCGCCGGAAGTCACAGGAAAAGTCACACCGGACGCATGACACGGCGAAGAGGGACGAGCATGGACCGCGCGACGGTCGGCAGCGCCAATCGGGGCCGACTCCAGGTCGAGGTTCGGACCGTGGGGCACAGTGAAGTGGTGCAGCCGGCGGGTGAGTTGGATCACCACACCGCCGACCTGCTGAGCGCGCCTCTGGAGGCCGCGCTGACGCAGGGGCGTTCCCGGCTGGTCGTGGACTGCTCACGGCTGGAGTTCTGTGATTCGACCGGGCTCAACGTGCTGTTGGCCGCCCGGTTGAAGGCGGAGGCGGCCGGGGGAGGCGTCCATCTGGCGGGGATGCTGCCCGTGGTGGCGCGGGTCTTGGAGATCACCGGCGCGGAAGCGGTCTTCACCGTGCACGCGACGGTGGACGAAGCCCTCTCCGGCTGAGTCACACGATGAGCTCGCGCTCTGCTGAGGGCGTAGTGAGTGTTGTCACCTCCCGACAGGGCAGGAGAACTTTCGCGGAGCTCCCGCGAAGTGTGGCCCGTCGGGCACTCTGAGTATGGACAGGGGCGTCGAGGTGCGACGTTGTCATGTATTGGTGAACCGGTGAATCGGTGAGGTGAAGCGCTGATGAGCACCACCCGGCCGCAGCCGCCGGGCGACCTCGGCCCAGAGCCGAAGGGCGTCGTCGGCGTCCCCTCAGGGGCGTCCGGAGGGCCGGTGCGCAGACTTGCCCTGGCCAGCGCCAGCGGCATCGTTCCGCTCGCCCGCGACTTCACTCGCCAGGCACTGTACGACTGGGGCTGGCTCCCGGCCGCCACCGCCGACCGCCGTGCGGCGGCCGAGGACGTCCTGCTGGTCGTCTCCGAGCTGGTGACCAATGCCTGCCTGCACGCCGAGGGCCCCGAGGAGCTGAGAGTGAGCTGCGACGGCAAGGTCCTGCGTCTGGAGGTCACCGACGGGGGCGCCGGCCAGCCCGCGCCCCGCACACCGCACCGCGCCGGCCGGCCGGGCGGGCACGGCATGTTCATCGTGCAGCGGCTCTGCCTGGACTGGGGAGTCGCCAGGGTGGCGGGGGCGCCGGGGAAGACGGTCTGGGCCGAGCTGGCCGCCCCGGCCTGACCGGACACCCCGTCGGCGTCGGGACTTTCCGGGCCTGGGGCGCGAGGGAGCTCACTTCAGCCCGTCCGGCGTTTGAGGACGGACCTTCGCGCTCAAGGCGGCTGGAAGGCCAAGGTCCCTCGGACGAAGCCGCTCGCCCGTGCCCTGCTCCCCGCCGCCTCGGGCGAGCCGGTCAGTCCGGGCGATGCCCAGCTCGCAGCGACCGTCGGCGCGGGGGGCGGGACTCGCTGGTCCGAGTTTCTCGGGGCCTGGGGCGCGGGGGAGCTCACTTCAGCCCGTCCGGCGTTTGAGGACGGACCTTCGCGCTCAAGGCGGCTGGAAGGCCAAGGTCCCTCGGACGAAGCCGCTCGCCCGA
>NZ_JBIRRE010000010.1:329111-393193 GCF_044333555.1 Streptomyces sp. NPDC020965
GCCCGTCCGGCGTTTGAGGACGGACCTTCGCGCTCAAGGCGGCTGGAAGGCCAAGGTCCCTCGGACGAAGCCGCTCGCCCGTGCCCTGCTCCCCGCCGCCTCGGGCGAGCCGGTCGGGTCGGTCAGTCCGGGCGGTGGTCAGTCCGGGCGATGCCCAGCTCGCAGCGACCGTCGGCACAGGAACTCCGCAACCGCCCCATCGAGACCGTCCGCACCAGCCCGATCGCCCAGCACATGGGACAGCCGCGCAGTGCGAGCAGCCCGACCGGTGCGAGCAACAGACTGCCCGGCCCGGTGACCGGCAGCAGCAGCACCGCACCGGCCAGCGCGCCGAACCCCACCGCGCCGCGCGCCAGATGCCGGGGCAGCGAGGCGCTGGCGAAACCCCGCCCGCCGCCCACGGACGACGTGCTCCCTTCCGACGCGGCCGGCTTCTGCGGGGCGTCCCGTACGCCTCCCTCCCGTACGCCCCCGTCCCGTACGCCCCCGTCCCGTACCGCGGCTCCCGCCCCGCGCCGATCAGCCATGACCGCCTCCCGGGACGGGTCCGACCGCCGGTCCCCGCAGTGATCGGCGGACGTTCATCCGGGCCCGGTGCAGCCGAGACTTCATCGCGGCGGTACTGAGGCCGAGCGTGTCGGCGACCATCCGGCCGCTGTAGCCCTGGACGTCCCGCATAATCAGCACGCTCCGCTGGTCGGCCGGCAGGGCGATGATCGCCGCCGCCACCCGCTCCGCCTCCAGGCGCTGAAACACCTCGTCCTCGAAGGACGGCACGACGGGCTCCGGCGCGGGTTCGGGCCTGCGCGGCGTCAACCGCGCCCGGCGCAGACACTCGTTGCGCACGATGCGGAACATCCACGAGGCCAGCGCGCCGGACGCCCGCAGCATCCCGATCCTGCGGTACAGGATGATCAACGCCTCCTGCGCGGCGTCCTCGGCGTCCTGGGGCGAGGCGCACAAGGAGTGCGCGAACCGCTGTACGTGCGGGTGCGAGCCGTGCACCAGGGCGGTCGTCGCCGCGGCGTCACCCCGCTGCGCGGCAGCGATCAACGGTTCGCCGGGCCAGCCGGTGTCAGCCATGGGAGCGCCCCCGCCGACGCAGCACGGCGACCGTGCAGGCGCAGATGAGCAGAGCCGAGACGATGACGGCACCAAGGATCATGACAGCCTCCGGTTTCCGTGCGGACGCTGATGTCCGCACAGATATAGGAGGCGCGATCGGCTCCGAAGGATTCGGCTCGTACTAATCCCGGTTCGTACGGGCCGGTCGTACGAACCGGGCCCTCCGGTGGCTAGCCAGCGACCGTGGTTGCGTGCTTGGCCGCGTATCGGCGCGCCTTGGTGCGGTTGCCGCAGACGCGCATGGAGCACCAGCGGCGGCTGCGGTTCTTGGACACGTCCCAGAAGACCCAGGCGCAGCCGTGTTCGGCGCAGCGTTTGAGCCGGGCGGCTTCGCCGGTGATGAGGAGTCGGCTCCAGGCGATGGCGATGGCGGCCAGCGCCTGACCGACCGGCGGCAGGTGGGGGGCCGGGACCAGCACGGTGCCGGTGGCGCGCCCGCCGACGGTGGTGAGCAGCGGCAGTTCGCGGAGCGCCTCGTCGGCGGCGCGGACGAGGCCGGGGTCGGGGGTGTCGCCGACGTGGAGGCCGAGTTCTTCGCGGATTCCGGCGCGCAGCCGCAGGCCGAGGTCGTGGTCGGCGGCACCGACCGGGGTACCGGGCGCGAGCAGTTCCCGCTCCGTGAGCCAGGCGGCGAGCTGGGCGGGCTCGGTGATGTCGTCGGTGCCGAGTTCTACGTCGACGGTGTTGGTGAACGCCTCGACCAGTTGGGCCGAGGCCGGTGTCTCGATCATGGGCCACCTCCCGTGGGCCCCCAGTCTAGCCACCCCTAACCGGCTAACTGCTTGACCGGTTCGGTCCGTCGGTGGCAGGCTGCACGCTGTGATTAACCGGTAAACGGCTTAGAGGGTTAGGGGACTTTTCTGTGGACGCTCACGCACCACCGGCCGCTCCCGGGGGCGCCGCACCAGTCGCCCAGTTAGATCAGGCAGTCGGGTCGGGTCAGGCAGCCGGGCCGGATCGGGCCGCCCGGCCCCCGGTCCGATCGCTGCCCGCCCCACCGTCGCCCCGTGGTCCGAAGGGTGATCCGCGCGGCACCCGGAACACCGTCGTCCTGCTCGCCCTCACCGCGGCTACCAACCTCGCGGACGGGATCATCAAGATCGCGCTGCCGGTGCTGGCCACCCGGATCACCAACTCTCCCGGCCAGGTGGCGCTGGTCGCCCTCGCGCTGACCCTGCCCTGGCTGTTCATCGGGCTCCCGGCCGGCGTCCTCGTGGATCGCGCGGACCGCCGCCGACTGCTCTGGCTGGCGAACGGGGCCCGACTCCTCGTGGTCGGCTGGCTGATCCATGTCGTAGCGGCCGGAAACGCCACCATCTGGACGCTGGCCGCCATCGGTGCGGCGCTCGGTGTCGCCGAAGTGGTGGCGCAGACGGCGGAGTCGGCGCTGATCCCCGCGCTGGTGCCGCGGGCGGGACGCGAACGCGCCAATGCGTGGATCGTCGGGGTCGAGACGGCTGCCAATGAGTTCGGCGGCCCCATGATCGGCGGATTGCTGCTGGCGGTCGGCACCGGCATCGCGCTCGGCGTCACCTGGGTCGGCTATCTCGCGGCGGTGCTGCTGCTCTTCGCGCTCGTGGGCCGGTTCCGGGCGGAGCGGCCCGCGACGGGGCCGAAGCGCGACACCGGGCGCGGACCGGAGCGCGTCACCGGGCCCGAGCGGAGGAAGGGTGCCGAGCGGAGGAAGGGTGCCGAGGGGAGGAAGGGTGCCGAGCGGAGGAAGGGTGCTGGGGTGCGGGCGTTCACCGAGGGGCTGCGCCACCTCTGGGGCCACCGACTGCTGCGGACGATGACCCTCATCCAGGCGGTCCTCTGTGCGGGCTGGGGAGCCTGGTTGGCCCTGATGCCCCTGTTCGCGAAGGAGTCGATGGGCCTCGGACCGCAGGAGTACGGGATCGTGCTGAGCGCGCTCGGCGTCGGCGGCCTGGCCGGCACCCTCGCCGTCGTCCGGGTCAACCGGTGGCTCGGCCGCCGCTGGGCCATGTTCGTGGATCTGCTCGGCACGCTGGCGATGGTGGCCGTGCCCGCCCTCACCACCCAGCTCTGGGCCGTCGCGGTCGCCGCCTTCCTCGGTGGCATGGGCGGCACGCTCTGGACGGTCAACGCTCGACTCATCGCCCAGAACGTCGTCCCCGACGAGCTGATGGGCCGGTTCTCCAGCGCCGCACGGCTCCTCGGTTATGGCGGTATGCCGGTCGGTGCCGGTCTCGTCGGCCTGCTCGCCGAGGGGGTCGGTGTCCGGATCGCGTTCCTCATCTTCGCGGTCGCCGTCGCCGCCTCTGTCCTCCCGTTCCTGCGGGTCGTCACGGCTGCCGAACTGCGGGCGGCGGTCTGACGACGGGTGCGGTATCGCGACCGGACGACGACCGGGCGACGGTCGGGCGACGGTCGAAACGCACGGCAACAAGGCGTGTTCTTTGTCTTCCCTCCCCACGGCCCCCGGCGTACCTTGAGCGCCGATCTGATGTTCCGTCAGTAACTTACGGCGGTGGATCGCCCGTACGGCCCGTGATGGCTCCGGCAAGAGGGGAACACTCAGGTGAGGTACCAGAAACGGTCAGCCCTCGCGCTGGCGGCGGCGATGGCGGGCCCGGTGGTGCTGCTGGCCGCCCCCACCGCCCAGGCCGAGGTCGTGAGCGTCAACTACCAGTGCCAGACGCCGATCGGACCCAAGGGTGCCGTCTCGCCGATCGACATCACGTCGGTGAAGAGCGGCAGCTCCTACAAACTGACCATGTCCTTCCAGAAGGGCGTCTCCTCCAGCCCGGTGGAGCTGGGCAAGGGGGCGATGAGCCCGAGCGCGAAGATCAAGCTCGGCGGGGCGGACTCGGGTTCGGTCCCGGTCAGCGGGCCCGCCAACGCGGCGGCGATCCCCGCCAACAGCCCGATCAAGATCAGTGATCTGACCGGAACGTACACACCGAAGAAGAGCGGCAAGGTCACCTTCACGGCCGGAGTGCTCACGATCAAGGCACTCGGGACGACGACCACCTGTACGCCCCAGAACAATCCGAAACCGTCCCTGGAACTGGACGTCACCGGCTCGGGCGGCTCCGGCTCCGGCGGCACGGACTCGGGCGGTTCCGGCTCCGGCGGTTCGGCCGACACCGGTGGCGGCTCCGGTGGCGGCACCCCGGACGGCGGCGGCGAACTGCCCAAGACCGGCCCGCTGGACTCGGCCGTGGCCCTCGGCACGCTCGGCGGCACGGTGCTGCTCTCCGGCGCGGCCGGAGTCCTCTGGCTGACCAGGCGCGGCGGCCGGCGAGCCACGGGCTGACCGGTGGCGGCACGGCTCTCGGTGACACTCGCGGTGGCGCTCTGCGTCCCCTGCGCTCCCGTGACGCTCATGACGGCGGGCCTCCTCGCCACCCCGGCCCTCGCCGCCCCGGCTTCCCCTGCTCGGGTTTCCGCGCCCTCCGCCCCTTCTCTCCCAGCCCGTTCTCTCCCGGCCCCGGCCTGGACGGTGGCCCCGGCCGGAGGCAGACCCGCCGTCTACGCGGAGGGCGCGCCCGGAGCCGTACTGGAGGACGGACTCGCGGTCACCAACCCGGGCTCGGAACCCCTGACCGTACGGCTCAGGACCGCCGACGCGGGCACCACACGGACCGACGCCCGCGCGCCCCGCCCCGGTCCGGACCCGTTGATCACCCTCGCGACCAGGGGCATCACCGTCCCGCCCCGTACCCGCGCCGATATCCCCTTCTCCGTCACCGTCCCCGCCCGCGCGGTCCCCGGCGACCAACCGACCTCCATCACCGTGTCGGCGGCCGGCCGGGAGGTGCGCGTACCGGTCCATCTGCGGGTGACCGGCCCGGCGCTGGCCGCGCTCACCGTCGAGGACGTATCGGTCACCCGGGGCGGCACCATCCGCTACACGCTGGTGAACCGGGGCAATACGACCCTGCGGCCGAAGGTGACGATCACGGCCGACGGTCTTCTCGGGGAGGTCCTGCGCCGCACCCCGCGCGCCCTGCCTGCGGAGTTGGCGCCCGCGCGGCGGGTGACGCTCACCGAGCGGTGGCCCGACCCGCCGTCGCTGGACTCGGTGGACGTCCGGGTCGAGGCGACGGCGGGGGCGGAGGTACGCGGCCGAGGGACGGCGTCGGCGACCTTCGTGCCCTGGCTCCCGGTGTCGGCGGCGGCTGCGCTGCTGGCGGCTGCGGCGGGCGCACTCCGGTTCGCCGTTCGCCGCCACCCCGGCCGGAGACCATCCGAACCGTCCGGTAGTGCACGCCGAATGAAAGACCCCAGGTCAGGAGCGTGATGATGTACGAGGCCGACGCGGCACGCGCGACGGATCAGGCCCGGCCGTCCGCGCCCGCCCTCATCCTGGTCCTGGTCCTGGTGCTGGCGCTGCTGCCCCTGCTGCTGCTCGCCCCGGTGACAGCGGCTCCGGCGCACGCCGCCACGGCCCGATCCACCCCCGGGATCACGCTCTCCCAACCACAGGCGGGCAAGGGCGCCGAGATCACGGTCAGCGGCAGCGGCTGGCGCCCCAACACCCTCCTCATGATGCTGATCTGCGGCCAGAACATGATCGGCGGCACCAACACCTGCGCCAACGCCGACGGCCGCGCGGTCACCACCGACGCCCAGGGGTCCTTCAGCAAGAAGATGCCGGTGACCGCACCCCCCAAGCCCTGCCCCTGTGTCATCCATGTGGCGACCGTCACCGGGGCCGCGGCGGCGGAGGACGCGCCGTTCACCGTCACGGGCCATCCGACCGCGCCCCTGCCCCGGCCCACCGGCGGCGGAAAGCTCGCGGTGCTGGCCACGACCCGGCTCGAAGGCGACTCCGGCGTACTCGTCTTCTTCGGCGCGCCGCCCTCCCGGCGCCTCACCTTCACCGTGGGCAATCTCGGCACCACCCCGATCAGGGACCCGCTCTTCCGGGTCGGTACCGCGCACGGCCTGTACGCACCCCAGTGGGAGGAGCGGCAGTGGCGCGGCACCATCGCGCCCGGCCAGAAGGCGCAGGTGAAGCTGCCGGTCGAACTGTCGGCGGGGGCGCACGGTGACTACGAGGTCTCGGTGCGGTACGGGGAGAAGGTGATCGTCGCCCAGCCGTGGGGCGTCGGCCGCCCCTGGGGCGTGACGATCTTCTGGGTGCTGCTGGCCGTCGTCGTACCCGCGGCCCTCTTCCGCATCGGCATGGCGATCGTCGACCGGGTCCGCCCGAACCGGGTCGCCCGTGGACCGGCCCGCCACCGCGCCCGCGCGGCCACCGGGCCCGCCGAGCCGACCGCGACCACGACCACGGCGGTCCTGCCGTGGTTCACAGCTGACTCCGCACCGTCAGAGAACCGACCGACGACGAAGGGACATTCGTGAGCACGCAACGGAGGATGAGCGCGGCCGGAGTCGCACTGATGCTCGGCGGCGCGGGAATCCTGTTGGCCGCGAGCCCCGTCCAGGCCGCCGAGGTCTCGTACGCGACGGAGTGCGTACCGCCCGCGATCTCCGGGCTGCCACCCGTCCAGGGCACGACGAAGGTGGAGCTCACCGCGCCGGCCCAGGCCAAGGTGGGGGACGAGATCGAGGTGGTGTGGAAGACGGTCCAGGCGGCGTCCAAGAACCCCGACGTCCTTGACCTCGGGAAGGACACGGTGAAGCCGACCGGCACGATCGCGCTCGGCGGCGCGGCTTCGGGGGAGCTGCGGATGGAGGGGCCGCGCCAGAACCCGCCGATCCCGAAGAACAGCCCGATGGTGTTGCCGCAGATGAAGGGCAAGCTGAAGCTGACGAAGGCGGGCGAGATCACGCTGACGCCGGGCGGGTACACGATCAACGTCTCCAAGCCGCTGTCGACGGACACGAAGTGCACACCGAAGGAGACGGTGGGAGCAGGCGCGACCATCAAGGTGACGGAGGGCGGCAGCACCACCACGGGCGGCTCCACGACGACCACCGGTGGCGCCACGACAACCAGCGGCGGTGCCACAACAGGCGGTGCCACAACAGGCGGTGCCACGACTGGAGGACCGGGTAGCGGCACCGACTTCCCCGGCAAGACGGTCCAGGTCACCTATGACTGCACCGCCCCGGGACCGAAGGGCATCAAGGCCCCCGTCACGATCAACGCCAAGAAGAGCGGCGGCGGCTACGCCCTGACGGTCAAGACCGGCACCTCGGTGATGGACAGCCCGGCGCCGCTGCCGGTGGGCGCCATGAAGGGCTCGATGAAGGTCGCCCTGGGCGGCGCTGACAAGGGCGCGGTCAACGTCGTCGGCGAGCCGAACAAACAGCCCATCGAGGCGGGCAAGCCGGTGGGCATCGGCGAATTGAAGGGCACCTACAAACCCGGCGCTACGGGCAAGTCGACGCTCAGCCCCGGCACGATGACGATCGATGTCAACCTCGGCGGCCAGAAGATCGTCATCCCCTGCCAGGTCAAGGGCGCGGCGGGCGTCTCCCTGGAGCTGACGACCGAGGCCCAACAGGGCGGCGCGAGCGGCGGCGACTCCGGCGCTGCGAGCGCGTCGGGTGGCGCCGGGTCATCGGGCGGCGCCGGTGGCGCGGCCGACTCGGGCGGCGGCCTCGCGGAGACGGGCGCCGAGGACAACGGCACCCTGCGGGCGCTCGCACTGGTGGCGGGCACGGTCATCCTGCTGGGCGGCGCGGTGTTCACCTTCACCCCGTGGACCAGGCTCCGCGGCACCCGCTGAGACCCGACCGGCTCGCGGCCGGGGACCGAGACCGCCGTGGAGGGGCGGCCGGTCCAGGACTCAGCCACTCGCGGTGAGGGCCCGGCGCTGGGTCTCGGTGAGGCGGTCCCGGCGGGCCTCGGTCGTGTAGGTGTCGGGCGGGGTCCGTACGACGGTGAGCGGGTCGGCGATGTCGGGGTGCCGGTCGGCGAGGCGCAGCGCTTCGGTGACCCGGTCCGGGGGCCAGCCCAGGGCGGTCGCCAATTGGTCGGTGGTGCGGGGTGCGGCGGTGTGGACCAGGGCGGCGAGGACGGTCAGGGTGTCGGCGAAGACGGCCGCCGTGGTGCCGCCCGCCATATCGTCGCCGAGGCTGCGGAAGAAGTGGCGCATCCGGTCCAGCCGGGCGCCGGCCGGGGTGGTGGTCCCGAGGAGTTCGGCGCCCCGCTCGGCGGTGTCCGCCCAGAGCGTGTTCGTCCGGGCGCTCGTCAGCCAGGCCCGGAGCCAGACGTCGTCGTCGATGACGTAGCTCTCGCGCCGCTGCCGGGGGTCCCGTTCGCGCCGGATCACCGAGAGCGGTTCGAGGTAGCCGACGGCTTTGGAGACCGAAGCCGGGCTGACCCGCAGCCGCTGGACGAGTTCGGCGGCGGTGAGGCGGCCGGCGTCGGTGGTGACCAGGTGGGCGAGGAGTCGGGCCGCCATCCGGGGGACCCCGGTCTCGACCATCATGGTGGCGAACTCCTCGGCGAACTCCGCGGTGGAGTCCCGTACGGCGCCGCGATCGTGCCCGTCCGTGCCGGCGCCGGACGCCGGCTCCGGGGCGCGGCGGCGGGCGCGTTCGCCGGTGGACCGGTGGGCGCGGTCCGCGCCGTAGCCGTCGGGGCCGCCGTTACGGGTGACCTCCCGGCTGACGGTCGATGTCGGCCTGCCGAGGCGCCGGGCGATCTCCGCGTAACCGAGCCCGTCGTCAAGACCCGCGCCGATCCGCTCACGGTCCCGCTGGGTCAGCCTGCCTCCGGGCATCCGGGGCGCCTCCTGCTCCTCGATGTGCGCCCAGTATGCGTTCACCGTCAATCCATTGCAACGAACAGCGCGATCCGTCGATGCATTCACGCTCAAGGTCATTGCAATGAAGGCTCCACATAGCCCTAATCTAAAGGGCATCATGGGTCTTCTCCATCATTGACGCATTCAGAAACGCAACGTAGCCTTCGCGGAATTCTGAATCTCCACGCCCCGCTGTGAGCCGCACACACCAGGCGTGCGCGGAGGCGTGCACACACGAAGGCGAGATGATGACGACGAGCGGAAAGACCGTGCTCGATGTCGACGGACTACGCATGCGCTACGGCACCCACGACGTCCTGCGCGAGGTGACGTTCCGGGCCAGCCACGGGGAGGTGCTGGCCCTGCTGGGCCCCAATGGAGCGGGCAAGACCACCACCATCGAAATCCTGGAAGGCTTCCGCATGCGGTCGGCCGGCCGGGTCGAGGTGCTCGGCCACGATCCGGCACACGGCGACGAAGCCTGGCGGGCCCGCCTCGGAGTCGTACTCCAGTCCTGGCGTGACCACGGCAAGTGGCGGGTGCGCGAACTCCTCGCCCACCTCGGCTCCTACTACGTCCCGTACTCCACCGAGGCGGTCCGGCGGCCGTGGGACCCCGGCGAACTCGTCGCGGCGGTCGGTCTGACCGCGCATGCCGGTAGCAAGATCAAGACACTCTCCGGGGGGCAGCGGCGCCGGCTGGACGTGGCGATCGGCCTCGTCGGCCGCCCCGAACTGCTCTTCCTGGACGAGCCCACGGCGGGCTTCGACCCGGACGCCCGGCACGAGTTCCACGGCCTCGTCCGCCGTCTCGCCGAGGAGCACGAGACCACCGTCCTGCTCACCACGCACGATCTGGACGAGGCCGACAAGCTCGCCGACCGCATCATGATCCTGGCCGGTGGGCGGATCATCGCCGACGGCACGGCGGACGAACTCGCGCGGCGCGCCGCGAGCCGGGACGAAGTGCGGTGGACGCGCGACGGGCGGCGGTGGTCCGAGTCGACCACCGAGTCGACCGCGTTCGTCCGCGGACTCTTCGGCCGGTACGGGGAGACGATCGGCGAACTCGAAGTGCGCCGGGCGTCCCTGGAGGACACCTACCGGGCGCTCGTACAGCAGGGCGGGCCCGCCGCCGACCGCCCCGCGGCGGTGGCGCTGTGAACCCGCGCGGCACGGCCTTACGGGCGGGCTGGAACCGTGGCCTGATCGAGCTGCGACAGTCGTTCACCAACGGCGAGGACCTGGTCTCCCATCTGCTCTGGCCGGTCCTGATGCTGCTCGTTCTCTTCTTCCTGCGCGACCGGTCCTTCGAGTCGGACGGAATCCCACTCTCCACCCTGGTCCTGCCGAGCGTGCTGGGGATGAACGCCGCGATGGGCATGGTCACCATGAGCCAGGTGCTCACCGCCGAACGCGAGGACGGCACCCTGCTCCGGGCCAAGGCCACCCCGAACGGGATGCCGGGCTACCTCGTCGGCAAGGTCGTCGCCATCTCCGGCGGTCTCCTCGCCGACCTGGCTATCCTGCTGCTCCCCGGACTGCTGATCATCGACGGGCTGACGGTCGGCAGCCCCGGCGCCTGGCTGAACCTCGCCTGGGTGCTGGTCCTCGGAATGCTGGCGACGCTGCCCATCGGCGCGATCCTGGGCTCGGTGTTCACCAGCGCGCGCGGCCAGGGACTGATCCAGCTCCCGGTGCTGGGCGTGATCGCGATCTCCGGCATCTTCTATCCGGTCACCGCGCTGCCGGAGTGGCTGCAAGGGGTCGCGCAGGCCACCCCGGTCTACTGGCTCGGCCTGGGTACCCGATCGGCCCTGCTGCCGGACAGCGCGGCGGCGGTGGAGATCGGCGACTCCTGGCGGCAGCTTGAGACGGTCGGGGTGCTGGGCGCCTGGGCCGTCGCGGGCCTGCTCGTGGCGCCGTTCGTGCTGCGCCGGATGGCGCGCCGGGAGTCGGGTTCGGGCGTGGCCGGCCGCCGCGAGAAGGCGCTCCAGCGGATCGGATAGCCCGGGTTACGGGGCGGAGACCGAAGGGGTACGGGGCGGAATGCCTCGCGCGAGCTGGGCTTCGGGGCGGAGCGGACGGCCCGGCGCACGGGGAAGGGCGCCGTACCGGTGATGTACCGGGCGGTCCGGCATACGGAGAAGGGCCGCCGCATCGGTGACGTATCACCGGTGCGACGGCCCTTCCCGGGAGTCAGCCCCTGCGGGTCCGGCTCCCCTGAGCGTCGGGCGTCAGTTCACGCCGCCCATGAGCGGCTTGACCTTGCGCCGGAACATGAAGATCGCGACACCCGCGAGCGCGGCGATCACACCCTGGCTGGCGAACCACCCTTGGGTGTCCGTCGGCGCGCCGACGAGCTGGAGCAGCGCGATGACCGAGTCACCCGCGGTCACCGCGAGGAACCAGACACCCATCATCTGGGAGGCGTACTTCTCCGGCGCCAGCTTCGTCGTCAGCGACAGACCCACCGGGGAGAGGCACAGCTCACCGACGGTCTGCATGAAGTAGACCGCGACCAGCCACATCGGGGAGACCTTGACGTCGCCGACGGCCATGCCCTGCGCCACCATCATCACGCCGAACGAGCCACCGACCAGCACCAGGGCCGCGGCGAACTTCGAGAGCGTGCTCGGCTCCTTGTTCCGCTTGAACAGCGCCACCCAGAGCATCGCGAAGATCGGCGCGAGCGCCATCACGAACAGCGGGTTCAGCGACTGGAACCAGCTCGCGGGGAACTCGAAGCCGAAGAGCGTGGACTCGGTGTTGTTCTTCGCGAAGAGCGAGAGCACGGAACCGGTCTGGTCGTAGATCGCCCAGAACGCGGCGGCGGCGACGAAGAACCAGATGTAGCCCGACATCCGGGACTGCTCCATCGCCGACAGGTCCTTGTCCCGCTTGATGCGGAAGAGGTACCAGGTCGGCAGCAGCAGGCCGAGGACGGTCAGCGGCCACAGCACCCAGTCCAGGCTGAACGCGCCCGAGAGACCGACGATGGCGTACGCGGCTGCCGCGACACCCAGCCAGATCAGGGCCTTGCGGATCATCGCCGAGCGCTCGTCGTCGGAGAGCGGCGACGGGACCTTGGTCGACTCCTCGTTGAGGTGCCGGAAGCCGAGGAAAAAGCAGATCAGGCCGATCGCCATACCGACACCGGCCATGGCGAAGCCGAGGTGCCAGTTGATCTTCTGGCCGACCCAGCCGATGGTCAGCGGGGCGAAGAAGGCACCGAGGTTGATGCCCATGTAGAAGATCGTGAAGCCGCCGTCACGGCGCGGGTCGTTCTTCTCCGTGTAGAGCTGGCCGACCATCGTGGAGATGTTGGCCTTCAGCACACCGGAACCGGCCGCGATGAACGCGAGACCGATGAAGAACGAGATGTCCGCGGGGACCGCGAGCAGGAAGTGGCCGGCCATGATGACGGTGCCGGCGATCGCGGTCGCCTTGCGCGCGCCCCAGACCCGGTCGCCGAGCCAGCCGCCCGGCAGCGCGAGCAGGTACACCATGGCGTTGTAGACGGAGTAGATCGCGACCGCGGTCGCATCCTTCATGCCGAGTCCACCGTCGGCCACATTGGTGGCCAGGTAGAGCACGAGCAGGGCCCGCATTCCGTAGAAGCTGTAGCGCTCCCACATCTCGGTCATGAACAGATTGGCCAGGCCGCGGGGGTGGCCGAAGAAGGTCTTCTCGGGGACGGAGCCGACCGAGTCCTTCGTCAGGCTTGACGCCATGGACGTTCCTTGCTGTCGGGACGCGCTGCTGGGTGAGCGGTGTCGCGCCCGGTGGGGGTGACCGGCACCGGTGAAGAGTCGTCCCGACCCCACGCCTGCGAAGGGGCCCGCTCCCGGCGTGGGGTGCCGGAGGCGCGGGGGACAGTCCGCACCGGGATCCACGCCCCTGAGGCGGCATTGCCTCGGGGCCCGGCCCACAGGTCGTTCACTGTCTTTTGGAACCGGAATCTCCGGCTCCACGCACAGAAGAGACCTCTGGCTTCTATACCGCGCTCACTGCTAGCTGCTCGCGCGGCAGGCCAAAGGTCTGCGTGTAGTGCTACAGGCGTACTCGACACCATACGACACGACACGGAGGGATATGGAAGGACTTGTAAGATGGATCACAGGTGATCGTGGAACCACCTGCCCTGTTTCCAAGGTGATAGTCAAGATCAAGTACCAGAGTCATGGGGCCTGTCGATCGCCCCTCGCCGCCTCCACCTCGCGGACTACCATCACCACATGACGCGTGTACTGCTCGCCGAGGACGACGCATCCATCTCCGAGCCGCTGGCCCGGGCCCTGCGCCGAGAGGGGTACGAGGTCGAGGTGCGCGAGGACGGCCCGGCCGCGCTGGACGCCGGGCTGGCAGGCGGCATCGACCTCGTCGTACTGGATCTCGGACTGCCCGGCATGGACGGCCTGGAGGTCGCGCGCCGATTGCGCGCGGAAGGGCACACCGTGCCGATCCTGGTGCTCACCGCCCGTGCGGACGAGGTCGACACGGTCGTGGGCCTGGACGCCGGGGCCGACGACTACGTGACCAAGCCCTTCCGCCTCGCGGAGCTGCTCGCCCGGGTCCGGGCACTCCTCCGGCGCGGCGCGACCGAGCCCGCACCGGCCCCCGCGACCCACGGCGTACGGATCGACGTGGAGTCGCACCGGGCGTGGATGGGCGAGGAGGAGCTACAGCTCACGGCGAAGGAATTCGACCTCCTGCGGGTCCTGGTCCGTGACGCGGGCCGGGTCGTCACCCGCGACCAGCTGATGCGCGAGGTGTGGGACACCACCTGGTGGTCGTCGACGAAGACGCTCGATATGCACATCTCGTGGTTGCGGAAGAAGCTCGGTGACGATGCGGCGAACCCGCGCTATATCGCCACGGTGCGTGGGGTGGGCTTCCGCTTCGAGAAGAGCTGATCCCGGGGGCCCTCGGGCCCGGACGCCCGGCTCCCCGGGCGGGCTGAAATGTTCGGCCTCTCCGGGCGGGCTCGAATCAGCCTCTCCGGCGTTTGAGGAGCGGGGTTCGGGGCGGAGGCCCGCGAGGGGCTGGGACTTACGGGAAGCCGGGCACCGGGCGGGCCACTCCGGTCGAGGGATCCTGTACACCTCAAGCCCTTGTGCGCGGGGGTCCGTCCTCAAGCGCCGGACGGGCTGAAATGTTCAGCCTCTCCGGGCGGGCTCAGATCAGCCTCTCCGGCGATTGAGGAGCGGGGTTCGGGGCGGAGCCCCGCAAGGTGCCGAGACTCACGGGAAGCCGGGCAACGGGCGGGCCGCTCCGGTCGAGGGGCCCGTACACCTCAAGCCCTTGTGCGCGGGGGTCCGTCCTCAAGCGCCGGACGGGCTGAAATGTTCGGCCTCTCCGGGCCGGGCGGAGGGCATCGGCGTCAGCGACCCGCGCCCCCCGGACGCGACTCCGGCATAGGCTCGGCCCAGCCATCCCCACCCCCGCCCGCCCGGAGGGCCCCTGTGCGTCGACGACTCATCAACTCCACCCTCGCCGTCGTCCTCGTCGTCATCGCCGTCTTCGGGGTCTCCCTGGTGATCGTCGAGACCCGCACCATCAGCTCCAGCGCCCAGGAGAGCGTCGACTCGGAGGCCATCCGACTGCTCAGTCTCGTGGACAACCTGCTGGCCGACGGCGAGGAGATCAGCCCCGGTGTCCTCGTCGAGCGGAGCGGCACCAAGCGCTACGCCCTGATCGAGATCCCCGGCCGGGCCCCCATCGAGATCGGCGACCGCCCCGGCGGCAGCGTCATCCAGGGCGAGGCGAAGGGCGACGACCGGGTGCAGGTCACCGTCAAGGAGCCCTGGTCGGCGATCACGGAGGAGGTCGCCCGCAGTCTGCTGATCATCGCCGGGGTCGCGCTGCTCGCCGTGATTGCTGCGGTACTCCTCGCCGTACGGCAGGCCAATCGGCTCGCCTCCCCGCTCACGGACCTCGCCGAGTCGGCCGAACGGCTCGGTTCGGGCGATCCGCGCCCCGGCCACAAGCGGTACGGCGTTCCCGAGCTGGACCGGGTCGCCGACGTCCTGGACGCCAGCGCCGAGCGGATCGCGCGGATGCTCACCGCCGAACGCCGGCTCGCCGCCGACGCCTCGCACCAGCTCCGTACCCCGCTGACGGCGCTCTCCATGCGGCTGGAGGAGATCTCCGAGACCGACGATCCCGCCACCGCCAAGGAGGAGGCGAGCATCGCGCTCACGCAGGTGGAGCGGCTCACGGACGTCGTGGAACGGCTGCTCACCAACTCGCGGGACCCCCGGACCGGCTCCGCCATCGTCTTCGATCTGGACGAGGTGGTGAAGCAGCAGGTCGAGGAGTGGCGCCCGGCCTACCGGAGCACGGGCCGCGCCCTGGTCGCCTCGGGGAAGCAGGGGATGCGCGCGGTCGGCACCCCGGGGGCGGTCGCACAGGTGCTGGCCGCGCTGATCGAGAACTCGCTGATGCACGGCGGGGGCACGGTGGCCATCCGTACCCGGGTCACCGGCAACCAGTCGGTGATCGAGGTGACCGATGAGGGCCCCGGCGTACCGGCCGATCTCGGGGCGCGGATCTTCGAGCGGACGATCAGTGGCCGGAACTCGACCGGGATCGGGCTGGCGGTGGCGCGGGATCTGGCGGAGGCGGACGGCGGCCGGCTGGAGCTGCTCCAGCAGCATCCGCCGGTGTTCGCGCTCTTCCTCAGCCGGGTGGCCCGCAAGCGCAAGGACGACCCGCCGCTGGTGCGCTGAGACCTGCCGGTGCGCACCGGCGCGTTGAGACCTGCCGGTGTGCGCCGGCGCGCTGACCGCCCGGCCGCGTCCGCTACGGGAGCGGGAGGCCGTCCGTCAGCGCCGGGGCCCCACGGCGCCCGGCTCCACCCGCCCCGGCTCCAGCAGCGCCTCCACCGGGTCGCGCGGAGTCGGAGTCGGAGCAGCAGTCGGAGCAGCAGCAGCCGGAGCCGATATCCGGGTCGCCGCCGTGGCCTTCGCGGCCGGTGACTCCCGGAAGACCCACGTCCGGTAGGACCAGAAGCGGAACAGCGTCGCGACCCCGATGCCGAAGAACTTGAAGAAGTTGCTCTGGAGCGGACCGTCCCAGTCGAACCCGTAGGTCGCCGCGTACAGAATGCCGTTCTCGATCACCAGTCCGATGGCGCTGAACACCAGGAACATCGAGAGTTCACGGGTGCGGCCGGTCTTGTCCCGGTCACGGTAGGTGAAGTGGCGGAAGCCCACGTAGTTGAAGGCGATCGCCACCACCGTGGCCAGTATGGAGGCCCGTACGACGGGGACCTCGGTGAAGTGCCGGATCAGATTGAAGACGGCGAGGTTGACGAGCACGCCCACGGCCCCGACCGCCCCGAACTTGGCGACTTCGCGCGTGAGCTGGTCGAGCTGCCCGCGCAGCGCTCCGCCTCGTTCACTCATAGTGAAGGTCCAGCCCCATCAGATCGATGACGTCAACCCCGTCATGCTAACCAGCGATGGGCGCCCGCGCCCGGGGACCTGGTCGACGGCCCCCGACCCGACCGCCCGGAACGAGCCCCCCGAACGGCCCCCCGCCGGGTGACTCCCCGGCCCGGCCCCGTACCCCCGGCCGCCCCGCATTATCACAGGGTGGGACGCATGGCGAGGCGGGAACGGGCCGTCAGGGTCCCGGAGCGTGGCGGATACCCTAGGAGGGTGACGTTTCCGGTAGTCGGCATGGTCGGCGGCGGTCAGCTCGCCCGCATGACCCACGAGGCGGGCATCCCCCTCGGCATCCGTTTCAAGCTCCTCAGTGACACCCCGCAGGACTCCGCCGCGCAAGTGGTCGGCGATGTCGTCATCGGCGACTACCGCGATCTCGACACGCTGCGCGAGTTCGCCCGGGGCTGCGATGTGATCACTTTCGATCATGAGCATGTCCCGATCGAGCATCTGCGCGCCCTGGAGGCCGACGGCGTTCCCGTCCGGCCGGGCCCGGACGCGCTCGTCCACGCCCAGGACAAGGGGGTGATGCGGGCCCGCCTCATGGAGCTGGGCGCGCCCTGCCCCCGGCACCGGCTGGTGACCGACCCCGCCGATGTGGCGGCCTTCGCGGCGGAGGTCGGCGGTTTCCCCGTCATCCTCAAGACGGTGCGTGGCGGCTACGACGGAAAGGGCGTCTGGTTCGTACGGACGGCGGCGGACGCGGCCGAACCGTTCCGCGCCGGTGTCCCCGTGCTCGCCGAGGAGAAGGTCGACTTCACCCGCGAGCTGGCGGCGAACATCGTCCGCTCCCCGCACGGCCAGGCCGTCGCCTACCCGGTGGTCGAGTCCCAGCAGGTCGACGGCGTCTGCGACACGGTGATCGCGCCCGCGCCCGACCTCAGCGAGGAGTTGGCGGGCCGCGCCCAGCAGCTCGCCCTCCGGATCGCCGCCGAGCTGGACGTGGTCGGCCACCTCGCGGTCGAGCTGTTCGAGACGGCGGACGGCCGCATCCTCGTCAACGAACTGGCGATGCGCCCGCACAACTCCGGCCACTGGACCCAGGACGGCGCGGTGACCTCGCAGTTCGCCAACCACGTACGGGCCGTGCTCGATCTCCCGCTCGGCGATCCCCGTCCCCGCGCGCCCTGGACGGTCATGTGCAATGTGCTGGGCGGCGACTACCCGGACATGTACGCGGCGTATCTGCACTGCATGGCCCGCGACCCGCAGCTCAAGATCCATATGTATGGCAAGGACGTGAAGCCCGGCCGCAAGGTGGGGCACGTCAACACCTACGGCGACGACCTCGCGGACGTCCGCGAACGCGCCCGCCACGCGGCCGACTACCTCAGAGGAACGATCACCGAATGAGCAACACCCCGCTTGTGGGCATCGTGATGGGCTCCGACTCCGACTGGCCCGTGATGGAGGCGGCGGCCGAGGCGCTGGCCGAGTTCGAGATTCCGCACGAGGTCGATGTCGTCTCCGCGCACCGGATGCCGCGCGAGATGATCGCGTACGGGGAGCAGGCCGACGCCCGTGGTCTGAAGGTGATCATCGCGGGGGCCGGGGGAGCCGCCCACCTCCCCGGGATGCTCGCCTCCGTCACCCCGCTGCCCGTCATCGGCGTGCCCGTCCCGCTGCGGTACCTCGACGGCATGGATTCACTGATGTCGATCGTGCAGATGCCGGCCGGCGTCCCCGTCGCCACGGTCTCCGTCGCCGGCGCGCGCAACGCCGGACTGCTGGCCGCGCGCATCCTCGCCACCGAGAACCCCGCGCTCCGCGACCGGATGCGCGAGTTCCAGCAGGAGTTGAACGACCAGGCCACCGAGAAGGGCAAGCGGCTGCGCGCGAAAGTCGACAGTGCTAGCTCCTTCGGCTTCGGGAAGTAGAGCCCCCATGACACTTTCCGCACCCTCTCCCGAGTCCGCCGCCCTCCTCGCGCGGGCCCGGGAACTGCTCGCCGCCCACCCCGTCGTCGACGGCCACAACGACCTGCCGTGGGCCCTGCGCGAGAACGTCCGCTACGACCTGGACCGCCTCGACGTCGCCGCCGACCAGACCGGCCGGCTGCACACCGACATCCCCCGGCTGCGCGCCGGAGGGGTGGGCGCGCAGTTCTGGTCCGTCTACGTCCGCTGCGGCATGTCGGGGGACGACGCGGTCAGCGCGACCCTGGAACAGATCGACGCCGTACGCCAGCTACTGGACCGCTACCCCGGCGACCTCGCGGCGGCGCTGACCGCCGACGATATGGAGTCGGCGCGCGCCCAGGGCCGGATCGCCTCCCTGATGGGTGCCGAGGGCGGCCACTCCATCAACAACTCCCTCGCCACCCTGCGCGCCCTGTACGCGCTGGGTGTCCGCTATATGACGCTCACGCACAACGACAACGTCCCGTGGGCCGACTCGGCCACGGACGAGCCGCGCGCCGACGGTCTGACGGCGTTCGGCCGTGAGGTCGTACGGGAGATGAACCGGCTCGGAATGCTCGTGGACCTCTCGCACGTGGCGCCCGCGACGATGCGGGACGCGCTCGCGGTGTCCACCGCGCCGGTGATCTTCTCGCACTCCTCCGCGCGCGCGGTCTGCGACCACGTACGGAACATCCCCGACGACGTGCTGGCGCTGCTGCCCGGCAACGGCGGGGTCGCGATGGCCACCTTCGTACCGAAGTTCATCCTGCCGGAGGCCGGCGAGTGGACCCTCGCTGCGGACAACAACCTCCGGGTGCACGGTCTGGACCACCTGGACACCACACCCGAGGCGATGAAGCTGCACGAGGCGTTCGAGGCGGCGAACCCGCGCCCGATCGCGACACCGGCGACCGTCGCGGACCATCTCGACCACATGCGTGAGATCGCGGGCATCGACCACATCGGCATCGGCGGCGACTACGACGGCACGGCGTTCACCCCGGCCGGCCTGGAGGACGTCGCGGGCTATCCGAACCTGGTGGCGGAACTCCTGGACCGCGGCTGGTCGGAGCCGGACCTCGCCATGCTGACCTGGCGCAACGCGGTGCGGGCACTCCGGGACGCCGAATCGGTGGCCCGCGCCGAGCAGGAGCGCAGGGGCCCGTCGAACGCGACGATCGAGGAACTCGACGCGTAGACCGTTACGGGTACGGGGTCCCCCGGCCAGGGGCCCCCGTACCGGCGCGAGGAGTACGCCTCCGCAGGCGAAGCCCCGCGTCCTGAGAAGCCCCGACATGTACGGCGGCTCAGGCGCGGGGGCGTCCCATCGCCCGGTACACCCATCCCGCCGCGCGCCACTTCTCGCCGTCCAGCGCGTTCCGCCCGTCCAGCACCGTCCGGTTCGTCACGACCTCGCCCAGCACGGCCGGGTCCAGCTCGCGGAATTCGCGCCACTCCGTCAGATGCAGCACCGCGTCCGCGCCCCGTACCGCCTCCAGCGCCGAATCCGCGTACGCCAGCGTCGGGAAGAGCCGGCGCGCGTTCTCCATCCCCTTGGGGTCGTAGACGGTCACCTGGCCGCCCTGGAGATGGATCTGGCCGGCCACGTTCAGGGCGGGGGAGTCGCGTACGTCGTCCGAGTCCGGCTTGAAGGTCGCCCCCAGCACGGCGACCCGCTTCCCCAGGAAGCCGCCCAGGGACTCGCGCGCCAGCTCGACCATATGGCCGCGGCGGCGCATGTTGATGGAGTCGACCTCGCGGAGGAAGGTCAGCGCCTGGTCGACGCCGAGTTCCCCGGCGCGCGCCATGAAGGCGCGGATGTCCTTCGGGAGGCAGCCACCGCCGAAGCCGATGCCCGCCCGCAGGAACTTGGACCCGATGCGCTCGTCGTGGCCGATCGCCTCGGCCAGCTTCACCACATCGCCGTCGGCGGCCTCGCAGACCTCGGCCATCGCGTTGATGAAGGAGATCTTGGTGGCGAGGAAGGAGTTGGCCGAGGTCTTCACCAGCTCGGCGGTGGGGAAGTCGGTCACCACGAACGGCGAGCCCTCGGCGACCGGGGTGGTGTAGACCTCGCGGAGCAGCTTCTCGGCCCGCTCGCTCTCCACGCCCACCACGATCCGGTCCGGGTGCAGGGTGTCGTTGACGGCGAAGCCCTCGCGCAGGAACTCCGGGTTCCAGGCCAGCTCGACATCGCGGGGCGCGTGCTCCGCCAGCAGCCCGGCGAGCCGGGCGGCGCTGCCGACGGGGACGGTGGACTTCCCGACGACCAGCGCGCCGGGCTTCAGCCGCGGGGCGAGCGAGGCGAAGGCGGAGTCGACGTACGACATGTCGCAGGCGTACTCACCGTGCTTCTGCGGGGTGTTCACACAGACGAAGTGCACATCGCCGAAGGCGCCGACCTCCTCCCAGGAGGTCGTGAAGCGCAGCCGCCCGGTCGATCCCTCGATCCCGGCGACATGCCGGGCGAGCAGTTCCTCGAGCCCCGGTTCGTACATCGGCACCCGGCCGGTCGAGAGCAGCTCGATCTTCTCGGGTACGACATCGAGCCCCAGCACCTCGAAGCCCAGCTCCGCCATCGCCGCTGCGTGGGTGGCGCCGAGGTAACCGGTGCCGATCACGGTGATCTTGAGGGCCATACGGTGCTCCAGGGATGTCGGGAGGATGCGCCCCGAGCATAACCGCGTGGTCACGAGGGCACTCTTGCCCTGTCGTACCCCTGTCGCCAAGCTCACGTATGCCCGGGAGCGGTCGGGCAACTAAAATTAGTTACTTAACGGTAGTTAGCATCTTTGGGGAGTGAGCAACGTGACCGGTAAGTCTGGTATCTCGGGGTTTGATCTGTACCGCCCCTCCGAGGAGCACGATGCGCTCCGCGACGCCATCCGCTCGCTCTCCGAAGCGAAGATCCTCCCCTTCGCCGCCGCCGTCGACGAAGAGGCCCGCTTCCCGCAGGAAGCGCTGGACGCGCTGGTCGCCAGCGATCTGCACGCGGTCCACGTCCCCGAGGAGTACGGCGGCGCCGGCGCGGACGCGCTCGCCACCGTCATCGTCATCGAGGAGGTCGCCCGCGTCTGCGCCTCCTCCTCCCTGATCCCCGCCGTGAACAAGCTCGGCTCGCTCCCGGTGATCCTCGCCGGCTCCGAAGACCTCAAGAAGAAGTATCTGGGCCCGCTCGCCAAGGGCGACGCGATGTTCTCGTACTGCCTCTCCGAGCCCGACGCGGGCTCCGACGCGGCGGGCATGAAGACCAGGGCGGTACGGGACGGGGACCACTACATCCTCAACGGCGTGAAGCGCTGGATCACCAACGCGGGCGTCTCCGAGTACTACACGGTGATGGCCGTGACCGACCCGGAGAAGCGCTCCAAGGGCATCTCCGCCTTCGTGGTCGAGAAGTCCGACCCGGGCGTGTCCTTCGGCGCCCCGGAGAAGAAGCTCGGCATCAAGGGCTCCCCGACCCGCGAGGTCTACCTCGACAACGTCCGCATCCCCGCCGACCGCATGATCGGCGCGGAGGGCACCGGCTTCGCCACGGCCATGAAGACCCTGGACCACACCCGCATCACCATCGCGGCCCAGGCCCTCGGCATCGCCCAGGGCGCCCTCGACTACGCCAAGGGCTATGTTCAGGAGCGCAAGCAGTTCGGCAAGGCGATCGCCGACTTCCAGGGCGTCCAGTTCATGCTCGCCGACATGGCCATGAAGCTGGAGGCGGCCCGCCAGCTCACCTACGCCGCAGCCGCCAAGTCCCAGCGCGTCGACGCCGACCTGACCTTCTTCGGCGCGGCGGCCAAGTGTTACGCCTCCGACGCGGCCATGGAGATCACGACCGACGCGGTCCAACTGCTGGGCGGCTACGGCTACACCCGCGACTACCCGGTCGAGCGCATGATGCGCGACGCCAAGATCACCCAGATCTACGAGGGCACGAATCAGATCCAGCGGATCGTGATGGCGCGCAACCTCCCGTAGCGGGACCTCCGGGCACCAACGAGCCCCGGCCCCTTTCGGGCCGGGGCTTCTTCGTGGGCGGGGACTACCGCATCGGGCAGTCCAGCTCCGGCACGGCCCGGTTCGGGGAGCAGCACACCAGGGCCAGCGACAGATACGAGGGCCGTTCGAGATACCAGCCGTGCGCCACGTCCCCGCCCCGGCCGAGTATTTCGGCAGCGGAGTTCACCAAAATCACCAGTCGCGTACGGTCACGGTCCGACCCGGAGGCGAACCGGGGCGCGTAATCGGCGAGCCGTTCCCCGAGCCACTCCGCCGCTTCCTTCGGCTCCTCCCAGGTGCCGTGGACGAGCTTCCCGGGCTTGATGAGCCAGTACGAGGTCTCGATCGGCGGGAGATCCACGACGGGGAACTCCGCCTTCACCTCCTTGTACCGCTGGATCAGCTCCGGCTTGCCGTCGGCCGGGGGCGGATCGGGGTGTACGGGTCTCCGCAGCGCCTCGTCGTCGAACCGTTGCTTGGAGCCGGTCCACAGATAGCCGTGGTGGTGCAACTGACGATCCTCGTCCAGAGCGGTTGAAGCGGCCCCCGCCGCGCCTTCGGAGAGCGGCGGCGGCCGATCGGTGTGAGTGGTCGGTCAGCCGAAGTCGGTGAAGCGCGCCGGGTCGATCCCGGCTGCGGTCAGTTCCTCGGTGGTGAAGCGCAACGGCGCCATGTCCGGCCGCTTGCTGTCAGCCAGCGCCCACGCGCCCTCGCCAATCTTTGAGAGGGACACACACGACTCGCCATCTGGGTGGGTATTGCCTCCGCACGCCTTGAAGTACTCGGCTCCGTCGATAGGCAGGCTGTACAGGTCGGGTCCGGGCATGGGTGTGCCTTCCTGTGAGGTGCTGAAGATCGCCGACCCATGGGCGGAGGAAGCGGCCTGCGCTTCTCTCTTCAGTCGGCGTGCAATCATCCTCGACCGTTCAAGCCGGGGAATCCAGCGTTATTCGCGTTGTCGGGTAGAAGGTCATGAACGGCAGTGACTGCCCCATGAGGAAAGCAACTCTCTCGCCTCTTGCCCGAAGTGGGCGTACTCCTCGTAGACGGCGAACTCATTCAGATGCGCGGAAACATCGCGATGGTCTCGAAATACCATTACTCCGGTAGCGGTCTCCACCGTCGCTATTCGCGTGTCATAGACCGTGAACGTACTGAGGGGGGCGACGGGCATATGGCCGGCGAGTGGAATCACTCCGAGACGGACATTCGACAGACGGCTCACCGAGACCAGATGGTCCATCTGCATGGCCATGGCTGCACCTTGGAGGTAGGGCCATCTGGCAGCCTGCTCGGTCAGAATGAACGTGAACCGTTTCGCGGCATCGTGAAGAACCGCCTGCCGCTCCAACTTCTTCGCGATGGCCTTGCTGTGGTCGCCGGGGATGTCGGCCAGGCTCGCCCTCACATATTCGGGGGTAGCCAATAGGCCCGTCACCATGGAGAGCAGGAAGTACCGGAAATCGGTTGCCGATCGCTCGAACCCGGCCAGTTCGTTCTGCTTCTTCTCCAGGCCCGTGCGACGCTGCGACCAAACGTCTTGCCATTCCATCATGCCGGGTTCCGGCGGGGTGTACAGGTCGATCGCGTTCCGCATCGGCTGCCTTCCGGATTGTCGATGCCTTCAGTATCGACTGATCAGAGGGTGCGCTCTAGTCTGTTTCCCGTTCCCGCAAGAATCCGTCTCGGATGCCATCGACCATGTTCCTCATCTCGATTCCGGAGAGAGCTACCCGTTCGAAACCGTCGAACTTCTTGATGTACAGGTCGACATCTTTCGGGTCGGTGACGACAACCTCCGCATGGACTGTTTCGATCGTGACCATTCGATCATCTCGGATGACGAATGAGTGGTTGGCTATGTCATGCTGTCGCACCCCGATGGGGACTACTCGAATATCCACATGGGGAAGCCGTGACACTGAGACGATCCGGTCGAGCTGAGCGGCCATCATGTGCGGCGGGACGATCTGCCACCGGAGAACGGGCTCGGTAAGAATGAAGTGCAACGACTTGGTTCCGTCGTAGAGGACTTCCTGGCGGTCAAGCCTGCCGGCCATGGTGCGTGTGAGTGAGTCCTCGGTGAGTTTATGGCGCTGCAAAACGGCTCGGATGTACTCCGGTGTCTGGAGCAGGCCGGGAACCATAGCCGGTTGGAAGAGTCGAAGCACGGACATTTGAGCTTCGAGCGCCTTGACGGTCTGTTGGCCCTTGTGAACGCCGATCCGCTTCAAGAGGCGCCAGGCTGTCGTCTCGGTGGCTGCCGCCCGTGCCGCCTCCGCGTACTCCTCCTTGACGGCAGGGGACACGCCTATGGCGGTCAGGATGCGCTCAACGTCCGTCGTGCTCGGGGTCAGCTTGGCGTTCTCAATCTTGGACAGCTTGGACGGAGACATGAGTGCGCTGCGGGCCACTGCTTTGGCTTCCTTTCCGGATGCCTTTCGCAATGCCCGCAGCGCGGTTCCAATTTGCGCCTTGTTCACTCGCCGTACTTGGCCCACCAGTCGGTGAACGGTTCCGCGTGCGCGAGAGCTGCGTCACGGTATCGTACGAACTCCGCGGAATCATCCAGTGGCAACACATCTGCCCCGAGGAAAGCCCCCTGGTCGTCATAGCGCATGACGGCCGTGTCCGCCGAATCGAAGATCCAGAAATCCGGCACGCCCTTCAGTGGGTTGGGCTGCTCGGTGGTGTCGAGGATGAAGAACTCCTCTCCTCCGGTCGAGTTCTTCTGATAGCCCCACCCCAGCTCGTACCTGAGATACTCGGTGAGTGGACGGGTCACGATGTGTACGCGATGGACGCGCTTTCCCTGGCTTGTGAGCGACCGAAGCTCTTTTACCCATTCGGAGTTGTAGCCGTCCGGCTGCCGCTCCCCTGCCAGAAATGCCCGGTACGCATCGGTGTTTCCTGAACGACTGTAGTCGTCCAGGGTTTCCAGGCGGAACGCTTCGTGCTTGAATGAACCGAAAAGATCGCCGAGATTCTTAGATGAGCTTGTCACGGATGGCCCTCCGGATGAGATCCATGGGGATTTCCACGAGGGATTCATGAGCGGGAATCCTCAGGCCGTGGTCAGGCGGAGTCTCACCCTGCACCAGGAGGGTGTCACGGTCCGTCGCGTACAGCGTCGGACAATCCTTGAGTTCGCACGTACTGACCAGCTTCGTTACCTTCACGGCCATTGGTTCCCCTCTCACCTGCTGCCGGATCCCCGCGATGTCCCGATGCTCCCGGCTTCGAGCGCTGAGGAGCAAGGGGCCACGGTTGACGGAACGGGAAACCGTGCGAACGGTCGACCCGTGGGAGCCCCGGACGCGCCGGGCCCCGGCGCGGTCTCAGTCCTGGAGCCGGTCCACCCCCGCCGCCCCCAACAGCACCCGCGCCGCCGCCTTCGCCTGGTGGGCCGTCCCCGGGTCCCCCGTGATGCCCGCCGTCGCCATCGCGCCGTTCGCCAGGATCGTCAGTTGGTCGGCGAGGGCGGCCGGGGCGCCCAGTTCGGTGGTGAGGTCGGCGAAATAGGACCGCAGCGCCGTCTTGTGGGCGCGGGCGAGGTCCGCGACGCCCGGGGTGACGGCGCCCATCTCCCCGTACGCGTTGATGAAGACACAGCCCCGGAAGTCGGGCCGGGCGAACCAGTCGGCCAGATAGTCGAAGACCGCAAGGGCGCGCTCGCCGGGGGTGTCGGCGTGCGCGGAGCCATGGGCCGCGATGCCGTCGCGGACCTCCGTGTCGCGGCGCCGGAGCACTTCAGCCACCAGGGCGTCCTTCGACGGGAAGACCTGGTAGAGGCGTTTCAGGGAGACGCCGGACGCGGTGCGGATCGTGTCCATGCCGACCGCCTGGAAACCGCGCTCGTTGAACAGCGCGCGCGCCGTCTCCAGCACGCGCCGCTCAGCGGTCTCCGCGTCCATGCCCAATCACCCAGTCTTTCGTCCGCGAGCCCCTCGCCCCGCCCGGCCCCGGGAGTAGCTGCCGGGAGCACCGGACTCCGCCCGGGCTGGGCGCACCCGCCCTCCGGCGCGTGCGCCCCGGGAAGCAGCCCCCGGAGCGTCCGGTCCCGCGAGAACCATCGTTCTTCCACGGTACCGGAGCGGTAGCGGACCGGAGCGGTGCCGGACCGGGACCGGTCAGTTGCCGGTCACCGTCACCTTCTCGTCCTTCTGGATCTGGTCCACGATGCGCGCCACCTTGTCCTTGTCCCAGGTGAGGTTCCCGCCCCGGCTGCCCGAGACCGGCATGTTCATCGAGGTGCCGTCGCCGCCCGTGACGCCCTTCATCCCGAAGAACATCTGGCTCAGGTCCCAGAGGGACATCTCCTTGTCCACGACGAGCGTGTCGAGGCCCGCGCCCATCACCGGATAGAGCTTGAACGGGTTGAGCACCGTGCTCGGCGTCGCCGTCTGGCTCGCCAGGGCCGCCAGGAACTTCTGCTGGTTCTTCGTCCGGGCGAGGTCCCCCTCGCCGAACGCGTACCGGGTCCGTACGAACGCCAGCGCCTGTTCGCCGTCGAGCGACTGCTTGCCCGCCTGGAAATCCGCGCCCGACTTCTTGTCCTTGAACGCCTTCGGGATGTCCAGCTCCACCCCGCCGATCGCGTCCACGATGCTGGCGAAGCCCGCGAACCCGATCTCCGCGTAGTGGTCGATCCGCAGGTGGGTGTTGTGCTCGATGGTGCGGACCAGCAGCTCGGGGCCGTCCTCCGCGTACGCGGCGTTCAGCTTCACCCGGCGCCCCTGGTTCGGGAAGACCTTGCCCGAGTCCGAGCCCTTGTACGACGGGATCTCGACATCGGAGTCGCGCGGCAGCGAGATCATCGTCTTACCGCCGGAGCAGTTGGCGAGGATCATCATCGAGTCGGTGCGCTTGCCCTCGGCCGACCCGGTGCGCAGCCGCTTCTTGTCCTCGGAGGACATGCCCTCCCGGCTGTCCGAGCCGACGATCAGATAGGTCGTGCAGTCGTCGTCACCCGGCCGCTCGATGACCTTGGCGAGATCCACCTCGCGCTTGACCTTGCCGTCCGCCCAGAAGTACGTGCCGACGGAGACCACCAGCAGCGTCCCGACGAGCACCAGCGAACCGATTTTGATCCGGCGCCGCCAGTCCGGGGCGGGCCGGGGCGGACCCGAGGGCGGCGGCGGGGGGCCGACCGGGGCGCCCGGCGGGTGCTGGCCGCCGCCGTGGCCTCCCGAGGGGGTGCCGTAGACCTGGCCCGTGTTGTACCCGCTGTCGTACGGGGCGTTGCCGTGGGGGGCGTCGCCGTATCCGCCCCCGTACCCCTGCGACTGTTGCCGCGGGACCGGTCGCCGCCGCACATGAGGCATCGAGCGAGCGCCCTCGGGCTCCGAGCCCTGGCTGCCGCGTCCGTATCCTTCGGGCCAATCATTCATGTCGGTAAGTGTGCCGGGCCACACTCCGCCCCCGACAGGGCGGGTGGCGAATCGGACCGGGCCTGTTGCGAAGCTGATGCAATGCGGCGGGCGTGCCTCCGCCCGGTCACGGGGGTCACACCCCCGCATAGGGTGGACGCTATGACAGATCAGGCCCAGTACTCGGATTCGCCTATTCCGGGCAAGCCCACCTCCGCGTCCCGCACCACCCTCAGCCACATCATGACCGCGAGCGACACCAACCTCCTCGGTACGGTGCACGGCGGAGTGATCATGAAGCTGGTGGACGACGCGGCGGGCGCGGTCGCGGGCCGTCACTCCGGGGGGCCCGCCGTCACGGCCTCCATGGACGAGATGGTGTTCCTGGCGCCGGTCAGGGTCGGCGACCTCGTCCATGTGAAGGCTCAGATCAACTGGACCGGCCGGTCCTCCATGGAGATCGGTGTCCGGGTGCTGGCCGAGCGGTGGAACGAGTCCACCCCCGCCCAGCAGGTCGGCTCGGCCTATCTCGTCTTCGCCGCCGTCGACGGCGACGGCAAGCCCCGCCCCGTACCCCCGGTGATACCCGAGACCGAGCGCGACCGGCGCCGCTACCAGGAGGCCCAGATCCGCCGTACGCACCGGCTGGCCCGGCGCCGCGCCATCAAGGAGCTCCGCGAGAAGCGCGCCGCCGAGGGCCTCGACGACTGATCCGCCCCGAGGACTGGCCCGCCCCGACGACCGATCCCCGCGCGACGACCGATCCCCGCGCGACGCGGGGTCCCCCCGGCAGCGGCGGCCTACGGGCAGGTCACCTGGTCACCGGTGACCGCGCCGAACTCGCCCTGCCGGGCGTCCCGCGCCCGTACCGGCGCCACACCCCGGTAGTCCGCCCCCGCCGTCACCCGCAGCGTCTGCCCCTGCCCCTTGGTGGGCCGCAGCTCGCACCCGCGCAGCGCCGTCGCCAGCGACCGCGCGGACCGGTCCCAGCGGGGGTCGTACGAGACGAAGGTGCGCGCCACGTCGGTGGCGGTGCCGTTCAGCGGGGTCCGGGTGGTGAGGAAGCCGGTCGAGCGCAGCGCGGTGTCGACCTTCCGGCCGAGACCGTCCTCCCGGGTCCCGTTGTAGACCTGCACCCGGATCTGCTGCGGGGCGACATCCACCAGCGTCGCCCCCGGCGTCGCCCGGCGGTGCGCAGCGAGCGGCTTGTCCTCGCGGATCATCCGGAAGAGCCGCTCGGCCTTCGCGGTGTCCCACTTCACCGCCGAGCCGATCCCCTTCACCGGCCCCATCGTCCCGAGCGGTACGGAGGTGAACTCCGACGACGCCGCCGAGAACCCGCGCATCGCCCGGCCGAGCGCGAACATCTCGTCCGCGCCGAACCCCTTGTCGGCCCGTACCGAGCCGAGCATGGTCGCGGCGACCGTCCGGAACCGCATCGGGTTCAGCAGAATCCCGCTCCCGGTCGCCTGCTTGATCAACGCCGCGAGGAAGCGCTGCTGGCGCTGCATCCGCCCCAGGTCGGACGCCCCGTCCACCGAGCGTGAGCGCACGTACTGAAGGGCCTGCCCGCCGTCCAGCTCATGGCTGCCGGCCGCCAGGTCCAGCCCGGTGTACTTGTCCTTCATCGGCCGGGTCGTGCAGACCTTCACCCCACCGAGCGCGTCCACCGTCTTCATGAAGCTGGTGAAGTCGACCTCCAGATAGTGGTCGATCTTCACCTTCGTCATCTGCTCGACGGTGCGGACGGTCAGTGCGGGACCGCCCTCCGCGTACGCCGCGTTCAACTTCACCGGATGCGCCTGGTGCCGCTCGCCGCTGTTCTGGTCGGTGTGCGCGGGGACCTCGGCGTAACTGTCCCTCGGCAGGCTCACCACGCTCGCCCGCTCCCGGTCCCGCGAGATGTGCACCAGCATGATCGTGTCGGTGCAGTGACAGGGCGCGCCCCCGAGCCGGTACTTGTCCTTCTCGTCCTTGGTGATCCGGTCCCGGCCGTCGGTGCCGACGAGCAGCAGATTCATGCCGTGCCCGGCCTCGGGCCGGTTCTTCATGTCCCGGAAGGGGTCCACCCGGCTGATCCCGGTGTCCAGGCTCGTCATCACCGCGTGCCCGATCGCACCGGCGCCCAGCACCAGCACCGACAGCGTGGTCGCCACCCGCAGGCCCCAGCGCGGTCTCGTGACCACCGGCCGTCTGGTCCGGGGCCGGGGATTCGGCCGGGGACGGGGGGAGCGGGGCGGCATGGACACGAGGGACACCTCCGCGGGCGGCACGGTACGGGCGGCGGACAGGGCGGGACGGTGGGGTGTGACGAGGTGGCGGACAGGTGGGGACAGTGGGGTGCGACGAGGTGGCGGGCTGGGAGGCTGCTCGCGGAACGCGGCTACCAGGCGTAATCGAGCACACGGTAGGCCCATACGATCGGCGACTCGTCACATCGACCGGCCGCCGCGCGTCCGTGTCCCCCATTCGCGGTAACGTGGCGACCGATGAACGCCATGCCGCCTGTCTCCGTGATCATGCCGGTCCTCAATGAGGAGCGGCATCTGCGCAACTCGGTCCGTCACATCCTTGAGCAGGAGTACGACGGCGAAATGGAGGTGGTGATCGCCCTCGGCCCGTCCACGGACCGCACCGACGAGATCGCCGCCGAGTTGGTACGGGAGGACCCGCGCGTCCACACCGTCCCCAATCCCACCGGGCGCACGCCCGCCGCGCTCAACGCCGCCATCAAGGCTTCACATCACCCGATCGTGGTACGCGTCGACGGCCACGGAATGCTCTCCGCGAACTACATCGCCACCGCCGTCCGCCTCCTGGAGGAGACCGGCGCGCAGAACGTCGGCGGCATCATGCACGCCGAGGGCGAGAACGACTGGGAGCACGCCGTCGCCGCCGCCATGACCTCGAAGATCGGCGTCGGCAACGCCGCCTTCCACACAGGCGGCACCGCCGGGCCCGCCGAGACCGTGTATCTGGGTGTCTTCCGGCGCGAGGCGCTGGAGCAGCAGGGCGGCTACAACGTGGAGTTCATCCGCGCCCAGGACTGGGAGCTGAACTTCCGCATCCGCGAGGCGGGCGGGCTGATCTGGTTCTCGCCGGAGCTGCGGGTGCAGTACCGCCCCCGGCCGTCCGTCCGCGCGCTCGCCAAGCAGTACAAGGACTACGGCCGCTGGCGGCATGTGGTCGCCCGCTACCACCAGGGCTCCATCAACCTGCGCTACCTCGCCCCGCCGGTGGCCGTCTGCGCCATCGCCGCGGGACTGGTGGTGGGCGCGACCGTCACCCCCTGGGCGCTGGTGATCCCCGGCGGTTATCTGGCGGCGATCGTCGCCGGCTCGATCCCCGCGGGGAAGGGCCTGCCGCTGGCGGCGCGGCTCCGGATCCCGGTGGCCCTGGCGACCATGCACATGTCGTGGGGCTTCGGCTTTCTGACCAGCCCCCGCGCGCTGGCGAAGAAGGTCATCGCGAGCCGCCGCCCGTCCGTCCGCACGGAGTCAGCGGCCTGACACCCCCGGCCCCACCGCCCCACACCCGTACGGAACCGGCCCCCGGCCTCACCCCCGTACGGGCAGGGGCGGACCGGGCCGCCCCCACTCCGTACGGAATCGGTCCACAGCCCTGCACCCGTACGGAAGCCGTCGGCCACGGAACGAGCCGGGCCCCCCGACAGGGCCCGCTACCAGATGAATCCCGGCTGGACCTTCATGCAGGGCGTGGACTCGCCATTGAGCGGGTTCGACGACGTCGGGGTGGTGTTGTTCTCCTTGACGACCGTCTTCGGGAAGGCGTCGCCCAGCCGCCAGTCCGCGCCCACGATCAGCTCGATCCCGGTGGACTCCGTCGACTTCTTCACCGCCGTCGGCGGTATCCCCAACGCCTTGGCGACCGCCTGGGCGTCGCCCTCCAGCTCCACGTTGGAGTAGTGGATCACGGTCGTCCGCTGCGGGTTCCTGGTCGGGTCGGCAACCGCCTGGGTGAAGCCCTTGTTCTGGAGCAGCGTGGCGACCGTGGTGGCCCTGCCCTTCTCGGCGATGGCCCCGTCCCCGCTGGTGCCGTTCAGCACCCGTACGGGGATCTCGGCGGGAGCGGCGGCCGGGTCCTTGGAGACGGGCGGCGGTGTCGCCTTCTTCTTCGGGACGCCCTTGCCGTCCAGCGGAATGTCCTCGCGCACCATCCGGAAGAGCTGCTCCGCCTCGTCCGGCTTGGGCTCGACCTTGCCCCGGAAGCCCGGCCGCTCCGTGTAGAAGTTCGGCATCGTCGTCATGGTGATGCGGCTGGTGGGCGCGCTCTTCAGCGCGTCGCCGATGTCGAAGAGCTTCTTGACCGAGTTGATGTTCTTGTCGACGGTGACCGCGTCGATCGCCGCCTCGGCGAGCTTGCGCAGCTTGTTCGGGTCGGTGAGCTTGGTGTTCTCCCGCAGCTCCCGCACCATCGAGTTCATGTACATGTGCTGTCCGCGGGTACGGGAGAGGTCGGTGCCGTCGTCGAACCCGTACCGGGTGCGCAGCCACTGGAGCGCCTGCTCGCCCTTGACCGCTGTGGTGCCCTTCTTCAACCGCAGGCCGGAGCCCTCGCCCTTGCTGTTGCGCGAGTAGACGTTGTTGTCGACACAGACCGGGACGCCGCCGATGGCGTCCGCCATGGAGACCACGCCCGCGAAGTCGATCATCATGAAGTGATCGATGGTGATCTTGGTCAGCTCGTGCCAGGTGGCCACCGTGCAGCCGGGACCGCCACGCCCGAGTGACTCGTTCGTCAGGGTCCAGCCGGTCGCGGGGTAGACCTTGCCGGTGTCGGGGTCCTCGCAGCGGGGAATCTTCAGTACCGTGTCGCGCGGCATACTGATCACCGAGATGTTGGAGCGGTCCGCCGAGAGGTGGAGCAGCATCTGCACATCGGCGAGCGCCTGCCCGCCGAAGGTCTCCTTCGCCCCGCCGAGCTTCTGGTTCGCCTTGGAGTCCCGCGCGTCCGAGCCGATGAGCAGGATGTTCAGCGGGGTCTGGCCCTCGGCGTTGACCCTGTGGTCCGGCATCCGGTCGCCGAGGGTCAGATCGTCCTTCTTGAGCTTGCCGTTGAGGCGCTCGTAGTAGAGGTATCCGGCGCCGGCCGTCCCGAGTATCAGCAGGGACAGAACGGACGCGACCCAGCGCAGTATCCGGCGTTTGCCGCGCTTGTTCCCACGACCGGCGCGGCCCGGGGCGCCGTGCCGGGAGCCCTGGGCGGGTACGGTTCGGGCCCGGTCGCCGCCTGGATGGTCATCGGGGGACGGATTCTTCCGTCGCACGTTGTCCTGTCGCACCCGATCCCCCTGTCATATGCGCCACGACGGGGAAGTACCGCGTCACTTGGCACACACCTGCTTGTCCGCTACGACCTTCTGCACACCGTCCGGCGCCTTCGACGGTCCGGTGACGGGCATTCCCGCGCCCTTGAAATCGGCACCGAGGGTCAGCGTCATCGCTTCGAGCCCCTCGGCGTTCTGCGTCCCCGGCTTCAGGGCCGTCACCGGCAGCCCCATCAGATCCGCGAGCTTGCGCGCCTGGTCGGCCTGGTTCGCCGCGTACTCCAGGGTGGTCTTGGGCAGTTTCGCCGGGGCGTTGCCCTCGTTGCTCGACTTCAGGACGGACTGCTCGGCCTGCTGGAGCCACTGCACGGTGGCCAGCGCCGCGCCCCGGGTCTCGCTGCCGTTGAAGATCTTGACCCGGACGTTGTTCGCCTCCGCGCGCGGCCCGTTGAGGAGCCCCGCCTGCTTCTTCTTGGCGTCCTTCGCCTTCTCCTCCACCTCGGTCAGCGAGATGTCGTTCTGGACCATCGCGAAGAGCGGCTTGGCCTTGGCCTCGTTGAGTACCACGGTCACGCGGTCGGTGTTGTCCAGCACCGGGATCGTGGTGAAGGTGATGTTCTTCGGGTTCACCTTCGCCAGCTCCATCCCCAGGGTCTGGAGCTTCTTGATGCTGCCTATCCCGGTGTCGACCGTGAGCGCGCTGGTCGCCGCCTCGGCCAGATCCCACATCTTGGCCGGGTTGGTGAGGGTCTCGCTGGACTTCATCTTCCGGATCAGCGAGCTGAGGAACTGCTGCTGGATCTCGATCCGGCTCAGGTCGCCGCCGTGGCCCACCGAGTGGCGGGTACGGACGAACGCCAGCGCCTTCTCGCCCTCCAGCGTGTGGGTGCCGGCCGGCAGGTTGAGCTTGGAGTCCTTGTCGTTGATGTCCTTGGCGAGACAGACCTCGACACCGTCGACCGCGGTCGTCATCGTCTTCACCGCGTTGAAGTCGGCCATCATGAAGTGGTCGACCTCGATCCCGGTGAGTTCCTTGACCGTCCGCATGGTGCAGCCGGGGTCACGGCCCGACTGACCGAGGCTTTCGTTGAACCGGGTGTTGAGCGTGCCGGGGATGGTCTTGGTGCCGTCGCCGGTCTTGGTCTCGCAGTCCGGGATGTCGGTGATCAGGTCACGCGGGATGGAGATCGCGGTGGCGTTCGTCCGGTCCTTGGAGACGTGGAAGAGGATCGAGGTGTCGGCGTGGCCGGGGCTGTTCCGGTCGCCGTATGCCTCATTGCCCTTGCCGGTCCGCTTGTCGGTGCCGATGACCAGGATGTTGACCGCCTGGTTCTTCTTGAAGCCGCCGCTGCCCGCGCCCGCGACGTCGACCGTGTTCAGGTTCGAGTCGAAGTGCTCGTAGACGAGGTACACCCCGACCGCGCCCGCGACGACGGCGAAGGCGAGCACGCCCCCCGTCCACATCAGGGCCTTCTTCTTGCCGGACGCGGACTGCTTGCGCTTGCGCCGCCCCACGCCTGCGAGGGTCCCGCCGCCGGAGGCGTCGCCACCGCGCCGGGAGCGCTGCGAGGGCACCTCGCGGCCCGGGGTCGCGGACCGGCGCCCGCCCTCCGATGATTGGCGTGCCTCGGCACCGCGGCCGCCCTTGGCCTGGCGGGGCCCTGGTGTCCGCGGCGGGGCGGTTCTGGGCGCGTCGGGGGAGCCCTCCGGGGACGACTGCGCTGCGGATTGGTCCAGTCGCAATTCGTAATTGCCGGTCTGCGGGTTGAGTACCCACTGATCGGCGGGGTCGACGTCGTCCGCCCGCCCACGGCTATGCGCATCCACGGTTGTCTGAATCCTCCGTCGCTGCCACGCGAAGCGCCTCCCCCGAAGGGCGCTCGGTCTCTCGATCCAGGAGTGCTACGACGCGAGGTCGGAGTACCGGATCGCGCCACACTATCCGCCCGGTTCCGGGTCGAGCGACGCCCGTGACACATTCCACGTCGCTTACAACCGGGCAATCCACCCAATAGGCGTGGAGTGTGAACCTGGCCTTGGTCATTGTTTTACTTGCATGTGCCCACCGCGGCGTTGGTGCCGGAGAAAGTGGGCAAGGCGGACGGGCTCGGGGAGACCGTGCTGTCGGGTGATTCCAGGTCGCCCTTCTTCTCGTCCTTCGTGGGGTCGCCCGGAGGCACCACCGTGATGGGGGTGTCCCCACGCAGATGTGCGAAGAGCTGATTGGCATCCGGCTGCACCAGTTCGTCGCGGTTGATATTGGCGATGTACGGGCGCCGGGGCACGGTCAGGAACTGCACCTTCTCGGTCGGCACGCTGCGGACCGAGCGGGTCAGGTCGTACAGGTCCCGCAGCGAGTCCAGCCCCGGGTCGGTCGTCAGCGATCTCGTCGCCGCGTCCAGCACCGGGTAGAGCCGCGCCGGATTGAGCAGCACGCCATTGCTCTGCACCTTCTTGACCAGCGAGGCCAGGAACTGCTGCTGGCGGTCCATGCGTTCGGTGTCGCTGCCGTTCCCGATGGACTTGCGGGCGCGTACGTAGCCGAGCGCCTCCTCGCCGTTGAGCGTCTGCTTGCCTGCCGCCAGCTTCAGATGCGCGGCCTTGTCGTCGATCGGCTTCTTGAGGCACATCTCGACGCCGTCCACCGCGTCGACCATCTTCTTGAAGCCACTGAAGTCCACGACCATGTGGTGGTCGATCCGGACACCGGTCATCTTCTCGACGGTACGGATGGTGCAGGCGGCGCCGCCGACCTCGAAGGCGCTGTTGAACTGTGCGAACTGCGCACGGGTACGGCCACCGTCGCCGTTCGTGCGGCGGCAGCTCGGGATCTGGGCCATGAGGTCGCGCGGCAGGGACACGGCGGTCGCGCTCTGCCGGTCGGCGGCGATGTGCAGCAGGATCGTGGTGTCGGCGCGCTGACTGCCACCCTCGTCCCGCCCGTACTTGCTGTTGCCCTTGCCGGCCCGGCTGTCGGAGCCGAGCAACAGGATGTTCTTGGCGTCCAGCACTATCGGGGTGGGCCGCTCCTTCTCGAACGTCTGGAGCTCGGCGGCGGCGGTGGTGTCGGTGGTGATGTTGCTGTCGAGCTTGCGGTAGAACCACCAGGCGGCGCCGGAGGCGGCGAGCAGGACCAGCGAGGTGCCGAGGGCGACCCAGCGGAGCATATGGCGCTTGCGCGCGGGGTTTTGGTCCGGGATGTCGATGGAGTCGGCGGCTGTGCCCGTGGGGGCGGCGTCCTTGGCCTCCAGGGGGACGGCGTCGTGCGGGGCGGCCGACGCGTCCGGCGTCCTGCCCCCGTGCTCCCCATCCCCTTCACCCTCCCCATCCCCTGCACCCTTTTCCGGCTTTTCCGGGGGTGGGGCGTCGGCGGTGGGCGGGTCGGGCTCCGGTACGGCGGCGGGCTCGGCGTCGTCGCCGTCGACCTCGTCGCCTGATTCCGTCTCCGCCTCGGGGTGGGACGTGGGGGGCGGGGTGGTGGGTCCGGGCTCCGCGTCGTTCGGGTGCTCGTTCTCGGCCCGGCCGTCCGGGCCGGTCGGAGTGCCGGCACTGTCGGTCACGTCTGCGTCCATCCTTCATGCCGTCGGCGGTGCGCTGGACCGCCGGTCGCAGGGCTAGACGGCTGAACCTCGCGCTTGGTTGTGCGTTGAAGCACACGTATCCCCGATCATCCAACGGAGTTGGGACCGAAGACCGGGGCTAGGTCGTGTCTGACGGATCTTGCGGGGCTCGCGTGCCCTGGCACCACGCTCCCCCTGGGCCCTGCGGCACGGGAGGTACCCCCACCGCATGGACTCCATTCTCCGCCTTGCGACCCGTCCCCTCGGCCCTTGCGGGCCTGGGGAGGCCCCATGCCTAGGCCCTTGCGGGCCCGGGGAGACCTCATGCTGGGCCCTTGCGGGCCCGGGGAGGCCCCATGCCTAGGCCCTTGCGGGCCTGGGGAGACCTCATGCTGGGCCCTTGCGGACCCGGGGAGACTCCATGGCTGGGTCCTTGTGGGCCCTTGCAAGACTCCATGCACCAGATCCCGCTCACTGACCCAGCCTGATCCGTCAGACACGACCCGGGACCGGGCGTGTGCCAACCGGGTGTACTTCAGCGGCCTTTCACCGGGCGGTGACGGTGACCCGCTCGCTCTCGGTCCGCTGCTGGAGAGCGTCCGGGGCGAGCTGGTCGAGATGCCGGCAGAGCACGACCGAACCCCCGGCCGCGAGCGGGGCGAACAGCCCGGCCGACAGTCCGTCCCAGGAGTCATAGCCGCGCCCTGTCAGCAGCCGACCCCCGCTGACTAGGCCCAACCCGGCCGCGTCCGCGAGCGCCCGCTCCACCACACCCGTACCGCTCAGCTCCAGACCGTCGACCCGGAGCGCGGGCGCGGCGGGGTCGACCGGTGCGTACGGGGCGAAACGATCACCCTGGCCCGGCACCTCCACCGCGTAGTCCGAGAAGCCGGCCGGCGGCTGCGGGAAGCGCCCGCCCAGCGGACGCAGCGCCAGCGCCACCCGCTCGCCACCGCAGGCGCGGGCCTCCTCCAGGGTGTCCGGACCGCTGACGACGAGATCCGCGTCGGCGGGGTCGCCGCCTATCTCCACCGTCACTCCGACCGACGAACACGCGAGCAGCCAGACCGCGCTCTGCCAGTGCGCGGGCAACAGCAGCGCGAGCCGGTCGCCGGGCTCGGCGCCGAGATCGCCCTGGAGCAGATTCGCCGTCTTGGCCACCCAATTGGCGAAGGTGGCGACGGACAATTCGACGCGCTCACCGGTGGCGTCGTCGTAAAACGTGACCAAGGGGCGTGCGGGGTCCGCGGCGAGCGCGGAACGCAGCAGGTCGGCGGGGGTACGGTCGCTGGCGTTCATCGGCGCTAGCGTACGCGCAGAGCGGCCGGGACAGACGGCCGTACCGGTGACGGGTCCTCCGGTCGGACCGACGGACCACCGGTTTCCCGATCGGCCCTCGGCGGGCGAAGTCGCCGGGCCGTGCCCACGCTTTCGGTATGCGTGGATATATGGCTTCCTCGATCAGTGTCGCGGCCTGCGCCGCGCTCGTACTCCCGCTCTCGCTCCCGACCGGCGCGACGGCCGCGACCCCTCACCGGGTGCTGGCGCCTGACGTGCCCGGCTCCACCCAGTCGCTCCCCCTCCCCCCGGCACCGACGGCCCGCTCCCACAACCGGTCCGCCGATCGGTGGCTCAGCACCTCCGACGTCGGAGCCTTCTCCATGGTCGGCGTGGTCTGGTCCGATCCCGACGCCGAACTGCGCGGCTCGGTCGAGGTCCGCACCCGCCCGGTCGGTTCTGGCACCTGGTCCGCCTGGCAGGACGTGGAGACCCACAACCATGAACACGGCGCCGACCCCGACACCCGGGAGCGGGCCACCGGAATGGTGCGCGGTGCGACGGCCCCGCTGTGGGTCGGCGCGTCGGATGCCGTTGAGGTACGGGTACGGGCCGATTCGGGCGATCCGGCCCGGCTGCCGAAGGGGCTGCGGTTGGAACTCGTCGACCCCGGCGAAGCGGCGGAGACGGCCCCGCCCCGTACCGCCTCGGTACTTCCGGCCGCGGGCCCGCGCGCCCGCCGCGCCGGGGCGCCGTTCATCGGACCGCGCCCGAGGATCATCACCCGCAAGGGCTGGGGAGCGCGTGAGTCGCTGCGGGAGCGGGGGCTCGTCTACACGAAGACCGTGAAGGCCGCCTTCGTCCACCACAGCGCGACGGGCAACGGATACAGCTGCAAGCAGGCTCCCTCAGTCCTCCGCAGTATCTACCGCTACCACGTTGTGAGCAGTGGCTGGCGGGACTTCGGCTACAACTTCGCCGTCGACAAATGCGGAAACATCTACGAAGGGCGTGCGGGGGGCGTGACCAAGCCGGTGCTGGGGGCGCACACCCTGGGTTTCAACCGGAACAGCATGGGAATCGCGGTGCTCGGCACCTACAGTCGCAGCAATCCGCCCGCGTCCGCCGTGACTGCCGTCGCCCGGCTGACCGCCTGGAAGATCGGCCTTTTCAAGGGCAATCCGAAGGGCAAGGTGACGCTGACATCAGGGGGGAGCGGCAAGCACTACCGGGGCAAGAAGGTCCGCTTCAACGTCATCGCAGGACACCGCGACGGGTTCACCACCGACTGCCCCGGTTCCCGCCTCTACAAGAAGCTCGGCACCGCCCGGACCGTCTCGGCCAAGTACCAGGGACGCCGCTGAACGGGAGCCGCCGACGCCGACGCGCGAAAGCACACCCTCCCACTGCATAAACTGGCCGATCTCGAACGAGTGACCCACCCCGGCCCGGACAGGAAGCAGAGACCACAAGGTGACAGAAGCGATCCTCCTGGTCGGCGGCAAGGGCACGCGACTGCGTCCGCTCACCGTCAACACCCCCAAACCGATGATTCCAGCGGCGGGCGTCCCCTTCCTCACCCACCAGCTCGCGCGGGCGCGCGCGGCGGGGGTCGAACACATCGTGCTGGCGACCTCGTACCTGGCGGAGGTCTTCGAGCCGTACTTCGGCGACGGCTCGGCGATGGGTCTCAGCCTGGAGTACGTCACCGAACAGGAGCCCCTCGGCACCGGCGGAGCGATCCGCAACGTCGCCGAGCGGCTCACATCGGGACCGGACGAACCGGTCCTGATCTTCAACGGGGACATCCTCACCGGCCTGGACATCGGGGCGCTGGTCACCACGCACCGCACATCGGGCGCGGACGTCTCCCTGCATCTGACGCGCGTACCGGACCCGAGGGCCTTCGGCCTGGTGCCGACGGACGCGGACGGACGGGTGACGGCGTTCCTGGAGAAGCCGCAGACGCCCGAGGAGATCGTGACCGACCAGATCAACGCGGGGGCCTATGTGTTCCGCCGCTCGGTCATCGACACGATCCCGACCGGGCGGCCGGTGTCGGTGGAGCGGGAGACCTTCCCCGATCTGCTGTCCTCCGGGGCGCACCTCCAGGGCATGGTCGACTCCACCTACTGGCTCGACCTGGGCACACCCCAGGCATTCGTCCGGGGTTCGGCGGACCTCGTCCTCGGCCGGGCACCGTCCCCCGCCGTCCCCGGGCGGCGCGGCGACCGGCTGGTCCTGGAGTCGGCGTCGGTGGCGCCGGACGCGAAGCTGACCGGGGGCACGGTGGTGTGCGAGGGGGCCACGGTCGGCGCCGGCGCGCGGATCGACGCGGGCGTGGTCCTGCGGGACGCGGTGGTGGAGGAGGGCGCGGTGATCACCTCGTCCCTGATCGGCGCGGGCGCCCGGGTGGGCGCGCGGACCCGTCTGTCCCATGTGGTGATCGGGGACGGCGCGGTGGTGGGTGCGGACAACGAGCTGCGGGAGGGCGCGCGGGTGTGGTGCGACGCGCGGCTGCCGGCCGGCTCGGTGCGCTTCTCGTCGGACCAGTAGGCGGCACCACGAGGGCGCCGGGAAGACAGACCGGAAACGGGCACAGGAGGACGGGAGGGGGGCGCGCAGGAGTGGTGGCGGGACGTAAAGCGTGATTTGTGGCGCTGAGGCGCCTCCGGAGAACAGGCGCCCGAGTAGCGCCGTAAATCATGCAGTCCCGCCGCCACACCGGAGCGCACCCCGGCCCCACCCACGCACCTGCACCGCACCCGGGCCCCGCCCGCACCCGCACCACCCGGGCCCCACCCACGCACCCGCACCGCACCCGGGCCGCACCTGGGCCCCGCCCACTCACACCAGACCAGACCCCCCTGTCACCCCCATCACCTACCCTCGAAGGACCAGCTACCTCCGAGGACCCCGTGTCAGGCCGCTTCACCCCCCGTCGTACCACCGCAGCCCCCGCCACCCACGCCGGGAGCACCCCGGGCCGTACCCGGAGCTGGACCCCGCCCGCCCCCGTGGACCTGGGGCTGATCCTCACCCCCCTCCGCCGCGGACCCGGCGACCCCACCTTCCGGAACACCCCCGACGGGGCCTTCTGGCGCGCCAGCCGCACACCCGCGGGCCCCGGGACGATCCGGATGGCCGCCGGCGTCGGCGGCGATGTGTCCGCCGAGGCATGGGGGCCGGGCGCGGAGTGGCTGCTCGACGGTCTCCCCACCCTCCTCGGTGCCGGCGACGACCCCGACGCCTTCGTCCCCCGGCACCGGATCGTCGCCGTCACCCGGCACCGCAGGCCGGGGCTGCGCCTCACCCGCACCGGACTCGTGCTGGAGTCCCTGATCCCGTCCGTGCTGGAACAGAAGGTCACCGCCGACGAGGCGTACCGCGCCTGGCGACTCCTCGTCGGCAGGTTCGGCACCCCCGCGCCTGGCCCGACGCCCCGGATGAGCGTCATGCCCGACCCGCGCGGCTGGGCCCTCATCCCGTCCTGGGAGTGGCACCGCGCCGGGGTCGACGACAAGCGGGCCGCCACGATCCTGCGCGCGGTCCGGGTCGCCCGCCGTATGGAGGAGGCCGCCGCGATGGAGCCGGGCCCGGCCATGGCCCGGCTGGAGCTGATCCCCGGCATCGGCCCCTGGACCTCCGCCGAGACAGTGCAGCGCAGCAATGGCGCACCCGACGCCGTCACCGTGGGGGATCTGCATCTGCCGGGCATCGTCGGCCACGCCCTCGTCGGCGACCGGGACGCGGACGACGCGGCGATGCTCGAACTCCTCGCCCCGTACGCCGGCCAGCGCCACCGGGCCGCCCGCCTCATCCTGCTCAGCGGCAGGATCCCGGCCCGCCGCGTCCCGCAGATGCCGCGCACCGACATCGGCCGCCTCTGAGGTTCCCCACGAGGGGCCGCCCATCCAGCCCGTCCGGCGCTTGAGGACGGACCCTCGTCCTCAGGCCGCTGGGATGTACGAGGCCCCGTACCGAGGCTCCGTACCGAGGCCCCCGTACACAGCCCCCGGGCAAAAGCCTTCAGCGCACCTCGATGAAGGCCGAAGCCTCCCGCGCCGGCCGCGCCTTCGGCGGCCCCGCCGCGTGCCCGACCGCCACCGCCCCCATGGGATCCCAGCTGTCCGGCAGCCCCAGTACGTCGCGTACGACGTCACGGCAGAACATCGTGGACGACACCCACGCCGAGCCCAGCCGCTCACCCGCCAGCGCCACCAGGAAGTTCTGGACGCCCGCGCCCGCGGCGACCACGAACATCTCGCGTTCGGCCGCGTCCCGCCGTACGTCCCCGTAGTGGTGTGAGCCGTCCATCACCAGACAGGGGACGACGAGGTACGGGGCCTTCCGCAGCACATCGCCCCGGCGCACGCGCTTGGCGATCGACTCCTCGGGCTTGCCGTCGCGCCGCAGATCCGCGATCCACGCGTCCCGCATCGCGTCGAGCAACTCCGTCCGCGACGCGGCCGATTCGAGCAGCACGAACCGCCACGGCGTCGTGTGGTGCGGCGCGGGCGCGGTCACGGCGGCGGCGACCGCGCGGCGGACCGCGCCCGGGTCCACCGGCTCGTCCGTGAACTCCCGCACCGTGCGCCGCTGGGTGACCGCCTCCCGTACCGCCTCGGAGGTACCGAGTCGGAACATGTCGTCGGCCGCGGACCGGACGATCGCGCGGGCGCCTTCACCCTCGCCGACCAGATGGGCCAGCCCGCGCACCACGGCCACCGGCAGCCCCGCCACCTTGCCCTTCACCAGGTCGCCGGCGGCGGCCAGTTCGTCGGCGGTGGCAACGACGGTGGCGGCGAGCGGGTTCCCGTGCGCGTCGGTCCCGCCGCGCAGATCGTCCAGGACCCGGACCCCCGCGGCGCCGATGGCGACATCGGTCAGGCCGTTGCGCCAGGGCCGCCCGAAGGTGTCCGTGACGATGACACCGATGTCCACCCCGAGCGCGGCGCGCAGCCCTGCGCGGATCGCCCGGGCCGAGCCGTCGGGGTCGACGGGCAGCAGCAGCACCGTCCCCGGTGGGGTGTTGGAGGCATCGACCCCGGCCGCCGCCATCACCAGCCCCTGCCGGTTCTCGACCACCCGGAGGGCGCCGCGCCGGGCCACCACACGGACCGTCTCGGCCTCTATGGCCGCCTCGCGGTCGTCGGCGGCGAGGAGACGCCCCTCGGCCTTGCTCACGATCTTCGAGGTGATCAGCAGGATGTCACCGTCGACCAACTCCGGCCCGGCGGCGGCGATCAGCTTGGCGATGTCGTCGCCCGGTCCCACCTCCGGCACTCCGGTCAGCGCGCGGACGGCGAAGGACGGGGCGTCCGTCATGCCGTGACCTCCTCGGCGAGCGCCAGCGCCTGGCGCGCCATCTCGGCCGTCGCGGTCACATCGGTCATCAGCAGCGGCACGGCCCGGCAGCGGATCCCGGCCGCCTCGACCTCGGCGACCGCGCCCGCGTCCACGGTGTCCACGAGCCAGCCGTCCAGCAGCCCGGAACCGTAGTGCGCGGCGACGGCGGCGGCCGTCGACTCCACGCCGACCGCCGCGAGCACCTTGTCCGCCATTCCGCGTACGGGCGCGTCCCCGACGATGGGGGAGAGCCCCACGACCGGTACGCCCGCGTCCGCGATGGCCTCGCGGATGCCCGGCACCGCGAGGATCGTCCCGATGCTGACCACCGGGTTCGACGGCGGGAAGAGGATCACATCGGCCTCGGCGATGGCCTCCAGCACCCCGGGCGCCGGCTTCGCCTGGTCGGCGCCGACGGGGACGACCGCCTCGGCAGTCACGGAGGCCCGCAGCCGCACCCAGTACTCCTGGAAGTGGATGACCTTCCGCTCGCCGTCCAGTTCGACGGCGACATGGGTCTCGACCCGGTCGTCGGACATGGGCAGCAGCCGGACACCGGGCTTCCAGCGGGTGCAGAGCGCCTCGGTGACGGCGCTGAGGGGGTAGCCCGCGGAGAGCATCTGGGTGCGGACGATGTGGGTCGCGAAGTCGCGGTCGCCGAGACCGAACCACTCCGGCCCGACCCCGTACGCCGCCAGCTCCTCCTTGACGTGGAAGCTCTCGTCCGTACGTCCCCAGCCCTGCTCCTCGTTGATGCCGCCGCCGAGCGTGTACATCACCGTGTCGAGGTCGGGACAGACCTTCAGCCCGAACAGATGGATGTCGTCACCGGTGTTGCCGATGACTGTGACGTCCGCCCCGGGCGCGGCCTGCTGAAGGCCACGGAGGAAACGGGCGCCGCCGATACCGCCGGCCAGAACCACAATGCGCATGGGGACAGTTTGTCAGGCGGAGCCCGGCCGGTGGTGGGGTGGTGCGCCGGGGCCGGTTGACGGGACGGTCAGGCGGGGACGGTGGCACGGTCGGCGCGGTCGGTGGGGCGGCTGCCCTGGCACTCCGCGTGCGGGATGCCGTCGGTGTGCATCGGCATCTCGGTCAGTCCGGGGTAGTAGATGTGCAGCGAGACGGCGGGTTCGAGCGAATCGTTGACGACGTCGTGCGCGTAGCCGGGGGCGAACACCCGCTGGGCTCCGGTGACGAGTTCGTGGGAGCCGCCCCGGGTGCGTTCGGTGAGGCTGCCCTGGACGACGGTCAGGATCCCGGAGGAACGGCCGTGGTCATGGGGTCCGCTGCGCTGTCCCGGTACCCAGGAGAGCAGCCAGACCTCGTAGCCGGGGCCGGTGCGCAGCCGGTGGTACCAGCGGGTGGTGGCGTCGTACTCGACGAGGGGGGCCCACTGCGCGCGGTCCCCGGCGATGGAGCGGGCGAGCCCGACGTAGTCGGCGACGGTCGCCGGGTGCTCCGGGGCGGGCTGGAGGAGGTGCTGCACGGCGAGGATGTCGCCGGCGATCTGGATATCGCTGTCGCTGTTCATGGATGTGGTGGTTCCTCGGCGGAGTTCGCGGCTGCGAAACAAGCGGGCGGGGGTCACATACGGGGATCGCATGCCGCTGGGTACCGGTGGGGCGGAACCGCGAGGTGTCCGCGGAAACGGGGGCCGGGTGGGTGTGCGGCGGATCGCTGGAGCGCTACGGCATCAACAGCTGGAACAGCAACAGCGGGCCTGGACAGCGCTGCGGAACCCGCGGATGGGGGTTGCGGAAGGCGCTGCGGTCGCTGACATGCCACCAACGGTGACGGTTGGGACCGTTTCATGTCAACTCAATGACCGATTTGGCGGCAATGTTTCACCTCATCCGGTTACGAAGCCCGGAGAAAGGTTTGTGCAGGTGGGATGGCGGAGACATGGCGCAGCAACCGGTGCTCGACGCGTCGGCCGCGCGGTGATACGGGCGGCCGTCCCGTGACTGGACTGTGATCCGGATCGCTTCAGTGGCTCGATCGCAACAGGATCGAACCGCGTGTCGTCCTCCGTCGTAGGGAGGGGGGCACGGAAGGGCGCGGGGCAGGCGGTGGGCATGTGTCAGGTTTTTGGTGATTTGAACACTTTCCGCATAGCCTTGGTTCCGCAGAGTGAATACGGGGCCCAATAGCAGATCTTGGCTTGACTGGCCTTGATCCACACACTTGTAATTTCACTCGTGTCGTTTGGCCGAAACCGATCACGGCAACATCACGGGGACGCAAAGACAGACGAGGGGCGCACATGACCGAGCTGTTCGAACAACTGCTGGTCGAGGACGCGGACGACGAAATCGGCTGGCAAGAGCGCGCGTTGTGCGCCCAGACCGATCCCGAGTCCTTCTTCCCCGAAAAGGGCGGATCCACGCGTGAGGCGAAAAAAGTCTGCCTGGCGTGCGAAGTCCGTTCGGAATGTCTTGAGTACGCGCTCGCGAACGACGAGCGGTTCGGCATCTGGGGCGGCCTGTCGGAGCGTGAGCGGCGACGGCTCAAGAAGGCCGCCGTCTGAAGACCGACCGGATATCCCGCACCCGCCGGAACGGCGCCCACCGGAATTCCGATCATAGGAAAAACGATCGCCGAAAGGCCGTTCTCCCGAGCACCCGTCACCGGAAAGCCGGTCGCCGGAGCAAGAGGACCGGAACACCCCAGGATCCCGACATCCAGCACCCCGACATCCAGCACTCGAACGCCCAGCCTCGGAAATCCCAGGTCCGGAAACCCCGACCTCGGAAAGACCGGGCCCGGAACACCGGTCACCCGAATATCGATCACGGTCCGCCGCCCGCGAGGACATCGCAGCCGGCGGACCGTTCGCGTGCTCCCCGGCCCAGAAGCATCCGGTGCCACGACGGCGCCCGGCCCGCGCCGCCGACCGCTCGCGCTCCGCGGCGCCCCGCCAGCTCCGCGGCCCGCATCCTCGGCCGCACTTGCGACGGCCTGCTCTCGTGCCGCCGACCGTGCCCCGGCCGCGGCCCGCATCCTCGGCCCGCACTCGCGCCGGCCCGCTCCTGCTCCGCCGGCCCGCTCCTGCTCCGCCGGCCCGCTCCTGCTCCGCCGGCCCGCTCCTGCTCCGCAGCCCGCCCCCGCCAGCACCGCGCCCGCCCCGACCGATGCCCCCTCTCGCCCGGATCCGGCGTGGATCCCGCCCGGGCCCCGCGTGGGTCCCGCCCCGACCCCGCGCCGATCCCGCCCGGGGCGTCCCACCGCGCGCGCATCCCCACCGGGTGCGCCGGTCAACCCACTTCGCGACCCGACACCCTTCCCTACCGTTAGTGTGGGGCCCCGTCCCAGACGCCTCAGCGCCCGCGCCCTTGACGGGAAGGGGCCGACCCCGGCCGGAGGGCCCGTACCTCAATGTCCCCCACCACCGCCGCGTTCAGCCCCGCGCATCCGCCGGAGTTCCCGCGGCACGTCGTCACCGCCGTCCTCGTCTCCCACGACGGCGCCCGCTGGCTCCCCGACGTCATCGCCGGCCTCCTCGGACAGGACCGCCCCGTCCAGAACGTCGTCGCCGCCGACACCGGCAGCGCCGACGACTCCGCACGGCTGCTCGCCGAGGCGCTCGGCGCCGACCGCGTCCTCCACCTCGCGCGCCGTACCGGCTTCGGCACCGCCGTCGACGAGGCCACGCGCACCGCGGGCGTCCTCACCCCCGAGGACCTGCCGTATCTGAAGCGGCCCAGCGGCTGGGACCCGGCGACCAGGACCTGGCACGACGACGCCTACGAGATGCCCGAACTGCCCCACGGCGAACCGGTGCAGTGGCTCTGGCTGCTCCACGACGACAGCGCCCCCGACCCGGGCGCCCTCGCCGAACTCCTGCGCGTCGTCGACTCCGACCCGTACACCGCGATCGTCGGCCCCAAGCTCCGCGGCTGGTACGACCGCAAGCAACTCCTCGAAGCCGGCGTCTCCATCGCCAACAGCGGACGCCGCTGGACCGGCCTCGACCGCCGCGAACAGGACCAGGGCCAGCACGACCAGATCCGTACCGTCCTCTCCGTCTCATCGGCGGGGATGCTCGTCCGCCGCGATGTCTTCGACCAGCTCGGCGGCTTCGACCGGCGACTGCCCCTCATGCGCGACGACGTCGACCTGTGCTGGCGCGCCCACCGCGCCGGACACCGCGTACTCGTCGCCCCCGACGCCGTGCTCCGGCACGCCGAGGCCGCCTCCCGGGAACGCCGCACCGTCGACTGCGCCGGCCGGTCCGTCACCAGCCCGCACCGCGTCGACAAGGCCGGCGCCGTCTACACCCTGCTCACCAACGCGCGGGGCGCGACCCTCCCGTACGTACTCCTCCGGATCGTCCTCGGCACCGTGCTGCGGACCCTCGCCTACCTCATCGGCAAGACCCCCGGCCAGGCCGTCGACGAGATCATGGGCCTCTTCGCGGTCCTGCTCCGCCCCGAACGCGTCATCGCCGGACGCCGGGCCAGATCGGCCGGCCACGTGGTCGACGGGTCCGAACTCCGGCCCCTGTTCCCGCCACCGGGCGCCACCGTCCGCGCCACCGTCGAACAGGTCGCGAGCCATCTCGGCGCCGGTGACGACTCCGACGCCAGCGGCTCCCGCCACGGCGCCGTCGAGTCCGGACCGGGCGGTGACGACGCCGACTTCCTGGAGGTCGAGCAGTTCGCCCGGCTGAAGAAGATCGCGCGCAAACCCGCGCCCGTCCTCTTCGGCCTGCTGCTCCTCGTCTCCCTCGTCGCCTGCCGCGGCCTCTTCGGCGGCGGATCGCTCGCCGGAGGCGCACTGCTCGCCGCCCCCGCCGACGTCGCCGACCTGTGGTCCCGGTACGCCGACACCTGGCACCCCCTCGGCACCGGCGGCACCCAGACCGCGCCGCCCTACCTCGCCGTACTCGCCGGACTTTCCGGCCTCTTCCTCGGCTCCACCGGCCTCGCGCTCACCGTGCTGCTCGTCTGCTCGGTCCCGCTCGCCGGACTCACCGCCTACTTCGCCTCCCGCCCCCTCGTCGGCTCCCGGCTGCTGCGGGCCTGGGCGAGCATCGCCTACGCCTTCCTGCCCGCCGTGACCGGCGCGCTCGCCACCGGACGGCTCGGTACCGCCGTCCTCGCGATCCTGCTGCCGCTCATCGCCCGCGCCGCCGTCGCCGCGCACGGACTGCACCGGGCCGGCCGTGGCTCCTGGCGCGCCACCTGGGCGTACGCCCTGCTGCTGACGGTCGCCACCGCCTTCACCCCGATCGTCTGGCCGATCGCGGTCGTGCTCGGCCTCGGCATCCTGGTGCTGCGCCGCGGCGACCTGCTGGCGTACGGATCGCGCTTCGTCGCCGCCGTCGGCACCCCGCTGCTGATGCTCGCGCCCTGGTCGCTGACGCTGCTCACCGACCCGGCCGCCCTCCTCCGCGAGGTCGGACTCGACATCGGCGGTACGGCGGCCTCCGCGACCGACCTGCTCGGCATCAGCCCCGGCGGCCCGAAGACGGTCGGCGGAGTGCTGCTCATCGGGATCGTCCTCGCCGCGCTCGCCGCCCTGCTGCGCGAGGAACGGCGATCCGCGATCCGCGCCGCCTGGGTCGCCGCCCTGGTCGGTCTGGTCTTCGCCGTGCTCGCCAACCGCTCCGGCTGGGCCGGGCCCGCCACCCTCGTCTACGGTCTCGCACTGCTCGCGGCGGCCGTGCTCGGCGCCGAGCTGGGCCGTACCCGGGTCGGCGCGCAGAACTTCGGCTGGCGGCAGCCCGTCGCGGTGCTCATCGCCGTCGCCGCCGCCGTCGGACCGGTCGTCGCCGCCGCGAACTGGATGATCAGCGGCGCTGCCGGACCGCTGGAGCGCCGGGACCCGGTCCAGGTCCCCGCGTTCGTCGCGGAGGAGAGCGACACCCGCGACCAGCCGCGCACCCTGGTGCTCGGCGGTACGACCGCCGCGAAGGTGCCGTACACGCTGGTACGGGGGGCCGGTGGCCGGCTCGGTGACGCCGAACTCGCCGCGGCCGGTGACGGCGACGCCCGGCTCGACAAGGTCGTCGCCAACCTCGTCGCGGGGTCCGGCGCCGACCAGACCCGTCAGCTCAGCGGCTTCGCCATCCGCTATGTCCTGGTACGCGATGGCGCGCCGCGCCAGACCACCCGCACCCTGGACGCGACCCCTGGCCTCAGCAGGCTCAGCCGGCTCGACGGCAGCGCGCTGTGGCGGGTGGACCGCCAGGTCGCCCGCGCCACCATCGTCAGCGGTGACGCCGATCCGCTGCCGGTGGCGTCGGCGGCGGTCGGCGCGAACGCCGAGATCCCGGCCGGCGCCGGGGGGCGCGTGCTGCGGATCGCGGACCGCGCCGACGACGGCTGGCGCGCCACCCTCGACGGGCGCGAACTGCGGAAGACGACCGTCGACGGCTGGGCCCAGGGCTTCGAACTGCCCGCCGACGGGGGCAGGCTGGTGCTGACGCACGAGAACTCCACTGCCCGCACCGGCTGGGTCTGGACCCAGGTGTTCCTCGTCCTGGTCCTGGTGGTGCTGGCGCTGCCCGGCCGCCGGGCGCGGATCGACGACGATCTGCCGGAGGAGACTCCGGAGACGATCGCACTGCCCGAGCAGCCGGTGGACGGCGAGGGCCGCAGGGCGCGCCGACTGCGGGCCCAGGCCACCGAGGCCGATCCGGTGCCGGTACCGGATCGGGGAGCGGCCGGGGAACAGCCGTACCCGGGGCAGGGGTACGAGCGGCCGTACGGGACCGACCCGTACCGATCGGGCTCCGACTCCGCCGCTTCCGACCCGTACCGACCGGGCTCCGACTCCGACGCGTACGGCACGGGCTCCGCCACCCCCGATCCGTACGGCACGGGCCCCGACACCGCCCCCCGCCCGTACGGCACCGGCACCACCCCCGGCGCCCCCGACCCGTATCCCTACGGCGCGACCGCCCCCGACCCCTACCGCACCGACGCGACCCGAGGCGAGTCAGAGTGAAGCGCACGACCATCTCCCTGCTCGCCACCGCGACCGCGCTCGTCGCCATCACCGGCTTCGCCTCGCTCACCGCGCCGGAGGACACGGACCCGGCGACGGCCGCCGCCGCCCCGGCGCGGCTCCCGGTCGAGCGCTCCAGCCTGCTCTGCCCCGCGCCCAGCAGTTCCGAGCTGGCCGAGACCGCGTACACCTCCGTCACCCCGGCCACGAAGGGCGGCACCGGCGAGACCGGTAAGGCCGAACTCACCCCGCCGAGCGGGATCCTGACGGCCCCGGGCGACGACCCCAAGAAGAAGGCGGCCCAGAAGGCCGCCGCCGAGAAGCCGCTGATCGCGCTGAAGGCACCCGGCAAGCCGGTCGCCGCCGAGGCGAGCGGCGGTGACGCGCCCGCGCTCATCGGCACCGCCAGCGGCCGGCTCGCCCCCGGCTGGACCGCCCAGCAGACGACCACGGTCGAGGCGGGCGGCGCCCGCGGTGTGCTGGGAATGAGCTGCACGCCGCCCGATACGGAGTTCTGGTTCCCGGGAGCGTCCACCGCCAAGGAGCGGCAGGACTACATCCACCTCACCAACCCCGACGACACCCCCGCGATCGTCGACATCGAGCTGTACGGGAAGGAGGGCGAGCTGAAGACGATGCTGACCGAGGGCATTCCGGTGTCGGCCGGCTCCAGCTTCCCGATCCTCCTCTCGACGCTGACCTCCGAGGTGACGCCCGATGTCACGGTCCATGTCACGACCCGTACCGGCCGGATCGGCGCGGCGGTTCGGACGGCGGAGGAGTCGGTGGGCGTCGACTGGCTGACGGCGGCGGCCGATCCGGCGAGCAGGCAGGTGCTGCCGGGCATCCCGGCGGACGCCACCTCCGTCCGTCTCGTGGTCTTCGCACCCGGTGACAACGACGCCGATCTGAAGATCGAGCTGGCGGGCCCCGGAGGCAGGTTCGTACCGTCCGGAGGAGAGTCACTGCACGTCAAGTCGGGTATGACGGCCAGTCTTGAGTTGCGGGACGTCACCAAGGGCGAGGCGGGTTCGCTGATCGTCGGCCCGACCCCGGGCACCCGGGCGACTCCGGTGGTGGCCGCGCTGCGGGTGGTGCGCGGCAAGGGTGACAAGCAGGAGGTCGCCTTCATCCCGGCGACGGTGCCGGTGGGGGAGCGGGCCTCGGTCGCCGACAACCGGGCCGAGGGCGGGACGCTCTCGCTGACCGCGCCGGGCGCCGCCGCCGAGGTGACGGTCACCGCGTCGGCGGGTACGGAGGGCGGTGAGCCCGTCAGCAAGACGTACGCGCTGAAGGCGGGCGCCACACTGGCGGTCGCGCCACCCGCACCGGCCGGACTGAAGGGCTCGTACGGGCTGACGGTGGAGACGGAATCGGGCGGTCCGGTCTATGCGTCACGGTCGTTGGTGCTGCCGGAGGACGGGATCGCGATGTTCACGGTCCAGACACTGCCGGACGACCGGGGCACGGTCGCGGTCCCCGAGGCGGAACAGGACCTGTCGGTCCTCGACGACTGACCACCTCACGCCGCCCGCCGGGGTGCGCGCCCGAATCCAGCGGTACGCGCCGGAAGCCACGGGTACTTCCCCGTCACACGCGGGTATTTCCCCACTCCACGCGGATACGTCTCAGGAATCGGGCGAGCGCAGAACCCGCAGATGGCCGCGGCGCGCGACCTCCATGGGGTCCGCCGAACGCCGCCCGTTCTGCGCCTCGGCGGCACGGCCGTGCGGACGGGCCGCTTCCCGTACGGCGTTGGCGAGAGCCTCCAGATCGTCACCGCTGGGCCGGGCCGGGGCCGAACCGTCCGTGAGCCGGACGACCTCCCAGCCGCGCGGGGCGGTCAGCCGCTCACTGTGCTCGGCGCACAGGTCGTAGCAGTGGGGCTCGGCGTAGGTGGCGAGCGGGCCGAGGACCGCGGTCGAATCGGCATAGACGTACGTCAGTGTCGCGACGGCAGGGCGGCCGCACGCGGTGCGCGAACAGCGACGTACAGGGCTCACGACGTTGGACGGTACCGCACTCTTGAGCGGGCTGCGACGACTCTCCATCAGGTCACTCCACCGTGTCGTGGTCTGAGATCATGTTCGGACGCTCGCCGGACGCCACTCCTGACCTGCGACGGAGGAGGGGCCCAGGGCGGGCGATCCATACTGACTCGGTCATGGTGTGGTGTAAATCAGGTCATTGGCCGTCCCTCACGTGATCGTCGGTGCGCAGGGAATCGGCCTCAAGGCCCGCCCGAACGCTCATTTAGCGACAGGCTGCCGGTGAGAGCCGTCCCCACCGCGCGTGAACCGATCGTCACGCGCCCCGGAGAGCTACCCTGCGTCAGTGATGGACAGTCCTGTGCCGCCCCGCCCGACTGAGCCGAGGCCACGTCGCCGCGACCGCCACGGCCGCGGTATGCGCGGACCGGTCGCGCCGCCGCAGGTGCCTCTCTCGACGAGCAGAGCCGAATCGTTTCACGACCTCGTACAGGATTCGGTGGAACGGTTGGAGCGTCGCTGGCCCCAACTGGCGGAAGTCGACTTTCTGGTGCTGGACGTGCCGGGCGCGCCGGAGGACTCGGTGCCGCTCGGTGACTCACTGCCGGCCGACAAGGGCAGGCCGGCGCGGATCGTCGTCTATCGGCGCCCGGTGGAGATCCGTACGAAGAATCGCGAGGAGCGCGCACTACTCGTGCATGAGGTCGTGGTCGAGCAGGTGGCGGAGTTGTTGGGGCTTGCCCCGGAATCCGTTGATCCGCGCTACGGCCAGGACTGAGGGTGCCGGTAGTTTGAGGTGACCGCAGAGACTTACTGAAGGGCTGGCCCGTGGCTGCTGATCTGTCGCAGATCGTGAAGGCGTACGACGTTCGCGGGGTGGTGCCGGATCAGTGGGACGAGGCACTGGCCGAACTGTTCGGAGCGGCGTTCGTCCAGGTGACGGACGCGAAGGGCATTGTCATCGGCCATGACATGCGGCCGTCGTCCCCCGGACTCTCGGGCGCGTTCGCCCGCGGTGCCGCGGCGCGCGGCGCCGATGTGACCCTGATCGGGCTGTGCTCGACGGACCAGTTGTACTTCGCCTCCGGCCGCTTCGACCTGCCGGGCGCGATGTTCACGGCGTCCCACAACCCCGCCCAGTACAACGGCATCAAGATGTGCCGCGCCGGCGCCGCGCCCGTCGGCCAGGACACCGGCCTCGCCGACATCCGGGCCCTGGTGGAACGCTGGTCCGACGAGGGGGCCCCGGCACCGGTCGCCACGCCCGGCGAGGTCACCGAGAAGGACACGCTGACGGATTACGCGGCGCACCTGCTGTCACTGGTGGACCTGTCCGAGATGCGCCCGCTGAAGGTCGTCGTCGACGCGGGCAACGGCATGGGCGGCCACACGGTCCCGACGGTGTTCGAGTCGCTGCCCCTGACCGTCGTACCGCTCTACTTCGAACTGGACGGCACCTTCCCCAACCACGAGGCCAACCCCCTGGACCCGGCGAACATCGTCGACCTCCAGGCACGGGTCCGCGAGGAGGGGGCCGACCTCGGCCTCGCCTTCGACGGCGACGCCGACCGCTGCTTCGTCGTGGACGAGCGCGGCGAAGGCGTGTCCCCGTCGGCGATCACGGCCCTGGTGGCGGCCCGGGAACTCGCCAAGCACCCCGGCGGCGCGGTGATCCACAACCTGATCACCTCGTGGTCGGTCCCGGAGGTGGTCCGCGAGAACGGCGGCACGCCGGTACGGACCCGGGTGGGCCACTCCTTCATCAAGCAGGAGATGGCCCGTACGGGGGCGATCTTCGGCGGCGAACACTCCGCGCACTACTACTTCCGCGACTTCTGGAACGCGGACACCGGGATGCTGGCGGCCCTCCACGTACTGGCGGCCCTCGGCACCCAGCAGGGGACGCTCTCCGAGCTGGTGGCGCAGTACGACCGCTACGCGGGCTCGGGCGAGATCAACTCGACGGTGGACGACCAGACGGCCCGCACGGCGGCGGTACGGGAGGCGTACGCGTCCCGCCCCGGCGTGACGCTGGACGAACTCGACGGCCTGACGGTCACGACCGAGGACTGGTGGTTCAACCTCCGCCCCTCGAACACGGAACCGCTGCTGCGCCTGAACGTCGAGGCCCGCGACGAGGAAACGATGCACCGCGTCCGCGACGAGGTCCTCACCCTGGTCCGCGCCTGACCCCAACTCCTCCCGGCCCCTGCCCCTCCCCGAGGAGCAGGGGCCGCCGGGTATCTCACGGCTCCCCACCCCCGAGGCCAACCCCCTCCACCGCGCGCCCTCCATCCCCCGACGGGCCAAGCCCAACCCCTCCGCCGCCCACCCGGCTAAATCCAGCCCCTCAACCGGGCAAATCCAACCCCTCTCGGGCAGTAAATCCAGCCCCTCCGGCGTTTGAGGAGAAGCCCAGCCCCTGCGGGGCCGCGAGGTTGTGGTGGCGGATCCAGCCCCCTCCGTCGGCCAAATCCACCGCCTCGGGCGGGCAAGTCCAGCCTCTCCGGTGTTTGAGGAGCTTGGGCTTGCGGGTTGGGTAGGCGGCTCCGGGTGGTGGTCATCCAGTTCCTCAGTCGTCCGATCCCGGCCTGCCGCCCGGTTAGGTCCAGCCGCTCCGGCGTTTGAGGAGGAGCCTGTCCTGTGCGGGGCCGTGAGGTTACGGGTGCCAATTTCAGCCTCTCCGGTGTTTGAGGAGCTTGGGCTTGCGGGTTGGGTAGGCGGCTCCGGGTGGTGGTCATCCAGTTCCTCAGTCGTCCGATCCCGGCCTGCCGCCCGGTTAGGTCCAGCCGCTCCGGCGTTTGAGGAGGAGCCTGTCCTGTGCGGGGCCGTGAGGTTACGGGTGCCAATTTCAGCCCCTCCGGCGTTTGAGGAGCCGGGCCCGGGGCGGCGCCCCGCGAGAACACCCGCCAGACACCCCGCCCCGCGGCCCCGGCGCCGAATCCGCCCCCGGATCACATCCAGCCCCTCCGGCGATTGAGGAGCCCCGCCCCCAGAACGCGCCCCCGCTCACCCCCCAGCGGTACGCTGACGTGGCCGATCCGCCCACCCATTCGCCCCATCCGTCCCGCCGCACCCCGAAGGAACCCCCATGCCGCTCGAAGCCGGCCTTCTCGCGATCCTCGCCTGCCCCGCCTGCCACGCCCCCCTCAGCGACAGCTCGGCAGCCGACGCACCCGAGCTGATCTGCACCGGCAAGGACTGCGGCCTGGCCTACCCCGTACGCGACGGCATTCCCGTCCTCCTCGTGGACGAGGCCCGCCGCCCCGACTGACGCACCACTCACCCCGTCCACCGCCCGGCGATCGGAGGCCCCACCCCATGCTCGACGAGTCGCTCCTCGACGCCCCGGAAGCCCTAGCCCGTGCCGACCGCCGAGGACTGCTCCGCGGTGCCGCCGAAGCCGGCGCACGCGTCCGGACCGCGGCCCGCCACGCCGCCGAGGCGGGCATCGGCAAACTGAACCCCGAGGGCCGCCCCCGCGCCGTCCTCGTCGCGGGTTCGGGCACCGCCGCCACCGGTGTCGCCGATCTCGTCGGCGCGCTCGCCGGCGCCGCGGCCCCCGTCACCCCACTCCGCCCCACCGGCGTCGCGCCCGCGCCCGGCGCGCTGCGCTGGGCGCTCCCCGGCTGGGCGGGCAATCTGGACCTGCTGCTCGTCGTCAGCACCGACGGCACCGAGCCGGGCCTGTCCCTCCTCGCGGAGCAGGCGTACCGCCACGGTTGCACGGTCGTGGCCGTCGCCCCGCCGCGCTCACCGCTCGCGGAGGCCGTCGACGGCACGCACGGTCTCATCGTGCCCATGGCGACCTCCCCGTACGAGGTGTACGAGGAGACGGCGGCGGCCAGTCCGGGCTCGCTCTGGGCCCTGCTGACCCCCCTCCTCGCGCTGCTCGACCGCGTCGGCCTCATCGATGCGCCCCCGGAGACCGTCGCGCTGGTCGCCGACCGGCTCGACCGCACCGCCGAACGCTGCGGTCCGGCCATCGCCACCTACAGCAACCCCGCGAAGACCCTCGCCGCCGAACTCGCCGACAGCCTCCCGCTGATCTGGACGGAGGGTTCCGGCGCCGCTCCGGCGGGCCGCCGCTTCGCCGCCGTCCTGGCCGAGCTGGCGGGCCGGCCCGCCATCGCGGCACAGCTCCCGGAGGCCCTCCCCGCCCACGGCGTCCTGCTCGCGGGCTCCTTCGCGGCCGGAGCCGACCCGGACGACTTCTTCCGGGACCGGGTCGACGAGCCGCAGACCATGCGGGCCCGGGTGGTCCTGTTGCGGGACCGCCCCACCGGCGGACTGACCGCGGCCCCGGCCGCGCGGGAACTCGCACTCGGCCATGACACACCGATCAGCGAACTCGAACCCGAGGACGGCACCGAGCTGGAGTCGATCGCCGAACTCCTCGCCGTCACCGACTTCGCCGCCGTCTATCTGGCGCTCGCCACCCCGACCACCCCCTCCTGATCCCGCGGTGGACGGGCGCCGGGCATCCCGGCACCCGTCCACCGCGTCATCAGGACTGACCAGCACCCACGGCAAGAACCGGGAAACACGACATGGACCGCCTCCACAACACGGTGCGCCCCTACGCCTGGGGCTCCCCGACCGCCATCCCGGAGCTGCTCGGCACCGCCCCGACCGGGGAGCCCCAGGCCGAGTTGTGGATGGGCGCGCACCCCGGGGCCCCCTCCCGCCTCGATCGCGGCGCGCTCAATGAGGTGATCGCCGCCGACCCCGTGCACGAACTCGGTTCCCGGACGGTCGCGAAGTTCGGTCCGCGGCTCCCCTTCCTGTTCAAGGTCCTCGCGGCGGGGGCGCCCCTGTCGCTCCAGGTCCATCCGGATCTCGCGCGGGCGAAGGAGGGCTTCGCCGCCGAGCAGCGCGCGGGCATCCCGATCGACGCGGCGGAGCGCAACTACAAGGACGCCAACCACAAGCCCGAGCTGATCTGCGCGCTCACCCGGTTCGAGGGTTTCTGCGGTTTCCGGACGCCCCGCGACGCCGCGCGGACTCTCGCCGGGCTCGATGTCGACGCCCTCAAGCCGTACGTGGATCTCCTGAGCGCCCACCCGGAGGAGGCGGCCCTGCGCGAGGTCCTGACGGCCGTACTGGGCGCCGAACCGGGGGAGATGGCGGCCACCGTCGACGAAGCCGCCGCCGCGGCACAGCGCCTCGGCGGTGCGTACGCCCCGTACGCCCGACTCGCCCACCACTTCCCCGGCGATCCGGGCGTCCTCGCCTCGATGCTGATGAACTACGTGGAACTCCACCCCGGCGAGGCCCTCTTCCTGGGCGCCGGAGTCCCGCACGCCTATCTGGACGGCCTCGGCGTCGAGATCATGGCCAACTCCGACAACGTCCTGCGCTGCGGCCTCACCCCGAAACACGTCGATGTGCCCGAACTGCTCAGAGTCGTCCGTTTCGAGGCGCGTGACCCCGCCGTACTGCGCCCCGAGGCGTCGCCGTCGGGGGAAGAGGTCTACGACACCCCGATCGACGAATTCCGACTCTCCCGCTATCTCCTCGCCCCGGGCGCCACGGCTCAGGACCTCACCATCGAGGCTCCGCAGATCCTGCTCTGCACCGCCGGCCGGGTCACCGTCAACGATATGACCCTCGCCCCGGGTGAATCGGCGTTCGCGCGCGCGGGGGAGACCGTCGCCCTGTCCGCGGCGGACGGCCACACCGGAACCCTGTTCCGCGCCACTGTCGTGATCTGACCCCGGGCCGCCGTCCGGGGCTGCAACAATGTCGCCCCGCACAGCCGGAGTGGCGTAGGTCACTCCCCAGGCGTACGGCAGCGTACGAACCCGTACGCCGGTGTACGACGGCGTACGAAGGGACACGGCACACATGAGCGCGTCAGGCGGAACCAAGGCGATCGTGGCGGCACTTGTCGCCAACCTCGCCATCGCGGTAGCGAAATTCGTGGCGTTCCTGTTCAGCGGTTCGTCGTCGATGCTCGCGGAGAGCGTCCACTCGCTCGCGGACTCCGGCAACCAGGGCCTGCTCCTCCTCGGTGGCCGCCGAGCAAAACGCGCGGCCACCCCTGAACACCCGTTCGGCTACGGCCGCGAGCGCTACATCTACGCCTTCCTCGTCTCCATCGTGCTCTTCTCGGTCGGCGGCATGTTCGCGATCTACGAGGGCTACGAGAAGATCAAACACCCGCACGCCATCGAGCACTGGTACTGGCCGGTGGGCGTCCTCGTCTTCGCGATCATCGCCGAGTCCTTCTCCTTCCGGCTGGCGATCAAGGAGTCGAACGCGGTCCGCGGCTCGCTCTCCTGGAAGGAGTTCGTTCGCCGCTCGAAGGCTCCCGAACTGCCCGTCGTCCTCCTGGAGGACCTCGGCGCGCTGGTCGGTCTGATCCTGGCGCTCGCGGGGGTCAGCCTGGCCCTGGCCACCGGCAACGGCGTGTGGGACGGCATCGGCACCCTCTGCATCGGCGTACTCCTGATCCTCATCGCGCTCGTCCTGGCGGTGGAGACGAAGTCCCTGCTGCTGGGGGAGTCGGCGGGCCCCGGGGACCTGAAGAAGATCGAGACGGCGCTCGTCGACGGCGAGCGCGTCACCCGCATCATCCACATGCGCACGCTCCACCTCGGCCCGGAGGAGCTGCTGGTGGCCGCGAAGATCGCCGTCCCCAACGACGACACGGCCCCCGAGGTGGCCGCCTCGATCAACGCCGCCGAGGAACGCGTCCGCGCGGCCTGCCCCATCGCGCGGGTGATCTATCTGGAGCCGGACGTGTACCGGGAGCCGTCGGCCGCGACCAAGCCGGGCACCGAGCACTGACCACCAGCCCCCACGGCGCGGGACGGAACGACCCGTCCGTCCCGCGCTGCTTCCACGCTCCACACCGCCCCAAACCCGGGATCTGACCGGATCCCGCCCCCCTACGGGCTGGGGCGCACCGCGCCGACCGGTGTAGATTCGAGACCAGAGTCAGACGTCGCTGCTGATGGCGGTCGGGCGGTCCAGCGGACCGGCCGAGTGGAGAGAGGGCCTCCGACGGACTGCACCGCGAGTGGAACCCGGGCATCTCTATGCCCACCGCCGCGGAGTCAGCCGCACCACCCTCACCCTCTATCCGATATCTGAGGAGCAGCCCGTAATGACGACTGTCGCAACCGGACAGGACTTCAAGGTCGCCGATCTCTCCCTCGCCGCCTTCGGCCGCAAGGAGATCACTCTCGCCGAGCACGAGATGCCCGGCCTGATGTCCATCCGCAAGGAGTACGCGGAGCGTCAGCCCCTCGCCGGCGCGCGCGTCACCGGCTCCCTGCACATGACGGTGCAGACCGCGGTCCTGATCGAGACCCTGGTCGCCCTCGGCGCCGACGTCCGCTGGGCCTCCTGCAACATCTTCTCCACCCAGGACCACGCGGCCGCGGCCATCGCCGTGGGCCCGAACGGCACCCCGGAGAACCCCCAGGGCGTCCCCGTCTTCGCCTGGAAGGGCGAGACGCTGGAGGAGTACTGGTGGTGCACGGAGCAGGCCCTGACCTGGCCGAACACGCCCACCGGCGGCCCGAACATGATCCTCGACGACGGTGGTGACGCCACCCTCCTCGTCCACAAGGGCGTCGAGTTCGAGAAGGCCGGCGAGGCCCCCGACCCGGCGACGGCGGACAGCGAGGAGTACAGCTACATCCTCCGTCTCCTCAACCGCACCCTCGGCGAGAACCCGCAGAAGTGGACGCGCCTGGCGTCGGAGATCCGTGGCGTCACGGAGGAGACCACGACGGGTGTGCACCGTCTCTACGAGATGCACCGCGACGGCGCCCTCCTGTTCCCGGCGATTAACGTCAACGACGCGGTCACCAAGTCGAAGTTCGACAACAAGTACGGCTGCCGCCACTCGCTGATCGACGGCATCAACCGCGCCACCGACGTGCTCATCGGCGGCAAGGTCGCCGTCGTGTGCGGGTACGGCGACGTCGGCAAGGGCTGTGCGGAGTCGCTGCGCGGCCAGGGCGCCCGAGTGATCATCACCGAGGTCGACCCCATCTGCGCCCTCCAGGCGGCGATGGACGGCTACCAGGTGACGACGCTGGACGAGGTGGTCGGCATCGCCGACCTCTTCATCACCACGACGGGCAACAAGGACATCATCATGGCCTCGGACATGGCCAAGATGAAGCACCAGGCGATCATCGGAAACATCGGCCACTTCGACAACGAGCTCGACATGGCCGGCCTGGCGCAGCTCCCGGGCATCGTCAAGGACGAGGTCAAGCCGCAGGTCCACACCTGGACCTTCCCGGACGGCAAGGTCCTGATCGTGCTGTCCGAGGGCCGGCTGCTCAACCTGGGCAACGCGACCGGGCACCCGTCGTTCGTGATGTCGAACAGCTTCGCCGACCAGACCCTGGCGCAGATCGAGCTGTTCACGAAGCCGGAGGAGTACCCGACCGACGTCTATGTGCTGCCCAAGCACCTGGACGAGAAGGTGGCCCGCCTCCACCTCGACGCGCTGGGCGTCAAGCTGACCACGCTCCGCCCGGAGCAGGCGGCGTACATCGGTGTCGAGGTCGAGGGCCCGTACAAGCCGGACCACTACCGCTACTGACCGGCCCGCCCGGCTGGGGGACCGACCGTCCGCTCAGCCGGGAACGCCCGCCCGCCCCGCCACTGAGTTCGGCCAGACCCCTCAGCGGCGGGTCCGCGGCGGGTAAGGCGGAGGTGGCTGACCGGCCCCAGGAGCACCGTCGTCGATGCACCGTCGTCGATGCACCGTCGTCGATGAACTGGAACGGCCGGCACCGCCAGGAAACTGCCAGGCACCGTGACAGGCCCCCGCACCCCCGTGTCGGGGGCCTGTCACGGTCCCGGACCGGCCAGCCCAGCCGCGAGACCCCTGCCCGCCCGGCACTCCACCCGGTCCGGAACGGAAACTCCCCCGAACCCGGGCGCCTCAGGACCTCACCCCGCCCGGAACCCCACCCACCGCACAAGGATCCCCACGCCCCCATGCCCCGCGGCCGATATTCGCTCCATGATCCGCACGATCACACCCCCCTCGGTGAAGAGCACTTCCACTGCGCGCCCGGCCCCTCCGGCTGGCGCTATGTCTCCCAGCTCAACAGCCCCTCTGGCGACCACGCCGGCTCCGTCGACCTCGCCCTTGACGAACTCGGGCGCCCCATCCGCCTCGAACTCAACGCCGCGAGCTGGCAGGTCCGCGGTGCCGCCATCGACGGCGTCACCTGGGTCCGCACCGACCCCACCGGGGTCCACGCCACCGAAGGCAATGTCCGCGCCCACGCCTTCACCGGCACATCCCCCGCGTTCCTCGTCGCGACTGCGCGTCTGCTCCGTCTCACCCCCGGTTCCCCCGCGACCCGCGTCCGTCTTGTCGCGCTCACGGATCCCGTCCTCGCTCCCCGTACCCTCGACCAGTCCTGGGCCCTGCTGAACAGTGAAGCCCATGCCACTGACAGTGGCCCCCTGACCGTGGACGAATACCAGGTCAGCGCCTTGGACACGGGTGAGCAGCACACCGTTCACATCGCCGGCGACGTGGTTCTCTCGGCCCCGGGCATCGAACTGGAACAGCTAGAGACCCCACCCTCGCTCTTCCCCTGATCCCGACCGCCAGGGCCCGACCCCCGCGCCCCAGCCTCGCCCCGGTCGACGGCTCTAAGCGGGCGGCGCGAACCCCGTCGCCCGCGGCCCCTCGCCCGCCCCCTCGACCACCGGCCTCCGCGCCGCGTCCCGCACGGGCACCTGCCCGGCGCTCTCCCCCCGCCCCGGAACCGAACCCCCGCGCGGTGCCACGGCCCCTTCCAGCGTCCAACCCGTACCCCGGCCGCCGCCCAGCTCCCCTCGTACCTCAGCAGCCACGGCCACATCACCGGGAACACGAGCCCCTGCCTCCGGACTCGCCGGCCCTCCGGGTACGAACGGCATCGCCACTCCGCCCCCGAAGGCCCGCCGCACGTCCCGCGCCTGCCGCTCATTCACCACGGCCGCCAGATACGCGGCCGGTGGCACCCCCTGTGGCACGGGCGCCCCGGTGCGCCGCGCCAGATCATCGGCCAGCCGTCCCGCCATCGCCCAGCCCACCGCCGGGTCCAGTTGCCCCATCCGGGTCAGGTACTGGCGTATCGCCAGCCACAGCGCGTCCGGCACGGCCGACAGATCCAGACCCCCGAACCGCCCCACGAGCCACGGCGGTGGCGGCGGCACCGACATTCGGGGCCCGGCCGTCACCCGTTCCCGCACCACCAGCGTCCCGGCGAACACATCCCCGATCCGCCGCCCCCGCGCCGACACCAGCGAAGCGATACAGGCGATGACCCCGAACGACATCAGGATCTCCACCACGCCCATCGCCCCGCGCACCAGCGCGTGCCGGAACCTGATCGGGCCGCCGTCGTCCCGCACCACCCGCAGCCCACAGGCGAGCTTCCCGAGCGACCGCCCGTGACTGAGGGTCTCCACGGCTATCGGCGTCCCCACGAGGACCAGCAGAAACGTCGCGATCGACACCGCCATGACCGCCGCCTCGTCCAGCGAGGCGGTCGCCACGGCGAGACCTATGGAGATCAAGATGTACACGGCGCCCACGACGGCGAGATCGATCGCCACGGCGAGCGCGCGACTCGGCAGCCTCGCCGGCCGCAGTCCGAGCACGACCGCGTCCCCCGTCACCAGCCCACTCATCACAGCAGCCCTTCGCGTCGGCCTTCCCTGCCCCTCGCTCCTTCAGTCTGCCAAGCTGGCCGACAGCGCGCCGCAGTAGGACGAACCGTACGCACCCAGTGCCTGGAGCAGCAGCCGACCATGGACCTCGATGTCTTCGTGACCGCCCATCGCGCCGAGTGGGACCGCCTGGACCACCTTCTGCGGAGGGGCCGCCGGCTCACCGGCGCCGAGGCCGATGAACTCGTCACCCTCTACCAGCGCACCGCCACCCATCTCTCCTTGATCCAGTCCAGCGCCCCCGATCCCGCGCTGACCGGCCGCCTCACCCAGCTCGTCGCCCGCGCCCGGGCCACGGTCACCGGCACCCGCCGCGCGACCTGGCGCGACGCGGCTCGTTTCCTCACGGCGGGATTCCCCGCGGCCGTCTACCGGTCCCGGCACTGGTGGATACCGACGGCAGTGCTGTCCGTCCTTCTCGCCGCGGTCATCGGCTGGTGGATCGGCGTCCACCCGGAGGTCCAGTCGTCCATCGCGCCCCCGGACGACCTCCGCGAGCTGACCCGCCCCGGTGGCGAGTACGAGACCTACTACTCCAGCAACCCCGCGACCTCCTTCGCCGCCCAGGTCTGGACGAACAACGCCCAGGCCGCCGCGATGTGCCTGACGCTGGGCGCGTTCCTGTGCCTTCCGGTGATCTGGATCCTCTTCCTCAACATGCTGAACCTCGGCGTGGGCATCGGACTGATGTCGTCGGCCGACCGGCTCGATGTCTTTCTCGGCCTTGTCCTGCCCCATGGCCTGCTCGAACTGACGGCGGTCTTCGTCGCCGCGGGTACGGGGCTCCGGCTGGGCTGGACGCTCATCGACCCCGGCCCGCTCTCGCGCCGGACAGCCCTGGCCCAGCAGGGTCGCGCAGCTCTCGGCATGGCGATCGGGCTGGCTATCGTGCTTTTCGTGTCCGGTGTCATCGAGGGCTTCGTCACCCCTTCGGGGCTGCCGACCTGGGCCCGTATCGCCATAGGCGTCGCCGCTGAGCTGGCGTTCCTCGTATACGTCTACGTCCTGGGGGGCCGGGCGGCCCGAGCCGGCGAGACCGGCGACGTCGACAGCACCGACCGCAGCGACGAACTCCCGGCCGCCGCCTGATGTGCGTCCGCCCCCTCTGACCTGCTACTGTCCTCCTCGCCCACAAAAACCGTTGACACGGCTGATGTGGGGAGGTAGATTTGAACGGTTGCCTCGAACTGGACATCGTCGAGTGCAACCGTTAATGTCTCTCTTGCTCTCACGGAAATCGAATTTCCCGCAGAGCCATCCGACTCCTTATCTGGATCGCAAAGACACTGATTCGCTCAGTCGAATTGCTTCTGATAAAGTCGGAGCAGCCGAAAGGCAAAAGGCCACTCCAACGGCCACTGGATGAAATTCCAACACCGGAAACGGGAACGGAAAAGAGTCTGGTAGAGTTGGAAACGCAAGACCGAAGGGAA
>NZ_JBIRRE010000011.1:0-304072 GCF_044333555.1 Streptomyces sp. NPDC020965
GACCCTGTGGGAGAGTAGGACGCCGCCGAACAATTTTTAGCCTCAGTCTTCCCAGACCTTTTATGGTCTGGGAAGACTGAGGCATTTTTGCGTTGCGCCCTCCTTACGGGCACGGGCGCGCGCGTGCGGGGTCCTTTTCGCCTGTCCGGGGGCGGTCTGGTGCGAGGAGGCCACGCCCCTGTGCGGATGGTTCGCCTTGCTGGCGGTAGGGTCAGGGGGCATCGTTGGCACGTTCTTCACAGGAGGCCCCCGGGTGGAGGTCCAGGAGACCCGCGTTCAGACTGACCGGGTACTCACCATCCCCAACATCCTCAGCATGGCGCGTCTCGCCGGCGTACCGCTCTTCCTGTGGTTGATTCTCCGTCCCGAGTTCGGCGGGCCGAAGAGTGACGGCTGGGCATTGCTCGTACTCATGCTCAGCGGTATCAGTGACTATTTGGACGGCAAGCTCGCCCGGCGCTGGAATCAGGTCAGCAAGCTGGGGCGCCTGCTCGATCCGGCCGCCGACCGGCTGTACATCCTGTCCACTCTGATCGGTCTCACCTGGCGTGAGATTCTGCCGCTCTGGCTCACCGCCGCGCTTCTGGCGCGAGAGCTGATGCTGCTGGTGATGGTGGGAATCCTCCGTCGGCATGGTTATCCGCCTCCGCAGGTGAACTTCCTGGGGAAGGCCGCCACCTTCAACCTCATGTGCGCCTTCCCGTTGCTGCTGCTGAGTGACGGATCGGGCTGGCTTGCGTCACTCGCTGCTATTTTCGGATGGGCCTTCGCTGGATGGGGTACAACTCTGTATTGGTGGGCAGGGATCCTGTATGTGGTCCAGGTCCGCCGCATCGTGAAGGCGGACGCAGTGGCCGATTGACCTCGTCGATGCGGTGCCGTGCAGTGTGGCCGGCCGCGCATGACGCCAAGAGGGCCTCTTTGGACGAGCGAAGTCGGCTGGACCGTGGTCTCTCAAGGAGGACACTTCCGACATGAAGGCCGTCGTGATGGCCGGTGGCGAAGGAACCCGACTTCGCCCCATGACTTCGAGCATGCCCAAGCCCCTCCTGCCGGTCGTCAATCGACCGATCATGGAGCATGTGCTGAGGCTGCTGAAGCGGCATGGGCTCAATGAGACCGTTGTTACCGTGCAGTTTCTCGCCTCACTCGTCAAGAACTACTTCGGCGACGGCGAAGAGCTCGGCATGGAGCTCACCTACGCCAATGAGGAGAAGCCACTCGGCACCGCGGGCAGTGTGAAGAACGCGGAGGAAGCACTCAAGGACGACGCGTTCCTCGTCATCTCCGGTGATGCCCTCACCGATTTCGATCTCACCGACCTGATCTCCTTCCACAAGGAGAAGGGCGCCATGGTCACCGTGTGTCTGACACGTGTGCCCAACCCGCTGGAATTCGGCATCACCATCGTCGACGAAGAGGGGAAGGTCGAGCGCTTCCTGGAGAAGCCGACCTGGGGCCAGGTCTTCTCGGACACGGTGAACACCGGGATCTACGTCATGGAGCCCGAGGTCTTCGACTACGTCCAGGCCGATGTCTCGGTGGACTGGTCGGGTGATGTCTTCCCGCAGCTCATGAAGGAAGGCAAGCCGATCTACGGCTATATCGCCGAGGGCTACTGGGAGGACGTCGGCACACATGAGAGCTATGTGAAGGCCCAGGCCGATGTCCTGGAGGGCAAGGTCGACGTCGACATCGACGGGTTCGAGATCTCGCCCGGGGTCTGGGTCGCCGAGGGCGCCGAGGTGCACCCGGACGCGGTGCTGCGCGGCCCGCTGTACATCGGCGACTACGCCAAGGTCGAAGCGGGTGTGGAGATCCGTGAGCACACGGTCGTCGGGTCCAACGTCGTCGTCAAGAACGGCGCCTTCCTCCACCGGGCCGTCGTACACGACAATGTGTACATCGGGGAACACTGCAATCTTCGTGGTTGTGTGATCGGCAAGAACACCGACATCATGCGGGCCGCCCGGATCGAGGACGGAGCCGTGATCGGGGACGAGTGCCTCGTCGGTGAAGAATCGATTGTCCAGGGCAATGTCCGGGTCTATCCCTTCAAGACCATCGAGGCCGGCGCCTTCGTCAACACCTCGGTGATCTGGGAGTCGCGCGGCCAGGCGCATCTCTTCGGCACCCGGGGCGTCTCCGGGATCCTCAATGTCGAGATCACGCCGGAGTTGGCCGTACGGCTGGCCGGCGCGTACGCCACCACCTTGAAGAAGGGCTCCACGGTCACCACCGCGCGGGACCACTCCCGTGGCGCACGGGCGCTCAAGCGGGCGGTGATCTCGGCGCTTCAGGCCAGTGCCATCGACGTACGGGACCTGGAGAATGTGCCGCTGCCGGTGGCCCGGCAGCAGACCGCGCGCGGCAGTGCCGGCGGCATCATGATCCGGACTTCGCCGGGCGTGCCGGACTCCGTCGACATCATGTTCTTCGACGAGCGGGGGGCGGATCTCTCCCAGGCCGGACAGCGGAAGCTGGACCGGGTCTACGCGCGACAGGAGTACCGGCGGGCGTTCCCCGGTGAGATCGGGGATCTGTACTTCCCGGCCAGTGTCTTCGACTCGTACACCGGATCCCTGCTCCGCAACATCGACATCACCGGTATCGCCGAGTCCGGTCTCAAGGTCGTCGTGGACGCCTCCAACGGCAGTGCCGGGCTGGTGCTGCCCAGTCTGCTGGGGCGGCTCGGGGTCGACGCCCTGACCATCAATCCAGGGCTCGACGAGGCTCGACCCACCGAGTCCGCCGACGGGCGGCGGGCCGGTCTGGTGCGGCTCGGGGAGATCGTGGCATCCGCGCGGGCGGCCTTCGGGGTGCGGTTCGACCCGGTCGGGGAGCGGCTCTCGCTGGTGGACGAGCGTGGCCGGATCGTGGAGGACGACCGGGCGCTGCTGGTCCTGCTGGATCTGGTGGCGGCGGAACGGCGCAGCGGGCGGGTGGCGCTGCCGGTGACGACCACACGGATCGCCGAGCAGGTGGCGGCGTACCACGGCACGCAGGTGGAGTGGACGACCACGTCGCCCGACGATCTGACCCGGGTCGGCCGTGAGGACACCACCATCTTCGGTGGGGACGGGCGCGGTGGTTTCATCGTGCCGGAGTTCAGCAGCGTCTTCGACGGTACGGCGGCTCTGGTGCGGCTGGTGGGGCTGGTCGCCCGTACGCAGCTCACCCTCAGCCAGATCGACGCCCGGATTCCGCGGGCGCATGTGCTCAAGCGTGATCTGGCAACCCCGTGGGCGGTGAAGGGGCTCGTCATGCGCCGGGTCGTCGAGGCGGCGGGTGAGCGACATGTGGACACGACCGACGGTGTGCGGGTGGTCGAGGCCGACGGCCGGTGGGTGATGGTGCTGCCCGATCCCTCGGAAGCCGTCACCCATTTGTGGGCCGAGGGGCCCGACGACGCGTCGGCCCAGGCGCTGCTCGACGAGTGGGCATCGGTCGTGGACGGTGCTGGTGACTGAGGTGTGATCGATGTGCCGGGAGTCGTCCGTGGACGGCCCCCGGCACACCGGTGGGGCCATTCGGCGGTAGCACCCGCGACGTGCGACGATGTGCGGCATGTCGCAGCAGCCCCCCGTTCGGAGCACTGGTTCTCCACCGCCACGTCCCGATGCGTCGATGTCGCTGCTGACGACCGTGATGGAGCACAGCCTCGACGACGGATACGCCGAGGCGACCGCCCGGCGGAAAGCGGAGGGCGGCGGGCTGCCGCCCACCCTGCGGGCCAGGCTCGCGCTCGCTGCCGGTCTGGTGCTGGCGGCCGTGATCGTCACCGTGGGGGTCGCCGAGGCGCGGATATCGGCGCCTGTGGTGGCGAAGGAGCGCGAGGAACTGATCGACCGCGTCGACGCGGACACCTCGGACGTGGACGCCCTGGAGCGGCGTGTCGACAAGCTCCGTGACGAGGTGGGGGAGCGGCAGCGGCGCGCGCTGCGGACCCAGGGCGGCGGTCAGGAGCAGACGGTCGGACTTCTCGCGGGGGCGACCGAGGTCGAGGGCCCCGGTGTCGAACTCGTCGTGGACGACGCCAAGAACACCGAGCAGAGCGGCGGCGGTGGCCCCCGGGACAGCAGCGGTTTCAGTGACACCGGCCGGGTACGGGACCGCGATATGCAGCGGATCGTCAACGGCCTCTGGGAGTCCGGGGCGGAGGCCGTGGCCATCAACGGTCAGCGGCTGACCGCCCTGTCGGCGATCCGTGCCGCGGGCGACGCCATACTGGTCGACAACAGACCGCTGGTGCCGCCGTACAGAGTGCTGGCGGTGGGGGACGGGAAACATCTGAGCACGGCGTTCCAGGACAGTGCCGACGGACAGTATCTGCACGCGCTGCGGGAGAACTTCTCCATCCGTTTCCGCATCTCCAACAAGGACGAGGTGCGTCTTCCGGCGGCTCCGAGCCTGATCGTACGTACAGCAGAGCCGCACATCGCCGACGCCGGGAAGGCCAGCGAGCAGGGCGCGGCAGGAACAGGGAAGGGCACATCGTGATCGCGGTACTTGGCCTCGTCGTGGGAGTCGTGGTCGGACTGTTGGTCCGGCCCGAAGTGCCGGCGGTGGTCGAGCCCTATCTGCCGATCGCCGTCGTGGCCGCCCTGGATGCCGTGTTCGGCGGCCTGCGGGCCATGCTCGACGGTATTTTCGTCGATAAGGTCTTCGTCGTCTCCTTCCTCTCGAACGTGGTGGTGGCGGCGCTGATCGTGTTCCTCGGCGACAAGCTCGGTGTGGGTGCCCAGCTCTCCACGGGCGTGGTGGTCGTGCTCGGCATCCGGATCTTCTCCAACGCGGCCGCCATCCGGCGCCACGTGTTCCGGGCGTGAGGCCGATGAGCGGTGACGAGCTGCCGCGGGACGAGGGCCGGACTTCCGGGGCTGCCGAGCCCGACGCGGCGCCGAAGCAGCTCGGTAGCGGCGGGCACCTGACCGGACGTCAGCGGTTGTTCGCCGGTCTCTGGCCGCCGAGGATCACCCGTGCTCAACTGACCGTGGCCGTGCTGCTGTTCGTCCTGGGGCTTGGGCTCGCCATCCAGGTCCGTTCCACCAGTGACAACAGCGCCCTGCGCGGGGCCCGGCAGGAGGATCTGGTCCGTATCCTCGACGAGCTGGACAACCGCACCCAGCGGCTGGAGGACGAGAAGCGGAGTCTGGAGGACCAGCGCACGGAGCTGGAGAGCAGTTCTGACCAGGCGGAAGAGGCTCGCAAGCAGACGCGGCGGAAGGAGCAGCAGTTGGGCATCCTGGCCGGTACTGTCGCGGCACAGGGGCCCGGCATCACGCTGACGATCGGGGACAAGTCCGGCACCGTGGAGTCGGACATGCTTCTCGACGCGATCCAGGAGCTGCGGGCCGCGGGGGCGGAGGCGATCCAGGTCAATGAGAACAGGGTCGTGGCCGATACCTATCTCACCGGCTCGGGCGGTGACATCGAGGTGGATGGGAACCGGATCGCCGCACCGTACATCTTCAAGGTCATCGGCAAACCGCAAGATCTGGAGCCTGCCCTGAACATCCCCGGTGGTGTGGTGCAGACACTGGAGAAGGAGCAGGCCACCGCCACGGTGGCCCGCTCGGAGGAGATCGTCGTGGATGCCTTGCGGCCCGCGAAGCGGCCTGACTACGCTCGGTCGTCGGCCCAGTGAGGCGGGGGCGTACGAGGTCTCGCCGACCGGGGCACGAGGTTGCGGGGGGTCGGCATGTCGAACCGGTGCCGCGTGGTGGAAACTGTCTGACGGGTACGGACGTTGTGAGTATGTCCGGGTCGGCAGGTGTAGTCATTGAGGGTTCGTCCTGCCCCACGGGCGGGTCTATTTCGGTCAAGGGGAATCGCCCGTGAAGTTGTTTGCGAAGTTGTTCGGCAAGAGTGCACGCGACGAAGGCGGCAACGCCAGGCATCGCGCGCGGCGTGGTGGTCAGGAAGAGGAGCAGGGCACTGAGCGGCCGCTCTACCGGGACGAGGTCACTGGTCCGGGCGGTGGCAATCCGGGGGGCCGGGGCGCGTCGTCTGTTGACCCCGCCGGTCCCGGCCGCATAGGTTTCGGGGAACCACCGACCTCGAATGCGGGTGGTGGGTTCACCCCCGACCCGTATGCGACCAACCCCCACGGGGGTCAGCCGCGGCAGGAGGCTCCGTCCATGGCGGCTGTGACGGTGTGTACCAGGTGCGCGAACCGCAATCCGGAGTCCAGTCGGTTCTGCTCCAACTGTGGCGCGCCGCTGAAGGGCGGGGTCCCCGCCGAGCGCGCGTCGGAGACGACCTCGACGATCTCCATTTCCGGCCTTGAGGCGTACGACTCCGAGGTGACGGGCCAGACGCAGTTGCCGTCACTGTCGCCGGAGGCGCAGGCCGCCGTGGAGGCACTGCCGCTCGGCTCGGCGCTGCTGGTGGTGCGCCGTGGGCCGAACTCCGGGAGCCGCTTCCTGCTCGACGGCGAGCTGACCACGGCCGGCCGGCACCCGCAGAGCGATATCTTCCTGGACGACGTGACCGTGTCGCGGCGCCATGTGGAGTTCCGCAGGGGTCCCGACGGCAGCTTCAGCGTCGCCGACGTCGGCAGCCTGAACGGCACCTATGTCAACCGTGAGCGGATCGAATCGGCCTATCTGGCCAACGGTGACGAGGTCCAGATCGGCAAGTACCGACTGGTCTTCTACGCCAGCCAGCGGGGCGTGTAACCCGTCAGGGAAGGCACATGCGAACACCGATGGGCGGTGCCGGTCACGGCACCGCCACCGCGGCCGACGGACTGATGAGCATCGGTACGGTGCTCGGGCGGCTGCGTGACGAGTTTCCCGAGGTCACGATCTCGAAGATCCGCTTCTTGGAGGCCGAGGGGCTGGTCGAACCGAGGCGCACACCCTCCGGGTACCGCAAATTCACTCCGGAGGACGTGGCGCGGCTGGCACAGATCCTGCGGATGCAGCGGGATCACTATCTGCCACTGAAGGTCATCCGAGAGCATCTCGACGCGCTCGCCCGGGGTGAGCAGGTCCGGCTGCCCGCGCAGAGCCAGCAGCGCGACACGCTGGACGGTAGCTGGGAGGCCGACACCGAGCAGCGCACCGCCGCCCGGATCGGCCGCGCCGAGCTGCTGGCCGCCGCCGAGGTCGGCGAGGAGGAGCTGGCCGAGTGGGAGTCGTACGGGCTGCTCGTCCAGCGGGCGGACGGCGGTTTCGACGCCGAGGCGGTGACCGTGGCCAGGCTGGTGGCCGAACTCGGCGGATTCGGTCTTGAGCCGCGGCATCTTCGCGCCATGAAGGCCGCTGCCGAGCGGGAGGCGGGGCTGGTCGAGCAGGTGGTGGCACCCTTGCGGCGGCACCGGAATCCGCAGACCAGAGCACATGCCGAGGCCACCGCGAAAGAGCTGGTCGGCCTGTCCGTACGGCTGCACGCGGCCCTGATGCAGTCGGCTCTCGGAGTGCGACTCCACTGATCTTGGACGTGCCCGACTACCCAAACGGGTCGGGCACGTCCTAGGGTTGCTGTGTGAACGAGCTCGACGTTGTGGGTGTCCGGGTGGAAATGCCCTCGAACCAACCGATCGTGCTCCTGCGTGAAGTGGGAGGCGACCGGTACCTCCCCATTTGGATCGGTCCCGGGGAGGCGACCGCCATTGCCTTCGCCCAGCAGGGCATGGCACCGGCCAGACCGCTGACCCATGATCTCTTCAAGGACGTGCTGGAGGCGGTGGGGCAGGAACTCACCGAGGTCCGCATCACCGACCTGCGTGAAGGGGTTTTCTACGCGGAGCTGGTCTTCGCCAGTGGAGTCGAGGTGAGCGCGCGTCCGTCGGACGCCATAGCGCTCGCTCTGCGCACCGGTACGCCGATCTTCGGCAGTGACGGGGTGCTCGACGACGCGGGGATCGCCATCCCCGATGAGCAGGAGGACGAGGTGGAGAAGTTCCGGGAGTTCCTGGACCAGATCTCGCCGGAGGACTTCGGGACCAACAGCCAGTGACCGCTCCCGGCAGGGGTGTGTCGAGGGTGAAACCATTTCCCTTACCGAACGAGCGTTTCCACCCATTCGAGCACCCTTTCCCCGAATTGGGGCACGGGAAACCACTCTCAGGGTGATTATCACTCGGCGTGCCGAGTGTGGCGATCGTTGACGCACCCCTGGTGACTCCCTACCTTCGAGTGGGCAGGTCAAGGACGGAGGGTCGGCGTGAGAAGCAGCGGCGACGGTGCGGTGGGGGGCGCCCTCGGACGAAGTCTGGGGGAGAGCGGGCCGTATCCGCTCCAGAGCAGTGCGGACGAACCGTCCACGGAGACGGTCGGCTATCGGGGACCGACCGCCTGCGCGGCGGCCGGGATCACTTATCGACAGCTCGACTACTGGGCCCGTACCGGCCTGGTCGAGCCCAGCGTCAGGCCGGCGTACGGCTCCGGTGCCCAGCGGCTCTACAGCTTCCGTGACGTCGTGGTCCTCAAGATCGTCAAGCGTTTCCTGGACACCGGGGTGGCGCTGCAGAACATCCGCGCCGCCGTGCAGCATCTGCGGGCGCGCGGTTTCGCCGATCTGGAGCGCATGACGCTGATGAGCGACGGGGCGACGGTCTACGAGTGCTCCTCGCCCGACGAGGTCGTGAACCTGCTCCAGGGCGGCCACGGCGTCTTCGGGATCGCCGTCGGTGTGGTCTGGCGGGACGTGGAGACCGCGCTGTCGCAGTTGCACGGCGAGCGGGTCGACACCGGCGAGACGCTGATCGGCAACAATCCGACCGATGAGCTGGCCAGACGTCGGCGCGACCGGGCGGTCTGACGCGGTCCACCACCGTCCCCGGCGGTTCGGAGTCACCTCTGGTACGGGCGGACGCGGTCCGGGCCGTGGCGCCGCGGGGTCATCGGTCGGGGCGGTTGTCAGTGGCGTAGGGCAGCATCAGAGATGTGAGATCCGCGCCGACGATTCTGCATCTGGACATGGATGCGTTCTTCGCCGCCGCCGAGCAGGCGGCGAAGCCGAGCCTGCGCGGGAAACCGGTGGTGGTGGGCGGCCTCGGCCCGCGTGGCGTGGTCGCGACCTGTTCGTACGAGGCGAGGCGGTTCGGGATCCATTCGGCCATGCCCATGGCGCAGGCCCGGCGACTCGCTCCGAACGCCGCGTATCTCGTGCCGCGCTTCTCCTTCTACCGCTCGATCAGCGAGCAGGTGATGGAGCTGTTGCGGGGGCTGTCACCGCTGGTCGAGCCGTTGAGCCTGGACGAGGCTTTCGTGGATCTGGAGGCGGCGGGCGCCGCCGACGACTCGGCTTCGGCGCGGGCGGCGGGTGAGCTGCTGCGCGCGGACATCCTCGCCGTCACCGGGCTGACCGGATCGGTGGGGCTCGCCGGGTCGAAGATGCTCGCGAAGATCGGTTCCGAGCGGGCCAAGCCGGACGGTCTGGTGCTGATAGAGCCTGGTACGGAGCGTGAGCTGCTGGGCCCCCTGTCGGTGCGGACCCTGCCGGGGGTCGGGCCGGCGACCGGTGAGCACCTGCGGCGGGCGGGGATGACGATCTGCGCTGACCTGGTGGAGGCGGGCGAGGACGAGCTGGTGCGGCTGCTGGGCACCGCCCACGGGACCTCGCTGCACCGGATGGCGCTGGGCCACGACGACCGGCCGGTGGTGGCGGAGCGGGACACGAAGTCGGTGTCGGTGGAGGACACCTTCGACGTCGATCTGCACGACCGGGTCAGGATCCGGACCGAGGTGGAGCGGCTCGCCGAGCGGTGTGTGGGGCGGCTGCGGGAGTCCGGGCACTCGGGACGGACGATCGTCCTCAAGGTCCGGAGGTACGACTTCTCGACCCTGACCCGGTCGGAGACGCTGCGGGGGCCGACGGACGACGCCACGGTGGTACGGGAGGCGGCGGGGCGGCTGCTGGAGGCCGTGGACACCACGGGTGGAGTGCGGCTGCTGGGGGTGGGGGTGAGCGGACTGGCGGACTACACACAGGAGGATCTCTTCGCCCAGGCGGCACAGGCGGCCCAGGCCGCGGCGGAGACCGAGGCGGCGGAGGCTCAGGCGGCGGCTGCCCGATCGGCGGCTCAGCCGGCGGCCCGGACAGCGGCGACGATCGGTGGGGCGGTTCCGGTCGAATCCGGTGATTCGGTCGATTCAGGCGGGGGTGAGTCGGGTGTGGCGGCGCCGGAGGGCGCCGGGGGAGGGCCTGGCGATCAGCACGCGGGAGCCGCCGCTCCGGGAGGCCGGGGCGAGACGGAGCGGACCGACGGAGTCGGGCCCGCCGCCACCGCGCCCGCGTCCGCCCCGGCTGACCGGACGGGCGCCGGGGGCGAGCCCGGGGCGCCCGGTGGGCGGCGCTGGTCGGCCGGACACGATGTGCTCCATGCCACGCACGGACGGGGATGGGTCCAGGGCAGCGGTGTCGGCCGGGTCACCGTGCGCTTCGAGGAACCGGGCTCCCGGCCCGGCCGCGTACGCACCTTCCTGGTCGATGACCCCGATCTGGAGCCCTCGGCGCCGGTCCCCCTGGTGACCTCGGCTCACTCCTCGTCGCCGGCGACCCGGCCGAAGGAGCGGTCACCGGGGGCGGCGGCGCCCGGGGGCGGGGCGGGCGTCTCCGGGGCGGCGGAGAGCGCGAGACCGTAGTGGTGGTAGAGCTGCAGTTCCTGCTCGGGGGAGAGATGGCGGCCCACACCGAAGTCGGGCGCGTCCTTGATCAGCGAGCGCTCGTACGGGACCCGCAGGACGTCGTCGGCGAAGGTGCTGGGTTCGAGCGGGACGAAGGCGTCCCGGCTGAAGAGCCCGGTGCGCACCGCCGCCCATTCGGGTGCACCGGTGGCGTCGTCGAGGTACACCTCGTCCACCGTTCCGATCTTGGCCCCGTCGCGGTCGAACGCCTTGCGGCCGATCAGGCTGCGCGGATCGATATCGGTCTGCACGGTCCCTCCAAAAGGTCGCAACTGCTCTGTGATTCATACGAAAGGGCACATCGGTGGATTCGGCCACTTGAGCGATTGGCCGGAAGCCGCGCTGGTAGGCTGGCAAGCGGCTGCTGACCCCGTGCGGGAGAGTCCACCGAAAGGACAGCGGTGGCGCCGAAGGAGCAAATCCTCCCCGGAATCTCTCAGGCACCTGTACCGCACGGACGAGGTCACTCTGGAAAGCAGGGCGGGCGTTTGACGGCATCCGCTCTCACCGACGGTGAAAGCCGGAGCGTCGCACGCTGACGTTCCGGTGAAGCTCTCAGGTTGAGATGACAGAGGGGGAGGCCGTCCAGGGCATCCGCCGCGATGCCCCTCGCAGGTCGTGTCAGACCAGGAGGCCGCCTACATGACCGCCAACCGTATTCCGCTCTCCCAGCTGGAGCGGGGCATCCCCTTCGAGCAGCGCCACATCGGACCCGACGCCGAGGCCCAGGCCAAGATGCTCGCGCAGGTGGGATACGGCTCGCTGGACGAGCTGACCGCCGCCGCGGTCCCCGACGTGATCAAGAGCACCGAGGCGCTCGCGCTCCCCGACGCCCGCACCGAGGCGGAGGTGCTCGCCGAGCTGCGCTCCCTCGCGGACCGGAACACCGTGCTCGCGCCGATGATCGGCCTCGGCTACTACGGCACCTTCACCCCGCCGGTCATCCTGCGCAATGTCATGGAGAACCCGGCCTGGTACACCGCGTACACGCCCTACCAGCCGGAGATCTCCCAGGGCCGACTCGAAGCCCTGCTGAACTTCCAGACCATGGTGGCCGAACTGACCGGGCTACCCACCTCCGGCGCCTCCCTCCTCGACGAGGGCACGGCCGCCGCCGAGGCCATGTCGCTCGCCCGCCGCGTCGGCAAGGTCAAGGAAGGCGTCTTCCTGGTCGACGCCGAGGTGTTGCCCCAGACGGCCGCCGTGATCCGGACCCGTGCCGAACCGACCGGCGTCGAGGTCGTCACCGCTGACCTGAGCGACGGCATCCCCGAGGAGATCGCCGGGCGCGGTGTCTTCGGCGTGCTGCTCCAGTACCCGGGCGTCTCCGGTGCCGTACGCGACCTGAGGCCCGTCATCGAGCAGGCGCACGAGATCGGTGCCGTCGTCACCGTCGCCGCCGATCTGCTGGCGCTGACCCTGCTCACCTCGCCGGGCGAGCTGGGCGCGGACATCGCGGTCGGCACCACCCAGCGCTTCGGTGTGCCCATGGGCTTCGGCGGACCGCACGCCGGCTACATGGCCGTGCGCGAGAAGTTCGCCCGCAGCCTGCCCGGACGGCTCGTCGGCGTCTCCGTCGACGCGGACGGTGATCGGGCCTACCGCCTCGCGCTCCAGACGCGGGAGCAGCACATCCGCCGGGAGAAGGCCACCAGCAACATCTGTACCGCGCAGGTGCTGCTCGCCGTGATGGCCGGCATGTACGCCGTCTACCACGGTCCGGACGGTCTGCGGACGATAGCCCGACGCACCCACCGCTACGCCACCGTGCTCGCGGCGGGTCTGACGGCGGGCGGCGTCGAGGTCGTGCACGGCTCGTACTTCGACACCCTGACCGTACGGGTCCCGGGCCGGGCCGCCGAGGTGGCCGCGGCCGCCCGCGCGGGCGGGGTCAATCTGCACCTGGTCGACGCGGACCGGCTCTCCGTCGCCTGCGACGAGACCACCACCCGCGCCCAGGTGTCCGCCGTCTGGGCCGCCTTCGGCGTGACCGGCGACATCGAGGCGCTGGACGACACGGCCGAGGACACGCTGCCCGCCGCCCTGCTGCGGACGGACGACTACCTCACTCACCCGGTCTTCCACCAGCACCGCTCCGAGACGGCCATGCTGCGCTATCTGCGCCGACTCGCCGACCGCGACTACGCGCTCGACCGCGGCATGATCCCGCTCGGCTCCTGCACCATGAAGCTGAACGCGACCACCGAGATGGAGCCGGTCACCTGGCCGGAGTTCGGGCAGTTGCACCCCTTCGCCCCCATCGACCAGGCCGCCGGCTTCGTGACCCTCATCGAAGAGTTGGAGGAGCGTCTCGCCGAGGTCACCGGCTACGACAAGGTCTCCATCCAGCCCAACGCCGGTTCGCAGGGCGAACTCGCCGGTCTCCTCGCCGTTCGCGCGTACCACCGCGCCAACGGTGACGAGCGGCGTACGGTCTGCCTCATCCCGTCCTCGGCGCACGGCACGAACGCGGCCAGCGCGGTCATGGCGGGGATGCGGGTGGTCGTGGTGAAGACCGCCGGCGACGGCGAGGTCGACGTCGAGGACCTGCGGGCCAAGATCGAGCAGTACCGCGACGAGCTGTCGGTGCTGATGATCACCTACCCGTCCACACACGGTGTGTTCGAGGAGCACGTCGCCGACATCTGCGGCCAGGTCCATGCGGCCGGTGGCCAGGTGTATGTCGACGGCGCCAATCTGAACGCACTGGTGGGGCTCGCCAAGCCGGGTGAGTTCGGCGGCGATGTCTCGCACCTGAACCTGCACAAGACGTTCTGCATCCCGCACGGCGGTGGTGGCCCCGGGGTGGGCCCGGTCGGCGTGCGGGCGCACCTCGCGCCGTACCTGCCGAACCACCCGCTCCAGCCGACCGCCGGCCCGGAGACGGGTGTGGGACCGATCTCGGCCGCGCCCTGGGGCTCGGCGGGCATCCTGCCGATCTCCTGGGCGTACGTCCGGCTGATGGGCGGGGCGGGTCTCAAGCGCGCCACGCAGGTCGCCGTCCTCGCGGCCAACTACATCGCCAAGCGGCTGGAGCCGCACTACCCGGTCCTCTACACGGGCCCGGCCGGTCTGGTGGCCCACGAGTGCATCGTGGATCTGCGCCCGCTGGCGAAGTCGACCGGTGTCACCGTCGACGACATCGCCAAGCGGCTCATCGACTACGGCTTCCACTCGCCGACGATGTCCTTCCCGGTGGCCGGCACGCTGATGATCGAGCCGACAGAGAGCGAGGATCTGCACGAGATCGACCGCTTCTGCGCGGCGATGATCGCGATCCGCGGCGAGATCGAGAAGGTCGCGGTCGGTGAGTGGCCCGCCGAAGACAACCCGCTGCGGAACGCGCCGCACACGGCCGCCGCGCTGGGTGGGGAGTGGGAGCACGCCTACAGCCGCCACGACGCGGTCTTCCCGAGCGGTGTGAACCCGGCGTCGAAGTACTGGCCTCCGGTGCGCCGCATCGACGGTGCCTTCGGCGACCGCAATCTGGTCTGCTCCTGCCCGCCGCTGGACGAGTACGACGGCTGACCGGGCTCCCGGTCCGTGTGACCGCCGTCCGGGCTGATCGAGTCGGAGGCGTACGACGGTCAACGGACGGGCGGCACATATGTCGGGGCCGGTACGGAGAGCTTCTCCGGCCGGCCCCTCGTCGTATCCACCCGCCCATGTGGTCGTACTCCGTCGCTCCGTCCGCGCGGATGCCCTGACCTCGGGCGTTGTGGTGCGTCCCCCTGGTGGTCCGGTCCGCCTGGTGCGTCCTTGGTGGGCGCGTCCCCGGTGGCCGGTCTGTCCGATGTGTCGTGCGTCGCGCTGTGCCGTCGTCGTGGTCCGTCCGGCCCATGGCCCGCCGCGCTGGTGGAGTGCCGATGGGGTGTCGATGAGGATCGATGGAGTGCCGGACGCTGTGGTGCGGATGGTGCGGTGCTGCTCAGGAAGGCACGGCCTGGGAAGACACGGGCCCATGAAGGCGCGGCCTTCGGAGACCTATGCCGCCGTCAGATCCTGCAGCGGTCGGTGCGGAGCGATGATCTGTCCGTCCGGCAGCAGCTCACCGGTGTCCTCGAAGAGGAGGACGCCGTTGCACAGCAGGCTCCAGCCCTGCTCCGGGTGGTGCGCCACGAGACGCGCCGCGTCCCGGTCGGCTGAGTCGGATGTCGGGCAGGGTGGTTGGTGCTGGCACATGGGCGGGTTCTTTCGCTGTGATGTGATGACAGTCCTGCGGCTCGATGAGGTGTTCATGGCCGCCCCCCGTATCTCTCGGTCCAACCCCAGTGTTGCCCCACGGGCGTCAATCCGCAGGGATTTTGCGACAGCTCTTTCTTACTCGTTAAGGACGTGTCACCCGAGCGGACGGTTCAGCCCAACTACATTGTCCTTTTGGGTGGTTCGGGGTGGCCGAAATGGACTAGTCCGGATGAGCAGCAGTGCGCCCCGTGACCGTATGGCCACGGGGCGCCGGAAGTGCTCGCGGCAGGTCAGGCCGGTGAGCCGAGCAGTGGTTCGGGAGCGAGGCGCAGAGTCATCAGCGGCAGCAGGTCGGCGACCCGGTGCGGCCGATGGGCCGCGATACCGGGCGGGGCGGGAGCGAGCGGCACCAGGACATCGGTGGGCAGGGGGGCGCCGGACGACGCCTCGGCGTCCGTGTCACCGTGCAGCCAGAGGGTGAGCATGTAGAGCTCGGGAATGGAGAGCAGACGCGGCTGGAAGGGCGTGTTCATCGACGCCGCCTGTCGCAGCGCCCGTTCGGTCGAGCCGAGATAGGGGCCTTCGAAGAAGTGGGAGAACGTCCAGCCGTCCGGGGTCAGCAGCGTCTCGGCCGCCGCCACGAACCGGTCCTCCGAGCGGAGCAGGAAACGCCAGCCGGTGAGGTGGGTGCACGGGAGGGACGTACCCGGGGTGATCCGGTCGAGTACATGGACGGGCAGCGGTGATTCGGGGCTCACGGGTCCCTGGACGGACCTGAGGGCCGGGATGCGGTCTGCGCTGACGGCGGTCGGGGAACCGAGTGCGGCGAGAACGCTGAGCAGGGCGGGCGCGGGCGCCGGGAGGACATGCAGCGGCATGATGGGCCTCTCTTGGGAGACACGGTGGAGCGGGGGCAGGTGCGGACGGCGCTGTCAGCGGGCGGGGGCCTGGGGGGCCGATGGGCCACCGGGCGCCAACTCTCTGCCTCGTTTGCGGAGTTTATACGACACGTGTTCTGGCGGTGTTTCCGCTAGCATCCGTGCGCATTACCGACAAGGCGGCTTCAGGTCTTTCCCGGCGGGGGGATTGTGCCGGATTTCTGCCGGACGCACTGTCATGGCCTGGGCATTTCTCGGCGCGTCGGTCGTCCGAAACCTGTCTGTGTTTTTCACCATGCTCCCGACGGCGGTAGCTGCGTACTGCACTATGCCGCGCCGGGGTACCGCTCCACGACCCCTGTCACAGTACCGGCCGGGAAGCGTCCGCGCCGCGTTATGGATCAGTCAGTCTGGGCATTATCGTCCGTGACGCGAGCGACCGATGCTGCGTGGTGCCCACTAGAGGAGGGACCCTCCGATGGGGGAGAAGGTCGTGACAGGCGGATTCGCACTGTCCGATCGCCAACGGTACCGGCGAAAGCTTCAGCAGTGCCTGGCGGGACTGGGGCGACTGCTGGACGAGAAGAGGTTCGACCGGCCCAAGAACCTGATGGGTCTGGAGATCGAGCTGAATCTCGCGGGTGCGGACGGGATGCCCAGGATGATGAATGCGGAAGTGCTGGAGCGTATCGCGAGCCAAGATTTCCAGACCGAACTCGGAATGTTCAATCTGGAAGTAAACATTGTTCCACATCGGATCGACGGACGTGTTCTCGATCAGTTGGCGGAGGAGTTGCGGACCGGGCTCGGATATGCCCATCGAAAAGCCGACGAAGTGGGCGCCGGGATCGTGATGATCGGCATTCTGCCGACCCTCGCTCAGAGTGATCTGGTCTCCGCCAACCTCTCCGATGTCGATCGGTATGTGATGCTCAATGAGCAGATCATCGCCGCCCGCGGGGAGGACTTCACCCTCGATATCGACGGTGTGGAACGGCTGACCTGCACTTCCGCATCGATCGCGCCCGAAGCGGCCTGCACCTCCGTGCAATTGCATCTGCAAGTGACCCCCGCGCGCTTCGCGGACGTGTGGAACGCCGCCCAGGTGGTGGCCGCGGTGCAGATCGCGGTGGGTGCCAATGCGCCCTTCGTCTTCGGCCGGGAACTCTGGCGGGAGTCACGGCCGCCGCTGTTCCAGCAGGCCACCGACACCCGGCCGCCCGAGTTGCAGGCGCAGGGAGTGCGCCCGCGCACCTGGTTCGGCGAGCGCTGGGTGACCTCTGCGTACGACCTCTTCGAGGAGAACCTGCGCTACTTCCCCGCCCTGCTGCCGATCCTCGACGACGAGGAGGACCCGCTGCGGATCATCGACGACGGCGGCGTCCCCCGATTGCAGGAACTGGTGCTCCACAACGGCACGGTCTACCGCTGGAACCGGCCGGTCTACGGCGTCGCCGACGGGGTGCCCCACCTGCGGGTGGAGAACCGGGTCCTGCCGGCAGGGCCCACGGTCACCGATGTGATCGCCAACGCCGCCTTCTACTACGGGCTGGTCCGCGCGCTCGCCGACGAGTCCCGGCCGGTGTGGAAGAGGCTGCCCTTCGCGGCGGCGGCGGAAAACTTCGACACCGCGTGCCGGCTGGGCATCGACGCCGAACTCCTGTGGCCGCGCCCCGGCCGCGCGCCCGGGGTCACCCGGGTGCCGGCCGTGAAACTCGTACGGGACGAACTGCTGCCCCTGGCGGCGGCCGGGCTCGACGCCTGGAACGTGGAGCCCGCCGACCGGGACCGATACCTCGGGGTGATCGAGGAACGCTGCAAACGGCGGGTGAACGGCGCGTCCTGGCAGGCCGACACCTTCCACCGCGCGTTGGACGCCGGTCTCGACCGGACGGCGGCCCTCGCGGCGACGACCCGGCGGTACTGCGCCTTGATGCATGAGGGGGAGCCGGTGCACACCTGGCCGGTGGGATTCCCGGGGCCGGGTGGGTAACCGGACGCCCCCCCACACTCGGCTGCTCGGCTGCTCGGCTGCTCGGGTGGTCGGGTGGTCCGGCCTGTGCGGGCCTGAGCGGTCGTGTGCGTTCCGTCGCGGGCGCGGCTCACGGCAGGGGTGACGTACGCCCGGCCGGGTGTCCCTCCTGAGCCGTACGGGGCAAGCAGTCGCGATCCGTACGGGCCGGCCGGCCCGCTCCGTACCGCGCGGGCCGGCCTGGCGGCGTCGTCGCCGGAGCGCTGATGTCGACCTGCTTGCCGCCGTGCTGCCGGCATCGGGCAAGCTGGTGGGTCCCCTGCGGTGCCGCTCCTCCTTGAACGATGAACGATGAACAAGGATGAGAGCGAGTCATCGATGGCGCTCGTCCCTCCTCGGCGGTCGAGCGCGCTCCGCACGACCGCCTTCGGCTCGCGGGCGGAGGTGAGGACGGGCATGAGCCGGTACCAACGCAATGGGAGGTCGTGTGCGGGTGGAGGCAGGACGCATGGCTGATTCGCTGTCCCCCGAAGGACTCGGCGAGCGGTTGCCACCGAAGATCCTGCGGTCCGAGCTGCTCCTGGTGCTCGCCCTGTCGCTCGGGGCGAGCGGAGTGTCGGCGCTGATCAGCTTTGTCGGATCGTTGACGAAACCGGGTGGGTTGAAGGACCAGGCGGCCACGCTGAACGGGTCGTACGCGCCCGGACGGCCCTGGCTCGATCTCGCCTGGCAGCTCTTCGGCATCACGACGGCCCTGGTGCCGGTCCTGCTGGTCGCGCATCTGCTGACCCGTGAGGGGGCGGGCGGACTGCGGTCGATGGGACTCGACCGGCGGCGGCCCTGGCCCGACCTCGGGCGCGGCACGCTCGTCGCGGCGGGCATTGGCAGCGCCGGGCTGGCGTTCTACCTGGTGGCGCGGGCCACCGGGTTCAATCTGACGGTGGTGCCCGAGTCGCTGCCCGAGGTGTGGTGGAAGTTCCCCGTACTGATCCTCTCGGCGATCCAGAACTCGGTGGTCGAGGAAGTGATCGTGGTCGGGTATCTGCTCCGCAGGCTCGACCAGTTGGGGTGGACACCACTGGCCGCGTTGGCGGCCAGCTCGTTGCTACGCGGTTCGTACCACCTCTACCAGGGCATCGGCGGCTTCATCGGCAATATGGTGATGGGGGTCGTCTTCGTCCTGCTGTACCGGCGCTGGGGGCGGATCGGCCCGTTGGTGGTGGCGCACGCGCTGCTCGACATCGTGGCGTTCGTCGGGTACGCGCTGCTGGCCGGGAAGGTCGGGTGGCTGCCCACCCCGTGAGGCGCTGCTCCGATCGGGCGGTGTGCGCCCCCTGCTCCGATCGGCTCCCGTGCGGCGGGCGGGGACGGCCTTACGCTGACCGCACCGCGAGGAGGAGCCCGTCACCGCGAGGGGCCGCCCCCGTACCGCGACGAGCCGGCCCCGTACCGCCAAGGGACCGACCCGTACCGCGAGGACGCACCCGCGCGGCGATGTGCCGGCCCGCACGGCGATGACTGGAGAGCGCGTATGAGCCACGGCCTTGCCAGGACGGCCCGCACCGTCGTGTTCGCGGCCGTCGCCGTGCTGGTCGTGGCCTGCGGGTCGAACGCGGGACCTGACGACGGCGACGAGTCCCCCAGCCCGATGTCGCAGAGCCCCACATCGCCTTCGCCCTCACCTTCACGCCCGACTTCGCACACGCCGCTGACGACGCCGTCCGGCGATCCCTCCCGAGGGGGCGGTGAGCCGGTGCCGCCGCCCCCGCCGCCACCGTCGGCCGTCGGACCGTCCAAGAAGGAGGGCCCCGACATCACGCCGCCCGCGGAATCGCCCGGTCCACCTTGTGACCCGCCCGATTGCCCGACACCTCCCGGGGAGATTCCCGAGCCGGAAGCTCCGTGAGTGAGTCGGAGCCCCGTGCCGCGTGGTGGGCCCAGCGGAAGGACCGGGCCGATCCGGGGTCCCCGACAGCTCTGATCAACATCGTGGTCGCGCAGGCGTCGTTCATCGCGGCCCTGATGTTCTACGTCGGCGTGATCTACACGAGCGCCTACTACGGCCATTTCCACCTCTCCCCCTTCTTCCTCGGGTTCGGCTTCGCCGAATTCGTCCTGCAGAGCCTGCGGCTGATGACCTTCCCGGTCCTCGTGGGCGCCGTCGTGCTGCTCATCGCCGTCGCTGTCAGCGGTCGCCGGCCACGGCAGGGGCTGCCCGGCGGACTGGTGCGGGGAGCCTCGTACGGCGTTTCGGTGCTGGCCCGCTCCTACCTGGTCGTGGTGGTGGCCGGCCTGGTGCTGCTCGTCCTGTGGTGGGTGGGGCAGCTCTTCCTGCCGTACCGCTGGCTCGGGCCCCTCCTCATCGGCCTCGGCCTGCTGCTGGGCGAGGTCCGCCGGACCGACGCCGACCGCTCTCCGAGGGGCCTGCGGGACACCGCCGTGACCATCTTCGCGGCCGGGTTGTTCCTGCTCTGGACCGTCACCCTGATCGCCGGCCAACTCGGCGAGCGGCACGCCAGGAGCGCGGCGCGGGACATCGTCCAGCGCACCGGAATCGTCGTGTTCAGCGCCGAACGGCTCGGTCTGACGTCCCGGTCACCCGACCTCCGCTTCGCGGACCTCGGCGAGAGCGTCCATCTCCGCTACCGGTACACCGGTCTGCGGCTCATCGCGGCGCGGGGCGGGCGCTACTACGCGGTGCCCGTCGGCTGGCGCGCGAAGACGGACCATGTCTACGTCCTGCGGGAAGCCGACGGGGTGCGCGTCGAATTGACGCCGGGCGTGCAGTAGGCCCCGCCCCCCTGCTCACTCACCGCGCGGCGACGGCCCCGGGGCCGTGTCAGGCGCCGCGGGGGAGTCCGCGCGGCACCCATCAGTACTTCTGTGGGTGTTGAGGCGGGCCGCCTGGCGCGTCAGATGGTCGCGTTCGGCGAGGTTGGGTGCCTTCCAGGCGGCCTCCGTGTACAGCCGTGCCGCTGTCGTCAGGTCGCCGTCCCGCTCATGGAGGTACGCCGCCACCGCGGTGTGGCGGGGCAGCGCGTCGTCCAGGGCCGCGAGTGCCGCCAGGCCGGCGCGCGGTCCGTCGGCCTCGCCGACGGCCACCGCGCGGTTGAGCCTGACGATCGGGCTGTCGGTCAGGCGTGCCAGCTCGTCGTACCACTCGACGATCTGCGTCCAGTCGGTCTCCTCGGCGGTGGGCGCGTCGGCGTGGAGCGCCGCGATGGCGGCCTGGGCCTGGAACTCGCCCAGCCGGTCGCGGGCGAGGGCCGCCCGCAGGATCTCGATGCCTTCGGCGATCGCTCCGGTGTCCCACCGGCCGCGGTCCTGCTCGGCGAGTGGCACCAGGCTGCCGTCGGGCGTGGTCCGGGCGGCGCGCCGGGCGTGGTGGAGCAGCATGAGGGCGAGCAGTCCCGCCGCCTCGGGGTGGTCGACCCGGGCCGCGAGCTGGCGGGTGAGCCGGATGGCCTCGGCGGCGAGGTCGACATCGCCGGAGTAGCCCTCGTTGAAGACCAGGTAGAGGACGCGCAGCACGGTGGCGACGTCGCCGGGCTGGTCGAACCGCACGCCGGAGACGGTGCGTTTGGCCCGGCTGATCCGCTGCGCCATGGTCGCCTCGGGCACCAGATACGCCTGGGCGATCTGGCGGGTGGTCAGCCCGCCCACGGCACGCAGTGTGAGCGCGACCGCGGACGACGGCGTCAGCGACGGATGGGCGCACAGGAAGTAGAGCTGGAGCGTGTCGTCCACCGCGGGCGCGGGGCCGGGCGCGGGCTCCTCGTCGACGAGGTCCTCACGGCGGCGGCGGGCGGCGTCCGCCCGGGTCGCGTCGAGGAACTTGCGCCAGGCCACGGTGACCAGCCAGCCCTTTGGGTCCCGTACGCGGTGTTCCCCGCTGGAAGGGGTGGCGGCGGTGGAAGCGCTGGAGGCGGGGTCGGCTGGCCAGCCGCGGACCGCCTCGACCAGCGCTTCCTGCACGGCGTCCTCGGCCGCCGCGAAGTCGGCTCCGCGGCGGACGAGGATCCCGAGCACGCTCGGGGTGAGGCTCCGGAGCAGCAGCTCGTTCACCTCAGTGGCACTCTGCGATGGTGGGCGGCGCGGCCAGGAACGGGCGTACCTCCAGCCATTCGTGGATGGGCCGCCCGCCCGCTCCGGGGGCGGCCGACAACTCCCCGGCCAGTTCGATAGCGCGCTCGTAGGTGTCGACGTCGATCACCATCCAGCCGGCGATGAGGTCCTTGGTCTCGGCGAACGGGCCGTCGGTGACGGGCGGGCGGCCTTCGCCGTCGTACCGGACGAATGTCCCCTCGGGGGCGAGCGCTTGACCGTCGACGAACTCGCCGGTCTCTTCCAGCCGGGCCGCGAAGTCGCGCATGTACTGCACATGGGCCGAGATCTCGTCAGGCGTCCACTGGTCCATGGGTACGTCGTTGACCGCGGTCGGGGCGCCACGGTAGTGCTTGAGCAGCAGGTACTTGGCCATGGTGGTTCTCCTTGTGCTGGTGCGACCCCTTGTGGTCGCGTTCACCACGGGGACGGAGCCGGCCACGGGTTCTCGACATCCTCGTCGTATTTTTCCGCGTGAATTTTTCCGTGGACGATTCCGGGTGGGCCGTCTGGCGGTGTCCGGGGGCCACGGTGTGGCGCACGGGCGGGGGCGGAACGCGCCTGACGCCACCAGGGACGTGCCTGACCCAACCACGGATGTGCCTGACGGGACCAGGGACGTGCCCGGCGGAACCAACGGAACTGACGGAATCGCTCGCCAGGGGTGGCCCGGCGAGCTATTCCGATATATCGTTGAGGTATCGCGACAGATCAACGATAGAAGGAGCGTAGTGATGCGTTCGCATGGATACGAGCATGAGCACGGTCAGGGGCAGTGTGGGCCCGGTCGCCCTGGCCGGGGTGGTCCCGACGGGTGGCGCGGAGCCTTCGGGCAGTTCGGCCCCCCGTTCGGTGGCGGGCCCTTCGGTGGCGGGCGCGGCCATGGTGGCGGTCGGGGGCGGGCGCGCCGCGGTGATGTGCGCGCCTCGATCCTGGCGCTGCTCACAGACCGGCCGATGCACGGGTACGAGATGATCCGGGAGATCGGCGAGCGCAGCGGCGGGGCCTGGAAGCCCAGCCCCGGTTCGGTCTACCCCACCCTTCAACTGCTGGAGGACGAGGGCCTGATCACCAGCGCGAGCGAAGGCGGCAAGAAGCTGTTCACGCTCACCGAGTCGGGGCGCGCCGAGGCTGAAGCGGGGCCGGACGCGCCCTGGGAGGACGCCGGTCGTGGGGTCGACTGGGAGACGGTCAATGAGATCCGGCAGGCCGGCTGGGGGCTGATGGAGGCATTCGGTCAGGTCTGGAAGACCGGCAGTGCCGAGCAGCGCACCAAGGCCGTCGAGGTGATCAATGAGGCCCGTAAGAAGCTCTATCTGATTCTCGCCGATGAGCGCTGACTCATCGGTGGCCGAGCCGCCTGTGAAGGCCGCGCTCGGCGGGGCCGGGCTCGTGGAAGCCGCGCCCGGGGGGCCGGGCCGTGGAAGCGGGCAGGGTCCCCCCGGCCAACTCGGTGCGACCAGCGCAGCCGGTGCGACCAGCGCAGCCGGGTGTGGCCAATGCGGTCGGTGCGGGCCGGTGAAAGGGGCCTCGCGCCGTCGCGCGGGGCCCCTTTCGGTGCCGGGGTGGTGCCGGGGTGTTCATGCTCGCCCGGTGTGGTCGTACGTGGGTGGTCGTACGTGTGCGGCGGTGCGTCGGTGCGGCGGCGCAGGTGTACGGGGTCGGGCGGGGGTGGGGGCGGGGTCTCAGGTGACCAGCCCCGTCAGCTTGCGCAGCGACTCCTCCAGCGCGGCCGTTGCCGAATCCTTGAGCTTCCCCGCCATCAGGGACACGGCGGCCCCCGTGAACTCGCCCTCGATGCGCACCCGGGTCCCCGCGCCGTCCGGGGTGAGGGCGTACCGGTTGCCGACGATGACGCCCATCGGCCCCTTGCCGCTGATGCCCAGTACCCGGCCGGCCTCGAACTCGCCCACCGTCCAGACGATTTCGGCGGGGAAGCCCATGAGCTTCATGTTCTCCTCGTAGGTGGCGCCGAGTTCCAGCGTGGCCGGGCCCCCCTTGGGGAAGCTGGTGTGCATGGCGTTCCACCGGCCGTAGCCGGTGAAGTCGGTCAGTTGGGCCCAGATCTGCTCGGCCGGTGCCTCGATACGGGCCTCGGCGCTGACTTCGGCCATGCGGCCACCCCTCGCTGTCGGGTCACGGTGCCGCGGAACGTAGCCGCACCGAGGAGAACATTCAATACTGATGAGTAGTCAGATTTGATGGTCCGTGCGGTGCCGTCCGATCTCGGCGGCGTCGAACCAGTCCGACGCCCGGGGGTGCGGCCCCTCGTCGTGGCAGTGGAACGCGGCCCAGAAGACATCGCCGAGCAGGGCACTCGCCGGCGCATACACCCGGTACACGTACTGTCGTCCATCGAGCGCGAGCAGCGCGACCGTCCAGAACACGCACCGGGGGACGCGCGTCCCCGTACGGCGGTTGCCGGATCCGGCGGTGGTGCGGGAGTGGTTGGCAAGCTGACGCGCGCCCCCTCGGGGATAACTGCCGCGATCTCATCCAGAAGGAGGAGAAACCGGGCGGCTGTGCCCACCTTCCGTGGGAGGGAGGACGGTACCCGGCGGGGGACGTGCGAGCCGTCCGCGCCTGATGGAGTAGTCAGGTGCAGAGTCCCACCCCGAGGCTGCCCCGGCCGCCCGCCGCCACCCGTGCCGAACTCGACGCCAGGCTCACCGTGGAGCTGGTCTCGGTGGTCGCGGGTGCGCGCCGTAGGGCGCTGCGCGGCGGTGACCGCCAGATCGACACCGCCCATCTGCTGCACTCGCTGATCGAAACGGACCCCGAGGCCCGCGCATTGCTCGGGCCGGGCCCACTGATCGCGCGGGTGCTCGGCTATCTCGCCCAGCGCAGCATCGGCTACGGCCTGCGCTGGCGGGGTTCGGTGGAGGACTCCGGCGCGGTGCCCCTGGTCCCCGCGGCGGGTGACAGTGCGTCGGGGTGGTCGCCGTCGGCGGTCGCCGCGATGGACGGGGCGCTGGAGCGGGCGTGTTCACGCGGTGCCGTGCGGGTGACCGGTGTCGATCTGCTCGCCCGGCTGGCGGCGGATCCCGACTGCCGGGCGGTGGAGGTGCTGCGGCGGGCGGGGGTGGACACGGAGTGGCTCGGCGGGCGGATCGAACTCACCTGACCCCGGAATCCCTGACCCCGGACTTCCTGACCCCTGCCCCCGGAACCCTCCGACCCCGGAACCGCCTCCCGCCCAGCCGTTCCGGACCACCACACCCGTGTGCCGGGGGTCACGTGTCTCGACATGTGCGACAGGGTCGACGGTGCTGACCGCCGCTGACATGATGTGCCGATGCACGCGTCTCGGGGAAGGAGCGCCGGCCTGGGGATCGCCCTGGCCTCGGCGTTCGCGTTCGGTGGGTCAGGGGTCGCGGCCAAGCCGCTGATCGAGGCGGGTCTCGATCCGCTGCATGTGGTGTGGCTGCGGGTGACCGGCGCCGCGCTGATCATGCTGCCGCTCGCTTGGCGCCACCGCGATCTGGTGCTGCGCAAGCCGGCCCTGCTCGTCGGGTTCGGACTGCTCGCGGTCGCGGGCGTCCAGGCGTTCTACTTCGCCGCGATCTCCCGGATACCCGTCGGTGTCGCGCTGCTGGTCGAGTACCTCGGCCCGGCTCTCGTCCTCGGCTGGATCCGCTTCGTCCAGCGCCGGCCCGTGACCCGTGCCGCGGCGGTCGGGGTGGTCCTCGCCGTCACCGGGCTCGCCTGTGTGGTCGAGGTGTGGGCGGGACTGAGCTTCGACGTACTCGGGCTGCTGCTCGCGCTCGGCGCGGCCTGCTGTCAGGCGTGCTACTTCATCCTGTCCGACCACGGCGCTGACGGCGAGGACCGGGCGGACCCGCTGGGCGTCATCGCGTACGGACTGCTCGTCGGCGCGCTGGTGCTGACCCTGGTCGCGCGGCCGTGGCGGATGGACTTCGGCCTGCTGGGCGGGGACGTGAGCATGGGCGGGACCCCGGTCGCCGCCTGGCTGCTGCTGGCGTGGGTCGTGCTGCTCGCGACGGTGTTCGCCTATGTCACCGGCGTGATCTCGGTACGGAGGCTGTCGCCGCAGGTGGCCGGGGTGGTGGCGTGTCTGGAGGCGGTCATCGCGACCGTACTGGCGTGGGTGTTGCTTCAGGAGCACCTCTCGCTGCCACAGATCCTGGGTGGTGGATTGGTGCTGATGGGCGCGTTCATCGCGCAGTCGCAGGCACCGAAGGCGCCGTCACCGGGGCCGGTGGCGTCGGGAACGCCCGTCGGCACTCTGGGCGGGGGGTTGGTCGCCACCGACGACGAGCCGACGGTCGATGCGGGTGGACCGGGCCCCGGTGCGGGGGAGTTGTCGGCCGGCCCGGCCGGAAAGTAGGGTCACGATCATGCATTCGACCGTACTGCCGCCTCCTGCCGCTTAGCGCGGGCGGCAGGTTGTTGACGAGGACCGGGCTCGGGGCGTCCCCGAGCGGTCTGTCGCTGCCCGCGTGACGGAGCAGGACGACCCACCATCCCGTTCTTCGTACGGAGACGTCACGTGTCGAACCCTTCCTCGGCTTCCGTCCTCGGTGTGCCCGCGCGGTCTGCCGTCGCACCCCTGCCCGTCGGGCGGAGCCTGCTCTATCTGATCTTCGCCGGAGTCGCCTGGGGGACCGCGGGCGCCGCCGCGTCGCTGGTCTTCGCGGTGAGCGACCTCGGCCCGCTCGCGCTCTCCTTCTGGCGGTGCGCCGGGGGGCTGGTGCTGTTGCTGGGCGCGCTGGGGCTGCGGGCGCTGCGGCGTCCCGCGCCGGCCGGTCCCGCTGGTGTCGCGGAGCCGCGGCGGCGCCGGCTGATCCGGATCCTCGGGACCGGTATCGGTCTCACGGTCTTCCAGAGCGCGTACTTCGCGGCGGTCCAGTCGACGGGGCTCGCCGTCGGCACGGTCGTCACGCTGGGCGCGGGCCCCGTGCTGATCGCGCTCGGCGCCCGGTTCGCGCTGGGGGAGCGGCTCGGCCGCGGTGGTGTCGCGGCGGTGGCCGGGGCGCTCGCCGGACTGGCGGTGCTCGTACTCGGTGGTGACGCGGGCACGGTCCGCGCGCACGGAGTGGTGTTCGCGGTGCTCTCGGCGGCCGGTTACGCGGCCATCACCCTGCTGACCCGCTGGCTCGGACGGTCGGGCGGCGGCGGTGACGCGCTCGCGACGACGGCGTGGGCGTTCGGCGTCGGGATGGTGGGGCTGTTCCCGATGGCCATCGCGGAGGGGCTGCTCCCGCACACGGAGGAGGTGGCCCGGGTGCTGTGGCTGCTGGTGTACGTGGCGGCGGTGCCGACGGCGCTGGCGTACGCGCTCTACTTCGCGGGCGCGGCGGTCGTCCGGGCGACGACGGTCTCGGTGGTCATGCTCCTGGAGCCGGTGAGCGCCGCGGTGATCGCGGTGGTGCTGCTGGATGAGCGGCTGACCTGGGCGACGGCGGCGGGCACGGCGCTGCTGCTGACGGCGGTGGCGGGGCTGGCCCTGGCCGAGACCCGGACGGGCCGGGGGCGCGGGAGGAGCTGAGCAGGCCCGGGGAGGAGAGTTGAGCGGCCGGGGTGCATGCGAGTGGTCGGGTGTACGGGAGGAGCTGAGCGGCCGGGGTGCATGCGAGTGGTCGGGTGTACGGGAGGAGTTGAGCGGCCGGGGTGCATGCGAGCGGCTGGGTGTACGGGAGGAGCTGAGCCGTCGGACGGCGTGGGGTTGAGGCGCGCGGTGCCTGCCCCCGGCGCGGCGCCTGCCCCCCGGCGGGGGGTTCGGTGGGGGCGGGCCGGGACGCTCGCCCCCGCCGCGGTCACATCGCCGCTATGTACCCGGGCAGCCCGACCGACGGAGCCAGATCGTCGGCCGGAACGGGTGTCCCGTACGTCCTCGCCACCGGGACCACCCCGGTCCAGTACGGCAGTTCCAGATCCTCCGGCTCGTCGTTCGGCGGCCCGGTGCGGATCTTCGCCGAGACCTCCGCGAGCTCCAGCCGCAGTACGGCGGTCGCCGCCAGCTCCCGTGCGTTCGCCGGGCGCGAGTCCCCGGCCCGGCCCGGCACCACCGCTTCGACCAGGGCGTCCAGCGATTCGCTCTTCTCCCGGGGGTCGGTCACCTGGTGGGCCGTGCCATGGATGACGACCGAGCGGTAGTTGAGCGAGTGGTGGAACGCCGAGCGGGCCAGGACCAGTCCGTCGACCCGGGTCACCGTCAGGCACACCGCCAGGCCGGGGTCCGGCTCGCCCGCCAGCCGCAGCGGTCGCGAGCCCGTCGAGCCGTGCACATAGACCCGGTCCCCGACGCGGGCGTACAGCGTCGGCAGTACCACCGGGGCGCCGTCCCGGATGAACCCGAGATGGCAGACGTACTCCTCGTCGAGGATGGCGTGCACCACGGACCGGTCGTAGGAGGCGCGCTCGCGGGAGCGAGTGGGGACGGTGCGTCCGGTCGGCTCGTAGGCATCAGGCGTTGGCTGGGCGTCCGGCATTTGCGGCCTCCATTGCACTAGTGCATAATCGCTTTTGTGCTAGGAGAGTATCGGATCACAGGGCGACGCGCATCGGAGATCGCGGCGAGCGTCGAGCGCGCGGTCGGCAGTGGTGAGCTGGAGCCGGGGCAGTCACTGCCGCCCATGCGCGAGTTGGCCACCGGGCTCGGGGTGAACCCGAACACCGTCGCCGCCGCCTACCGCACCCTGCGCGAACGCGGTGTCATCGAGACCTCCGGCCGCCGCGGCAGCCGGGTGCGCCCACGGCCCGCCAGCACCGCGCGCGGCTCCATTCGGGTCGACGCTCCGCCCGGCGTGCGTGACCTCAGCACGGGCAACCCCGATCCCGCCCTGCTGCCCGCGCTCCATGACGCGCTCGCCGCCGCCGCGCTGCGCGCCGAACGGCGTCCGGGCCTGTACGGACAGGCCCCCGTGGACGAGGAGTTCGCCCGGCGCGCCCGCGCCGCGCTGGACGCCGACGGGGTGCCCGCCGGGCCCGTCGCCGTCACCTCCGGTTCGCTCGACGCCGTCGAACGCGTCCTCGCCGCCCATCTGCGCCCCGGTGACGCCGTCGCCGTGGAGGACCCCGGCTGGGGCAGCCTGCTCGATCTGGTTCCGGCGCTCGGGCTGCGGCCCGTCCCCGTGTCGGTGGACGACGACGGTCCGCTCGTCGAGGAGGTGGAGCGCGCCCTCGCGGCGGGTGCCAGGGCCCTGATCGTCACCGACCGTGCCCAGAACCCCACCGGCGCCGTGGTGACCGCCGACCGTGCCGGCCGGCTCCGCGCGGTCCTGGCCCGGTTCCCGGGCACCCTCCTCATCGAGGACGACCACGGCCACGCCATCGTCGCCCAGCCGGTGCGCCCGCTCGCCGGGGTCACCGACCACTGGGCCTTCATCCGTTCCACCGCCAAGGCGTACGGCCCCGATCTCCGCGTCGCGTTCCTCACCGGCGACGCCATCACCGTCGACCGGGTGACCGGCCGGCAGGGACTCGGACCCGGCTGGGTCAGCCGGCTCCTCCAACACGCCGTCGTCCATCTGTGGGAGTCGGGCGCCGTCGACCCCCTCGCCGTGGCGCAGTCGTACGGGCAGCGGCGCGATGCCGTCGTGCGGGCGCTCGCCGGCCACGGGATCGAGGCGCACGGACGCAGTGGCATGAACGTCTGGGTGCCGGTGCCCGACGAGACGGGCGCGGTGGCGCGGCTGCTGCACGCCGGGTGGGCGGTGGCCCCCGGGGCCAGGTTCCGGATGTCCACGCCGCCGGGGGTGCGGATCACCGTGTCCACGCTGGCGATGGACGAGATCGGCGCGGTCGCCGACGCGGTGGCGGCGGCCGCCGGGCCCACCCCCGCCCGCGGCTACGGCTGACCGGCGACCTCCTTCGGCGGCACCGCCGTGACCGGTGTCGGGACGGCCGTCGCCGCCGGGCCGGCCGGCCTCCTCGCCCGGCTCTGGGTCAGCGCCGCACCCACCAGGATGATCGCCGCCCCCACCGGGGTGTTCCAGCTCAACTCCTCGCCCAGGAGCGTGACCCCCGCCGTCGTCGCGATCACCGGGATGAAGTACGTGACCGTCTGCGCGGTCGTCGGCCCGACCTCGGCCACCAGCCCGTACTGCATGAGCATCGCGAACCCCGTCCCCAGCGCGCCCAGCGCCACCACCGCCAGCAGCGGAACCATCGGGAACGACGTCGGCAACGCCGTGAACAGCGGGGTGACCAGGGCCAGGAGGAGGGTGGCGAGCAGGAGCTGAGCCCCGGTCAGCGCCAGGTGCGACTGGCCACTGCCCGCGAGCGTACGGCGGACGTAGATCCAGCCGATCGGATAGCTCAGCGCGGCGAGCAGCGCCAGCGCCGTACCCCTGACATCGAGCCCGGCGAAGCCCTGCCAGGCGCCGAGCACGGTCAGCACCCCGAGGAACCCCAGGCCCAGACCGGCGACCCGGCGCCGGGTCGGCCGGTCCTCGGAGAGCGCGACCATGGAGAGCGCCATGCCCCACAGGGGTGAGGTCGCGTTGCAGATGCCCGAGAGCGTCGACGGGATCAGCTCTCCGGCGTACGAGAAGAGCGAGAACGGCACCGCGTTCAGCAGCAGTGCGGCGACCGTGAGATGGCCCCAGACGCGGAATCCGCGCGGCAGCCGCTGCCGCCGCACCACCAGGGCGACCACCAGCACCGCCGCACCGAAGAAGAGCCGGCCGAAGGTCACCTGGAAGGGCGCGTACCCCTCGGTGCCGACCTTGATGAGAAGAAAGCTGAAGCCCCACACGGTGGAGAGAATCGCGAAGCGGATACGCCAGTCCATGGCCTCCACCCTCGGTGTTCTTATCTCTTAGAACAAGTGAGAATTAATGGAAGTATTCACTTAGCATTACTTACATGTTGAATCTGGAGCGCCTGCGGACCCTGGACGCCCTCGCCCGGCACGGCTCGGTCAGTGGCGCGGCCGACGGGCTGCATGTCACCACCTCCGCCGTCTCCCAGCAGTTGGCGAAGCTGGAGCGGGAGGTCGGTCAGCGCCTCCTGGCCAAACACGGGCGCGGGGTGCGGCTCACCGACGCGGGCCGGCTGCTCGCGGACCACGCGGCCCACATCCTGTCCCAGGTCGAGCTGGCCCAGGCCGATATCGACGCCCAGCGCGGACAGGTCGTCGGGGAGGTCAGGCTCGGGGCGTTCCCCACCGCCGCCCGCGGCCTCTTCCCGGCCGTGCTCACCGCGCTCCGCGCCGACCACCCCGAACTCCGCGTCCGGTCGTGCGAGCTGGAACCCGAGGACGGCATCAGGTCCGTCATCCGGGGAGATCTCGATCTCGCCGTGGTGCTGGACTGGAGCAATAAACGACGGCCCGTCCCCGGCGGCCTCGCCCACACCCATCTCCTGGACGACGAGGCCGATGTCGCGATGCCGGCCGGTCATCCGCTCGCGGACCGGGCCGAGGTCGATCTGGAGGAGTTCGCCGACGACGACTGGGTCTCCTGGCCGGAGGGCGAGTTCTGCCATGAGTGGCTGCTGTTCACCCTGCGTTCCCGCGGGCTCGAACCCCGGATCGCCCATCAGGCGGCCGAGCACCACACCCAGCTCGCCCTGATCGCGGCCGGGCTCGGGGTCGCCGTCGCACCCCGGCTGGGCCGGGGGCCGGTGCCGGAGGGGGTGGCGCTCGTTCCCGTACGGCAGCTCATGCGGCGGCATGTGTACGCGGTGTGGCGTACGGACGCCGGGCGCCGGCCCTCCCTCCGGGCGACGGTGGACGCCCTGCGCGCGGCGGTGCGGCAGCCCTGACCTCCCACGGCTGGTAGCCCCCCGCGGGGGGCCCGGTCAGCGGAGCTTGCGGAAGTCCCAGGAGGCGACCGTGTCCGGCGTCAGCCGCAGCCACGCGTGCCGTCCGTCGTGCACCATCTCCGGCAGGCCGAAGTTCTTCCGGGCGAAGAGCCGCTCCGGTTCCCGCAGCTCGGGGCAGGGGGCGCCGGTGCGCGGGGCCTCGCCGACGAAGACGGCCGTGCCCGACAGTTCGGCGCCGCGCAGTTCGCCGTACTCCTCGCCGTCGTCCACGACCACCGCGAGCCGCGGATCGCGCCGCAGTTCCGCCCAGCGGCGGCTGCGGGTGATCGAGTACAGCCACAGCGCAGTCCCGTCCCAGGCGAACCAGAGCGCGCTGACGTGCGGCCGGCCGTCCGCCGACACCGTGGCCACCCGGCAGGTGCGCCGCTCGGTCAGGAACGCGTCCAGTTCGGTGGGCGTCATCATGATCCGGCGACCCCGGCGCTGGCTGGCGGGCATGGCGGTCCCTCCCTCAATTCTGACGGGGAGTCAGAAATCCTGTCGGAATCATGGAGGCTCTTCCCCCGTGACGCAATGGGGGCTACATTCGCGCGCCCCGGCAGGCCGTCCGTACCGGTCGCGTTCCGGCGCCGCACCGGGCCATCGGTGCGTCCGCGCGCCGGTGCACCGATGCACCGGAATGCCGGCCTCCCGGTCTGCCGCGTTTAACGGCCTGCCGGTTTACCGGTTTGCCGTTCCGCGACGACAGAGGACTCGCCATGGTCTCCGACGAACAGCTCGCCCGGCAGCTCGACCCGACGACCACCGCGCTGCTCACCGTCGAGTGCCAGCGCGGCGTCGTCGGTACGGAGAGCGCGCTGCCCGAACTCGCCGCCGAGGCCCGCTCGTCCGGCGCCCTGCACCAGATCGCCCGGCTCGTCGAGGGCGCCCGCGACGCCGGCGTACAGGTGCTGCACGCGGTCGCCGAACGGCGGCCCGACGGCCGGGGCGCCAACCGGAACGCCCGGCTCTTCCGCGCCGCCGCACGACTCCCCGTACCCCAGCACATCGGCACCCCGGCCGTGCGGATCGCACCCCCGATAACGGTCGCCGACGAGGACATCGTCGTCCGCAGGCTGCACGGACTCTCCCCGGTCGCGGGCACCGACGTCGACCCGCTGCTGCGCAATCTCGGCTGCCGCACCGTCCTCGTCACCGGGGTCTCGGCCAACGTCGCCGTCCCCAACGCCGTCTTCGACCTGGTCAACCTCGGCTATACGGCCGTGGTCGCCCGGGACGCCGTCGCGGGGGTGCCCGCCGACTACACCGCCGCGATGATCCGTCACACACTCGCGCTCGTCGCCACCATCACCACCGGTGACGAGGTCCTGGCCTGCTGGCAACGGCTCCGTGCGGACGGGGGCCGACCGCTCACACCGCCAGGGACCCCTTGAGGGACTTCTTGAGGAACGCGCGCTCCAAGAGGAGGAGATTGCTGGTCTGCTCCCGCTGGGTGACCAGATGCCCCGCCCCCGACAGCGGCAGCACACTGTGCTCCCGCCCCGCCGCCAGTAGCGCCGACGACAGTCGGAGCGCGTGCGCGAAGTACACATTGTCGTCGGAGACCCCGTGCACCAGCAGCAGCGGGCGGGTGAGCCGATCGGCGTACGGGACCAGTGAACTGCGCTCGTACGCCTCGGGGAAGACGTCGGGATGCCCGAGGAAGCGCTCCTCCCAGTGGGTGTCGTAGAGCCGCCGGTCGGTCGGGGCGGCCCCCGCCGACGCCGCGTGGAAGACCTCGGGGTGGTGCAGCACCGCGCCCGCCGCCAGATACCCCCCGTACGACCAGCCGCGGATGCCGACCGCGCCGAGATCCAGCTCGGGGTACCGCTCGGCGGCGGCCCGCAGCGCGTCGATCTGGTCCGTCAGTGCGGGCCCCAGCCGATCGCCGTGGATGGCCTTGTCCCACGCCCGGCCCCGTCCGGGGGTGCCCCGGCCGTCCGTCACGAGCACCGCGAAGCCCTGCTCGGCGAACCACTGCGAGACACAGGTCCACCAACCGCGCGCCCGGACCACCAGCTGCATCCCGGGACCCGCGTACGGATTGAGCAGCACCGGCAGCCTGGTGCCGGAGCCCGGCTCGTACCAGGACGGGAAGTAGAGCTGGGCGCGGAGGTCCCGCTCGCCGAGGGTGAGGAACACCGGTGCCGGTGTGACCTGTGGTTCCTCGGCGCGCACGGCGATCTCACCGGCCGGCGCACCACCGCGGAGCACGGTCACCGCTGGGCCCGACTCCGTCCAGCTCGCCAGGACGACGGTGTCGCCGCCGAAGCTGGCGCCGTGCACCCCGGGGCCGGCGCTGAGGCGGACGAAGCCGACCGCGGGCTCGTGGTACCAGACGTGCACTTCGGTCGGATCCTCGTTCGCGGTGAAGTAGACCCGCTGGCCGACGGCCCCGAGGACCTCACGGACATGGAGGCCGTCGGGGGAGCGGGCGTCCCCGATCGCCAGCCGCTCCAGATCGTCGTCGCCGGTGAAGGTCCACAGCGGGGTGCCGGACGAGGTACGGCCGGGGGCTCCCGGCACCAACTGCACCCATGCCGTGTCGTGCCGGGTGCGCGCCACCGCGGTCCCGCCGGTCTCCGGGTCGATGTCCAGCAGGTGGAGGGTGCGCTGGTCACGGGTCTGCACCTGGGCGAACGGGCCGTGGCCGTCCCAGCCCGCCGCGGCCACGTACTCGAACGCCGTGTCGGTCCACTCGCCCTCGGGATGCGCGTCCAGCGGCGCACGCGCCGGCAGTAGTACCTCCCGCCGGCCGCCGTCCACGCGGACCAGGAGGAGTGACACCACGGCGTTGGCGGTGCCCACCGCCGGATACGGGACGGACCGCGGTGGCTTCGTCGGATCAGCCGGATCGGCGATGTACCAGCGTCCCACCGGAGTGTTGTCCACCCGCGCCACCAGCAGCGCGCTCCCGTCGGGCGCCCACCAGTAGCCGCGGTCCCGGCCGATCGACTCCGCCGCCGCGTGATCGCTGAGGCCGTAGGACACCTCCGGGTCCTCCGGCACGGCTAGCGGCCGGTCTCCGGTGCCGTCGGTCCGTACGATCCGGAGGGCGCCCCCGGAGACGTACGCGATCGAGCCACCGTCCGGTGCGGGACGCGGATCGACCACCGGACCGGCCGTCGCGATCCGGCGCGGCGCACCGCCGTCGGTACGCACCGTCCAGAGGTCGCCGCCCAGTGCGAAGGCCGCGATCCGGGCGTCGGCGTCGGTCGCGTACGTCACCACACCGGTGGCGGCCTCCCGGGCGCGCTCGCGGCGGATGCGCTCTGCCTCGGGCACATCGGCCGGTGGTCCTTCGCCCAGTGCGAGGGGGTCGGCGAGCAGTCGCTCCCGGCCCCCGCCCGACGTGTCGGGCTCGTACAGCCAGAGCCCGCTGACCGGGTCAGCGCCACCGGCGGAGCGTACGAAGACGACGCGCGCGCCGTCCGGGGAGACGGTGAAATGCTGGGGGACACCGAGGGAGAAGCGCCGGGTGCGGGCGAACTGGTCGGGGAAGCCAGGGTTCCTGATCTCATCGTTCATGGGGCATCGTTGGCATTCGCGCGGCCGTCCTGGCAACCGGGTTTCGGGACGGGGAACCTGTGGCGCCCACTCCCTAACCGGTCTGCATCGGAGCGCTGTCGGCCCGCGCCGGACCTGGCGGGCCCGATGGCTGCCCCTCGGCCGGGTGGCCGGGGAGTCCGCTCGTTCACCGCCGCCCGGTGGTGAGGGGCGTCAGGAGGAAGGGGCCGGGGGATCCCCGGGCGGCCGCCAGCTCTGGAGCAGAGTGTTGAACTGTTCCCGTGTCTCTGCCCAGTCGTCGACCGGGGCCGACATGTAGAGCGCGTACTCGGTGCCGTCGTCCCCGTAGTACACCTGGTTGATGGCACGCCGGGGGCCGGCGAGGTCTCCCCGCTCGGTCCAGGTGAACTCCCAGATCGCGGACTTCTCCCGGTCCCGGTAGGTATTGGGCTCCAACCGCAGTTGGCGGTAGTCCGGGAACTTGCTGAGAGTCCCCTCCAGGTCCTGAAGGTGGCCGTAGGGGTGTTCGAAGTCGGGCGCCGGGTCGATACCGATCCGAATGAGGTGACGTCCGTTGTCGGGGGTGTAGTCGATCTGATTGTTCACGACCTGCCGGGTCCAGCCGTCCGGTACGAGAAGGCTGAAGCCCTTCGGGTCCTGCACCCTGCGCCAGCCTTCCGGCACCTGCCCGGAGCCGTTCGAGGTACTGGGAGCATTCGAGGTGCCGGGATCCTTCGCCGTTCCGGGGTCCTCCGCGGTGCCGGGGCCGGGGGTGGTGCCGGCGACCGGGCTGCCGGACTCCTTGGGCGTCGTCCGCCCGGTGGCCGGGTTCTTCTCGTCGTCCCCGTAGGCCATCACCGCGTACCCGGCGCCCACTCCGGCGACGACCGACAGCGCCGTGACGACCGCCGCCATGCGCATCCGCCCGAAGCGCTTGACTCCGCCGTCCTCCGACCCTCCGGAAGCCGGCGGTGGGGGCTGGTGCGGGGGCGGCGGCTCGATGCGTTCCGTGGGCCCCGGGACGGCGTACGGGGCCGGGGCCCGACCCTCCACGACCTCCTGGAGCATCTCCTCGATCCGCGCGGTCGAGGGCCGTCCAGCCGGGTCCTTGCACAGCAGCGCAGTGATCACCGGGGCGAGGGGACCGGCGTGCACGGGCGGCGCCGGTTCCTCGGCCATGACGGCTTGCAGGGTAGTCAGCGGTGACGAACGACGGAAGGGGGACACGCCCTCCACCGCCGTGTAGAGCGTCGCGCCCAGCGACCAGAGGTCCGAGGCGGGGCCGGGGTCGGCACCCTGTACCCGCTCGGGGGCCAGATAGTCGACGGAACCGATGATCTCCCCGGTCCGGGTGAGCGTCGGATCGCCTTCTATGGAGGCTATGCCGAAGTCGGTGATCAGCGCCCGGCCGTCCTGGGTGAGCAGCACATTGGCGGGCTTGATGTCGCGGTGCAGGACTCCGGCCAGGTGCGCGGCGTCCAGGGCGCGCAGGAGCTGGAGTCCGATGCGGGCGGTCTCCGGTGCGGGGATGCGCCCGGCTCTCCCGGTCGCGTCGGCGAGTGACGGCCCGTCGACATACTGCATGACGATCCAGGGGCGGTCGTCGTGGTCGAGCACATCGTGAACGGTGACCACACCGGGGTGGCTGATCCGGGCCGCCGCTCTCGCCTCCGTCCGGGTCCGGGTGTGGAACACGGCGCGGTCGGCGCCGGAGGCGTACATTCCCGCCGTCAGTTCCTTGATGGCGACGACCCGGTGCAGCACTTCGTCATGTGCCCGCCACACCCTGCCCATGCCGCCCCGGCCGATGCTCTCGGCCAATCGGTACCTGCCCGCGATGAGCAGACCAACGTCCGTACTTGGTGAGTTTTCCACGTCCCCGCCCTCACTTCTCGGTGACCCAGATTACGGAACGGGATCATGGGTGGTGAACCTCGGCCCGCGCATGTGCCCCACGCGTAACGGGACATGAGGCCAGAAGGCAGGACGATTTCCTTGGTGGTGAGCGGAAATCGGCCGGGGGACACTGTCGCCAGGCCGGCCGGCACGGTGGGCCCTGCCTGTGCGCCACCGCCACCGACCGGCGCTCACCCTGTGGCCGCGAAACCCGAGCCATCCGCGTCACCTGAGCCACACGTAAAACCCGCGCGGCCCGGGCCACCCGCGCGGTCGACCGCGCCCCTGGCCGATTCGGGTTCAGTCGGGCTCAGCCGGGTTCAGCCGGGTTCAGTCGGTGAAGCCGGCGCCGAACCCGGCGCTGTCGGCGGGGATGCCCACCGCGTCCGGACCGAAGGTGACCGACCCCTGGGCGGACGCCCCGGTGGCGGTCCCGTCGAGGACCCAGACCCCACCGGCTCCCGCGCCCTCGGCGGGAACCCCCACGAACAGCTCGGCCTTGCCGTCACCGTCGGTGTCGAGCAGCCGGGTGGTCCTGCCGAAGCCGTCGCCGCTCTCCGCCTCACCGGGCACCCCGACGGTGTCCTGAGTGAACTTCCGTGCCCCGATGCCGTTCAGGCCGAACGAGCGGCCCTTCAGCGTGACCACCGAACCCTGGTCGGCCCCGGCCACCCCCGGCAGGTCCTCGCCCGGGACGCCTGCCGTCACATCGCCGTACCCGTCTCCGTCGATATCGCCGACCGAGATCCCGCTGCCCAGACCGTCGCCCGGCTGGAAGGTCAGCCCGGAGTTGGCCAGATTGATGTTCTGGACGAGGTCGCCGCGCGGACCCTGGGCGGAGCCCGGGACATAGCTGATCATGCCGCCGACGGCGCCCGGCGGCACGGTGGAGTCATTGAGGGCCTCCCGGCCGCGGCCGATCACGATCTCGTCCTTGCCGTCGTTGTCGATGTCGCCGACGGCGACCGCGTCGCCCCCGGGGACATGGTTCCCGAAGCCGTTGATCACCGGGGTGGGGTACAGGGGGAGACCCTGGGGGGTGCCCAGCGCGTAGAGGACGGACCGGCCGTCGTTGTACTGCCCCAGCGGGGTGTACGTGGTGGTGACCAGGTCGGCCAGGCCGTCCCCGTTGAGATCGCCGCTGGCGATGTCGACGTACATGGTGTTCTGGCTGCCGCCGACGAGCTTCATCCCGGCCGATGTGCCGTTCCGGAGGAAGGGACCGGAGAGCTGCCGCAGGCCGTTGGTGCCGTTGTTGACGACGAGGTCAGTATCGCCGTCGGCGTCGAAGTCACCGGTCGCCAACTGCTCGCCGAAGCGGGCTCCGATGAAGGCGCCGTCGATCGGGGTCGCCTCGCCGGTCAGTCCCTCGGCGCTGCCCCAGATCACGGCGAGAGCGCCCTGGTTGTGATCGTGGGGCGGGAAGTAGTCCTCGCCGGGGGCCCCGACGATCAGGTCGGTGTAGCCGTCGTTGTCCAGGTCGCCGGTGGTGAGCCGCTGGCCGAAGCGGTCGCCCGCCTCGGCGTCGCCGGGAATCCCGGGCGAGTCCTGGTGGAGGGTCTGCTGCCGCGAGGTGACCGCGCCGCTCTGCGAGCCGTAGAGGACGGTGATCTGTCCCGCCTGTCTCGCCTGACCCACCTGGGCCGACGGCGCACCGATCGCGATATCGCGGAAGCCGTCGCCGTCGAAGTCCTCGGTGCTCCCCGAGGCGGTGTTGGCGGGGCTGGCGGTGGGCGCGGAGCTGGGGGCGGCCGTGGCCGTCGGGCTGAGCAGTGAGGCGGTGGCGGCGGCCACGACCAGGGCGCAGCTCAGGGCGGAACGCTGTGACGTCATGACGTACTCCTCGGGGCCGGGATGGCGCGGGCCGGATGAGCCGGGCCGGGCGCCGGACAACAGGGGCAGCGGTGCGGAGAGGGACCTGACGATCCCTCCGTCGTGCTGCCGGACGCCTGGGGAGCGCCAATGGTTGCGCCGTGATCGCTATCACCGCGTGACTCCCGGTGATGGCGAGGTCCGCCGCGGTCAGCACGGTGCGTGCCCCCCGGGGCCCGGGCCGGTATCGAGCGCGCTGCGACGCCGACAGGCTCGTCGTCCGGCGCGCCCGTGTGCCCCGCCCGGAGGACCATGATGTCTGTGGCCGGGCCCAGTCGGGCTGCCGTCACAGCCGCGCCGGGGGCGATCACGCGCTCCGGACCGGGCCGAACTTCCGCCGGTACAACCATCCGGTTCCGTCGTCAGTCGCAGCATCGTGCGCTCCGTTCTTGTGAACGCACGAACAGTCAGTGATGCCTTGAGAAAGGACCCACATGCGACTACGCGCGCTGTTCATCGCGCTGCTGACCGCGGTCATGGCCGGTGGCCTACTGGTTCCCGTGTCGTCCGCCGATACCGTGTCACCGGGGTCGGCCCCGGTGCTGCGCTTCCTCTCGTACAACATCTGCGGGAACAACGACACAACGGCGGACTGCTCCCTCACGGACGAGGTGAACCAGCGGTCCGCGGAGGTCGTCCGGCAGGCCACGGAGTGGGACTCGGACATCCTGTTCCTCCAGGAGGTCTGTAGGTCCCAGTACGACGAGGTACGGAGGCGGCTCGCGAGCCTCGGCTACGAGGGCACCTTCGAACGGATGCTCACCCCCGCCCAGGACGGCAGCGGGGACCTCTGCAAGTACACGCCGTCCGGGGGCACGGCCGTACCCGAGAACGACTTTGGTATCGCGGTCTTCGCCAAGGGGCCGATCGTGGCCCTGCCCGCCCTGCACCTCTACTCGCCCACCAAGGACGCCAGGTGGAAGGCGGCGTGCCTGGAGACCGCGCTCCAGGGCCGGACGACCCGGGCGTGCTCCGTCCATCTGACCCACAACGACCGACCCGAGCGCACGAAGCAGGCCGAGAGCCTCGCCCGCCAGGTGAAGCCGTGGATCGACCAGGGGATACCGGTGGTCCTCGGCGGTGACTTCAACCCGCAACACGAGATCACGGACCCGAACGACCCGACCAAGAAGATCATCGAACCGCGCCTCGCCCCCCTGGCGGAACCCCTCAGCCGGCTGTACAGCCACTCGGGCGGAACCGGGCAGTTCATCGAGACGGACCAGGCGGACGCCGCACGCTTCACACCGGAGTGTCTGGCCCTCGCCCCGCCGGCCGGGCAATGTCGCTCCGGTGAGCCGACCCTGCGCGCCGACACGACCATCGGCCGGGTCGAGGCCAAGTACGACTACATCTTTGTGAGCGAGGCGCACTTCAAGAACGTGGTGGCGGACGCGATGCCCCGGCACGCCGGGGTCTCCGACCACTACGCCTACCGCGGCGCCGCGACATGGACCCAGTGCAACAACCCCGACGACGGCAGGGCCGACATGCTGCGCCGGGGTGCCGACGGCGATCTGTACCGTCACTTCGGCCGGACCGACAACAAGATTCAGGCCCTCTACTGCAAGGTCGGTGCCGCCTGGAACACCAACTGGAGTTCGCTGCGACACATCGCGCGCGCCGGTGACGCGGACCGGGACGGTGACGAAGACCTCTACTCGATCGACGGCAGCGGCAACCTCCGCCTCCACCCGGGCCATCCCACCGAACTGTTCTTCATCGCGCCCCGCACGGTCGGCAACGGCCTCGGAAGCGCAGACCTGCTGGCCGTGAGCCCCGATATGAACGCCGACGGCCGAGCCGAACTCCTGGTCAGGACCGGTGACGTGCTCCAGCGGATGCCCATCGAGCCCGACGGGAGCATCGGCACCCCGGCCACGGTCGTGGCCAACGCTGGCAGCCCCTGGGGGGCGTACAACACGATCCTGGCCCCGGGCAATGTCGCGGGCGGCGCCAGCCCCGATCTCGTGGTCCGCAAACCATCGGGTACGAGCACGGGTGACGAACTCTTCCTCCTGGAGGGCAACGGCGACGGCACCTTCAAACCCCAGGTCAGGATCGGCTGGGGCTGGGAGATCTACAACACCGTTATCTCCCCCGGCGATATGAATGGCGACGCCAAGCCCGATCTCCTGGGCCGCAAGCCCAACGGCGATCTCTATTTCTACGCCGGGACCGGGGACCTCGCCCAGCCGTTCACCAATCCGCCGCCCGACACCCGAGCGGGCTGGGGCTTCCCCGTGAACGACCTTCTCCTCTGACGCCCCTCTGGCAACCCTGACGATCCGCCCCTCCGACGACCCGCTCGTCCGGTAAGGACGGGGCCCGCTGGTGCCCGGGCCTGCCGCGATCGACTGCGGCGGGCCCGTGGCGCGTTCTGGGTGGAGCATCCTCGTGTGATGCGCGTCGACATCGTCTTCCCTCGACCATGCCCCCCGGGAAGATCCCAGCCCGACCTTGTACGTGGGGTTGACCAGAAGGACCTTGCCCCGGCTGTCGTGGACCAGAGCATCGGCGGTCGCGGCGGGCGCTGGGTGGGCGGCGAGGAACCTCCCAAGTGGGCGAAGACGCGGACCGTGGACATGCCGCCCCCGGTCGCGGACGAGGTGAAGCGGCACGTCGAGATGTTCCGCCCGTCGAAGTGGCACTGCCGTGGGGGAGCCCCGGGGCCGACAGGCGGCACCGGAAGTTCCTGGGGAGCCGGAGGGAATGCCGTGCCGGTGGGAGCTCCCCAGGTTCTCCCCAGGGCCGGCGGGGGGCGAGGACCGCCCGGCTGTACGGTCCGACCCGGTCTGCGGATTCGCAGGGAGCCGTGCCGTATAGCCTGAGGAAATGCTGACAGAAGTCACAGCGACTCGCTATGTCACGCCCCTGCGTGAGGGCGGCTCGCTCCCAGGAATCGTCGAGGCCGACGATCTCGGCACCTACGTCATGAAATTCACCGGTGCCGGACAGGGCCGTAAAACCCTCGTGGCCGAAGTCATCTGCGGACAGCTCGGCCGCCACCTCGGGCTGCGCGTCCCCGAGCTGGTCAGTATCCAGCTCGACCCCGTGATCGGGCTCGGCGAGCCCGATCAGGAGGTGCAGGAGCTGCTGAAGGCCAGCGGTGGACTCAACCTCGGCATGGACTTCCTGCCCGGCTCGATCGGCTTCGATCCGCTCGCCTACGAGGTGAGTCCCGCCGAAGCCGGTCGGGTCATCTGGTTCGACGCACTGATCAACAACGTCGACCGGTCCTGGCGGAACCCCAATCTGCTGGTGTGGCACGGTGACCTCTGGCTCATCGACCACGGCGCCACCATGATCTGGCACCACAACTGGCCCGGCGCCGCGACCTCCGCCGCCAAGCCGTACGACGCGTCGGACCACGCACTGGCCCGCTTCACGCCGGACATCGCCGCGGCCGCGGCCGAGCTGGCACCGCTGGTCACCGAGGAACTGCTGACCCGGGCCGCCGCCGATGTCCCCGACGAATGGTTGGTCGACGAGCCCGGCTTCGCGAGCACGGACGCGCTGCGCCGCGCCTATGTGGAGGCGCTGCTGTCGCGCGCGGCGACGATCCACACCAGGATCACGCTGAGCGAACCGACCGGAGACCGGCCCTCCCAGGCGCCCGGATGGCTGACCGGCCGACCGTCCGCCACGGCCGGGACGGGAGTCGACGCGTGAGCGAGCACCAGGTGCGAGAGGTCTTCGAGTACGCGCTGCTGCGGGTGGTCCCCCGGATCGAGCGCGGTGAGTGCTTCAACGCGGGGGTGGTGGTCTACTCGCGGGCCAGGACCTACGTCGCCGCCCGGACGTTCCTGGACGAGGCGAAGCTGCGGGCACTGGACCCGACGGCGGACGTCCGGGGCGTACGGGCCGCGCTGCACGCCGTCGAGCAGGTGTGCTGCGGCGGTGTCGGGGCCGGACAGGCGGCCCAGGACGACGCGGGACGCCGCTTCCGCTGGCTGATCGCGCCCCGCTCGACCGTGGTCCAACCGGGTCCGGTGCACACGGGGCTGACGGCGGACCCGGAGGCCGAAGTGGACCGGCTGCTCACGCTGCTCGTGCGGTGAGGGACGGGCCGGGCGCCCGGTGAACAGAGTGTGGTGCGCGGGGGCCGGGAACGGCGTGCGCGTTCCGTGCCGACGGACTCCATGAACCCGTCGACCCCCGCATGGGCCCCGGCCGGTTCTCCTGCCCCCGGCCGGTTCTCCCGTCCTCCCGGCCGGTTTTCCCGTCCTCCCGGCCGGTTTTCCCGTCCTCCCGGCCGGTTTTCCCGTCCCGGAGCGCGGGGTGACGGCACCGGACCGTCGCGCGGAGGTGTTCCTCGCCGACGTGGCGCGCCCCGGTGGGCCGTTGACACCGGGTGCCAGGGCTTCTAGCGTCTCGTCTGCTGAAGGTACTAAGCGGTCGCTCATTCGCGTGGCGTACGGGACGTGCCGGATGAGCCGCATCCAAGGGCGAGGAGAACCACATGTCCACCACCGAGCAGCGCGTCGCCGTCGTGACCGGCGCGGCACGCGGCATTGGCGCCGCCACCGCGGTACGGCTCGCGGCCGAGGGACGGGCCGTCGCCGTGCTCGACCTCGACGAGGCGGCCTGCGCGGACACGGTCGGCGCGATCACCGAGGCCGGTGGCACCGCCCTCGCCGTCGGCTGCGACGTGTCCGACTCCGCCCGTGTGGAGTCCGCCGTGGCGCGGGTCGCCACCGAGCTGGGCGCGCCCACGATCCTGGTCAACAACGCGGGGGTGCTCCGCGACAACCTCCTCTTCAAGATGAGCGAGTCCGACTGGGACACCGTGATGAACGTGCACCTCAAAGGCGCGTTCCTGATGGCCAAGGCATGTCAGAAGCACATGGTCGACGCCGGGTTCGGACGGATCGTCTCGCTCTCCTCGTCCTCGGCGCTCGGCAATCGCGGTCAGGCGAACTACGCCGCGGTCAAGGCCGGCCTCCAGGGCTTCACCAAGACCCTCGCCAAGGAGCTCGGCAAGTTCGGTGTCACCGCCAACGCGGTCGCCCCCGGCTTCATCGTCACCGAGATGACCGCACAGACGGCCGCCCGGGTCGGTATGGGCTTCGAGGACTTCCAGGCCGCCGCCGCCACCCAGATCCCGGTCCAGCGCGTCGGGCGCCCCGAGGACATCGCCAATGCCATCGCCTTCTTCACCGGCGATGACGCGGGCTTCGTCTCCGGCCAGGTGCTGTACGTGGCCGGCGGACCGCTCAACTGAATCGGGGGTCCTCACGATGACGGAAGTACCCGACAGTGGAAAGGTCGCGCTGATCACCGGCGGAAGCCGGGGCATCGGCTACGGAGTCGCCGAGGCGCTCGTGGCCCGTGGCGACCGGGTGTGTCTCACCGGCCGGGGTGCGGACGCGCTCGCCGACGCGGTGGCGCGGCTCGGCGGTGACCGGGCCATCGCCGTCGCGGGCAAGGCCCATGACGAGGCGCATCAGGCGGCTGCGGTCGAGCGGGTCATGGAGGTGTTCGGCCGGGTCGACTTCCTCGTCAACAACGCGGGCACCAATCCGGTCTACGGACCGCTTGCGGAGCTTGATCTCGGTGTCGCGCGCAAGGTGTACGAGACGAATGTGATCTCGGCGCTCGGCTTCGCCCAGCAGACCTATCGAGCGTGGCAGAAGGAGAATGGCGGCGCGATCGTGAATATCGCCTCGGTCGCGGGCCTCTCGCCGTCGCCATTCATCGGGGCGTACGGGATGAGCAAGGCGGCCATGGTGAATCTGACCCTCCAGTTGGCGCATGAATTCGCGCCATCCGTGCGGGTCAACACCATCGCGCCGGCCGTGGTGAAGACGCGATTCGCCGAGCCGCTCTACGAGGGGCGGGAGGCCGAAGCCGCGGCCGCCTACCCGCTGGCCCGGCTCGGAATGCCGGAGGACATTGGCGGTGCCGCCGCGTTCCTCACCTCCGACCAGTCGGACTGGATCACCGGGCAGACATTGGTGGTCGACGGGGGCCTCTTCCTCAACGCCGGAGTGCACTGAGCGAACTGCGTTGTTTGTTACGCGATGAGTCAAGTGCCCTGCCGGGCCGCCTGGTTGACCCGGCAGGGCGCTGCGGTATGGTCGGCCGACCCACGGCCGAACGAGGAGCGTGCACGTGTTCTACCGGACCTGTCCGAGGGCCGCTGCGACGCTGGCCTCCATATCCCTGCTGGCGGGGTGCGGTCTGTTCACCGATGCGGAATCGGGTGGCAAACGAAAGATATCGGTCGGTACGACGAGTGAGCCGACAACCCTTGACCCGGCCGCCGCCTGGAACGGTTCCTGGGAGCTGTACCGGAATGTGTTCCAGACGCTGCTGAGCTTTCCGACCGGGAGCAACGCGCCGCGGCCGGATGCGGCGAAGGAGTGCCGGTTCACGGACACTGCGAACAAGGTCTACGAGTGCCGTTTGCGTTCGGGGCTCGTCTTCTCCAACGGTGAGAAGCTCGACGCGCGGGCGGTGAAGCATTCCATCGACCGTATTCGGACCATCGGCGAGTCGGGTGGTCCGCTCGGTCTGCTGAGCTCGCTGGCCAGAGTGGAGGCGGTCGGTGACCGCACGGTCGTCTTCCGGCTGAAATCCTCCGACGCCACGTTCCCGTTCATCCTCGCGACCCCCGCCACCTCCCTCGTTCCGCCGGGGAAATACCCCGCGGACAAGCTCCGTGACGATGGCGAGCTGACCGGTTCCGGGCCCTATGTGCTGAATTCCTTCAGTAAGGGCAACAAGGCGGAACTGGCTAAGAACGATCGTTACCAAGGCTTCGCCAAGCGCCGAAACGATGCCGTCACCATCCGGTATTACCGGGATTCCGACGTGATGGTGGCGGCTCTCAAGAAGAAGCAGATCGATGTCACCTACCGCGGTCTGGGCGCCGGGGAAGTCGTCAAGCTCCAGCAGAAGCGGCCGGAGAACGACCACCTCCGACTGGTCGAGACGGTCGGCGCCGACATCCGGTATCTGGTCTTCAACTCCAAGGACCCGCTGGCCGGCAGGGTCTCCGTGCGGCGGGCGGTGGCACAGGTCGTCGACCGGGGTGCCCTTGTCGCCAAGATCTATCAGGGCACCGCCGAGCCGTTGTACTCCATGGTTCCGAAGGGCATCGCCGGTCACACCACCGAATTCTTCGACCGTTTCGGTGAGCCGAATGTCGCCAGGGCTCGAAAGATTCTGGCCGACGACGGTATCGAGAAGCCGGTGGCGCTGAACTTCTGGTACGTCACCGACCGTTACGGATCGGCCACGGCGTTGGAGTTCGCCGAACTCAAGCGGCAGCTTGAGGCTTCGGGCCTTTTCAAGATCACCGTGCGGGGCAAGGCGGAGACGGAATTCCTGCGGGGGCTCAAGTCCGGGTCCTATCCCGTTTTCGGCCGCGGTTGGTTCCCCGACTTCCCGGACCCGGACAACTTCATCGCGCCGTTCGTCGGCGAGAACAATGTGATCGCGACACCCTACGAGAGCCCCGAGATCACCCGGGTGCTGCTGCCGGCGACCCGGCGCGAGAGCGACCGCGGTGCCGTGGCCGGCAAGTTCCGGCGGGCTCAGGAGATCCTCGCCGACGACGTTCGGCTGCTGCCGCTGTGGCAGGGCAAGCTGTACGTGGCCACCGGTGAGGAGATCGGTGGCGCCGAGCGCGCCCTGGACCCGCAGACGGTGATGCAGCTCTGGGAGCTGTACCGGAAGGCGAGCTGGTAGCCCCCGGCCCCCCGGACTGGTCGTCGGGCCCGCCCCTGGGGCGGTCGTCAGTGCGGCCGTTGTCAGTGGTGCCGGGTAGGTTCTGTGTTCGTAACTGAACGCATTCCGGAGGTTCTTGACGTGACCGACACCGACCTGCTGCCCGAGTCCTGGCGTGGCGTCCTCGGCGAAGAGCTGCAGAAGCCCTATTTCAAGGAGCTGACCGAGTTCGTCGAGGAGGAGCGGGCGAAGGGGCCGGTCTACCCGCCCCGCGAAGAGGTCTTCGCCGCCCTCGCCGCCACACCGTACGACCGGGTCAAGGTGCTCGTTCTCGGTCAGGACCCGTACCACGGCGAGGGCCAGGGGCACGGCCTCTGCTTCTCGGTGCGGCCCGGCGTCAGGACCCCGCCTTCCCTGCGGAACATCTACAAGGAGATGCAGGCCGAGCTGGGCCTCCCCATCCCGGACAACGGCTATCTGATGCCGTGGGCCGAGCAGGGAGTGCTGCTGCTCAACGCCGTGCTCACGGTGCGGGCGGGCGAGGCCAACTCGCACAAGGGCAAGGGGTGGGAGAAGGTGACGGACGCGGTGATCAGGGCGGTGGCCGAGCGGCCCGATCCGGCCGTCTTCGTGCTCTGGGGGAACTACGCCCAGAAGAAGCTGCCGCTGATCGACGAGACCCGGCATGTGGTGGTGAAGGGGGCGCACCCCTCGCCGCTGTCGGCGAAGAAGTTCTTCGGTTCGGCCCCGTTCACCCAGATCAATGAGGCGGTCGCGGCCCAGGGGCACGAGCCGATCGACTGGCGCATCCCCGACCTGGGCTGAGCCGGGTTGAGTCCGAGGCTGCCCCTTGATCCGTGGTGCCCCCCAGGCGGGGGGATCAGGAGACAGCCTTTGGGCGGCGGGCGGATCGGTCCCCGGGCCGAGGGGTCCCGGGGCGTCACCGCCCGTCGGACGGGGGACACGGGCCGGGCCCGGTGCCTGAGCCTCTGCGGGTTTGCGGGTGTCGGCGGTTAGCTTCAAGGTTCATGGATCACCATGAGCCCTGGAGCGCCGCCAGGGTCTTTCGTTTGGATCAGGCTGGATCAGCGAGCGTGGTCGGGAAACGAGGGGCCCTGGTGCCGCACCGATGTGGGAGGCCGCAGTGAGGGAGCCGCAGGAAGCGTCGGACGGGGCGTCGGACGAAGCCGTCATGACCCGGATCGGACAGGCGGTCATGCTGCTGCACGGCGGCGATCGGGAAGAGGCGCGGAATCGGTTCGGCGCGCTCTGGGCCGAGATCGGAGAAGCGGGGGACGCCCTCCACCGCTGCACCCTCGCGCACTATCTGGCGGACACCCAGGACGACCCGGGCGATGAGCTGGCCTGGGACCTGCGGGCCCTCGCGGCGGCGGACGGGCTGGGTCGGGAGTGGCCGCCCCGGCCCGCGGCGGCACCGGCCGTCCGGGCCTTCTATCCGTCGCTCCATCTCAACCTCGCCGCCGACTATGTGAAGCTCCGGCGTCCTGAGGCCGCGTGGGTCCATCTGGACCGGGCGCGGGCGGCGGCGGACGCCCTGGCGGACGACGGATACGGCCAGGGGATGCGCGCCGCGATCACCCGGCTGGAGCGGACGCTGCGGGGGGAGTGACCCGGGAGGCGGGACCGCGACCTTGCGGCGGCTGGCCTGGGTTCTGACCTTGTGCCTCGGACCTTGCGGCGAGTGACCCGGGGCCTGATATGTGCCCCGGACCTTGCGGCGGGTGATTCGGGGCCGGACCGCGTGCCGGCCCCCCGCCGGGGTGCTCAGGGCAGTCGTCGGCGCGCGTCGCGCAGTGCCTCGCGGCAGAGCCGGGCGGCCGCGCTGTCCGGCCGCCAGCTCCCATACCGCTCACCGAGGGCGCAGACGTCCGGGATGCGGTGGCGTGTTCCGCGCGCCCGCGGTTGCTGTTGTCGCGGTTCCGGCTTCCTGGCCCGCGGGGGCGGCGCGGCGGGCACGGGCCGGGGCGCGGTCGGTTCGGCGGCGGCCCGCGGCCGGGGTGACCAGGTCCGCCGGGGCGGCCTGGGCGCGGGCGGGTCGACGGTCCGTGCCGGCGGCGCCGGTGCCAGGACCGCCCGCCCCGGGCCCTGTGCGATCCGCGGACCCACGACCGGCGCGGGCGACTCGCTCCGGGCCGGTGGCGCGAGCGGGGGTGATGACCGGGGCTGCACGGTCACACAGCCCGCCAGGGCCAGTCCCGACACGGCCCAGACGGCCGTTCCGAGCAGGATCTTCGAGGTGGTGGTCACCCGGCAACTGTGGTGGACCGACCACGCCGCCATCCGTCGTATGGACACACAATGGCCCGGACGGGTGACCTCGCAGAACCCGTTAGGCCCTATCGGCCCCCGCCGCCGGCCGGTCGCCGAGGAGTCCGCGCAGCAGCTCGGTGCACCCGGTGCGCAGGGCGGCCGGGCCGGGGACCTCGGCGACGAGATCCGCGACCTCGCCGCCTGGCAGGGCGACGGCGGTCTGCGCACCCCACGGGGCCGCTGGAACTCCCGGGTGAACAGTGAGGACCTGGCCGAGCGTCTCGGCGGCCCGCTGGTGCTGGTCCACCGCGCCACCCTGATCGACCGGAGCGCCGCCCGGCTCCCCGCCGACGCCGTCCGCACCGGGTGCCCGGCCGAGCTGCTCGACTCCGGGTCCCCCGGGAGCCGCCCGGCCGTCGTCACCACACCGGCCGGTGTCGCTCGCCGCCGCCCCGGCCGTCGTCGCCCGGCAGACGCTGATGTCACTGGCCGGAAGGCTCGGACCCGCTGTCGCGGTACGGGCCTTCGTCGGTATCGCCGACTGGCGGCCACCGACCCCGCACGTATGCTGACCGGGCCCCGACGGGGGTCCGGAACACCGCACAAGGAGGCATCTGTGAAGGTCGGCTGCATCGGTCTCGGAGACATCGCACGGAAGGCGTATCTGCCCGTCATCGGAGTCCTGCCCGGAGTGGAACTCCACCTCCAGACCCGCACCCCGGCCACGCTGACCGAGATCGGCGAGACCTACCACGTGCCGGCCGAACGACGGCACACCACCTTGGAGTCACTGCTCGCCCAGGACCTGGACGCGGCCTTCGTCCACGCCCCGACCACGGTGCACGCCGAGATCACCACTGCACTCCTCGAAGCGGGGGTGGCGACCTACGTCGACAAGCCCCTCGCCTATGACCTGGCCACCTCCGAGCGGCTGGTGGAGCTCGCCGAGGCGCGCGGCACCAGCCTCGCCGTCGGCTTCAACCGCCGTTTCGCACCCGGCTACGCGCAGTGCCTGGAGCACCCCCGCGACCTGATACTCCTGCGGAAGAACCGGGTCGGGCTCGCCGAGGACCCGCGCACCCTCGTCTTCGACGACTTCATCCATGTCGTGGACACCCTGCGCTTCCTCGTCCCGGGCACCGTGGAGCACACCGACGTACGGGCCCGGATCGTCGACGGACTGATGCACCATGTCGTCCTCCAGCTCTCTGGTGACGGATTCACCGCCATCGGCGCCATGAACCGGATGAGCGGCTCCACCGAGGAGTTGCTGGAGGTCTCGGGCCGGGACAGCAAGCGCGAGGTGCGCGATCTCTCGGAGATCGTCGACCACAAGGGGCAGCCCAGCATCCGCAAGCGGGGCGACTGGGTGCCGGTCGCCCGCCAGCGCGGTATCGAACAGGTCGTGCTGTCCTTCCTGAACGCGGTGCGCGCGGGTGAACTCCTCAGCGCGCGGGACGCGCTGCGGACCCATGAGCTGTGTGAACAGGTGGTGCTCCGGGCCCTGGAGCAGGCGGCCTGAGGGAGCGGACGCCCGCCACCGCGCAGAACCCCGCCAGGACGGCGAACGCGCCGTACACCGGCCAGTCGCCGAATCGCGTGTACCCGCTCGTCCCGCGCGCCAGTGGTAGGTCGTAGACGGCCGCCGCGCTGCTCTCCGTGGGCAGGGGGCGGCCGATGCGTTCGCCCCCGGGCCCGTAGACCGCGCTGACCCCGGTGAGCGTGGCGTGCACCATCGGCCGGCCGGTCTCGGCCGCGCGCAGCGCCGCGAGGGAGGCGTGCTGCTCCGGCGCCCAGCTCCCCTGGAACGACGAGGTCGCCGACTGGGCCACCAGCAGTCCGGCGCCGTCGCGGACCAGCCGCCGGCTCATATCGGGGAACGCGGACTCGAAGCAGACCAGCGGCCCGAGCCGGGGCCCATCGCCGGGCGGGTCCATCACCACCGGGCGGCTGCCGCGCAGCCGGTCCTCATCCGCCGCCCGGCCCACCGAGGTCGCCCAGCCCAGCAGCCCGCGGGCCGGTATGTACTCCCCGAAGGGGACCAGCCGCATCTTGTCGTAGCGGTCGCCGGTCGGTCCCCGGGGGCCCACCAGCACGGAACTCTTGAAGATCCCACGGGCGCCGTCCGCGGCCGGGCGCCGCGCGTCCACATTGACCAGCAGATGGGCGCCGACCGCGCGGGACAGCGCGGCCAGCCGCGCCGCCAGGTCGGGGCGCTCGCCCAGATCGGCGCCCACACTGCTCTCGCCCCAGACCACCAGGTCGAGATCGCGGCCGGCCAGTTGCCCGGTCAGCTCCTCGCTCCGGGCGAAGCGCCGCTCCACGCTCCCCGGTCCTTCGATCACCCCGGGCTGGACGACGGCGATCCGGGTCCGCCCCGCCTCCTCCGGGCGCGGGGCCGCCGCCCACACCGCCCCGGCCATGAGCGCGCAGGCGACCACACCGCCGACCACGGCCGTACGGGCGCCGTCCACGGCGATCAGCACGGCGAGCGCGGTGTTCACCAGCACCACCAACAGGCTCACCAGCCATACGGAGCCCATCGACGCCAGCCGCAGCGCGGGGGAGACCTCCCACTGACTCGCCCCCAGCAGCCCCCAGGGCCCGCCCAGCCCCTCCCAGGACCGCGCCAGCTCGATCATCAGCCAGCCCGACGGGACGACCGCGAGCGCGGCCAGGGCATGGGCGGGGCCCGGTCTCCCCCGGAGCAGCGTATGGACCAGCAGCCCCCAGGGCGCCCAGAGCAGCCCCAGTAGCGCCGCCAGCACCACGATGAAGACGTGCAGACTCGGCGCCAGCCAGTGGTGCACCGCGATCACGAACCCGACGCCGCCGAGCCAGCCCTCCACCGCGGCACGCCGTCCCGTCGGCGCGGTCCGCAGCAGGAGCAGCCACGGCACCAGCGCCCCGTACGCGAACCACCAGAGGCCGGGTTCCGGAAACGCCAACGCGGGCAGTGCGCCCGCCACGACGGCGCCGGCGGCCCGCCCCCAGGAACCGGTGAACAGTCGGCGGGCGCGGGGGACGGAGCGGCCTTCCGGGCGGCCCGGCGCGATCCGCATCCGCGCCTCCTCGTCCTGCGTCGAAAGGGGACCACGACACCACACGGCACGGCCACGACGGGAAGCAGTGCCGGCCCCCCCCGCCGGGGGGTGACCTCCGCAGCCGCCGCTCGGAGCCCCCGACGCGCGGGAGCCCTTCCAGTGTGGGCGCGAACGGAGACCGCCTCAACACCGCGTCGGCCCGGAGCGGGGGCCTAGGAGCCGGTCCCGGGGTCAGCCGGCCGCCGCTCCGGCGCCCCGCCGCCACCTCTCCTCGATCACCACGCTCCGCAGCCGCCACCCCTCGTTCGTACGCAGCGCCCCGAAGCCGTACCGGCCGCCGGAGACGTACTCGTCGCCCGACTCCAGCCGCATCGGATTCACATAGTCGGCCGACACCTCGGCCTCGTCACCCGGATAGCCGCCCAGGTCCTGGATGCGGAGCCGGCGGTTGACGATGAGGTGCTGGCGTACGGGGAAGAGGCGCATCGTCTCCGCCAGCCAGTCGGCGACCTCGGACGCCGGGCCCTCGATCCCGCCCGAACTGCGGTAGTCCGCTCGCCCGTCCCCGGTGAACAGGGCCCGGTAGCCGCCCCAGTCGGCGTCGTCCACGGCCACCGCGTAGCCGGTCACCAAGTCGTCGATGGCGAGGCGGTCCATCACCGTCGCGAGATCCACACGCTGCGTCATCGGCTCAGTCTCCGGCAGGAGCGCCCTCAGGCCAAGAGCCGTGCACGCCAGTCGCCCGGAGATATCCGGCAGGAGAGCGAAACCAGCGCCTTGACGGCGGGGCTCAGCTCCGGACGGCCCGCAGCACCACGAACTTCGGGTCGCTCGCCATGACCTCGCAGTTCCCGAAGAGCCTGCGCAGCCGTACGTGGTACCCGAGATGCCGGTTACCGACCACCCACAGCTCGCCCCCGGGCCGCAGCACGCGCCGCGCCCCCTCGAACATTCGGCGTGCCGTCGTGTCCGTGGTGGCCCGGTGGGAGTGGAACGGCGGATTGTTCAGTACGAGATCGACCGATCCGTCCGCGATCCCGGAGACCCCGTCGGCGATCAGGAATGCGGCGGGGGCGTCGGAGTCGACGTTCTCGCGGTAGGTGGCTTCGGCGGAGGCCACGGCGGAGAAGGACTCGTCGACGAAGGTCACCTCCGCCCGCGGATTGGCCAGGGCCACCGCCGTGCCGATGACACCGTTGCCGCACCCCAGATCGACGACCCGCTCGGCGTCGTGCCGCGCCGGGAGGTTCTTCAGGAAGAACCGGGTGCCGATGTCCAGCCGGTCGGCACAGAAGATGCCCGCGTGATTGACGATGACACCGGGACGCCCGCCGGGCGTTCCCGCGTCGTCGGGCAGCGCGTACCGCAACGGCCAGGGTCCGGCCGTCCGGGGGATCGAGGTGTCCGGCGTGCAGAAGATCAGCCGTGCCTTCCGCACCGCCAGCGACGTCCTGGTCGGACCGATGATCCGCTCGAAGAGCTTCAGCGTGGAGGTGTGGATCTCGGTGACCATGCCGGTCCCGATGATCACGGTGTCCGCGTGGACGGCCGGCGCCAGCCGGTGCAGCTGGTCCTCCAGGAGCGCGAGGCTCTTGGGCACCCGTACGAGCAGGACGTCGATCCGCGCGGGCGGGGTGTCCCGGGCGGAGAGCATCCGTACGGCCGTCTCCTCGACGCCGTTGCGCGCCAGGGCCGCCCGGGTCGCGCTCTGGCCGAGGAAGGAGTCGGTGATCTGTACGGGGCCGTACGCGGCGAGCGAGACGGTCAGCGCGCCCCAGCGGTCACCGAGGACGACGAGGCTCCCCGTCGGTGCGGCGGGCGGGGACGGCAGCGAGGCCCTCATATCGTCCTCGGCGAGCCGCCGCAGCAGATACTCGTCGGCGGCGTCCCACGCGCGGAGGGTCTCGCGGGGGTCTTCGGGGTAACGGGCGAGGGCGACATCGCCCCATGCCGTGCTCAAACGGTTCATCGTGCCGTCAGGCTAGCCGAGTCGGCAGGACGCGTGCGCCTGAGGAGGCGCGGGTGGCGCGGGGTGTGAACGGAGCGGAGCCCGGCCGTGTCGGCCGGGCTCCGCTCCCGCGTACTCGTTCTACCGTTGCCCTCAGGCCGCGCGCTCGACCCGCTCCAGGGCCGCCCATTTCAATACGAGCGCCTCATACTCCGCGCGGCGGTCTTCGGGCAGCTGCCCGTCGGCCCACAGCTCGCGGATCCGCGCGTTGAGCTCAGCGGCGGAATCCGACGACAAAGGGGACAAGGGGGGCAAGGCAGTCTCTGGCTCGCGTGGAAGGGGGGACATGCGAACAGATTACGGCCTCCGCAGGTCACCGTCTGCCCCCCGACGGCCGCCCTCAGTCACCCGACTCGCCCGCGTGGGGGCTCAGGGTGTCCGTCCCGACCAGGATGAACAGGGCGATTCCCAGGAGCACGCGGTAGATCACGAACGGCATGAAACTTTTCGTAGTGATGAACTTCATGAACCAGGCGATCACCACGTACCCCACCGCGAAGGCGATGACCGTCGCGAAGATCGTCGGACCCCAGGAGACATGTCCCTCGCCGGCGTCCTTGAGTTCGTACGCGCCGGACGCCAGCACCGCGGGAATCGCCAGCAGGAAGGAGTACCGCGCGGCGGCCTCCCGGGTGTAGCCCATCAGCAGACCGCCGCTGATCGTGGCGCCGGACCGGGAGACGCCCGGGATCAGGGCCATCGCCTGGCAGAAACCGTAGATCAGACCGTCCTTGACGCTCAGGTCCTTGAGGGTCTTGCGCTCCTTGACTGCGCGGTGCCGGCCGCCCGCCTCGTCCCGGGCCGCCAGCCGGTCGGCGATGCCGAGGACCAGGCCCATCACGATCAGCGTGGTCGCGATCAGCCGCAGATCGCGGAACGGGCCCTCGATCTGGTCCTTGAGCGTGATGCCGAGCACACCGATCGGAAGGGAGCCGATGATCACCAGCCAGCCCATCCGGGCGTCGTGGTCGCCGCGCATCGACTTGTCGGTGAGCGAGCGGAACCAGGCCGAGACGATCCTCGTGATGTCCTCGCGGAAGTAGATCAGGACGGCGGTCTCGGTGCCGATCTGGGTGATCGCGGTGAACGCCGCGCCCGGATCGTGCCAGCCGGCGAAGGCGGCCGTCAGCCGCAGGTGCGCGCTGGAGGAGATGGGCAGGAATTCGGTCAGTCCCTGGACCAGACCGAGGATGAATGACTCAAACCACGACATGGAAACCTACGCCACCCAAGAAGAAGCTCACGTCCGACGGCGCGCAGCCATCCCGGTCAAAGCCCGGCATATGCCCTTCGGGCGCCGGTGCGTGAGGAAGAGTAGCGCCCCCAGATGAACAGGGAGCGACGGGTTCGGAGGGGGTCGCCTGGCTGTCGGTCCGGGGTGCCGGCCGGCCACTCCGACGGGGCGCCCGGTACCGACAGGCCGCTGCTCGGGCCGCCTCTCAACCGCGGCTCAAGCCGTGGCGTTTGCGCCAGGCGACGGCCGCCGATATCAGTCCGGTCACCACGATGAACCCCATCGCGATCAGGAAGGTCGGCGAGGTCGGCGACCCGGCCCGGCTGCCCGCGATCACATACGCGGCCGTGTTGGGGATCGAACCGAGCGCCGTCGCCAGCAGGAACGGCGCGTACCCCATCCGGGAGACCGCCGCGCAGTAGTTGGCGGCGGCGAACGGCACACCGGGGAAGATCCGTATCGCCAGCATCGAGCGGAAGCCGTGCTTGCTCAACTGGGTGTCCGCCGCCTTCACCCAGCGACCGCGCAGCAGCGGGCGGAGCGCGTCCTGGCCCAGCAACCGGCCGAGCGTGAAGGCGATTCCCGCGCCCAGCACCGTACCGGCGAGCGCCGAGACCAGACCCGCCTGGGCGCCGAAGAGCGCGCCGGCGGCCAGGTTGAGGAGCGGTCGCGGTACGAAGGCCGCGGTGCACGCCCCGTACGCCACGGCGTACAGCACCACCGCCGCCACGCCGCCCAGTTGACCGGGCCAGCCGTCCGAGAGCAGGCGCTGTGGCTCGTACAGCACCACCAGCGCGCCGGCCGAGGCCAGCACGAGGACGAGCAGCGAGAGCCGCGACCAGGGGGAGAGCAACACCCTGGTGCAGCGGACGGCGAGGCCGGCGGAGGTCGGCCTGGGGACGGGCTCGAACATCAAGGGAGACTAACCGAAATCGGCGGGTGATCGCCGCAATGGGGGACTATACGGCCGTCTCGGTACCGAATGGGGAACCCCTGCCGGCACGGTTCCGGGACAACGATCGACGCCCGCCCACCCCCGCGGGAAACACCGCCGCCCACCCCCGGGGGAAATTCGGTCGACGCGGTCATGCCCGTCCGAGATGATCGTGGACATGTTCCGGTACGCCTTCCTCGCAGCGCCGTCCGCAGTCGCGGACGCGCCGAAGGCTGCCGTCTTCCTCGTGGCGGCCGATGCCGCCGCGGCTCCCGCACCGGCGCTGCCGCCGTTCGGCGGCGCCCGAAGCTGACCCTCCCCGGACCGTCCGGTGGGACCCCTCAGGGGGAGGGTCGGCTCGGCCCAGGGGTCCTCACTCGCATTCGGCTTCCCCAGAAGCGTCCGGGAAGTGTCCGGGAAGCGTTCAGGAAGCGCTCAGGTAGAGGAAGAAGCAGCATGTCCAAGACGGCATACGTGCGCACCAAGCCGCACCTCAACATCGGCACCATGGGCCACGTCGACCACGGCAAGACCACCCTCACCGCCGCCATCACCAAAGTGCTCAGCGGACGCGGTTTCAGTACGTACGTTCCCTTCGACCGCATCGACCGGGCCCCCGAGGAGGCCCGGCGCGGAATCACCATCAACATTGCGCACGTCGAGTACGAGACCGACACCCGGCACTACGCCCATGTCGACATGCCCGGCCACGCCGACTTCATCAAGAACATGGTCACGGGTGCCGCACAGCTCGACGGCGCGATCCTCGTCGTGTCCGCGCTCGACGGGGTCATGCCCCAGACCGCCGAGCACGTCCTGCTCGCCCGGCAGGTGGGCGTCGACCACATCGTCGTCGCGCTCACCATGGCCGACATGAGCGACGACGAGCTGACCGACCTGGTGGAGCTGGAGGTCCGCGACCTGCTCACCGCCCACGGGTACGGCGGGGACGCGGCCCCCGTCGTACGGGTCTCCGGACTCAAGGCGCTGGAGGGTGAGCCCCGGTGGACCGCCGCCGTGGAGGCGCTGCTCGACGCCGTCGACACCTATGTGCCGATGCCCGTCCGCTACACCGACGCGCCGTTCCTGCTGTCGGTGGAGAACGTGCTCACCATCACCGGACGCGGCACGGTCGTCACGGGCGCCGTCGAGCGCGGCACGCTCCGCGTCGGCGGCCGGGTGGAAGTGCTCGGCGCGGACACCGAGACGGTCGTCACCGGCCTGGAGACCTTCGGCAAGCCGATGGAGTCCGCCGAGGCCGGGGACAACGTCGCGATCCTGCTCCGCGGGCTGCCACGCGACGCGGTACGACGCGGCCATGTGGTGGCCGCGCCCGGGAGCGTCACCCCGGGCCGGCGCTTCACCGCGCAGGTGTACGTGCTCTCGGGGCGGGAGGGCGGCCGGACCACTCCGGTGTCCACCGGCTACCGGCCGCAGTTCTACATCCGTACGGCCGACGTCGTGGGCGATGTCGACCTCGGCGAGCGGGCCGTCGCCCGGCCAGGCGACACGGTCACCATGACCGTGGAACTGGGCCGTGACATACCGCTGGAGCCGGGGCTCGGCTTCGCAATCCGCGAAGGCGGACGGACGGTGGGGGCGGGCACGGTGACGGCCGTCCTCTGATTCGCCGCCGCGCCGTGGACCGGGGGCGGTGCCCGGGTGCGGGTGTGTGGGTGGGTTGGGGTGCGCTCCGGTGTGGCGGCGGGACTGCATGATTTACGGCGCTACTCGGGTGCTCGTTTTCCGGGGCACCCTCAGCGCCACAAATCACGCTCTACGTCCCGCCACCACTCCTGCGCGCCCCCCTCTCGTCCGGTTCCACCGCGACAGGGTCTCCACCGGCCGGCAGCGGTGCCGGATACCGGGGACGGGCCGGCACCGTGGCCGGCCGCACAATGGACCCGTGGACGACCCCGTACCCGTGACCCGAACCGTCGCCTCCGGCACCGCCAAGCTCATGCCCGATATCGATCGGGAGCGGGCCTGGCTGCTCACCGTCGACGGCGCGCCCCAGTCGTACGTCGATCTGGACGACCCCACCCATCTGGAGTTCGAGTACGCGCGGCGGCTCGCCCATGTCATCGACTGCCACGCCGCCGACGGCGCCCCGCTCGATGTGACCCACCTCGGTGGCGGGGCGCTCACGCTGCCCCGGTACACCGCCGCGACCCGGCCGGGTTCACGGCAGCGGGTCGTGGAGGCCGACCGTGAGCTGATCGCGCTGGTTCTGGAGCGGCTGCCGCTGGCCGCCGATGCCGGCATCGAGGTGGCCGCCGCCGACGCCCGCGCATGGGTCGAGGCGGCGCCCGCCGATTCGGCGGACGTCGTCATCGCGGACGTCTTCGGCGGCTCCCGGGTCCCCGCCCAGCTCACCTCGGTCGAGTACGCGCGCGCTGCGGAGCGGGTGGTGCGCCCCGGCGGGGTGTACGCCGCCAACCTCGCCGACAGCGCGCCCTTCACCTTCCTCCGCTCCCAGTTGGCCGGTTTCGCCACGGTCTTCGGGGAACTCCTGGTGATCGCCGAACCGGCCGTGCTGCGCGGCCGTCGCTTCGGCAACACCCTGTTGGTCGCCTCGCACGCGCCGCTGGACACCGAGGCGCTGGCCCGTAGGGCCGCCGCGGACCCGTTTCCCGCGCGGGTCGTGCACGGCGCGTCACTGGCCCGGCTGATCGGGGCGGCGGTACCGGTGGCGGACAGTGCCGCGCTGCCGTCACCCGAGCCGCCCGACGGGGCCTTCGGCATCGGCTGAGTCCCCGCGCCCGGCCGATGTGCCGACCTCCCTGGTGCGCCGGGTCAGGTTCCGTACGTCGGGGACGAGCAGCACCGCCGCCGTCACCACGACCACCAGCGCCGCGCACCCCCAGAGCGCCTCGCGCCGCCCGAACAGGTTCTCGACCGGACCGGCGGCGGCCATCGCCATCGGCAGCATCGCCACCGACCCGAACCAGTCGTAGGCGGAGACGCGGGAGAGCATCTCCTCGGGGATCTCCTGGTGCAGTGCGGTCATCCAGGCGACGCCGAACACCTCGATCGCCACCCCGCTCAGCAGTAGGACCGCGGACAGGGGCACCACGGGCAGGGGTATCGCGAGCGCGGCGGGAATTCCGGCGAGCGGGAAGACGCAGAGCGACCCGGCGAGCAGCAGCCGCCGGGGTTTCCAGCGGAACATCAGGACGGCGCCCAGCAGGGTGCCCACCCCGTACGCGGCGAGGGCTATGCCCCAGGGGGCCGCGCCGCCGAGTTCGTCCCGGGCCACCAGGGGCCCGTACACCCCCTCGGCTGCACCGGTGACGGCGACGACCACCGAGAACTGGAGGACGATGGACCACAGCCACGGTCTGCCGATGAACTCCTGCCAGCCCTCGCGCAGATCGGAGAGCAGCCCGCCGCCGGGTTCCCGCGGTCGGATGTGGCTGACGTCGAGGAAGGCCCGGAGGGCGCCCGCCGCGGCGAAGGCCGCCGCGTCCACCGCGAGCACCCAGCCGGGGCCCATGGCCGCGATCATCGCCCCGCCCAGCGCGGCTCCGCCGATGGCCGCGCCGTGGGTGGCCATCCGGAAGAGGGCGAAGGCCCGGCTGGCCTGTTCACCGGTGACGCTGGAGAGCAGCATCCCCTCGGCCGCGGGGTTGAAGAACGCCTGTCCGGTGCCGCCGAGTGCGGTCAGCAGCATCATCTGCCACAACTGCGGTTCGCCCGTCAGGACGAGGGCCGCGAACACCCCCTGTGACACGCAGTTGAGGGCGTTGGCGGCGACCATCACCCGGTGTCGTGGCAGCCGGTCGGCGACCGCGCCGCCGATCAGGAGGAAGAGGACGAGCGGTGCGGTCCTGGCCGCCGCCACCAGCCCCACGTCGCCGGTGTCACCACCGGTCTCCAGCACCGCGAACGCCGCCGCGATCAGCGCGCCGTGGCTGCCGAGATTGGTGGCGACCGCGGCGACGGTCAGCAGTGTGTAGTTCCGGCCTGCCCACTCGGGTCGGCGGCGTTTCGGTGCGGCGGGATTGGTCACCACGGGACTATCCCGCCGCCGGGGGGTCCTGCCAAACGAAAAACGCGGTCAGCGACTCCTTCAGGTCAGCCGGTGGGGCTGTCCGCCAGCCGTACGGTGCTGAGGATCCGCCGCACCGTGGTCTCCGGCACCTCGTCCGGGACGCCCTTGTTGGCGTACAGCGCCCAGGTCCGGAAGTCGCCCTTGGCGTCCTTGAAGGTGAAGGCGATCGCCTTGCCGTCGGTGTCGCACTTCGTCGTCTTCCGCACGCCGGTCGCGGTGGCCGTCGACACGCTGCCGACCAGTCCGGACTTCGTGGTGTACGGGGTGGCCTTGGCGACCTTGACCGTGCCCTTGGGTTCGGTCTGGGCATAGGCGGCCCAGGCCCAGGAGCCCGCTTCGTTGAAGGCGGCGGTCCCGGTGTCCTTGGCGCCCTTGGCGCCCTTGGTGCCGGCGCTGGCCAGACCGTGCTTCTCGTCCCGGCCGTCCTTGTTGGAGTCGACGGTGCACCAGGCGCTCTTGAAGTGGGCCGGTGCCGACATGGTGTTGACGGGGGTGCCGTCCCCCTTCTTCTTGTCCTCGAAGCCGGTGTTCACGCCGGAAGCGGCGACCTCCCAGTCGGCGGGCACGTCGAACCGGGTGCCGTGCCGGGGGTTGGTGACGACCTTCCAGCCCGCGATCGTCGGGCGCGCCTCGTCGGCGGCGCGCGGATTCCCCGACGGCGCCGGGGCGGCGCCGCCCGACGACGGCGGCGCGCTGGGAGTCCCCGAGACCGTGCTCTTCGCGCCTTCGTCGGACGTGCCCTTGTCGTCGTCCTTGAGGACCACGACGCCGGTGATCACGGCCGTGGCGACGACCGCCGTGGCGGCGACGACCGCGACGATCACCGTCCGCCTCTTGTCGTCGCCACCGCCCGGGGGCTGCGGTGGACCGGGCGGCTGCCCGTGGACGACGTACTGCGGGGCGGTCGGTTGCTGGTACCCGGGCTGCTGTTGGCCCGGCTGTTGGCCCGGCTGTTGGTACGGATCGGGCTGCTGATACCCCGGTTGCTGATAGGGGTTCGGCTGGTGGTACCCCGGTTGCTGGTACGGGTTCTGCTGCTGCGGGTTCTCGCCCCCGGGCTGCTGCTGTCCTGGCCACATGGCGAGTAACGATAGAGGTGCCGGAGCGACGGTCGGGACGCGTGGGGCACTCGGCCGGGACGCGTGGGGCTCTCCGGGGCGACGGCGGCAGCTATGGCCAGTGAAGCTACCCATAGGTAACATCGCTGTCATGGACGCTGAACAGATGACCGTCGGCGAGCTGCTCGCCGCCACCGTGCCCATGGCCGGCACCCTCAAGCTGGAATTCCTGGAGACCACCGCCGAGCGTGCGGTGGTGCGCCTGCCCGACCAGCCCGAATACCACAACCACCTCGGCGGCCCCCACGCCGGCGCCATGTTCACCCTCGCCGAGACCGCCAGCGGCGCCGTCGTCATGGCCGCCTTCGGCGACCAGATGAACCGAGCCGTACCGCTCGCTGTCAAGGCGGAAATCGGCTACAAGAAGCTGGCGATGGGTGAGGTCACCGCGACGGCGACCCTCGGTCGACCGATCGCCGAGGTCGTCGCCGAACTGGACGCCGGCCGGCGCCCGGAGTTCCCCGTGCGGATAGCCATCCAGCGCGCGGACGACGCCGTGACCGGTGAGATGACCGTCGTCTGGACCCTGCGCCCGCACTCCTGATCGCCCGCTGGATAGGCTGCCCGGCGTGCGCCGACGGGGCGTGCGCCGGAAGGAGACGTCAATGACGGCAGAGGCATGGATCGCGGGCGTGGCCGGCCGGAAGCCGGAGATCGCACCGGATGCCTTCACCGCCCCGACCTCTGTGGTGATCGGTGAGGTCACCCTGGGTCCAGGTGCCAGCGTCTGGTACCACGCCGTGCTGCGCGCCGACTGCGGCCCCATCGTCATCGGCGCCGACACCAACATCCAGGACAACTGCACCGTCCATGTCGACCCCGGCTTCCCCGTCACGGTGGGCGAACGGGTCACCGTCGGACACAATGCCGTGCTCCACGGCTGCACCGTCGAGGACGATGTGCTCATCGGGATGGGGGCCACCGTTCTCAACGGCGCCCACATCGGCGCCGGTTCACTCGTCGCCGCGCAGGCCCTCGTCCCGCAGGGGATGCGGGTCCCCGCCAACTCCCTCGTCGCCGGCGTTCCGGCGAAGGTCAGGCGTGAGCTGACCGAGGAGGAGCGCGCGGGTATCCGGCTCAATGCCGCCATGTATCTGGAACTGGCCGAGGGGCACCGCGGCGCGGTCCGGGTGGAGTGAAGTGCCCTGGGCGGGGGGCCGTTCGGGTGGGCGCGACGCCCGGGTGGGACTCGGGTGGGACTCGGGCGGCTCGTTCAGGAGGGTCGAACGTCCCTGGCGGAACCCATGCGGGGCGTGAACAATCGGATTCGGCCAAGATCGGTCTGTCTTGGCTGATGAACGATCAATAACCTTGTGTGCGTTGTCCGTCACTGTCGAGGGAGCGTCCATGTCCACCACCCTGCCCATTCCCGACATTCTCTCGCCCGAGTTCGCCGCCGACCCCTATCCGGCCTACCGCGCCATGCGGAAGCACGCCCCGCTGCTCTGGCACGAACCGACGAAGAGCTATCTGATCTCGCGCTACGACGACGTCGAACGGGCCTTCAAGGACAAGGCGGCCGTCTACACCACCGACAACTACCGTTGGCAGATCGAACCCGTCCACGGCCGGACGATCCTCCAACTCAGCGGGCGCGAGCACGCCGTACGACGGGCGCTCGTCGCCCCCGCCTTCCGGGGCACCGACCTCCAGGAGAAATTCCTGCCGGTCATCGAGCGCAACGCCCGCGAACTCATCGACGCCGTCCGACACACCGGCGAGGCCGACCTCGTCGACGCCTTCGCCACCCGCTTCCCCGTCAATGTCATCGCCGACATGCTCGGCCTCGACAAGGCCGACCACGCCCGGTTCCACGGCTGGTACACCAATGTCATCGCCTTCCTCGGCAACCTCGCCGGTGACCCGGAGGTCATGGCGGCCGGTGAGCGCACCCGGGTGGAGTTCGCCGAGTACATGGTCCCGATCATTCAGCACCGACGCGAGCACCTCGGCGACGATCTGCTCTCCACCCTCTGCGCCGCCGAGGTCGACGGTGTCCGGATGAGCGACGAGGACATCAAGGCGTTCTGTAGCCTGCTGCTCGCGGCCGGGGGCGAGACCACCGACAAGGCCATAGCGGGCATCTTCGCCAATCTGCTCGCCCACCCGGAGCAGCTCGCCGCGGTCCGCGCGGACCGCACTCTGATCGACCGGGCGTTCGCGGAGACCCTGCGGTTCACTCCGCCGGTCCACATGATCATGCGGCAGACGGCGACGGAGGTGACCGTCAGCGGCGGGACCATTCCGCCGGGCGCCACCGTCACCTGTCTGATCGGGGCGGCCAACCGGGACGAGGAGCGTTACCGGGAGCCCGACGCGTTCGACATCTTCCGCGACGACCTCACCGCGACGACCGCGTTCTCCGCCGCCGCCGACCATCTGGCCTTCGCGCTCGGGCGGCACTTCTGTGTCGGGGCGCTGCTCGCCAGGGCCGAGGTGGAGATCGGGGTGAACCTGCTGCTGGACGCGATGCCGGACATGCGGTTCGCCGACGGCTTCACCCCTTCGGAGCAGGGCGTGTTCACGCGGGGGCCGGTCTCCCTGCCCGTGCGGTTCACCCCTGTGGCGGCTTAGCGGCGCGCTGCTCGGGTGGGAACGGGGGCGGTGCGCGGGTGCGCGGGTGGGGCCGGGGCGCCCCCTCCCGCCCCTGCTCCCGTGACCACCGTGCAGTGATGCCTGGGTGGTCCGCCCCCGGAAGTGGGCCCCGGGGGCGGGTGGGGTCATCTGATGACGGGGGTGAATCGGACCGGGAGGGCGGCGAGGCCCCGCATCCAGATCGACGGGCGCCAGGTCAACTCCTCCGGCTCCACTGCGAGCACCACGTCCGGCAGCCGCTCCAGCAGGGTCTCCACCGCCGTACGGGCGATGACATCGGCCAGCAGCGGCGCCGGATAGGGACAGCGGTGCTCGCCGTTGCTGAAGGAGAGGTGGGCGGAGTTCTCCGCGCCGACATGTCCCTCGGGCCAGATCTGCGGATCGGTGTTGGCCGCCGCGAGACCCAGCACCACACAGTCGCCGGCCCGGATCTGCCGGCCGCCGAGCTGAGTGTCCCGCACCGCCCACCGGCCGATGAAATTCTGGGTGGGCGTGTCCAGCCAGAGCACTTCATTGAGCGCCTGACCGACACTGAGCCGGCCACCGGACACATTGAGCGCGAAACGGTCGTCGGTCAGCAGCAGACGCAGGGTGTTGCAGATCCAGTTGGCCGTCGGCTGCTGCGCCGCCGCGATCACCGAGATCAGGTCCTGGACGATCTCCTCGTCCGTCAGCCCGGCCGGATGGCTCAACATCCTGGACGTGACGTCCGGCCCCGGAGCGGTGCGCTTCTCCTTGACCAGCCGCTGGATGCGCTCCTGCACCCGGATGTACGCGGCCACCGGATCGTCGCCCTCATGGGCGTCGAGCGAGATCTGGAGGTCGCGCACCAGCTCCTCGGTGTCCGAGCTGCCCGCGGGCATCCCACACATCTGGACGGCCGCCCGCATCGGCAGTGCGTGGGCGTACGTGGACATCAGCTCGGCCCGCCCGCTGCCGGCGAACGCGTCGATCAGCCGCTGGGCGATCCGCCGGCTCCAGTCGGCCAGTTCGAACTGGTCCACCGACTCCAGCGCCTGGGTGATCACCCCGGCCCGCCGCTGATGCTCCGAACCCTCGGTGAACAGGACGGACTGCTGGTAGCCGACGAACGGCATCAGCGGCCAGTCCGCCGGGATCGCCGGCCACTGGTTCCAGCGCCGCGAGTCCCGGGCGAACAGCTCGTCGTGCGCGGTCACATAGGTGACCTCGGCGTAACCGAGCACCAGCCAGGCCGGAATGTCGCCGTCGAGCAGGATCGGCGCCACCGAGCCGTGCTCCCGACGCAGCGTGCGGTACAGCTCCGACGGGCTCTGCTGGTACTCCAGGCCGGACAGTGGAATGGCGCCCGCGTGCGCGGGACAGCCCGGTGGCGGCGCGCTCCCGTGGCGGATCGCTTCGGGTGTCTCGGGTCCCGTGAGTTCGGTCATGGGGTCATCTCCCGTGCCGTGGCCAGTGCGTGCAGATGGTCGACAAGGCTGATCAGGACGTGCTTGCCGGAAGAGCGGACCCGGGCGTCGCAGTCGATCAGCGGCACATGGGCAGGCAGCGCTAGCGCCTGGCGTATCTCGTCAAGCGAATGGGTGGCGGAGTCGTCGTCGAAGCGGTTCACGGCCACGACGAACGGCGTCCGGTGGTGTTCGAGCCGGTCGACGGCGTACCAGGAGTCGCTCATCCGGCGGGTGTCGACCAGGACGACGGCGCCGAGCGTGCCGGTGAAGAGCCGGTCCCAGAGGAACCAGAACCTCTCCTGACCCGGTGCCCCGAACAAGTACAGGACCATCCGGTCGTTGAGGCTGATCCGGCCGAAGTCGAAGGCCACCGTGGTCGTGGTCTTGGTGGTGAGCCCGTAGGTCTCGTCGACACCGACACCGGCCTGGGTCATCAGCTCCTCGGTGTTCAGCGGACGGATCTCGCTGACCGAGCGCACCAGGGTCGTCTTGCCCACCCCGAAGCCGCCCACGATCACGATCTTCAGTCCGGTCTCGGCGGAGTCGGCGAGCGGAGTACGGCCGGTCGTTTCAGAGGTTACGGAGTCCATGGAGCACCTCCTCCAAGAGGGCCGAGTCGGGCAGGTTCACGAGCGAGCGGGCCGCCCGTGGATGGCGGGCCGTGATGCGCCCCATCGCCAGGAGATCGCCCAGCAGGATCCGTACCACCGTGACCGGCAGCTTCAGCTCCGCCGAGATCTCCACGACCGCGATCGGGTGCCGGCAGAGGTCGAGGATCCGTACGTGCTCCGACTGGGTGCCGGAGGACGGGTCGCACTCACTGACGATCAGCGTCACCAGATCGAAGCTGTCGTCGTTGGCGCGACTGCGGCCGCCGGTGACGGTGTAGAGCCGGTCGGGATCGCCCATGTCCACGGGGCGGCGGATCATGAGAGCGGGCTCTCCGGGGACGACTGGCGGGGTTCGGCCCGCAGATGGTCGCCGATCTGTTCGACCAGCTCCGTCATCTGGTGTCCGACGGCCCCCGGATCGGCTCCGTCGGCGGCGACGACCGCCAGATGGGCGCCCGCGCCCGCCTCCACGATGAAGAGCAGCCCACCGTGGAATTCGGTCATCGAGTGCCGGACACCGCCGCTGCCGTTGCCGAACTCGGCCGACGCGCCCTGGGCCAGCGCCTGGATGCCCGAGCAGATCGCGGCGAGCTGGTCGGCCTGGTCGAGCGTCAGATGAGGTGTCCAGCACAGCTTCAGCCCGTCCCGGGAGAGCACCAGGGCGTGCCGGGTGCCCGGGGTGCGCTCAAGAAGGCTTTCGAGTAGCCAGGTCAGGCTGTTGTCAGTGGTCTGCATGGTCTGCGTGGGGCGAGTGATACCGGACGGTCCGGTCACCGGCCCGTGCCTCCTGTCTGGGATGCGTACCCGGAGGTACGGCGGGCGGGACTTGCGCAATGCGCCCAGGTCCTGTCCGGGCGATCTTCGAGGATCAGCCCGGCAAGATCGCCACGACCTAGGGCTCGGGCGTCGCCGAGGGCTGCTCGCCCCGGCCCTGGCGCCCGCGGTGGAAGGCGCCGAACTGGGTACCGGCGTCGCGGCCTGGGGTGTCGGGAGGCCGGGGCGCCGGCGTCTCATCGGCATCAGGCCGGCCCCGGTCGGCGGCGGCCATGGTCCGCCCCGGGGGCCGTACGGGCAGTCCGTTGGGCGTCGCCAGCTGGGGGCCGTTCGGTGCCGGGAGCGCCGCCGAACCGGTGGGGGAGTGCCCCCCGGGAGGGGGCGGGGTCGCCGGGAGGGCCGGGGCCTGCGGCAGCGGCTGGGACTGCTCAGGGACGAGGGCCGGACGGTGGCTCAGCGGCTCCACGGCATTGACCCCCGACTGCTGGTGCAGCAACTGCGGCGGGAAGAGCACCACGACACCCGTGCCGCCACGCGACGAGGGCCGGAAGTTGACGCTCAGGTGGTACTTGGCGGCCAGCTTGCCGACCACGACGAGCCCGAGCCGGGTGCTCTGGAGGGTGGCGAGGTCGTCGAAGCGCCCGGCCACCGCCTCCTCCGCGCGCCGCATGGCGGCGTCGGCCATCTTCAGACCGCTGTCCTCGATGGTGATGACCAGCCCGGCCGTGCGCTCCTCGACGTAGACGTGGACCTCGTCGATCGGCGGCGAGAAGTTGGCGGCGTTGTCCATCAGCTCGGCCAGCAGGTGCATCACGCCCTCGGCGGCGTAACCGGCGACGGCCGCGGTGCTGGAGGAGTGGAGTCGCACGCGCTGGTAGGACGCGATCCGGCCGACCGCGCCGCGCAGAATGCTCTCCATGCCGATCGGCTTGTTCCAGGCCCGGCTCGCCCGGCCACCCATCAACAGCGCCAGCCGGTCGGTCAGCAGACCGAGCTGTGAGGTGTTGTGATCGAGCCTCAGCAGATCCCCGAACACGTCTTCGCCGTGACGATCCTGCATCTCGCGGAGCTCGGCGAGCATGCTGACGGCCTTGGCCTGGACCCGGCTCAGCACCTTGGTGCTCGCGCCCTGGGCCACCGCCGCGCGCCGCTCGCTGAAGGCGAACTCCCGCACGATCGAGTCGAGGGCCACCCGCAGTCGCTGATCGGACGGCTGCTCCAGTTCGGCGAGCGCGGTGTCGGCGGAGGCGCCGCCGCGCAGTCGGTCGAAGGCGGCGGGCAGGGTGACCGTCGTCAGTCGGTCGAGATCGCCGCCCGCCCGCGCGAGCTGTCGTACGGCGTTGGCGCTGTCCACCTCGGCGGTCCTGGCCCGCCGCTCGCTCGCCGCCAGTTCGCCGGCGAACGACTGGAGCAGCCTGCGCAGCCGCAGGTCGGCGGGTGGCGCGGTGACGGAGAGCGTCGCCTCGGCGCTCTCACCGTCGCGCAACCGCTTGACCACGGACGGGAGGGTGACGTTCAGGAGATGGGCGGAGTCCGCGCCGGCCTGCGCCGACTCGGCCTGCACCGCGCGGAGTTCGGTCCCCGCTGCGATGGCGGTGGCGCGCAGTCGACGGGCGTTGAGCGTGGTGCCGGCGACCGTGGCGGCCAGGCAGAGCCAGGCGACGGCGACGGTGGCCGCGACCCAGACGCGGGCGGCGCCGGGAGCCGCCATCACCGCCGCGCCACCGACGGCCCCGGCCACCGCCATCGAGATCAGCGGAACGGCGAGGGTCAACGGCCGTGACGTTCGTATCCTGCGCGGTTTGGGGGCGACTGGCACTGACATGCGGTCCCTCGCTGCTCTAGTCCGGGGGAGAACAGGCAGGCCGACCGGCACCGCGTCGGCCGAACACGTGGACTGGGGCACCGACAAGTTGACGGTGATCTTCCGTGTGTATGTGGCGTTCATGCTAGTCACGCCCCGCAGTCGGCGAGTCCGCACGGGGCCCGCAGCCCACAGATCGGGGGAGTTCGTCCCGAAGTCGTCGTCTGGTTCCGGGGGTCGTGGTAAGCGGGTGTTTCTTCAAGGACACTGCCCAAAGTCGGGGGCCGTGCGGGGTGGGGCGGCCGCCGGGTGCCCTGGCGGCAGCGGTGAAAACGGCGCACAGGAGTCCGAATCCGCGTGTTGGAGCGATTGTTTTCAGCCATCTGAAGTCCAACCTGCCCCGATCTCGACCGATGACGCGGGTCAACCGGACCGTGGGGTGAACATCACAGCTCACTGCCCTGATCCGGCCATGTCCCGCCGACTACCGTGGGCGCGTGCCCAGAAACCGAAACACGTTCTCATCGCCATCCGTCTGGTGGCGGGGTGTTCTCGGCCGCGCCGTCCACCGTGGCTGGCACTGGGTCCGCGAGGTGGGTGCGGTCACCGCCGCGCACCCCGGACGGCTGCGTTTCCGGTCCATCGGGCCCGGCACCCGGCTGGCCTTTCCGCAGGGCACCGTGTTCGGCGAGGAGTGGATCGAACTGGGTGACCACTGCGTCATCGGCGAACAGGTCACCCTGACGGCCGGCATGATGCCCGGTCTGGATCTGGGCCCCGACCCGATCCTGACCCTGGGGGACGGCGTCGTCCTCGGCCGCGGCAGCCATGTCATCGCCGACACCCGGGTGATCATCGGCTCCGACACGTACTGCGGCCCGTACGTCTACATCACCTCGACCAACCACAGTTACGACGACCCGGCGCAGCCCGTCGGCAAGCAGTGGCCGCGCACCGAGCCGGTGACGATCGGCCCCGGCTGCTGGCTGGGTACCGGCGCCGTGGTGCTTCCCGGTGCGCGGCTCGGCCGGAATGTGGTGGTCGCCGCGGGTGCGGTCGTACGGGGTGAGGTGGCCGACCACTCCGTGGTGGCCGGGGCCCCTGCGCGCACCGTCCGGAGCTGGGACCCCGAGCGGGGCTGGCAGCCCCCGATCCGTACGCCAGCGCCGGTGCCGATCCCGGACGACATCACTCCCGAGCAGCTCGTGGGGCTGGCGAAGCTGGCTGAGGACGGCCGGATCGCGGCGCCGGAGTGATCCGGCCCCGGGGGGCCTCGCAGTACAGTGCGGCGAACGGTGGGGTGCGGCACGCCGTAGTGCAAAACATTTGACCCTGTCATTTAACTCCATGGATGGAATGTGTCGGACCTCGACCAGCTCACCCAGTCGCTCGCCCGGAACCTCAAGCGCTGGCGCGGTGAGCGGGCGTTCACCCTGGACGCCCTCGCCGCTCGCGCGGGGGTCAGCCGGGGCATGATCATCCAGATTGAGCAGGCCCGGACCAATCCGAGCGTCGGAACCACGGTGAAGCTCGCCGACGCCCTCGGCATCAGCATCACCACGCTCCTCGATTACGAACAGGGCGCACAGGTCCGTCTGGTCGCCCCTGACCAGGCGGTGCGGATGTGGTCCACATCGACCGGCAGCTCCGGCCGGCTGCTGATCGGCACCGAGAAGCCCGGTCCGCTGGAGCTCTGGGGCTGGCGGCTGATGTCCGGCGACAGCAGCGAATCCGACGCGCATGCGGAGGGGACGGTCGAACTGATCCACGTCAGCGCCGGGGAGCTCACCCTCATCGTCGACGGGGAGGCGTACACCGTCCCTGCCGGGACCTCGGCGAGCTTCGAGGCCCAGGTGCCGCACGGGTACCGCAACGACGGCGCCGAGCCGGTCGAGATGACGATGGCGGTCTCGGTCCCGGCGCTGCATCAGACGCTCCGCGGCCGGTGATCCCGCTCCCTGGGACGGTGGGGTGCCCCCGGTCGCGGCGCTGTTAGCGTGCCGCGTATGCGCGCACCCATCGGAACCTTCGACGACGCCCGGCCCGCCGCCGACCGCCTTGATCTGCTGCCCGCGCCGGTCGCCGCCGCCGTACGCGACCTGGACGACCCCGATTCCCCCGAACGGTTCCTCCATGTCGACACCGAGCCGGAGATCGCGGACACCGCGGTCTTCGTCGAACGACACGGCCTTGAGCTGCTCGAACAGTCCGCCAACTGTGTCGTCGTGGCGGCCAAACGGGGCGGTGTGACCACGCTCGCCGCCTGTGTGGTGCTCTCCGGTGCCCGTGTCGATGTCAACGGTGCCGTCCGTAGACAGCTCGGCGCCCGCAAGGTGTCATTCGCCGCTATGGAGACCGCCACCGGCGAGACCGGGATGGAGCACGGCGGAATCACGCCCGTCGGACTGCCGGCCGACTGGCCGCTGCTGGTGGACTCCGCCGTCGTGGACACCCCGTGGGTGCTCATCGGCAGCGGGCGGCGGCGTGGAAAGCTGATCGTGCCCGGCAAGGCGTTCGCGGCGCTGCCGGGCGCGATCGTGCTGGCGGGGCTCGGGGCTGACCCAGCCTGATCCATCGGGAACGGCCTAACTCCCGCCGTCCGGCGGTGATTTCGCCGGGGTCGCGCTCTCGGGCGCCCGGCGGCGGGCCCGTGCCACGAGCAGCAGGCCGCAGGACCAGCACACGTCCACCAGCACGATGAAGGTCCAGATCTTGCCGGTGCCGTAGACCATCCCCTCGAAGCCGGATTCCCGGCCGCCACCATTGATCAGCCTGGTGGTGAAACCCTCGGCGACCAGGTCCCCGATCCAGGAGAGTCCGAGGATCAGCAGCACCACTTGGGCGACGGCGAACGCGGCCAGCCGGGCCCCCAGCTCCCTGACGGGACGGCGCGGTGCCTTCGGAGCGGCCTCGGGGGCCGGCTTCGGAGCGGCTTGACCGGGGTGCTCGGGTGCCTCCGGCGCCTTGTGCTCTTCGGGTGCTTTCGGCGGAGGTGGGGGCGGTACGTCGGCGACGCCGAGGCTCCGTACGGAGCGGGGCACGATCACCGACCCGGCCAACAGTGCTGCCGCCGCGACCAGACATGCGACGGTCCAGTTCGCGCTGTCGTAGAGCTTGCCCGCCACCAGCGACCCGGCCAGCGCGCCCAGCAGGCTCGCCGACTCGTACACGCCCATGCCGCGGCCGGCCTGCTCGCCGGATGCCTCGGCGATCACGGCCTGCTGGATCGGCATCACGGTCGCCCAGGCGAGTCCGCTGAGAATCCAGAGCACCGCGATCACCACCGGATGCGGCGCCCACGCCAGGTTGGCGGCGAACGCCGCGCTGGAGAGCGAGGCGAAGGTCAGCACCCGGGTCCGGCCGAAGCGGACCACGAAGGTGTGCAGCCGCTCGGCGGCCATGCTCATCGCGATGGCGCCGGGCAGGAAGACGAAGGCGACCTCCAGGACCTCCAGATCGAAGCCGCGCTGGAGATGGAGCACCAGCAGCAGGGAGATCGCGGCCTCGGCCGTCATGGTGAAGGCGACGGCGAAGAGCATCGGCCGCAGCTTCCGGCCCACGGTGCCGAGCCCGGCCGCCGCCGTGCCCTCGTCGGCGCGCTTCTCGGGGACCGCGCGGCGGGGGGAGACCAGCAGCAGGACCGCGGCGACGACGCAGGCGGCGGCGCAGGCCAGGAAGACACCCCGGTAGTCGATCGCGCTGATCAGGGTCATGCCGACGAGGAAGGCGATCCAGGAGCCGTTCTCCTGTGCGGCGAGCAGCCGGGGGAAGACGGCGGAGTCCTCCGTGAGCCGCTCGCTGATGATCGCCCGGACGGCGACCCAGAGCAGCGCGCCGCCCGCCCCGCCGACCGCGGCCGCCGCGTAGGCGAGGGGCGCGCTCTCCGCGAGCGCGTAGCCCAGGGCGGAGAGCGCGTAGAGCACGGCACCGGTCGCGGCCACGTTACGGCGTTCGTAGGTATCGGCGAGGATGCCGGCGACGGGCCGCATGACGACCGAAACGGCCATCTCCACGGCGAGCAGAATGCCGACCTCGGTGGCGCTGAGGCCGATGGCCGCCCCGGCCCAGAGGGGGAGCAGGAAGTCGATCAGCTCGGTGGGCCCATGGGTCAGGGTGGCCGCCAGCAGGGTGTTCTCCTCGCGGCGGCGACGTGTCCGCGGGTCCTTCGCCGCTGACACCGGAATGTCTCCGATCATGCTCAGACCTCATAACTCCGAACGATGTTCGTCTAACTCCGAACGTTATATTGAGTTTTTCGGCTGCGCAAAAGCGCGGGTGCGGACGTACGAGTGCGAAAGTACGGGCACGGACAGGTGGAGGCCGCCCGCCGGGGGCACGGTGCGCGAAACGGCCCTCCCGCCGGTGCGCAGGCGAGAGATGGTCGAACGACAGGTCAGGGGCTTATCAATGGCACACGCGCCCATCGGGACCGGCACGCGGGAGCGTGCTCTGGAGCTGCTCTGGAGGGACGGGCGGCGCGGCTCCCGCGGCCCCGAGCGGGGGCTCACCCTGACCCGGATCGTGCGCGTCGCGATCGAGCTGGTGGAGGCCGAGGGAGCGGCCGCGCTGTCGATGCGCCGGGTGGCGACCCGGCTCGGCATCGGCACCGCATCCCTCTACACCTATCTGCCCGGCAAGGCCGAGCTGGAGGCGCTGATGCTCGACGCCGTCGCCACCGGACCCGTACTGCCGCACGAATGGCCGGGGGACTGGCGCGCCAAGCTGGAGTCCTGGGCCCATGACGACTGGCGGGAGATCCAGCTCCACCCCTGGGTGCTGCGACTGCGCGGGGCCGAGCAGGTGCCCGGCCCCAACATGCTGCGCTGGCTCGACTCGGCGCTGCGGGTCTTCGACGCGACCGGACTGAGCGAGCCGGAGAAGCTGGCCGCCGTCGAGTCGGTGGACGCGTATGTGCGGGGGCTCGCGCGGCTGCGGCTGGACAGCGGTCAGCCGCCCGGGGGCGCCGGTGTGCCGGGGGTCGAGGAGACCCGCCAGCGCGATGACGCCCTCGGCCGGCTAGTCGACTTCGACCGCTATCCGGCGCTTCGGCGGGCCCTGTCGCAGGGCGCCACTCCGTACGCGGGAGATCAGTTCGACTTCGGACTCCAGCGGCTGCTCGACGGCATCGAGCGGCTGATCGAGAGCCGCGCCGACCAGGCGGACCGCTGACCCCCGCCGCTGGTGGTTCCCCCGGAGCCCCTCCCACCGGGGTTGAATCGGTAAAGCCTCTCTGCTTCTCTGGGCCTTCTCCGGGCGTCCGCGCGGAGGGGAGCCGTCGCACGGTTTCAGCGCTCTGGTGACGATGGGGGAGCGAATGCCCGTGGCCGTCTCACGGTCCGTTCTGATAACCGGGGGAAATCGCGGAATCGGACTGGCCGTCGCCCGGGCCATGGCCGCGGCCGGGGACCGGGTCGCGATCACCCACCGCTCCGACGCCCCGCCCCCCGGCCTCTTCGGCGTCCGGTGCGATGTCACCGACGCCGGGCAGGTCGACCGGGCGTTCACGGAGGTCGAGGCGGAGCACGGGCCGGTGGAGGTGCTGGTCGCCAACGCCGGGATCGCGGCGGACCGGCTGGTCGCCGTGATGTCGGAGGCCGAATTCGCCACCGTGCTGGACACGAATCTCACCGGTGCCTTCCGGGTCGCCAGGCGCGCCGTGCCGCCGATGGTGGAGAACCGGGGCGGGCGCATCATCCTTGTGTCATCCGTCTCCGGAATGCTCGGCGCGACCGGGCAGGCAAATTACTCGGCGTCCAAGGCGGGGCTCATCGGATTCGGGCGTTCACTCGCCAGGGAACTCGCCCCGCGGAACATCACCGTGAATGTCGTGACCCCCGGTCTCATCGACACGGACATGAGCGCGGCGATCCCGGAGGCCCGGCGGGCCGCGATGGTGCGGGCCATTCCGCTGGGCCGGACCGGCACGGTCGAGGAGGTCGCCCGTGCCGTGCTGTTCGTGGCCGGGCCGGACGCCGGCTGTCTCACCGGTGCCGTCATCCCCATCGACGGCGGACTGGGTATGGGGCACTGAGGGACGGGAGGGGGCGACGCCCCGGGACACGGGTCGCCGCCCCCTGAACGACTCTGCGGCCGTTCAGACGGACGGACCGCCGGGCGCCGCCGTGCGGGCCAGGAAGCCGACGGTCCGTACCAGCCCCTGGCGCTGCGGCACCCTCGGCTCCCAGCCGGTGACCTTCCAGAACGCCGACGAATCGATGGTGAAGCTCTGGAAGTCCGCCGCGGTGGCGTGGTCCGGCGGCTCCACCGTGATCACCGGCACCGGGGGTCGTTCCGTCAGCTCCGAGGTGATCTCCGCGACCGTCGAGAAGAGTTCGGCGAGACTGGTGGTCCGCCCGGTGCCCACCAGCCAGTGCCGCCCGGCGAGTTCGTCGATATGGCCGACCGCCGCGATCAGGGCGCGGGCCGCGTCCTCGACATGGAGCAGGTCACGCCCGATGTCCCCGTCACGCCAGACCGTCAGCGGCTGCCCGGCGAGCGCGCGGCGGGCCATGGCGGTGATCACGCCACCGTCCGAGGCCGTCGGTGTGGAGCACTCCCCGAACACCGTCGGCAGCCGCAGGGAGACGGCCCGGAGCACCCCCTCCCGGGTGGCGTCCAACAGGGCCCGCTCCGCGGTCAGTTTGTGCCGGTCGTAGCCGCTCGCCGGTCTGTCCTCCTCCGTGCCGTCGACCCGGTCGGACGCGACGAGCCCCACCTGACTGGTGGAGCCGGCGAAGACACAGACCGGCCGGGGCTCACCGGTGCGGGCGCGGAGCACCTCGACCAGATCGCGCACCATGCCCACGTTGATCCGCTCGCTGAGGGGATCGTCGCCGGTGCGCCACGCCTGGGCGCCGGACCGGTGACAGACCAGATGCACGATCACGTCGGCGTCGGCGACGACCTCCGCCAGCCGCGCGGTGTCGGTGAGGTCGGCCGTCACCACCTCCACGTCGGCGTCACCGCCGGGCGGGAGCGTGCCGGGGCGACGGGACACGAGCCGCAGCCGTACGGGCGCGCGGGACAGCATCGCGGCGACGGTGGAGCCGAGGAACCCCGAGGCGCCGAGTACGGTCACCCGGGGCCGTCGCTCCTCTCCGCCCAGCCCTGCCCAGCCCTGTACTTCATCCATCGCGGCCTCCCTCGCCGTCGGCAACATCGGTCTCCCCCGTGTTCGGAGCATTCCGGTCTCATGCGCCGCCGGGGGCGGTGGTCCGGCCGAGCAGCGCGTCGAGCCGCAGACATTCGGCGTAGTCGGGCAGCAGCCCCAGTTCCCGGGTCTCGGCGAGGGTGGGTGCCGCGCGGTCCCGGTCGGAGAGGATCGGCGGGATGTCGTCCCGCAGGGGGAGGGCGAGCGCCGGGTCGAAGACGGAGATCGCCTTCTCGTGCTCGGGTACGTAGCCCCCCGACATCAGGTAGGAGATCACCGTGGTGTCCTCCAGCGCCTGGAAGGCGTGGCCCATTCCGACCGGCAGGTACACGGCGCGGAACTTCTCCGAGTCCAGCACCACGGAGTCCCACTGGCCGAAGGTGGGCGACCCCACCCGCAGATCGACCACCATGTCGACGGCGCTGCCCCGGGAGCAGGTGACATAGGTGGCCATGCCGGGGGGCGCGGTGGTGAAGTGCACCCCGCGCACCACGCCGCGCTGATTGCGGCTGTGTCCGGTCAGGGTGATCGGGAAGAGCGGCCGGCCGGTCGCTTCGGTGAACGGTCCGTTCTGGAACGGGGAGACGAACAGGCCGCGCCGGTCGGGATAGACGTCCGGGGTGAAGGCGAACGCGCCACGCACCCCTAACTCGTTCCACTGCAAGGCGGGATCCTCTCGATCAGATGGGGGGATGGCCGACCGGGCGTACGGCCGGTGCCGTTCGGGAGAGATGCCGGGAACCGGCTCACGGGGTGTTCAGGGGGGCGTGCCGGGACCGGCGGGCCGGCCGGACCGGAGCGAGGGCTGGAGCGCCGGCCCGGCCGGGGGCCGGTGAAGGGGACCGGGGTGACCGACGGCCGCCCCCCGCCGGCCGGGCGGCGAAGCCTTCGGACGCGGTCGCGTCGGCGGCCGTCGACGCGCCGCGCTCCCGGGCGTCCGTTCCGACGATGACGCACCTCCGGAGCGCTGGGTGTGAGGAGTGGGGGGTGGGGGCGGGCCGTCGCTACAGCGTGGCGACGGTCTCGCGGAGGGCCTCGATGACGGTGTCCTGTTCGGCGGTGGAGAGCGAGGAGTACATCGGCAGGGAGAAGATCTCGCCCGCCGCCGCCTCCGTCACGGGCAGATCGCCCGGTCCGTGACCGAGATGGGCGAAGCCCTTCATGGTGTGCACGGGCCACTGGTAGCTGACGTTGAGTGCGATACCGCGCTTGCCCAGCTCATGGATGATCTTGTCGCGCTGAGGGTGTCGCACGACGTAGAGGTAGTACACGTGCTCGTTGCCCGGGGCCACGGGGGGCAGCACGAGACCGGTGCCGGCGAGCCCCTCGGCGTACCGGTCGGCGACGGCCCGCCGGGCCGCGAGATAGGTGTCGAGACGTTTCAGCTTGAGCCGCAGTATCGCCGCCTGCACCTCGTCCAGCCGGCTGTTGTGACCCGGGGTGGACTCGACGTAGTAGCGCTCCTCCATGCCGTAGTAGCGCAGCCTGCGCAGCGCCGCGTCGACCTCCGGGTCGGTGGTGATCGTCGCTCCGGCGTCGCCGTACGCCCCCAGCACCTTGGTGGGGTAGAAGGAGAAGGCCGCCGCGTCGCCCGTCGTCCCGGCCAGTCTGCCGTGCTGCCGGGCGCCGTGGGCCTGGGCGCAGTCCTCCAGGACCTTCAGTCCGTGCGTCCGCGCGTGCTCCGTGAGCGGGGCCATGTCGACGCACTGCCCGTACAGATGGACCGGTATGACGCACCTGGTGCGATCCGTGATCGCGTCCGGTATTCGGTCGACGTCCATCAGGAGGGTGTCCGGATCGATGTCGACGAAGACCGGGGTGGCGCCCACGGCGTCGATGGCGATCACCGTGGGGGCCGCGGTGTTGGAGACGGTGATGACCTCGTCACCGCGGCCCACGCCCAGGGCGCGTAAGCCCAGGACGATGGCGTTGGTTCCGTTGTCGACGCCCACGCAGTGCGGTACACCGTGGTACTCGGCGAAGGCGTTCTCGAAGTCGGTCACCTGTTGGCCGAGGATCAGCCGGCCGGAGCGGAAGACGGTGTCGACGGCGTCGAGGATCTCCTCGCGCTCGGCCTCGTACTCCGCGAGGTAGTTCCATACGTTGATCGTCATGCTCGGGCGTTCCCTCCGTGGACCAACGGGGACGGGGTCGGAGCAGGCAGGCAGTTGTCGAGCACGGAGACGATCCATTCGGCCAGGTGCTGCCCCTGATTGGCCGCGGCCTTCTCCCAGTGCGTTCTTCGCTCGGTGGAGACCTGGAACCGGATCGCGCCGTCCGGTCCGCGCGGCGTGGACGTCACCCCGGCCGGCCGGGGCGGTGGTGGTGGTACGAGGGCCCGCCGCTGGCTCTCCCTGAGATGTCCGCGCAGTTCGTTCCGGGACCATCCGGAGCTCTCCGCCAGCCGGAGCCAGCGGTCCTGTTCCGGTACGGCCAGGCTGGCCACCTCGGCGTGGTGCTGCAAGCTGAGGCGGCCGTGGCGGCGGGCGACCGGGAACCGCCCCGCTGTCCAGGCGTAGTTGCGCAGCGTCTGATAGCTGAGGCCGGTATCCGCGACCGCGGCCTTGTAGCGGTCGGGGTAGTGGGACTGGCCGTAGATGAGCCAGTCACCGAGCCACCAGCCGGAGGAGTCGTTGATGACGAAGATATGCCTCCCCACGCTCTTCCACCGTTCCATGGGCATATCGGCCGGTAGGTCGAGTGATGTGCGACAGGTGGTGAGCGGGGATCTCGTGGCCCCTGGCGGGGATACTTCCGCGACGGTATTCGCTTTCGAGGATTGCGGCGTTCGCGGAAGAGAGTGCCACATGGATATCGCGCGGGGAGTTGCCTCTTCCCCTAACTTGACAGGCACGGTGACCTCCGTTCGAGCATGCTGATTACCCGTCCGGCCCGGGTATTCTCGGCAGTCTGCCGCACGCGGACCTGCGATGTCCAGCGAAAGGAATGCGCCGTTTCTGTAAGAACTGCCAGGGTCTGACATGCATACGTTCGCCCGTCGGTGCGGTTATATGCGGAGTCAATTGGTCCGAATCACTGGCGGTGGCGGTGGGGCGGGGGTGTCCTCCTCGGATCGGTGCACCGCCCGCTACGCGCGGGGGTTCGGCCCCCCGGGTGGCGGGTCGGGCGGCCCCGGGGCTGTCGGCTCGGTGTCCTGATCCCGCCCGACCCGCGACCCGAGGCCCGTGTCCCGCCGCCGTCCCGCCGGCGGGACACGGGACACAAGCCTCTGCGTTTCGGTCACGAGTGGGGTTCCGCTGCTCCCGGTCAAAAGAATGGGGAGATGGAAATGGGCGCCCTCGGCGGTGAAAGAAGCGCACTGCAACGCGTCGCCGAAACGATGGGGAAAGCGGCCGGAGTTCGCGCTTCGGACCTCGCGCCCCAGGAACCCTGACCGACGGGCCCGGAATCGATTCGCTTTCCATGACTGGGGACGCCCGTACGGTTCAGCGAAAAGGTCGGGAATTTAATGCCCGGCGAGTATGTCGCCGCCGCCGGGGGGACCGTTCGGTGCCTTATTGATCCGCTGCTGATCGACCACGGTATGTGGCTTGCCCGGTCGCTTCCCCCCGGTCGGGCCGACCGACAGTCCCGCACCGGCGAGCTGCTCGAGAGCGCCTCCGTACGGGTCCTGATCGCGCGCACCGGCGCGGGGGGTCCGTCCGCGGCGGTGCGCCGGCCGGCCGCTGTCGGGCGGATGGACCGCTCCGGCACTGGCAAGCTGCGCCGGGTCCGGTCACCGTTTCCGACAGACGCAGGAGCAGTCACGTGATCACAGAGGCCGTAGGGTCGCCGAAGGAACGCCTCGTCGACATCCTTCACTCCGCCCGCGCCGACGCCGTATTGGAGAAGTGCGGCCCCCTCGAAGCCGAGCGGATGCGGGCCGGGGTCGAAGGGCTCAACCGGGTACTGGCCGGAGAGGAGCAGCTCTACGGCGTCACCCGGGGGTTCGGCCCCCTCGTCCTGTACTCCGCGAGCGAGTCCCACGCCGAACAGGGCGCCGGACTCATCGCCCACCTCGCCACCGGCCAGGGCGGACCCCTGGCGCCCGAGGTCAGCAGGCTCGTGCTCTGGATACGGCTGAACAGTATGCGGCAGGGCCACTCGGCCGTCGCCCCCGAATTCTGGGACGGTCTCGCCGACCTGTGGAACAAGGGCTTCACCCCCGTCATCCCGCGCGACGGCACGGTCAGCGCCAGCGGTGACCTACAGCCACTCGCCCACGCCGCCCTCGCCCTCGCCGGCGAGGGCGAGGCGTGGCTGCGCGACGACGCGGGGGAGTGGACCGTCCGCCCGGCCGCCGAGGCCCTGGCGGCCATCGGCGCGAGCCCGGTCGACTGGCAGGCCCGCCAGGCCCTCGCCTTCGTCAACGGGACCAGCGTCGGCCTCGCCGTCACCATGATCAACCACCGCCAGGTGATGCTGCTCTGCCGCGCCGTCGCCGCGCTCACCGCCCGCGCCGTGGAACTCCTCGGCGCCGGACCGGAGGCGTACCACCGCGGTGTCGGCCACGTCCGCGGCCAGCTCGGCCAGATCGTCGCCGCCCGCTGGATCCGCGAGGGTCTCCCCGACGGCCAGCGGCGCGACCCCGCCCGCCCCCTCCAGGAGCCGTACAGCCTGCGGTGCGCCCCGCAGGTCATCGGCGCCGTCGTCGACCAGCTCGCCGCGCAGGAGGACATCCTCGTCCGCGAGGCCACCGGCTGCACCGACAACCCCGTCTACTTCGAGGGCGAGTTCCTGCACGCCGGCAACTTCCACGCGATGCCCGTCGGCCTCGCCTCCGACCAGATCGGACTCTGCCTCCAGCAGATCGCCTTCCTCGCCGACCGCCAGCTCGCCCTGCTCTGCGCCCCCCAGACCAACGGCGATCTGCCGCCCATGCTCACCCCCAACCCCGGCGGGGGCAGCGGGCTCGCCGGTGTCCAGCTCAGCGCCACCTCCTTCACCTCGCGCATCCGGCAGCTCGTCTACCCGGCGGGCCTCACCGCGCTGCCCACCAACGGCTGGAACCAGGACCACGTACCCATGGCGCTGAACGGCGCCAACTCCGTCGGCGAGGCCGTCGAGCTGGCCTGGCTGATCGTCGGTTCGCTCGGCCTCGGCGTCACCCAGTACGCGGCCATGACCGGAAAGTCCGTCACCGGCGACGGCGTCTGGGCCGAACTCGCCCGCAGCTCGCCCCCGCTGACGGCCGACCGGCCGCTCGCCGCCGAGGTGCGGGCCGCGCGCGACGCCCTGACCGCGTACGCCACCCGGCTGATGACCGAGGAGGAGAGCGGCGACGCCGGCTACGGTTCCTGATCCCCCGGCGCGGGCCGGTCCACCGGTCAGCGCCGAGGTGGTCGTCGAGGATCCGGAGCCCCCCGCCGGCCGGTCCTCCGTGCGCCGACCCCGCTCACCGCCCTCGTCCGCCTCCCGTTCGCCTCCCGTTCGCCCCGGCGGGGGGCCCGACGCCGCGCCGTCGGCGGGGGCGTCGCGGGAGGGCGGGGTGCGCGTACGGGGCGCTCCGGGACCCCGCCGTACCGCATCGAGCATCTGGGCGGACGGCACCCGGCACACCGGGGCACACCGTGCGGCGGGCCCGGAGGGACGGAGGCGCGGCGCCCGTACGGCGCCGCGCCTCCGCGTGTGCCGGGGGCCCGCCGCACGCGCTGTACCACCGGCGACGACCGCGCCACGCCGATGGGCGCGCGATCATCGCCGGTGGCGGGGGCCGTCCGGGTCGTCCCGGCTCAGGCGAGATGCACCTCGGGGACATAGCGGATCCACCGACCACCCGCCTTCTGAAATGCCTCCTCCTTCGCCAGAATCTCCTCGGCGTGGTTCCAGGCGAACAGGACCGCGTAGTCGGGGTAGTCGTCCGCGAACGCCTCCGGGGAGACGACCGGAATGTGCGTACCGGGCGTCACCCGACCCTGCTTGGCCGGGGTGCTGTCACTGACGTACGAGATCAGGTCGGAGTCGATCCCGCAGTAGTTGAGCACCGTCGCGCTCTTCGCCGTCGCGCCGTAGCCCGCCACCACCTTTCCGCTGTCCCGCAGTTCGCGGAGCAGCTTGACGAGGTCGTCCCGGGTCTTGAGCACCGACCGCTGGAAACCCTCCAGGGTGTGGCGCTCGGTGAGCTGTACGGACTTCTCCTCCGCGAGCAGGTCGGCGACCGCGGGGGTCGGCTGCCGGGCACCGGCGCGGGCCAGGGTGTACCGGACCTCTCCGCCGTGGACCGGGAGCCGCTCCACATCGACCAGCTCCAGGCCGTTCCGGGCCGCCATCTCCTGGATCGACCGCGCCGTGAAGAAGTAGAAGTGCTCGTCGTAGATCTGGTCGAAGGACGTCTTCCGTACTATGTCGGCGAAGTACGGGTCCTCGAAGACGAACACCCCGTTGGGCGCCAGCAGGGTCGTCACACCGCGCAGCACCGAGTCCATGTACGGGATGTGGCTGAGGGTGTTCGCGGCGAAGATGACGTCCGCGGGCCCGTCGGTGGCCCGGACGTCGGCGGCCGTGGACTCCTCGAAGAAGTCCTTCCGCACCCGGACGCCGTGCGCCGCCGCGAGGTCGGCGACGCCGCCCGACGGCTCCACACCGAGGTGGCGGATGCCGGCCTTCGCCACCGTGCCGAGCATGATCCCGTCATTGGAGCCGAGTTCGACTATGAAGGGGTCGGGTCCGGTCAGTTCGGTGTCTATGAAGCGCTGGGCCGTGGCGGCGAAGTGCTCCCGCATCCGGGACGAGCCGGAGGAGTGGTAGGGGTACTCCTCGTGGAACATCGACTCGCGCGGCACCTCCTCCAGCAACTGCACCATCGTGCAGGTGGAGCAACTCCCGACCGCCAGCCGGTAGAACATCTCCGGCGCTGAGGAACCGGGGGCGACGAAACGGTCCGCCAGGGGTTGCTTGCCGAAGTCGATGAATTCAGTGACCTCTCCGTCGCAGATGCGGCACACGGATGTTTCCTGCATATACGGCTCCTCGGTGAATGGTGATGTGCCGTTGAGTCGCTTCATCTTTCAGCAAAGCGGCGGCACTTCCGAGAATACGGGCAGGCAGGGTGCGCAAGTATGGGGAAAAGCCTACGTCAGTGTCGTCGGAGTGCGGAGTCGGCGGCCTCGTCGATCCTTTTGATGATCCATCCGCTGAGATCGCGCTCGTCCCGCTGGGCGGCCTCTTCCCAGCGTTCGCACTGCTCGGGCGACGCGATCACCTCCAGGACCGCGGTCGCGTCCCGCCCGGCCCCCTCGCGGCAGGGCCGGGCGGCTCTGATCCTGCGCCGCAGCTCATTGCGTGACCAGCCGAGCCGTTCCGCCCGGCCCAGCCAGTGGTCCTGCTCATCGGCGGCCATCGCGGCGACCTCGGCATGGTGCTGGAGGCTGAGGGCGTAGTGCCGGCGGGACGCGGGGAACTTGCGGGCGATCCAGGCGTAGTTGCGCAATGTCTGATAATCCAGGGATGATTCTTCGATCGCCTGCCGGTAGCGATGGGGGTATGTGTCCTGGCCGTAGACGAGCCAGTCCCCCAGCCACCAGGCGGAGGAGTCGGCGATGACGAAGATTTGCTCGCCGATGGCCTTCCAGTTGTCGAGCGCCAAATCCTCGGGAAGGGAAAGGGAGGATCTCCGGGTCTGTGCCCTGCCGTCGAGCGGCAATCGCCCCCGGGAGGCTCTCGCCGCTGGTAAGGCCCCATCCGGCTGTTGCATGCACGACCTCCAACCCATGGGCGGTCAAGACTAGATGCTGTCTAAAGCGACCGTAAAGAAGCATTCATGGGCTGTATGAAATCGTTCGGTTTCTCGCGGTGTCCGGGACGGCGGGCCGTTCGTGCGGTATAAGGGCCGCGCCGTACGGGGCGGCGTTCCCGCGGTGCAAGGGCCGCGCCGTACGGGGCCTCACGGGCCGGGCGCGATGCCAACGCCTCAGCCCGGCTGCCCGGTGAGTGCGGGGATCTCGATCGCCGGGCAGTGGTCCATCACCATGTCCAGACCGGCCGCACGCGTCCGGTCGTACGCCTCCTCGTCGACCACTCCGAGCTGGAACCAGACCGCCTTGGCGCCGATCGCGACGGCGTCGTCGGCGACCGCGCCCGCGAGATCGGAATTGACGAAGACGTCGACCACGTCGACGGGGAAGGGGATGTCGGCGAGTGTCGCGTACCCCCGCTCGCCGTGGACGGTGGCGGCCTTCGGATGTACGGGCACCACCCGCTTGCCGAAGCGCTGGAGGACGCGGGCGACGCCGTAGGCCGCCCGCGACTGGTTGTCGGACAGGCCCACCACCGCCCAGGTGTCGCCCGTCGTCGTCAGGATCCGGCGGATCGTCTCCGCCTCGGCGTCGCCGTGGATGGTGTCCGTGTCTGCGTCCATGTAGATCACAACGGGCGACCCATGCGGAGCATTCCCCTTCGATTGCCGCATAGGGTGGCCTGATGCAGGAGCGGTACCGGACGGTCGCCCATGAGGGTGTGCACGAGACAGAGATCAACAGATCGCGCTTCATCTGCGCGCTCGCCCCCGCCGCGACCGAGGAGGAGGCGCAGGCGTTCGTCGCCCGCGTCCGCCGGGAGCACCCGACCGCCACCCACAACTGCTTCGCCTATGTGATCGGCGCCGACGCCTCCGTACAGAAGGCGAGCGACGACGGTGAACCCGGTGGTACGGCCGGTGTCCCCATGCTCCAGATGCTGACGCGGCGGGACGTGCGCTACGCCGTGGCCGTCGTCACCCGCTACTACGGCGGGGTGAAGCTCGGCGCGGGCGGACTGATCCGGGCGTACGGGGGAGTGGTGGGTGAGGCCCTGGACGCGCTCGGCACGATCACCCGGCAGCGCTTCCGGCTGGCCACCGTCACCGTCGATCATCAGCGGGCGGGGAAGCTGGAGAACGATCTGCGAGCCACCGGGCGATCTGTGCGGAATGTGAACTATGCGGAGAATGTCGTGATCGAGATCGGGTTGCCGGACGCCGAGGTCGACACCTTCCGGGGCTGGCTCGCGGACGCCACGGCGGGCGCGGCACGGCTCGAACTCGGCGGCGAGGCGTACGGCGACGCGTGATTTCGCGCACCGGAGACGCCCCCAACCGGGGAGCGCGGCGGTATCCCGGTCCCTGGTGTCCGACCTGTGGAGCGTACGGGCCGCCGCAGCCGGGAACACGGAACCGGGGCTCGCGGGCCGCCGGAGTACGCGTACACGGAACCGGGCGGGCCACTGAGTACAGGCATACGGAACCAGGGCGGGCGGCCCCGGACCGCGACCGGTGCGGCCCGGGCCGCACCCACTGTCGGACCCCACCGATACTCTCGGGAATCATGAGACTCCTGCATACGTCGGACTGGCACCTGGGGCGGTCGCTGCACCGGGTGACCATGCTCGACGCCCAGGCCGCCTTCCTCGACCACCTGGTGGCGACGGTGCGCGCCCGCGACGTGGACGCGGTGCTGGTGGCGGGAGACATCTACGACCGGGCCGTGCCACCGCTGTCCGCGGTGGAGCTGTTCGACCGGGCGCTGCACCGCCTCGCCGACGCGGGCGTGCCGACGGTGATGATCTCTGGGAATCACGACTCGGCACGCCGCCTCGGTGTCGGCGCCGGGCTGATCGAGCGCGCCGGCATACACCTGCGCACCGACCCGGCCGGCTGCGGCACCCCCGTACTGCTCGCCGACGCCCACGGCGAGGTCGCCTGTTACGGGCTGCCCTATCTCGAACCGGCCCTGGTGAAGGACGAGTTCCGGACGGCCAGGGCCCACCACGAGGCCGTGCTGAGTGCGGCCATGGACCGGGTCCGCGCCGATCTCGCGACCCGCCCCGACGGGACCCGGTCGCTCGTCCTCGCCCACGCCTTCGTCGCCGGGGGCGCGGCGAGCGACAGCGAGCGGGACATCACCGTCGGCGGGGTCTCCGCGGTGCCCGCCGGAGTCTTCCACGGCGTGGACTACGTGGCGCTCGGACATCTGCACGGCTGCCAGACGATCACCGACCGGGTGCGCTACTCCGGATCGCCGCTCGCCTACTCCTTCTCCGAGACCACCCACCGCAAGACCATGTGGCTCATCGACCTCGGACCCGGCGGCGAGATCGACGCCGAGCGCGTCGACTGCCCCGTACCGAGACCGCTCGCCCGGCTCCGCGGACACCTCACGGAGCTGCTCGACGATCCGGCGCTCGACCGGCACGAGCACGCCTTCGTCGAGGCGACGCTCACCGACCCGGTCCGTCCGGCCGAGCCGATGGCCCGGCTCAGCGCGCGATTCCCGCACACCCTCAGCCTCGTCTTCGAGCCTGACCGCGCCGACGAAGCCGCCTCCGCGTCCTACGCGCAGCGGCTGAAGGGGCGCGACGACCAGCAGATCGCGGAGGACTTCGTGGCGCATGTGCGCGGCGGCAGCGGACCCGACGACGGCGAGCGCACCGTGCTGCGCGGCGCGTTCGACGAGGTGCGGGTCGCGGAGGCGGCGCGGGAGAGCGGCGGCGCGCGCGAGGTGACCCGATGAGGCTGCACCGGCTGACCGTCACCGCCTTCGGGCCCTTCGGCGCCACCCAGGAGGTCGACTTCGACAGCCTCTCCGAAGGCGGCATCTTCCTGCTCCACGGACCGACGGGGGCCGGTAAGACCTCCGTGCTCGACGCCGTCTGCTTCGCGTTGTACGGGGCGGTCCCCGGCGCCCGGCAGAGTCCCGGGGCCTCCTTGCGCAGCGATCACGCCGAGCCCGGCACCCCCACCGAGGTGCTGCTCGAACTGACCGTGGGTGGGCGGCGGCTGGAGATCCGGCGCAGCCCCGCCCAGCCCCGCCCCAAGAAGAACGGCAGCGGGTTCACCTCCGAGCGGGCCCGCAGCGGACTGCGCGAGTACGACGCGGAGAGCGGCACCTGGCGGGCGCTGAGCGGATCCCACCAGGAGATCGGCGAGGAGATCACCCAGCTCGTCGGCATGAGCCGGGACCAGTTCTGCCAGGTGGTGCTGCTGCCGCAGGGCGACTTCGCGCGCTTCCTCCGCGCCGACGCGGAGGCGCGGGGCAGACTCCTCGGCCGGCTCTTCGACACCCGCCGCTTCGCCGCCGTCGAGGAACGCCTCGGCGAGCGCCGCCGCGCGGCGGAGGCCCGGGTGCGGGCCGGGGACGAACGGCTGCTCGCGGTCGCGCACCGGATGGCCCAGGCGGCGGGCACCGCGGCCGACGACTGGCCGCCGCCCCGGCAGCAGCCGGGGGACCCGGGGCTGGCCGACGCGGTCCTGGAGTGGGCGGCCGTCGCCCGCGCGGGCGCGCTGGAGCGGGCGGACATCGCCGACCGGGCGCTGTCGTCGGCGGAGAGCCGCCAGGCCGCGGCGCGGCGCGCGTCCGACGACGCCCGTGAGCGCGACCGGCTCCGCCGCCGGTACGAGGAGGCGCTGAGCCGCCATGCGACGGTGGAGGCCGCCCGCCCGGCGTACGAGACCCGGCGCGCCCGGCTGGACCGGGCCCGCAAGGCCGAGCTGGTCGCCCCCGCGCTGCGGCTGCGGGAAGACGCCGAGCGCGAGCACCGCGCCGCCGGCACGGCCCATGACCGGGCACGCGCCGCCCTCTCCCCCGACCTGGCCGGGGCCGGCGCCGACCAGTTGTCCGCGCTGGAGCGCGGACTCCGTCAGGAGCTGGGCGACCTGGCCGCCGCGCGCCGCGCCGAGCGCCGTGCCGAGGAGATCGTCCGGGAGCGCGCCGAGCTGGACCGCGAGGCCCGCGCGGACGACGATCTGCTCGGGGATGCGGCCGGCTGGCTGGCCGAGTGGGACACCCTCCGCCGCTCCCACCAGGACCGGGTGACCGCGGCGCAGGAAGCGGGCACTCGCTCGGCGGACCTCGCGCGCCTGCTGGACCCGGCCCGCCGCGGACTGCGCGCCGCCCGCGAGCGCGACCGGCTCGCGGACCGCGCCCGGGAAGGGGAGACCGCTCTGCGGGTCGCCCGCGACCTGGCGGGCGAGGCGCGGGAGCGCTGGCTCGATCTCAAGGAGCGGCGGCTGCGCGGTATCGCCGCGGAGCTGGCCACCGCCCTGACCTCAGGGGACCCGTGCGCGGTCTGCGGCGGGACGGAACACCCCGCGCCCGCGCGGGCGACCGAGGACCAGGTCACCCCCGCCGAGGAGGACGCGGCGTACGAGGCGTACGCCCGCGCCGACGCGGCCGGTGCCGCGGCGGAGCGGGAGCTGGCCGTGGTCAGGGAGGCCCTGGCGGCGGCGGCCGACGAGGCCCGTGCGGCCACCGCCGTACGGCGCGATGTCCCCGCCGCCAGGGAAGCGCTCGACCGGGCCGGCGATCGGCCGCGCGTCACCACACCCCCGGCCGTCGCTCCGGCCCCCGGCACCGCTGGCGGTGCCGACACCACCCCGATCGCGGACCGACCCGCCGACCCGCCCCGCGATCCGGACCAGGCCGAGCTGGCCTCGCTCGTCGCCGGTCTGGAGCGCGACCAGGGCCACGCCCACCGGCTCGCCTCCGACACCCACGCCGCCAGGGAAGCGCTCGACCGGGCCGAGCAGGAGCATCAGCGGCGGCTCACGGAGCGGCGGCACGCCGAGCGCCGGGCCGCCGCGCGCACCGAGCGGCGGGAAGGGCTGGACCGGGAGCGGGCCGGTCTCGCCGATGAGCTGGACCGGGTCCGGGGGAGCGACGGCACCGTCGCCGAACGCGTCACCGTCCTGGAGCGGCGGGCCCGGCTACTCGCCGATGCGGCCGACGCCGTCCGCGCCTTCGACCTCACGGCGCTGCGGCTCAAGCAGACCGATGACCGGCTCGCCGACGCCGCGTACCGGGCCGGGTTCGCCACCCCAGCGGCCGCCGCCGACGTCCTGCTCACCGACGCGGAGCAGCGCGAACTCCAGCACCGGATCGACGACTGGCGAACCGAGGCGGCCGCGGTCGCCGACCGGCTCGCCGAGCCGGAACCCAGGGCCGCCGCCGAGGGGCCGCCCGCCGATCCCGAGGCAACCCGGACCGTCCACGCGCTCGCGGAACGCGCCCTGCGCGCCGCCGACTCCGCGCTCGCCGCCGCCCGCGCCCGGTGCGCGGCACTCGCCGAGCTGTCCCGGGAGGCCGCCGCCGAGGTGCGCCGCCTCGGCCCGCTGCGCGACGACTACGACCGGGTGGCCCGGCTCGCCGCCCTCACCGCCGGCACCTCCGCGGACAACGACCGCAGGATGCGCCTGGAGTCGTACGTCCTGGCGGCCCGGCTGGAGCAGGTCGCCGCCGCGGCGACCGTGCGCCTGCGGCGGATGTCCTCCGGCCGGTACACCCTGGTGCACTCCGACGCCCGCGCGGGCGGGAAGCGCTCGGGGCTCGGGCTCCATGTGGTGGACGCCTGGACCGGCAGTGAGCGGGACACGGCCACCCTCTCCGGCGGCGAGACCTTCTTCGCGAGTCTCGCGCTGGCTCTGGGGCTCGCCGATGTCGTCACCGAGGAGGCCGGGGGCGTTCGACTGGACACCCTCTTCATCGACGAGGGTTTCGGCAGCCTGGACGAACAGACCCTGGACGAGGTCATCGACGTCCTGGACTCCCTGCGCGAACAGGACCGCAGTGTCGGCATCGTCAGCCATGTCGCCGATCTCCGCCGCCGTATCCCCACCCAGCTCGATGTCGTCAAGGAGCGCCGGGGGTCGGTGGTCCGGCTCCGCACCGCCCCGCTCAGCGGCTGATCGCGCGGTGCGGTAGGGGCGACGAGTAGACGACGCTCGTCGTCACCGAGCCGAGCGCGCCGATCCGGCCCGCCACCTCTTCGAGATGGCTCATCGACCGGGTGGCGACCTTGAGTACGAAACAGTCGTCCCCGGTGACGTGGTGGGCCTCCAGAACCTCCGGCGTCGTCTCCAGCAGCTCGTGGAACGGCCGGTAGTTGCCGTTCGGATACCGCAGCCGGACGAACGCCAGGATCGGAAGGCCCAGCCGCTCCGGGTCGACCACCGCCGTGTAGCCGGAGATGATCCCGGCCTCCTCCAGTCGTCGTACCCGCTCGGTCACCGCGCTGGCGGACATGGAGACCGTGCGGGCCAGCTCGGCGAAACCGGTCCGGCCGTCGCGCTGGAGGGCCGCCAGAATGCGCCAGTCCGTGGCGTCCGGTGAATATCCCGTCATATCGCACAGACAACAGGGGAATCCCCGGTGGATCAAGCTCGGGTCCGTGGCTTCCTCCTTCAGGAGGCGGTGTCACCGGCCATAGATTCACTGACATGTCGACAACACAGCCGGTTCTGAACCCTGTCCTCCGGGTCCCCGCGGCCCAGCCCGCCGTCGCCGCCGCGTACTTCGCCGCCCGCCTCGCCTGCCACACCGATGTGTCCGACGTCGCCGCCGCACTGGCGGCACCGGGCGATCCGGGCTTCGTCCTGGTCGACTGCCGCTCCACCGCATCCTGGGAGCAGGGGCACATTCCCGGCGCGATCCATCTGCCCACCGCTCTCATCCCGGAGCACGCCGGCCGGCTGCTGGACGGCTCGGTGCCGGTGGTCACGTACTGCTGGGGCCCCGGCTGCGACGGTGCCGGCAGGGCGGCGCTCGCCCTCGCCGAACTCGGCCACCGGGTGAAGGAGATGCTCGGCGGCTTCGAGTACTGGGCGCGGGAGGGGTTTCGGTACGAGACGGGGGACGGCGGCGCCCGGCGTGAGACCGATCCCCTGACCGCGCCCGTCGCGGCGGCCGACTGCGGCTGCTGAGCCGCCGACGGCCGACCGCTGACCCACTGCCGAGCCGGCGCCGGGGAACAGCCGGGGAGCGTACGAGAACGACCGGGGGGCCGGCCGGCGCCGAGGGACGGCCGACCCGCCAGCGAGGAGCGGCCGGGGAAACGGCCGAAAGGACCGGCGCGCGGGCGGCGTTACACCCGCGCCCGCGCCACGGTCGAAATCCGGATGACGGCCACCGGCCGTTCCCTCACGATGGGTTCCATGCCCGAGATCCCGCACCCCCACCCCGACGCCCTGCGCCGTGACCCGCTGCCGCTGCGCGGCCGTACCGCCCTCGTCACCGGCGCGAGCCGGCGTGCCGGCATCGGGTACGCGGTGGCCCGGCGGCTCGCCGCGTACGGCGCGAGCGTCTATCTCCACCACCATGTCCCGCATGACGAACGCCTGCCGTGGGGAGCGGATCCGGGGGGCCCGGACGCCGTGGCGGCGGGGGTGCGGGCGGCCCTCGCGGACCCCGGGGCGCGGGTCGTCCACGGCCCCGGGGATCTGTCCGACGCCGCCGCCCCGGCCGCGCTCGTCGCCACGGCGGCCGAGGCGCTCGGCGGCCGGCTCGACATCCTGGTCGCCAACCACGCCCTGAGCGGCACCGACGGCACCCTGCTGGAGATCGACGCCGCCATGCTCGACGCCCACTGGGCCATCGACACCCGCGCGGTGGTGCTGCTGGTCCAGGCGTACGCCCGGCGGCGGGCCGAGCTGCCGCCGCGCACACCAGGCGGCCGGGTCGTGATGATGACCTCGGGTCAGGACATCGCCGGCGGGATGCCGAACGAACTGGCCTACGGACTGGCCAAGGGCGCTCTCGCCTCGGCCACCCGGTCCCTGTCGACCACGCTCGCGGAGCTGGCCGTGACCGTCAACACCGTCAACCCGGGCCCGGTGGACACCGGCTATCTGGAGGGTGCGGACCACCGGCGGGTCGCGGACGCCTTCCCCGGCGGGCGGTGGGGGGCGCCGGACGATCCGGCCCGGCTGATCGCCTGGCTGGCCACCGACGAGGCGGAGTGGATCACCGGCCAGGTCATCGACTCCGAAGGCGGCTTCCGCCGCTGACCGGCACCACCGCCCGGGAGCGCGGTCGGCCGGGACCACCGCCTGGCTGCTGGGCCGGCCGGGCCCGCGGTGGGCCCGGCCACTCACCGTCACAGCTTCGACAGCTCGTCCACCAGATCGTCCAGCCCCAACGACCCCTGCGAGAGCGCCGCCATATGCCACGCCTTCGCGTCGAAGGCGTCACCGTGCGCCTTGCGGGCGTTCTCCCGGCCCAGCAGCCAGGCCCGTTCGCCGAGCTTGTAGCCGATGGCCTGCGCCGGCATCGACAGATAGCGGGTCAGTTCGCTCTCCACATAATCCGAGGGGCGCCCGCTGTGGGTGTCGGTGAACTCCTCCGCCAGCTCCGGAGTCCAGCGCTCACCCGGATGGAACGGCGAATCCGCCGGAATCTCCAGCTCCAGATGCATCCCGATGTCCACGATCACCCGGCAGGCCCGCATCATCTGGGCGTCCAGATAGCCGAGCCGCCGCTCGGGGTCGGGCAGGAAGCCCAGCTCGTCCATGAGCCGTTCGGCGTAGAGCGCCCAGCCCTCCAGGTTCGCGCTGACCCCGCCGATCGTGGCCTGGTAGCGGGAGAGCTGGTCGGCGACGTGCGCCCACTGGGCGAGCTGCAGATGGTGACCGGGCACCCCCTCGTGGTACCAGGTCGTCACCAGGTCGTAGACGGGGAACCGGGTGGCGCCCATCGTCGGCAGCCAGGTCTGACCCGGCCGGGAGAAGTCCTCGGAGGGCGCGGAGTAGTACGGGGCGGCGGCGCTGCCCGGGGGAGCGATCCGGGACTCCACCTTCCGGACCCGCTCGGCGAGTTCGAAGTGGGTGCCGTCCAGTGCCTCGATGGCCTCGTCCATCAGCTCCTGGAGCCAGACCCGTACCTCTTCGACACCGTCGATGTGCCGGCCGTGCTCGTCCAGGTGGGCGAGCGCCTCCCACGGGCCCGCTCCCGGCAGGATCCGGTCGGCCTCCACCCGCATCTCGGCGAGCAGCCGGTGGTACTCCGACCAGCCGTAGGCGTACGCCTCGTCCAGATCCAGATCGGTGCCGTTGTAATAGCGCGACCAGCGGGCGTAGCGCTCCCGGCCCACCGTGTCCGGCGCGTCCGCCACGGCCGGCGCGTACACATCGCGCATCCAGTCCCGCAGTCCGGTCAGGGCATCGGTGGCGATTCCGGCCGCCGTGTCCAGCTCGGCGCGGAGGGTGTCGGGCCCGTCGGAGACGAACTCCCCGAACCAGCTCCGCTCCGTACCGATCCACTCCGTCATCTGCCCGATGTTGGTACGGGTCGCCCGCGGCCCGGCCGGCAGCTTCCGCTCAAGACCCAGCTCCAGCGACGCACGATAGCCGGCCAGCGCCGCCGGCACCGCGCGCAGCCGCTGGGCGATGGCCGCCCAGTCCTCCTCGGTCTTCGCGGGAGTCATCGTGAACGTCTCCCGCACCTCATGCACCGGTGAGCTGATGTTGCTCACCACCCGCAGCCCCTCGTCCGCCTCGCGCACGGCGAGTTCGGCCGTCAGACGCTCGCGGAGCAACCGGCCGCAGCGCCTCTCCACATCGCTGTCGGCACCGGGCAGCTTCTCGGCCGCGTCGAGCGCGGCGAGGGTCTCCCGCGCCAGCACGGCGATCTTCTCCTGGCCGGCGGGTGAGTAGTCGGGGAGTCGGGACGAACTCTCCCGCGCTCCCAGATAGGTGCCGATGGCGGGATCGAGTTCGATGAGCGCGTCGACGTAGGCGTCGGCGACCTGACGGGGCAGCGGGCTGCTGGGGGTGACAGACATACCCACATCCTCATACGGACGGGGCCTCCGCGTCACCTCCGCCGCAGGGCGGTGGCCTGCGGTTGTCCGGTCACAATCCGCCTTCCGGTCCACAACTCGACGGGTGCTCCGGGGGCAGCAGGGGGCCGCACTCCCACTGCTGGAAGATCAACCGTGTCTCCACCCGGGCGACTTCGCGCCGCGAGGTGAACTCGTCCACCACCAGCCGCTGGAGATCCGCCGTGTCCGCCACCGCCACATGTACGAGATAGTCCTCGGGGCCGGTGAGGTGGAACAGCGCCCGGGACTCGGGCAGCGCCCGGATCCGCTCCACGAACGGGCCGATCAACTCCCGGCGATGGGGGCGGACCTGCACCGAGAGCAGCGCCTGGAGCCCCCGGCCCAGCCGCCCCGGGTCCAGCGCCAGCCGATGTCCGAGAATCACCCCGGACCGCCGCAGCCGGGTCACCCGGTCCAGACAGGTGGAGGGCGCCACTCCGACCTCGGCCGCCAGCTCCCGGTACGTCGTCCGGGCGTCGTTCTGCAACAGCCGGAGAATATGCAGGTCCACCGGGTCAAGAGCGACAGATTCGGCCATCCGCCGAACGTAACACGGGACGATCCCGCTACCTTCCGGTAACTGTTCACCCTGCGTGCATGGAGAATCCAGCCTTCGCCGGACCCGCGCGCCGGGCCCTGGCCACCGAAGCGGTCCACGCCGGACGGGACGACCTCGCGGAACTCGGGCTGCACGCCCCACCGCTGGATCTGTCGACCACCTACCCCTCCTACGACGCCGCGGCCGAGGCCGAACGCATAGACACCTTCGCCGCCACCGGTGGGCGACTTGAGGGGCCGCCCGTCTACGGCCGGCTCGACAACCCCACCACGGCCAGGTTCGAGACCGCCCTCGCCCGACTCGAAGGCGCCCAGAGCGCGGTCGCCTTCGCCAGCGGAATGGCCGCGCTGACCGCCGTACTCCTGGCGCGCGCCTCTCAGGGGCTGCGCCATGTGGTGGCGGTACGGCCGCTGTACGGGTGTAGCGACCATTTGCTCTCGACCGGGCTGCTGGGCACGGAGGTGACCTGGACCGATCCAGCCGGGATCGAGTCCGCGATCCGTGCCGACACCGGTCTGGTCATGGTCGAGACACCGGCCAATCCGACCCTCGCCGAGGTGGACCTCGACGCCGTACGACACGCCTGCGGCCTGGTTCCGCTGCTGGTCGACAACACCTTCGCCACCCCGGTGCTGCAACGGCCGCTGGAGCACGGCGCCCGGATCGTGCTGCACAGTGCGACCAAGTACCTGGGCGGCCACGGGGACGTGCTGGGCGGAGTGGTGGCCTGCGACGAGGAGTTCGCCGGGGTGCTGCGCCGGATCCGCTTCGCGACCGGGGGCATCCTGCATCCGATGGCGGGCTATCTGCTGCTGCGCGGACTCTCCACCTTGCCGGTACGGGTGCGGGCCGCATCCGTCACTGCCGCCGACCTGGCCTGCCGGCTTGCCGCCGATCCCCGGATCGCGCGGGTCCACTATCCGCGGATCGGCGGGGCGATGGTCTCCTTCGAGGTCTACGGCGATCCGCACGCCGTCATCGCCGGTGTCCGGCTGATCACCCCCGCCGTGAGCCTGGGCAGCGTGGACACGCTGATCCAGCATCCGGCCTCCATCAGCCACCGCGTCGTGGACGCCGCGGACCGCCGCGCGGCCGGGGTGAGCGACCGGCTGCTGCGGCTGTCGGTGGGGCTTGAGGACGTGGAGGACCTTTGGCGTGATCTGACCGAAGCCCTCAGCGCTCAGCCGGTTCGAACCAGCCGGACCACGAACGCGGCGCCGATCCGTACCCGTCCGTTCCGTCCAGCCGGGCGGTGATGACGAGCGTGCCCTCGGCCGTCTCGTAGTCGAGGGGCAGTCCGAGCCCCCGCATCGCCGCCACCATGGCGGTGTTGGACGATTGGGTGACGGCGTACACGTTGCGGCAGCCGGCCTCGTGGGCGAGCGCGACCAGCCGGCCGAGCAGCTCGGCGCCGATGCCGCGGCGCTGCCAGTCGTCCTCCACGATGAGGGCCACCTCGGTCTCGTCCCCGTCCCAGAGGAGATGACCGAGGGCGATCAGCCGGCCGGAGGCGGTCCGCACGGCGAGGGTGCGGCCGAAGCGGGGGCTCAGCAGATGGTCCAGATAGCGCTGGGCGTCGACCACCGGGCCGTGGTAGCGCTGCCGCAGGGTCCGCTCGGAGCAGCGGTCGTGCATCTCCCGGGCCGCATCGGCGTCGCCCCGGCCGGCGCGGCGCACGGTGATCTCACCGGCCTCGGCGAGGGTGAGCACCTCCTGACCGCGCGGCACCCGGGTACCGAGCCGGGCGTCCAGCTCCACCAGCGCGCGCACCCGGGCGAATTCCGTCGGGGTGAAGGGGAGGTGCGGGCGCTCGACCGTGAGCTCCCCTCCGGCCGGGTCGCGCAGCCGCATCACCGTCTCCTCCAGCACGCCTTCCACCGGCAGCGGATGGCCGTTGGCCCGGCCGGTGGAGGAGACGGCGGGCCGTGAGCGGATGGTGCAGCGGCCCAGCAGTTGACGGAGGGCGAGAGGCAGCTCGGCCGGGTCCAGTGCGGTACGGGTGGCGAGGCCGAGCATCCGTGTCGGGGTGTCGACGAGGTCGTGCGGGTCGGCCCGCTCGATCCAGATGGCCTCGCCCCCGGCCGCGGCGATCTCCCGACGCAGCCGCTCGGGCTGGAGCGGCACGGGCGCGCGCAGCAGGAACTCGTCCACCGTCCCATCGGTGAGCGGATGCGTCTGGAGGGTCAGGATGTCGACGCCGAGGCCGGCGAATGCCGTGCAGAGCGCGGCCAGGCTGCCGGGGGTGTCCCGCACGGTGGTGCGCGCCCGCCAGAGCACCGCCGGGGCGTCCGCCGTGCCGACGACGGCCCCGCCCCGCCCGGATGTCCGCTCCTGCTGTGCTGCTTCGGTGGCTTCGGTGGCTTCGGTGGGAGAGGTCGGGGTGGTGGGCTGGGTCGGACGGGTGGCGCCGTGGCGCCGTCCCCATCGGATGAGCCGCGTGAGCCGCGTGAGCCGACTGAGCCGACTGAGGAAGACGGCCGTGGCGATCAGGGTCACCGCTGACGCGATGAGCGCCGATGTGCCGACGGTTCCGTACCCGGCGAGGAGCGCGACGACAGGGGCGACCGCCAGTGCCGCGCACACGGCGGCCGGTTCAACGAGGCCCCGCCGCCAGGGGTGTGGGCGACGGGCGATCTTCGTGGAGGTCACCTGGTTCATGACCTCACTGTGAACGAACCGTGTTGCGCGATCACGAACGGTTTGTGACTGATGGGTAAAGCATTAATCGATGCGGATATTGACTATTTTTTGACCGTTTCTGGCCTGGACGAGTCGACTCCCTCCCGCAGCGCCGCCAGCAGCCGCGCTGCCTGGACGACGACCTGGGCCGACCCGCCCCGCCCGGCCAATTCGCCCAACCCGGGTATCACCTCGGCGACGCCGTCCACCACACTCTCCGCACCCGCTGTACGCGTGGTGTCCACGGCATCGCCCTGGCCGGCCGGATCTGCCGTACGCGCGGTGCCGCCTGGTACGGGTCGCTCAGCCGGGGCCGTCGTACGGGGGGTGTCCAGGCCGGCCGCCATCTCCACGGCGTCCGCGGCGCGCGGCTCCGCGCTGGTCGTCGCCGGACCCGACGCAGGGTTCGACGCCGGGTCCGTTGTCGCGGGGCCGCACTGTTCGACACAGTCCGCGGCCACGGCCAGGATCCCGCCCAGCCCGCGCGGCAACGGTCGCGCCCGCACGAGCTGGGGCAGTGCGGCGGCGAGCACGCTCCAGACCGTCCGGTACGCACCGGTCGCCGACGCCGTACGAGCCGCGTCGGTGAACCGGTTGATCTTCACCGGGCCGTGCTGGACCAGCTCGGCCAGCCGCCGGCCGAGCAGCGCGCCGTCGAGTTGACCGCGGGCCGCCAGCACCAGCAGGGCGTCCACCGCCAACAGCCGGTCACTCACCGTGCGGGCACCCACTCCGGCCGCCAGCGCCCGATGCAGCTCCGCACCGGCGGGGGATCCGGGACCTTCGCCCTCGGCCAGCCGGGGCAGACACCAGGAGGCTGCGGGCATCTCCCATCCGTACGCGCCGGCCTCCGCCGAGAGCAGTAGGCCGGGCAGCAGCCACTCGGCGAGCCTCTCCCGGTCGTGCGGCAGCACGGCGGGCCAGTGCGGTACCACTGCCTGCCATGTCGTCTGCGGGCTCACACAGGAGTAGCCGTGATTGTGCCGGGGGTTGGGCCGCTGCCCGAGCCAGCGGAAGGCGGCGGGGAAGTCCCGCTGGACGGTGCGCCGTTCCCGGTTGCGGTCCAGCAGCAGCCGGGCGGTGCGTGCCGGATGGCCCAGCAGTCCGATGGCGGTCCCGACGGGTGGCGTGGCCGCGCCACCCTCCTGGAGCGCGGCCAGCTCCGGCCCCTCCCCGCAGAGCCACGCGGCCAGCCGGTCGCCCTCGGCGGTCCCCAGCCCGGCCGCGGCCTCCGCCGCCCGCCCGCCGCCGTCCTGGACCACCCGGAGCAGAGCCTGCGCGAAATCGGCCGCGGCCGGTGTCGCGCCGAGCCGGTGGTACTCCCGCAGCCGCGCGATCAGGTCGTCCGGGTCCAGCGCCCCCGTGTCCCAGGTGGGTGTCGCCAGCAGGAACGGCAGCGGAGCGTTCCTGACGTGGTGCGCGACCTCCCACACCCGGGCCGAGTTGATGGCCGTGAGTCCGCTGTACTGACAGAGGTCCGACGGGACCGCGTGGGTGCGGGTCTTCCGGATCACGTCGTCCGGCAGCGCCTCCAGCAGCGTGGCGGCCACCACGCCCAGGCTGTTCGGATCGCGGGCGAAGCGGTGGTGGAGGTGTGAGCCCCGGAAGTGCTCCGGGTCGGTCCACCCGCGGTCGGCCAGTGCCTCCCGCAGCGCCTTGGTCAGCGGCTCGCGGTCGCTGTGGGCCAGTCGCACCAGTCCGTCCAGGGTCCGCTCGAAGTCGACCATCACCGTTTCGTCCCGGCGCCGCAGCCCGACCATGAAGTCCTCGACCAGCTCCGCCACCGAGTCGGTCGCGGGGGCCAGTTCGCGGCGGCCCGGCACCGCGGGCAGGAACTCCTCGTACACCGCGGCGTCCTCCACCGGCAGCAGCGACCCGAAGGCGGCTCGCGCGGCCTCCCGGTGCGCCGGGCCGAGAAGTGCGGCGGCCTCGGCCAGTACCTCGCGCAGTCCGTCGTCGGCGCTGGGCAGATACCGGACCACCAGCTTCAGCGCCCGCTCCTGGACCACGGGGTCCTCGTGCGCGAAACCGTCCGCCGCCAGCGGCAGCAGTTCCCGGACGGCGGCGGTGTCCTTCGAGCGCCTCCGCAACACCTTGCCGAGCACCGTCAGATGTGTCCGTGCCAACTTCTTCTCGGGACGGAAGAACACCGTGCTCGACAGCTCAGCCAGCGCCGATGTGGACAGCCGGTCGTCCTCGGCCAGCTCCGCGAGCACCCCCTGGGCGTAGACGGTCACCTGGGTGGTGCCGTCCGACACCATGCCGAGCCAGTCGGGAACCCGCTCCGCCCGCTCGTCGGGCGTCAGCGCGAGCCGCTCCAGCAGCGCCAGGAAGAGCCGCGCGTCGGTCGGCCGGCCGCCGCCGCGCAGCAGCCGGGCGACCGTGCCGTCCACGAGCAGCGATCGCGCCACGACGCCGTGGCCGATCAGCCCGGTGAGCACCGTCGGCCAGTGGGACGGGTCGTCCGGATCGGAGTACCAGGTGAGTTCCTGCGGGAAGGCCGTCAGCTCGAACAGCCCGGCCACCATGGCGGGGGCGTGCGGGTCCTCGTGGAGCCGCTTGCGCATATCGCCCCGCGAGGAGAGCGAGTTGACCCAGCCCCGCAGGTATCCGTCCGTGGTCGGCACCGGACAGCCGGACCGCACCACGAGCTCACGGACCAGGTGGTAGTCCTCCTCCGCGGTCGAGGAACGGGCGGCGAGGCGGTGCGCCAGCCGACCCAGCCAGTCGGGCTCCCTGTCGGCGAGCACATCGAGGAGCGCGGCGCGTACCTTCGGCTGGGTGATGGTCGGGGAGAGGCGCAGCTCACGGGCGCCGATCCAGGCCGCGGCGGCGGCCACCCCGGTGTGACAGCCGGCGCCCGCGACCAGCAGGCCGGACGCGGCGAGCGTGCGCTCGCGCCACTGCCGCCAGGACGAGTCCCGCAGCTCCAAACGGAGCGTCTTCAACTGGACGAGCAGCTCCTTCCGCTCGTCCCGGGGCAACGGCTTCAGCCGCCCCGGAAGCTCCTGGACCCGCCCCGCCCGCACCACGTCGATCAGTTCCTTCATCGCGCGTCCCCCAACCCCGTCGTACCCGCACCCGCACCCGAAACCTGACCCGCGCCCGTGCCCACACTCGGGTCCGTAACCCGCTCCGCCGTCGCGGCGGCCGATCCCGTCGCGTCCGTCGCGGTCAACCCGCGCCGGACCATCCGCACCGCCAACGCGTGCTTGCACGGTCCCCGACCGCCCTGGTGGTCGGTCCACCAGACGCAGGTGCAGCGCAGTTGCCCGCCCGCGTCCCGGACTCGGTAGACGCGGTCACCGGAGACGACCGAAGCCGACGGCCCGTCCAGCGTCACGGCCCCGGCCGCCGCCAACGTCCGGGCGGCGACCAGCCGGGGATTGTGCCGTTCGGCACGATCCGCGTCGTACGGCAGCTCACGGTGGAAGTACGCGGCGTCCGCCACGTCGTACCCCACCCGACCGGCGGTGCCCAGCCGGACCAGCGCCGCCCGCACCCGGGCCACCGTAAGACCCGACCGCGCGGCCAGCTCGGCCGGGTCGATGATCGGCTCCCAGGCGAGTAGCACCGAGACCAACTCGGCGTCCTGCGCCGCCTCCTCCGTCGCCAGCGCCTCCAGCACGCCCCCCTCGCCGGAGAAACCGCGCCCGGTGTCGGGGGAGAGGGTGAGAGTCAGCCGCATCCCCGGCAGCACCACCTCCCAGGCGGCCGAGGTCGGCGCGCCGTCCGTCACCGCCGGCCCGTACACCCGCAGGGCGGTGGCGTGGCGCAGCACCCGCTGGAGCGCCACCAGCCGCTCGGGACCCGGCAGGCACACCGCGCCCGCCACCGGTCGGGTCGTCGGCCGCAGGGTCTTGCCGCTCGGCACCACCCAGCTCGCGCCCCGGGAGGCCCGTACCGATGAACGCGGCAGCGAGCGGAGGAAGCGCACCGCCTCGGCCCCGCTCAGCTCGGCCCGCAGATCGAATCCGGCGGTGGCCACCTGGGCCTCCGCGAAACCGCGCAGCCAGCGGTCCGGCAGCGGGACCTTCTTCTCCACCACCGATCCGTCGAGTGTGGTGACCGCCAGCTCCCCGGGACCCACCCGCAGATGGAGCGGGCTGTCGCCGGTCAGCCGGGAAAGCGCCTCCCGCAGTGGGTTGTTGACATCGACATTGGTCGTGCCGTGCCCGGTGTCCGCGCCGTCCAGACCGTCCCGCAGCACATCGAGCCGTGCGTACACCCCGCAGCAGCCGGAGAAGGACTCAAATCTCAGCCGGTCGCCATTGCCCGTCACCACCGGATCGAGCAGCGCCCGCCGGGTCAGATCGAGATAGCGGGCGGCGGCCACGTCCGCGACGGCGAGCAGGGCACGGGCCGCCGTCTGTGGTGAGGTCAGGAAGCCGGAGAAGAAGGTCGGGTGGGCCTGCGCCCCCACGGGGGTGAGGCCACCCGAGGTCTCCAGGCCGAGGAGCCGTCCACCCGCCGACGACTCGACGGCGGACGGACGGGGATAGGCGAGTGACTGGACTGATCGCGTCATGGAAGGGACCGTAGAGCGCCCCACTGACAATCGGCCCGGCAGCTCGTCGGCGCACGGCACACCGACCGGCCGCCCCCCGGGCTCCCACCTGCTGTTCCTGGCGGAATCGGCGAGTCCACGCCAGCGGCAGGGCGCTACCGTTCCACCGCGGTCGGTCGGGTTCGCGCCAGGGGGCGAGCGCCGCTGGTTCGGCCTGATGGGCGAGTTCACGCCAATCGGGGCACCGCCCGCAAGGGCGGGAGGAGTTCCCGGCAGGCTCCCCCGACGAGACGAGCAGCCGGCACCGGCCGCCGCCGGTGGCGCAATCGTTCAAGACACCCCCCGCCAACCGGCCTAACGTCTCCGGAAGAGGCGGCGATGACGGAAAGAGGTGCCGGACATGGACGAGTTCGCGAGCGCCAGACTGGTGGCGCTGGTCCAGCGGTCGTTGGCCGATGAGGGGATCCGGGTCATCGCGCCGAGGGGCGGCGGGGCGCTGCTGCCGTTCGAGGCGAAGCGGCGGTTCCTGAGGGGTGTGGCGCGCGATCATGGGCTGCTGCCGCTGCTGCGGGCCGGCGCGCTGGTACCGGCCAACCCGTCCGATCCGGCCGTAACGGCGCTGCTGAGCGCGGTCGGTCCGGGAGACCTGTTCGCACGGTGGCAGCGGCTGGAACGGTTCACCCACTCACGGCACCGAGTGGTGGTACGGGAATCCGGTACGGGACACCTCGTCGCCGAGCATCTGGGACCGCCCAGGGAGCCGCCCGAACTCGCCGAACACGCCCTGGTTCTCGGCGTACTGACCGCGCTGCTGCCGCTGACCGGCGCGCGGGACATCACCGTCGACGTCGGGCGCGGGACGCCGTCCACCGTGTTCGCCGACGGTGCTGTCAGGGCGGCACCGCCCGCCCACGGCAGCGGGCTCTGGCGGTTCACCTGGTCTGGCACGGCACCCCCCGTACCCCCGCGTACCGCACCCCCCGTACCCCCGCATATTGCACCCGTCGTGCACCCGCATAGGGCAACTGCCGTCCACCCGGGTACCGGACCGCCGTTACACCCGCCCACGGCGGAATCCAGTAGAGACCTGGTCGTGCGCACCAGGGGACTGCTCGGCGCCGATCTCGCCCGGCGCTGGACACTGGCCGCACTCGCCGCCGAAATGGACCTGCCGGTGCGGAGCCTCCAGCGGCGGCTGACGGGCGCGGGCGGATTCACCGGCCTCCTCGGCGAGCTGCGCACAGAGGCCGCCGCCGCGCTGCTCCTGCGGAGCGCCCACAGCATCGGCGTCATCGGGTTCGCCTGCGGCTACGCGGACCAGCCGCACTTCACCCGCCACTTCGGGCTCCGTACCGCGATGACACCGGCGGCCTACCGAGCGGCGTTCCGGAGAACCGGCCCGAACGAGCGGCCCGGCCCGAACGAGGCGCCCGGCCCGGCCGCGCGGACGGCCCGTACCCATGAACCAGCGAGGAGAAGGACCGCATGAGACTCACCGGCACAACGGTGCTCGTCACCGGCGGAGCCCGCGGCATCGGCCGCGAGATGACCCGGCAGTTGGTCGGGCTCGGCGCGCATGTGGTGGCCGTGGGTCGCGCGCCCGGCCCGCTCGCGGCCCTTCAGGCCGAGTACGGCGATCGGGTGTCCGCCGAGGCCGTCGACCTCTCCGACCCGGACGCCGTCGACACCTTCGGCGATGAACTGCCCGGCCGTCACCCCGGACTCTCGGTCGTCATCAACAACGCCGGAGTGCAGAACCTCAGCGATTTCCTCACCGCCGATCCACGTGAGTCGCGATCGGTGCTCAGGCGGGAGCTGGCGGTCAATCTGGACGCCGTCATCTCCCTCTCCACCGGGCTGCTGCCCCATCTCAGCAGCCGTTCCTCGGCCGCGATCGTGAACATCACCAGTGGACTGGCCATCGTTCCCAAGCCCTCGGCCCCCGTGTACTGCGCGGCCAAGTCGGCGGTCCGGACCTTCACCCGGTCGCTGCGCTACCAGTGCGAGGACGGTGCGCCGCACATCCGGGTGATCGACGCGGTCCTCCCGCTCGTCGACACCGATATGACGCGGGGCCGGGGCCGGGGCAAGATCAGCCCGGCCCAGGCGGCGCACGCGGTGATCGAGGGTGTCCGCCGGGACCGGGCGGAGATCTACATCGGCAAGGCGCGCCTCCTCCCGTCCCTGATGCGCCTCTCGCCGTCGCTGGGATACCGGACCCTCCGCCATGGCTGAGGCCCTGACCCCCGCCGCGACCCCCGCCGCGACCCCGGCCCCCGCCCCGGGGCAAGCCCCGCAAGAGCCCCCGCAGGAGAGTCCGGAGAAGAGCGGCTCCACCCGTACGGTACGGCTGTTGCTGCGGCTCGACCGGGCCGCGCACCGGCGCTGGTTCCTGCCGACTCTCGCCGTCTTCCCACTGAGCGACTACGTACTGCCGGTTCTGCCCAACCAGATGCTGCTCGTGGGGCTGTCGGCGCTCCATCCCCGACGCTGGTTGACGATCGCTCTGACCTTCGTCACCGCGTCGGTGCTGGGAGCCTTCCTGACCGCGACCGCCGTCCACGCGGCCGGACCCTGGCTGCTGGAGACGGTGGGTTCCATCGCGCCCGGCCGGGCCGAACTGCGCGAGGTGGCAGGGCTGGTGGAGAGCTACGGCGGGTGGGCGCTGGCCGCTCTCGCGCTGCTTCCGTGGACGCCCCGGGCCGCCGTGGTGATGTGCGCGCTGGTCGGGATACCGCCTTGGACGGTGGCCCTGGCCATACTGGCGGGCCGCCCGCTCCCCGTCGCCCTTCTCGCCCTGACCGGGGCGAAGTCGCCCGGCCTGCTGCGCCGATCACGCCGGATCGACCGGGTGCTGGCCGAAGTGGAAGCACGGCGCGTGGGACCTGGCTGAGCCGTACGAGCCGGCCCCGGACAGGAGATCCGGCGTCGGTGTCGGTGGCGTAGGTGGCGGCGGCCGGGCCCTACTGCCCCACCCGCCCCGGCTGTAGCACCTTGGCGAACAGCACGGTGCCGCCCTCCGCCCGGAGTCGTACAGTCAACTCCCCGCTGCCGCCGTCGATATGGACCTCCCCGAAGTACTGCGGCGACTCCATCGGCGAGACATTCGCCCGCTCCGGCGCCCGGACGAAGACCCGCTCGGGGCCGAAGGTGCCGTCCAGCGCGTTCGCCGGGAAACCGCCCGCCGCCAGCGGGCCGGAGACGAACTCCCAGAACGGCGCGAAGTCCCGGAAGGCCGCCCGCTCCGGTGCGTAGTGCTGGGCCGAGGTGTAGTGCACATCGGCGGTGAGCCAGAGCGTGCCGGTGATCCGCCGGTGCTTGATGAACCGCAGCAGTTCGGCGATTTGCAGCTCCCGGCCCAGCGGCGCCCCCGGGTCGCCCTGCGCCACCGCTTCGAAGTCCGTCGCCCCGTCCGGTACGACGAGCCCCAGCGGCATATCGGCGGCGATCACCTTCCACACCGCGCGTGACCGAGCAAGCTCTGATTTGAGCCAATTCAGTTGCTCGACGCCGAGGATGCCCTGCCGGTTCTCCGGCTGCCGGCCGGGGGAGTTGGCATCGCGGTGGGAGCGCATGTCCAGGACGAACACATCGAGCAGCGGCCCGTGCCGCACCACCCGGTGGAGCCGTCCCTCCCGAGCGCTACCCGGCCGGTCGCCGGCCCCGGGTCCGCCGCCCGGCAGGGTCGAGACGGGGAAGTACTCGCCGAAGGCGCGCATCGCCCGCCGAGCCAGCACATCCACGTTCTTCTCCGTGTAGCGCGGGTCGTCCAGGATCTGGCCGGGGTACCAGTTGTTGCGGACCTCGTGGTCGTCCCACTGCACCACCGTGGGCACCTGCGCGTTGAAGCGCCGGGCGTGCTCGTCGAGGAGGTTGTAGCGGAAGTTGCCCCGGAAGTCGTCCAGTGACTCCGCGACCCGGGACTTCTCCACGGTGGTGATATTGCGCCAGATTCTGCCGTCCGGCAGTGTCACGCTCGGCTCGATCACCCCGTCCGCGTAGACGGTGTCACCGCTGCACAGGAAGAAGTCCGGATCGAGCCGGCGCATCTCCTCGTAGACCCGGTAGCCGCCGGTGTCCGGATTGATGCCCCAGCCCTGTCCCGCGATATCGCCGGACCAGAGGAAACGCACGCCCTGCCGCCGGCGCTCGGGTGCCGTACGGAACGTCCCGTACACCGGCTCTCCGGTGCGGCGCGGGTCGTCCGGGTCGGCGAGCGTCACCCGGTAGTGGATCTGCTCGCCGGGCGGCAGTCCGCGCAGCGCGGTCGTCCCCGTGAAGTCCGTACCCCGCCCCAGCAGCGGCCCGTACCAGCGCCGGGCGCGCCGGAAGGACTCCGTCGCCGAGGTCTCCACGATCATGCGCGCGGGCCGGTCCGAACGCACCCACACCACCCCGGACGACGTGCTCACATCGCCGCTCTGGACTCCCCAGGACGCGCGCGGGCGCCCGGAGAGCGTGAGCGCGGGCGCGCGCTCCGGCACGGCCAGCGCGCTCGGCGGGCCGAGCGCCGGCAGGGCCAGGGCGGCCGACGCGGCCACCGTGCCGCGCAGCAGGGAGCGGCGGGCGGGGGACGGGGGCGGGGAGTGGTGGGGCGGGCTGTGCGGCATCGCTGGCCTCCTGGCCGGTCGGGGGTGCCGAGCCCATGCATAGCGCCCGGTCACGACGGGTGGAAGAACCCCCGGTGAACGGCGTGCGGGTCGCTGTCGGCGCCCCCGGCCCACCCTGTCCCTCGCGCATACGTGCGGGGCCCCGGCCGGTGCCGCCCTGATGCCCTCCGGCCCCGGGTCCTGGGTCCCGGCCCCAGGTGCCGCCACCGCCCGCCCGGCGGGAACACCGTTGCGGCCCCCGGTCGTCGCCTCCGCCCCCGCTGCTTTGCCGCTGCCGTCAGCCCGCCCGGCAGCCCATTTCCGTCGTCAAACCGCCCGCTCGCCCGTCAGAGTGCCGGCCCGTCCGCCCGTCAGCCTCGCCTGCCCGCCCGTCCGTCAGCCCGTCGCGGGCTCCCGCGCCAGCGACGCCACCCCCCGCGCGATGTCGGACGGCGTCAGATGCGCGTATCCGAGAACCAGCCACACCCCCGGATCCGCCGTCCGCGCCGTCGCATGGGCACTCAGCGGCCGGACCCCGACCCCCGCCCGCGCGGCCCGCGCCAGGAACAGCTCCTCGGGCCCGTACCGCTCCGGCAGCCGGGCGATGATGTGCAATCCCGCCGCGATACCGCTGACCTCGGTGCCCGGGAAGTGCTCGGCCAGGGCGCCGACGACCGCGTCACGCCGCTCCCGGTAGGCGCGCTGACAGCGGCGCAACTGCCGGTCGTAGCCGCCGCGGTCGATGAGATCGGCGAGCAGCGCCTGGTCGAGGGCGGGATTACCGAGATCCATCGCGCGCTTCCGGTCGACCACCTCATCCGTCAACTCCCGCGGCACCAGCAGCCAGCCGAGCCGCAGCCCCGGCGCCAGCGACTTGCTCACCGAACCGCTGTACGCGACATGCTCCGGATCGAGACCCTGGAGCGCGCCCACCGGCGCCCGGTCATAGCGGAAATCGCCGTCGTAGTCGTCCTCGACGATCAACCCGTCCACCGAGCGCGCCCACTCCAGGAGTTCGCCGCGACGGCGTGCGGAGTAGGCGATCCCGGAGGGGAACTGATGAGCCGGTGTGGTCATCACCGCCCGTACCCCGGAACGGCGCAACGGCTCCATCGCCAGTCCCTCGCCGTCGAGCGGCAGGGGAGCCGTCGTCAGACCCACCGAGGTGAACACGCCCCCGTGCTCCGGGCTCCCCGGGTCCTCGACCCCGACCGTCCGTATCCCCCGGCGATTCAGGACGTAACCGAGCAACGATGTCGCCTGGGTGACGCCGGAGCAGACCACCAGCCGCTCGGGATCGGCCACGACGCCGCGCCGTCGGGTGAGGAGCGAGGCCAGCGCCGTGCGGAGTTCGGGGAGCCCGCGCGGATCGGGGTAGCCGAGTGCCCGGTGCGGCAACCGGGCGAGGACGGACTTGTGCGCCGCCGCCCACGCGGCCCGCGGGAACAGCGACAGATCGGGTGTCCCCGGCCGGAAATCCACCAGGACCCCGGGCGTGCGCGGCGCCAGGTTCCGCGCCGTGCGCGCCCCGGCGCGCGCTGCGTCTCCGACCCAGGTGCCCGAGCCCCGGTCGCTGCGCAGATATCCCTCAGCGGTGAGCTGCTCGTACGCCTCGGTGACCAGACCGCGGGAGACGCCCAGATCGGCGGCGAGCTCGCGACTGGACGGCAGTCGGGTGCCCGCGGTCAGTCGGCCCGTTCGGACCGCTTCCCGCAGCGCTGACTGGAGCGCCCGGCCGCGCCGCCTGGCCGGGGCCGCCGCCGCGGGCAGCAGCAGTTCCCACGCGGTGCTCCAGGGCCCGTCGGCGCCGGCTACTTCCCGGCGGCCTCCCGAAGTGGTCCTCGATGACGTCATGGAAGTGGACCTTAAAGGGGACCGCGCAGATCCTTAGCGTCGGCCCCATGAGTCACCCGTCAAACCCCGTGAACGCCCAGGCGCTGCGCGGGGTCCTGCTCGTTTCATTCGCCTACTGCCTGGTCGGAGCCTCCTTCACCGCGAACAGCGTCCTCGGCGACTATCCGTACGCGGGCGGCCAGGCCGTCCGCTACGCCCTCGCCTTCATCCTGCTGCTGCCCCTGCTCGGCGGTCGCCGGGCGCTCGGCCCCCTGCGTGCCCTGACCGCGCGCCAGTGGGGACGGCTCGCCTTGCTCGCGGGCGTCGGCATGGTCGGTTTCAATCTGGCCATCCTCGCGGCGGAACGTACCTCCGAACCGGCCGTTCCGGGCGTATTCGTCGGCTGTGCGCCGGTCATCGTCGCCGTCCTGGTACCGCTCTCGAACGGTCGCCGCCCGACCCGACCCGTGCTGTACGGGGCCCTCCTGGTCGCCGCCGGAGCCTTCACGGTCCAGGGCTGGGGCCGTACCGACGCGATGGGCATCGTCTGGTCGGTGGCCGCCCTCCTGGGAGAGGTCGGCTTCGCGGTGCTGGCCGCGCCGGTGCTGCGTCCGCTCGGGCCCCGGCTGCTCACGGCGTGCGTCTGTGGGATCGCCGCGGTCGAGTCCACGATCATCGGGCTGGTGGTGGACGGTTCGGGCTTCGTCCGGGTGCCCGACCAGGGCGAGACCTGGGCGCTGCTCTGGCAGGCGGCCGTGGTGACGGTCATCGGCTTCGTCACCTGGTACATGGGCGTTCAGCGAATCGGCACCGAGCGCGCCACCCTCTTCACCGGACTGATCCCCGTCGCCGCCGCGCTCACCGCACCACTGGTGGGCACGGGCGGTTTCGGCGCCGCGCAGGCGGCGGGCGGGGTGCTGGTCGGTGCGGGCGCGGTGCTCGGCTCGGGGTTGGTCGGGGCCCGGAAGGCGCCGGCCGGCCACAGGACACCAGGCGCCGGGGAGCCGAGTAAATCCGGCACATTGGGTGAACCCGTGGGAGTGCCGGGGGCGCAGAGGACCGAAGGGCCACAGGAGTCCCGGTAGGCCCGTTGAGATCCCGTAGACCCTCTAGGCCCAGGGCGGCCGGGGGGAGCCGAGGCCGCCCCGGGTGGTGCGCGCGTCAGCCGGCGTCGCCCCCGGGGGCCGCCCCGCCCCCGCTACCGTCGAGCAGGACGCGGGCGACCAGCGCCGCGTCGTCGTTCATCGGGACATGACCGCAGCCCGGTAGCCGGATGAGCCGGGCGCCCGGCACGGTGTGTTTGGCGCGGATTCCCTGGCGGCGCGGGAGCAGCAGATCCCGGGTGCCCCAGGCGATGGTGACCGGGACACCGGTGATGTCGTCGGTGAAGAGCCCGTCGCGGCCCGCGGCGAGCGTCCGGTCGAAACCGGTAGCGGTCCGCAGCGCCAAGGTCTCGGCGACGACCGCCCCGGGCGAGCGCCGGCCGGGCCGCGCACAGATGATGCCGGTCAGCGCCGCCCGGCCGGCCGGCGTACGGGAGAGCCGTTCGATCATGGGCAGCGGCAGGGAACGCGCCGCCGCCCGCAGCGCCCGCAGCGTCCCGAAGGCGTACATCCGCTCGCTCTCGCTCCAGAACCCCGCGGGCGACAGGGCCGTCGCGGACCGTACGAGATTCTCCCGCGCCAGCATCAGGGCCAGCAGCCCGCCGAGCGAGTTGCCCGCGACGTGCGGTCGTCCGATGTCCAGCGCCGTGCAGAGCGCGCCCAGGACCGAGGCGAGGGCCGGCAGTTCGTACGGGACACCGTCGGGCAGCGGCGCCGAGACACCGAATCCGGGCAGGTCGATGGCGATCACCTCGCGCTCAACGGCCAGGATGTCGATGACCGGGTCCCACGCCTGGCGGTGGTGGCCTATGCCATGGAGCAGCAGCAGCGGTTCGCCGGTGCCTTTTCGCTCGTACGAAACGGCCACTGTCCGGCTGCCCCGGGGTGATGCGACGGGGAAGGAAATCGTCGCCGCCATGTCCACCGCTTCCTGCCGTGGCCCCCTCCCCGTGTGGTGGACGGCCCGTCCGTAACAATTACCGTCCGGTAGCTTCCAGTTCAAGGGGACTGTCACTTCCAGCCGTCGTGACGAGTGACGCACCCCGATCGCCTGGACACCGACGGTGATGTCGGTTGGGATGGGTAGGTGGCGACCGACACTCTGACCGACGTCTTCGAAGAGCACCGGCCCCTCCTGACCGGAGTGGCCTATCGCATGCTCGGACGTGTGTCCGACGCCGAGGACGTGGTGCAGGAAGCCTGGCTGCGTTGGTCGGCCCAGGATCGGGCGGACGTCGTGGCGCCACGCGGCTATCTGGTACGGATCACCACCCGCCTCGCCGTCGACCGACTGCGTCACCTCCAGTCGCGGCGCGAGTCCTATGTCGGCCCCTGGCTGCCCGAGCCGATCGCCACGGCAGCCTGGGGCACCGCCCCCGACGACCTTGCTGAACAGGCAGTTCTCGCCGAATCCATCTCCTTCGCCGTACTGGTCGTGCTGGAGTCGCTCTCCCCTTCGGAGCGGGCGGTGTTCGTGCTCCGTGAGGCGTTCGGGTTCCCGTACGCCGAGATCGCCGCCACCCTCGACCGGTCCGAGGCCGCCGTGCGCCAGCTCGCGGCACGCGCGCGCCGTCATGTCGAGGAGCGCAAACCCCGGTATGACGTGGATCCCGCACAATGTCGGGATCTGACCGAACGCTTTCTGGCCGCCGCATCAGGCGGCGATCTTGATGCCCTGCTCTCCCTCCTCGCCCCCGATGTGCGCCTGATCGGCGACAGCGGCGGCAAATCCAAGGCACCCCTGCGGATCATGGAGACTGCGGACAAGGTCGGACGATTCCTTTTCGCTGTGGCGAAAGAGCCGGATCCGGACATGGTGTTGCGATTCGTCGAGATCAATGGCGCCCCGGCACTGCTCGTCCTGTCGGCCGGAAGGCCGGACACGGTGCTCCAGCTCGGGATCGCGAACGGGCGCATCCAGTGTGTCTACATCGTGCGCAACCCCGACAAACTCTCCGGGGTGGCCACCGCGTGAGCGTACGCCTCGCCTGTCCTGCCCCCTGTCCGAAAACCCATGGACAGGGCGGTGTGGGCGCTTCACTGGGGTGCTAACGGCGCGTGAATGCTCGGCCAAGTGAGTCGACTTCGTGGAATGGCGACCGCAGGATTGGTCTTGACCAAGGTGACCTACAGCCCTATGGTCGGCAGAGATAGTGCAGGAACCTTTAATAAACAAAGGCGCGGAAAAGCCGCCGCTGACACGGCGAAATGCGGAGGATCAGGGTGGGGACCACGCAGCTGGAATCAGTGCCGGAACCGAAGTACTGGCACCTCAAGACAGTGATTGGCGAAGCACTCGACTCGGACTTCGCCGTCGGGGAGATCCTGCCGAACGAACGGGATCTGGCGGCTCGCTTCGGAGTCGCGCGCGCGACGCTCCGACAAGCACTCGAACAACTCGAACTCGAAGGGCGGCTCCAGCGGCGCCGGGGTGTCGGTACGACCGTCGCCCCGCCGCGCATGGGAGTGGACGTCTCGACGACCCAGCACGCCTGGCCCGGGTCGGCGCAGGACGCCTGGCAGTCCTTCGACTGCGCCAAGGCCGTACCGCCCGCGGCGGTGGCCCGGGTGCTGGGGACCGGTGCCGACGATCAGACATACGCGCTGCGAAGGCTGCGCGTCACTCACGGTCAGCCGGTCGCGGCCGAACTGCTCTATGTGCCGGCTTCGTCCGTGCCCGAGCTGACGGCCATAGACGCACCCTCGGGAGCGGCGCTGGCGCGGGCGGTGCTGCGCGAGTTGCAACGCCTCGACCTCGACGGACAGGACCGCGCGGTGGAGCTGGGGTCGGCCCGTGCCGACGACGCCAAGGAGCTTGACCGGCTCCCGGGCGCGCCCGTGCTGCTCGTCACCACGCGTTACTTCTCCCGGGGCAGGACGGCGGCCGTGACCGTCGCCACCTACCGGGCGGACACCTGCCGGCTGACCTTCGGCGCCTCGGGCGACGTGGAGATCAGCCACCACGGGACGGAGCGCCGGGCCTCCTGAACGCGGCACATGACACAGGACAGTGCGCCGGGCTGCCTGAGCCCGGCACATGACACAGGACAGTGCGCCGGGGTTTCTGACCGCGGCACCACACAGGACGGAGCGCCGGGCTTACTGAGCACGGCGTCCCGGAAGCCCTCTCAGGTAATCAGGTAAGGCGCGTCCGCGACGCAAGTGGGCACGTCGCACACCGAGAATCGTTCGAGCCCCCCTGCCGCCCCGAGGCGGCAGGGGGGCTCGAACGTACCCCCAGACCGTAGCCAGGTCTGTCGGGCCGGCCCCGGCCCTCTGAAGGCCGGCCCTGGCCCCTCTCAGACCGGGTCCGGCCGGCTCAACGCCGGGCCGTCACCGTGCTCTCCACCGCGAACAGCTCCTTCTCCACATGATCGAGCGCCAGCCGCAGCGCGCCCGTCGCCACGGCCGCCTCACCGAGCAGTGACAGGGTCACCCGCGGCGGGCGCAGACAGTACCGCGCCAGCTCGTCACGGAGCGGATCGAGTACGCCGTCGAGCCCGGCCGCCCAGCCGCCGACCACCACCAGCTCGGGATCGAACGCCAGCACCAGCGCCGCCACATCGTGCACCAGCCGCTGGATGAACCGCTCGACCGCCGCCTGGGCCCGTGAGTCCCCCTGCCTGGCCAGTGCGAACACATTGGCCACCGCCTGCTCGTCCAGCGGGTGCAGCGGCTCGTCCGTGGTCGACAGCAGCGTTTCGGGCCGTACCTCGCGCCCCAGCAGGTGCAGGGCCCCGATCTCCCCCGCCGCCCCGCCGAAGCCTCGGTGCAGCCGGCCGCCGATCAGCGACCCCGCGCCGGGGCTCAGCCCGGCCAGCACGAAGACGATGTCGTCGGAGTCCCGTGCGGACCCCTTCCAGTGCTCGGCGACCGCCGCCGCGTTGGCGTCGTTCTCCACCAGCACCGGACAGCGGAACGAACGCTGGAGCCGGTGCCCGAGCTGTAGCCCGGTCCAGCCGGGCAGCGCCGTCCCCAGCCGTACCGTCCCGTCCGCCTCCACTATCCCCGGCGACCCCACCCCGACGGCCCGCAGACTGGTGCGGGGGATCCCGGTGCGCCGCAGCACATCGGCGATCACCAGCCGGACCCGCTCCAGCCGGTCGGCGGCGGACGCCGACTCGGACACCTCGCGGAACCCCGCGCCGATGATGCGCCCGTCCAGTCCGGAGACCAGCGCGGCGACCCGGTGCGGGCCGATCTCCACGCCCAGCAGATGCCCCGCTTCCACCCGGAAGCGGAACCGCCGCGCCGGGCGGCCCTGACGGCGCGCCTCGCCCTCCTCGGGCAGGGACTCGGCGACCAGCCCCGCCTCGATCAGTCCCTCGATCACACCTTCGACCGTCGGCCGGGACAGGCCGGTCGCCCGGGTCAGATCCGTGAGCGTGGGGGAGCCTGCTCCCCGCAGCGCATGGAGTACCACCGCGGAGTTGATCCGCCGCAGCAGCGACGGATCCCCGCCGGTCAGCCGCCCCACCATGTGTCCTTCCAGCCCTCGCTCGTGCGGTTCGGGCGTGTGTGTCTGCCGGATCGTACTCGCTGGCCGCAGGGCCGCGCACGATCGCTGCAAAGGGTGCAACGGACGTTCTGCGCAGGGCCTCCCGGCCCGGGAGACCCCACCGTCCGAGAAGATCTCAAACGGGCGATTCGGCCGCCTCCCGCAGCCGTCCGAACTCCTCGGCCATCGACTCCGCGGTCCAGTGCGCGTTCAGCCCGCTCGGATTGGGCAGCGCCCAGAGCCGCGTCGCGCCGATGACGCGCTCCTGCGGACCGATCCGCGCCGTGCGGTCGCCGAAGGCCGTGCGGTAGGCGGTGATGCCGACGACGGCCAGCCACCGCGGACGCAGTCGCTCCACCTTGGCGGTCAGCAGCCGCCCGCCCGCCCGGAACTCGTCGTCGGTCAGCTCGTCGGCGCGCGCGGTCGCCCGCGCGACCACATTGGTGATCCCGAGGCCGTACGTGAGCAACTCGCGCTGCTCCGACGGCTGGAGCTGCCGGGGGGTGAACCCCGACAGCTCCAGTACCGGCCAGAACCGGTTCCCCGGGCGGGCGAAGTGGTGGCCGGTCGCCGCCGACATCAGCCCGGGGTTGATCCCGCAGAAGAGTACGGCGAGACCGTCCGCGACCACGTCGTCGATGACGCGGTCGCGGGCGGCTTCCCGCTCGTCGGGTGTCAGAGGATCGACCCCGGGGTGTAGGCGGCGGCCGCCGGGTGCCGCTTCACGACGTCCTCGATACGGGAGACCACGGCGGCGACCTGGTCGGCGGCGGCCCCGGTGAACGACAGCTTGTCGGCCATCAGGGCGTCGAGCTGACCCCGGTCCAGCGGAACGCGCTCGTCCGCAGCGAGCTTGTCGAGCAGCTCATTGCGCTCAGCGCCCTGCTCCCGCATCGCCAGCGCCGAAGCGACCGCGTTCTCCTTGATCGCCTCATGGGCGACCTCACGGCCCACTCCGGCCCGTACGGCGGCCATCAGCACCTTGGTGGTGGCGAGGAAGGGGAGGTAGCGGTCGAGCTCCCGGGCGACGACGGCGGGGAAGGCGCCGAACTCGTCCAGCACCGTCAGGAAGGTCTCCAGCAGTCCGTCGAAGGCGAAGAACGCGTCCGGCAGCGCCACCCGGCGCACCACCGAGCACGACACATCGCCCTCGTTCCACTGGTCGCCCGCCAGCTCGCCCGTCATCGAGGCGTAGCCGCGCAGGATCACCATCAGACCGTTGACCCGCTCGCAGGAGCGCGTGTTCATCTTGTGCGGCATCGCGGACGAGCCGACCTGACCGGGCTTGAAGCCCTCGGTGACCAGTTCGTGCCCGGCCATCAGCCGGATCGTCTTGGCGAGCGACGAGGGCGCGGCGGCCAACTGCACCAGCGCGGAGACCACGTCGTAGTCGAGGGAACGGGGGTAGACCTGGCCGACCGAGGTGAAGGCGTCGGAGAAACCAAGGTGCCCGGCGACCCGCTGCTCCAGATCGGCGAGCTTCGCCGCGTCACCGCCCAGCAGATCGAGCATGTCCTGCGCCGTGCCGACCGGGCCCTTGATCCCGCGCAGCGGGTACCGGGCGATCAGCTCCTCCAGGCGGCCGTACGCCACCAGCAGCTCGTCGGCCGTCGTCGCGAACCGCTTGCCGAGCGTCGTGGCCTGCGCCGCGACATTGTGCGAACGCCCTGCCATCACCAGCTCGGCATACTCCCCGGCGAGCCGGCCCAGCCGGGCGAGGACCGCGACCGTACGGTCCCGGGTCAGCTCCAGGGAACGGCGGATCTGGAGCTGCTCGACGTTCTCGGTGAGGTCCCGGGAGGTCATTCCCTTGTGGATCTGCTCATGCCCGGCGAGCGCGTTGAACTCTTCGATGCGCGCCTTCACATCGTGGCGGGTGACCTTCTCCCGCTCGGCGATCGACGCGAGGTCGACCTGGTCAAGGACGCGCTCATAGTCGGCGACGGCAGATTCGGGCACCTCGACGCCGAGGTCCCGCTGCGCGCGCAGCACCGCGAGCCAGAGCTGACGCTCCAGCCGTACCTTCTGCTCGGGGGACCACAGGGCAGCCAGCTCCGCAGAGGCGTAGCGGCCGGCCAGGACATTGGGGATACGAGGCTTCGCAGACACAGCAGTCACACGGCCAGATTCTACTGGCGGTTTCCGCAGGCCGGCGCCCCGGTCCGGCTGGTGGGCCGCGAGAGGGGCCGTCCCCGGCCGTCGGGCCGACTCCCGGGGACGCCGGAAGGCCCCCGGGGGAGGTGCTCCAGGCGGGGCCCTGGGGAGGGACCTTCGCAACCCAGGCGCCGGGCGCGGCTCAGGGCGCCGGGTCCTCGAACTCCGCAGGCCGTTCCAGAGGCCGGTTCGGAGGCACGTCGGGCCGTGGTGGCAGTGAATCGGCCCGCTGCGGCGACTCGTACGGCAGCAGCTCCGGCCGCTTGGCGGGCAGGCCGTCGCCGGAGGAGCGCCCCGTCAGCCGGCGCCCGATCCACGGCCCCAGGTGCCGCCGCGCGAACCGGAGGTCCTCGGCCCGCCGCGCGCCCCAGCCCATCGGCACGGCGGGCGGCAGCGGTGTCCGCCAGTCGTCCTCCGCCGCCAGTCCGAGCGTCTCCCACACGGCCTCGGCGACCCGCCGGTGCCCCTCCGCCGTCAGATGGAGCCGGTCCCGGTCCCAGAGCCGCTGATCGCCGAGCGCTCCGGAGCCGTACAGGTCCACCACCAGCGCACCGTGCCGGGCGGCTACTTCGTCGACGTACCCGAACAACTGTTCCATCCGTGGGCGGAACCGATCCAGCACCGGCCCCTCCCGTCCGGGGCTGCGCATCAGTACCAACTGTTGGCACGCGGGCGCCAGCTTCGCCGCGGCCTCCTCCAGCAGTCCGCGCACCCTGCCCATATCGCACTTCGGGCGCAGGGCGTCGTTGAGGCCGCCGACCAGTGTCACCAGGTCCGGGCGCATCGCCACCGCGATATCGACCTGCTCGTCCACGATCTGGCCGATGAGCTTGCCGCGGACGGCGAGATTCGCGTACCGGAACCCGGGTGTACGGGTCGCCATCCGGGTCGCGAGGAGATCCGCCCACCCGCGGTAGGTGCCGTCGGGCAGTAGATCCGACATGCCCTCGGTAAAGGAATCCCCTACCGCGACAAAGCTTGTGTAGTCAGCACTCATCACCATGGCGGAGCGATCGTACCGCGCGGTATGGTCCCGCCGCCGGTCCGAATCGGGAGCGGCGTTCTCCTCGCCGGGAGCGGAGTGCCGCCCGCGCGGCGACCGGTGCGGGGGCACCCATGGGACGGCGGCCCCGGGCCTCATCGAGACCCGGGGCCGCCCGCCCTCGTACGACAGAACTCAGTCGCGCCTGCCGACCAGCTCCCGCAGCACGTCCTCCATGGTGACCAGACCCTCCGGGGTGCCGTCCTCGTCGAGGACGGCCGCCAGATGGGTCCGGCTGCGGCGCATCGCCGTCAGCACGTCGTCCAGCGGAGCCACCGCGCGCACCCGGGCGATCGGTCGCATCGCCGTGACCGGGAAGGGCACATCACGCGGCGTGGCGTCCAGGGCGTCCTTCACATGGAGATAGCCGAGGATGCTGCGGCCCGCGTCGATCACCGGGAAGCGTGAGAACCCGGACTCGGCCGACAACTGTTCGAGCTGCTCCGGAGTGGTCCCGACCCGGGCGTACACGACCTGCTCCACCGGCATGACCACATCGCGCACCGGGCGGCGGCCCAGTTCCAGCGCGTCCCGCAGCCGCTCCGCCGAACGGTCGTCCAGCAGCCCGGCGTCGCCCGCGTCCCGCACCATCCGGGCGAGTTCGTCGTCCGAGTAGGTGGCGGCGACCTCGTCCTTGGCCTCGACCCGCAACAGCTTCAGCAGGGTGTTGGCGAAGGCGTTGATCGTGAAGATCACCGGACGCAGCGCCCGCGCCAGCGCCACCAGCGGCGGACCGAGGAGCAGCGCGGTGCGCGTCGGCTCGGCCAGCGCGATGTTCTTCGGCACCATCTCGCCCAGCAGCATGTGCAGATAGGTCGCCAGCGACAGCGCGATCACGAACGAGATCGGATGGATCGCGCCCTCCGGCACGCCCAACGAGTGGAACACCGGCTCCAACAGGTGCGCGATGGCGGGTTCGGCGACGATACCCAGGATCAGGGTGCACAGGGTGATGCCGAGCTGTGCCGCCGCCAGCAGCGCCGACACATGCTCCAGACCCCACAGCACACTGCGGGCCCGGCGGTTGCCGGCCTCCGCCTCGGGTTCGATCTGGCTGCGGCGCACGGAGATCAGGGCGAACTCCGCGCCGACGAAGAAGGCGTTGACCACCAGGGTCAGAAAACCGATGAACAACTGGATGGCGATCATCGGCCGTCCCTCCCGGAAGCGGCGGAACCAGCGGCACCGGAGCCGCCGGCGGACCGGCCGGACCCGACCCCGACGGAGCGGGATTCAGCCATCTCGTCTCCGGCGAGCCCCGGCTCCGGCGCGTGCATCAGCACCCGGGCGGCGCGCCGCCCGGACGCGTCGACCACGTCCAGCCGCCAGCCCTCCAGGTCGATGCGGTCGCCTTCCGCGGGGATGCGGCCCAGTTCGGTGGCGACCAGACCGGCGAGGGTCTCGTACGGGCCCTCCGGCACCTTCAGACCGACCCGTTCGAGCTGGTCGGTACGGGCGGCGCCGTCGGCCGACCACAGCGACCTGCCGTCGGCGTCCTGACCGGCCGCGGCCAGGTCGGGGGTCTCATGCGGGTCGTGCTCGTCCCGCACCTCGCCGACGACCTCCTCCACGATGTCCTCCATCGTCACGACGCCGGCGGTACCGCCGTACTCGTCGATGACGACGGCCATCGTGGACCGGCCGCCCAGGCGGTCCATCAAGCGGTCGACGGTCAGGGTCTCGGGCACCAGCAGCGGTTCCCGCAGCACCTCGGCCACGCTCCGGCGCGGCCGCAGATGGGCGGGCACGGCCAGGACGTCCTTGATGTGCGCGATACCGACGACGGTGTCCAGATTCCCCCGGTACACGGGGAAGCGGGAGAGCCCGGTCGCGCGGGTGGCGTTGGCGACGTCCTCCGCCGTGGCCTGCACCTCCAGCGCCGTGACCTGGACGCGCGGGGTCATGACGTTCTCCGCGGTCAGCTCGGCCAGGTGCAGGGTGCGGACGAACAGCTCGGCGGTGTCCGCCTCCAGCGCGCCCTCCTTGGCGGAGTGACGGGCGAGGGCGACGAGCTCCTGCGGGCTGCGGGCGGAGGCCAGCTCCTCGGTCGGTTCCATGCCGAGGCGTCGCAGAATGCGGTTGGCGGTGTTGTTGAGGTGGCTGATGAGGGGCTTGAAGGCAGCCGTGAACAGCCGCTGGGCCGGGGCCACGACCTTCGCCACGGCCAGCGGCGACGAGATGGCCCAGTTCTTGGGAACCAGCTCGCCGACGACCATCAGCACCACCGTGGAGAGCGCGGTACCGAGGACCAGGGCGATCGACGAGGCGATCGAGGGGGAGATACCGAGGTCCTCGACGGGACCGCGGATCAGCTTCGAGATCGAGGGCTCGGAGAGCATGCCGACGACCAGGTTGGTGACGGTGATGCCGAGCTGGGCCCCGGAGAGCTGGAAGGTGAGGCCGCGTACGGCCTTCAGGGCGCTGGCGGCTCCGCGCTCACCACGCTCGGCGGCGCGTTCGAGGTCTCCGCGCTCGATCGTGGTGAGGGAGAATTCCGCCGCCACGAACACACCGCACGCGAGGGAGAGCAACAGCGCCACGAACAGAAGTAGCACTTCAGTCATCGGGTCACCTCCGTCCCATGATCAGTCAGGGGGGGAGGGACTGCTCGACGACGTCTACTGGGAGGCTCGTCCATGGACGGACGCTCACACCTTTCATACGGAGAGTGATGTTCCACCCATCGTAAAGGACCGGCAAAGTCCAACGAAGGGAAGGTCGGACAAGACTACCCAGCGCGCGGACCGGCCGGGATCACCTGACGGCTTCACCCAGCGTCGCCACCGCTCCCCGTGTCGGTACCCGCTCGCCGTCCTCTCAGTCGAGTGGTGGAGCTAGCGTCCGCGCGCTAGCGTTGTGGCATGGCCAAGACCCAGTTGAACGTTCGCGTGGACGAGTCCACGGCACAGACGGCGCGCCAACGGGCCCAGCAGCGCGGTATGAGCGTCAACCGCTACATCGAAGAGTTGGTCCAGCAGGACGCGGGGGAGCAGGGCCGTACCTTCGTGGACGCGGCGTCGGACTTCATGAAGCAGTACGAGACGGTCTTCGCGGAGGAGTTCGGGGAGGGCTTCGGGGGGCACGGGGCGAGGACGATCGGCAGCGGCAAGGGTGACGATCGGGCCGGGCGTGGTGCGGGTGACGATCGGACCGGCGGCGGCACGGGCGATGAACGGACCGGCCGCGGTACGGCGGGCCCCGAAGGCGCGCGTTGACCCTGCGGATCGACCTCGCCTGGCTGTTGATGATCGCCGAACACAAGACGCCGGGAGATCCTCAGGTGGCGGACTGGGGAGCCCTCGTGGCAGCCGTCAGCCGCCATGAGGCGGAGATCTTCGGCATCCCCGTCTACAGCGATCCGTACGCCCGTGCCGCCGCCCTGCTCCAACTGCTCGTGCTCGTCCCCGCGTTGGAGCGCTCCAACGCGCTGTTCGCGTCCGCCGTCGCCTATGGCTATCTGGTCGCCAGCGGGCTGAAGGTCGTCACGACGCCCGAGCGGGTACGGGACCTGGCGCGGCTGGTCCAGGAGGGCAAGGCGGACGTCCGGGTGATCGCCGACGAGCTGCGCCGCTGGAGCGGCTGAGCGCTCCCGGGCTCCGGATCACCCGGGCTCCGGATCACCCGGGCTCCGGATCATTCGGACTCGGCGTGCCCGGAAGGGACGAAGCAGAATTCGTTTCCCTCGGGATCCGCGAGAACCTGGAACCGCCCGTAGTCGTCGGCGACGGGCGGTCCCAGCCGTACGGCGCCGAGCGTCACGGCCTCGTCCGCCGCGGCGTCGACGTCACCGGCCACGAGATCCACATGGAGCCGGTTCTTGCCGGCCCTGCCCTCCGGTACCCGCTGGAAGGCGATCCGTAGCGGCCCTGGCGGGTCGACATAGGACCAGTCGGGGCTGCGGTCCACCGGTTCCCCGCCGAGCAGGGCCGCCCAGAAACGCACCAGCCGGGCGGGGTCGTGGCAGTCGTAGACGATCTCGTCGATTCGTGCGCGCATCTCCTCAGCCTACGGCGGCGGTGAACGCCTCCGCGTCCCATCCGCCCCCGAGGCTCGGTCCCAGCCAGCCCCCCGCCGCCGCCCGGAACTCCGCGGGTGCCAGCCGTCCCGCCCCCTCCGGCACCGCCCCGAGCAGTGGTGCCCCGGCGGCCTCCGGCAGATCCACGAGATTGCACCGCGCAGCGAGGTCCGGCACCTCCGGCCAGCTACCGACGACCACCCCGAGCTGCTCCACCCCGCGTGCCCGCAGGGCCTCGCCGGTCAGCGCGACCGAGTTGAGGGTGCCGAGCCCGGCCGGGGTGACGACGAGCACCGGGGCGGCGAGCAGTCGTGCGGCGTCGGCGAGGGTGTCACCGCCGTCGTGGAAGCGGACGAGCAGCCCCCCGGCGCCCTCGACCAACACCAGGTCGTACTCCGTACGGAGCTTCTCGACCGTCTCCGCCACCTCCTCGGCCCGCACCCCGGCCGCGCCGGCCCGTCGCGCGGCGGTGGCGGGTGCCAGCGGCTCACCGAACCGAACCAGCTCCACCCCGTGCGCCTCGCCGCCGAGCCGCGCCACCTCGGCCAGATCACCCGGCTCGCCAGGACCCACTCCGGTCTGCGCGGGTTTCAGTACGGCGATGCGTGCGCCGGTCGCTCCCGCGAGGGCGACCAGCGCGGCGGTGACCACGGTCTTCCCGATCTCGGTTCCGGTTCCGGAGACGACGATGACGGACATGGTGCTGTGCTGCCTCTCTTGATCTGCTGTGGGGGCGGGGGGGCCGGGGGAGGGTGGTGAAGTGAAGGGGTGAGTGAGGAGTGAGTGGGGGTGGGGGCTCAGGACGCTCGGGCCGCCGCGCAGACCCCGGCGCAGACCTGCGCCAGATCGTCCTCCGACATCACATAGGGCGGCATCACATAGACCAGGTCCCGGAACGGCCGCAGCCATACGCCCGCGCGCACCGCCGCCTCCGTCGCCGCCGCCATGTCCACCTCGTGGTCCAACTGGACGACCCCGATACCGCCCAGCACCCGTACGTCCTTCACCCCCGGCACTCCCGTGGCCGGGGCCAGTCCCTCGCGCAACCCCGATTCCAGCCGGGCCACCTCCCGGGACCAGTCCCGGGAGAGCAGGAGGTCGATCGAGGCGTTCGCCACCGAGGCCGCCAGCGGATTGGCCATGAACGTCGGGCCATGGGCCAGTACCGGGACCTCGCCGCGGGAGATGCCCTCCGCCACTCGCGCGGAGCAGAGCGTCGCCGCCATCGTCAGATAGCCGCCCGTGAGCGCCTTCCCCAGGCACATCACATCCGGCGAGACATCCGCCCACTCGGCGGCGAACAGCTTTCCCGTCCGTCCGAACCCGGTCGCTATCTCGTCGAAGATCAGCAGCACCCCGTAGGCGTCGCACGCCTCCCGCAGCACCTCCAGATAGGCGGGGGAGTGGAACCGCATCCCGCCCGCGCCCTGGACCACCGGTTCCACGATCACCGCCGCGAGTTCGTCGGCGTGCCGGGCCACCAGGGCGCGCAGCCGGTCCGCGTAGGCCGGGTCGAAGTCGGCCGGTGGTGCGTCGGCGAAGATCTGCCGCGGTAGCGCTCCCGACCAGAGCTGGTGCATTCCGCCGTCGGGGTCGCAGACCGACATCGGCTGCCAGGTGTCGCCGTGGTATCCGCCACGCCAGGTGAGCAGCCGTTGTTTCGCCGGGTGGCCGGTCGAGCGCCAGAACTGGAGGCACATCTTGACCGCGACCTCGACCGCGACCGAGCCCGAGTCGCTGAGGAAGACGTGCCGCAGTGGTTCGGGTGTGATCTCGACCAGTCGGGTGGCCAGCCGGACGGCGGGCTCATGGGTGAGCCCGCCGAACATCACATGGCTCATCCGCCCCAACTGGCTCTGTGCGGCCTCATTGAGGACGGGATGGTTGTAGCCGTGGATCGCCGACCACCACGACGACATGCCGTCGAGCAGCTCCCGCTGGCCGTGGACCGGTTCGGCGAGCCTCAGCCGTACCCCCGATGCCGATTCCACGACGAGCGGGTCGACCCGGCCCGGCATCGGGCCGTACGGATGCCAGACATGGGCCCGGTCCAGCGCCACCAGCTCACCGGGGGAGAGGTGCTCAGGCATTGGGCGCCAGATCGGTGCCGGCGCCGCGGCGGCGCACCGCCACCAGATCTGTCCGGGGGCCGGTGGCGGGCGTCTCGTCGGTCCCGGCAGTCGCTGCCGGGGTGTCGGCGCAGACCGATCCGCAGCCGCCGGCCGCCCGGTGCTCAGGGAGCGTCGTGGTGCCCGCGCCCTCCACCTCGAACCCCGCGTCCGCGATCATGTCCAGATCGGCCTGGCCCGCCTGACCCTCGCTGGTCAGATAGTCGCCCAGGAAGATGGAGTTCACCAGGTGCAGCGCGAGCGGCTGCAACGACCGCAGATGGACCTCCCGCCCGCCCGCCAGTCGTACCTCGACGTCCGGGCAGACGAACCGGGTCATCGCCAGAATCCGCAGACAGCGCTGCGGAGTGAGGTTCCACTCCTTCGCCAGCGGGGTGCCCTCGAACGGGATCAGGAAGTTCACCGGCACCGAGTCCGGGTCCAGTTCGCGCAGTGCGAAGACCACGTCGACCAGATCCTCGTCCCGTTCGCCCATGCCCGCGATCAGGCCCGAGCAGGCCGACAGGCCCGCGCCCTGGGCGTGCCGCACGGTCTCCACCCGGTCCGCGTAGGTGTGGGTGGAGGTGATGTCCCCGTAGGTTCCCTCGGACGTGTTGAGATTGTGGTTGTACGCGTCGGCCCCCGCGTCCCGGAGCCGCTCCGCCTGTCCGGCCTGGAGCAGTCCGAGGCAGGCGCAGACCTCGACCCCTTCGTTCTGTTCCTTGATCGCCTCGATGGTCTTGGAGACCCGGTCGACGTCCCGGTCGGTCGGACCCCGGCCGCTCGCGACCAGACAGACGCGCTTGGCGCCGCCCGCGACCCCGGCGGCCGCCGCCCGTGACGCCTCATCCGGTTTCAACCAGGTGTACTTGAGGATCTCCGCCTTCGACCCGAGCCGCTGGGAACAGTACGAACAGTCCTCGGGGCAGAGCCCCGACTTGAGGTTGACGAGGTAGTTCAGCTTCACCCGACGGCCGAACCACTGACGGCGTACCCGGCCCGCCGCCGCCACCACGTCGAGCAACTCGTCGTCGGAGGTCGCCAGGACGGCGAGCGCCTCTTCACGGGTCGGCGACTCGCGCCGCAGCCCCTTCTCCACCAGCGTGTTCAGCAGGTCCATGGCGCCGATCCTGGCGTACCGCACACGTCGGAGGAAAGGCGGAATCCCACAACAGACCGCTGTTGAGGTGTGTGTATGGCCACATCGGTTCCTTGAGCGGCGCCGGTTAGGGTCTGTGCGCTGCCTACAAAATGCGCGCGGCGCGGGGCGCCGTACGGGTCCCCCGAATCGGACACCGGGCGGGCGCCTGAACGGAGGACCGGAGCACCGTGAACCAGGACCCGTTCGACTGGATCGACGAGGAGGCGCGTCGCCGGGAGCGCGCCGGCCTCGTGCGCGCGCTGCGGCCCCGCCCCGCCGACGCCACCCTGCTGGATCTCGCCGGCAACGACTATCTCGGGCTCACCCGCCACCCCGCGATCACCGGGGCCGCCGCCGCGGCGGCGCGCCGCTGGGGTGCCGGTTCCACCGGTTCCCGGCTGGTCACCGGTAGCACCGCGCTGCACGCCGAACTCGAAGGCGAACTCGCCGCCTTCTGCGGGTTCGAGGCCGGGCTGGTGCTGTCCTCCGGCTACGCCGCCAACCTGGCCGCCGTGACCGCGCTGACCGCCGCGGGCTCGCTGATCGTCTCCGACGCGTCCAACCACGCCTCGATCGTGGATGGTTGCCGGCTCTCCCGGGCGGAGACGGCGATCGTCCCGCACGCGGACGCGGCGGCCGTGCGGAAGACGCTCGGCGCGCATCCGGGACGGCGCTCGCTCGCGGTGACCGACTCGGTCTTCTCGGTGGACGGGGACGCGGCGCCGCTGGCGGCCGTCGCCGACGCCTGCCGGGCGCACGGCGCGGCGCTGCTGGTGGACGACGCGCACGGCCTCGGAGTGCTCGGCGACGGCGGGCGGGGCGCGCCGCACGCCGCGGGGATCGCCGGGAGCGCGGGGGTGGTCGCCACGGTCACGCTCTCCAAGTCCCTGGGGAGCCAGGGCGGTGCCGTCCTGGGGCCGGCGCGGGTGATCGACCATCTGGTCAACACCGCCCGGACCTTCATCTTCGACACGGGGCTCGCACCGGCCGCCGCGGGTGCCGCCCTGGCCGGGCTGCGGCTGCTGGGCGCCGAACCGGAGCGGGCGCGACGGGTGCGCGTGGTCGCGGTGCGCCTGCACCGCGGTCTGACGGCGCGTGGTCTGACCGCCGTGCGCCCGGACGCGGCGGTGATCTCGGTGCGGGCGCCGTCCGCCGATGCGGCGGTGGGCTGGGCGGCCGACTGCCGGGCGGCCGGGCTCGGAGTGGGTTGTTTCCGCCCACCATCGGTGCCGGACGGGGTCTCCCGGCTCAGGCTGACGGCCCGCGCCGATCTGACCGATGAGCAGATCGATTGGGCGGTCACGACCATCGCGCGGACCGCGCCGGCCGGCTGACACCCCGGCCGGAACCTCGGTCCGGCTCGGGGTGGTTGTCGTGTTCGACCACTTTCGTTCATCCGCTCGGTTCGACCGTGCTTCACGGGGAGTAAGTGGCCGAATATGTCCTCGCTGAGGAGGGTTCACCACCGGGAACGACAGATATGTGCGCACTTTGGTGGATCACCGCTCTTTGGCGCGGGATGAATGGCAGTCTGGCGCGACAGCGCAAGCCACGGCCGTCCGCGCATCCCTCCGCCACGAGGGGGAGTCCGGCCGTGGTGGGAAAGGGACAGACGTCGCCATGGCAGACCTTCAGGAAGCCTCCATCACCCTGCCGAGCGATCCCGCCTCGGTGTCCGCGGCCCGGGCCTACGCCACCGATGTCGTCTCCGAGTGGGGCCTGTCGGCCGATTCCGACGCCGTCGACACCGTCCGGTTGATCGTCTCGGAGCTGACCACCAACGCCGTTCAGCACACTTTCGGCCAGTCGCCGACCTTCACCGTCGATCTGATCCTGGAGCGGGACGAGAATCTCCGCATCGGGGTGACCGACAGTCACCCCCGCTGGCCCCAACGGCTGCCGGCCGCGGTCCGGCAGGACAACGGGCGGGGCATGGTCATCGTCCGCAGCCTGATGGCCGAATGCGGGGGGCGGTTGTCAGTGATCCCGACCCCGGAGGGCGGTAAGACCGTCTGGATCGCCCTCCCCTGGCCCTAGCCGCTCCGGATCCGGCCGCGGCCGGGCTGAGGCCGCCGGGGGCCCACGGCACCAGGTCCTGTCCGGGCGATCTTCGAGGGTCAGCCCGCGGCGTCAGATGCGTGGGGCCTCCCCAGGCCCGCAAGGGCCGAGGCGTGGGGTCTCCCCAGGCCCGCAGGGGCCGTGGTGTGGGGTCTCCCCAGGTCCGCAAGGGCCTAGGCGTGGGGCCTCCCCAGGCCCCAAGGGCCTAGGGGACGTATCGCAAGGCGGTGAGGGTCCCCTAGGCGAAGCCAGGGGGAGGTCGTCCTCGTACTGGACGTACCCCGATGGCTTCGATGACTCCGGACAACTCAGCGTGGGGGTCCCCCCAGGCCCCGTGGGCCGAGGCGTGGGGCCTCCCCGGGCCTCCCCGGGCCTCCGTGGGTCGAGGCGTGGGGTCTCCCCAGGCACCAAGGGCCGAGGGGACGGCCGTAGCTGTCGTCGCGGGCCCGACAACATCGCCCGGACCGGGCCTAAGCGGCCTCACGAGCCCGCCTACGAGGGCATCGCGCCGCTCTGTGCCGCCTTGCGGTGGCGCGCGGCCAGGCGGGAACCGGACTCGCGGCGGGCGGCGCGGCGCAGCAGGGGGATCGCGAGGAGGAACCCGAGGGCCGCCCATGCGGTCAGTACCAGGGCGACCATGGGCAGCTCCCAGGAGCCGGCCGCTTCGGCGGCCCGTGCGGAGTCCGGCAGCAGCGCCGAGCGCAGGCCCTGGGCCATCCACTTCAGCGGGAAGACCGAGGCCACCTGCTGGACCGGCAGGGGCAGCGAGGTGATCGGGAAGACCGCTCCGGAAGCGACCAGTAGCCCCATCGCGGGCAGCATGATCAACGCCAGCGCCTCGCGCGGGTTGGGCAGGACGGCACCGATGGCCGCGCCCAGCGGTACGACGGCGAGCAGTCCGAGCGTGGTGACCCACAGCAGCGTCACCCAGCCCCCGGGGCCGTGCGGCAGAGGCCCGTCCACCAGCAGCGCCGCCGCCGCCAGGAGCAGGGCCAGAGTGCCGACCGCCAGCACGACCACGAACAGGCATTTGGCGATGAGATAGGCCGGTATCCCACCCGGAGTGGCGCGCAGCCGCAGCAGGGCACCCTCCTCCCGTTCGGTCACGAGTATCTGCGGGAGGTTGATCAGCCCGATCTGGAACACCAGATAGGCGGCGAAGCCCGCGAGCACCAGATGGGCCATCGGGGTCCGGGTGCCGGGTACGGCGTCGCTGATGTAGGCGCCGATCAGCAGCGCGACGACCACATTGGTCAGCGGGCCGGACAACTCCTTGGGGTCGCGCAGGAGATGCCGCAGCTCGATGCCGCCGCGGCGGAGGCCGGCACGCCAGTAGCGACGGCTGGGGCGGCGCGGTTTCCCCGTCGCGCCCGGTGCGTCGTTCCCGTCCGCCGGGCCCGGCGCATGGGCCTCGTCGGCCCTGTCCGTCTCGTTCGTCACCGGTGTTCCCCTCCTGGCGTCCGTGCCGCCGTGTCCGTGCCGTTCGTGCCGTCCGTGGCGTCGTTGGCCTGGTGCACCATGTGCAAATAGGTGTCCTCCAGCGTCGGGCGGCGGACCTCCAGACCGGCGATGGGGCCGTCCGCCTCCTGGTGCAGTTCCCAGACCAGCCGTGAGGGGTCCTCGGTCCGTACGCGGTGGGGCGTCCCGTCGCCGGCTGTCCAGCGGACCTCGGCCTGTGCGGCGGCCCGGCGGGCCAGTTCCGATGGGGTGCCGAAGGCCCGGATCCGGCCGCTGACCAGCATGGCGATCGTGTCGGCGAGCCGCTCGGCCTCCACCAGATCGTGTGTGGTGAGCAGGACGGTGACGCCGTCGTCGCGGGCCAGTCGTTCGATCAGGACATGGAACTCGTGCCGCGCCTCCGGGTCGAATCCGGTGGTCGGCTCGTCCAGGAAGAGGAGTTCGGGACGGCCGACGATGCCGAGCGCGACATCCAGTCGTCGCCGCTGGCCGCCGGAGAGTCGGTCCACCCGCTGGTCGGCCCGGTCGGTGAGGCCGACCAGGGCCAGCAGCTCGACCGGGTCGCGCGGGTCGGGGTAGTACGTCGCGAAGTGCGTCAGCAACTCGGCGACCCGCCAGCGGCGGTGGTCGCGCCAGGACTGTAGGACCAGTCCGATGCGACCGCGCCAGGCGTCGTCGCCCCGCTCCGGATCCGCGCCGAGTACGCGGACCTCGCCGGAGGTGCGCTGCCGGAAGCCCTCCAGGATCTCGACGGTGGTGGTCTTCCCGGCGCCGTTGGGCCCGAGCAGTGCGAAGACCTCGCCGCGGTGGATGTCGAGATCGATGCCTTGGAGGACATCGTTGTCGCCGTACGTCATGGTCACATCGCGTGCCCGGATGACGGGTTGCGCCCTTGTGGCGGCTGGCCTGGGCGAGACGGGTGGGGTGCGGGGAGTGGGGAGGGGAGACGGGATGGGACGGGCGGGTTGTCCGGGCGGGTGCTCGCGCTTCGTCATCGTCCTGCTTCCGCGTGGTCCCGGGGCCGCTGGGCCGCCCCGGGCGTGGCCGTCGGGACACCGTCGGCAGCCGGTCCGGTCGCCGCCCTGGGCCCGGCGCCGTCGACGATCGCCCGGAGCGCCGCCACATGCCCGTCGAAGGCGGTCCGGCCGCGGTCCGTCAGCCGCACCCGCGTGCGCCGCTTACGACCGCCGCCCTCTTTGTGGATCTCCAGGTACGCGGCCTCCTCCAGGGTGTGGAGCTGTTTCGACAGCGCGGAGTCGCTGAGCGAGAGGCTGTCGCGGATGAACGCGAAGTCCGCCCATTCCGTCGCGGAGAGCAGCGCGACCACCGACAGCCGGGTGGCCGGATGGATCAGCTCGTCGAAGCCGGTGGGGGTGCTCATCGGCCCGCCCGTACGCCGTGGCCACGCAGCGAACCGGTCGCCCAGCGGCTCGCCGGCCCGACGTACAGCAGGAACACCGCCGCCGAGACCGTGGCCTGGATCAGACCGGCGAACATCGGCTCCAGCGGCTCGACCAGGTGGCCGGAGAGCAGGGCCGTCCCGCCGGTTACCACTCCGCCCGCGGCGAATGTGGCGAACATCCGCCAGGTGCAGCGGGAGCGGTGCAGCCGCACCCGGCTCCCGCGGTTGTGGTGCACGGCCAGCGCGCCCAGCAGTGCGACGTACCCGGCGACGACCAGCCAGACACCCCACCGGGGCAGGTCCAGGCCCAGACCGGCCAGGAAGAGCCACATGATCGCGGCCGTGGCGTACGCCGCGCCGGGGCCGCCGGACGCGCTCCGCTCGATCTCGTCGTACACCCGCTCCTGCGGCACCCTGATCCGCTGGAGGTCTTTCCATGCCTGTTCGGCATTGACCGGTGTGCTCACGGTCCGCCTTTCCCTGACGATTCACGACGATGGACATGCACGGGAGTTCGAGAGGGGCGGGGTGGCGCATGGCCGTGCGACACGAGCCCACTTTACTTTCCTACTGGGAAAGCTACTCCTGACTTTCCCGCTGGGCAAGTCGGAGGGGGCGGTGACGGGCGCGGGCCGGAGGCGGGGTGACACAGAAGGACTCCCGGCACGGACGGATCCATGCCGGGAGTCCTGTGCGGCCGACCCGGGCATCTGTGCGACACCCGCGGGGGGAGGACACCCGAGGGGTGGATGGGGCCGGCGCGCTCAGTAGGGGATCGTCAGCCCACCCGGCCGTACTTGACGCTCTTGCTCCAGATCTTGTCCAACTTCACCCACGACCCCCTCTTGGGTGAGTGCCAGATCTTGCCCTTACCGGCGTAGATGCCGACGTGGTAGACGCTCCGGCCGGAGTGGAAGAAGACCAGATCGCCGACCTGGCGAGAGCCGGCGGAGATGTGGCGCGTCTTGTTGTACTGCTGCTGCGCGGTGCGTGGGAGCTTCTTCCCGGCCTTCTTGTACGAGTACAGCGTCAGGCCCGAGCAGTCGAAGCGGGACGGTCCCGCGGCTCCGTACCGGTAGGGGGCGCCCTTCTTGGACGCGGCGATCTCCAGTGCCTTGCCGGCGTGCGACGACGCGGCATGGGCCTCGGAGGTGCCGCCTGGCACCAGCAGCGAACCACCGACGGCGGCGAGGGTGAGGGCCGATACGGCCCCCGCCCGGCTCATCAGCGACGGGACGGTGTTCTGCGCACTCATGCGCGACCCTTCGTCAGCCGCCTGTGAAGGATGACCTGTCGGGTTCGGGCGGACGAAGGTGCCCTGCCGCGCGGTGCGGCTTCACCCCGAGGGACTTCCGGGCCTTCCGGCGTGTCCCGTACTGCTTGGGTCCTCCACTCCTGCCGAAGCCCTTCTGTCGACCAGTCGTCCGAAGCGGCGGCAGGACTCGGCGTCCGCCCGGACCGCCCCGCCGAGGTGACGGGGGCTTGTCGTCCCAGGGATCTTGACCCACGACCCGTCAAATATCCGAGCGAAACGGCGATATGTGAGTTTTCACACCCTTCGTCTGTTCGGGTGGACAGTGGCTCCGCCCGGTCCGCCGCGCGACGGGCGACCATGCCCGCACCAGGGGCGGACGTCGGTGGGTGGAACGACCCGCCGGCGCACCACGCAACTTGACCGTAACTGCGGGCCGGGTGATGCGTACATCAAATGGGGTATCCGCCCTGGTACCCGAATGGCGGTTGACACCCCGGTCCGGCGCCCTCCCGCCCGACGACCGGGTGGTGCGGGGGAGTCGGGCGGTGGTTCCTCCGGTGGGCGCGTCGGGGATCGGCCGCGCGTCGGCTTCTCGAACACGCAGGGGCGGTGGGCGGGGGCGCGGCGGCCGATGGGACCGTTTTCGCCTGGCCCCGACCGGGTGGGCGTGCCGACCGGAAGACGATTGGAAGGCGGTTGGGAGGCGGTTGGGAGGTGTACGGGTCTGAGGAATCCTTGTGGACATGTGGTCAAGGAGACGGGGGAGGTTGGGGCGGCCCCCCGTCGTGGACGCTTCTCGCCATGACTGCGTATCGGTTCTGGCCAGAGCGCCTCTGACCTGGGGTTTAGCTATTTTGTGCGAATCATGTGGACGCCGTTCCCGCCGATTAAGCTGGGGACCATGGCCTACGAGATTCCGGTGACGCAAGCCCGTGCAGAGCTCGCTGATCTGATCAACCGCGTGGTGTACGGCGGGGAGCGGGTCGTCGTGACCCGGCATGGGAAACCGCTCGTGGCACTCGTGTCCGCCGCCGACCTGACGCGGCTCGAACAAGACCCGGAGATTGCCGAGGAACGGGTGATCGGATCGGTCCCCTCGCTGGGGACGCTGCCCACCGCCGCCGAACGAGGCCACTTCGGGCTCACCCCGGACCACCGGCACCCCGACCCGCCCGGCTGAGCCGGCCCGCGTACGGTTCGTTCAGCCTTCCGCTCGTCCCGCGACCGACGTCAACACCCCGCCCCGAGCGCCACCATGGGCACGGCCGGGCTGACCGCAGGGCCGCATGGTGCCCGGCCCTCTGCCGCTCGACCGGGGAACCCCTGACTGTGGCAACCCTGGCTGGGGCCCCGTCATGACTTCTTCCGGCCGGCCTTCTTCGCCTGCTCCAGCTCGGACTTGACCTCGGCCGCGTACCGGTCCACGTACTCCTGGCCGGAGAGCCCGAGGATCGCGTAGACGATCTCGTCGGTGACCGCGCGGATGACCGCCTTCTCGTTCTCCATGCCCTCGTAGCGGGAGAACTCCAGCGGCTCGCCGAACCGCACGGTGACCTGCTTGATCTTCGGCAGCTTCTGTCCGGGCGGCTGGATCTCGAAGGTCCCCACCATCGCGCACGGAATCACCGGGACGCCGGCCCGGAGCGCCATCACCGCGACTCCGACCTTGCCCTTGTAGAGCCGGCCGTCGTGGGAACGGGTGCCCTCCGGGTAGATGCCCAGCAGCTCACCCTTGCTCAGCACCCCGAGTCCCTCCCGGATCGCCGCCTGACCGGCCTCCTTGCCGGACCGGTCCACCGGGATCTGCCCCACGCTGTGGAAGAAGGCGGCGGTCAGCCGGCCCTTGAGTCCTGGCCCGGTGAAGTACTCCGCCTTCGCGAGGAAGGTGATGCGTCGTTTGAGGATGGCCGGCATCAGGAAGTGGTCCGAGAACGACAGATGGTTGCCGGCGACGATGGCCGCGCCGTCCTCGGGGATGTGCTCCAGTCCTTCGATCCGGGGCCGGAACAGCAGCCGCAGCAGCGGCCCCAGGAGGACGTACTTGAGCACGTAGTAGAACACGAGGAACTCCCAGCTCGGTCGGATTGGTTCTGGGGATACGTCATCCCAGCTCGCAGCGTGTTCTGAGGGTGCGCGGCGCGGTCGCGGGTCCCGTCCCCCGCGGCCAGGTCCGATCGTACTCATGACGGGCGGGTGCCACTGGTCGGACGGCTTTTCGGCGGTGTTCCGGAGCGCGGCGGCGGGGCGCGCTCCGGCAGGGGGAGATTGTTCGTCGGGCGGATGGTGGAACCGCCCGACGCCGCACGGCGGGTGTCTGCGGGCTCACGAGGGCGTGGGTCACCGGGATCCAAGCGAGCGGCCCTGGTCCCGGACCACCTCCGTGAGGAGGCCGGCGCCACCGGCGAGCGGGGGTGCGGCACTCCGTACGCGCTGTCGGAGAATCGCCTGTCTCAGGGGCTCTTGGACGGACGGGCCGGCTGCACCGGCAGATTGAACACGTGGTCCGGGGTCACGATGCGGGTGATGGCCTGACCGAAGAGAGTGCTGGGCTCCGCCTCGTCGTGCAGGACGTCCGTATTGAGAAGCACGACCATCGTCGCCTGCGACTCGGGGAGGTAGACGGTCAGCGTCTCGTATCCGGGCAGCGAGCCGTTGTGGCCGATCCAGCCCTGGACATTGAAGATGCCGAGGCCGTACCCCGCGCCCGGAATGGTGGTCGGACCGGTCTTGAGGCGCTCGGCCTGGGTTTCGGGGGTCAGCAGGGTGCCGGTGGCGACGGTCCTGGCCCAACTGCGGAGATCCTCCAGATCGGAGATCATCGCCCCGGCCGCCCAGCCCCAGGAGGGGTTCCAGTCCGTGGAGTCCGCCATCTTCCCGTCGGCGGTCTGCTCCGTGTAGCCGTGGGCGTGTGGGCTGGGGAACTCTGCGCCGGTCGGGAAGACCGTACGGTTCAGTCCGGCCGGCTCCAGCACATGGCGCTCGATGTACTCGTTCAGCGGCAGACCGCCGGCCTGCTCCACGACCAGTCCCAGCAGGATGAGATTGGTGTTGCTGTACTCGAACTCCGCACCGGGCTGGAACTGTATGGGGTGGCGGAAGGAGTAGCTCAGCAACTCCTGTGGTGTGAAGGGGCGTTCGGGGTCCGAGGTGAGGGCCTTGAAGAAGTCCTCGTCCATGGAGTAGTTGAAGAGTCCGCTGCGCATACCCGCCAGATCGCGCAGGGTGATCCGGCTTCCGTTGGGGACTCCGTTGATGTAACGCGAGATCGGATCGTCCAGCCCCACCTTCCCCTGGTCGACCAGTTCGAGCAGGGCGGTCACGGTGAAGGTCTTGGTCTCGCTGCCGATCCGCATGTTCAGATCGGGCTTCATGGGCGCGCCGGTGGACTTGTCGGCGACGCCGAAGGCGCGTACGTAGCTGCCCTTGCCGGGCGCCCAGAGTCCGACGATCACACCGGGCACCGAGGCTTCCCGCATGACCTGCTGGATCGCGGAGTCCAGCCGGCCGGCGACGGCGGGGCCCAGCTCGGGGAAGCCGCCTTCCGAGGGCGAGGGCGAGGAAGGGGAGGACGGGGATGTGGGGGAGGGGGAGACGGCGGAGGGGGAAGCCGATGACGTGGACGGGGGTGGCTCCGGTGACGGGGCGCCGTGTGCGACCCCCGGGGACACCGGTGCGACCAGCGCCCCGATCGCCACTAGACCCACGCACGCCTTGCGCCAACGCATCTGCGAGTACCTCACGGCAGCCTCCTGCCCGACGAGGACGACACTCCCGACCAGGCTAGGCCCGCCCCGGCGCCCCCGCGCGACGAGCGTTCCGCCACCGCCGCCCACCGCCCGTAGTCCCCCGGCCGCACGGTCGGGGATGCCCCTGCCCGCCCGGCGATCTGTTGCGGAGACGCGCAGCCGACGTCACCCTGGGCAGTGACCCAAAAGTGTTGAACGGTCACTCTTCGTACTCGGGGTCCGCGGTCGAAGAGCTGGCCCGGCCGCGGAAACGAGGAGCAACGGTCATGCACGTTCAGGCCGCCTGCCGGTACATCGTGGAAGTGCAGGCATCCACAGATCGGATCCCCCGGGTCCGCCGCATTCTCACCGCGTACCTGCGGTACTGGAAACTCGAATCGCATGTCGGCCCCGTCTGCCGGGCGATTGACGAACTGATCGGCAATGTCGTCCGGCACGTCCCCGACGACAAGAGCTGTGTGGTCGAGCTGCGCTGGACCGGACGCCATCTGATCGCGTCCGTGGCGGACAACGACCACCAGATGCCGAGGCTGACCACGTCCTGCCCGGCGCGCGGCGGGCTCGCCACCGTCGCCGCGCTCAGCGACAGCTGGGGCACCTGTGCCACGGCCACGGGCAAGGTCATCTGGTTCAGCCGCCGGGTCTCCCGCGCCGAACGCGTCCGGGGCGCCGCCCCCGCCCCGACGCCACCCACCCATGCGCTCCGCCCGCTGCCCGCCGTCGTGGAAGTCGGTTGACCTGACCGGGGACGGCCGAGTCGCTCTCCGCGAACGCTGCCGTACGGGCGATTTCCGTCGCCCGTACGCGCGACCCCGACCGCGCGGCCCCTTGCCCGGGGCCGCCGCCGCGGGGTGCTCTTGGCTCCCCGCCGGTTCCCCCGGCCCGGCCGTGCGCCGGTCCCGATCCCCAGGAGCACCCCGGATGCACCTCAGTCACCGCGCCCGGCGCGGACTCGTCATCGCCGTAGCCACGCTCTTCGCTCTCGCCCTGGCCGGTCCCGCCCAGGGCGCGCGGGACGAGCCCGCCGAAGGGCTCCGGCTGACCGTCTCCGGGAACGAGAACGGCTGGACACGAGGGGTGCAGTTGCTGTGCGACCCCGAACCGGCCGGTACGCACCCCGAGGCAGCGGCCGCGTGTGCCGCGCTCACCAAGGCGCGTGGCGACTTCGACAAGCTGCCCGCCGAGTCCCGCGCCTGCAACAAGAGGTATGACCCGGTGACGGTCGCGGCCACCGGCACCTGGGGCGACCGCCCGACGGAGTGGACCAGGACCTACGGCAACGCCTGCGAACTCGGCGCGGCGACCGGAGCCGTGTTCCGCTTCTGAGCACGTCCCGTCCCCGCCGCTGAACCCGACCGGTCCCGGTCGGGGGCCGCCTGGAGCCCCCGGCCGGGACTGCGGCGTGTGCAGGGGGCCGGACGGGGCCCGGGGGCCCGCGGGTGCCGGTGCGGACCCGCTCAGCCGCTGCGCGAGGCGATCACCCCGATCGTCACCATCCCGAGCACTACCCAGCCGAACCAGAGCCAGCCGTTGCTCCCGAGTGCCGCCGTGTAGGCGGTCACGACCACCAGGGCCGAGACCGTGAGCACTCCCATCACCTTCGTGGATCCGGACATGCGCCCTCCTCGGGCGGCCCTCGGCCGCCGAAGGTCATCGTCACCCGGAGGGGCGGTTCTCCGCTACCGGCCGCGCGCGTGCAGCGCCGCCAGATACTCGTTGTAGGCCACCAGCTCCTTGTCACCGTCCCGGTCGGCGGCCCGGTCCGTGCGCCGGGCCTGCCGCTCCTCGGAGCGGTACCACTGGAAGACCAGCGCGAGCAGCACGATCACCGACGGGATCTCACTGAACGCCCAGGCGATCCCGCCCGCCGCGTGCTGATCGGCCAGCGCGTCGATGCCGAGTGAGGCCGGGGGGTTCTCGTACGCCTTGATCATCGGCTCGCTGGCCATCATCAGCGCGATCCCGAAGAAGGCGTGGAACGGCATCCCCGCGAACAGTTCCAGCATCCGCATCACATAGCCGGGCCGGTGCGGGCCGGGGTCCACGCCCATGATCGGCCAGAAGAACACCAGACCCACCGCGAGGAAGTGCACCATCATCGCGATGTGTCCGGGCTTGGAGCCCATCAGCGTGTCGAAGAGCGGGGTGAAGTAAAGGGCGTACAGGCTCGCGATGAAGAGCGGAATGGTGAAGGCGGGATGGGTCACGATCCGCATATAGCGGCTGTGCAGCAGCGCGAGCAGCAGCTCGCGCGGCCCCTTGCGGTTGTTCCGGCCCGCGACCGGCAGCGCGCGCAGGGCCAGCGTCACCGGCGCGCCCAGCAGCAGCAAGATGGGGGAGACCATGCTGATGATCATGTGCTGCACCATGTGCACGCTGAACATGACCATGCCGTAGTCATTGAGCTTGGTGCACATCACCAACAGCACGGTCAGCACACCGACCGTGAAGAAGACCGTGCGGCCGACCGGCCACGCGTCGCCGCGCCGGCGCAGCCGCAGCACCCCGTACGCGTACAGGGCCAGTGCCAGCAGCGAGCCGATCAGGAAGAACGGGTCCGGTGATAGCTCCAACCCCCGCCCCAGCGTGAACGGCGGCAGATCCATCGTCATGCCGTGCCCGCTGTGATCCATGCCGGCTCCTGATTCGTACGGGAATGTGCGTTTGCCGGGCACCAGCGTAGAACTGCCCCCGGTCGCGGACGCGACCGGGGGCAGTTCCATCGGAGTGGGTGACTCAGAGCACGCACTCGGCCTCGGCGTAACGCTCGGCCGGGACGGTCTTCAGCGTCTCCACGGCCTCGGCCAGCGGCACCATCACGATGTCGGTGCCCCGGAGCGCGGTGAGCATCCCGAACTCGGCCCGGTGCGCCGCCTCCACCGCGTGCCAGCCGAACCGGGTCGCCAGCACCCGGTCGTACGCGGTCGGTGTGCCACCGCGCTGGACATGGCCGAGAATCACCGGACGCGCCTCCTTGTTCAGGCGCTGCTCCAGTTCGATCGAGAGCTGCCGGGCGACGCCCGCGAAACGCTGGTGGCCGTAGATGTCCTTGCCGCCCTCGTCCCAGTGCATCGAGCCCTCGCGCGGCTTCGCGCCCTCGGCGACCACGACGATCGCGAACCGCTTGCCCGCCTCGAAGCGCATACCGACCCGCGCGGTCAGCTCCTCGATGTCGAAGGGCCGCTCGGGCACGACGATGGCGTGCGCGCCCGCCGCCATGCCGGAGTGCAGCGCGATCCAGCCGGTGTGCCGTCCCATGACCTCCACGATCAGCACCCGCTGATGCGATTCGGCGGTCGTCTTCAGCCGGTCGAGCGCCTCGGTGGCGACTCCCACGGCGGTGTCGAACCCGAAGGTCACATCGGTCGACGCGATGTCGTTGTCGATGGTCTTCGGCACGCCGACGATCGGCAGTCCGCCCTCGGAGAGCAGATGGGCCGCCTTGAGCGTGCCCTCGCCGCCGATCGGGATGATCGCGTCCAGGCCCAGGTCCGCGACGTGGCCCTTGGCCCGCTCGACGCCATCACGCAGATGTTCCGGGCGGACCCGGGAGGAGCCGAGGATGGTGCCGCCACGGGCCAGGATGCCGCCCACCGCGTCCAGGTCGAGCTTGCGGTAATCGCACTCCAGAAGGCCCTTCCAGCCGTCGTGGAAGCCGATGACCTCATCGCCGTGGTCGACGACCGCGCGGTGCACGACGGAGCGGATGACGGCGTTCAGACCGGGGCAGTCGCCGCCGGAGGTGAGCACACCAATGCGCATTGCCCGAGATACCTTTGCAACGTGGGCCGACTCCCGGACCACGTCGTCCGGTTGGATCTATCCCCGTCACCCTACCGGCGCCGGGTGGCGGGAATCGAATGGGGCGTCCGCCTGGTGGGACGCCCCATACGGCTGCCGCGGCCCGTCGACTCAGGCCGGCTGGGTGGCGGCGGCGATCCGCTCGTTGCGCAGGGCCTCGTACCAACGGTCGTCCGTTGGCGGCAGGGCGTTCACATCGAGGGCCAGCTTGAGCAGCAGATCCGCGATCTGCGGGTTCCTGGCCATCACCGGACCGTGCATATAGGTGCCGAAGACGGTGTCGTTGTACGCGCCCTCGGTGCCGTCGCCGGTGCCGTTGCCCCGGCCGATGACCGTCCGCGCGAACGGGCGGGCCGTGGGGCCGAGGTGGGTGACGCCCTGGTGGTTCTCGAAGCCCGTCAGCTGCGGCAGACCGAACCGGGGGTCGATATCGGCCAGTACGTCACCGACGCACCGCTCGCCCTCGCCCCGGGTGGAGACCACGTCGATCAGCCCGAGCCCCGGCTCCCGCTCGCCCAGGTCGTTGATGAACTCATGGCCGAGGATCTGGTACCCGGCACAGACCGAGAAGATGATCGCGCCGTTCTCGGAGGCCCGGGAGAGACCGCCGTCGCGGCGCAGCCGCTCGGCCGCCAGCCGCTGCGGACGGTCCTCACCGCCGCCGATCAGATAGATATCGCCCGAGGTCGGGATCTGCTGGTCGCTGCGTACGTCGATCCGCAGCACATCGAGTCCGCGCTGCCGGGCCCGGCGCTCCACGACGAGGGCGTTGCCCTGGTCACCGTAGGTGCTGAGCAGGTCGGGGTAGACCCAGACCAATCGCAGGCTGCTGTCGCTCATGCTCGTACGTCCTTCAGTCTCTGCTCGAAGTCTCTGTTGCCGCGTCGGACGGCCCCCCGGCCGGGGGGACCACCCGGCGGGGTCAGTTGCCGACGCGACGGCGCACGTCCTGGAAGGCGGTGTAATTGGCGATCAGCTCGATGCGTCCCGGCGGGCACCCGTGCACCGCGTCGTCCACCGTGTCGCAGACCCGGAAGTCCAGCCCCGCGACCTCCAGCCGGACGGCCAGGTCGAGACGGCGGTCACCGATCACGAAGATCGGGTGACCGGCCAGCCGGGTGTAGTCGACGTCCCAGAGCCAGGAGGTGTCCGTGCCGTCCGCGCCCCGGGCGTTCACGGCCAGGATCACCGGCGTCGGCGGCGGGTCGATCAGCGAGAACGTCTCCAGCCAGCCGGCCGGGTTCTTCGCCAGCAGCAGCCGCAGCTCGCGTTCGAGGAAGCTGACCACGTCGTAGCGGCCGGCGACGGCCTGGACGGAGTACATCCGCTCCAGCGCGACCTGTGGCGGCACGCCGAAGCAGGCCGCCACGGCGGCCGAGGTCGCCGCGTTCGCCTTGTTGGCGCGGCCGGGGAGCTGGAGGTGGATCGGCCAGGCCGAACCGTGCGGGTCCAGTACGTAGTCGCCGCTGAGCACCCAGCTCGGGGCGGGGCGGCGGAAACCGCACTCACCACAGAACCAGTCGTCGCCGGGGCGCTGCATCACACCACCGCAGGACGGGCAGGACCAGGCGTCGTCCTTCCACTCCTGGCCGGCCGCGACCCACACCACGTTCGGCGAGGAGGAGGCGGCCCACACGATCAGCGGATCGTCGGCGTTGGCGATGATGATGGCCTTCGAACCGGCCAGCCCCTCACGCCACTTCTCCGCCAGCATCCGGGTCTCGGCGGCGCGGTCGAGCTGGTCGCGCGAGAGGTTGAGCAGTGCGATGGCCTTGGGGGTCACATCGCGGGCCACACCGGCGAGATACTTCTCATCGACCTCGATCACACCGAACTTGGCGTCCGAACCGCCGGCCAGCGCCGAAGTGATACCGGCGGGCATATTGGCGCCGAGCGCGTTGGAGACGACCGGGCCCGCGGCGCGCAGGGCCTCCGCGATCAGCCGGGTCGTCGTGGTCTTGCCGTTCGTCGCCGACACGAGGACGACGTCCAGGTGCTGCGCCAGCCGTCCCAGCAGATCCGGGTCGAGCTTGAGCGCGACCCGGCCGCCGATCACCGAACCGCTGCCGCGTCCGGCCGCGCGCGAGACCGCGGCAGCGGCTCTGCCCGCCGTCACGGCGAGCTTGGCACGCGGCGTCAGTGGCTCCGAGTTGCCTGACATCGTCCTTGATCCTCCTTGCATCGGTCCGGCCAAGCCTATCCAGGTCCGAGCCGCGGCCCTTACCTCGGCACCACCGCGGACCGGGACGGTGCCGGCTGAACGTACGCTTGCCTCCATGCGAAAACGGCCGATCCCCGGCAGTTCCGGACTCGTGAGGCCGATGAGCCTCCTCGGGGATCCGGTGCTGCACGCGCCCTGTGAGAGTGTCACCGACTTCGGTCCCGCGCTCGACAGACTCATCGAGGACATGTTCGCGACGATGTACGCGGCGCCGGGGGTGGGCCTCGCGGCGAATCAGGTCGGGGTCGGTCTCAGGGTATTCGTCTACGACTGCCCGGACGACGACGAGGAGCGTCATCTCGGACATGTCGTCAATCCGCGTCTCGTGGAGGCGGACGGGGTGGTGGTGCGGGGGCCGGAGGGCTGTCTCTCGCTGCCGGGCCTCGAAGCGGGTACGGAGCGGTTCGACCGGGCCGTGGTGGAGGGGGTGACCTCGGACGGGGCGCCGGTGCGGGTGACGGGGACGGGGTTCTTCGCGCGCTGCCTCCAGCATGAGTGCGATCACCTGGACGGGCTGGTCTATCCGGACCGGGTGCAGGGGTGGCGGCGCTCCCGCGTCCTCCGCGCGGCGCGGCGGGCCCCCTGGGCGGGGCGGGGGTGAGCCCCCGCCCGTGCGGCCTCCTTGGGTAGGAGGGTGCGTCCTCAATCGCCGGACGGGCTGGACTTGAGCTCTCCTGGGCTGCCGCTGGGAGCCCCGGACGGGCAGGCCCCCCTTGGCGGAGGCCCGCGCCCGTGCGGCTCCTTGGGCGCCAGGGTCCGTCCTCAATCGCCGGACGGGCTGAGTTTCAGCGCCCCCGGACGGTTGAGCTTCAGTGCCCGCGGACGGGTTGGACTTGAGTGCCCCCGGACGGGTTGGGCTTCAGCGCCCCTGGACGGGCTGGGCTTCAGTGCCCGCGGACGGGCTGGGCTTGGGCTTTCCCGGCGCACGGGGCAGTGGCGGGAAAGATCAGCCTCGCCGGCGATTGAGGCGCGGGGTCCGGGGCAGGCCCCGGACGGGAGGGTCAGAAGCGGGGGCCCTCCGTTTTGTCGGGGATCTCGGCGAGGCGGCCCCACAGCAGGTCCGCCAGGCTCCGTACCAGCTCGGCCCGCGAGCACGGCCGCTCCCCGAGCCACCAGTCGCCCGCCGCGTGCATCATGCCGACGATCCCGTGGCCCCAGACCCGGGCCAGCCGTTCGCCGTCCGGCCCCAGCTCGCCCCGTTCGTAGATCACCGTCGCGAGTTCCTCGCCCAGCCGCCGCAGCAGTGGTGCGGAGTGGCGGCCCACGTCGAAGCCCGCCTCCGAGCCGGTCTCGGGCTGGTGGGCGTCGTCCGCCGGGTGCATGAGGAAGCGGTAGACCTGCGGCCGTGCCTCGATGGCCGCCAGATAGGTGTCGAGGGTCGCCTCCACCCGCTCGCGCCGTTCGGCCGGTGCGTCGAGCGCCGCCCGTAGCGAGGTCAGCAGCGCGTCCGTGTGGCGCTTGGCGAGGGCCCGGTAGAGGCCGCCCTTGTCGCCGAAGTGCCGGTAGAGGATGGGTTTGGTGATGCCCGCCTCCGCCGCGATGGCGTTCATGGACGCCCGCGGGCCCTGACGGAGCACCACCCGGTCCGCCGCTTCGAGTAGCTCGCGGCGGCGCCGTGCGGCCGACCGAGCCTGCTCGGATGGCTGCTGTCTGGTCTCCATGTGCGCTTCTCTCCCCGCCCCTGCGATGTGCCTGACGCCTGCGCGAACCAACACCCGGTCCGTCCGGTGCTTGGTGATCGACGATAGCCGGTTGACAGCGTCTACTTACCGGTAACAGACTGCGGTTACCGCAAGTAACACTGGTGGCGGTCACCGTAGTTCTGGAGGGGACATGACCGAGTTCACGTTTGAACTCAACGATGACCAGAAGCAGGTACGCGACTGGCTGCACGGCTTCGCCTCGGAGGTGATGCGTCCGGCCGCCGCCGAGTGGGACGAGCGCGAGGAGACCCCCTGGCCGGTCATCCAGGAAGCGGCCAAGGTGGGAATCTACTCGCTCGACTTCTACGCCCAACAGTTCTTCGATCCCACCGGCCTCGGCATACCCATGACGATGGAGGAACTGTTCTGGGGCGACGCCGGCATCGGACTCTCCATCGTCGGCACCGGACTCGCGGCCGTCGGCGTCCTCGCCAACGGCACCGAGGAACAGATCGGCACCTGGATCCCGCAGATGTACGGTGACGCCGACGACGTCAAGGTCGCCGCCTTCTGCTCGTCCGAACCGGACGCAGGCTCCGACGTCGGCGCCATGCGCACCCGCGCCGTACACGACGGGGCCACCGGCGAATGGGTGCTCAACGGCACCAAGACCTGGGCCACCAACGGCGGCATCGCCGATGTCCATGTCGTCGTCGCCGTGGTCGACCCCGAGATCGGCAGCAAGGGCCACGCGTCCTTCATCATTCCGCCGAACACCCCCGGCCTGAGCCAGGGGCAGAAGTTCAAGAAGCACGGCATCCGCGCCTCGCACACCGCGGAGGTCGTCCTCGACGGCGTGCGCGTCCCCGGTCACTGCCTCCTCGGCGGCAAGGAGAAACTGGACGAACGGCTCGCCCGCGCCCGTGAACGCGTTCGGGCCGGAGCGTCGGAGCGGGTGAAGAACGCCGCCATGGCCACCTTCGAGGCGTCCCGCCCCGCCGTCGGCGCGATGGCGGTGGGCACCGCCCGTGCCGCGTACGAGGTCGCCCTCGACTACGCCAAGACACGGACCCAGTTCGGCCGCCCGATCATCGACAACCAGGGCATCGCCTTCCAGCTCGCCGACATGCGCACCCGGATCGACGCCGCCCGGCTGCTGGTGTGGCGGGCGTCCTGGATGGCCTCGGCCGGAAAGCCGTTCACCGCGGCCGAGGGATCGATGTCCAAGCTGTACGCGAGCGAGGTGGCCAAGGAGGTCACCGCGCAGGCCGTGCAGATCCTGGGCGGAAACGGCTTCACCCGGGAGTATCCGGTCGAGCGGATGCACCGGGACGCGGCTATCTACACGATCTTCGAAGGCACCAGCGAGATCCAGCGACTGGTCATCGCCCGGACCCTCTCGGGGATGCCGATCCGCTGACACCGGCCGGCCGCCGCACGCGGGGGCGGGCCCGTCCACCGGGCCCGCCCGCCCGTCACGGCAGCAGCGCCTCGATCGCCGACACCAGCTCGGGCGACTCCGGCTCCGTGCCCGGGCGCAGCCGTGCCACGACCTCGCCGCGGCCATCGATCAGGAACTTCTCGAAGTTCCACTGGATGTCGCCGGCCTCGCCGGCCGCGTCCGCCACCCGGGTCAGCTCCCCGTACAGCGGATGCCGGCCGACGCCGTTCACCTCGGTCTTCTCCAGCAGCGGGAAGGTCACCCCGTACGTCGCCGAGCAGAAGGTGCCGATCTCGTCGGCGGTCCCCGGCTCCTGGCCCGCGAACTGGTTGCACGGGACGCCGACGACGGTGAAGCCCCGCTCCGCGTACCGCTGCTGCAACCGCTCCAGACCCGCGTACTGCGGGGTCAGCCCGCACTGGGACGCCACATTCACCACCAGGACCGCCCGGCCCCGGTAGTCGGCGAGGGAGGCCGGCTCACCGGCGAGGGTGCGCAGCGGGATCTCGTACAGCGTCGTCATCACATTCTCCTCAGGTCGTCGGACGGGTCGTGGCGGGGCCGTTCAGCGGGCGGAACAGGCCCTCCTGGACCACCGACACCAGCAACGCGCCCGAGCGGTCGTAGATCCGCCCGCGCGCCAACCCCCGGCCCCCCGTGGAGATCGGCGACTCCTGGTCGTACAGGAACCACTCGTCCGCCCGGAACGGCCGGTGGAACCACATCGCGTGGTCCAGCGACGCCATGTCGAAGCCCCGCTCGCCCCAGAGCGGCTCCACCGGAATACGTACCGCGTCCAGCAGCGTCATGTCACTGGCGTAGGTCAGCGCACATGTGTGCACGAGTGGATCGTCGCCCAGCGGACCCACCGCCCGCATCCACACCGCGCTGCGCGGATCGGACTCCTTCTCCTTGATCTCCTCCGCCGTCCAGCGCAGCCGGTCGACATAGCGGATGTCGAAGGGCTGGCGCCGCGCCATCCGCTCCAGCGCCTCGGGGAGCGCCCCCAGGTGCTCCCGGATCTCCTCGGCCACCGTGGGCAGCGTCTCGGGGTCCGGGAAGTCCAGCCGGGGCGGCAGTTGGTGCTCGATGCCGCCGTCCTCCGGCCGGTGGAAGGAGGCCGTCAGATTGAAGATCGTGCGCCCCTGCTGGATCGCGGTGACCCGGCGGGTGGTGAACGACCGGCCGTCCCTGACCCGCTCGACCTGGTAGACGATCGGCACACCGGGGCGGCCCGGCCGCAGGAAGTACGCGTGCAGGGAGTGCACCGGGCGCTCCCCGTCCGTGGTGCGCCCGGCCGCGACCAGGGCCTGCCCCGCCACCTGGCCGCCGAAGACCCGTTGCAGGGACTCGTTGGGGCTGCGGCCGCGGAAGATGTCGACCTCGATCCGCTCCAGGTCGAGGAGATCCACCAGGCGCTCGGCCGGGTTGGTCCGGTTCGGCTGGTCAGGCCGGGGCGTCTGGTCCGACTGGTCCGCCATCGGGTGTCTCCTGTCCTCGACTGCTCGACTGCTCGACTGCTGGGCTGATCCGTTGGGTCGCTGATCGGCTGGGCCGCTGGATTCCCGGGGCGGGCGGATTGTTCCGTCCGGGCGGCGCTTCAGAGCCGGCCGACGGAGGTGACCCGGACGATCGCCCGGCCCTCGTCGTCGGACGCGGCCAGATCGACCTCCGCGCTGATGCCCCAGTCATGGTCGTCGGCCGGGTCGGCGAAGATCTGCCGCACCCGCCACAGGCCGTGCGGCTCGTCCTCCTCGATCAGCAGCAGCTTGGGCCCCCGGGCGTCCGGACCGGTGCCCAGCTCATCGTGGTCGTCCCAGTACGCGTCCATGGCCTCGCCCCACGCGTCCTCGTCCCAGCCGGACTCCGCGTCCAGCTCGCCCAGCTCGCGCACCTTGTCGAGCGCGGCCAGCTCCACCCGGCGGAACATCGCGTTCCGTACGAGCACACGGAACGCCCGCGCGTTGGCCGTGACCGGCTTGACCTGGTCGGCCCGCTCCTGGGCCTCCTCGGCGGTCTCCACCTCCGGATTGGCGAGCTGCTCCCACTCGTCCAGCAGACTGGAGTCCACCTGACGCACCATCTCGCCGAGCCAGGCGATCAGGTCCTCCAGGTCCTCGGACTTCAGATCGTCCGGGATGGTGTGCTCCAGCGCCTTGTACGCGCCGGCCAGATAGCGCAGCACGATGCCCTCGGTGCGCGCCAGCTCGTAGAACGAGGTGAACTCCGTGAACGACAGCGCCCGTTCGTACATGTCACGGACGACCGACTTCGGCGAGACGGGATGGTCGCCGACCCAGGGATGGCTGGTGCGGTAGACGTCGTACGCGTGCCAGAGGACCTCCTCCATCGGCTTCGGGTACGTCACCTCCTGGAGCCGCTCCATCCGCTCCTCGTACTCGACCCCGTCCGCCTTCATCAGCGCCACCGCCTCGCCGCGCGCCTTGTTCTGCTGGGCGGCGAGGATCTGACGCGGATCGTCGAGCGTGGACTCCACGACCGAGACCATGTCCAGCGCGTACGAGGGGGACTCGGGGTCCAGCAGCTCGAAGGAGGCCAGCGCGAACGTCGACAGCGGCTGGTTGAGCGCGAAGTCCTGCTGGAGGTCGACGGTGAGCCGGACGATCCGGCCCTGGGCGTCCGGTTCCGGCAGTCGCTCCACCACACCGCCGGCGAGCAGCGAACGGTAGATCGCGATGGCGCGGCGGATATGGCGGAGCTGGTTGCGGCGCGGCTCGTGGTTGTCCTCCAGCAGATGGCGCATCGCGTCGAAGGCGTTGCCCGGCCGCGCGATCACCGACAGCAGCATCGTGTGCGTGACCCTGAACCGGGAGGTCAACGGCTCGGGATCGGACTCGATCAGCTTGTCGAAGGTCGTGTCCGACCAGGCGACGAAGCCCTCCGGCGCCTTCTTCCGCACGACCTTGCGGCGCTTCTTCGGGTCATCGCCCGCCTTGGTGAGCGCCTTCTCGTTCTCGATGACGTGCTCGGGCGCCTGGGCGGCGACCAGACCCGCCGTATCGAATCCGGCCCGCCCGGCGCGGCCCGCGATCTGGTGGAACTCGCGTGCCCGCAGGGTGCGCACCCGGGTGCCGTCGTACTTGGTGAGCGCGGTGAACAGCACCGTACGGATCGGGACGTTGACCCCGACGCCGAGGGTGTCCGTACCGCAGATGACCTTCAGCAGGCCCGCCTGCGCGAGCTTCTCGACCAGCCGCCGGTACTTGGGCAACATCCCCGCGTGGTGGACGCCGATGCCGTGCCGGACATAGCGGGAGAGATTGCGGCCGAACTTGGTGGTGAACCGGAAACTGCCGATCATCTCGGCGATCCGGTCCTTCTCCTCGCGCGAGCACATATTGATGCTCATCAGCGACTGGGCCCGCTCCACGGCGGCGGCCTGGGTGAAGTGGACGATGTAGACCGGTGCCTGCCGGGTCTCCAGCAGCTCGGTCAGCGTCTCGGTGATCGGGGTGCGCCGGTATTCGTACGACAGGGGCACCGGGCGGGTCGCGGAGCGGACCACGGCGGTCGGGCGGCCGGTGCGGCGGGTCAGGTCCTTCTCGAACCGGGAGACGTCACCCAGGGTCGCCGACATCAGGATGAACTGTGCCTGGGGCAGCTCCAGCAGCGGAATCTGCCAGGCCCAGCCACGGTCCGGCTCCGCGTAGAAGTGGAACTCGTCCATCACGACCTGGCCGACGTCGGCGTTCCTGCCGTCCCGCAGTGCGATGGAGGCCAGCACCTCGGCGGTGCAGCAGATGACCGGCGCGTCCGCGTTGACGGACGCGTCACCCGTCAACATGCCGACGTTCTCCGTGCCGAACAGCTTGCACAGGTCGAAGAACTTCTCCGAGACCAGCGCCTTGATCGGCGCGGTGTAGAAAGTGACCTGGTCCTTGGCCAGCGCGGTGAAGTGCGCACCCGCCGCGATCAGGCTCTTTCCCGAGCCGGTGGGGGTGGAGACGATCACGTTGGCGCCGGAGACCACCTCGATCAGCGCCTCCTCCTGCGCCGGATAGAGCGAGATACCACTCCCCTCGGCCCAGGAGGAGAAAGCCTCGAAGAGGGCATCGGGGTCGGCATCCGGCGGCAACTGATCGATAAGCGTCACGCCCCCATCTTGCCTGTCTTCCGGCCGGATGAGGGAACCGGACCACACGGGAAAGATCACGAACGATACGCTGATATGTCAACTGGGCTTCCGTGCCGCGCTGTCGCGGCCCGGCCAACGGGGTGGGGAAAGTACATGATGGGACCGGCGCACTCGCTTTCCGGGGCGGCGGCCTGGCTGGGGGTGGGTGCGGCGACCACTGCCGCGGGCCATCCGATGCCCTGGCCGGTTCTTGTCGTCGGCGCGCTGATCTGCGCGGGGGCCGCGCTCGCGCCCGATCTGGACCACAAGGCGGCGACGATCTCCCGGGCCTTCGGGCCGGTCTCCCGGATCCTCTGCGAGATCGTCGACAAGATGTCCTTCGCCGTCTACCAGGCCACCCGGAAGCCGGGCGACAAGCGCAGGACCGGGGGCCACCGCACCCTCACCCACACCTGGCTGTGGGCGGTCATGATCGGCGGGGGAGCGTCGGCGCTGGCGGTCACCGGTGGCCGCTGGGCGGTCCTCGCGATCCTCTTCGTCCATCTGGTGCTAGCGGTCGAGGGCCTGCTGTGGCGGGCGGCGCGGGTCTCCAGCGATGTGCTGGTGTGGCTGCTGGGCGCCACCAGCGCCTGGATCCTGGCGGGCGTCCTGGACCAGCCGGGCAACGGCGCGGACTGGCTCTTCACCGCGCCGGGCCAGGAGTACCTCTGGCTGGGGCTGCCGATCGTGCTGGGCGCGCTGGTGCACGACATCGGGGACGCGCTGACCATCTCGGGCTGTCCGATCCTGTGGCCGATCCCAATCGGCCGGAAGCGCTGGTATCCGATCGGCCCGCCGAAGGCGATGCGCTTCCGGGCCGGGAGCTGGGTGGAGCTGAAGGTGCTGATGCCGGTGTTCATGCTGCTGGGCGGGGTGGGCGGGGCGGCGGCGCTCAATGTGATCTGACGGTGTACGGGCCCCCCGGCCGGGGGAGCCCGTACACACGGGACCGGGGGCGGGTGTCGGCCGACACCCGCCCCCGGTCGTCCTGTCACCGGGCGGCGCCCGGTCGCGATCAGCCGTGCCAGGACCGCCACAGCGCCGCGTACGCCCCGTCAGCGGCGACCAGCTCGTCATGGCTGCCCAGTTCGCTGATCCGGCCCTCCTCCACCACCGCGATCACATCCGCGTCATGGGCGGTGTGCAGGCGGTGGGCGATGGCCACCACCGTCCGGCCCTCCAGTACGCGGGCGAGCGAGCGTTCCAGATCGCGCGCCGCGCGGGGGTCGAGAAGTGAGGTCGCCTCGTCCAGGACCAGGGTGTGCGGGTCCGCCAGGACCAGCCGGGCCAGGGCGATCTGCTGGGCCTGCGCCGGGGTCAGCGGCTGGCCGGTCTCGCCGGAGCCGACCTCGGTGCCCAGTCCGTCGTCCATCGACCGGGCCCAGCCGTCGGCGTCCACCGCGCCGAGCGCGGCCCACAGCTCCGCGTCCGTCGCGCCGGTCCGGGCCAGCAGCAGATTGTCGCGGAGCGAACCCACGAACACATGGTGCTCCTGGTTGACCAGTGCGACATGCTCCCGCACCCGCTCGGCGGTCATCCGGGACAGCTCGGTGCCCCCCAGCGCGACCCGCCCCTCGCGCGGGGCGTAGATGCCAGCGAGCAGCCGGCCCAGTGTCGACTTACCGGCGCCGGACGGGCCGACCAGCGCGATCCGGGTGCCCGGCGCGACCGCCAGGGACACCTGGTGGAGGACGTCCACACCGTCGTGGTACCCGAACCGGACCCGGTCCGCGTCGATGTCCCGCCCCTCTGGCCGTACCGAATCGTCGCCCGCCTCCGGCTCGATCTCGCGGACGCCGACCAACCGGCCCAGCGACACCTGGGCCACCTGGAGCTCGTCGTACCAGCGCAGAATGATGCCCACCGGTTCGACCAGCATCTGCGCCAGCAGGGCGCCGGTCGTCAGCTGGCCGACGTCCAGCCAGCCCTGGAGGACGAACGAGCCACCGATCAGCAGCACCGAGGCGAGCACGGTGATGTGCGTCAGGTTGATCGCGGGGAACAGCACCGAGCGCAGGTACAGCGTGTACCGCTCCCAGGCCGTCCACTCCTTGATCCGCTGGTCGGAGAGGGCGGTACGGCGGGCGCCGAGGCGGTGGGAGTCCACCGTCCGTCCCGCGTACACGGTCTCGGCGAGCGCGGCGGCGACCGCCGCGTACCCCGCCGCCTCGGAGCGGTAGGCGTCGGGCGCCCGCCGGAAGTACCAGCGGCAGGCGATCAGCAGGACCGGCGCCGCGAGCAGTACCGCCAGCGCCAGCGGGGGCGCGGTCACGGCGAGGCCGCCGAGCAGCAGCGCCGCCCACACCACACCGATGGCGAGCTGTGGCACGGCCTCGCGCATGGCGTTGGCCAGCCGGTCGATATCGGTGGTGATCCGGGAGAGCAGATCGCCGGTCCCGGCCCGCTCCAGCACGCCCGGGGGCAGCCGCACCGACCGTACGAGGAAGTCCTCCCGCAGATCGGCGAGCATCTCCTCGCCGAGCATCGCGCCGCGCAACTGCACCATCCGTACGAACACGGCCTGGACGAGGAGGGCGACCGCGAACACCGCGACCGTGCGCTCCAGGTGGAGTTCGCGGGAGCCGGCCGTCAGCCGGTCCACCACGGAGCCCAGCAGATAGGGGCCCACCATGGACACGATCACGGCGATCGTGTTCACGGTGATCAGCACCGCGAAGGCGCGCCGGTGGCGGCGCAACATATCGCGCACATAGGTGCGTACGGTCGCGGCGCTGCCGACCGGCAGGGTCGTCACCGACTCGGACGCCGCCGGGTCGAACGTCGGCGGTGTCACCCGGAACGTGTCCACTACTGGCCCGTCTTTCCTGTCTCTCGTCGCTTTCGTCGCTTTCGTGCCGCTCACGCCGATCCCTCTATCTCCGCGAGGCTCTTCCCGCCGCGTTCGATCCCGCCGCGTTCGATCCCGCCGCGTTCGATCCCGCCGCGGTCGATCTCGCTGTCGGGCTCCCGGGTGACGACGGCCCGGTAGTGGGGTTCACCGCGCAGCAGCTCGCGGTGCGTGCCCACGGCGACCACCGTATTGCCGTCCAGCAGCACCACCTGGTCGGCCAGGTCCAGCAGCAGCGGCGACGAGGTGAGGACCACGGTCGTCCGGCCCTTGCGCAGCTCTCTGACACCGGCCGCGATCCGCGCCTCGGTGTGCGAGTCCACGGCGGACGTCGGCTCGTCCAGCACCAGCACCTCGGGGTCGGTCACCAGCGAACGGGCCAGCGCCAGGCGCTGGCGCTGGCCTCCGGAGAGCGAGCGACCGCGTTCGGTGATCCGGGCCTCCATCGGGTCGTCGGTGCCGCCGGTCGCCGTCCGCGAGAGTGCGGTGAGCACATCACCGCACTGGGCGGCGTCCAGGGCGTCGGTCGCGGAGACCTTCCCGGACGACGGAACGTCGAGCAGTTCCCGCAGCGTCCCGGAGAGCAGCACCGGATCCTTGTCCTGGACGAGGACGGCGGTACGGGCCTCGTCCAGCGTCAGGCCGTCCAGCGGAACCCCGCCGAGCAGGACCGACTCCGCTCCTTCCGTACCGGCCGCCGAATGGCCGCCCAGCCGGTCGGCCAGCTCCCCGGCCGCGTCCGGATCGCCGCTCACCACGGCGGTGAGCCGGCCGGCCGGGGCGAGGACGCCGGTGGCCGGGTCGTAGAGGTCCCCGCCGGACTGTGCGTACGAGGCGCCGGTCCCCTCGGTCGCGCGGCGGAGCGCCAGCACGCGCGCGGCCCGGTTCGCCGACGGCTTGGAGAAGGAGTACGCCATCGCGATCTCCTCGAAGTTCCGCAACGGGTGGCCGGTGAGCAGGACGGCGCTGTAGATGGTGACCAGCTCGCCGACCGAGATCCGGCCGTCGAGGCTGAGACTCGCCCCGTATCCGACGACCGTCAGCAGCAGGACGCCGGGCAGCAGCACCTGGATCGCCGCGATCAGCGACCACATCCGGGCACTGCGGATGGCGGCGCGACGCACCTGCTGGGACGCCTCGCGGTAGCGGCGGAGGAACAGCTCCTCGCCGCCGATCCCACGCAGCACCCGCAGTCCGGCGACCGTGTCCGACGCCAGCTCGGTGGCGTAGCCGGCCTTCGCGCGCTGGACGTCCGCGCGCCGGGTGGCGGCGGGCAGCAGCGGCAGGACGGCGAGGGCGAGCAGCGGGAGGCCGATGGCGACGACGATGCCGAGGGCCGGCTGGTAGAAGAGCAGACCGGTACAGATCACGATCAGGGTGATGACCGAGGCGGCGAACCGCGAGATGACCTCGACGAACCAGCCGATCTTCTCCACATCGCCGGTGGAGACCGCGACCACCTCACCGGCCGCGACCCGGCGGGTCAGCACCGAGCCCAGCTCGGCGGCGGTCCGGGCCAGCAATTGCTGCACCCGGGTGGCCGAGGTGATCCAGTTGGTGATGGCGGCCCGGTGCAGCATCGTGTCGCCGAGCGCGATACCGGCGCCGCACACGACGATCAGCGCGCCCGCCCAGGCGAGCCGGGTGCCGGAATCGTCCACCACCGCCTGGACGGCCAGGCCCACGCCGAACGGCAGCCCGGCGATGGACAGTTGGTTCAGCAGGCCCCACACCAGGGCTCTGAGCTGGCCGCCCAGTTGGTTGCGGCACAGCCAGAACAGGAATCGGCTACCGGAGCGGACGTCGGGATCACCTGGATCGGCATACGGAAGGTCGCGAATTTGCATGGTGTCCCAGCAGGAGTCGAGGTTGGCGCAAACCGTGCAAGGTTCGCCCTCGACGGTCTGCTTCCGCAAACGATTTTCCCTTGTGATCGGGCGGATCCCGCCAGACCGGGACCTGCCGGGGAGCGCCCGGGGGCCCGGGCCGGGACGCCACCGGCCCCCGGGCCGACCGTCATCCCGCGGGCTTGGCGGAGTCCACCCCCGGGCGGGCCCGGCGCCACTCGCCGCGCGTGAAGTCGGGGATCTGCTGGGGCGCGCCCTGCGCGCGGATCGACGCGTGGCTGAGCGGCACCGGCGCCGTCCAGGTGGCGGCGTCGTACACGTCGAAGTCCGGCACCAGGCCCAGCCTGACGCACTGGATCAGCCGGTACAGCATGATGTAGTCCATGCCGCCGTGGCCGCCGGGCGGGTTGCTGTGCTCCTTCCAGAGCCAGTGGTCCCAGTCGGCGTACTTCGAGAAGTCGCCCCACCGGTGGTCGGTGTGGTCCGGCTCGACGTAGATCCGCGCCGGATAGTCCTCGAAGACGCCCTTGGTGCCACCGAGGCTGTTGATCCGGCTGTACGGGTGCGGGGTGGACACATCGTGCTCCAGGCGGATGACCCGGCCCTTCGCGGTACGGATCATGCTGATCGTCCGGTCGCTCCCGATGTACGACTCCTTCCAGCTCGGGTCGCCCGGGGGCAGGTGGGCCTCGCGGTACTCGGCGAGGCCGAGCGCGGGGGTGCCGAAGCTGGAGATGGACACCACCCGGTCGCCGCGGTTGACGTCCATGTAGTTGGCGACCGGGCCGAAGCCGTGGTTGGGGTAGAGGTCACCGCGCAGCCGGGTGTGCCAGAGCCGCCGCCAGGGGCCTTCGTAGTAGTCGGGGTCGAACATCAGCTCGCGCAGATCATGGTTGTACGCGCCGGCTCCGTGCAGCAGCTCGCCGAAGGTGCCGGCGTGCGCCATCCGCAGCACCCGCATCTCGTTCCTGCCGTAACAGCAGTTCTCCAACTGCATACAGTGGCGCCGGGTGCGCTCGGAGAGGTCGACGAGCGCCCACAGCTCGCTGAGGCGCATGGCGATCGGGCACTCGACGCCGACGTGCTTGCCGCCCAGCATGGCGGCCTTCGCCATCTCGAAGTGGGTCTCCCAGGGCGTGGCCACATAGACGAGGTCGATGTCGCCGCGCCCACAGAGGTTCTCGTAGTCGTCGTCTCCGTTGGCGTAGAGGGCCGGCGCAGGTCGGCCGGCCGCCACGACCTTGGCGGCGGCCCGTTCGGCCTTCGCCCGGACCGGGTCGCACAGGGCGACCACCCGGACCCCGTCCAGGGCGAGGAAGAGATCGAGCATTCCGGCGCCACGGTTGCCGAGGCCGATGATGCCGATGCGTACGGTGTCACGGCGCTCGAAGGGCACGCCGACCATCGTGCGGCCCTTGCGGGCCGGTGCCGCCGCCTGGTCGGGGGTGGCGGCACTGTCGGCCGCCGCGGCCGTCCCGGTACCGAGTGCGCCGAGTCCGAGCCCGGCGCCGGCGACTCCCGCCGTGGTCCACAGAACAGAACGACGGCTCGGGGAGCCGTCGTTCGTCGTGCCGCCGTCATGGTCCGGTATTGCTGCGTCGTTCATCGAGCCTCCACGAAAGCTGATGGTGCGCGGCTGGTCATGAACCTCGGCAAGGACCCTGGCCGGTGGGGCGGCTGGTGCGCAAGGGCGGCGTTTGGACTCCTGAGTGCGACTTCATGGACTCTTCGCGGAGAGCGCGCGGGGAGGGTGGCGCGGACGGTCCGTGGGGAGCCGGTCGCGGTCAGCAGTCCTGTGCCGGCCCGTCGACCAGGGTGGTGAGCAGCCCCCCGAACAGCTCACGCTCCTCGGCGGTGAGCGGGGCCAGGATGTCCTCGGCGGCGGCCCGGCGTGCGTCGCGCAGCGTCCTGAGCGTGGCCCGGCCCGTGTCGGTCAGCTCGATGCGGATCACCCGGCGATTGGCCGGATCGGGGGCCCGGCGGACCCGGCCGCTCGCCTCAAGGCCGTCCACCAGGCTGGTCACGGCCCGGGGGACCACCTCCAGCCGGGCGGCGAGGTCGGCCATCCGGGGCGCCTCGTCGTAGTGCGCGAGGGTGCGCAGCAGACGAGACTGCGCGGGAGTGATCGCGACATCGGCCGATTCGAGCTGGCGCTTCTGACTGCGGTGGAGCCGTCGGCTCAGTCGCAGGAGCTGTTCGGCCAGCAGGCCGTCGGCGTCGGGTGTGGTCATACGGGAACAATATCAGGACCTTGTTCATTGTGAGTATAGGTAACAGTGAGCTAGGCTCTCAAAAGCTCTACCCATAGCTCTCCACCCGCACCTCGTTCACCCGGCCCGGGCCCACGCCTCACACCCGCCCGCCGCCGGGCCGGATGTCCCACGGCTCATGCCACCCGGCGCCCCTGAGCCCTCAGCGCCCCGAAGGAGCCCATGCACCCCGAACCGACCCCATGGACACCCCCGGCCCGTGCGCCGGAGCAGCCGCCCGCGCAGGTGCGGCGCATCCTCCGGCTCTTCCGCCCCTACCGCGGCCGGCTCGCCGTCGTCGGTCTGCTCGTCGGCGCGGCGTCCGTCGTCTCCGTCGCCTCGCCGTTCCTGTTGCGCGAGATCCTCGACACTGCGATCCCGCAGGGCCGCACCGGACTGCTCGCCCTGCTCGCGCTCGGCATGATCGCCACCGCCGTGATGAACAGCGTCTTCGGCGTGCTCCAGACGCTGATCTCCACCACCGTCGGCCAGCGGGTCATGCACGATCTGCGCACCGCGGTCTACTCCCGGTTGCAGCGGATGCCGCTCGCCTTCTTCACCAGGACCCGCACCGGAGAGGTCCAGTCGCGCATCGCCAATGACATCGGCGGCATGCAGGCGACCGTCACCTCCACCGCGACCTCCCTGGTCTCCAACCTCACCGCCGTGATCGCCACCGTCGTCGCGATGCTCGCGCTCGACTGGCGGCTCACCGTCGTGTCGCTGCTGCTGCTCCCGCTCTTCGTCTGGATCAGCCGGCGGGTCGGCCGCGAGCGCAAGAGGATCACCACCCAGCGGCAGAAGCAGATGGCCGCGATGGCCGCGACCGTCACCGAATCACTCTCCGTCAGCGGCATCCTGCTCGGCCGCACCATGGGCCGGGCCGACTCACTGACCGACTCCTTCGCGAAGGAGTCGGAGCGTCTCGTCGACCTGGAAGTGCGCTCCAGCATGGCCGGCCGGTGGCGGATGTCGACCATCGGGATCGTGATGGCCGCCATGCCGGCCCTCATCTACTGGGCCGCCGGCCTCGCGCTACAGGGCGGCGGGCCGACCATCTCGATCGGCACCCTGGTCGCCTTCGTCTCGCTCCAGCAGGGCCTGTTCCGACCGGTGGTGAGCCTGCTCTCCACGGGCGTGGACATGCAGACCTCGGTCGCCCTCTTCCAGCGGATCTTCGAGTACCTCGATCTGCCCGTGGACATCACCGAGCCCGATGAACCGGTCCGGCTCGCGAAGATCCGCGGCGAGGTCCGGTTCGACGCCGTCGACTTCGCCTACGAGCCCCGGCAGTCCCGGCCCACCCTCGACGGCATCGACATCACCGTCCCGCCGGGCGGCAGCCTCGCCGTCGTCGGAGCCACCGGCTCCGGCAAGTCCACCCTCAGCCATCTCGTACCCCGGCTGTACGACGTCACCGGAGGCCGGGTCACGCTCGACGGGGTCGACGTGCGCGACCTCGGCTTCGACACCCTGGCCCGCGCGGTGGGCGTCGTCTCCCAGGAGACGTACCTCTTCCACGCCTCCGTCGCGGACAATCTGCGCTTCGCCAAACCGGACGCCACCGACGCGGAGATGGAGGCCGCCGCCCGGGCCGCGCAGATCCACGACCACATAGCGTCGCTGCCGGACGGGTACGACACCCTCGTCGGCGAGCGTGGGTACCGCTTCTCCGGGGGCGAGAAACAGCGCCTCGCCATCGCGCGGACCATCCTGCGCGATCCGCCCGTACTCATCCTCGACGAGGCGACCAGCGCGCTGGACACCCGTACGGAACAGGCCGTGCAGCAGGCCGTCGACGCGCTCTCGGCGGGCCGGACGACCATCACCATCGCCCACCGCCTCTCGACCGTACGGGACGCCGACGACATCGTCGTCCTGGAGGCCGGGCGCATAGCCGAACGCGGAACGCACGAGGAACTGCTCGCACGGGACGGCCGGTACGCCGCGCTGCTGCGCGGGGACGGCAAGGTGCCCGTCCCGGTCGCGTCCTGACCACATCGGCGCCCTCCCCGGGCCGTTCCGCCGCATCGGCCGCGTCCTGACCGGGTTCGGCCGGTGCGGCGGTTAGCGTGCCCGTATGAGGAACACACCCTCGTCGCACGGGCGTCGGCCCCGGTCCGGTGGCCGCCGCCGACTGGTTCATATCGTCGGGGCGCTCATGGGGGCGCTCGCCGTCGCGGCCGGCACCGTACTTATGTCACCGCCGTTCCGGGACGCCGCGGAGAGACTGCTGGGGCTGGCCGGGGAGCGGACGGGAGCCCTGGTGATCCCCGAGGGCTGGCGGGCCGCGCAGGTGTACGCGGCCGTCGACGCGGCCCTCGGTGAGCGGCCGGGCACCACCCGCCGGGCCGTGGCCACGGCGGAGCTGCGGTTGCCCGCGGCGGCCCGGGGCAATCCGGAGGGCTACCTCTTCCCGGCGACGTACCCGATCGACTCCGGCACCACCCCGCACGGGCTGCTGCGCTACATGGTCGGCACCGCCCACGAACGCTTCGGCGGCGACCGGGGGACACCGGGCGCGCGGCGCGGCGCGGCGACGGACTACCGGACCGTGACCATCGCCAGCGTGGCGCAGGCCGAGGCCGACACCGCGCGGGACATGGGGAAGGTGGCCCGGGTCGTCTACAACCGGCTCGCGCGCGGAATGCCGCTCCAGATGGACTCGACGCTGAACTACGCGCTGAACCGCAGCACGCTCGACACCACGATCGCGGACACCAGGATCGCCGGCCCGTACAACAGTTACGCGCGCCGGGGGTTGCCGCCGACCCCCATCGACAACCCGGGCGAGGCGGCGGTGCGCGCGGCACTCGATCCGCCGCCGGGGGAGTGGCTCTACTTCGTCACGGTGGCCCCGGGGGACACCCGGTTCAGCGTGGACTACCCGGAGCACCAGCGCCATGTGGCGGAGTTCAACGCGCGGCGGGCGCGGGCACGCTGACTCCGGTCGCCGGCTCGCGTCGCAGCAGCCGCTGGATTCCCCGGACGGCGGCCCGCCCGGCCCGGTTCGCCCCGATGGTCGACGCGGACGGGCCGTACCCCACCAGATGGATCCGCTCGTCCCTGGCCGCCGCGGTGCCCTCCATCCGGATGCCACCGCCCGGCTCGCGCAGCCCCAGCGGCGCGAGGTGGTCGATCGCCGCCCGGAAACCGGTGGCCCAGAGGATCACGTCCGCCGCCACCGTGCGGCCGTCGTCCCAGGCGACGCCGCCGGGGGTGATCCGGTCGAACATCGGCAGCCGGTCGAGGATGCCGCGCTCGCGGGCCCGCCGCACCGCGTCGTTCAACGGCAACCCCGTCACCGAGACCACGCTCTCCGGCGGCAGCCCGCGGCGCACCCGGTCCTCGACCCGGGCGACGGCCTCCCGGCCGAGGTTCTCGTCGAAGGGCCCCTCGACGAAGACGGGCGGTCGCCGGGTCACCCAGAACGTCTCCGCCGCGTGCTCGGCGATCTCCATCAGATGCTGGGTCCCGGAGGCACCGCCCCCGACGACGATCACCCGCTGGTCGGCGAACTCCTCCGGCCCGGGGTAGTCGGCGGTGTGCAACTGCCGCCCCCGGAAGGTCTCCTGTCCGCTGTAGCGGGGCCAGAACGGGCGGTCCCAGGTGCCCGTGGCGTTGATCAGGGCGCGGGCCGACCAACTCCCCTCCGAGGTCTCGACCAGCAGCCTTCCGCCCACTCCGGCGCGTACGGCGGATACCGCGACCGGGCGGTGGACCCGCAGGTCGAAGCGGTCCTCATAGGCGGCGAAGTACTCACCGATCACCTCCGACGAGGGCCGGGTCCCGTCGGCGCCGGTCAGCTCCATGCCCGGCAGTGCGTGCATTCCGTGCACCTTGCCGTAGGTCAGGGACGGCCAGCGGAACTGCCAGGCGCCCCCGGGGCGCGGGGCGTGGTCGAACACCACGAAGTCACGGTCGGGGACCAGCCCGACCCGCCGCAGATGGTGCGCGCCGGACAGTCCCGCCTGCCCGGCACCGATGACGACCACGTCCACGTCCCGTACCCCGAAGTTGTTCACGTTTCTACTAACCGGTCGGATGCCGTGGATCTTCCCACCGCCAGGCACGGGGATCGGCCGACATCGCCAGCGGTACGGCGGAGACCGCCCCGGAGGGGAGAGGATGGCCCCATGCCCGGACCCTTCACCACCACGATGCTCGACATCACCACCGGCCCGGCCGAGACGGTGACCGATCTGACCCGTGCCTGTGAGCGCTTCCTCCAGGAGAGAGCGGCCGGCCGCGACGGACTGCTCCATGTCTTCGTGCCCCATGCCACGGCCGGCATCGCCGTCATCGAGACGGGCGCGGGCAGCGACGACGACCTCCTCACGGCCCTGCACACCCTGCTCCCGGCCGACGACCGCTGGCAGCACCGCCACGGCAGCCCCGGCCACGGCCGCGACCACGTACTGCCGGCACTGGTGCCGCCGCACGCGACGCTGCCGGTGATCGGGGGGCGGCTGGAGCTGGGGACCTGGCAGTCGGTCTGCCTGGTCGACACGAATGTGGACAATGTGAGGCGGCGGGTCAGGTTGAGTTTTCTGGGGTAGTCGGCGGCGCAGGTGGTTCTGACGCTGCTTCCGATACCACCAGCCGGCCCGACGACGGCTGCGAACTGCCACCCTGAGCCGACCTATTTCGCTGACGTGCCGTCACCCCGAGCAAAAGCCCCGCCAGGACGCACCTGACGGGGGCTCGTATTTGCTACTGCTGCCCGGTGCAATAGATGTGGCTTCGGGCAGCAGAGCCGTTCGGGCCAATCATCGAGAATGCCGTTCGGTGCAGCCGTCATGCGTGGTGTGAGGGTGATACTGGAACGGCATCACCCTCACCATCAGCTCAACAACTGAACCATCTCATCGAGTGCACCCTCAATGGCTTGCTGATCCTCGCGAGGTAGCTTCTCTAGATCGCCCTGGTCTAGAGCAACAGCATAGATTTCCTCCAGGACCCACCATTGCGAGCGGAGGCTCTCACTCCATGCGGATTGCGTGAGGTTGGACCAGATCGCATCGAGATCATCGATCAGCTTACGGAGTGTGATACCTCCCGACTGATACTTCTCAATTGACTGACGCGCGCCGTCACGCAGCCATTCTTGAGTCTCGGAATCCCCAGTCACTGCTTAATCCTTCCAGAACTGGCTGTGACAACCCGCCCGGATGCGGTGTCCACAACCACGGTCACATTGTTTCCTGATTCGTAGTAGGCGCTGGTCCCCGCATTCTTTCCCGGCGACCTTTCGCCGACGCTGATTGTGTTTTCAACCACGGAAGGCATGATGCCGCGCTCCTGCATTCGATCAAGCGCGTGCCCAGAAAACTCGCGACCGTTGATCGTTGCAGGCTTATTCGGTGAAAGGTTCCTGAAATTCGTTCCCCGCCCGCCAGTCGGAGTCCGCGGGCATTCGCTGTTGTGAACGAGGACCGGCGTGTCACCCGCCAGCACATAATACGTGTGCAGATCATCAACCGTCAGGTTGTACGTCCGCGTCTTCTCCGCATACGGCCGGTTCCCCGTAACCTCCAGCGTCGACCCCTCGTCCGTGCGGAGGGTCATGCCGGTCGTCAGGTCCTTGGCCTCCACCCAGCGGTCGGCCGATGGGGACCAGAAGGGGTGTTCATGCGTCGCGGTCAGTTTCTCCGGGCCGTCGCGCGTCTCGATCGTCAGCTCGTTGAAGTGCCGGTCCTCGTCCGTGACGATCAGGTGGGTGACCTCACGGGGGCCTGACTCGCCCGTCTCCGGGTCGGTCGCCAGGACCATGTCACCGAGTTTGACGTCCTCGATGTCCTTGGTGCGGCCGTCCGCCATCAGGACGTCCGTGCCCGGGAGGAAGCACTTGCAGCCGCCCCCGTTCTTCAGGCCCTTACCCGGTCCTCGGCCGACGCCCTGGACGAGCCCGCCACCCGATTCGAAGGACATGAGCATGGCGGCGGCGATCGCCGCGCCGATCTTGTAGCCGCCGGGGCAGGCGGTGCGGGTGACGTCCCTGCACGCGGCGTGCAGGACCGATCCGGCCGTCTGGCGCATGACCGGCTTGTCCGCGTGGTAGGCGTAGCAGGCCAGGTAGTCCTTGTTGTTGCAGAGATCTCCGAGCCGCGCCGCGTAGGCGTCCGCGATCTGCGGCAGCTTCCGCCACTTGACCGAGACATCCACCGTCGGCAGCAGGGAGACGAACCCGTCGCCGTTGTAGTCGAAGCCGTGGGACTCGTCGGTCCAGCCCCATTTCTGGGTGGCTGAGCCGCCACCGCCCCCGCCGCCGCTGCCACCGCAGTTCCTGACGCAGCCCTGCGGGTCCCGCTCCGGGTGGTATCCCGAGTTCTTCGTCGGGGTGCCGTTGTTGCACTTGTCGAAGACGCCCGAGTGGCACTCGGGAACGCCCAGGCCGCTGGGGTCGGAGTTGGTGACCGGGCTGTTGTGGCCGTACGCGTAGCCGTTGAGGCTCTGGTGCCGGTCGGTCTCCAGGAGGGGGTCGACGCTGATGAACTGGCCCAGGGCCGGGTCGTACTCGCGGGCCGAGACATGGGTCAGGCCCGTCGTGGTGTCGGCTGTCTTGCCGAGGAAGCCCTTGTCGTCGGGCCAGTTGGCGGGGGTGCTGCCGCGCGGGGCGCCGAAGGGGGTCAGATGGCGCTTGGTGACCGCGTAGGTCACCGAGTCCAGAGCGAGGGTCGAGGTGCCGTGGTGGTCGCCCGCGAGGAAGGTCAGCTCCGTCTCGGTGGAGCCCGCCTTGCCGGTGCGGACCGCGATCGTCTTGCCCGCCGCACTGTAGTAGCGGGTGCCGGTGAGGGTTTTGGTGGTGCCCTTGACCGTCAGCCGGACCTCGTCGGCGCCCAGATGGAGGACGGTTTCGCCGTCGGCCGTGGTGGCGCGCCGGATCAGCAATTCGCCGGAGGCGTCGTAGAGGTAGCCGGTGCCCTTGGCGGGCTTGGTGCCGGACGCGGGTTCCTTGAGGGTGGCGAGCCGTCCCTCGGGGTTCCAGGTCAGGGTCTGCTGGTCCTGGGGGCCCGGGCGGCTGGTGGTGTTGCCCGCCGCGTCGTAGGCGTAGGTGCGGGTGGCACCGGTGCTGTCGACGTCCGCCTTCAGCAGCGTGTGGGGCTGATCGGCGGCGGGGCCGTAGGTGTAGGTGGTGGTGGAGGGCGAGGTGGTCCGGTAGTTGGTTTGGCTGGCCCGCTGTCCCGCCGCGTTGTGGGTGTAGCGGGTCCGGTACGGCGCCGGCCCGTCGATGACCGCGTCGGCGACCGGGGTGGTGCAGTCGGGGGTCTTCGGGGTCCACAGGTCGGTCAGTCGGCGGTGGCCGTCATAGCCGAAGCACTGGTAGTCCGGCTTGGCCGTGGCGCCCTGGGTCGCCGTGTCGAAGATCGAGGTGACGTTTCCGGCCGGGTCCTGCGTGTAGAGCAGTTCCTGCGGCAGGTAGCTGTGGACGTCGTCCGAGACGGTGGAGCGCTTGAGGCGGCCGGTGCCGGCTTCGTAGTCGTAGCTGAGGTACGCCTTGTTCCCCGTGCTCGATACGCCGAGCGTGAGCTCGTTCAGCTCACCGAGGGGCGAGTAGAGGGCCGACTGGAGATATCCCGTCGTGCCGCTGGAGGAGAGGTGCTGACCGAAGCTGTTGTAGGTGTGGCTGAGACCCTCGGACTTCAGGCCCGCGACGGCCGGGTGGTCGGTCCCTGAGATTGTGCCGTCGAGGTTGTAGTAGGTCGTCATGGCCAGCGTGGCGGGCACCCCCGCCTCGACCAGCGGTTCGTCAGGGGGCAGTTGCAGTTGCCGGCCGACGACCTGGTAGAGCGGGCTGTAGGAGGTGACCTTCTGGGTGTACGCCTGCCCGGTCACCCCACCGACATAGCGGACGGCGGTGTCCGTCTTCCCCTTGGCGAGGCTGTCATAGGTCCAGGCGGCCAGCTTGTTGGCGTCCGTCCTGGACCCGTTCCACAGACCGGTCTTGCGGCCGAGGACGTCGTACTCGGAGTGCAGGGTGGTCGCGCGGGCGTCGGTGGCGCTGACGGGCTGGTCCAGGTCGTTGTACGTGGTGGTCGTGGTGCCCTTGTCGGGGTCCGTCGCCCGGGTCTGACGGCCGAAGAGGTCATAGCCGAAGGACCAGGTGGCCCCGTCCGGGCCCCGTACCGACGCCTGCTTCCCCGCCCGGGTGTAGGTGTACCGGGTGGCGGTGGCGGAGCCGGTCGGATTCGGGCCCGCGTACTCCCGGCGTTCGGTCATCCGGTCGCGCGCGTCGTTGACGACGGCGACGGCCTGGCCCCCGACAGGGGCAGTGGTGGTAACGGTGTCCCCGAGGTGGGCGGTCTCCACGCTCCACTTGGTGACGTTCTTGACCTTGGTGTCGGCCTTCACGGGGCGCTCGGCGCCGTCGTACACCGTGTCGACCTGGAGCGGTGCCTGACCGCCGTCGGTCGCGACCAGTTCGCCGCTCGGGGTGCGTGTACTGCTCCAGATGTCGGAGTTCTGGGTGACGGCGAGACCACGCTCGTCGTAGAGCGTCTCGGCGATCACCGTGCCGCCGACGGGCGTGGGCGACTGGGTCTGCCGGGAGCGGAGCAGGGAGTCGTACAGGTGGTACGTGGTGATGTGGCCGCCACCCTGGTTGGTGAGGGCTCCGGTGGCGATCCAGGACGGCTTCGCGGTGTTCGAGACGTGATAGCTGTAGAGGTGATTGGGCAACTGGCCGAGAGACTTCGAGCGGTTGGGCAGCCAGACCCGCAGGATCCGGCCCAGGCTGTCGTACTCGCTGGCGGTGACCTTCCGGTTGGCGTCGGTGACCTGGGTCGTCGCTCCCGACGCGAAGTCGTAGAGGGTGGTCGAGGCGTGGCCCTTGGCGTTGGTGACCTGGGTCTGGGTCAGGGGGCCCGTCGTCGCCGGGGTGTAGACCGTGGTCGCGGTGACGGTGTCCTGGTTGTCCTTGACGGACAGCGGCCGGCCGAGCGCGTCGTAGGTGGTGGTGGCGGTGGACTGCCAGACCGGGGCGCCGGATGCGGCGGTGTAGCCCTGGGCACGGCCCGACCAGCGGACGTCGCCCCTGGTCGGCACCTGGGACAGGCTCCAGGGTGAGGTCGAGTCGTACCGGACCCCGGTGTCCGAGATCACCGAACCGGAGGCGGCGGAGTCGAGGGGCAGATCGAGCTGCTCATTGGTGAGGACGCAGGGGTCGGCCACCGGGGGTTCGATGTTGCCGACGACCCTGGTGCGGGAGACCAGGTTGGTGAAGCCATTGCCCCGGGCGTACCAGGTGCGGGTGCAGGTCTCGTCGCCGAGCTTGTCGTTGTCACCCCGGTCGAGGACGGTCTTGGGCATTCCGTACTCGTCGTAGGCCGTGACCGTGGAGCGCACCCGGTCCTTGGCGGTGCCGGAACTGGTGACGCTGACCCGGGAGTGGCTGGCGCCGGTGCGGACGAAGTACGCCTCGGTGTCCGCGTACGACTTCTTCTGGACGGCCGTCCGCAGGGACCACGGGTCGTTGATCGTGCCCCGGACCTCCCGGGCGCCGTGGTAGGTCACCGACTCGCGGACGAAGCCCGCGTACTGCTCACTGTCGGATATCGCCCCGGCCTTGACCCCGGTGACCGTGACGGCCTTGCGGGCCTCGGGGTCGGGCTTGCCGCCGGCGCCGAGCTTCCGGTCGCCGTTCATGCCGCGCAGATGCACGGTGACGGTCTTGGACTGGGTGCGGCCGGGTCGGCCGACGGTGTGGACGACCTCGCCGAAGCCGCGCCAGAGCGACCAGGTGCGCTCCTTCTCCTTGGTGAACGGGTCCTCGTTGTACCGCCAGGCGCCGCCCTCGGGATAGGTGTAGGTGTGCTCGATCAGCTCGACACCGCCGTTGGTGCCGCCGGTGAGGACCGAGGAGACCGGGTACTTCTGGAACCAGTCCAGAATCGGGATCTTGCCGCCGTCGGGTGCCCAGTACACCGGGAAGCAGTTGCTCTTGTTGTCGTCGAGCTTCGGCTTGGGACCGGTGGCCGAGCAGTCGGCGGGCTTGTAGTCGATCCGGGTCTGGCCGCCGGTCTCCGTCTCGATGGTGCGCAGTCGGGGCTTGGTCAGCGGCAGGATGTCGTCGGTCCGGCCGTCGACCCGGTTCGGCATGGACTGGTGGCCGAAGACGATCGGGTTGGCCTTGATGTCGGTGCCACGCTTGCCGGTGTGCTGGATGCGGTCGAGCCAGAGCGACTGGTCGGTACTGTCCCCGGTGTCGCCCGGATCGAGGTAGACCTGGGTGAAGGCCCAGGAGTCGACGGAGGCGTAGCCCGGTGTGGTGGCTGCGGCGTCCCACGCCTGGGTGGCGACGCCCGTCATCCGCTTGCGGGTGTAGAAGGAGGGGCCGGCGTTGCCGGTGCACTTCTGGCCGGACTTGCACTCGGCGTCGAAGGGCACGTCGGGCCAGTTGTTGCGGGTCGCCTCGGTGAGCGAGCCGCAGTCACCGACCGTACAGCGCTCGGCGTAGGAGAAGGCGACCTTGTGGGAGGCGGCTGGTGCCCCGGTGAAGAGGGCGCCCACGCGCTGGCCGTAGCGGATCTCGTTGAGGTGGCCGCCGCGGTGGTAGGAGGTGCCGTTGCTGTCGTTGCCGAGCGTGTCGTAGTAGTTGGTCTCGGCGGTGTACCAGTACGTCATGGCGTTGTCGCGGGTGTCCTCGACCAGGTCGAGGTTCCAGCGCCACGCCTGCTTGAGGTCACGGCCGGAGAAGGTGGTGCCCTGGTCGTACCCCGGCTCTCCGGCGTCGTCGCCGAAGACGGGCACGGTCCACACCGAGTCGGTGGTGTCGCCGGCGGGCGCGCCGGGGAGCACGTTCTTGCCGAAGGTGTACTTGGTGCCGTCGCCGGTGGTGACGATCCAGTGCTCGCCGTTGTCGTCCCGGTTGTCGGCGCCGGTCGCGAGGGTGACGGTGGAGGCGTCGTCGTTCTTCAGCCGCCAGGTGCCGTCGGAGTCGTTCTTGACCAGTTCCGTCGCCCTGCCGTTGAGGACGAGTGAGGCGTTCTCGTACTTCCAGCAGAGGTCGAACTTGTCGGTCTGTCCGTCGTCGTCACAGGTGCCGTACTTGCGCTCGATGTACGACGAGGTGAGGTCGAAGCCCTCGCCGATCAGGCTGCCCTGGTTGTTGGTGTTGGCGGTACGGCCGTCCACCGCGCCGGAGTCGTACGACACGGTGAGATCGGGCTGCGGACCGGCGGCCGGGTCCGGGGTCTCCAACGGGTAGGACCAGCCGAAGGTGCCGGAGGAGCCGCCCGCCTCCCAGGTCGACGAGGCCGACAGCGGGGTGGCCTTGAAGTCACCGCTGCCGGAATTGGGGCCCGCGGCCAGTGCGAGCACCATGGGTCGGCCGGTGGTGGAGGCGGCGGCGGTACGGGTGGTGCTCGACGTGAACGCGAGGTCGGCGGTCAGCCGCTCGGCCGCGCGCTGGTGGGTGGTGGGCAGTGGGGTGCGTGCCCGGCACGCCGCGGCGGTCGGGGTGGTCAGGGCGCAGTCGGGCAGGCGCTGGAGTCGGAGGCGGCCCGCCCAGTCACCGCCGTACGCGGCGGCGAAGGCGCGGTAGTCGATGCCGAGCCTGGCCGTGCCCGGCGCGCTGGCGGGCGCGGTGACGGTCAGCACCACGCCCTTGACGCCGAGTTCGGCGGTTTTCCTCCGATCGAGTACCGCGACGGTGAGTGAACGGGCCGCCGTGGCCTTCTTCCCGGTCGGGGCGACCGTGACCGGCAGGGAGCCCGGGGCGGCCTTCGCGGTGCCGCTGGCCGGGACGGTGACCGTGGCGGTTCCGCCCGCCGGCCAGGTGACCTTCCGCGCCTGGTGCTCCCGGGCGCGGGCGATCTCCTTCCGTTTGACCTCGGCAACCTCGCGGAAGATCCTGGCGTGCTCCTTGGTCTCCTTGGTCGGCCGCTCGGTGAACGGCTTCACATCGACCGACTCGGGGGCGGCGCGTTTCAGCCGCCCGAGTGGGTCGGCGGCGTCGGCCGCCGCGATCGGGGCGGCGAAGACGACGGGGGTCAGCAGCCCCGGGATCAGGGAGTAGCCGATGAGGGCGGCCAGTCGCCGCCGCGACCGTTTACCACCCCGGGCCACGGCCGACGGGAACCGTTTCATCTGTGTGTGTCTGCTTTCGCTGGGCCGCCCGTGCGACGGAGCGGCGATCCTGGCGGAGCCGTCGGTCCACGGCCCCGCGATGGGTGTGGTGCCCGGAGGTCGGCGCCTTCCGGGAAGGCGCCGACCTCGGTTCCTACTCGGCCCCGGGCGTACCCATGACCTTGTCGAGGATCTGGTCCCTGGCCATGGCGCCGGTCCAGACCCGCATCTCCCGTATCGCTCCGGGCAGATGGTGGCCGGTGACCCCCTTGGCGCCGCCCCGACCCGCGCTGATGGCGCCCGCGCCGTGCTGCGGGTCGGAGAAGAAGACGCTCTCGTCGTCGAGCGAGGGCTGAGGAACCGCTCCGAGGTACAGCCGGAGTGCTCCGACGGGGCCGTTCTCGACAATTGCGGTGGCGTCGTAAACCCCGGTCACCTGGACCCAGGTGTCGAACTCGGCGGCTTCCCCAGACGGTGCGGAGGCCGTGGCCACGACCCTCCCCGACCCGTCGGTGCTGGTCCGGCCGAACTTCCACTGGAACCCGTCCGGCGCCGCGGAGATCCGCTCCACCCACAGCGCCCACGTCGACTCCCGTCCGACCGCCGCGGCCTGGCCCAGCACCTGGGCGCGCCCGCCGACCGGCAGCCCGAGCATCTTGTCGGCGTCGAGCTTGACGGCGGCCGTCACCGTGAAGGAGCCGGTCTCGTCCACCACCGGTCCGGTGGTGGAGAGATGGCCGGAGGCGCCGTCGAGGCGGACCTCGTTCTCGTCCGGGTCGGCGACCGCCCCGGACGCGGACAGGTCCATGGGGCCCGGCGCGTACGGACTCAGCTCGGGCACCTTGCCGCCCGCCGCCGACGCGGTGTCCCAGTACGCCACGAGTTCCGTGGCGGGAATCCCGGCGACCTCGTACCGGCTCTCCTCGGCCACCTCGTCGTCAGTGAGCGGACGCTGCCAGACGGCGAGTTCGTCGATCCGGCCCACCAGGTGCTCACCGGCCTTGGAGGCGCCGACCCTCATCCCGACCGACGACGCCCACGGGATGTAGGCGGGGTTGGCCGCGTCGACGACGACCGGTGCGCCCTGTGGACGGCCGTTCACATAGAGCTGGATGGTGTCGTTGCTGTTCCGGGTGTCGCCCTGCGTGTCGAAGACGCCGGCGAGATGGGTCCACACCCGCAGGGGAGGGTTCGCGGTCTCCGCGAGGGAGCTGACGTAGGCGGGTGTCGCGGAGTCGGCGACTCCTCGGTTGAAGACCCACTTCTTCGCGCTGCCGGAGTAGAAGAGGTTGAACGCGGCGGTGTTCTCGGCGCCGGGCGCCGACGCGACCACCCGGGTCTTGCCGTCGTCGTTGAGCCGGACCCACGCGGAGACCGTGAAGGAGTCCCGGGTGTTGACCGGCGGGGCGCTGGTGTCGGCGTACGCCGTCTGCCGGGCGGGGTCGGTCACATCGTCGTTGAGCCGCAGCGAGTGATCACCGGTACCGCCGCGGCCCAGGGCGGACCAGTCGGCGACTCCGGCGCCCTGGCGCAGGGTGATCGGACGGCGGACGCCGACGGTGGCACTGTCAGCGGCCGTGACCACTCCTGAACCGGGCGTGCCGTCGTCGAAGTGCCAGCGGCCCACCGCGCCCTCGGCCGGACGCACCCGGAACCGGAAGAGAGCCGGCACACTCGTCCGCTCGCGGACGTCGATGGCCTCCACTTCCAGTACCTGGATCCCGGCGGTGGTCGGCCGCGGCTCGATGGTGACGTCCGTACCGGATTCCAGTGCGGCTCCCCGCTCGGTCCGCAGCCGCCAGCGGTAGCCCGTGATGTCGTCGTCCGCGATATTGGGTCTGATCCGGAAGGAACCCCGCACTCCCGGGCCGCCCAGCGCCGGGCAGTCGTTGGAGGAGACACACTCCTGATACACCCCGGTCGCCGTGACCCGGGGCTCGGACGGCGCGACCGTGTCCAGCTTGAAGTAGCACCAACGCCGGTACCCGGACGAGATGGCCGTGGTGATGCCCTCGTACGTCCAGAACGACTGGGTCAGCGAGCGCACCCGGTAGAGCGCGCCGTCGACTCCGCCGGGCAGCCGAGGCCGGGCCAGATCACCATGGACGAGGTATCCCGAGGTGGGGACGTTGAGTCGGTCCGCCTGCCAGGTCCCGTCGGGCATCTTCCGCTCGTACCAGAAGTGGGCGCGCAGCGAGCCCTGCTCCTCCAGGCCGGGTTTCGGTGCCACGGAGGTCCGCACCCGGCCCTGGAACATCGGGTCGAGGCGGGTGGCGATCACCGGCTTCTGGTCGGTGGTGGAGCAGCCCTGTATGTCGCCGTTGCCGGGGATCACCCCGTCGTCGGTCGGTGCCCCCGGCTTGAGCACGTACACCACCTGGATCTCGGCGTTCTCCTTGAACCGCTTCCAGGCGTCCGCGTTGTTCTCGTCCTGGGCGCGCAGCATCAGCGTCAGCCGGGTGAACCTGCCGTCGGCGAAGGCGCGTACGGTCTTGGTGAGGTTCTCCTCGGGCTCGGATGGCGCGTCGTTGAATTCGATCCAGCGGTCGGGCTGGGCCGGGGTGCAGTGGTCGCCCCGGCCCGCCGAGACCTGCCGGTCGCCCATCAGATCGAGCTGCTGGGGGCCGGGCCAGCGGGTGGCGGCAGAGATGTTCTCGGTGCGCCACAGTTGGATCCAGTGCGGCGTGCAGGAGAAGGACCAGGTCTCGTAGGCGCGGAAGGTCGCGTCGATGACGTACTTCCCGACCAGGCTGGCGGGGCCGAACTCGAAGTACATCCGGTTGGTGTGGTCGGCGTCGCAGTAGTAGGGGCCGACCCGGTAGCAGCGGCCCACACCGAGGTCACCGGTGAAGTCCGGGAATCGGGAGCCGTTGGAGGACAGGACCGTGCGCTCGGAGACACCGAGGCCCATGGAGGGGTCGATGTAGACCGGGTAGACGGTGTCAGGACCGCGCAACAGTCCGAGGTCGGGCGTGACCGCGACCGCTCCGGCGCCGACCCGGATGGGCAGTTCGGCGCTGGCGTCCCCCATGCCGGGGGCCGTGTCCGCCTCCGTGGCGGCTGCGGTACGGGCGGGTCGGGAGCTTCGGGCCACCGGCGGTGGCGTGGCGCTGCCGGCCGAGTCCCACATCAGCCCCGGTGGTCCGGAGAAGACCGTGTTCCCGTCCTCGTCGAAGGCGCGCAGCCCGCCGCCCTCGCCCGGGGCCACGGTCAGTCCGTCGGAGGTGACCGGGAGGGAGACCTCGTCCAGTGCCGGATTGACGGCGGCCTGGGCCGATTTGACGATCAGGACCTCGTGGTAGCCCTCGGTGGTCGCGGTCAGTCGCAGGTCGACCCCGGGGAGCACCTCCGGGTAGGTGGCGGTGGCCTCCTGGAGGATCGGTGCGGGCAAGCGGCCCGGCCAGCCGAGGGTCACCGAGCCCTTGCCGCCGGAGAGCCGGACCATGTCCTTGCCGTCCCCGCCGCCGGAGAAGGAGAGTCCGACGGCGGCGGCGCGGGGGCCGACCGTGCCGTCGGGGCGGCGCTCCAGCGTGGTGTCGAGCTCGCGCCAGCTGCCGTCGGCGTGCTTCATCCGCTGCGGGGTCACGGACTGGGTGAGGGTGTAAGTGCCGTCCGGGTTGGCGGTGGTCCGGCTGTACTCGGTGCGCTCGGAGATCACCTCGACGGGGGTGCCGGTCGCCGCCGCCCGCTCGGTGGGGGAGCGTTCCGCAGCCGGTGGACTTTGGGGGGAGGGGTTTGCGGCAGGCGCCGCGTGGGCGGGGGCGGACAACAGCCCCGCCGCCAACGCCGACACGATCAACGCCACCCGGGCACGCACCCGTCGTGGACATGCAGACACGACTCACCCCACCCCCGAGCCCTCCCCGGACCCGTCCACCGACATAAACGATCAGTAAAGATCGTTAGTGGAATGTAGAGGACTTGTGGAGGTCGGACAAGGGAAAAACTGCGGTGACCTGGGCAGTTGCAGGAGCCTGGCCCATTGACAGAGTCGGACGAGATATCTCTGATCGGTGCAGATGGTCAGGGACCGCAGGAAATCTCCATCACCTCAACCAACCCGATTCCGGTCCTTCGCCGGGGCATATTGCGATACGGCGTTAGTCTTCTCCCGGGGAGTGTGAGCGTCAGGGCACGCCGGAATGGCGGGCAGGGAACTCCGAAGACACGACCCCGACGCCGCTACCCGCGTCGCGCGGAGACCTTCGACAGGACCAGGACGGAAGCATGTCGGGAGAGAGTTCGCCAGCCGGGAAGCATTCCGCGCCCGGCTCACCGCCCGAACTGCGCGCCTCCCACGCGGACCGGGACCGTGTGGTGGATGTGCTGCGCATCGCCGCGGGGGACGGCCTGCTGACCGCGGACGAGTTGGACGAGCGCCTGGAAACCGCCCTGTCGGCACGGACCTTGAGCGAACTGACCACGCTCACCGCCGACCTGCCGCCGGGATCGGCCGCGGTGAGGGAGGAGGCCAAGGACGTCGTCCGGATCGAACAGGTGCACGGCGGCGCGGTCAAGCGGGTGGGGCGCTGGGTGGTACCGCGGCGGCTGGAGCTCGCGGTGACCTTCTGCCCGGTGAAGCTCGACTTCACCGACGCCGTGATCACGCACGACACCCTGCGGATCGACGTCGGCATGACGGGGAAGACCCTGACACTGGTCACCAGGCCGGGCGTCGTGGTCGATACGGACGGTCTGCAACTGGTGCACAGCAGGGTCACATATCGCCGGGCTCGGACGATTCCCGATACACCGGTCACCCTGCGCGTGGAGCTGGTCGGCGTGAAGTCCCTCGGCCCCGTGGTGGTGCGGCCCGGTCGTCGGACCTTCACGCAGTGGCTGCTGCGCAGGTCCCCTTCCCTTCCCGCCCTTCCCGCGCGCGATTGACTCCCCCCGCCGGGTCCGTGATTGCGGTGATTTCGGTGAGGTGTGGCAGAGAAGTCATACGATCATGAGAAGGGTTTTCCTGAGCCGGTGGAGCAGTCGCCCGCGCGCCGGTACCGGCCTGCGCACCGGCGTTGACCGCGATATCGGGCAAGGGATCATATGCGAAGAGTTCACACGATCGTCCTCGTGCTGGCCGCGCTGCTGGGGTTCACGACATGGGTGGCACCCGCTGGATCGGCCGCGGTGCCCGGCACGGCGACGTACAAGGTCTGGCACTGGAACGTCTCCGGCCATGAAGCGAATTACGGATCCACCCAGAACGGCCTCGTGGACGCGGTGCTCGGTTCGCTGGCCCATCGGAACCCGGACTTCATCTCGCTCAACGAGGTCTGTCCCGACCAGTACCGCGCCATCCTCAAGGGCCTACAGGACGCCGGCTGGCCGCAGAGCGCGACCAACTTCGCCCGGTTCGAGCCCATGCCGGACGTGGACGCGGACCTCTGCGGCAACGATCCCGGCGCCGACCAGGACCCGTACGGCGTGGCCGTGTTCAGCCGCTTCGCGCCGACCGGCACCGACCGGATCACGCTGCCCTACGACGGGGACAAGGCCCGGAAGCTGCTCTGCGTGCCGATCGCCGGCCTGCCCGGCGCCCCGCGGTTCTGCACCACGCACATCACGTTCAAGCCGGCGTTCAAGACGGCTCAGCTCCATGCGGTGCACACGAAGATGGTGGAGGTGACGGCGGCGGGCGGCACGGTGATCACGGCCGGGGACTTCAATGTCCAGCCGCACGATCCGCTGTTCGACACCTGGTACGCGCCGTCCGTCGCCACGCCGGCCAACGGGAACAACTCCGGACCCTTCCGGGAGCTCGACGACCAGGATCCGGTCTGCCCCGGCTGGGGGGAGCAGACCACCGAGGGCGCGCTCGCCGGCGCCTGCGGTCAGCCCGCCAAGGTGGACCTGGTGTTCGCCGCCGAGAGCCGCCTCGTCTCGTACCAGGCGGACGCCCTCCCCGTCGCCCAGGACCGCTGCCGCAATCGCAACGGCGGGTACATCGCCTGCTCGAACCATCGCATCGTCGACGCCACCTTGACGGTCCTCACGCCGTAGCCTGACAGGCCCGCGCGGTGGGCGCGGTGGGATCCGTCCCGCCGCGCCCACCCCGTACCCGGTGCTCCCCGGAGGTATCGCCGCTGCCGGTGGAACAGCCGGTGAGTCAGTCGGTGGCCAGGGCGCGGGCGGCACGGATCAGCGCGGCGTTGTCGGGGGCGGCCGTGCCGTCGGGGAGGTCCGTGCCGTCCTCGAAGCCGACGCGGGTCTCGTGTCCGTCCTCGATCGCGGCCCGTACCAGGGGCCAGACCGTCGGGCCGTCGCCGTGGTAGAGGATCGGGCAGACCACCCCGGCCTCCCGGATCCGCGCCGCCATCGCGCGGGCCGCCCTGACGGCCTCCACCGGCTCCTCCTCCACGGGCTCGATGAGGATACGGACGTTGTCGTGCAGCGTCGGTGACGCCAGCAGCCGGGGGACGTCGTCCATCGTCCACACCGCGCTCTCCAGGACCATGCCGCGCGCCACGACCAGCTCCGCCGTCCGTGCCGCGTCCTCCTCGCTGAAGGCGACGGACGCGAAGTCGGGCAGCACCTCCCACGACTCGACGAGCCGGTAGCGCTCCTCGGGGCCCGAGCAGGTCCACAGGCCCGTGGTGGTGCCGACGACGGCGTCCGGGGCGACCGCGCGGATCGCGGTGAGCACCTCGGCGAGGGGCTCGGGCCGGATGGTCTGCCCCCCGTCGGGGGTTCGGACATGGAAGTGGATGACGTCCGCGCCGGCCGCGAGCACGGCGAGGGTGTCGGCGGCGATCTCCGCGGCGGTGACCGGGACGGTGGGCCGTTCGGCCGGCGAACGCCCGCCGTTGACAGCGGCTTTGAGGAGCACGATGGTCCTTTCGGGGGTGTACGGGGAGGGAGGGGCGGGGAGGTGGTGGGTCAGCTCAGGCGCTGGAGCGTCTCGGTGGCCCCGGTCAGCGCGCCCAGCGGTCTGCCCTGCCACAGCTCCGCGATGAGGGCCGGCTCCTCCGCGTCGTCGATGAGGGCCTCGTCGATGACGGCGGCGAGCCGCGCCGCGGATGCGATGATCACGCCGTTGGCGTCACCGAGGACGAGGTCACCGGCCTGGACGGGGACACCGCCGCAGACGACCGGCGCGCACAGCGAACCGTCCGCGATCCCGTGCAGCTTGGTGGTCAGGGCGGTCCGCCCGTACGCGTAGACGGGCAGTCCGAGCGCCCGCAGCGCGTCGATATCGGTGCACAGGCCGTCCACGACGGCGCCGGCCGCGCCACGGGAGGCGAGCGCGTTGACGACGACCTCGCCGAGCGGTGCGTGGCGCCGGTCGCCGCCGCAGTCGACCACGACCACGTCCCCGGGTGTGATCAGCCCGACGGCGTGGTGCAGCACCGTGGAGTCGGTGGCGGTGATCCGTACGGTCACGGCCCGGCCGACGATCCGGTCGGTGCCGGCCTGCCGCTGGAGCAGGGGGTCGCAGAAGCCCTCCTCCAGATAGTGGCCGAGGGTCGGGAAGTCCACCTTCCGCAGCTTTTCGACGAGTTCCCCGTCGACGGGTGCGGGCAGGTCACGCAGGTCGAGTGGCATGACGGGGTTCACCTCGGTCCGATGATGATGCGGCGGTTGCGGAGCACGGGGAGGACCGTGCGGGCCCGGTCGATCCGGTCCTTGTCGGCGTCCACGACGAACATCGAACGCTCCTCCTCGCCGAGGCCGGCGCGGACCACGCCGAGCGGGTCGACGGCCATGCTCATCCCGATGCAGTCGGGTGTGGTCAGCGACGAGGCCACGACCCAGCAGGTGTTCTCGATGGCCCGGGTGCGCAGCAGCGTGGCCCAGTGGTCCTCCTTGAGGGGGCCCTTGACCCAGGCCGCCGAGACCGAGAGCAGGTCGGCGCCCATCTCCACCAGGGACCGGGTGAACTCCGGGAAGCGGACGTCGTAGCAGTTCACCAGGCCGACGTTGAAGTCACCGATCCGTACGACGACGGGCCCGGTGTCACCGCGCTGGACCTTGCGGGACTCCTGGTAGTTGAAGGCGTCGTACAGATGCATCTTGCGGTAGAGGCCGAGGACCTCGCCGCTCGCGTCCACGGCGGCGATGGTGTTGTACGGGAGGGCCTCGCCGCTGCCCTCGAATCCGGCGGCGATGACCGCGATGCCGTGGGTGGAAGCGATCCGGGTGATCCCGTCGAGGAACACGGGCCAGTGGCGCTCGGCGAGTTCGCGGAGCGGGACCCCTTCGGACTCATCGGTGTCCGAGGGGAGCATCGACTCCTCGGGGAAGACGATGAGTTCGGCGCCCGCCGCGACGGCGTCCCGGGTCATCTCCTCGATGACCGCGAGATTGGCCGCCGGGTCGGCGGTCGGGGCGAACTGGGCTGCGGCGACCTTCACGGTCGTATCTCCTTGCTGCGGGGGGACGGGTCGGGACCGGGTCGGGCGGGGCGGCGGGTGCTCATTCGGCCAGCACCCGGGAGTGCCGGGGGTGCCAGCCGACGACGACCCGTTCGCCGATCCCGAGTCCGCTCGCGTCCGTCCCCCGCGCCTCGGCGACGAAGTCACCGCCGTCCGCGAGGGTGAGGTGGTAGCGGGTGGCGTTGCCGAGGTAGACGATCTGCTGGAGGGTGGCGTCCGCGACGACCGGGCAGTCCGCCGGCTCCTCGCCCGCACGGCCGAGCCGTACGTTCTCCGGGCGGACGGCCAGATGGATCCGGGTGCCGTCGGGCTGTCCGTGGCCGTCGGGGACCGCGATGTTCCCCAGCCCGTCCACTCCCAGTCGTCCGCCGCCGAGCACGCCGGTCAGGAAGTTGGAGGTGCCGATGAAGTTGGCGACGAAGCGGGTCGAGGGGCGTTCGTAGATCGCTTCGGGGGTGTCGATCTGGAGCACCCGGCCGCCTTCCATGACCGCGATGCGGTCGGACATGGTCAGCGCCTCCTCCTGGTCATGGGTGACGGTGACGAAGGTGACGCCGACCTCGCGCTGGATCTTCTTCAGCTCCAGTTGCATCTCGGCCCGCAGCTTCTGGTCGAGGGCGCCCAGCGGCTCGTCCAGGAGCAGCAGCGAGGGACGGCCTATCAGGGCCCGCGCGATGGCGACCCGCTGCCGCTGTCCGCCGGAGAGCCGACCGATGGCCCGGTCCCCGTAGCCGTCGAGACGGACGAGGGCGAGGGCGTCCCGTACGGCGTCCGCGATCTCCGCCTTGGGCCGGGACTTACGGACCTTCAGCTCGAAGGCGACGTTCTCGCTGACGTTGAGGTGCGGGAAGAGGGCGTAGCTCTGGAAGAGCATGTTGAGGTCCCGCTTGTGCGGCGGTACGCCCGTCGAGGGGACTCCGTCCAGCTCGACGGTGCCCTCGGTGGGCGTCTCGAAGCCGGTGATCATCCGCATCAGGGTCGTCTTGCCGCAGCCCGACGGGCCGAGGATGGAGAAGAACTCGCCCGCCCGGATGTCGAGGGTCACGTCCTGGACGGCCGGCGTGCCGCCGAACGACTTACCGACCCCGATCAGCCGGACGGCGGGCGCGGTGGCCTGCGCGCGGGGCTTCGGGGCCTTGAGGGTGGCTGTCATGTCAGGATGCCTTCACCTTGGTCCAGCCCTGCTGGAAGTGCTTCATCGCGGTCCCCGGGTCGAGCAGGAAGTCCGCGCTCTTGATCGCTTCGTCGGTCGCGTAGACCGCCGGGTTCTCCAGCGCCTTCTTGTCCTTGACGAACTCGCGGGCCTTGGCGTTGGTGCTGGCGCTGCCGCCGTCGTCGGTGGCCATGGCCGCGATCTCGGGACGCAGGGTGAAGTTGATGAACTCGTAGGCCGCGTCCGTGTTCTTGGCCGCCTTGGGGATGGAGAGTCCGTCCGTCCAGATCGAGCCGCCCTCTTCGGGGATGACGTAGTGGACGTTCTTGTTGGCGGCGACGACCTTCGCCATCGCCGTACCGCTCCATGCCTGCGCCGCGCACGCCTGCCCGGTGGAGAGCAACTGCGGGTAGTTGGTGGAGTTGTAGCCCGCGAGGATCTCCTTCTGGTCCTCCAGTGCCTTCGTCGCGGCCTTGATCTCGCCCTCGTCGGTGCTGGTGGCGCGGGCGCCGGTGAGCTGGAGGCCCGCGATATAGGCCGCCAGCATGTTGTCCAGCATGTAGACCTTGCCCTGGTACTTCTTGTCGAACAGGGTCTTCCAACTGGTCGCGGACGGGACGCACGTGTCGTTGTAAGCGAAGCCCGTGGTGCCCCAGATCCAGGGGACGCTGTACTTGTTGCCCTTGTCGTACGACGGGTCGCGGAACTTCGCCGCGAGGTTGTCCAGGCCCTTGATCCGGGAGTGGTCGAGCGGCTGGATCAACTGCTGGCCGATGAGCTGCTGCACGGTGTACTGGCTGGGCTCCACCAGGTCGTAGCCCGCCGAACCGGAGCTGAGCTTGGCCGTCATGGTCTCGTTGCTGTCGAAGGTGTCGAGGGTGACCTTGATGCCGGTCTCCGCCTCGAACTTCTTCACCACGGAATCGGGTATCTCCCCGGCCCAGGCGTAGATGTTCAGCTTCTTCCCACCGCCCCCGGAGGCCGCGTCGGAGCCGCCACAACTGGTGGCGACGAGCGCGGTCACGGTGACGACGGAGGCGGCGAGTACGGTTCTGCGAACTCTTCTCGTACGCATGCGGGTGTGCCTTTCACGAGGTCGGCGAAGTGGGAGGCAGGGGCGGAGACGAGGCCGGGATCCCGGGTCGGGATCCGGGGGCGGGAGGCGAGGTCGGGAAGCGGGTCGGGAGACGGGTCCCGGTCTCGGGGGAGAGGGCTTCGGCACGGGGGAGGGGGAGAGCTAGTCGCGCTTGCCGCCCAGCAGCACCTGACGCATCTGACGCAGTCCGACGCCGAGGATGATCAGCAGGGTGAAGAGCACGAGCAGGGTGCCCAGCGCGTTGATCTCGGGTGTCAGACCGCCCTTGAGCATCGAGTACACCCGCAGGGGCAGGGTGGTGGAGCCGATGCCGTTGGTGAACGTCGACATCACGATGTTGCCGAACGAGATGGTGAAGCAGAGCAGCCAGGCGGCGAGCAGCGGCTGCCGCAGCAGCGGCAGGGTCACCCGCCGGAACGCCTGCCAGGGATTGCAGCCGAGATCGGTCGCCGCCTCCCCGAGCGAGGAGTCCAGCGCGTTGTAGGCGCCGAGGACGATGAGTGCCGCGTACGGCAGGGTCACCACCAGATGGCCGAGGACGAGGGTCGTCATCCCGAGGTCCGCGCTCATCGCCCCGAAGACCGACAGCAGGGCCACGCCCAGCACGATCTCGGGGATGATCAGCGGCAGGAAGAGACCCCCGGAGAACACGGCCTTCCAGCGGTTCGCCAGCCGCGCCATGCCCATTGCGGAGAGCAGTCCGCACGCGGTGGCGAGGGTCGCCGAGATCAGGGCGACCTCCGCGCTGACCCGCAGCGCGGCCAGGAGTTCGGTGTTGTCGGCGAGCGTTCCGTACCAACGGGTGGAGAACCCGGCCCACTTGTAGGTGACCTCGGAGTCATTGAACGACAGCACCACCACGACGACGATCGGGATGTAGAGGAAGGCGATGACGCCCCGGGCCAGCCAGGCCGTCACGGTGTCGAGGACGTGCTTCATGCCGTCTTCCTCCTCAGCCGCCGGGCGGCCAGTCCGAACACCGCCATCGAGGCCACCATCAGCACCAGCAGGACCACGGACGCCGCGGCGCCCATCGGCTGGTTGCGGAACTCGGTGTACAGGGTCACGATCAGGTTGCCGACCAACTGGTCACGTCCGCCGCCGAGCAGTACGGGGATGACGAAGACGCCGAGGGTCGGGATGAAGGTGAGGAGTGCCGCCGCGAGCATTCCCGGCCGGGCGATCGGCAGCAGGACCCGGGTGTGCACCCGCCACCAGCCGCAGCCGAGGTCACGGGCGGCCTCGCCGAGGGAGTTGTCCACCCCGCGCAGCGAGGCGTAGATCGGGAAGATCGCCGTCGGCAGGAACGCGTACACCAGACCGATGAACGAGGCTCCCTGGCTCGGTATCCACTGGGTGGGCCCGTCGGTGAACCCGATGGCGTCGGTGAGGCTGTTGACCGGGCCGCCGGGGCTCAGCAGATTGATCCACGCGAACGTCCGGACCAGGAAGTCCGTCCAGAACGGCACGATGATCAGCAGCAGGAGCAGCATCTGGCGCTGCGGGGACCGGCCGGCGAGGTAGTACGAGACGACATAGCCGAGGACGAGGCAGACGAGGGTGTTCAGGGCCGCCATGCCGAGGCTGTAGCCGAAGACCTTGAGGTAGATCGGCTCGAACAGGTCCTGGTAGTTCGTGAGGGTGTACCCGCCCCGCACCCCGCCGTACGCGTCGGCGGAGGCGAAACTGTTCCGCACCACCAGGAGCAGCGGCACGAGCACCAGACCGAGCACCGTGATCCCGGCCGGCGCGAGAAGCGCCGTGGTCACCGCGGCCCGGCGCGCGGAGCGCGGCGCTGCTGCCGTCACCGGGACGTCCGGCGCGGGATCCGGTCGGGCGGAGGGGTCGTGTGCATACGTTGTTCTCCTTGGTCCGGGGCGGGGTCGCCGGTGGAGAACAGCGTCGGTCATCAGCCAGTGGCTGAAAAGATAAAGGTGAAACGAATCCCGTGGAAAGTGGGGCCTATTTCCACGGATCTCGCAGTCGAGGGTCGGGGCGATGGTCGACCCTTGACGTGCGGGAGATGATGACTGTCAGTACCACCCATCTCTGGAGGTGTCCCGTGATCGACGACCTGGACCGGCAGATCATTGACCAGCTCCGGGTGGACGGCCGTCGCTCCTTCGCCGAGATCGGCCGCACCGTCGGCCTCTCGGAGGCATCCGTACGCGCCCGGTACCAGCGGCTCCAGCGCAAGGGCGTGCTCCAGGTGGTGGGCATGACGGACGCGGTACGGATGGGGGAGGTGGAGGTCCACCTCGCGGTACGCGTCCACCACATACCCGTCGCCCTGGTCGCCCGCGAACTCTCCCGGATGCCCGAGATGCGGTACGTGGCGTCCTGCGTCGGGCCCTACGACCTCATCGTGGACGTCCGCTGCCGGGACCTCGCACACCTCGCGGAACTCCTCACCGAACGGGTGCGCCGGGTCAACGGCGTCGCACACGCGGAGGCGCTGACGGTGCTGGAGGTCATCAAGGACACCTACCTCTGGGCCGGTTTCCGGGAGGTTCCGGTGCGGCCCGGCGAGCGGATCATCCCCGGCTGAGGCGTGTTTCGAGCTGAGTGCCGTCCGCCCGCAGGGTGGGGCCGGTGGCGTCCGGGCCCCGGCTTCACGCCGGCGGGTCCTGCTCCGCCGTGACGCCCTGCCCCACGGCGCTCGCCAGGCCGTTCCACGAGTAGTCCTTGAAGAGTTCGAGCAGCAGCAGTACCTGGACCCGGGAGACGCCGGGCAGCATCCGGATGTCGTCCAGCAACTGCACGAGCTGCGCCTGGTCGCGACAGGTGCCGTCCAAGAAGATGTCCTGACTGCCCGCGCAGAGCGCCACATGGTTGATCATCGGCATCCCGGACAGTGACTTCGCCACCGCGCGCGGGGTCAGGTCCCGGACGCGGATCATCAGCCGTACCGACTGATGCCCGAGGGTCAGTGGGTTGCACAGTGCCACGATCCGCAGCACACCGCTCTCCTGGAGCCGGGACACCCGCTGCCGCACGGTCGCCTCGGAGACGCCGAGGTCCCGGGCGAGGACCGTGTAAGGGGTCCGGCCGTCCCGGGTCAGGGTCTGCACGATCCTGCGGTCCATGTCGTCGAGCACGCCTCCAACCATGGCATACCCGTCACAAGGGACAGTCGGCCAGGGCTGCGGTCGATGCCTCGGGGGTCGAATGCCACGTGTACCGATGATGTGTACTACTAGTACACGCTAGTGGTGTGTACCATTGGTGCATGCCTCTTCCTCGATTCCATCGACTGGCGCCCGAGCGCCAGGAGCAGATCCTGTCCGTCGCGCGCCATCACTTCGCCGAACACGGCCCCGAAGTCGCCTCGTACAACAAGATCATCGAAGCCGTGGGCTTCTCGAAGACCGCCGCCTACCAGTACTTCGACGGCAGGGACGACCTCCTGTCGGCGGTCCTGGCGGGCGTGCGCGAGCGGCTCTCCGATGCGCTGGGACCCTGGTCCGCGGCGGGTGCCGCCGACGAGTTCTGGGCGCGGCTGGAAGAGGGGTCGCAGGCCCTGGTGACGCATCTGCACGTCTATCCGGATGATCTGGCGCTCGCCGGCGTCGCGCTCGCACAGGGTGACGCGGGGGAGTGGCTCCGGTGGTTCGACGCGGTGGTGGAGAACGGACAGCAGCTCGGCATCGTTCGCACCGACACCGATCGGGACCTGCTCGTATCGGTGACCGCCGCGGTGTTCCAGGCCGCGGACGAGTGGGCGCTGGCCCGCCTCCAGTCGTCCGACCCGGGCGGCGGGACGTCGGGCTCCGCCGGGTCTGACGCGGACCGCCAGGTGTGGAGCCTGCTGCGCGGGCTGTGGACCGCGCCGGACACCACCCACCGTGGCCCGGAGGTCGGCGGCCATGCGCACTGATCTGAGCGTCGACTGGGAGATACCCCCGACACCGGGCGGTTGGCCGGGGCGGCTGGAGCGGTTCATGGGGCCCGGCAAGTCCCGTTCCGAATCGGCCGTTGAGCACACGGGCCTGGCCGTCTGCGCCGCCGTACTGGCCGCCGGGATCTGGTCCACCGAGGCCCACCACACCTGGTCCGCACTGCAACTGACCATCGTGGTCCTCGCCGGACTGGACCTCATCGGCGGCATCCTCACCAACGCTACCAACGCGGCCAAGCGCTGGTACCACCGTCAGGACCCGGGAGCCCGGCGCGCCAGGCTCGTCTTCGTCAGCGCCCATCTGCTGCACCTCGCGGCGATGGGACTGCTCGTCCTGCCCGGCGACTGGACCTGGACCCTGGTCAACGGCGCACTGCTCCTGACCGGCGCCGCCGCGGTGGAGTTCATCCCCCTGCACCTCAAGCGACCGCTGGCCATGGCCGTGTACACGAACGCCGTTCTGGTCAACCTGTTCTGGCTGGGGACACCCACCGCGCTCGCCTGGTTCGCGCCCCTGTTCTTCCTGAAGCTCCACATCTGCCACCTCGTCCCCGAGGCACCCCTGAAGCGGCGGCGCCAGGATGGCTGAGCCCATGTCACCCGGGGAGATCGACGACTCGCCATCCCCACACGCCTGCGCGCGGGTCCTGACCGACGCCTTCGCCCGCGAGCCGGCCGTCTCCTGGATCTGCGGCTCCTCCGCCACCGCGCGCCGGCACTGGTTCACCGCCACCCTGGACACCCAGACCGCCCTCCCCGCCGCCCGCCGCTACACCCTGGCCGGCCGGGGCGGTCGGCCGGTCGGCGCCGCGGTCCTCACCCCGCCCGCCACCACCCCCTCGTCCATCGCCCAAGCGCGGTGGGCCGCCCGGACCTTCACGCGCTGTGGACCGCGCGCTCTCGGACGGACCCTGCGCTATCTGCACACCACTGAGGCGGAGGTGCCCGACGGGGCCTGGACCCTGGAGTTCATCGGCATGGCCCCCGCCGCCGCGGGCCGGGGCGGCGGGCGCCGTCTCCTGGACCGCCTGCTGGCCGATACACCGGCCACCGCCGGTGTCTTCCTCACCACCGCGGACCCCGGCAACGTACCGATCTACCGGCACTTCGGCTTCGACACCCTGCGGCACCTCACCGCGGGGCCCCTGAACATCACGGCCATGCACCGCCCCGCCACCGCCTGACCCGCCCGCCCCGCCACCGCCCGCCCCGCCACCGCCTGACCCGCCGACGGCGAGCGACCGGGGCGCGCGTGCCGATGACGGTCGGGGTCGGCGGTCGGGGTCGGCGGTCCTGACCGGGGGGCCGCTGGGTGCGCGCAGCCCTGAGGGTGATGCACCGGCTGCGGGTACCGGTCGAGGCCCGGCCGATCTCGACGTGGCGCACTGATCCACGACTCGCGCCCTGCTGCACGGCCCCCGGGAGGGGCTGCGGTTCGCCGACTACTACACGGCGGCCCCGGCGGCGGGTTGAGCGACGACCCCGCCGCGCAGCTCTACGGGCGCCTGCTCGACGCGCTCGTCTTCGCGCCGGACGCCGAGAGGGTCGCGGTGCCCCCCGGCGGGAACTGGGGCGCGACGACCTGACCTCGGCGGTGCTCACGAGCAGGCTGGAGGAATACCTCCAGTCGGTCTTCGACCGCTTCGGCTGACCGTCTCCCGGGGAGGGGCAGGGCTATCCGGGCGGCGGCATCGGCGGCATCGGCTGAGCATGGCCCCACTTGTGGATCCGGCCGGCGGTGAAGGGCACGTCCCGCACGCTGCGCCGGGCCGCTTCGAGGCCGTCCCGGGCGAGGACGGCGGGCACGTCGACCCCGGTGAGGAGCCGTAGTTCCTCGGCGACACCGGCGCGCAGGGTCGCCTCCTCCGTGAACTCCTCGACGAGGTCGCCGAGCGTGACGGGCCCTCCGAAACGGTGACACACCGCCGGGTCCAGGCCCTCCCCCCGCTCCTCCCACTTCTCCCGCGCGAAGGGCAGATCCTCCGCGTCGTTCAGCACGAGGCCCATGATGTCGCCGAACCGGATGAGGGCGTGTTGCCGGACCTGTGGGTCCCCGTCCTCCGCCGCCCGGCGCAACAGCAGCCGTGCGGCGGTGGGCGATCCGATCAGGAAGAGCGGATCGACGGCCGCCGCGCGGACCTCGGCGCTCGGGTCGTCCAGGGCCCTGGACAGTTGGTGCGGCGTGTCCTCGTCGAGGACCAGCCGGAACGCGGCGACGGCGAGCGAGCGGCCGGTCTCCGGGCCGGCCGCGAACAGGGGGTACAGGGCGGTGGCCCCGCTGTGGTCGTTCATCATGGCGAGCGCCGTTGCCGTGTTGACCAGCAGCAGTGGCCATTCCGGTTCGTCCGGCTCCCCCCGTTGCTCCGCCAGCACCTCGCGGAGGGCGTCGCCCGCCGCCGTGTCGGAAACCCCCTGAAGGGCCGCCGAGGCCGCCGCCCGGGTGAGGAACGGCTCGGCGCGGTCGGTGAGCCGGGCCACGACGAAGGCCGGGCCCTCGTCCTCGCCGCTGCGGGCCAGCGCGTGGAGGACGCTTTCCACCACCCCGGTGGCCACCGAACCCGCGTGGGGGATCAGCACGGGAACCGCCTCGGGGTACGTGCCGCGCCGGACGACCTCGTACAGCGCCGGGTGGTGGCGGTCCGCCTGTTCGTCGGCCACGGTCAGGACGTGGCGCAGCGCGTCGGGGCCGGCTGCCGCCAGTGCGCGGACGGCCCGCTCGGTCCGTTCGGTGTCCGGTGTCGCTTCGGCCGCCAGGGCCTCCTGGATGAGCCGGCCGTATGCGGTCATACCTCACCAATCGCCCATGGGATCGCTACGGGATGTCCTTCATGATCTCGACCTTGAGCCACTTATCAAAGTATGTCGTGATCGGGCTGTGCTGGTGGTTCTTGATGAAGATCAGGTTGTGCAGGTCGTTCGTACCACCCCAGTTGGCCGGCTTGATGTGGTGCTCTTCCCATCTGCCCCGGAGCAGCCAGAGGTCCTCCCAGCCGAGTCCGAGCCGCTGTGCCACCGCCTTCTTCGCGCCGTTCTCGGCGAGGTGCAGCTTTCCCGGCACCTTCCAGGTGGGGTTCTTCAGGAACAGCGCTTCCTTTTCCAGGATCCGCTGGCGGGTCAGTTCGTCGCGCCAGGTCTTGGTGAACTGGGCGCTCTGGGTGCCCGCGCCGGCGACGGTGTACGGGCCGCTGGGGCGGGGCACATTGCCGTCGGCCCGGTTGAGGAAGACATTGCCCGGATGCTTGTCGATGGCGCGCAGGGCGTCGTATCTGCTCCAGGCGGCCGGGATGAGGTTCGCGAAGTCGCCGGTGAACGCGTTGGGGCCGGTCTTCTTCGCCTTGTAGAGTCCCGGGCCGCCGCCCTTGATCTTGTCCGGCCGGCTCTCCTTCTCCGGGTTGATGACCGCCTTGAAGTGGACGGTCTTGCTGTCCTTGTCGCTCTGTTCGACCACGAGTGTCAGGGACGAGAGCCGGTGCCGGCGGCGGATCGCGGGCAGTCCCTTCCGTACGCCGTCGACGGTCGCGTCCGGTTTCACCAGCCCCCGCGCGTCGCCGAGCGCCGCGTCCAGGGCCCGCTCCTGCTCCTGCGGGGTGCGCTTGTCCTTCTTCGTGAACTTCGCGGCGAGCTTCGAACCGGCCTTCTTGATCAGACCGATGATCTTGTCGATCACCCAGTCCACGGCCGTGTTGACCGGTTTGGCCAGCGCCTGGACGATCTGCTTGACCTTCGCGGCGATACCGCCGAGGCCCAACAGTGAGGCCAGGAAGCCGAGCAGTACGGGGATGGAACGGGCGAGGGCGCGTTCGACGAGCGCGGGGACACCGCCGCTGCCACCCCGGGCGATGGCGATGACCGCGTCGAGGACCGCGTTGACGAACTCGATGACCCGGCGGCCCTGGGTGACGACGAAGGTGATGACGTCGATGATGAGCTTGACCGCGCGGACGAACGCCGACGCCGGGTTGAGCAGGGAGAGGATCCAGGTGATCCCCGCCGTGACGATGGTGGGGACGACGTACTCGATGACCTTGTCGAGGAGGTTCTTGCGCAGGTCGCCCACGCGCGCCTTGAGGTCGTCCCACATCGCGGCGACCCCGCGCCTGCGGACCTCCGCGATGATCGGTACGGCCGTCTCCGCCGCCGCGACCAGCCGCTCCGGCACCCGGCGGGTGATCCGGGAACGGATATTGGCCCAGGTCAGCCCCAGTAGCGAGGCGAGCAACGACAGCACGCCCTGGACGTCGAACTTCGCCGGGATCTGCATACCCGCCTCGCTGGCCTGACCCAGCAGCCAGGAGATGACGCCCTGTCGCAGATGTGTCCAGATGTTGTTGAGGAACTGACGGAGGCCGGCGCCGACCGCGCGTACCAGATTGCCGAGGAACCCGATCGGGTCGGTGAGGATCATCATGACCGCCTGCGCGGCCTTGGCCAGCACCGCCAGCAGGAGCCGCTTCAGCTCCAGGATGGTGTCGATGACGCCCTTGACGGCCTCGACGGCCTTCGCGACCAGGCCCTTGTTCTTCTCCCGCTCCACCGCGATCTCGTCGTCCACCGACTTGAGGGCGTCGGTGTACCGGGTGGCCAGGGTGTCGACGAGTTCGGTGCCCTTGTCGTCCACGGACTGGGTGAGTTCCGCGAACCGGTCCTCGAACCCGGCCGCGGCCTGCCGGCCGATCGCCTTCAACTCGGCGGGAAGACCGTCCACCGCCGTGCGCATCTCGGACCTGCCGGTGGCGATCCGCTGCTTGGCCTGGTTGAGCTGGGTCCCGATGGTGGTCGCCACCTTCGAGATGACCTGCCGCATCCGGCGCAGATAGCCCTCCCGGGCCTGGTCGAAGATCCGGTCCGCTTCGGCGGGCAGCCCGGCGAACAGATCCCGGAGCCAGCGCAGTGAGCCGCCCGGCCCGCCGTACCGACGGTCCTTGTACTCCTCCATCTTCTGCCGGTGCTCGGCGGTGAAGGTTTCCCGCGCCTCCTTCTCGCCCGCCGTGAACTGCTCGTCCACCAGCTTGTCCAGGCCGTTCAGGACGGTCTCGACGTCCTTCTTCATCACATCGAAGACGCCTTGCAGCACGGTCGCGACCCGGGCCCGCTTCTCTTCGTCGCGACCCTTGGCGCCTTCCTTGCCGGCGTCGACGCGTCGACCCGCCGCCAGCCGCTGGGCACCGATCGCCCCCATCGCCGCCGCGCCGGCCTTCCGTGCCTGTGCGGTGGCGCCGTTCAGCTCGGCCGCCTCCGCCTTGCGCATCCGGCCGGGGGCGGTGGCAGAGTGTGCCTCGGCGGTCCGCTGATGGCCCAGTGCCTGGGTGAACGACGGTTCGTTGGCCTTCCGGAGCTGGCCTTCGGTGATCTGAGCCGCCGCCATCCGCCCCTGGACCGCGGCGGGTCCGGCGGACAGGTCGGTGGCTGCGGGCGGCAGCCGGTCGGGTACGGCGTGCCGCGCGTCGGGCGCGCCAGGGGTCGCGGGCGGCCGGTCCGCCGTCAGCGGTGTGACGGGTTTGGGCACGGCGGCGGACGTGTCGGGCGGGGCCGCGGTCGTGGTGGCGATCTCCCCGGCGGACTGCTCCTTGCCCTCGCCAACCTTGCCCTGGACCTCGGTGCGGACCTCGTCCGCCTTGCCCGAGTCGGCGAACTTATCCGCCTCATCCAGATTCTTGGGGGCCTTCTCCTTGATCGCCTTCTCCACCGCGGCGATGAAGGCTTCCTTGTCGAACTCCTTGGGCTTGGCCTCGTTCATCCGCTCCGCATTGGCGGACCTGCCCTGGGCCTGGGCGTCGTCCTTCGGGGGCAGTGCGGCGGCGTGCGCTGCCGCGGCCTCCGTCCGGGCCGGCGGATGCGACGACGACACCGCGCGCTTCTTACGGCGTACGTCCTGTTTGAGCGCGGCGAACTTCGGGTCGGCGTGGGGGCCGGGTCGGCGTCCGGCGCCGGCCGCGGGGGCCGCGGTTTGGTCGGGAGCAGGTGCCGCAGTGGCGACCGGCTGGGGTTCGGCCGCGGTGGGGCCGGCCGCCGGCACACTGCCACGGGCCGCCGCCACCGCGCTGTTTCCCACCCGGGCCTGTGCCGCCCCGCCCGGCTGCGGTGCCGGGGGGCGGGCCCCCGGCCGGCCCACCAGGGCAGCCGCCATGGCGGAGTTGGACACCGGGCCCGGCGGTCGGGCCCCGGCTGCGGGCGTCTCGCCCCGGTCCCTGACCGGGGCGGGAGTCCCCATCCGATCCCTGACCGGGGCGGGAGTGGGTGCCACCGCCTTCGGCCGGGGTGCGCGCGTCCGGGCCGGTGCCATCGCGGCCTCCCCGTACTCCTCGTACCCCTCAAGTGGCGCATGTGACGAAGGGTCGCGGTATCCCGTGATACTTCTCGCGAAGCGTGACAGTACGGGCGTGACGGGGCCGTCGTCGGAGTGTCGCCGAACCGTCTCCAGAGCCGTCCGGCGGGTACGGATGGTTCCCGTTCGATCCGCGTCCCTCGGGCCTCGCTTCAGTGCCGTCGAGAGGTCTCGGCGTCGACCCTCCGTCGCGGGCCGAGCGCCCGGTGGCCGTGCCAGGCGGCCGAGTAGAGCACCAGGGCGACGGCGAGTGAGGCGCCCGCGCCCTTGGCCGCGTCGGAGAGTGCGCCTTCGGCGACCGTGGCCCAGGGGGCGTTCTCCGTCGTGGCGGGGTAGCTCGTCTCGGTCACCCCGCCGCCGAGGTCGCGGGTGATGGGGTTGCTGGTGTCGTCCACGGTCACCAGCCGGTAGGAGTCGAGGCCGCGGGTGTGGGCCACTGCGCCCAGGAGTGCGGCCGCTATGAGCAGCGCCGTCACGCCCCAGCGGGCGCGGGGAGTCAGGGGTGTACGGCGCCCCGGGCGCGCTGCGCGCGGGCGGGTGCGGAGGCGTCGGAGGTGGATGCCGATGGCCACCAGACCGGTCGCCGTACTCAGGTGCTGGAGCAGCCGGGCCACGGTCAGCCCGCCCGGTAGGGGGTCACGCAGGAACGCCACCCGGTCGGCCACGTAACTGTCGGCGTGGGTGAAGGAGTCCCAGATCAGATGAGTGGCGATACCGATCAGCGCGGACAGCAGCAGCCACCCGGCGCGGCGGGCCAACTCACCCGCGCGGCGCGGTGGCGCGGGCGGCGGGAGGGTGAACGTGGGGGGAAGCAGTGCGCTGACCGGTTCGCGCAGCAGCCGGTACCCGGCGACCAGGGTGAGGGCGAGCGGCAGTGCGACGGTCAGGGCGCCGGTCGGGGAGTGGGACGTCGTGGCGTTGAGGAACGGCTCGTACCACGCGCCGGCGGTCACCGGTATGCGCGGGATCTGGAGGAAGTACGGGATATCGGGTGCCACGGCGCCCATCACCAGGGCCACGGGGACGAACGGGGGGCGCAGCAAGGGGATGACCGCGGCCGGGTGGGACAGGGTGAACGGCACTTCGGGGTGGCCTTTCGCTCGGGTCGGTGCGGTCGGTGCGGTCGGTGCGGTCGGTTGGCTTCGGTGCAGGCAGTTGGCTTCGGTGCGGGGTGCGGGCGGGCGCGCGGGCTAGGGGTGGGTTCGGCGGCTGCTGTCCCGACACATCCGATGCGCATGAGCCGGTCAGAAGAGTATTCCGTTGAAGTGACTATATCCTCCGCCGGCTCGCACACCTCCGCACGCCTCCGCCGCCACGACAAAGAGCCGCCCTCCCCGGGGGAAGGCGGCTCTCGGTGTGGCGGGTCGGGTCAGCCCGGGCGGCGCACTCTCGCGATGGCCACGGTGAACGCCGCCGCGGCAGGCAACGCCAGCACCATGACGGCGACGGGCCGCACATCGTGCCAGGCGAAGACATAGGCATGGGCGACGAACGGCGGCGCGGCCACCGCCATCACGGCCATCTCCCGCAGCCCCGACGACCGCGCGCGCAGCGCGAGGACGATCCCCGTACCGGTGAGCACCAGCAGCGGCCAGGCGCCGTAGTCCGTACTCACCCGGCCCACCACCCCCGCGTCCACGGCGATGGCGGGCAGCCATGCCACCCCCGCCATCGCTCCGGCGGCGGCTGAAGCGCCCGTGCCGGGGCGAAGGTCGGGCGGGCAGGCCAGCACCACGGCGACCGTGAGCAGGGCGAGCAGGGGGAAGACCACCCGATCGCCAAAGAGCCACCCCACACAGACCGCGAGGACGGCCGTACCCGACAATCCGCACACGACCGCCGCCGCGCCCACCGTCCACCGTCCCGTCAGGGCGACGATCGCGCCCACGCAGACGAGCAGCGAGAAGAGCAGGCCCAGTGCGTCAACACCGTCCATGCTCCGGAGCCATGACCACCCCGAGATCGGGGCGGCGGCGATCGACGTGTAGCGGGCCGTCAGCCGGATGCCCTCGCTCGCCGCCGCCGCTGCCAGCGCGAACGGAGCCGCCCGTGCGAGGAAACGGCCCAGCGGATCCGCCGACCCCAGGCCGAACCGGACCCGCAGCGCGTGCGCGGCCAGATCCGCGCCCTCTCGCAGCCGGGCCGTGCGCCGTACGCCGGCGGTCATCTCCCGGTAGGTGTCGGCGATCTCCGGCCCGTACGCGGCCCGATAGCCGGGCGGATACAGGAGGAGCAGGCGGTCGATCACCCGGTCACCGGTGTGCCGCTGATGCCCAGGCGTCGCCGCGCCTCCCGGACCGCCACGGTCAGCCGCTCGGTTTCGAGGGTCAATCGCTCCCTGCCCGCGGTGGCGAGGGCGAAGACGCGACGGGCCCGACCGTCCACCACCTCTTCCAGCCGGACCTCGATCAGGCCCTCCGCCACCAGCCGGTCCAGCGCCCCGTACAGCGCCCCGGTGCGCGGGACAACCCGGCCGTCGGTGATGCCCTTGATCTCCTGGGCGATCGCGTACCCGTGCCGGGGCGCGTCGGCCAGAGCCGTCAGCACCAGCAGTGCCAGTTCCTGCATCGCACGCTCACTCATTCCCCCAGAATATTCCGTCCGGCTGACCTCCCGGCGGGGGTGTCGCGAGGTGGCCCGCGCGCGATCCGAGCCGGGCCGCTGGGTGGCACGCGGGGCGGATTGAGCGGCCGGAGCGGCTGCCGCCCGTCCTCCACACCCGGTGTGGGGGTCGCCGCAGGGTCGTCGTGGGGTTGACCTCAACCTCGCTTGAGCTTCGAGGATGTGTCCCTGTCGCCCGGCCGGGCGGTGCCTTCCGTGACGATCGAGGAGTTCCCGCCATGACCGAGGCAGTGACCCGATGGATCAGGCAGTACGCGTACCCCGTCACCACATTCGCCCCCCAGAACTCGGTGACCGATCTGCGGCCGTTGCTCGCGATGGTGGGCGATGCGAGGGTGGTCGCCCTCGGCGTCTCCGGCCGTGAGGCCCATGAACTCTCCGCCGTATCGCACCGGATCCTCCGGCTGCTGGTCGAGGAGGCGGGATTCCGTTCGCTGGCCCTGGAGGGTGACGACCCGGCGCGGGTGGGACTCGACGCGTATGTGCGTACGGGGGTGGGGGACCCGCGGGCGCTGCTGGCCGGAGCCCGGTCGTTCTGGCGGACCGGGGAGATCCTCGATGTCGTCCGGTGGATGCGTGCCCACAACGTACGCCACCCTGATGACCCGGTTCGGTTCGCGGGGATTCCCGCCCGTCCGGTGGGGGCCGCACCCGTGCCGGACGGTCTCGCCGGTATCGAGCGGACCCTGGCCGACAACACGCTCTGGTGGCACGAGCGCACCGGGGACAAGATCGTCTACTGGGGCGGCCTCGCGCACACCGCCAACGGCGATCCGCGCACCGTCTCCCCCTCGTCCTCGCCGACGACGCACCGGAACGCGGGCGGCCACCTGCGCGAGCGATGGGGGTCGGGCTATGTCTCCGTCGGCCTGACGTTCGACCACGGCGCCGCCCCCGGTCCGATCCCCGCGCCGCCCGACCGGTTCGCCGAAGCCGTACTGGGCGGTGCCGGATTGGACGCGTACTTCCTGGATCTGCGCGCCGAAAGTCCCGCGCCGGTCCGGACCTGGCTCGCCGCGCCGACCAGGGCGAGACTCCTCGGCCCCGGCTACGACCCCGCGGATGACGCGGCGCACCATATGGCCGGCGGTTCGCTCGGCGACTGGTTCGACATCGTCGTCCACGTACGGGAGGTCGCACCGGTCCGCCTCCTCGCCGGCTGAGGGAGTTCCGGGCGGAAGGGGGCCGTGGGCGGTCATCGCCGTATCAGCGGAACGTCCTGGATCGCTACACAAGCAGGTATCGTGGCGTGTTATGACGGTAAAGCGACACATGGCGTGACGGAGAAGCGGCAGGCGGTGTCCGCGGTGCGCCTCTGGGGTGCGCCGACCCTGGAGCCCGACGAGTGGACCGCCTACGTTCCGAGCGGGGAGCGCCAGGTCGAAGATCCCTGGCTGCTCACCACGGGCACCTTCACCGCGTCCGAGGCGATGGAGTGGGAGCTGATGTCCCACCCCGAGCCCGAACTCCTCTGGTCCAGTACGGGCAATGTGACGGTCGAGGCCGCCGAGCACGTCTGGCTCGTGCCACCCGCGTTGGGGATCTGGCTGCCGGCCGAAATGCCGCATCGGGTCAGGGCGAGCGCGGGCGCGGTGACGTACGCGACCTACCTCAACCCCGGGCTGACCCCGACGGCCTGGCCCACTGTCACCGGCATCCCGATGAGCCGGCTCTTGCGCGAGGTGCTGCTCCACAATCAGCGGGAGGAGATGCCCGACGATGCGCGGCTGCGGCTCCAGCAGGTCGGGGTGGACCTCATCAGGCCGGTCCAGGCGGCCTCGCTCGATATCCCCCTGCCGAAGACCCCGGAGCTGCGCTCGGTCGCCGATCGGATCATCGCCGACCCGGCGGACGACCGTACGACGGAGGAGTGGGCGCGGGAGCTGGGGCTGAGCGGGCGGACCCTGATGCGCTGGTTCCAGCGGGACACGGGTGTCAGCCTGACCCAGTGGCGCATCCTCGTCCGGGTCCGGTCCGCGCTCATCGACATCGCGGCGGGTAAGCCGGTGGTGGCCGTCTCCCGCCGCCTCGGCTACGCCAACCCGAGCACCTTCATCGATCTCTTCCGTCAGGTGACCGGCCACACCCCCGCCGCGTACTTCCGATCGGTGAGCGGTCAGGACGACGCCACGGGCCGTTGAGTAGATCCGGTGCCGCGGTGCCGCGGTGCCGTGTGCCGTGGTGTCGGTGTCGTGCTGCCTTGCCGCGCCGTTGAGTCGATCCGGGGCCGCACCGTCGCCGTGCCGTTGAGCCGCCTCCGGGCCACCGTGTCGTGAAACCGGAACAAAGTGTCGCCATACCCTCATAGGGGCTGAGTTACCTTACTTAGGCAAGCCTGCCCTAAGCCCGAATTCGCCGGTCCGTCGACCGCGTACGGGGTTCCTGAAGGAGTCCGATGACACGCCGCACCACCCGTGTATCCCGCCGGCTGAGAGCCAGGTCTCTTGCGACAGCCGCGGCGGGCCTCGCCGCTGTGCTGGTCATGAGTGCCTGCTCGGCGGGTGGGACGGAATCCGGGAAGTCCTCGGACGACGCGACCCGCACGGTCACCGACATCGCCGGCAAGGTCGAGGTGCCGGCGAAGCCGAAGCGCATCGTCTCGGTCGACTTCTACTCGCCCGCCGCCCTGGTGGACCTCGGGGTCAAGCCGATCGGTGTCGTCGAGGGATTCGACGACCCCGATCCCAACCTGCGCCCCAAGCGCTACCACGAGGCGCTGCGCAAGGCCGCGACCGTCGGGACCTACTACGAGCTCAACGTCGAAGCCGTGGCCCAGCAGAACCCCGACATGATCTTCGCCGAGACGCGTTTCCTCCGGAAGGGCGAACTGAAGCGCCTCCAGAGCATCGCCCCCGTCGTACAGCTCGACGCCTCGGGCGTCGGCGCCTGGGAGGACCGGACGCTGATGATCGCCGCGGCCGTCGGAAAGGCCGAGGAGGGGAAGCGGCAGCAGGCGGTGTTCCGCAAGCGCGCGGCCGAGCTGAAGACGGAGTACGCGGACATCCTGACCAAGAAGACCATCGCCGTCTTCGCCTATGGCCAGGATATGACCACCTGGGGCACCTACCCGGCCGGCCACTTCTACGTCCCCGCCTGGGACGCCGTGGGAGCCAAGTTCCGGCCCTTCACCAAGGGCGAGCACAAGGGCGAGCCCGGCACGGTCAGCCAGTGGCTGTCGATCGAACAGATCGGGAAGCTGTCCAACGCGGACATCCTGATCCACGGATACGGCATCCAGGATTTCGTCACCTCCCTCGCCAAGAACACGGTGTGGAAGAACCTCCCGGCGGTGAAGAACGGCCTCGTCTTCGAGAACACCCCGGCCGCCGTGGTCTCCTCCTTCGAGTGGGGCACGGAGTCCCTGAACCAGCTCGACAAGGTCCTCGCCCGGATCGACGCCAAGGTCGGGTCGTGACCGGCGCCCCCGGGTACGTCCTCGCCGAGGTGACCGGAGCACGGTCGCTGTCCCCGGGCATGACCCGGATCACCCTCCGGGCCGAGGCGCTGCGCGACTACCCATCGACCCGCATCGGCGACGAGTACGTCCGCGTGCACTTCCCCGACGAGGGAGCCGAACCCGTCCTCCCGGAGGTCGGCGAGGACGGCAACTGGCACTACCCCGAAGGCCGCTACCCGCATGTCGCGCCCTACACGATCCGCCGGTTCGACCCGGCCGCCGGCGAGGTGGACATCGACTTCGTCCTGCACGGTCACGGCCGCGCGGCGGGCTGGGCGACCAGCGCCGTACCCGGTGACCGCATCGTCTTCGGCGCACCCCGCCGCCTGTACGAGCCCCCGGCCGGCGCGGCCCGGCAGATCTTCGTCACCGACGCCACCGGACTGCCCGCCCTGGGACGCCTCCTCGAACAAATGGAACCAGGGACCGAGGCCACGGCCGTCATCGAGATCGCGGACGCCTCCCACGCCATCGAACTGACCAGCCCCGCCGCGCGGCTCGATGTGCGCTGGATCCCCCGGCGCGGAAACGGCGTCGCGCCCAGCGCCATCACCGAGGCGCTCCGCGGACTCACCGTCACGCCCGGCACCTACGTATGGGTCGCCGGTGAGTCGAAGGAACTCCGCAACGCACGGCGGTACCTGCGCCATGAACTCCGGCTGTCGGCCGAGTGGTACGCCGTGATCGGCTACTGGACGTTCAAGCACGAGGAATGGCTGAAGCGGTACGAGGCCCTCGACGACGAGACCGTGACCCGGCTCGAAAGCGTCTGGGAACAGACCGGCGACCAGGAACTCGGCCGCGACCTCTACGAAGTACAGCTGGAGCGTCTCGGGCTATGAGCACCACAGTGGCCGCCGCTCCGGCCGGGCGGCCCGGACGGTACCAGGCCCCGCCGTCCGGGCCGTCCGGCGGGGACGGCCGGGACGACGGGGACCGCCGCGGTCCCGGTCTGGTGAGCACCAACGCGGGCCGCGCCCTCGGACTCCTCATCGCGCTGGCCGCGCTGGCCGTATGCCTGGTGGTGAGCCTGGCCTTCGGCGCCAAGTCCATCCCCCTCGGGGACGTCTGGAACGCGCTGACGGCCTACGACGGGTCGGAGGACGCCTTCATCGTCCGCGACCTCCGGGTGCCGCGCGCCTTCCTCGGCCTGATCGTCGGGGCGGCGCTGGGCGTCTCCGGCGCCCTCATCCAGGCCCTCACCCGCAACCCACTGGCCGACCCCGGCATCCTCGGCGTCAACGCCGGCGCCGGATTCGCCGTCACCATCGGCGTCGCCTTCCTCGGGCTCTCCTCCATCGGCCAGTACCTCGGCATGTCCTTCGTGGGGGCGATCGTCGTCACCACCCTGGTGTACCTGCTCGGCTCGGCGGGGCGGGCGGGCGCCACACCGGTGCAGCTGACCCTCGTCGGCGTCGCGCTCAGCGCGGTGCTGGCCGGCGTCTCCGCCGCCATCGTCCTGCTCAAACCCGAGGTCCTCGACGGGACGCGGGGCTGGGCGGCGGGATCGCTCGCCGGCCGGGGCTGGGACATCTTCTGGACCGTCCTCCCCTTCATCGGGGCGGGTCTGGTGCTGGCCGTCGTCGCGGCGCGCTCGCTGAACGCCGTGGCACTCGGCGACGACCTCGCCCGGTCCCTCGGCGCGAGCATCGGCCGCACCCGGGTGACCGTGGTCATCGCCGTCACCCTGCTGGCCGGTGCGGCCACCGCGGCGGCCGGGCCCATCGGCTTCGTCGGCCTGATGGTCCCCCATGTCGCCCGCTGGTTCATCGGCCCCGACCAGCGCTGGATCATCCCGTACACCGCCGTCTGCGCACCGATCCTGCTGATCGCCTCCGACACCGTCGGCAGAATCGTCCTCACCCCCCAGGAACTCCAGGTAGGCATCGTGACCGCGTTCATCGGCGCCCCGGTGCTGATCCTGCTCGTCCGCCGCAAGAAGGTGAGCGGACTGTGAGCGGTACATCCATCGACTTCGGCGGCCCCGTCCTCGTGTCCCGCGGCCCCCGCTGGTCACTCCGCTTCGATGTGCGCACCGCCGTCACCTGCGCCGTCTTCCTGGTGCTCACGGCGGCGGTGGTGCTCGTCTCCCTCGCGTACGGCACCTACGAGATTCCCCTGGGCGAAGTGATCCGGACGCTGACGGGCGGTGGGGCGGAGGGCACCAGGAAGATCGTCATCGAGTGGCGGCTCCCCCGGGCGCTGCTCGCCGTGCTCTTCGGCGCGGCCCTGGCCGTCGCCGGAGCGATCTTCCAGTCGGTCAGCCGGAACCCCCTCGGCTCACCCGACATCATCGGCTTCTCCTCCGGTTCCTACACCGGCGCTCTCGTCGTCATGCTGCTGACCGGCGGCGGCTACTACCAGGTGGCCGCCGGTTCCCTGCTGGGCGGCATCGCGACCGCGTTCCTGGTCTTCGTCCTCGCCTACCGCCAGGGGACCCAGGCGTTCCAGCTCATCATCGTCGGTATCGCCATCTCCGCCATGCTCGGCGCCTTCAACACCTGGCTGGTGCTGAGGACGGACATCGAGGAAGCCATGCTGGCCGTCGTCTGGGGCGGCGGCTCCCTCAACAGCCTCGGGTACGACCAGCTCTGGCCCGTCCTGGCCATCCTCGCCGTGCTGATACCGCTGGCCCTGGCGACCGGGCCGGGGATGCGACAGCTCGAACTCGGCGACGACGCGGCGGCGGCGCTCGGCACCCGACCCAACGCCCTACGCCTGACCGTGGTCGTCCTGGGGGTGGGGCTCACCGCGCTGGTGACGGCGTCCGCCGGACCCATCGCCTTCATCTCCCTCGTGGCGCCGCAGATCGCCCGGCGCGTCACCCGCTCGTCGTCGGTCGCGCTGCTGCCGTCCGCCGTGGTCGGAGCGTTCCTGCTCGTCCTCGCCGATCTGATCGGCCAGCGTCTCTTCGCCCCGGTACAGCTCCCGGTCGGCATCGTGACCGTCTCGATCGGTGGCCTGTACTTCGTCTGGCTGCTGGTGCGCGAGGCCCGCAGGACCGCCTGACCCCACCGCAGCCAGCCGAAGAACCCGAGGAACCGGACATGACCAGAGCCCAGATACACAAGACCACGGACGTCACCGACACCACGAGCACCGCAGACACGACGGAAATGACGGACGTCACGGACACGACATCGGCCCGGCTGCGGGCGGAGAACATCACCATCGGCTACGACCGCCGCACCATTGCGCGGGATCTGTCCGTACGGATACCGGACGGATCGTTCACGGTCATCGTCGGACCGAACGCCTGCGGCAAGTCCACCCTCCTCCGGGGGCTCGCCAAGCTCCTCAAGCCGACCAACGGCCAGGTGGTACTGGACGGCAAGGCCATCACCTCCTACCGGTCCAAGGACGTGGCCCGGGTGCTCGGACTGCTCCCGCAGACCTCACTCGCACCCGACGGGATCACGGTCGCCGACCTCGTCGCCCGGGGCAGGCACCCGCACCAGAAACTGATCAGGCAGTGGTCGGCCGCCGACGAGGCCGCCGTGCTGCGGGCCATGGCGGCGACGGACGTCACCGCGCTGTCGGCCCGTCCGGTGGACGAACTCTCCGGCGGACAGCGCCAGCGGGTCTGGGTGGCGATGGTCCTCGCCCAGGAGACCCCGCTGCTACTGCTCGACGAGCCGACGACCTTCCTCGACATCGCGCACCAGATCGAACTGCTGGAGCTGTTCACCCGCCTCAACCGGGAGGGCCGCACCCTGGTCGCGGTGTTGCACGACCTCAACCAGGCCGCGCGTTACGGGAACCACGTCATCGCCATGAAGGACGGCGCCGTCGTCGCCGAGGGCGCGCCCGCGCAGATCATCACCGAGGAACTGGTCGACGAGGTTTTCGGGCTCCCCTGCACGATCATCGAGGACCCCGTCGCCGGCAGCCCGCTCGTCATACCGCTGGGAAGCGCGGGAGCGGCCCGGGTCGGCTGAGCCCCGGCCCGCTTGAGCCCCTACCGCGCCGCCCGGCCCGACTGAGCCCTGCCGCGTCGGACCGCCCTCCGGTGCTCCTGACGTCGACGGAAAAGGCACTCCGGCCGGGGGTTTCCGTGCGCATCGGAAAAGTTGCTGCCCGCAATGGAGTACCGGTCGGGGATCCGGGCAGATGGTGTGGAGTAATCCTCACAACATTCACCGGAATCGCGGTACACGGTCAGCCCGGAAAATCGGGAACTGGAAATCCGTGGAGGCGTAATGGTGAACCGTTGACAGACGAAGGAGTATTTCATGTCTGAGCACCTGTGGTCCTACGTTCCGACGGCCGGTCACACCGCGGACGACGACCTCACCGGATACGGCGTCGAGGCGACGGACGGCCATATCGGCAAGGTGGACAAGTACTCCACCGAGGTCGGCTCGCAGTACATCGTCGTCGACACCGGAGTGTGGATCTTCGGCAAGGAAGTGATGCTGCCGGCCGGCACCGTCACCAGCGTCGACCACGAGAACCGGACGATCCGCGTCGCCCGTACGAAGGACGAGATCAAGGCGTCCCCGGAGTTCGACAAGGACAAGCACCTCGGAGACCCGGCCTACCGCGATCAGCTCGGTGGCTATTACAGCTCCGGTCACTGACCGTCGTGCCCCGGTGTGACGGTGGGCGTCCCGTACGGCACGGGACGCCCACCGCGCCGCGTCGCGGGGAGTTCCCGCCCCGTGGCGACGGCCGACAGACAGACCGGCGGACGGCCCGGTTGGTGCTGGCAAACCCATCGTGACCTGGTATGAGTCTCCCAAGAGCGGGTAGCCGCGGAATATCGCGCAGCGACCATGACACCCGGCCCCGAGGAGAGACCTATGCCGACCGAGAGACACCCCCGGCCGGGATCCGCTCCCGCATCCGGCGAGCCGCGGGGGAGTGGCGACGGGCCGCCACCGTCCGCGCCCCGCCGCACGGACACACCGGCGGGCGACGGGGAGAGCCTTCTGCACGGCCTCCGGGTGGACGAGGCGCGGCCGGAGCAGCCGATCCTGCTGGACGGCGACGGCAGCCCCATCGCCACCTGGCGCGAGAACTACCCGTACGACCACAAAATCGCGCGGCGCGCCTATGAACAGCGCAAGCGGCTGCTTCAGATCGAACTCCTGAAGCTCCAGAAGTGGGCCAAGGAGAGCGGCCAGCGGATCGTGGTCGTCTGCGAGGGACGTGACGCGGCCGGTAAAGGCGGTGCCATTCACCGATTCACCGAGAGACTCAACCCGCGTGGCTCCCGAGTGGTGGCGCTGGACAAGCCCACCGAACGCGAGTCGGGCCAATGGTATTTCCAGCGGTACGTCGCCCATCTGCCCTCGCCGGGTGAGATCGTCTTCTTTGATCGCTCCTGGTACAACCGGGCCGGTGTGGAACGCGTCATGGGCTTCTGCACCCCGCAGGAGTATCGGCATTTTCTCGAACAGACACCACTCTTCGAGAAGATGCTGACCGACGACGGAATCGTGCTGGTGAAGTTCTGGTTCTCGGTCTCGCGCGGTGAGCAGCGCACCCGCTTCGCCATCCGCAAGGTCGACCCGGTCCGTCGCTGGAAACTCTCCCCCACCGACCTCGCCTCACTGGACCTCTGGGACGCCTACACCACCGCGAAGGTGGACATGTTCCGTGCGACGGACACCCCGCACGCCCCATGGACCGTGGTGAAGAACAACGACAAGCGGCGGGGACGGCTCGAAGCCATCCGGCATCTGCTGCGGCGCTGCGACTACCCGGCCAAGGACCCGGACGCGGTCGGCACCCCCGACCAGCGGATCATCGGCCCCGCCGACACCCTGCTGGAGCCCGGCGAGGCACCGACCGATCTCTCGCCCACTCCGCTGGCCGCCCATGACCAGGGCTCGGGCAACCACCCCGAGCCCGGCGCGGGTCCGGACGCGGCGGGCCCGCGCCGGTGACGCGCGCCCCTAGGTCGTGTCTTCAAAGTCCCCGTACCCGCCGAGCAGGAAGGCAGTCATCCGCCATGACGGCACAGCGGCGGCACACAGCCGACGGACGGCGGCGCGGCCCGGCGTTCAGTCTGCGCCAGACGGTGCTCGCGTTCGGGCTGGCCGCCGCTCTGCTCTGCGGAGCGGGGCTCGCGCTGCGGTCGTTCACCCGGGCCGCGGGCGAGTACGGCCCGTTGGTCCTGGTGGTGGCGGCCCTGGCGGTCATCGCGTTCCTCGTGACCGTCGTGCGCTCGCGCCGCCGCTCCCGGATGCGGACGGCACGGTGGCCGGCCGCGCATCCGGAGGTGCCCCACGCGCGGGAGCCCCTCGGTGCGGAGCCCCTGGCGACCGCCCCCGTACATCCCGCCCCCGCGGAGTCGGCGCTCGTCGAGCCCGAGACCGAGCCGGTCGAGCGGGCACGTTTGGCGCCGGAGCCCACCCGAGCGGAGCCCTTCGACCCGGAGCCCTTCGCCCCTGAGCCGTACGCCCCGGCCGACCCGGAGCCCGCCGGGCACGAGTACGCGTACGGGGACGAATACGAGCCCGAACCCGGCCCCGCATCCGGCCCCGTTGACTTCGGCTCCATGGATCCGCTGGTCTTCGAGCAGGCCGTGGCGGCCCTGTGCGAGCGCGACGGCTGCCGCGACGTGGAGGTCAACGGCGGCGCCGGAGACCTCGGTGCCGATGTGACGGCCATCGCCCCCAGCGGCCTGCGCGTGGTCATCCAGTGCAAGCGCTACGGTCCGGTGAACAAGGTCGGCTCGCAGGACACCCAGCGCTTCGGCGGCACTTGCTTCGCCGTTCACGCGGCGGATGTCGCCGCGATCGTGACCACCGGTGAGTTCACCCAGCCCGCGGCCGACTACGCGGCGGAGTGCGGCATCCACTGCTTCGACCACCGGGCGCTCGCCGCCTGGGCGGACGGTACCGGCCCCGCGCCCTGGGAGGCGACCGTACCCGAGCGGCCGACCACGGTGGCGGCGGAGTGACGAACACCGACCGTACGGACTGATCCCCCCCCAGGCGGCCGGGTCGTGGCGAACCCACGACCCGGCCGCCGCCCAACGCCGCGGGGCGTCAGCGGTGTCCGTGCGGTGTCAGAACCGTACGTCCGAGCAGGCGTAGAAGGCGTTCGCGGTGTCCGCGATCGTCCAGACGCCGAGGACGATATGCCTGCCGGACTTCTGGGGCAGGGTGCCGGTGTGGCTCACCGTGGCACCCGGGCGCACCCCGCCGAACGGCACGGTGAGGAAGGGCTGCGGCTCCAGGTCGGCCCGGGTCAGCGGATTGGCCGGGTTGTATCCGTCCTTGGTGATGAAGTAGCGGAAGTCGGACGTGGCGTGCCGGACCTTGATCCGCCAGCTGAAGGTGTGGCTCTGGCCCGAGTTGAGCTTGGTGGTGGGCCAGGCTCCGCCGCGCGGGTCGTCCAGTTCGGAGAAGCGCCCATTGCCACCGGCGCAGATCTTCCCGTCGGCGGGTCCGCGGCTCGGGAACCCCTTGAGGCCCTCGACGCTCTCCGGCTCCCACTGGATCTGCCCGCAGTTCTGTACGGTGCCGGCGCCGCAGAGCTGCTGGCGGCTGACGGCGGAGTCGGCGTAGCCATGGCTCTGGGCGCTGCCGGAGGTCGCGAGGAGTGAGCCGCCGACGATGCCGAGGCCGAGCAGGGCGGAGGTGATCTTTCTGCGCATACTTCGCTCCTGAGGGAGGTGTGGGGGTGGTCGCCTTGGAGTGCGTGGGGAAAGGCGACCCAAGCAGTGCGGTCTAGACCAAGCCCGAGCGTAGCCCCGCCCCGCTGGCCAGGTCTAGACCAAGTCACCGGCGATGCGCGCCCGTTGACACTTGGGGATACGGGATACGGGATACGGGATACGCGACGCCGGCCCGTGGGGCACGGAGCACGTCCGGGACGGTCAATCCGCCGAGAGCCTGGTGTCCGGCACCCGCCAGGCGGCGATCACCAGGGCGATCAGGGCCACCACCGTGCCGGTGACGAAGACGGCCTGCATGGCGCTCACATAGCCCTCCAGGAAGGGCGCCGCGATCCGCGGATCCACGACGTCGAGGAAGGCCGAATCCGCCAGATCCACGCTGCCGTCGGCGCGGATGACACCCTCCAGCGGCACCGCGTTCGCCGGCTCCTCCGTCAGCCGTCGGAACGACGGGTCCTGGAAGGCCGCCGTCAGGCGTTCGCCGATCCGCGGCACCGCCAGCGAGAAGAGGATCGAGAGGAACGCGGCGGTGCCCACCGTGCCGCCGTTCGACCGGAAGAAGTTCACCGAAGCGGTCGCCGCCCCCATGTCCTGCCGGGGTATCTCGGACTGGGCGAGTGTGGTGATCGTCTGCATGGCCGCGCCCAGTCCGGCCCCCAGGAACACCATGCCGATGGAGATGTACCAGAGCGGGCTGTCCACCCGGAGGGTCGCGAACACCGCCATGGCGGCGGCGAGGGACCCGACCCCGGCCACCAGATGGACCTTGAACTTCCCCGTCCGGGACATCAGCCGGCCGACGACCAGCGTCACCACCACATTGGCCACCACCGTGGGCAGGGAGGCGAACCCCGCCCCCATCGGGCTCATGCCCCGGGCGATCTGCAAGTACAGCGGCAGCATCGTCATCGCGCCGAACATTCCGATCCCGACGACGAAGTGCAGCACCGTTCCCAGTCGGAAGGCTTTGATGCGGAACAACCGCAGCGGCAGCAGGGCGGCGTCCGCCATCCGGCGCTCGACCAGGACGAAGGCGGCCAGTCCGAGCAGCCCGACCGTGTACAGGGCCAGTGCCGGGGGAGAGCCCCAGCCCCAGCCGCGGCCCTGCTCGGCGACCACGAGCAGGGGGACGACGCCGATCGTCAGCGTCGCCGCCCCGCCGTAGTCCAGCCGGTGTCGCACCGGCTGGTGCGGTACGTGCAGCACACGCAGGACCACGATGACGGCCACCGCCGCCAGCGGCACGTTGACCAGGAAGATCCAGCGCCAGCCGGCGACCCCGAGCAGGGTGGCGCGCTCCGCGAACACCCCGCCCACCAGCGGGCCGATGACGCTGGCGCCGGCGAAGACCGCCGTGATGTAGCCCTGGTAGCGGCCACGTTCGCGCGGTGAGGTGATATCGGCGATGACCGTCATGGCGAGGGACATCAACCCGCCGCCGCCGAGCCCCTGCACCACGCGGAACCCCGCGAGCTGATGGATCGATGTGGCGAATCCGCAGAGCAGCGATCCGACGGTGAAGATGACGATCGCGCACAGATAGACCGGGCGGCGGCCGTAGATGTCGGAGAGCTTTCCGTACATCGGAGTGGCGACGGTGCCCGCCACGAGGTACGCGGTCGTCACCCACGCCTGCGCGGTCAGTCCGTTCAGGTCATCGGCGATGGTGCGCAGCGCGGTGGAGACCACCGTCTGGTCGAGCGCCGCGAGGAACATGCCGAGCATGAGACCGGACAGCACCGTGACGATCTGCCGGTGCGTCAGCCGGGCGGGGGCGGCCGACTCCGCCACCGGGCCGTCCGCCGTGTCGTCCGGGGCCGCTTCCGGGGTGTTCACCCTGCCTCCCTCGCCGCGCACGGGCGGGGGCGGGGAGCCGGGCCGGCTGCCGGGGGCACGGCTCGGACGATCGCGAGGAGTGGGGAAGCCATCGGCACCTTCTCTGCCGCACGTCTGTGCTCCGTGCCTGCGGTTGTCCTGGTTGTCCTGCGGGGGCGGGGCGGGGCGGGGCGGGGCGGTCGGGACCGGGGCCGGGCCCGCGCCGGTCGCGCGTGCCGGGCCCCGGTCCCGTGGCGGCGCGGACTATCCGGCGATCTTCTCCAGATCGGCGACCGCGCTCTCGACCTCCGGCAGTCCCAGCATCGCGAGACGGGCCGAACGCGCCACCGCGCCGATACCGGGGTCGGCCAGCACTTCACGGCAGACGGTCGCGATGCCGTCCGCCGTCGGATCGGTGATCCACCGGCCGAGTCCGAGCTCCTGGACGCGCTCCGCGTTGCTGTACTGGTCACCGAACTGGGGCAGCACCGCCATGGGCGTGGCCGTGCGCAGCGACTCCCGGACGCTGTTGAACCCGCCGTGGGTGAGAAACAGATCGACGGCTTCCAGCAGGATCGGCTGCGGCAGCCGGTCCGTGACCCGGACGTGCAGCGGCAGACCGTCCGTGTCCGCGGGGATGCCCGAGGTCGCCACGACCACGGTGCACTCGTCGAGCTGTGCGGCGGCCTGGATGATCGAGCGCAGCGTGTCGGCCGGCTCCGGCATCCGGAACGGCATCTCCGGAGCGTCCTCGTCATTCAACTGCTTGTGCACCATGGGGAGCGCGGTGCCGATGGCGGCGAACACCAGCGGTCGCTCGGTGGGGAGGTCCACGACCCACTGCGGCAGGACGGAGGCGCGGTCCACGCCCACCGTCTGCCGGTACGACCACGACGCCGGCAGGTGCTGCGAGAACGAGAGCGCGGGGGGCACGTAGTCGATGCGCCCCCGCGGGATGATCGACAGCGGATCGTCGAGCGCGGGCAGTCCGAGCGTCTCGCGCAGGACGTTGAGCCCCGGCAGGATCTCGCCCGGATCGAAGCAGTTGCTCGCCCCGGACGGGGTGGGGAGCTGCGGTATGCCGTGCAGTTCGCCGATGAGGACGCTGCTCATGTCCATACCGTCGCGGAGAATGAGATCGGGCCGGAATTCTCGGGCCACCGGGAGCACGGAGTCCAGGATCTCCTGCGCCATCGGGCCGGACAGGGTCCGGGACATGACGCGTAACAGCTCCGCACGCTGCTGCTCGTCGTCCAGGTCGGGCCGCTCGACGAGCTCCTTCAGCTCGGCCGCTGCGTGCGCGCCCGGCACGAAATCGGCCATACAGGTGGTCACCCGGACGTCGTCGTGTTCGAAGACCGTGGCGAGGGCCGGGATGGTGGCCACCAGCACCTCATGGCCGGCCGCGGCGAGCGCCCGGACCAGGGGGAGTTGGGCACGCCCGTGTGAGGGACTGCCGAGGGTTGTGACCAGGATGCGCACGAATGACACCTTTCTGTTGCGGGGTCCAGTCGGCTGGTGGGGCGTCGGGGGAGTGGGCCTCCCGGGTCGGCCCGCGCCCGTCGCGGCAGTCGCGTACGGGGTCGTCCGGCCCCGTCGCCTACGGGGTCGGTCCGGGCCGCCATCTGCGTACGGGGTCGAGTCGCGGCGCCGTCACGAACGAGGGCCCGGGTCAGTCAGCCCGCCATCGCGTACGAGCGGCCGATGCCCTCCCAGGACAGCGCGGCGCGATCGAGTCGGAGCGGGTCGAGGAGATTGCGGAAGTCGTAGACGACCGGGGCTTCGAGGAGACCGGCCATGGCCTCCCAGTCGAGCTCGCGGAAGTGCGGCCACTCCGTGAGGACGACACAGGCGCGGGCCCCGTCGGCCGCCCGCTCCGGACTGTCGGTGATGGTGAGCAGATCGCTGAGGTCGGGGGGCGACTCACTGAGCGCGGGATCGTATGCGTACAGATCGGCGCCCCGCTCCTTGAGCAGCCGGGCGATGGCCAGCGCCGGCGAGTCCCGTAGATCGGAGGTGCCCGCCTTGAAGGTCAGACCGAGCAGCGCCAGCCGTACGCCGCGGAGCGAGCCGTTCCCCGGGGAGCAGCCGGCCACCACTCGCTCGACCAGCCGGCGCTGGTGCTCGACATTGGTGTCGATGGTGGCGCGCAGCAGCGGGAAATCCACTCCGGACTCCTCGCAGACGGTCAGCAGTGCGTGCGTGTCCTTGGGCAGACAGGAGCCGCCCCAGCCGGGGCCGGGGTCGAGGAACGCCCTGCCGATGCGCGGGTCGTGGCCGATGCCGGTGACGACGTCGTGGATGTCCGCGTCGAAGCGTTCGCAGAGCGTGGCCAGGTTGTTGGCGAAGGACAGCTTCATGGCCAGGAAGAAGTTCGCCGCGTACTTGGTGAGTTCCGCGCTGGCGGGGTCGGTGAGGACGACCGGGGCGTCCAGCTCGGCGTAGAGTTCGGCCACCCGCTGGCCGGCCTCCTGGTCGGCGGCGCCCACCACGACACGGTCGGGATGGAGGAAGTCCTGGACCGCGTGGCCCTCCCGGAGGAACTCCGGGTTGCTCACGACGGCGATGTCGGGCCGGCCGAGCAGCGCCGCCACGCGTTCCGTCGTACCGACCGGCACCGTGGACTTGTTGACGACCACCGCCGAGCGCCGCAGGGCCGAACGCACTTCGTCGGCCACGGCCTCGACGGCGGCGAGGTCGGCGGCGCCGCCGACGCCCATCGGGGTCGGCAGGCAGAGGAAGACCACGTCGGCTTCGCCGACGGCGGCGCGGGAGTCCCCGACGAACGTGAGACGGCCGGAGTCCAGTCCGTCCCTGACGAGCTCCGGCAGTCCCGGCTCCAGGATGTCGACCTCCGCCCGCCCGAGTCTCTCGACCTTGCGGTGGTCGGCGTCCGCGCACACCACTCGATGGCCGACGGCTGCCAGACAGGCGCCAGTGGTCAGGCCGACGTAGCCGGTGCCGATGACGGCGACGCGTCGTTCACGCACGGGAGATCACCACTTCTGCTGGGTACGGAGGTGGGGCGCATGGTGGTTGGGCCGATGCATCGGCCGGAGCGGCGACCTTGACAGTGGCGGTCGCGCGAACCACTGTCCCTGCGAGCCCTGTTGGACGGCGAACGTCCGACGAGGCGTGAAGAAGCGAGTCGGACGCCGTCGTCCCGGTCAGGAGGAGCGGGAAGGTAGCGTCCGATGTCACCGTCCGGTGACCAGAAAAATATGGTCGGTTCAGCCGTGGGTCAACGATCGATGACAACGGTCGATGACTTTTGGACATCGAGTAAGTGGACCGGGAGTACGTGCGGCATGACCAGGCGGAGGTATGACAGGTGAACACGTCGGCCGAATCGAGGCGAGGCGGCGTTGCCCCCTCGCAGGCCCGTAAGCACGACGCGGCGAGCACACGCGCCGCCCTGACACGTGCCGCCGCCCTGCGCTTCGGCCGGTACGGCTACAACGGCACCAGCGTGCGCGATATCGCCAGGGACGCCGGTGTGGACGCCGCCCTCGTCTACCGCTACTTCGGCTCAAAAGAAGCACTGTTCGAGGTGGTGTCAACGAGCACCACCATGTTCGAACCGCTGCGCTGCCTACCGCTGGAGGACGTGGCGGCCTGGGTCCGTGACGTCGTCGCCAACGCGCCGAGCGAGGACGAGGTCCCCCACCCGGTGCTGTGCGTGCTCCGCTCGTCGAGCCGGGAGGAGGCCGTCGGACGGCTCCGCGACGAGATATCCGAGATCTTCTCGGAGAGCTTCGCCAAACGCCTCGACGGGCCGGACGCCGAGCTCCGCGCCGAGCTGCTCTCGGCCTGGCTGCTCGGCACCACCCTGATGCGGACGGCCATCCGCACCCCGGCGCTGGCCTCGGTGTCGGACAGCACGCTGCTCAAGTACCTGAAGGCGGGCATCGACCCGCTGCTGAAACTGCCCGACGACCACGAGCGGACCGACTGCCCGTGACTCGGGGCGGTCCCTGAGAACGAGGGCGGGCTCAGGGCGGGTGGTGGTCGCGGTCGGGGTGCCGGGTCGCGGGTGGTGGTCGTGCTCGGGATCAGGGGCGCCGCGACCGCCGCCGCACCCGGCTCATTCCCTCCGCCTACTCCGCCGCTCGCCGGCCGGACACCGACAGCAGCGCCTCCAGCGCGTCACGGAACCGGTGCGGACGCAGGGTGCCGGGTACGGGAGGCCCCGCCCAGCCAGGGCCCGCCACCAGCACCGTGGGGCGGGTGCGGGCGCCCCGTACGCCCCATTCCATGGAAGTCAGACGCTGCACCAGGGGACGGCTGGCCGTGCCCAGGGACTGGGCCCACAGCACGACGGCGACGGGCCCGGTCCGGCGGACCGCCTCCTCCAGCGCCTCGACCGGTACCGCCGCTCCGAACATGCTGACGGGCAGGCCGCGTTGGGACAGGGCCGCCGCCAGCGCTTCGAGCGGGAGCGTGTGCAGCTCGCCGGGGACGCACGCCAGGAGCACCGGCGGGGCCGGCGACCGTCGGACGGGTGGAGCGGCGACACGGCGCAGGGCCGTTGACACGTGCCAGGACAGCAGGTGCTCGACCTCGATGTACTTCTCGCCCGAGGCTTCCCATCTACGCCCCACCGCGTGCAACGTGGGCATGATCACTTCGTCCCATGCGCCGATCAGACCGAAGTCGGCGACGGCGGACGTCAGCAAGGTGTCGATGGCGTGCGAGTCGAGTCGTGCCGCCGCCCGGCTCAGCCCCCGGCTCTCGCGGCGACCGCTACCCGGTGGGGGCGCGCTCCGGGGCGGCGGAATCGACCGGCCGCCCCGGTCGGACGGCCCTCCGGCGGACTCCGGCCCGGTCGTGAGAGCGGCCCGCGCGGCCTCGGCGGGAGGCACTCCCGCGCCGGTCAGCCCGCACATGCGCTCCAGCAGTGCGATGTCCTGGGGGGTCCAGCGCCGGTGGCGGCCGTCCTCGCGGGCGGCCGGGCCGATGCCGTAGCGCTGGTCCCACGACCGCAGGGTGGTCGGCGCGACGCCGAAGCGCCGTGCCACGGCCCCGGTGGTCAGTCCCGTCGTGGTGGTGTCCGATCGCCGCCCGGCCGGAGTGTCGCTCATCCGTGCAGCATACGACGCACAATCGACGCGTGTTGCCGGGCTGGTTCGCCAACCCCAAGCCTTGGGGCCACCGGGGCGCCGCGGGGCGTCCCGGCGGCGGGGTACCGGTCGGCCATGCCCCGTCCGGTCCGACCGGAGTGCCGGGTCAGGCAGGAGGAGCGGAGCCATGGCGACGACGGCAGTAGCGCGGGGCCCGGGTCCCGCGCCGGGGCGGAAGCCCGTCGAGGTGCCTTGCGGCGTGCGGGACGTGCCTTGCGGCGCGTGGGACGCGGAGCGCCGGGGGGCGGCGGAGCGGGCGCCGGAACCGGCCCCTGACCTGGACCCGGCGGCGGCCCCGGCCCCGGTGGCACCGCCGAGCACAGCGGCGGCGGCCGAAGCGGCGGAGTTGGCGGCAGGTTTCATCGGTGGCGACGAACAGAGCTTCGCCACCCTCTACCGCGACTGGGGCGCCCTGGTGCACCGGCTCGCCGCCCGCACCCTCGGCGACCCCCGGGAGGCGGAGGACGTCACCCAGCAGGTCTTCCTCGCCGCGTGGCGCGGCCGGCACGGCTATCGGCCGGAACGTGGCCCGCTCTCCGCCTGGCTCGTCGGCATCACGCGCCGGAAGACCGCCGACGCCCTCTCCGCGCGGACCCGTCGCGGTGAACTCGTCGCCGTCGGAGCGGTGGGAGGCGGCCCGTCCGGGCCGGCCCCGGACGCCCGCCCGGAGGCCGCACTCGACCGGGTGCTGATCGCCCAGGAGATGTCCCGGCTGCCCTCGGCCCAGCGCCAGGTCCTGGACCTGGCGTTCTACCAGGACCTGACCCAGACACAGATAGCCGAGCGGACCGGACTCCCGCTCGGCACGGTGAAGAGCCACACCCGCCGCGGACTCCACCGGCTCCGGCGCTCGCTCGAACTCGACGGGTCCAGTCCCTGGATGAGTCGGCGATGAGCCGGCGATGACCCCGGGGTGAGGCGCTCCGAACGACGCGCGCGAACGACGCGAACGGGGGAGCGCCGTCCGGCGGACAGGCGACACCGGCACCGCCACCGCATCCGAATGCCCCTCGGGTACGGAATCGTGGGTGCCGTGGCCCCCGCCCTGGATCCGGACCGCCCTGGATCCGGACCGACCGTCCTGCCCCACCGGCGGCCCCGGACCGGATCACGGTGGCGGCCGGAGGAGGAGACCGGCCCGAAGGGAATCGGTGGCGGGGCGGCGGCACGGCGAGGAAGAAGGGGAGGGGCCGCGTGAGCGAAAGCCGGGACAGTCGGGACAGCCGGGACAGCGAGATCGCCGTCATCGGCGCGGGCGCGGCCGGACTCTCCCTCGCGCACCGGCTCTGCGCCGCCCCGCCGGGCCGCCCCCGCCCCACCGTGACGATCATCGACGCCCCGCCGGGCCCGGCCCGGCCCCCCGAACGCACCTGGTGCTTCTGGGAACGGCCCGACGGTGAGTACGACGCAGCGGTCTCCGGGGTCTGGGACGCCCTGCGGGTACGGGGCCCCGACGGGGAGTCGCTGGTCGGCCGGCCGGCCCCGCTGCGGTACAAGATGCTGCGCTCCACCGCGTTCGAAGCGCTGGTCGGAGCGCGCCTCCACGGTCAGCCGGGCCTGCGCCGCATCGAGGCGACGGTCGCAGAGATCCAGGATCTGGGCCGGGGCGCCCGGGTGCGGGGCACCACCGCCGGGGGTGAGGAGTTGACGCTGCGGGCCCGGTGGGTGTTCGACTCCCGCCCGCTGCCCGAGCTGCCGCCCAGCCGCACCGCTCTGCTCCAGCACTTCCGCGGCTGGTTCATCCGCGCCGCCCGACCGGTCTTCGACCCCCGGGTGGCCGATCTGATGGACTTCCGGACGCCCCGGCCCGCCCACGGCCTGTCGTTCGGCTACATCCTGCCGACCAGCCCGTACGAAGCGCTGGTGGAGTACACGGAGTTCTCCGCCGCCGCCCTCGACGACCAGGGCTACGAACGGGCGCTGCGTCACTACGCGGTGGACGTGCTCGGCCTGGACCGCTTCGAGGTGACCGGGGTCGAGCAGGGCGCGATCCCGATGACGGACGCCCGGTTTCCGCGCCGGGTGGGGAGTTCGGTCTTCCGGATCGGCACCGCGGGCGGCGCGACCCGCCCGTCCACCGGCTACACCTTCGCCGCCGTGCAGCGTCAGGCGCGCGCCGTCGCCGAGGCGTATCGGCGGGGGCGGACACCGCTGCCGCCGCCCGTTCACCCGGCCCGCTCCCTCGCCATGGACGCGGTGCTGCTGCGCGCGCTCGACACCGGCCGGGTCGACGGGGCGGAGTTCTTCACCGGTCTGTTCCGGGGGGTGCCGATGGAACGGCTCCTCCGCTTCCTCGACGGCGGCACCCGCTGGAGTGAGGACCTCACCATCGGACTGCGCACCCCTGTCCGCCCCATGCTGCGCACCGCCGTGGAACTCCCCTGGCTGCGCAGACGCCCCGGCCCGCCCCACCACCGGGCGACGGCCTGACGCACCGCGCCCCGAAGCCCCCCGAAGCCCCAAATGATCCCGAGCCCCCAGATGCCTCCGACGAGAGGGACGATCCGAGATGACTCCGCCGCGCGCGGGCGCCCGCTCCACCATCGCCGCGCCGTACCGAGCCGCCGCCGCGCCGTACCGGGCCTTCGGCCCCGTCTCTTCGCGCCGGGCCGCGCGATGAGCCGATGGGCCACACCGCTGAACGGCGCCGCGCGCCGGGGACGCGACCGGCGCGCCCGAGTGCTGACCCCCCGGCCGGGACGCCCGCGCGTCTCGGGCGAACCACCCAGCGTGGCGGTGATCGGCGGTGGTATCGCGGGCCTCGCCGCCGCCACCGGGCTGGCCGAACGGGGCGTCGCCGTCACCCTGTACGAGCGCGACCACCAGCTCGGCGGCCGGCTGGCGGGCTGGCCCGTGGAGCTGGCCGACGGCTCACGGGCAACCATGAGCCGTGGGTTCCACGCGTTCTTCCGCCAGTACTACAACCTGCGCGGGCTGCTCCGCCGGGTGGATCCCGGCCTCGCCATGCTCACCGGACTGCCCGACTACCCGCTCCGGCACAGCGGCGGGCTCCAGGACAGCTTCGCCCGGGTGCCCCGCACTCCGCCGTGGAGCGCACTCGGATTCGTCGCACTGAGCCCCACCTTCGGCTGGCGCGACCTCGCCGCGATGAACCCGCGCGCCGCGCTCCCCCTGCTGGACGTCCGGGTACCGGAGGTGTACGAGCGGTTCGACGGGGTCAGCGCCCGGGAGCTGCTGGACCGGATCCGCTTCCCGCGCGCCGCGGACCACCTGGCGTTCGAGGTGTTCTCCCGGAGCTTCTTCGCCGATCCGCGTGAACTCTCGGCGGCCGAACTGGTCCTGATGTTCCATATCTACTTCCTCGGCTCCAGCGAGGGCCTGCTCTTCGACGTGCCCGACGAGCCGTTCCCCACCGCTCTGTGGGAGCCGCTCGGGCGCTATCTCACCTCGCACGGCGTGGACGTGCGGACGGGACAAGCCGTCGAGAGCGTACGGCCCGACGGCGACGGATCGCTGGTCGTCACCGGGGACGGCGCGGAGCGCCACGACGGTGTGGTCCTGGCGCTGGACACGGGCGGTCTCCAGGGCGTCGTCTCCCGCTCGCCGCTGCTGGGCGACGAGCGCTGGCGCGCCCGCGTCCAGGGGCTGCGCACCACACCCCCGTTCCTGGTCACCCGGGTCTGGCTGGACCGCCGGGTGGCGGCCGACCGCCCCGGGTTCCTGGGGACGAGTGGATACGGGCCGCTGGACAACGTGAGCGTGCTGGAGCGCTGGGAGGGCGAGGCGGCGCGCTGGTCGGCCCGTACCGGCGGCTCGGTGGTCGAACTGCATGCGTACGCGGTCGACCCGGACGCCGACCACGCGACCGAACAGGACGGTCTGCTCGCCCAGTTGCGCCGGGTGTACCCGGAGACCGGCGACGCCCGAATCGTGGACGTACGGCACGAGTGGCGTTCCGACTGCCCGCTGTTCGCCGTCGGCGGTCACCGGGACCGGCCCGGGGTGCGCACCCCCGATCCGACCGTGACGCTGGCGGGGGACCTGGTGCGTACGGAGCTGCCGGTGGCGCTGATGGAGCGGGCGGCCACGACGGGCTTCCTCGCGGCGAACGCGCAGCTCGAACGCTGGGGCGTGCGGGGACAGACGTTGTGGACCGTGCCGGCCGAGGGCCGGGTGCGCGCGCTGCGCGCCCTCAACCGGCTGGCCGGGGTCTGAAGCTCCCCGGACCGCCCACCCCCGACCCCCGGACCGCCCACCCCCGACCCCCGGACCGCCCACCCCCGATCCCCGGACCGCCCGCTCCCGCGTCCCGGACGCCCCGCCCTGACGCCCCGAGGCCCGCACCCCCGCCTCCGTACCTCACCTCAGGCCCCGGCCCCGACACCCCGAGGCCGGGGCCTCACCCGGGGCCTCAGCCCGGGAACCGGCCCGTGCGGCGCAGCTCCCAACGCCGCTCCGCGTAGGCGATGTCGTCACGCCACAACCGCCCCGCGGTCCTGCGCATGAGCGGGCGGAGCACCGGCGCCGTGGCCCTGGCCACGGCGAACCCCCGGCGCCCGGAGGCGGCGATCACCGCCTCGACTACGGCGGTGCGCGGCTGTCCGGTTCGGTCCGGGCCGAGCGGGGTGGCATGGGTCTCCACCACGGAGCCCCGGCCCTCCCCCTCGGTGATGCGCATGACGACCGTACGCGGCCCGGGCGCCGTGAACTCGGCCCGGACCGGGACCACCGCGCGTCCGGCCACCTTGAAGGAGACGTCCACGACGAAGCAGTCCCCGTCGTCGTTGCCGCCGCCGTCCCCGTTGCCGTCGCCCGGTGTGCCGACCACGGTCAGATCGACGAAGGAGTACGGGTGGAACCAGGCGCCGTGCCAGGGATCGAGACGGTTGGCGATGACATCGTCGGGTTCGCAGCGCCCGGCGACCGTACAGACGGCCGTCACCGACGCGGCGGGGTCCGGCCGTTCGGGGACGACCGGCCGGACCCCTGGCTCCTCGCCCCCGGCCGCGTCCAGCCGTACCCAGATCAGCACTCCGTCGTCGTACGCCGGGTAGGGCTCCCAGCCCGCCGTGGCACCACCGTCGAACGGGAGGCCGTGCCAGTGGCAGATGAGCGTGCCGCACCGCACCGGACTGTCCTTCAGCGGCGCGCCGAGGTGCGGGCAACTGCCGGGTCCGGCCCGGAGCACGCCCCCGGCGTCGCGCCAGAGGACGATCTCGATGCCCGCGACCGTCCGCCCCAGCGGCCGGTCGGAGGCGATCTCCCGGCTGCCGCCCACCACGTACCAGTTGCCGGCCGGTCGGGCCAGCGCGCGCTTCAGCGCCCCGCCGATGATGTCGGGCCTGGCCTCGCGCCAGGTGGGCCGCTGGCTCTCCCACGGAACGGGACGGCGGCGCAGCCGCAGCGGCCAGCTCACCGGGCCCGCGGTGCCGCGGGTGTTCTCGGCGTCGTCGGTGGTCATGCCGTCTCCTTCCGCGCCCGCTCCCGGACGACCTCGTGGCGGGGGTACGGGGCTTCCGCGGCCGGGCCGGTCGTGCCGGGGGCGCGTACCCGGGCGGCGGCGAGCCGGGCCAGCCCGTCGATGGCCACGGCGGCGCGGCGGCGCCTGGGGACCACGGCACGGCGGTGCAGTACGGCGTACCCGTCGTCCGCGACGGCGTCCAGGATCGCCTGGTACAGCACGAAGGCGGTACGGACGCACGGCCGGGACACGGCGTGCAGCATCCGCAGCCCGGGAGCGGCCTCGCGGTAGACCTCACGGGTGAGCGCGGCGGCGGCCTTGAGGGCCGCGGTGATCCGCGGGTCACGGGAGCCGGTGGCCCGGCTCCAGCGCAGGAGTTCCCGGTCGACCCCGTGCGCGGCCAGCAGGTCTCCGGGCAGATAGATCCGCCCCCGGTCCAGGTCCTCCCCGACATCACGGAGGAAGTTGGTCAGTTGGAAGGCCGTCCCGAGTGCGGCGGCGTACGGGGCCGCCACCTCGCGCGGGACGACGGTGCCGAGCACGGGCAGCATCTGGAGGCCGATCACCGCGGCGGAGCCGTGCATATAGGCGCGGAGCGCTTCGTAGTCGGCGTACTCGGTGACCTCCAGGTCCTGGGCCATGGAGGTCATGAAGTCCGTGAAGTGCCGGTGGTCGATGTCGTACCGGGCCGCCGTGTGGGCGAGTGCCGTCACGGTCGGCTCCGTGCCGGTCCCGGCGCGCAGGGCGGATTCGAGCTGCTCCCGCAGGGCCCCCAGCGCCGCGGCCCGCTCGGCCGGTGCGGCATCGGACTCCAGATCGTCCACGATGTCGTCGGCCCAGCGGGCGAATCCGTACAGGGCGTGCACGGCCGGCCGCCGCTCGATCGGCAGGAGCCGGGTGGCGAGGAAGTACGTCTTGCCGTGCCGGGCGTTGAGCCGACGGCAGCGGGCGTAGGCGAGGCGCAGGTCGGGGTCGGTGATGCCCGCCGCGTCGAGTTCGCGCCTGGTCACGCCGGCCTCCCTTCCGTGGTCGTGCCGGTGGTTCCGTCCCTCCGGACGGTTCCGGCGGGTCGAGTCGGCCCGGTGGCTCCGGTGGCTCCGGTGGCTCCGGCGGCTCCGGCTGGTCCGGCGGGTCCGGCTGGTCGGGCGGCTCCGGTGAACGTCCGGGCCGCGCGGCTCCGTCCGACTCCGGTCACCCGGGCCGCGGCGAGCTTCCCGGAGATCAGTACGGGCGGTACGCCGACCCCCGGAGTGGTCCCGCAGCCGGCGAGTACGGCGTTCTCGGTGCCGCGCACCAGGTTGCGGGGCCGGAACGGCCCGGTCTGCGCGAAGGTGTGGGCCGCCGAGAACGGCGTACCGGCCGCATGCCCCTGGGCCGTCCAGTCGGCGGGCGTCACCAGGCACTCCTCCTCGATCGCCGCGCCGATGCCGTCGAGACCCCGGCGTTCGAGTTCGGTGAGCAGGCTGTCGCGGTAGCGGGGTGCGAGATCCCGCCACTCCCGGGCGCCGGGTCCGATCTCGGTGTTGGGGCAGGGCGCCAGGATGTAGTGGAGATGGCGCCCCGGGGGAGCCAGCGCCGGATCGGTCGCCGTCGGCCGGGTGATCAGCAGCGACGGATCGGACATCAGCCGCCCCTCCCGGGTCAGTTCGTGGAAGGTCTCCCGCCAGGCGGAGCCGAAGGAGATGGTGTGGTGGGCCAGGTCCGGCCAGGTGCGATCGGTGCCCGCGTGCAGGATCACGGCGGACGGCGAGTGCCGGATACGGAGCGGGCGGCGCGGCCGGTGGCCCAGCAGTCGGTAGGCGGTGGGCAGTTCGGTGGTGAGCACCACGGCGTCACAGGCGATCCGTTCCCGGTCGGTGACGACCGCCGTGATCCGTGCCCCGGAGCGCTCCAGCCGGACGACGTCGTGACCGTGGCGGAAGTCGGCGCCCGCGTCGGCGGCGGCGTCGGCCAGCGCCCGGGGCAGGGCGTGCATCCCGCCCCGGGGGAAGTACACGCCCGCGATCGTGTCCATGTAGGCGATGACCGCGTAGGCGGCCAGGGCGCGGGCCGGTGCCACCCCCGCGTACAGGGACTGGAAGGTGAAGACGCGGCGCAGCCGTTCGTCGGAGATGAACCGGCCGATACGGGCGTCCAGCCGGCCGAAGCCGCCCAGCGCCGCGAGGCGGGCGAGATCGGGGTGCGCCAGCCGGAGCGGCGAGTCGAAGTTGGTGTCGATGAAGCGGCGTAGCTGGACCCGGTAGAGCTGCTCCAGCCACCGCCGCATCCGCCGGTACCCGACGACCTCGCGCGCGCCCGCGAAGCGCTCGATCTCGGCCTCCATCGCCTCGGCGTCGGTATGGACGTCGAGGCCGCCGCCGTCGGCGAACCGGGCCCGGTAGGCGGGGTGCAACTGGACGAGGTCCAGCCGGTCGGCGAGGCTGTCGCCCACTGCGGCGAACGCCTCGTCGACGAGGTCGGGCATGGTCAGGACGGTGGGGCCGGTGTCGATCCGGTAGCCGCCCTGTTCGAGCAGTCCGGCCCGGCCACCCGGCAGAGGGTCGCGTTCGACCACGGTCACGCGCCGTCCCGCGCCCAGGAGGTGCAGTGCGGCGGAGAGACCGGCGAGTCCCGCCCCGACGACGACCACATGGTCTGTCGGCCCTGTGAGGGTTCTCATCGGTTCCTCGCTTCGGGACGGGTCCGGCGGGGTGCGGTCGCGGCGGACCCGTCCGGCGGCTCATGCGGCTGCGGCTGTTCGTGCTGTTCGGGTGGCTCGGGTGGCTCGTGCGGCTCGGGTGGTGTGCCGGACGCCGTGCCGAGCGGTACACCGGCGACCGCGCGGAAGAGTTCGGGCAGCCGGCGGTCGGCCGGGGGAGTGAGTACCACGCCCATCAGATGCCGGGTGCTGTGCGCGACCAGCCGTTCGATCCGGGTCTCGACCGCGGCGCGGGCCCCCGTGGCGACCAGCGCGGCGCGGACCCGGTCCAGAGCGTCGTCGGAGAGGTCGGCGTCGCCGACCGCGGTGTCCAGCAGGGCGAGCGCGCCGGTGTCCCCGGCGGCCTCGGCCCGCGCCCGTGCCAACGCCACCAGATAGGTCGGCTTTCCCTCCCGGATGTCGCCGCCCGACGGCTTGCCGGTGCGGCCAGGGTCGCCGAACACACCGAGGAGGTCGTCGCGGAGCTGGAACGCGATCCCCGCGCAGCGGCCCGCGGAGCAGAGCGCCCGGGTGGTCCGCTGGTCCGCGCCGGCCAGGGCCGCGCCGAGCGCGAGGGGCCGTTCCACGGAGTACAGCGCGCTCTTCAGCGCGGCGGCCCGGATCGCCGTCGTCATGGACCGGGAGCCGGTCGTCTGACCCTGGAGGTCGAGGTACTGGCCCGCGACCATCTCGGTCCGCATGGCCTGCCAGACGGCGCCCACCCGCTGCCGGGCGTCCGGCGCGAGGGCCGTACCCGCCACCGTGTCGTCGGCCCACACCAGCGCGAGGTCACCGACGAGGATGGCGGCGGCCCTGCCGAACGACTCCCCCCGCCGCCGAGCGTCCCGGGTGCCGTACTGGGCCTCCAGATCGGTGTGGATGGCGGCGCCGCCCCGGCGCAGTGGCGAACCGTCCATCACGTCGTCGTGGACCAGCGCGCACGTCTGGATGAGTTCGAGCCCGGCTGCCAGCCGCAGTGCCGCCTCGTTCTGTCCCGCGTCCGAGCCCCCGCCGCAGGCCCGCAGCCCCCACCAGAGGAACTGGGAGCGCATGCGCCGGCCGCCGCCGAGGGTGAAGCGGGCGACGCGCTCGGCCACGTCACGGGCGAAGAGCGCGTCGACCGCCCGCGCGTCGTCGAGCCGTTCGTCCAGCAGGCGCGTGAGCGTGTGCCCGACGGCTCCGGCGACGTCCCCGTCGATGACGGCCTGACCCGGGGTGCCGTGGCGGTCGTGGTCGCGGTCCGGACTCAGGGGGCGGGGGCCCGACGGACGCGCCCGTACCCCCGGCTGCTGGTGTCCGGCGCCCCGCCCGCCCTGACCACCGGTGAAGGGCAGGGCCTCCGTCCGGGTGCGGCGCATCGCACATCCTCTCGTCGCGTTCCTTCGGTATGGCGTTTCAGCTCATTCCGTTCGGATGCCCCTTCCGGATGCGGTGCCGGGTGCGGTTCGCGGGGCCAGGTCCGTACCGGCCCCCGCCGCTCACTCCACCACAGGCACACCGTCACTCTCCGTCGCCACGATCGATGGAAACGGGTGTTCGCCCGGGAGGTGCGCACGGCTGTACGGCATCCGGGGGAGCCGCACCCGGGCGAGCTCCACGGGGAACCTCCACGGGGAACAGTGAGAACGGGGCGAGCGGGTGAGGCACCGAGGACGGCGAGAAGCGGCAGAGCCGGGGCCCGGGGCCCGGGGCCCACGGGCCGGTGGAACGCCCCCCCCGGCTGCCCTCCCGCCCGGGGGTCAGACGTTGATCCCGAGCCGGTCCAGCGGTTCCACCAGCTCCTCCTCCTCGTAGCCGAGGTGTGAGGTGAGGATCCGGTCCAGCACCCGGGTGAGGTCCTGCACCTCGCTCATTCGGCTGTCGTCCTGGACGAGGGTGACGAGGGCGGCGTCGAGCCGGGCCAGTGCCTCGGCGATGATCTCGTGCTCCTCCTCCAGCCGGGCCACGACGGGCGCCAGCGTCTGCTGCTTCTCGCGCAGTTCGGGGAACATGTACTGGTCCTCGATGGTGTGGTGCGTGGTGAGGGTGCGGCTGTAGGCGGTGCAGAAGGAACCGAGCGTCCAGTAGTTCTGCCGCAGGGTGAGGCTGTTGATCAGGGAGCGGGCCGCGGCGGCGTCCTGCCGGCCGGCCGCCACCTGCTCGACCGCGTCCCGGATCTGCCGCATCTCCTCGCGCAGATTGTCGTGGATCCGCACCAGGCGGTTGCCCGTGCTCCCCGGCCCGGCCACCGTCGGTCCGTGCTTGGGCGCCCGGGGCCGGGTCGCCTCGCCGAGCGGGTCGGCCGACCACAGATCGATCCGTTCCGACGGGAGCGGCCGACCTCCCACAACGCCATCTGTCTCGGTCCTGGCCTTCGCGTCGGCGACGACCGATGTCCCCGCGGCCGGTCCGCCCCGGGCCGCGGCCACGGCGTCCCGGACCAGCGGGGCCACTTCCTCGGCGAAGGTCCGCAATGCGTGTTCGGCGTCCGCGCCGGCCGGGGCCAGCACGAAACCGCTCATCCCGTGGGTGAGGGCCAGCTCGGTCAGTTGCTGCGCCCACTGCGCGGGCGGCCCGTTGAGGAAATCGTCCGACGCCAGGTGGGAGAAGCGTCCGGTGACGGTGTAGATCCGCCGTACCTCCCCCGGGTCACGCCCCGCCGCACGGGCCGCTTCGTCGATGGTCCGACTCATGCCCGCCAGCTCGCTCGGCGGCGCGTACATGGAGGAGGGCAGCCAGCCGTCGCCCGTACGGCCGGTCAGCTCCAGCATCCGCCGCTTGTACGAGCCGATCCAGACCCCGATGGGATGGGCGGGGAAGGGCCCGGGGCGGGCGCCGTCGAGGGAGTAGTGGTCGCCGTGGAATTCGGCGCCGGGTCCGGGGGTCCAGAGCGCGCGGATCACGTCGACCGCTTCCGCCAGCGCGGCGACGGCCTCGCCCGGGGTGCGGCGGGGACCGCCGAGGGAGACGATCGCGTCCCAGAACGCGCCCGCCCCGATGCCGAGTTCGGCCCGGCCGCCGCTGAGGATGTCCAGCGTGGCCGCCGAGCGGGCCAAGATGGCCGGAGGGCGCAGGGGCAGGTTGGCCACATGGGGGAAGAGCGTCGCGCGTTCGGTCAGGGCGGCCAGGTGCGACAGCAGGGTCCAGGTGTCGAGGAACGCCGGCTGGTAGGGGTGGTCCTGGACGCCGATGAGGTCCAGGCCCGCGCGGTCGGCCTGGGTCGCCAGGCGAACGACGCCCTGGTGGTCATCGGCCGTCGGCGTCAGGAACGCGCCGAACCGGAGCGGGTGTCCGTAGTCGGTCATGGGGATGGTCCTTCCGTACGAGACCTCCCGAGGGCCGCGCCGGGGCGGGGGCCCTCGGGAGGCCCTGCTCTCCCGTCGCGCCGGTCAGCAGGCGTTGGCCGGCTCGTCGAAGCCGACGGCGGTCCAGATCTCGCCGAGCGCCGACAACTGCTCGTCGCTCAGCTTGTCGAGGAACTCTCGCCGGAGGCCGGCGAGATGTACTTTGCGGGCGCGGCGGTACGCCTTCCGGCCCCCGTCCGTGAGGACGGCATCGAAGCCGCGGGCGTCGGTGGGGCACCGGTGGCGCTCGACGAGGCCCCGGCGTTCGAGGTCGTCCACGATGCGGGTGAGCCCGCTGCGGCTGATCAGCAGCGACGCGGCGATGTCCTTCATCCGAGCCCGCCCTCCGGGTGCCTCCGCGAGCGTCAGCAGCACCTCGAAGGTCGATGTCGGGATGCGCTCGGTGGCCGTCAGCTCCGCGTCGAGGGTGCGCAGCAGCCGCAGATGGGTGGCGAGGAACCCGAGCCATACCGCCCGTTCCGTGCGGTTCAGCGGGCGGGACGGCGAAGCCTCCCGGTCCGTGCCCCGGCGCGGGGCGGACTCCGGGGCGTCGGGTCCGTTCGTCGGGCTCATGGTTCCTCCGGAAGACTGCTGCACAACGCGTTGGTTCAGGGGTTCCCCACCGGGGCCGGGGCCCCCGGCAGACGCCCTCTGCCAGGGGCCCCGACCCGGGTGCTCGCCCGGCTCAGCCGCGGGGCTTGGGGAGGATGAGCTTCTCGAAGCCGGAGACCATGCCGTACTCCAGGCGCAGTGCCTCCAGGACCGAGTAGGCGTGGTACTTGGTCATGACATCCGCGCCGGCGAGCCGTTGGGCCCAGGTCTGGCCGTTGTCGGTGACCTTCTCCAGGGTCTTCTTGGTGACGTAGTTGGTCATCTCATTGAAGTAGTTCTCCCACAGCAGCCAGGCGTTGCTGAAGCCGATGCGCTCGATGTACTCGAACTCCTGGCCGTTTTCGAGGGCTTCCTTGGAGAACTCGACGATGTCGTTGGTGTAATCGCGGGACGCCTTGGCATCCTCGGGGGTGCCGTAGCGGTTGACGTGTCCGGAGACGACGCCCTTGAAGTCGTACTGGAGGATCCAGTCATGGGCCTCGGCCCAGCCGCGGATGTTCTCGGATGCGTCGCAGTGCTTGAAGGCGCTCCATCCGGGACTGATGATGTCGATCGCGGCGAGCGCCTTCTGCTGGGGCGCGTAGATGAAGATGTTGCCCGGGGTGTGGTTGACGCCGTGGTAATCGAGGTTGAACCGGACGCCGTTGACGTCGAGGGTGTCGCTCTCGGTGATCGTCTCGGTGGGTACGGGAAGGCCGCGCTCGCCGCCGAGGTCGGGCCAGCGTTCGATCATCTCGCGGGTGTAGTCATGGGCGATCACCTTCGGCTTGGCGTCGGCGAAGATGCCGGCGGCGCCGATGTGGTCGGAGTGCCAGTGGCTGTAGATGAGGTGGGTGACGGGCTCGTCGGTGACTTCGGCGATGGCGCGGTTGAGGTTCTCGCCCAGCAGCGGCGGAGCGTCCACCACGACGACACCGTTACCGGTGGAGACGAACATGGTGTCGTACGCGCCCGAGGTGACGTAGTAGGCGCCGTCGTTGATCTCCTCGACGTGGTAGCCCTTGGCGAGCCGCCCGGGCAGGAAGAGGGCTCCGTAGCTGTCGGCGGGTATCGGTCGGTAGTCGGCATGGGTGTTCAGCGGCATCCCGGCGGCGCCGAGCTGGTGCCGGTCGGTGGGGACGCCAGGCTTGCGGTGGTCGTTCATGGTGCGTATGTCCTCTGTGGGTGAAGAGGGAGTGCGGCGGTGGTGTCGCGCTCCTGGGGGAGGGGAGGCGCGGGTGGTGTGCCGCTACTCCCCGATGCGGAGTACGGGCTTGACGGCAGCCCCGGTCCGCGTGTCGTTGACGGCTTCGTTGATCTCGTCGAAGCCGTAGAAGGTGATCAGCCGGTCGAAGGGGAACCGCCCCGCCCGGTGGAGATCGATCAACTGGGGGACGAAGAGCTGGGGGATGGAGTCGCCCTGCGCGATGCCCCGGAGGGTCCGGCCGCCGAGCAGCGCGTTCATGTTCACCGGCGCGTGGGCGCCGGCCGGGGCGCCGCCGATCAGGGCCGCGGTGCCGAGCGGGGCGAGGGCGTCGACGGCGAGGGTGAGCATCTCGGGCCGCGCGGTGATCTCCAAGACGTAGTCCGCGCCGCCGCCGGTGATCTCAGCGATCCGCGCGCCCGTGTCCTCCTCCTTGGCGTTGACCGTATGGGTGGCGCCCAGCTCGCGGGCGAGGTCGAGCCGCTCCGGGACGATGTCGACCGCGATGATCGGACTCGCCCCGGCGACCACGGCCGCCATCACGGCGGCCAGGCCGACGGTTCCGGTGCCCATGATCACAAGGGACGCCCCGGCCGGGACCTTGAGCGAGTTGAGCACCGCGCCCGCGCCGGTCTGGATGCCGCAGCCCAGCGGGCCCAGCAGCTCCAGCGGCACATCGGTGCCGACCTTGACCACGTTGCGTTCGGTGGCGAGGGCGTGGGTGGCGAAGGACGACTGCCCGAAGAAGTGGCCGTGGATCTCCGCTCCGGCGACGCTGAGCGCATTGGTCCGGTCGAGCCGGGCGCCACCGAAGTTGCTGGGGAAGGAGTAGGCGCAGTAGGCCGGGCTTCCGCTCAGGCAGGGCTTGCAGTGGCCGCACGACTGATAGGACATGATCACTCGGTCGCCGGGAGCGACCGTGGTGACCGCGGGGCCGACCCGCTCGACGATCCCCGCGCCCTCATGGCCCAGGACCGCCGGCAGCGGCACCGGAAGCGCCTGGTCCCGTACGTGGATGTCGGTCTGGCAGACACCGGTCGCGACGACCCGGACGAGTACCTCGTCGGGACGGAGCCGGGTGTCGAGCTGGAGCTCCTCGAACACGAACGGCGCCCCCTTGTCTCTGACCACCGCGGCCGTGACCCGGAGGGCCGAGGTCTCGGGGTGGGCGGGTGGCGCGGGGGACACCTCTGCTGCCGCCATGATCAATTTCTCCCAACCGGATGCGCTCCCCCCGAGTGCTCCGGTGGGGGCGGTGATCCATCGGCCGCCGTGGCGGCGTGGCGCGGAAGGCGGACCGACCGGTGGCGACAGATGCGCTCAACGGGGTCGTCCGATCCACATTTAGTTCGTTGCGCAACCAAGAGTATGCACGCTTCTATGGCAGGGTCAAGCGATCCGTATCGGCAGCGGAATCAGGGGCTCCGGTCGGGGGAATGCCTGCTCACGCCCGAGCGCTGACCCTGTTATGGATGATTGCGGAACGAACTGCATTGCCGCTTCGCGCGCTGCTGGTGAGGAGCGATCCGGTCGGATCATTCGACCACCTCCCATCGACGCCGGGCGGCCCACGCCTCTCGGGCGCCGGCCGCTCGTCGTGACCACCGTCCCCCCGGCCGGCCGGGCGCGCATCCCGGGACGGCGGACCCACCCCCCACCCACGGCCGCGCGACCCCGCACCGCCCCTCTCCCCGCCCGCGCCCGGCCCCCCGCCGTGCCGTTTGACGGAACCCGTCAACCCTGTCGATCCCGCCGCCCCTGGTCAGCCGCCGTCGACCCGCGTCGACGCGGCACACCGACCGGCTCCCGGTGGCCCCGCGCCGGGCGGTCCGACCCCTGATCCACGGCATCCGCCCCGGGAGCACCCATGGCCCTCACACCCACCCACCCCGACCACGACGCGCAGCAGACCATGCGGGCCTTCCTGACCGCCGCGCGCCTGCTCTCCGAACAGCTGGGACAGGAACTGCGCCGCGAGAGCGACATGTCGCAGATCCACTACGAGCTGCTGGCCTGGCTCGCCGAGAGCCCCGGCCACCGGCTGGGGATGACCGAACTGGCCCGGCGCACCGGGGTGTCCACCAGTCGGCTCTCCCACCTGGCCGACCGACTCGAACAACGCGGCTGGATCCGGCGCCTCGCCGGCCCGACCGACCGCCGTGTCCACCTCGCCCAGCTCACCGACACCGGCCGGAACGCCCTGGCCGAAGCGGCCCCCTGGCACGCGGAGTGCGCGCACACCCGGCTGATGGACCACCTCACCCCCGACCAGCTCGACCAACTGCGAGACATCAGCGAACTGCTCCGACACCGCCTGACCGGACGGTCGCCGACCCCGACGGCCGGGGAGTCACGACCGACGGGACCCTGATTCGGCGCCGTCCGACCGGCCGTCCGACCGGCGCGTGCCGCCCAGCACCCCAGCACCCCAGCACCTCGGGGTCCGGGTGGCACCTGTCCGACGGGGTGACGGAACCTCCGTCGCCTCTCCCAACTCCGTTCAGGAATAGGGCGTGTTGCGAAAGTTCCGCCTGGCCCGCGACCTCCGGCACGCACTCCTCCTGCGCCCTGGGGGCGCGGGAGGTGCCCCCTCGCTGTGTTGTCGGAGTCGTCGGTCTCCTCGGGGTATGTCCAGTACGAGGACGATCTCGGCTTCGCCGGGGGCCTCCACCGCCTTGCGATGCGTCCCCTAAGGGGTGTTGCCGAACGGCCGGAATGATCACTCGGCACGCCATCGGTAAGATCGACTCGGGTGCACCGGGTGCACCAGAAGCGGGCAAAGTGTCCCCGCTGCGTTGCGAGATCATGGCGCGAATGAAGCGCCTCGTGGGTTCTGTAACACGCTTGAGGCCCGTGGGGCCTGGGGAGACCTCATGCCTCGGCCCCGTGGGGCCTGGAGAGGCCCCGCGGGGCCGGACGCCGCAGGCCCCGCCCCGCGGGCGGACGGCGCTACCTTCGCAACACGCCCTACAGGTGCGGACGGACGCGTCGTCCGCCGCGAGCGAGGCGCGCCACGCGCCGGCCCGATCACCCCCGCCGGCCCGGAGGGGAGCGCACGTCCGGGTACGGCCCCGCAGCCGTACCCGGACGTGTCGCATGGCGGTATTGCCCATCCGTCGCCGAGTGCGCCAGCGTCTTCCCCATGGACCGTGCCGGCTCGCCCCACTCCCACGAGAACGCTGCCCTGCCCCACTCCCACGAGAACGACGGCGCCCTCTCCCGCCGCGGACTGCTCGCCGTCGCGGGCGCGGCCGGGGCCGCCACCGCGCTCCGGCCCGGTGCGGCGGTCGCCCGGGCGCGTGCCGGGCTGTCGCTGACCTTCACGACCGTCACCAACGGCGCGGCGAGCCTCTCGCCCGACGGCGAGCGACTGGTCGCCGAGGTCCAGAGCGTCCTGTGGTCCGTGCCGCGCGCCGGCGGCCGGGCGGTGCCCCTCACCGCGGCCGGACTCGAACCGAGCCGGCCCACCCACTCGCCGGACGGCACGCTCATCGCGTTCTGCGCCTACCGGGGCGGCGGCCACCACCTCTGGACCGCCCGCCCCGACGGGTCGGAGCCGCGGCAGCGCACCGAAGGGCCCTGGGACGACCGGGGTCCCGCCTGGTCGCCCGACGGGACCCGGCTCGCCTTCGCCTCCGAGCGGGCGGGTGATCCGGTGGCCGGGGGTCCCTACCGCGTCCACGTACTGGAGCTGCGCACCGGCGAACTGACCCGCGTCACCGGGGTCGCCGGGCAGGACGGCCCCCTCCAGGACGGCGCCTGGGAGGACTTCGACCCCACCTGGTCGCCGGACGGCCGGCGCATCCTGTTCGTCCGCGCGAAGGCCGTCACCACGCCCACCGGGCCCGCACTGGAGGCCCGTACCGTCGCCGCCGTCCCGGCGAGTGGCACCGGACCGGTCACCGTCGTCCACACCGAGACGGCGGCCGGTACCCAGATCATGACCCCGGCCCTCGCGCCGGACGGCCGGCGCCTGGCCCATCTGCGGACCACGGCGGCGCCCAACGGCTCCTGCGCGCTCGTCGTCGACGGCGCCGCCGTCCCCGTCGCCGGGGACATCGCCGCCGTGCCCCCGCGCTGGACCGCCGCCGGCGAGCTGCTGCTGACCGTGGACGGCCGCTTCACCCTCGTACGGGCCGACCGGCCGGAGGAGCCGGAGACGATCCCCTTCACCGGGACGCTCCCGGTGGACCGGCCGCGCTACCAGGTCAAGGAGTACGACCTCGGCGACGGACGGGTGCGCCCGGTGCGCGGTGTCCATCTGCCCGCGCTCTCGCCCGACGGGCGGCGGATCGCCTTCGCCGCCCTCAACACCCTGTGGCTGGCGGACACCGCGGGCCACCGACCGCCGGAGCCGCTGCGCCGATCGTCCCCCACCCGCTATCTCCTCGGTCCCGTCTGGGCGCGGGACGGCCGCTCACTGCTGTACGCCGACGACCGGGACGGGCTGCTCGGGGTGTACCGGCGCTCGCTCGCCACCGGTGCGGAGACCGCCGTCGCCACCGGCGGCCGGGTCTTCCCGGCGCTGTCGCCCGACGGGACCCGGCTCGCCTGTCTCGATCTGGCCGGCCGGCTGCTCGTCCGCGATCTGGCGACCGGTGCCGAACGGGTACTGGTCGAGCCGCTGGGCGGGGGCGGACTGCCCGGCCGGCCGAGCTGGTCCCCCGACGGGCGCCGGCTCGCCCTCTGCGACCGCAACCGCCTCAATCTGCGCTTCCGCGAGGGGTACAACCTCATCCGCGTCGTCGACGCCACGACCGGCGCCGACCGGCTCCACCCCGTGGCGCCCCATGCCTCCCTCTCCGACCGCTACGACTCGGGACCCGTCTGGTCGCCCGACGGCCGCCTATTGGCGGTGATCGTGGAATCCGCCCTCGGTGTGCTCCCCGTCGACCCCGACGGCACCCCGACCGGCCCGCTCCGCACCCTGACCACCGAAGCCGCCGACCACCCCTCCTGGTCGGGTGACTCCACCACGCTGCTCTATCTGTCCGGCTCCCGGCTGCGGCTCATCGGGGTCGACGGCGGCCCCGCCCGGACCGTCCCCGTACTGCTCGACCGACGCCGGCCCGCACCTGCCGACACCGTCATCCATGCGGGACGGCTGTGGGACGGCACCGGGGACACCGTGCGGGACGACGTCGACATCGTCGTACGGGACGGGCGGATCGCCGCCGTGGAACCCCACCGCGGGGGGCGTCGGGCCGCGCTCCGGAAGGTCGACGCCTCGCGGCAGACCGTCGTCCCCGGACTGTGGGACACCCACACCCACCCGTGGCAGACCACCTACGGCGCCCGCCAGGGCGTCGGACAGTTGACCTACGGCATCACCACCGCCGTCTCCCTCGGCGGCTTCGCCCATGAGCAGGCGCGGATCCGTGAGGCGGTCGCGGCCGGGCAACTGGCCGGGCCCCGCCTGCTGACCACCGGAGAGCTGCTCGACGGGGCCCGGGTCGCCTACAGCATGGGCCGCGCCCACCGCACCCGGGAAGGACTGCGCCGGTCCCTGGAGCGGGGCGCCGCGCTCGACTGGGACCTGGTCAAGACCTATGTACGGGCCCCGGGCTGGGTGATGGCGGAGGCCGCACGTTTCGCGCGGGAGCGCCTCGGGGTGCGCACCGGCAGTCACCTCTTGTCACCGGGCGTCCAACTGGGGCACGATCTGACCACCCACCTCCAGGCCACCCAGCGGGCCGAGACCGGGCGCGCGGTGACCGCGTCGGGGCGTGCCTACGACGACGTGGTGGAGATCTACAGCGGGCGGGGCATCGGTTTCGGGCTGATCGCCACCCCCTTCACCGCGCTGTCGCTGTTGGGCGCCGATCCGGGGCTCGCCGACGATCCCCGGGTCACCGCCGTGATGCCCCCCTGGGACGTCGCGCTGGTGCGCAGGACGGCCGAGCGGCCACCGACCCCGGCGCAGCTCGCGACGCTGAGCGTGGAGACCGGCGTCTACCGGCGGGTCATGGCGGCCGGCGGGCTGGTCGCGCTGGGTTCGGACGCGCCGCTCACGCCGGTCGGCCTCGCACTCCATCTGGGCCTGCGGGCGCTGCACCGGGAAGGGCTGTCCCCGGTGGCGGCGCTGCGCACGGCGACGGTGCTCCCGGCCCGCCTCCTGGGCGTCGATCGGGACCTCGGCACGGTGGAGCCGGGCAAACTCGCCGATCTGACCGTGGTGGACGGCGATCCCTTCACGGATTTCGACACCCTGGTGCGGACGGTGTCGGTGTTCCGGGGTGGAGTGTCATACGTCACATCGGACCTGGTGGCAGCCTTCCGGCGGGAGTCGGTGCCCGGGGCGCGAGCGGCCGGGGTCGGGGTCGACTGGCTGGCGGCCGGGCGGCTGATGCGGCGGGACGGCTGCTGCGACCCGGGCGTCTGAGCCGGGCCGGTCGGTCGGGGGCCGGTCGAGCCGCCGTGGTGCGGTGCGCGGGTGCGGATGGCGGGACAATCGTTGTGCCATATGGGCCGTGACGCTGTTCCGTCGTCGGAACGGCCCCGGATTCAAGGTCCCGGAAAACACCCGGGACGGTGGTTTCCCCCGTGCGGGGCCCGGGGAAGGGGCTTCGTTCAATAGCGCTGGCGGAGAGATCGGCGACGGCGCCACTCGATGTCTTCCGAGTAGTCGTGCTACTGTTGGTCTCAGTTGCAGTTGTGGTTCCCATGCGCTTCAAGTGCTTCAACGGCAGAATGTCGTTGGGCGCTTTTTGTTTTCGGTGCTTTTTTCCGGACGGGGCAATCATCGCGGCGACACGGAGGTCGCGCAGTGCGGCCCCCGGATATTGCCCCGAAGGAGATTTAAAATGGCTACTGGCACCGTGAAGTGGTTCAACGCGGAAAAGGGCTTCGGCTTCATCGAGCAGGAGGGTGGCGGCCCGGACGTCTTCGCCCACTACTCGAACATCGCCACCCAGGGCTTCCGTGAGCTTCAGGAAGGCCAGAAGGTGAACTTCGACGTCACGCAGGGCCAGAAGGGCCCGCAGGCCGAGAACATCGTTCCCGCCTGACGCTGAAGCGCCCGACGTAGCTGGGGCCGCACCTCAAGGTGCGGCCCCAGCTCGTTGGTGTCTGTGGGGCGATCCGCCCCACAGGGCCTGTGACGTCCGCATGACATCGGGCCACGCGCGGCTGCCCGCCGCGCGGCGGACGGACCTGTCCAGGGCTCGCGGCCGGAGATCCGTCCGCCCGCGCCCCGTGACGCCGGCCACAGTCACCGCCTACCGGTGAATTCCCTGGTGCTACGACACCCGGAAAGCTTTTTACTGTGGTGACACCCGTCGGTGTCACAAGTATTTACTCGGCTCGTTCTTGCAATTCGTTCGGCTCAGTTCTGCCGAGGATTCCTCGATACGTGCCCTATCGAGGAAAGGTTCTCTTTTGAACCGCTCAGCTCGCACGAACACGAACAGTCGCTTCTCCAACCCCCGTCAGGGTGGCTCCGCGGCCGCCGCTGCCGGGCGCGGTGGCCGGTCCCGTCCGAAGGGTCAGGGCCGCGGTGGAAACCGCTCGGCCGGATCCGGTCGGCGTCCCGCGCCGCAGGGCGAGTTCGCGCTGCCGAACACCATCACCCCGGCCCTCCCGGCGGCCGAGACCTTCGCCGAGATGGACATGCCGGCGCCCCTGCTGAAGACGCTCACCAGCCTTGAGGTGACCGAGCCCTTCCCGATCCAGGCGGCCACGCTGCCGAACTCCCTCGCGGGCCGGGACGTCCTGGGCCGCGGTCGCACCGGCTCCGGCAAGACGCTCGCCTTCGGTCTGGCCATGCTGGCCCGTACCGCCGGACAGCGCGCTGAGCCCCGCCAGCCGCTGGCGCTGGTGCTCGTCCCCACCCGTGAGCTGGCCCAGCAGGTCACCGACGCGCTCACCCCGTACGCCAGGTCGCTCCAGCTCCGGATGGCCACCGTCGTCGGCGGTATGTCGATCGGTCGGCAGGCCAGCGCGCTGCGTGGCGGTGCCGAGGTCGTCGTCGCGACGCCGGGCCGGCTCAAGGACCTCATCGAGCGCAAGGACTGCCGTCTGGACCGGGTGAGCATCACCGTCCTGGACGAGGCCGACCAGATGGCCGACATGGGCTTCATGCCCCAGGTCACCGCGCTGCTCGACCAGGTGCGCCCCGACGGTCAGCGGATGCTGTTCTCGGCCACCCTGGACCGCAACGTCGATCTGCTGGTCCGCCGCTACCTGCACGACCCGGTGGTCCACTCCGTCGACCCCTCGGGCGGTGCCGTCACCACGATGGAGCACCACCTGCTGCACGTCCAGGGCGCCGACAAGTACGCCACGACCACCGAGATCGCGGCCCGTGACGGTCGCGTGATCATGTTCCTGGACACCAAGCACGCGGTCGACAAGCTGACCAAGCACCTGCTGAACAGCGGTGTACGGGCGGCTCCGCTGCACGGTGGCAAGTCGCAGCCGCAGCGCACCCGCACCCTGGCCCAGTTCAAGACGGGTCATGTCACGGTGCTGGTGGCCACCAACGTCGCGGCGCGCGGTATCCACGTCGACGACCTCGACCTGGTGGTCAACGTCGACCCGCCCACCGACTACAAGGACTACCTGCACCGTGGCGGGCGCACCGCCCGCGCGGGGGAGTCCGGCAGTGTCGTCACCCTGGTCCTGCCCGACCAGCGTCGTGAGATGGACCGGCTCATGATGGACGCGGGCATCACGCCCCAGTCCACCCGGGTCCGCTCCGGCGAGGCCGAGCTGAGCCGTATCACCGGCGCGCAGGCTCCGTCCGGCGTTCCGGTCGTCGTCAATGTGCCGGTCGTGGAGGCTGCCAAGCCGAAGCGCGGCGGTGGCGGCGGCGCGCCGTTCCGTGGCCGTGGCACCGCCCGGGGCCGCTCCGGTGGCGGCGAGTCCCGCCGTACGACCGAGTCCCGGCAGACCGCCGAGGCGCGCAAGGCCGCCCGGGTCCGCCGCGCGGGCTGATCCTCCAGCGCCCGGACAGGGCCTGGTCGCGGACCTTTCGGTCCGCCCGTCCGACACCGTGAGCCGGGGCCGTGTGCCCCGGCTCACCGGCGTGTTCCTCCCGTGCGGACGGGCCGGTACATGGCTCAGGCGCGGTATCCCCGGCCGGTCGGTGCGGGCACGGAGTGCCGGCACCGGGCATGGAGGCCGCGCCTGGCTCATCGGCTAAATCGATCACTCACACCCCTTCGCGTCGATGACGGACTCCCGGTGCGGGGGATATCCCCCCAGCCGGCGGGGTTCAGCGTGCGACGACGCCGGACAGGGCCCGGCTCTCCACCCAGACCAGCAGGGCCCGGTCCTCCAGCGAGCGCACCCAGTGGTCCGCCATGGCGAAGCTCTCCCGGTCCGGCCGGAGCCCGACGCCGAGTACGCGGAGTCCGGCGCGGACGGCGGAGCGGATGCCGCAGAGGGAGTCCTCCACGGCGAGGCAGTCCGCCGGTTCCGCTCCGCACGCCGCCGCGGCTCTGAGATACACATCGGGGTGTGGTTTGGGCCTCACATGCTCCTCGGGGACCACGACATGGCCGAAGTGCCGCAGCAGGCCGGCGGTGTCCAGGCCCTCCTCGACGACATCCCGTGGGCAGTTGCTCGCGATCGCCAGCGGAGCGAACTCGGCCGCGCGGGCCACGAGTTCATGCGCACCCGGGGTGGTGACCGGGTTCTCGGCCACCAGCGCGCGGAAGCCGCGCAGCAGTCTCTCGGTCATCTCGTCCGCGAGATCCGGACGGCCCGCGGTTGCCGCCATGAGTTGGCCGCATTCCGTGTAGTGAACTCCCTTCGACAGTTCGGCGAACTCTTCCGTGGGGACCACTCCGAATTCACGGAGTACGAGATCCCGGGCACCCACCCAATGCCGTTCGCTGTCCATCAGAGTGCCGTCGCAGTCGAAGACGATCGCCGCCGGTGTCCATGGGAAGATTTCTGACATGCCTGTGCCCTTCGTTTGGTGATGAGGCGCGACCGACCCGCGGATTCCGCACGGGCTGTGTGAGTGCGCTGCGGGCACGGCGAGAAGACTCGTGCGCGCAGAGAGGTATCCATGTGTGGCAATGCGGCGGGCCGACCATTTGCCAGGGTCGACCGCGTGTTGGTGCATTGCACGACACAACCGGGTCGGACGGGGATAGCGAGACCAACGCTAATTTTGGTCAGGGATGGCAGTCAATGAATCCGGATTAAGCGATACGAGATGCATGGATTATGCGTATGCTTATACGTTCGCGAATTCTGGTTCCCCGGTTGAGAATTCGGCACGTTTTCCCGAGTGGCATACCGGAATCCCGGCGCGCAACACCCTTGGGGCGGCGGTCACTTCGGTCCGGGCGGCGCCGTTCCCGGGTCGGCTCCGGAGGCGTGCTCCCGCGCGGTGTCATTGCACACGGTGGCGGGGAACGCGTGTACGGGCGCGGCTCATGGCGCGTCCTTCGTACAGGCGTTCAGCGGCGTTCAGCAGCGTTCAGCGGCGTTCAGGGGTGATCGGGGGTGGGGGTGTCGGGGCGGTCAGGTCCGGAGCGCGAGCCCCCGGCCGGGGAGGTCCGCTGACCCCACCCGGCCGGGGGACACCGCGCCCGCGCCGCACAAGGGGGCGGTCGGCCTGGTCACTCGGCGACGTAGGTGCACTGCGTCCAGACGAAGACGCGGAACTCCCGACCGTCCTCGACCCGCACCTCCGTCGTGGGTTCGAAGTGGTCGTAGCGGTGGCCCCGGAACACCTTCACCTTCTCGTCCGTGTTGGCCACGTACCGCACGCGTTGACTGTCGAGTTCCGAGGGCCCGCCGACGAGCAGGACGTTGGGAGGGTTCGTCACGACTCTCTGCCTCTCTTCGCAGGGATGAATCTCTGTGCGGGGTCGATGTCCGCGCGGGATCGATATCCCACCGGGAGGGCCGGCCGCCCGGCCGGGAACCGTGCCCCCGGCCGGTCCGGACGCGCGGCTCCGCGCGACGGTCCGCGCCGGTGCGATCCGGCTGCCGGCCGGTCACCGCGCCGCCCGTGCGCGGTTCGTGTGCCTCCAACCCGAAACCCGTCGCGCCCCGCGGCGCGATGTACCCGATCCCGGTCCGTCGCCGTGGCGAGGGGAAATCCGTATCCCATGCGTCGGTCCGCCCGTCGATCCCGTACGTCAGTGGCTATTACGCCGGTTTCACGGCCGATCCGCTTGTGTTCCCGCCGATTCCACTGATGTCATGCGACAAGTGTGTGTGCTGGGTCTCACCCAGCTTTGCAGCAGCCGTCAGGACTGGTGAGAGTGCTAGACCTGCCTGTCGGCGCCGACAGCGGCGCCGCGGCGCCCGGTCGGGTACTCGTTCACACAGCCTCCGTCGAACAGGCAGGACCATGCTGGGAGAACTGTTGGCCATCAGCGATCTCCATGTTGCTTACCAGGAGAATCGCAACATCGTGGCGAATATGCGCCCCGATTCCGCGGACGACTGGCTCATCGTCGCCGGTGATGTCGGAGAAATGACCGACGACATCACCTGGGCGCTGCGGACTCTCAGCCGCGCCTACGCGAAAGTCATCTGGGCGCCGGGAAATCACGAACTCTGGACACCGCGCGAGGATTCGGTACGGCTCCGCGGTGTGGAGCGCTACCGGCATCTGGTGGAGATCTGCCGGAGCCTGGGCGTGGTCACCCCCGAGGACCCCTGGCCGGTCTGGGAGGGCCCCGGGGGGCCGGTCACCGTCGCCCCGCTCTTCCTGCTCTACGACTACACCTTCCGCACCGATCCCGGCCTCACCCGCGAGCAGGCGCTCGCCGCCGCCCATGAGCAGGGCGTGGTCTGCACGGACGAGTTCCTGCTGCACCCCGATCCGTACCCCACCCGGGACGCCTGGTGCCGGGCCCGGCTCAAGGAGACCGAGGCGCGGCTGACCGAACTCGACCCGGACGTACCCGTCGTCCTGGTCAACCACTATCCGCTGGTCCGTGAGCCCACCCGCATCTTGCGTTATCCCGAATTCGCCCTCTGGTGCGGCACCGAACAGACCGCCGACTGGCATACCCGCTTCAATGTCGCGGCCGTGGTCTACGGACATCTGCACATTCCCCGGACGACCTGGCACGACGGAGTCCGTTTCGAGGAGGTGTCGGTCGGATATCCGCGCGAGTGGAGCCGGCCGGGACACCCCGCGACGCTCCGGCCCCGCCGTATCCTTCCCCAGTAGCGAAAGGCATACCGTGCTGCGTCGCATTCTGCCGCCCGGGGTGGTCGTCCATGAGATGTTCGACGATCCGGACGGAATCGAACTCCACCCCGGGGAAGCGGAATTGATCGCCCATGCCGTCGATGCGCGGCGGCGTGAATTCACCACCGTACGACACTGCGCACGGGCGGCGCTCCGGGAACTGGGACAGCCCCCGATCCCCGTCCTGCCCGACGCTCACGGGGCGCCCCGCTGGCCCGCGTCCGTCGTCGGCAGCCTCACCCACTGCGCGGGCTACCGCGCCGCCGCGCTCGCACGGGCCGGTGACATCCTCATGATCGGCATCGATGCCGAGCCCCATGGACCGTTGCCCGCGGGTGTCGCCGACTCCATCGCCCTGCCGGGGGAGCTGGCCCGGCTCGCCGCCGCCCGCCGTGCCCGCCCCGGACTCCACACGGACCGACTGCTGTTCAGCGCCAAGGAGGCCGTCTACAAGTCCTGGTACACCTACGGCGGCCAGCGGCTGGAGTTCGAGGACGCCGACATCACCTTCGCGTACGAGGACGGCGCGGCCGGTCGCGCCATCGGCACCTTCACCGCCCGGCTCCGCGCCCCGCGCCCCGTACGCCCGGACCGTACGCCCTACGACACCCTGCGGGGCCGCTGGCTGATCCAGGACGGGCTGCTCGTCACCGCCATCGCCGTGGTGCCCCCCGCCGGCGGGCGGCACTCCGGTCCTGTAGGGATCCCCTTAGGGGGGTCTCGCCCATGATGGAGCCGCGCGCCCGCCCGCGGTGTCGCTCTCGCCGGGCCGGACGACCGCAGGAACAGCCCATCCGACCACTCGTCGAGAAGAGGCAGACATCGTGAAGGTATGTGTCACAGGTGGCGCGGGGTTCATCGGCTCGCACTATGTGCGCGCCATGCTGGCCGGCGAGTACGCGGGGTACGAGGACGCCGAGGTCACCGTGTTCGACCTGCTCACCTATGCGGGCAACACCGGCAATCTGCCGATCGGCCATGAACGGCTCACCTTCGTCCAGGGCGACATCCGCGACGCGGACGCCCTCGCCGCCGTCCTGCCCGGCCACGACGCGGTGGTGCACTTCGCCGCCGAGTCCCACGTGGACCGGTCCCTGGTCGGCGCGGCGCCGTTCATGTCCAGCAACGTCCTCGGCACCCAACAGCTCCTCGACAGCGCCGTCGCCGCCGATGTGGCGACCGTGCTCCATGTCTCCACCGACGAGGTGTACGGGTCGATCGAGTCCGGTTCCTGGGACGAGAACGAGCCCCTGCTCCCCAACTCGCCCTACTCGGCCTCCAAGGCGGGCAGCGACCTGGTCGCCCGCGCCGCCTGGCGCACCCACGGACTGGACGTGCGGATCACCCGCTGCTCCAACAACTACGGCCCGTACCAGAACATCGAGAAGCTCATCCCGCTCTTCATCACCAACCTGCTGCGCGGCAGGCCCGTACCGCTCTACGGCGACGGCCGGAACGTACGGGAGTGGCTGCACGTCGCCGACCACTGCGCGGCGCTCCAGCTCGTCCTCACTCGGGGCAGGGCCGGGGAGATCTACAACATCGGCAGCGGCGTCGAGGTGACCAACGCCCAGATCACCCACCGGCTCATCGAACTCTGCGGCGCCGACACCTCGCTCATCCAGCGGGTCGCCGACCGCAAGGGCCACGACCTCAGGTACGCGCTGGACATCAGCAAGATCACCAAACTCGGGTTCACGCCGTCGGTCGAGTTCACCGACGGACTGCGGTCCACGGTCGACTGGTACCGGGACAACCCGTCCTGGTGGTCGCCGGCGACTGACTGATCGGCCGGCGACCACCGGGGGATCTCACCCGGGGGCGCCGTCCCAGGTCACCAGCAGCTCGTGCACGCCGTAGTGCAGCATGTCGCCGCGGAGCGGGACATCCCGCACCGGCGTGGCGAGCCGCAGGGACGGGAACCGCTCGAAGAGCGCCGGATAGGCGATCCGCAGCACGCTCCGGGCGAGGTGCTGCCCGATGCACTGGTGCTCGCCGTGGCCGAACGCCACATGCCCCTGCGTGACGGCGGTGATGTCCAGTCGGTCGGGCGACGCGAAGTGCTCCGGATCCCGATTGGCGGCGGGCAGCGCCACCACGACGGTGTCACCCGCCTTGATCCGGGTCCCGTTCAGCTCGACGTCCTCCAGCGCCGCCCGACTCGCCCCGAAGTGCGAGATCGTCAGATAACGCAGCAGCTCCTCCACCGCGTTGTCCACCAGATCGGGGCGCGCCCGCAGCGCGGCGAGCTGCTCCGGATGGGTCAGCAGCGCGAACGTCCCGAGCGCCAGCATGTTCATCGTGGTGTCGAACCCGCCGCCGAGCAGCGCCCAGGCGATGTTCACCAGTTCCTCGTCGGTGACCTTGTCGCCCCGGGCGAGATCGCTCAGCAGATCGTCACCGGGATCGGCGCGCTTGGCCTCGACCAGCTCCTGGAGCCGGCCGCCGATGACGGTGCACGCGGTGATCAGCTCCTCCAGCGTGTACGACATCCGCGAGAGCAGCCCCAGGTGTTCGTTCAACGGCTCCTGATCGGACTCCGGCACCCCGAGCATCGCGCACATCACCCGTACCGGCACCGGCTCGGCGAACGCCCGTACCAGATCCACCGGCCCCCCGGCGTCCGCCATCCCCTCCAGGCACTCCCCGGTGATCCGGGTGATCATCGGAGTCAGTTCGGCGATCCCCCGCATGGTGAACCGGCGGGTGATCAACCGTCGGTAGCGGGAGTGGTCCGGCTGGTCCATCTTGATGAAGGCGCCCGGAGCCGCGGGTGGCGGCGTGTACTCGGTCAGCGGGAACGGCGGCGGTAGCGGCAGCCCGATCAGCTCGTTGCGATGGCTGAAACGCCGGTCGCTGAGGACCGCCCGCGCCTCCGCGAGCCGGCTGACGAGCCAGCCCGCGCCGTCCCCGGGGCCCACCGTCAGCTCCAGCGGCGCCACCGGGCAGCCGGCCCGCAGCGCCGTGTACTCCGGGGGCGGGTCGAAGGGAGAGGTACGGTCGCGGGGGAGCGGGATCGCCCCGGCTCGCATCGGACAGCCCGCCCCGGCACGGTCGGCGGACACCCCGGGCGCCACCCGATCGGTGTCGGGACCGGTGCCGGGACCGATGTCGGGGGCTGTGTCAGGGGTGGACGTCTCCGCGGCCTCCCGGTCGACGGGAACCGGATTCATGACGCCTCCCCGGACAGGGCTCGCAGCCGCTCCTCGATCACCTCGGCCGCGCGGCTCGCGCCACCGGCCGCCCGGACGTCGTCGCGCATCCGCCCGACCCGCTCCCGCATACCCGTGTCACCGGCGACCCGGGTGACCGCGGCCCGCAGCGCCTCCGGCGACGCCTCCTCGCGCTGGACCACCCCGGCGAGCCCCAGCTCGGCCAGCCGCTCCGCGTTGACGTGCTGTTCCGGATGGTGCGGCACGACCACCAGCGGCACCCCGGCGCGCAGGCCCGCCATGATCCCGCCCATCCCCGACTGGCAGAGGAACACCGACGCGTGTTCGAGCACCGCGCCCAGCGGGACCCAGCGGTGCGCCTCCACATTCGGCGGCAGCGGGCCCAGCTCCTCGACGGCGACCCGGTTCCCCAGTGCCAGCACCGTGTGCCAGGGCAGATCGGCGAACGCCCGTACGCACTGCCGGAAGAAGTCCGGCCTGTTGTTGACCGTGGTGCCCAGCGACACCAGCAGCACCGGTGCGCCGTTCGCGGGCGGCTGCCACGGGGTCTCCGCGCTCCCGTCGACGGTCGGACCGACGAAGGCGTGCCGCCCGTCGAAGGTCTCGCCCGCGATCTGGAACCGGCGCGGCAGGAAGGCGACCGTGAACTCCTGGTGGCCGTGGAAGAGTTCGGACTGCTGCTCCGCGCGGAGACCGCTGCCGGTGATGGCCTCGGTCAGCCGGGTCGCGAAGGAGGCGAGCGCCGGATGCGCCGGATCCACCCGACCGCTGAACTTCTGGGTCCGGTCCGGGAGCGAGAAGTGCTCGTTGGAGACGAACGTCGGCGACAGTTGGATGCTCGGTCGCCGCCAGCGCGCCGCCAACAGCCGGCCGGAGAGCCACAGCGTGGTGTCGTACACCACCGCGTCGGGGGCCCCGCCGGCGAAGGCCGACTCGATCGACGGCAGCAGGGCCGTGTTGGCGTCCAGCAGCCGCAGCGCGGACTGGGCGGCCTCGTCGGCGTCCACGACGTCGGGCGGCGGCGCTGAGGAGAGATGGGCACCGTAACGGCGCGGCAGCGCGCCCGTCGCGCGGACCCGGGGTTCGAACTCCTCCGTCGTGTAACAGGTCACCCGGTGGCCGCGGGCGACGAGTTCGGCGACCACCGGCAGGGTCGGCACCATATGTCCGTACGCCGGGTAGGGCAGGAACATCAGGTGCCGTGGCGTGCCGGTCATGAGGCCGCCAGCCGGGCTTCGATGGCGTCGGCGGCGAGCACCGGGCCCCGGCGGCCCGCGACGCTCGCGGCCAGGTCCTTCACCCGCTGCTGGGTGCGGCTGTCGACGGAGAGGCCGAGGACCGCGGAGCGCAGCCGCTCCGCGGTCAGCTCGCCCGGTGCGATCGACCGGCCGAGCCCCAGCTCCGCCACCCGCTCGGCCACCAACTCCTGTTCACCGGTGCGCGGCACCACGACCGGTGGCACGCCGTGGTAGAGCGACTCCATGGTGCTGCCCATCCCCGCGTGCGACACGAACGCCGAGGCGTGTTCGAGCACCGAGAGCTGCGGAACCCACGCATGGGCCTCGACGTTCGCCGGCAGCGGGCCGAGGTCGTCCGTGGTGACCAGGCCGCCGAGCGACATCACCACATGCCACGGCAGCTCTGCGAGGGCGCCGAGCGCGTCCCGGTAGAACCCCGCCTGGTTCTCGTACCCGAAGCTGCCCAGCGCCACCAGCACCACCGGGCGGCCGTCGGCGGGCCGCTGCCAACTCCCCTGGTGCGCCCGGTCGCCGACGCACGGTCCGACGAAGACGTGCCGCTGGTCGAAGGTCTCGATGCCCGGCTGGAACTCCGGCGGTACGAAGACGACCGTCAGCTCCTCGGCGGCGCCGGCGAACTCGTCGTTGGAGATCCCGTCGAGGCCGTGCGCGTCCAGTGTTCCGCGCAGCTTCTCCTGGTATTGCGCGAGCGCCGGATGATCGGGGTCCGGCGGGGTGACGGTGCCCGCGAGTTTCGCGTACGGGGAGAAGGTGTCGCTGGCGACGAAGGTGGTCGCCGTGAGCACGGACGGCAGCTCCCACACGCGTGACAGCAGCCGGCCGGCCGCGTACCCGAACGCGTCGTAGACCATCAGGTCGGGCCGGTCGTGCTCCAGCCGGCGACGGACCTCGGGGAGTGGTTCGAACGCCTCCGAGAGGTGCGCGATGCCCGCCTCGGCCAGATGGTCACCGGTGATCTTCGCCGGGATGGCCACGGTGTTCCAGGACTTCGGTACGAGGGAGTCGTAGCCGATCACCTCGGCGCCGGTGGCGGCCACCACGTCGGCGAAGTGCGAGGCGACCACATAGGTGACCCGGTGGCCGCGGGCGACGAGTTCGGCGACCACCGGCAGGGTCGGGTTCACATGGCCGTGGGCCGGATAGTTGAAGAAGGCGATATGGCTGCCGCTGGTCATCGGCGCTCCCGTTCCTTGTCCGCGATGGCCATCACGTACTGCCCGTAGCCGGTCTTGGGCAGCGCCTCCCCGCGCCGGTGGCACGCGTCGGCGTCGATGAAGCCCTGCCGGAGGGCGATCTCCTCGATGCAGGCGATCCGTACGCCCTGGCGCCGCTCCAGGACCTGGACGTACTGTCCGGCGTCGAGCAGCGAGTCATGGGTTCCGGTGTCCAGCCAGGCGAAGCCCTGACCGAGGTCGACCACCCGCGCCCGGCCGGCCCGTTGGTACGGGCGGATCACGTCGGTGATCTCCAGTTCGCCACGGGCCGACGGCACCAGGTTCTTGGCGATGTCCACGGCCTTGTTGTCGAAGAGGTACAGCCCGGTGATGGCCCGATTGGTCCGTGGCTCGGCCGGTTTCTCCTCTATGGCGATCAGCCGGCCCTCGTCGTCCACCTCTCCGACGCCATAGCGCTCCGGGTCGGAGACGTGGTACCCGAAGAGGACGCAGCCGTCGAGGTCGCGGCGGCTCTCCCGGAGGTAGTCGGCCATCCCGGGCCCGTAGAAGATGTTGTCGCCGAGGATCAGCGCGATGGAGTCGTCGCCGATGTGTTCGGCGCCGATGATGAACGCCTCCGGCAGTCCCTTGGGCTCCGGCTGTACGGCGTAGCTGAGCCGCAGTCCGAGATCGGAGCCGTCCCCGAGCAGGCGCTGGAACAGCGGCTGGTCCTCGGCGGTCGAGATGATCAGGATGTCCCGGATGTCCGCGAGCATGAGGACGGAGAGCGGGTAGTAGATCATCGGCTTGTCGTAGACGGGCAGAAGCTGTTTGGAGACCGCGAGCGTCACGGGATGCAGGCGCGTTCCGGCGCCTCCGGCGAGGATGATGCCCTTCATGCGTGTGTCACTTCCGTAGGTCGCGGGTGGTGGGTGGGTGAGTGGCCGGGCCGGTGCGCAGCAGCGACTCCACGACGTCCGCGCCGCGCGCGGCCCCACCGGCCTCGTGCACATGGCGGCGCATGGTCGCCACCGCCGCGTGGATGCGAGGACTGGTGGAGACCTCGTGCACCGCCGTCCGCAGCGCGGTCGGGGTGATCGCCTCCCGGTGCAGGACGCGCCCGAGGTCCAGTTCCGTGGCCCGCGCGGCGATAACCCGCTGTTCGATGTGGTACGGCACCAGCACCATCGGGACCCCGAAGGCGAGGGCCTCCATGACGCTCCCCATCCCGGAGTGGGTGACGAACGCCGCGGCGTGCCGCAGCACTTCTGGGTGGCGCAGCCACTGATGGGCCTCGACATTGGGCGGCAGCGGCCCCAACTCCTCCGGCCGCACCCGGTGGCTGAGGGTCGTCACCACATGCCAGGGGGAGTCGGCGAGCGCCGCCACGCAGGAGCGCAGGAACGCGCCCTGGTCCGGGGTGTACGAGCTGCCGAGCGACAGCAGCAGCACCGGACGGCCGCTGGCCGGCGGGCTCCACCCGGTGCCCGGCGCCGGTTCCGCGACCGCCTCCGGGCAGGGCCCGATGAAGGCGAACCGGTCGTCGAACGTCTCCGGCGCGATCTGGAACTCCTTCGGCAGGAACACGATGTTGTCGCCGTGTTCCGCGCCAAAGCCGTCGATCGACACGTCCGTCAGACCGCATTCGGCGAGCAGCCGGTCGCGGCTGGCCACGAACCGGGTGATCGCCGGATGCGCCGCGTCGATCGTCTCCTCGCCGGGCGGTGGTTCCGGCGCCTCCCGGGCCTGGCGCTCGGTCATCGAGAACTTCGGGCTGGAGGCGATGGTGCAGCACATCTGCACCACGGGTATGTCCCAGGAGCGGGCCAGCAGGCGGGCGCTCTCGGACGCCGCCAGATCGTGGGCCAGCACATCGGGCCGGTCATCGGCGAACGCCGCCACGGCGGCCCGCAGGGGGGCGTGTCCCTCCTCGAAGAAGTGCAGCATCCCCTCCAGTGCGGACCCGGTGGGTCCCGCGGCCCAGGGGAAGGTGGACTCGTACACCACAGGGTCCGCGCCGACGGCCCGGACCATGTCGGCGAAGCGCTCCGCGACGCAGCAGGTCACCCGGTGCCCGCGCCGGACCAGTTCGGCCAGCGTCGGCAGCGCGGGCGCGATGTGCGCGTACGCGGGGAAGGTGAATACGCCGACATGTCCGCGCCGGTGCGGCGCTCGGTTCTGTCCCGATCGTCCGTTCACGGCGTGAGTATGTACATGCGGGGCTGACCCCATCGGCCCCCGGCGGCCAAGACTAGGTCTCTCGCTAGATCGCAACAGCGAAGCTGATCGTGCACGGAGTCACTTCCCAGCCACCTTCGCGAAGGAGAAGCGGTCCGGATGAATCAGAGAGTGAAACCGCCGGGGGGCCGCCTCGGCCGACGGCTCAAGATGACCGGCGTGGCGACCCTCCTCGCCGTCACGGGAACGCTGTCCACGGCGGTGGCGTCGGACAGCGCGTCGGTGGCGTCCCTGGCGTCGGCGGGCGCTCCGCCGCTGACCCAGGTGGTCCCGGCGCCGGTGAGCGTGCGGCCCAGCCCCGGCGTCGTCTTCAACCTCACCGCGCGCGACGCGATCCACGCGACGGCGGGGTCGGCCGATGCGAGGGCCGCGGCCGACTTCCTCGCCGGGGTGCTGCGGAAGCCGACCGGCTACGCCCTGCCGGTGAAGGGCCTCGAACCCGCCGCGCAACCACGCGGTGTGGTCCTGGAGCTGGGCGGTGCCAATGCGGTGACCCACCCCGAGGGGTATCAGCTCGACATCACCCAGCGGTCCGTGACCATCCGGGCGGACCGGCGGGCGGGCCTCTTCCACGGCATCGGCACCCTGCGCCAGCTCCTGCCGGTGAAGCTGGACAGCCGGACGGAAGCGCGCGGCCCCTGGCCGGTGCGGGGCGGCCAGATCCTCGACCAGCCGCGGTACGCCTACCGGGGCGCGATGCTCGATGTGGCGCGGACCTTCCTGCCCGACACGGCGGTGAAGCGGTACATCGACACCCTCGCCCGGTACAAGATCAACTACTTCCATCTGCACCTCACCGACGACCAGGGCTGGCGCGTCGAGATCAAGTCCCGCCCCGAGCTGACCAGGATCGGCGGCAGCAGCGGTCTCGCCGGTGTGACGAAGGGTTTCTACACGCAGGCCCAGTACAAGGCCATCGTCCAGTACGCCTGGGCGCGCGGGATCACCGTGATCCCGGAGATCGAGGGGCCGGACCACCAGCACGCCGCCCTCGCCTCGTACCCGGAACTGAACTGCGACGGCAAGGCGCCCCCGGTCTACACCGGCTTCATCAAGAGCCCCGACGGACGCCTCTGTGTGGAGAAGCCGGTCACCTACACCTTCATGGACCAGGTGATCGGTGAGATCGCGGCGATGACGCCCGGCCCGTACATCCACATCGGCGGTGACGAGACGCAGGGCCGGACACCGGAGCAGATCGCCGCGTACTACGCCAAGGTCGCGCCGATCGTCCAGAAGTACGGCAAGAAGGTGTTCGGCTGGCAGGAGTCCATGCCCGCGCTGAAGCCGGCCGACACGCTGACCGAGTTCTGGGTCGTCGGGGTCAACAACGAGGAGGTCGTCTCGGCGGCGAAGGCCGGCGCGAAGGTCGTCATGGCACCGGCGACCAACGCCTACCTCGATATGAAGTACACGCCCGAGAAGCCCGACTACCCGACCGGCAACACCTGGGCCGGCACCACCACGCTCAGGGACTCCTACGAGTGGCAGCCGGACCGGGTGCTCAAGGGGCTGCCCGCGTCCGCCATCGCCGGGGTGGAGGCGCCGCTCTTCACGGACACGGTCTTCGGGTACGACACGGTCGAGAACCTCGCGTTCCCCCGCCTCCTCGCCATCGCGGACATCGGCTGGGCACCGGCCGCCCACCACAGTTGGAACGCGTTCAAGAAGCGGGTCGCGGCGCAGGGGCCGCGGCTGCGGCAGGCGCAGGTGATCTACTACCAGGCGCCGGAGGTCTCCTGGCCCTTCGGAAGCTGACGGGCTGACGGGCTGACGAGACGAGAAGGCGGCACCACCGCGATGTGCGGTGGTGCCGCCTTCCGTCGTTCCCGTGCCCCTCGGCAGTGGCTCCCGTGGTGACTCCGTGGTGCTCGCGTGCGGTCAGATCCTGCGGCGGTACGCCTGGATCGCCAGCGGGGCGAGGACGGCCGTCAGCAGCACCGTCCACCCCAGCGACCACCACACCGACGTCCCCACCGAACCCGTGGACAGCAGACCCCGGAGCGCGGTGGTGACATGGGAGATCGGATTGACGTCCGCCCAGGCGGCGAGCCAGCCCGGCATGGTGTCCGTCTTGACGAACACATTGCTGCCGAAGGTGAGCGGGAACATCAGCACCCCGCTGAAGAGGTGCACGGTGGTCGCCGACTTGGCCACCAGCCCCACCAGCATCGACATCCACGCCAGCCCCGTGGCGAACACCGTGGCGAGCGCGAGCCCGCCCAGCGCCTGGAGCGGACCGGTGCGCACGTCGAAGCCCTGCACCATGCCGACGAGCAGCAGCATCACCATCCCGATCATGATCTGGAGGGTGTTGCCGATCAGATGACCCATCAGCGGCGCTATCCGCGCGATCGGCAGCGAGCGCAGCCGGTCGAACACGCCGTTGCTGATGTCCTCGTTGAGGCCGGCGCCGAACGCGAGCACCGAGAACACCGTCATCTGCACGATCAGACCCGGCAGGGCGTACTGGAGATAGCTCTCCGTACTGCCCGAGATCGCGCCGCCGAAGACATAGACCAGCAGCGCGATCACCATCAGCGGCTGCACCACGGCGAAACCGATCAACTGCCCCGGATGCGCCTTGAGATGGAGCAGATTGCGGCCGGTCAGGATCAGACAGTGCCGGACCGTCAGCCGCAGCCCCAGCCGATGCTTCTCCCGCGCCTGAGGTACCTGCGGTACCAGCGAGACCTGAGCGGTGCTCACGGCCTTCCCCCTTCCATCGGACCGGCGCCGGCCGTCGCCGCCTCGCCGGACACGGGGCCGGACGCGTCCCGGGCCGTACGGCCGGTAAGCGACAGGAACACCTCGTCCAGACTCGGCCTGCGCAGCGCCAGCTCGGTCACCTCGATACCCGCCCCGTCCAGCAGCCGCAGCACCGTGCCCGGCAGCGCCGTGTCATTGACCTGGATCCGCAGCCGGTTCCCCGACACGACCGGCTGTGACCCGCTCAGCTCCGTCACGATCCGGATGGTGTCCGCCAGCCGGTCCGGGTCGGCCGGCTGGATCTCCAGGGTCTGCCGGTCCGTCTTCGCCTTCAGCTCCTCGGAGGTCCCGCTCGCGATGGCCACCCCGCCGTCGATGACCACGATGTCGTCGGCGAGCCGGTCGGCCTCGTCCATGTACTGGGTGGTGAGCAGCACCGTCGAACCGCCCGCGACCAGATCGCGCACGATGTCCCACAGCTCGTACCGGCTCTGCGGATCGAGACCGGTGGTCGGCTCGTCGAGATACAGCACCGCGGGATCACCGACCAGACTGACCGCGAGGTCCAGTCGGCGGCGCATCCCACCGGAGTACGTCTGTGCCTTGCGGTCCCCCGCGTGCGCGAGCCCGAACCGCTCCAGCAGCTCCGCCGCGCGCTGCTTCGAGGCCGGCCTGGACAGTCCCAGCAGCCGGGCGACCATGACGAGGTTCTGCACCCCGGTCAACTCCTGGTCGACCGAGGCGTACTGTCCCGTGAGCCCTATGATGCGCCGGACCTCGTGCGGATCGCGGGCGACGTCGTAACCGCAGACCCGGGCGACGCCCGCGTCCGGCCGTAACAGCGAAGCCAGAATGCGTACCGCCGTCGTCTTCCCGGCCCCGTTGGGACCCAGAACGCCGAGGACCGTACCGGCGCGTGCCGTCAGATCGAGTCCGTTGAGCGCGGTGACCTTACCGAACCGTTTGATGAGACCTTCGGTCTCGATCGCATACGTCATGGTGTTATGGCCGGTCCCGTTCGTCGCTGTGGAAGGATCCCGCCCCGACGGCGGGCTCCGGTGCCGCTGGCTCGTTCAGCCAGCCCTCGACCGCCTGGGCGGCCCGGTAAGGGCCCCCCGCGGCCAGCATGTTGATCCGCATCCGGGCGATGCTCTGCCGCATCTCCGGATCGTTCGAGACCCGCTCCACGCTCTCCCGCAGCCGCTCGGCGGTGACCTCGTCGCCCGGCAGCGCCACACCGAGTCCGTGCTCCTCGGCCTGCTTGCCGTCGAACCGGTCGCCCGGCGTGTAGGTGACGACCACCATCGGCTTTCCGAAGGAGACCGTCTCCAGCATGGTGCCGATGCCCGCATGGCACACCACGGCGTCCACATGGGGGAGCACCGTGCCGAAGGAGAGCCACTCGTGGGTCTCCACATGGTCCGCTACCGGCCGGTCCGTGGGCAGATTTCCCGGACCGACCGTCATTATCACGTGCCAACCACCGTCGGCGAAGGCGCGCTCGCAGGTCTCGAAGAAGTCCGAGCGGTCGTTCATCTCGGTGCCCAGCGTTATCAGCACGACCCGGCGCTCACCGTCCGCGCCCGGCCAACCGCCGGTGCCGTGCTGGTTCGCCGCCATGCTGTGCCCCGCGAACGTGTACCGCTCGTCGAAGGTCTCACCCATCGGCTGGAGCTCCCGGGGCAGCAGCACGATATTGCGCTCGTCGTAGTTGACCATGAACGGCCAGACGGCGTCCGGCTCCTCGCCCTCCGCGACGAGGAAGTCCCCCACCATGCGTATGCACTCCTGGACCGAGTCCACCGCACCGTCGAACATCTCCAGCGCCAGCGAGAACTTCTCGTTGCTGGCGAAGTACGGGAAGAGCTGCGCAGTCGGTCTGTTCCACCGACGGGCGGCGATCCGCGCGGAGAAGAAGCTCTCCAGGTCGTAGAGGACCAGATCCGGAACATCGTCCGCGAAGGCGTCCAGCGACCGAGGCAGTATCACATCCATCGACTCCCGCAGGAAATCGAGGCCGAGCGCCTGTATCTCGTCACCGGACACATTTCCGCGCGGAAATCGATTGCGCTGCGAGACATAGGTGACCACCTCGGCACCCACGGCTCCGGTACGGTCCGCGAATCGCTCGTCCACGACATAGGTGACCCGATGTCCCGCCGCTATGAGGCAGCGGGTCATTTCCAGCGTCGGATTCACATGCCCGTATCCCGGAAAGAGAAAGATCGCGATGTGCTTCAACGTCATCACTCCTACATCCACGGCAGGGTGAGCGAATCAGCCCCGCGAGACAGAGATTTCGGTGAGTGGCCGTCCGGCCGGCCGTTCACCGCAGTGCGGAGGCGGGCTCGCTCAATCGCTCGTTGATGATCCGCAGTACGGCGGCCGAGTGGTCGAGCAGATAGAAATGGCCACCGGAGTACATCTGAAGGTCGAAATCGCCGTCGGTGTGCGCGCTCCAGGCCCGCACCTCGTCGTGGCTCGCCTTGGGATCGCTGTCGCCGGCCAGTGCCGTTATCGGGCTGCGCAGCCGCGGCCCCGGCGCATACACATAGGTCTCGGCCGCGTAGTAGTCGTTGCGGATGGCCGGCAGCACCATGCGCAACAACTCCTCGTCCCCGAAGATGCGCTGGTCCGTACCGCTGAGGCCGCGCAGCTCGGCCACCACGCCGTCGTCGTCCAGGGTGTGCACCCGCTCGTCCCGGTGTCGGGACGGTGCTCGCCGGCCGGAGGCGAAGACCCGCTGCGGGCCGCGCCCGGCCCGCTCCAGCCGGACGGCGGTCTCGAACGCCAGCGTCGCGCCCATGCTGTGCCCGAACAGGGCGTACGGCCGATCGACGCTGTCCAGGACCGCCGCGCTCACCTGGTCCGCCAGCTCACCGAGGTTGTCGACCATCGGCTCGTGACGGCGGTCCTGCCGCCCCGGATACTGCACCGCGAGCACCTCTATTCGAGGACTCAGCGCCTGGGCGACCGGGCGGTAGAAGGGTGCCGAACCACCCGCGTGCGGAAGACAGATCAATTGGACGGCGGCGTCCGGACTCGGAAAGAACCGCCGGATCCAGGTTTCGGTGTCGGTCATGCTGCCCTCTCTTCTCGCGAGTACGTCAGATCGCGAGCACCGCCAGCATGTCGGCGGGGTCGACCGGGCGGTGTGGCCCCCGTAGGGAATCTAGGGAAAGTCGCCGACTATCCCTCGCCGGTGTCCCGGGCCGGTGGGACTGAGTGAACCCCTAGTGTGCCGCTGCCTCCCCTAGGTGTGGTCCCGAGGACCGTGTTCACCTGGAATGCGGGCCACGGGCTCACAGGCTGAAATCCGGTCACTCCCGACCGGAAGCGGAGCGATCCGCCGACTCACTCACCAACCGGAGAGAGACCCCATGCCTCCAACCACCGGACTCGGCGTTCTCCGTCATGAAGACCCCCGACTACTGGAGCGACTGCGGGAGTCCGCGAGTGTCATCGATGGTGCCGTCACCAGCCCGGAGCGGTTCGAGAAATGGTTCTCGGAGCGCTGCGCGACGCAGGTCCATGACGTCACCCCCATTCCGTTCGCTTCGATGCGCAACTGGTCCTTCGCCGAGGGCAGCGGAAATCTGGTGCACGACAGTGGCCACTTCTTCTCGGTAGCGGGTCTGGATGTCGAGGTCGGCGACGGGCCGGTACGGAATTGGTCGCAGCCGATCATCCTCCAGCGGGAGATAGGCGTACTCGGCATCGCGGTGCGCGAGATCAACGGCGTACTCCACTTCCTGATGCAGGCGAAGGCCGAACCCGGAAATCCCAATGGGGTGCAGCTTTCGCCCACCGTGCAGGCCACCAAGAGCAATTACACCGGTGTGCACCGGGGCCGGAAGGTCGTCTACCTCGAACACTTCGTGGACGTCGAACCGCACCGGGTGATCGCCGACGTCCTCCAGTCCGAGCACGGCTCCTGGTTCTACCGCAAGCGCAACCGGAACATGCTGGTCGAGGTGGGGCCCGACGTCGAGGCGGGTGACGACTTCTGCTGGCTGACGCTCGGACAGGTGCAGGAACAGTTGCGCATCGACCACCGGGTGAACATGGACGCCCGGACGGTGCTCTCCTGCCTGCCGGGCATCGGCACCGGGACCGCCACCGACCGGGGCAGCGGTCTGCACACCGGCGCTGAAATCCTCAACTGGATCACCAACAGTCAGGCCACCTACGACCTCGGTACCACCGTCGTCGGGCTGACCGGGCTGCCCGGCTGGCAGCGGTCGGACTGGGACATCTCCCACGACCGGGGACTCTTCTTCAGCGTCAAGGCCGTGGAGGTCGTCGCCAACAGCCGTGAGGTCGCCGGCTGGACCCAGCCCCTGATCGAGCCCCATGGCATCGGCATGGCCGCGCTGCTGGTCAAGCGGATCGACGGGGTGCTGCACGCATTGCTCCACGCCCGTGTCGAACCCGGCTACATCGACACCGTGGAGCTGGCGCCGACCGTGCAGGGCACGCCGGAGAACCACGAGTATCTACGCGGGTCGGTCCATGAGCAGTTGGTGGACTTCGCGGTTCGGCGCCAGGAGGGGCGGGTGCTCTTCGACGCGGAGATGTCGGAGGAGGGCGGCCGTTTCTACCACTCCCGCAGCCGCTACGTGATCGTCGAGGTCGGCGATGACTATCCGGACCAGGAGCCGCAGGGGTTCCGCTGGATGACCATGCCGCAGATCACCTGGTTGTTGCAGCACCGGCACTACCTGAATGTGCAGGCCCGCAGCCTGATCGCCTGTCTGCGGACTTGCGCGAGCTGATGCGGGCGAGCCGATCGGGTCGGTTGATTCGGGCGGGTCGATCGGGCCCGGGTTGATCGGGTGAATCGGGTGAATCGAGTCGGTCGGGCCCGGTGAGCCGATTCGGGCTTGTGGCCGGTCCGGCTGGACGGCTGGACGACGGCTGGTCCGGGGGCGGGCCGACGGGCGCCGGATCGCGCGGGCCGGCCGGCCGGATCGACCAGCGATCAGCGAGCGGCATCGGTATCGCGCGGCCGGCCGGACCGGCCGCTGAGCGGCATCGGTACACGGACGGCATCGGCGGCCTGCGTCGACTCTCGGCATCGGTACGCGGTGCCGCTACGCGGTGCCGGGAGACGGCACGAGTGAGGGAGTAAGCGGGAGTGGTAGGGCCCATGGGGACTTCTCCAGACGGTGACGTCGAAACCGGTGCACATGACGAGCCGGACGCCCGGCCCGATGCCGATGCCCGTGGTGGGGTGGACGGGTACGGCGGCCGGGACGAGCCGATAGCGATCGTCGGCCTCTCCTGCCGGCTCCCCGGCGCCCCCGACCCCGACGCGTACTGGCGACTGCTGTGCGACGGGCGGAGCGCCGTCACGGAGGTGCCCGACGGCCGTGAACCGGTCGGCGGCGGCTGGGGCGGGTTCATCGACGGAGTCGACCGCTTCGACACCGCCTTCTTCGGGATCAGCCCCCGCGAAGCCGCCCTGCTCGACCCCCAGCAGCGGCTGATGCTCGAACTCGCCTGGGAGGCCCTGGAGAACGCCCGCATCGTCCCCGGCGAGTTGCGCGAGACGGCCACCGGGGTCTTCGTCGGCGCCATGCGCGACGACTACGCCCTGCTGCTCAACCGCGCCGGTAACGCCGTGGCCAACCACCACACGATGACCGGTGTCAGCCGTGGTGTCATAGCCAACCGGATCTCCCACTTCCTCGGCCTGCGCGGGCCGAGCCTGGTGATCGACTCCGGTCAGGCGTCCGCGCTGGTCGCCGTCCACACGGCGGTGCAGAGCCTGCGGCGCGGGGAGACGACGCTCGCCATCGCCGGCGCGGTGAACCTCAACCTCGCCGCCGAGACCGGGGTCATCGCGGAGGAGTTCGGCGGCCTCTCCCCGGACGGCCGCTGCTACACCTTCGACTCGCGTGCGAACGGGTTCGTCCGGGGCGAGGGCGGCGGCGCCGTCGTGCTGAAGACGCTGTCGGACGCCGTCGCCTCCGGTGACCGGGTGTACGGAGTCGTCCGCGGCGGCGCGGTCAACAACGACGGTGCCACGGACGGGCTCACCGTCCCGAGCCGTCAGGCACAGGCCGAGGTGCTCCGGCGTGCGTACGAGTCCGCCGGGCTGTCGCCCGCGGCCCCCCAGTACGTCGAACTCCACGGCACCGGTACGCCGGTGGGCGACCCGGTCGAGGCCGGCGCCCTGGGCGATGTGCTCGGCGGCGCGCGGGACAGCGGCCGGCCCCTGCTGGTCGGCTCGGCGAAGACGAACATCGGCCACCTGGAGAGCGCGGCCGGGATCGCCGGTCTGCTCAAAGTGGTGCTGGCGATGGCCCACGGACGCATCCCGGCGAGTCTGAACTTCGAGGAGAGTGGCGAACGGCTGCCGCTGTCCGAGCTGAATCTGAGGGTGGCGCGGGAACTGACCGAATGGCCCGGGACGGACGGGACACGGGTCGCGGGCGTCAGCGCCTTCGGGATGGGCGGCACCAACTGCCATCTGGTGCTCTCCGACGCGCCGCCCGCTGAGTCCGAGGCGCGGGATGTGGTGGATCCGGTTGGTGTGGTGCCGTGGTTGGTGTCGGGTCGTAGTGCGGCGGGTCTGAGGGGTCAGGCGGCGGCGTTGGGTTCGCTGACCGAGGCGTCCGCTGTGGATGTGGGTTGGTCGTTGCTCTCCTCCCGTGTGGTGTTTGAGCATCGTGCGGTGGTGTTGGGGTCGTATGGGGTGGGTCTTGGGGCTGTGGTGGCGGATGAGCCTGTGGGTGGTGTGGTGCGGGGTGTGGTGGGTGTGGTGGGTCGGTCGGTGTTGGTGTTTCCGGGTCAGGGTGCGCAGTGGGCGGGGATGGCGGTGGAGTTGGCGGCGGTGTCGTCGGTGTTTGCGGGGCGTTTGGCTGAGTGTGGGGTGGCGTTGTCGGGGTGGGTGGGGTGGTCGTTGATGGATGTGTTGCGGGGTGTTGAGGGTGCGCCGTCGTTGGATCGGGTGGATGTGGTGCAGCCGGTTTCGTTCGCGGTGATGGTGTCGTTGGCGGCGTTGTGGGAGTCGTATGGGGTGGTGCCGTCGGCGGTGGTGGGTCATTCGCAGGGGGAGATTGCGGCGGCGTGTGTGGCGGGGGTCCTCTCGTTGGAGGACGCGGCACGGATCGTATGCCTGCGCAGCCGCGCCATCGCCGCCGTGGCAGGCCGGGGCACCATGGCCTCCATCGGGCTCTCGGCCGCTGAGATCGGTGACCTGCTCGCGCCCTTCGCGGGTCGGGTGTCGGTCGCCGTGGTCAATGGCCCGTCGCAGGTGGTGGTCTCGGGTGAGGTGGCCGCGGTCGATGAACTGGTCGCCGAGTGCGGGCGGTTGGAGATTCGGGCGCGCAGGATCGCGGTGGATTACGCCTCTCATTCGGCGGCGATGGATGTCCTGCGCGATGAGTTGGTGGCGGAGCTGGCGGGGGTGACTCCGCGGGTGGGTCGTATCCCGCTGATGTCGACGGTCACGGCCGAGTTCATTGATCCGTTGACGATGGATGCGGAGTACTGGTTCCGGAATCTGCGGGAGCCGGTCCGTTTCGCCGACGCGGTGGCGCGGCTGGCGCGGGACGGGTACGGGGTCTTCGTCGAAGCCTCCTCGCACCCGGTGTTGACGGCTGCCGTCGAGGAGACCCTCGAAAGCTTCGGCGACGACGCCCCGGGTGTGGTGACGGGTTCGCTGCGCCGCGACGACGGTGGTCTGGACCGTTTCCTCGCGAATGCGGCCGAGCTCTGGGTCAGGGGAGTGGACGTCGACTGGACCGCCGCCTTCCCCGGTACGACGGCACGGACCATCGACCTCCCCACGTACGCCTTCCAACGCCGGCGCCACTGGTTCGACACCGTGGCCCCGGAGGGCGACGAGCACGAAGCGGCCATCGGCAGTGCCACGGCACGGCTCGCCCGTGCGGACGGTGCGGAGCGGCGGCGGATTCTGCTGGAGCTGGTGCGGACCCATGCGGCCGTGGTGCTCGGGCACAGCGACGCCGCTTCGGTTCCGCCCCGGACGTCGTTCCGGGACCTCGGGTTCGACTCACAGTCCTCCGTACGCCTGCGCAACCGGATCTGTGAGGCGCTGAGCCTCAGACTGCCCACCACCGTGCTCTTCGACCACCCGACAGCGGCCCGGCTGGCCGAGCACCTCCAGGACGTGGCCGGAGCCGACGGCCCGGCGACGCCGGTGGTCGCGAACCGGGCCCCGTCCGGCGATCCCATCGCGATCGTCGGCATGGGCTGCCGCTTCCCCGGTGGGGTCCGCTCGCCCGAAGACCTCTGGGAACTGCTGCGTTCGGAGACCGACGCGATCTCGGATTTCCCCGCCGACCGGGGCTGGGACCTCGAACGGCTGCTGACCGACCCCGGTGAGCCCGGCGGCTCCCTGGTGCGGCAGGGCGGATTCCTCTACGACGCGGGCGACTTCGACCCCGAGTTCTTCGGCATCAGCCCGCGCGAGGCGCTCGCCATGGACCCGCAACAACGGCTGCTCCTGGAGACGTCGTGGGAGGCGCTGGAGCGCGCCGGGATCGACCCGTCGCGGCTCGGCGGCACCGAGACCGGTGTCTTCGTCGGCGCGATGGCGCAGGAGTACGGGCCACGGCTGCACGAGGCCGCCGGCGGTGTCGAGGGCTACGCCCTGACCGGCACCACCACCAGCACGATGTCCGGGCGGATCGCCTATGTGCTGGGCCTGGAGGGGCCAGCGCTGACCGTGGACACGGCGTGCTCGGCGTCCCTGGTCGCGATCCACCTCGCCGCGCAGTCCCTGCGGGCGGGCGAGTGCTCGCTCGCGCTGGCCGGCGCGGCGACCGTGATGGCACGGCCCGGGATCTTCGTGGAGTTCAGCAGACAGCGCGGGCTCTCCCCGGACGGCCGGGTCAAGGCGTTCTCGGACCGCGCCGACGGCACCGGATGGGGCGAGGGCGTCGGCACCATCGTGCTGGAACGTCTCTCCGACGCGCGCCGCAACGGGCACCGGGTGCTCGCGGTCCTGGCGGGTACGGCGGTCAACTCCGATGGCGCGTCGAACGGTCTGACCGCCCCCAACGGACCGTCCCAGCAGCGGGTGATCCGGCAGGCCCTGGCGAACGCCGGGCTCCAGCCGTCCGATGTGGACGCCGTCGAGGCACACGGCACCGGAACCGTGCTCGGCGATCCGATCGAGGCCGCCGCGATCATCGATGTCTACGGCCGGGACCGGGCGCCCGACCGGCCGCTCTGGCTGGGGTCGGCGAAGACCAACATCGGCCACACGCAGGCGGCGGCCGGGCTGGCCGGCGTCATCAAGACCGTGCAGTCGATCCGGTACGGGCTGCTGCCCCGGACGCTCCACGCGGACCCGCCGTCGTCCCATGTGGACTGGTCGGCGGGGACGGTCCGGCTGCTGACCGAACCGGTGCCCTGGCCGGAGACGGGCGGCCCGCGCCGGGCCGGGGTCTCCGCGTTCGGTGTGAGCGGCACCAATGCCCATGTGATCATCGCCGAACAGACCACCGTGGCCGGGCCGATCGGGGCCATCGGCCCGGTCCACCCCCCACACCCGGCCACGGAATCACCTCGGGTGCTCCCCTACGTGCTCTCCGCCCGTACCCCCGAGGCCCTGCGCGAACAGGCCATCCGGCTGCGCGGCGCACTGCGCGCCCAGAACACCTGGCGGCCCGCCGACCTCGCCCACACCCTGGCCACCGGCCGGGCACGGTTCGCGGAGCGGGCCGTGGTCCTCGCGCCCGGACACGCCGAGCTGGACCGGGCACTGACGGCGCTGGCCGAGGACGGCGAGGCCGCCGACGTGGTGCGTGGCGTCCCCGTCGGCGACGGCCGGATCGTCTTCGTCTTCCCCGGCCAGGGCGGCCAGTGGCGCGGCATGGCGACCGGCCTGCTCGATGCCTCGCCCGTCTTCGCCGCCCGGATCGCCGAGTGCGACGCGGCGCTCGCCGAATTCGTCGACTGGTCGCTCACCGATGTCCTCCGGGACGCGCCCGGCGCCCCCTCGCTCGACCGGGTCGATGTCGTCCAGCCCGCCCTCTTCGCCACGATGGTGTCGTTGGCCGCGCTCTGGCGGTCGTACGGTGTCGAGCCCGCCGCCGTCGTCGGTCATTCGCAGGGGGAGATCGCCGCGGCCTGTGTCGCCGGGGCGCTGAGCCTGCCGGACGCGGCCCGGGTGGTCAGCCTGCGCAGCCGGGCGCTGTCGACCACGCTCGCCGGACACGGCGCGATGGCCTCCGTCTTCCAGCCCGTCGACCGGGTCACCGAACTGCTGCGGCCCTGGGGGAGCCGGATCTCGATCGCCGCGACCAACGGGCCGCGTGCCGTGGTCGTCTCCGGCGAGCGCGCCGCCGTCGCCGAACTACTCGCCAAGTGTGCCGATTCGGACATCCACGCCAGGAACATCCCGGTCGACTACGCCTCGCACTCGGCGCAGGTCGAGTTCCTCCAGGACGAACTCGCCACCCTGCTCGCCCCGATCCGACCCCGGCCGTCCGAGGTGCCGTTCCACTCGACGGTCACCGCGACCGTGCTCGACGGCACCGAACTGACCGCCGACTACTGGTACCGCAATCTGCGGAGCACCGTACGGTTCGACGAGGTCGCCCGCCAGCTCGCGGAGTCCGGCCACCGCGTCTTCGTGGAGGCCAGCCCGCATCCGACCCTGACCATGGCGGTACGGGAGACGGTGGAGAGCACGGGCGCCACCGACGGTGTCGCCATCGGCTCCCTGCGGCGCGACGACGGCGGCGTCGACCGCTTCCTCGCCTCGCTCGCCGAGGCGCACACCCACGGCGTGGAGCCGGAGTGGGCGACGGTCTTCGCCGGACTCGACCCCCGTACGGTCGATCTGCCGACCTACCCCTTCGCCCGTGAGCGCTACTGGTGGACACCGCCCCCCGGGGCGGAGGCACCCGGCCGCGCGGAAGCGGCGCACGGGCCCGCCGAGCGGTGGCGTTACGACATCGCCTGGCGGCCGGTCCGGGACACCGCGGCCGGTACGCTCGCCGGCCGCTGGCTGGTCGTGACACCCACCGCCGACGACGAGACGTACGCGGAGGTCGCCGCCGCGCTCCGAGCCGCCGGAGCGGACCCCGTGGCGATCCCCGCCCCCGCCGGAACACCGGACCACGACACCCTCGTCACCGCCCTCACCACGGGGGACGCGATCGGTGGCGTCCTGTCGCTGCTCGCCCTTGACGAGGGCGCCGGGCCCGCCGCCGGGGTGGCCGGTCTCGTCGCCCTGCTGCGGGCGTCCGGTGCCGCCGGCGCCACCGCGCCGATCTGGTGCGCCACCCGTGGCGCGGTCGTCACCGGACCGTCCGACCCGCCGCCCGGTCTGGCCGGAGCCGCCCTCTGGGCCGCCGGCCGCGCCGCGGCGCTCGAACACCCCCGCGAGTGGGGCGGGCTGGTCGATCTGCCCGCACGCTGGGACGGCCGCGCCCGGGAACGGCTGGCCGCCGTACTCGCCGGAGCCGTACAGCACGGGGGCGAGGACCAGATCGCGATCCGGCCGGCCGGTCTACTCGCCCGACGGCTCGTACGCGCCGCCCGTACCGCATCCCCCGCACCCGCCCGGCCGCCGCGCGGCACCGTGCTCATCACCGGCGGCACCGGCTCGCTCGGCATCCGGCTCGCCCGCCGACTCGCCGAGGGCGGCGCGGAACGCGTTCTGCTGGTCAGCCGGAGCGGCGGCGACCCCGCCGCGGTCGAGGCACTCGCCACCGAACTGCGCGAGTCGGCCGAGGTCCTGGAGCGGGCGGCGGAGCGCGGAACCGCATTCGAACTCACCGCCGTGGCCTGCGATGTCACCGACCGGGCCGCGCTGGAGAGTCTCCTCGCCGGCATCGGCCCCGACCGCCCGCTGACCGCCGTCCACCACGCGGCCGGTGTCTGCGAACTCGGCCCGCTGACCGAGACCACCCCCGAACGACTCTCGGCCGTCCTGGACGCCAAGGTCCTGGGCGCGGTCCAGTTGGACGCCCTCACCGCCGACCTCGAACTGGACGCCTTCGTCGTCTTCTCCTCGATCTCCGGCACCTGGGGAGTGACCGACCACGGTGTCTACGGGGCCGCCAACGCCTGCCTGGACGCGCTGGCCGCCCGCCGCCGCGCCCGGGGAGCGCGGGCCACCTCGATCGCCTGGGGCCCCTGGGGCGGCGGCGGCATGATCGACCCTGGCCTCTGGGACACCCTGGCCGCGTCCGGCGTCCCCGTACTGGACCCCGAGCCGGCGCTCGACGCGCTGCGCACCGTCCTCGACCACGACGAGACCACCGTCGCCGTCGCCGATGTCGACTGGGACCGGTTCGTCCCGGTCTTCACCACGGCACGCCCGAGCCCTCTCCTCCGCGAGCTGGTCGACACCCCCACTGACACCCCCGCGTCCACCACGGGCCCCCAGCCGGTCGGCGCCCTGCACACCCTCCTGGAGGGGCTCCAGCAGGACGAACAGCGGGAGTTGGTGCTCGGTCTGGTCCGGGAGCACACGGCGAAGGTCCTCGGCCACACCAGGCCCGAGACCATCGCGGGCGACCGCGCCTTCAAGGAGATCGGCTTCGACTCCCTCACCGCGGTCGGACTCCGCGACCGCCTCGCGGCGGCCACCGGGAGCCGGCTGCCCACCACCCTGATCTTCGACCATCCCAGCCCCGCCGCCCTCGCCGAACACCTCTGGCGCGAGGCCGTCGGCGACGCCCCGGAGACGGTGACGGCGGGCACGGCCACCGCCACCGACGAACCGCTCGCGATCGTCGGCATGGCCTGCCGGCTCCCCGGCGACATCGGCGGACCCGAACAGCTCTGGCGCCTCCTCGCCGCCGCCGGCGACGCCATCGGCGGCCTGCCCACCGACCGCGGCTGGGACATCGACGCCCTCTACGACCCGGACCCGGACCGACACGGCACCAGCTACACCCGCGCGGGCGGATTCCTGCACCGGGCCGCCGAGTTCGACCACGACTTCTTCGGGATCTCGGCGCGCGAGGCACTGGCGATGGACCCGCAGCAGCGGCTCCTCCTGGAGACGACATGGGAGGCGTTCGAGAGCGCGGGACTCGTACCCGCCGAGCTGAAGGGCAGCGACACCGGGGTCTTCGCCGGGGTCCTCGCCCCGGACTACGGCCAGCCGCACGGGATGCCCGGTGAACTGGAGGGTTACCACGTCACCGGCGGCGCCCCGAGCGTGGCCTCCGGCCGGCTCGCGTACACCTTCGGCCTCGTCGGTCCCGCCGTCACCGTCGACACGGCCTGCTCCTCGTCGCTGGTCGCCCTCCACCTCGCCGCCCAGGCACTGCGCTCCGGCGAATGCGAACGCGCCCTGGTCGCCGGCGCGTCCGTGATGTCCACCCCCACCCCGATGATCAGCTTCAGCCGACAGCGGGCCCTGTCCACGGACGGCAGGTGCCGGTCGTTCGCCGAGGACGCGGACGGCTTCGGCATGGCCGAGGGCGTGGGCGTGCTGTTGGTGGAACGGCTCTCGACGGCCCGCCGCGACGGTCACCGGGTACTGGCCGTCGTCCGCGGCTCGGCCGTCAACTCCGACGGCGCGTCCAACGGCCTGACCGCCCCCAACGGACCGTCCCAGCAGCGCGTGATCCGCAAGGCGCTCGCCAACGCCGGACTCGCCGCCACCGACATCGACGCCGTCGAGGCGCACGGCACCGGCACTCGGCTCGGCGACCCCATCGAGGCCCAGGCCCTGCTGGCGACCTACGGCGCCGACCGGCCCGCCGACCGCCCCCTCTGGCTGGGCTCCGCCAAGTCCAACCTCGGTCACACCCAGGCCGCCGCCGGTGTCGTCGGGGTGATCAAAATGGTGCAGTCGATGCGGTACGGGACCCTCCCGAGCACCCTGCACGCCGACGAGCCCACCTCACGCGTTGACTGGGAGTCCGGCGGGATCCGACTGCTCACCGAGGCCCGACCGTGGCCCGAGACCGGGCGGCCCCACCGCGCCGGGGTCTCCGCCTTCGGTATCAGCGGCACCAACGCCCACGTCATCCTCGAACAGGCCCCCATCTTCGAACAGTCCCCCATCCTGGAACAGGCCCCCGACGAGCCCCCGACCCCGGCCGCCGGACCCGCCGTCCCGGGGGCCGTGCCCTGGCTGCTCACCGCCCGTACCCCCGAGGCGCTGCGCGACCAGGCGACCTCGCTGGTCGCGCTCGCGGAACCCACCGACCGGGCGGCCGATCCGTACGAGGTCGGCCGCGCCCTCGCCACCACCCGCGCCCGGTTCGACCATCGCGCTGTCATCGTCGGCGCACCCAGCTCCGACGCCTCAGGGACCTCCGGGCCCGCTGCCCTTACCGCCCTCGCCGCCGGGGCACCCGAGGCGAACACCGTCACGGGCGTCGTGGGACCGCTCGGCCGGACCGTGTTCGTCTTCCCGGGACAGGGATCCCAGTGGGACGGGATGGCGGTCCGGCTCGCCGCGGAGTCGCCCGTGTTCGCGGCCAGGCTCGCCGAGTGCGAGACGGCGCTCGCCGAGTTCGTCGACTGGTCGCTGGCTGACGTACTGCGGGGCGCGGAAGGCGCGCCCACCCTGGAGCGGGTCGATGTCGTCCAGCCCGCGTCCTTCGCCGTGATGGTGTCGTTGGCCGCGCTCTGGCGGTCGTACGGTGTCGAGCCCGCCGCCGTCGTCGGTCATTCGCAGGGGGAGATCGCCGCGGCCTGTGTCGCCGGGGCGCTGAGCCTGCGGGACGCGGCCCGGGTGGTCTGCCTGCGCAGCCGGGCCATCACCGCGGTCGCGGGACAGGGCGCGATGGCGATGATCGCGCTACCGGTGGCCGATATCGCCGAACTGCTCAGCCCGTACGACGGCGTCCTGTCCGTCGCCGCCGTCAACAGCCCCCGCTCGGTCGTCCTCTCGGGAGACCGCGCCGCGCTGGAGGAACTGGTCCACACCTGCCAGCGGGAGCAGCGCGTCCGGGCCCGGATGATCCCCGTCGACTACGCCTCGCACTCCGGACACGTCGAGCCGATCCTCGGCGAACTCGCCGAACTCCTCGCGCCGATCACACCGCGCCGTCCGGAAGTGCCGATGTACTCCACCGTCGCCGGCGACTGGATCGACACCGCGGCACTGGACGCCGCCTACTGGTGCGTCAACCTCCGGCAGCCGGTGCGTTTCGCCGAGGCGGTCGGGGAACTGGGCGAGCGGGGATACGGACTCTTCGTGGAGTGCAGCCCGCACCCCGTCCTGCTGGCGGCGGTCGAGGAGACCACCGGTCACCTGGAGTCGGTGCGTGCGGTGGGTTCACTGCGCCGCGACGACGGCGGCGCGGAGCGGTTCTTGCTCAGCCTGGGCGAGGCGTGGACCCATGGCGCGCCGGTCGACTGGAACCGGTTCTTCACCGGCAGTGGTACGGGTACGGGTACGGGCACCGGCGGTACGGGGGCGTTGGTGGCCGGCCGCGTCGAACTGCCGACCTACCCCTTCCGCCGCACCCGCCACTGGATCGAGGCCCCCGCCGAGACGGCCGCCCGCCGCAGATCGGCCGTGATCGACGGCTGGCGGTACCGGGTGGCGTGGACCCCTGTACCGACGGCAGGCACCCCTGTACCGACGGCAGGCACCTCCGTACCGACGGCAGGCACCCCTGTACCGACGACCGGCACTCCGGGGCCCGGGTCCGGCGACTGGATCGTGGTCACCCCCGCCGCCGACGTCCACCCCGGCCTGGTGCGCACCGTCCTCGACGGACTCGCCCGGCACGGTGTCACCGTCCACCCCGTCACCACCCGGGAACTGACCACCGGCCGCGCCCGGCTGCCCCGGGACATCGCCGGAGTGCTGTCGCTGGCCGCCCTCGACACCCGCCCCGCCACCGAAGCCGGTGAATCCTCGCTCACCACCGGCCTCGCCGACACCGTCGCGATCGTACGAGCCCTCGCCGACATCGCCCCCGACGCACCTCTGTGGCTGGCCACCCGGACCGCCGTCGGCACCGCCGGTACCGACCCCGTGGGCGATCCGGCCCAGGCACAGATCTGGGGGCTCGGCGTCGTACTCGGCCTGGACGAACCCCACCGCGCGTGCGGACAGATCGACCTCCCGGCCGAACCGGACGACCGTACGATCGCCCGGCTCGCCGAAGTCATCACCGGCACCAGCGGCGAGAACGAGATCGCCCTGCGCGACGGCGCGGCACTCGGCCGCCGACTCGTCCCCGCGCCCGCGGGGGCAGCCGACCCCTGGCGACCGCGCGGCACCGTCCTCATCACCGGAGGCACCGGCGCCCTCGGCGCGCACCTCGCCCGCTGGGCCGCCCGGTCCGGCGCCGAACGGCTGGTGCTGACCAGCCGGCGCGGCGCGGAGGCACCCGGCGCCAAGGAGCTGTACGACGAACTCACCGAACTCGGCGCCACGGTGACCCTCGCGGCCTGCGACGTCGCCGACGCCGACGCACTCGCCGCCGTCATCGCCGCGATCCCCGCCACCGAACCGCTGACCGCCGTCGTCCACGCGGCCGGACTCACCCAGGCGGAGATCCCCGTCGCCGAACTGACCACCGACGAACTCGCCCGGGTCATCCGGGCCAAGGTCGACGGCGCCCGCCATCTCGACACCCTCACCGCCGGCCTGGAACTGGACGCCTTCGTCCTCTTCTCCTCCGGCGCCGGTACCTGGGGCGACAGCGGCAAGGGCGGCTACGCCGCCGCCAACGCCCACCTGGACGCGCTCGCCCAGGAACGCCGGGCCCGGGGCGCGGTGGCCACCGCCGTCGCCTGGGGCGCCTGGGACGGCGGCGGCATGGTCGAGGGCGAGATCGCCGAACTGCTCAACCGGCGCGGAGTCCGCCTGATGCGGCCCGAACTCGCCGTTGAGGCCCTCGCGGTCGCGGTCGGCGCCGGAGACACCACCATCGCCATCGCCTCCTTCGACCTGGCCCGCTTCCTGCCCCTCTACACCATGAACCGCCCCCGCAGGCTGGTCGCCGAACTCACCGCCGCCCAGGACCGGGCCCCGGGTGACGGCGGCGCACCGCCCGAGCCGGGCGAACCGACGCGCGGCACGGCCCTCGCCGAACGGCTCGCCGGACTCCCCGGCGACGAACAGGAGACCATGCTCATCGACGTCATCCGCCGCGAGGCCGCCGCCGTGCTCAAGACCGGCCGGGCCGAGGAGATCCAGCCCCGCCGGGCGTTCAAGGAGATCGGCTTCGACTCTCTGACGGCGCTTGAATTCCGTAACCGGCTGAACGCCGCCACCGGACTACGACTGCCGCCCACCACCGTCTTCGACCACCCCAACCCGGCGGCACTCGCCCAGCACCTACGGGGCGAGATCGGCGGCGGCCCCGGCGACGCACTGGACGAACTCACCCGGCTGGAAGCCGGCTTCGCGGCCCTCACCACGGACGACCGCACCCGCCTCGATATCGCCGACCGCCTGCGCGCCCTGCTGCGCCGGGTGGAACCGGCCGGGGCGAGCACCACCACCGACGAACCGGGCGACGTGCTCGCGGCGGTGAACGGTGACCTCGCGGAAGCGAGCAATGACGAGATCTTCGATCTGATCGACCGGGAGTTGGGCATCTGATGAGCGTCGGCGCGAACGAAGAGCGGCTTCGCGACTATCTGAACCGGGTCACGGCGGACCTGCGGGTGACCCGCAAGCGGCTGCGCGATCTGGAGGAGAAGCGGTACGAGCCCATCGCCATCGTCGCGATGAGCTGCCGCTACCCGGGGGGCGCGCAGACACCCGAGGCGTACTGGGAGCTGGTCGCGAACGGCACCGACCTCGTCGGGGACTTCCCCGACGACCGCGGCTGGGACGTGGAGCGGCTCTACCACCCGGACCCCGACCACCCGGGCACCAGCTACACCCGCAGCGGCGCGTTCCTGCGGAACGCCGCCGAGTTCGACCCCGGCTTCTTCGGTATCTCACCGCGCGAGGCCGTGGCGATGGACCCCCAGCAGCGGCTGCTGCTGGAGACCTCGTGGGAGGTCTTCGAGCGTGCCGGCATCGATGTGGAGACCCTGCGCGGCGAACGCGCCGGCGTGTTCGTCGGCGCGAGCAATCAGGGGTACGGGGCCCAGGTGCGGACCGCGCCGGAGGGGGTCGAGGGCCATCTGCTGACTGGCGACTCGGGCGCCGTGCTCTCCGGCCGGATCGCCTACACCCTGGGCCTGGAGGGCCCCGCCGTCACCGTTGACACCATGTGCTCGTCGTCCCTGGTCGCACTGCACCTCGCCGTCCAGGCGCTCCGGGCCGACGAATGCTCGCTCGCGCTCGCGGCGGGCGCCACCGTGATGGGCTCGACCCGGAACTTCACCGAGTTCAGCCGGCAGTCCGGGCTCGCGGTGGACGGCCGCTGCAAGGCGTTCTCGGAGGACGCGGACGGCACCGGCTGGGGCGAGGGCATCGGCGTCCTGCTCCTGGAGCGGCTGTCGGACGCGCGGCGGAACGGTCACCGGGTGCTGGCGGTGGTACGGGGCTCCGCGGTGAACCAGGACGGCGCGTCGAACGGTCTGACCGCCCCCAACGGCCCTTCCCAGCAGCGGGTCATCCGGCAGGCGCTGGCCAACGCGGGCCTGGGCACATCGGACGTGGACGCGGTGGAGGCGCACGGCACGGGCACCGCGCTGGGCGATCCGATCGAGGCACAGGCGCTGCTGGCCACCTACGGCCAGGGGCGCGAGCCGGACCGGCCGCTCTGGCTGGGCTCCGTCAAGTCGAACATCGGCCACACCCAGGCGGCCTCCGGGATCGCCGGCGTCATCAAGATGGTGCTCGCGCTGGAGCACGGGGTGCTGCCGAAGTCGCTGCATGTGGGGACGCCGTCGTCGCACGTGGACTGGTCGGCGGGTGCGGTGGAGTTGCTGTCGGAGGCGCGGGAGTGGCCGGCGGCCGACCGGCCGCGCCGGGCGGGCGTTTCGTCGTTCGGCGGCAGCGGGACCAACGCCCACGTGGTTCTGGAGCAGGCCCCCGCGGGCGCGGAGCCCGAGGTGCCGGATGTGGAGAGCCCGGTTGGTGTGGTGCCGTGGTTGGTGTCGGGTCGTAGTGCGGCGGGTCTGAGGGGTCAGGCGGCGGCGTTGAGCTCCGTGGTGGATGGGGCTCCGGTCGATGTGGGTTGGTCGTTGTTGTCGTCGCGTGTGGTGTTTGAGCATCGTGCGGTGGTGTTGGGGTCGTATGGGGTGGGTCTTGGGGCTGTGGTGGCGGATGAGCCTGTGGGTGGTGTGGTGCGGGGTGTGGCGGGTGCGGTGGGTCGGTCGGTGTTGGTGTTTCCGGGTCAGGGTGCGCAGTGGGTGGCGATGGGTGCGGAGTTGTTGGACACGGCTCCGGTGTTCGCGCGGTCGGTCGCGGCGTGTGAGGGGGTGTTGGGTGGGTTGGTTGATTGGTCGGTGATGGATGTGTTGCGGGGTGTTGGGGGTGCGCCGTCGTTGGATCGGGTGGATGTGGTGCAGCCGGCGTCGTTCGCGGTGATGGTGTCGTTGGCTGCGTTGTGGGAGTCGTACGGGGTGGTGCCGTCGGCGGTGGTGGGTCATTCGCAGGGGGAGATCGCGGCGGCTTATGTGGCGGGTGTCCTCTCGTTGGAGGATGCGTTGCGGGTGGTGGTGGCTCGGTCGTCGGCGATTGCGGCGGTGGCGAGTGGTGTGGGGACGATGGCGTCGGTGCGGGTGTCGGCGGAGCGTGCCGAGGCATTGTTGGAGCCGTTCGTGGGTCGGGTGTCGGTGGCGGCGGTGAATGGTCCCTCGCAGGTGGTGGTCTCGGGTGAGGTGGCCGCGGTCAATGAACTGGTCGCCGAGTGTGGGCGGTTGGAGATTCGGGCGCGCAGGATCGCGGTGGACTATGCGTCTCATTCGGCGGCGATGGATGTCCTGCGTGATGAGTTGATCGCCGAGCTGGCGGGGGTGACTCCGCAGGCGGGTCGCATCCCCTTGTTCTCGACGGTCACGGCCGAGTTCATTGATCCGTTGACGATGGACGCGGAGTACTGGTTCCGGAATCTGCGGGAGCCGGTCCGTTTCGCCGACGCGGTGGCGCGGCTGGCAGGAGACGGGTACGGAGTCTTCGTCGAAGCCTCCTCGCACCCGGTCCTGACCTCCGCCGTCGAAGAGACCCTCGAACAGGCCGATGGTGAGCCCGGTGTGGTGACTGGTTCGCTGCGCCGCGACGACGGTGGACTGGACCGCTTCCTGGCGAATGCGGCCGAGCTCTGGGTCAGGGGAGTGGACGTCGACTGGACCGCCGCCTTCCCCGGTACGACGGCACGCACCATCGACCTCCCCACGTACGCCTTCCAGCGTCAGCGCTACTGGCTGGAGGATCAGGGCGGCGACAGCGCCCACGAGCGCGATCCCATCGACGCCGAGTTCTGGACGGCGGCTGGCGGCGATCCCCGGGCGTTCGCCGATACGCTGCGCCTCGCCGAGGACGCGCCCCTCAGCGCCGTACTCCCCGCCCTCAACGACTGGCGGGCCCGGCAGCGGGACCGCTCCACGCTCGAATCGTGGCGCTACCGGGTCGAGTGGACCCCGGCCGCGCCGCCCGGTGCCGCGGCACTGAGCGGCCGTTGGCTGCTGGTGACCACCGCACGGGAGTCCGGTACCCCCGCCGTCGAGCTGCTGCGGAGCGGCCTCGGCGGATACGGCGCCGATGTGGTCGAAGTGGTGCTCGACGCCGGTATCGATCGCGCCGGTATCGGCTCGCTCCTCGCCGACCACCCCGGAGCGGCCGGTGTGGTCTCCCTGCTGGCCCTGGACGAGACCCCCAGCCCCACCCACCCCGTGCTCACCACCGGTCTTGCCCTCAACCTCCTTCTCACCCAGGCACTCACCGACCAGGACACCCCCACCCCGATCTGGCTCTGCACCCAGGACGCCGTCTCCACGGGCGACGGCGACCCGCTGCGCCACCCCGTGCAGAGCGGTTCCTGGGGCCTCGGGCTGGTCTTCGGTCTGGAGCACCCCGACCGCTGGGGCGGCCTCATCGATCTGCCGGAGTCCGTCGAAGCCCCCGACGCGGCCCGGCTCGCCGCCGTCCTGGCCACCGCCCCCACCGACGCCGAGGACCAGACGGCGATCCGCGCCGGCCAGGCCCTGCTGCGGCGGCTCCGCCGGGCCCCGGCACCGGCCGCCACCGTGCCGCCCTGGCGGACCAGCGGCACCGCCCTGATCACCGGGGGCACCGGCGGCCTCGGGGCGCACACCGCCCGCTGGCTGGCCGACGCGGGCGCCGAACACCTCGTACTCATCGGCCGGCGCGGTACTGATGCCCCCGGCGCCGCCGAACTTGCCCGCGAGCTGGCGGAGTTGGGCCCCCGGGTCACCGTCGCAGCCTGCGATGTCAGTGACTACGACGCACTCGCCCGCCTGGTCGCCGATGTGGAGTCCGACGGGCCGCCGATCAGAACCGTGGTGCACAGCGCGGGCATCGGCCTGCTCGCCCCGCTGGCCGCGACGGACCTGGACGAATTCACCGCAGGCGCGGACGTGAAGCTGGCCGGCACGGCCAACCTCGACCGGATCTTCGACCGCGCCGGTCTCGACGCCTTCGTCCTCTACTCGTCGGTGGCCGCCGTGTGGGGCGCGGGCGACCACGCCTCGTACTCGTCCGGCAACGCCTATCTCGAAGCGGTCGCCCGGAGCCGGCGGGCCCGTGGGCTCGTCGGAACCACGATCGCGTGGGGCATCTGGTCGGCCGCCGACGGCGGTGGCATGGCCAACGACATCATCGCGACCCAGTTGAAGTGGCGGGGCATTCCGTTCATGGACCCGGGGATCGCGATCGGCGGACTGCGGCAGGCGCTCGACGCCGACGACGCGTTCCTCGCCGTCGGGGACGTCGACTGGGAGCGGTTCGTCCCGGTCTTCACGGCCGCGCGCCAGCGGCCTCTGCTCGGTGAGATCCCCGAGATCCGGGCCATTCTCGACCGCGACGCACCGGTCGACGGCCACGGTCCGGGGCCCGTCGACGGCGCGCTGAGCGAGCGACTCCGCCCGCTCCCGGCGGCCGACCGCGACCTCGCCCTGCGCGAGCTGGTCCGTCTGCACGTCGCCGCCGTCCTGGGCCACGAGGTCCCCGACGGGATCGAGGACGGGCGGCCCTTCCGTGACCTCGGCTTCGACTCCCTGCTCGCCGTCGCCCTGCGGAACGCCCTCAACACCGCGACCGGCCTCAAGCTCTCCACCACCCTCGTCTTCGACTACCCGACCGTCGTCAAGCTCGCCCGGCACCTGGACACCACCCTCTTCGGCGACGGCCGGCCCGCCCCGGCCGCGCCCGTCGCCACCGTCCGGGCGGCGGCCGACGACGAACCGATCGCGATCGTCGGCATGGGATGCCGCTTCCCCGGTGGCGTGGACGACCCCGCGGAGCTGTGGCGGCTGCTGTCGGCGGGCGAGGAGGCCATCGGCGACCTCCCCGACGACCGTGGCTGGGATCTCGACCAGTTGTACAGCCCCGACCCGGACGATGAGGGCCGCTCCTATGCCCGCACCGGTGGCTTCCTCACCGGCGCCGGCCACTTCGACGCGGGCTTCTTCGGGATCTCACCGCGCGAGGCACTCGCCATGGATCCGCAGCAACGACTGCTCCTTGAGACGTCGTGGGAGGCGATCGAGCAGGGCCGCATCGATCCGCACACACTGCGCGGCGGCGACTGCGGGGTGTTCGTCGGCGCCGCGCACGGCGGCTACGGCACCAGCCTGCGGAAGCTGCCCGAGGGCGTCGAGGGCCATCTGCTCACCGGCACCGTGACCAGCATCGCCTCCGGCCGCATCTCCTACACGCTGGGCCTTGAAGGGCCCGCCGTCACCCTGGACACCGGATGCTCATCGGCACTGGTGGCGCTGCACCTCGCGGTGCGGGCGCTGCGGAACGGTGAATGCTCGCTGGCACTGGCCGGCGCGGCCTCCGTCATCTCCGTACCCATCGGGCTCATCGGCTTCGCCCGACAGCGCGGGCTTTCCATCGACGGCCGGTGCAAGGCGTTCTCGGACGACGCGGACGGCATGGGCTTCGCCGAGGGCGCCGGGATGGTGCTCCTGGAGCGGTTGTCGGACGCGCGGCGGAACGGTCATCGGGTGCTCGCGGTGGTACGGGGCTCCGCGGTGAACCAGGACGGCGCATCGAACGGTCTGACCGCTCCCAACGGTCCCTCGCAGCAGCGGGTGATCCGGGAGGCGCTGGCCGACGCGGGTGTGTCCGCCGCCGAGGTGGACGCGGTGGAGGCGCACGGCACGGGGACACCGCTCGGCGACCCCATCGAGGCGCAGGCGCTCCTCGCCACCTATGGGCAGGACCGGTCCGATCCGCTCTGGCTCGGCTCGATCAAGTCCAATATCGGCCACACCCAGTCGGCGGCGGGTGTCGCCGGGCTGATGAAGATGGTGCTGGCGATGCGGCACGGGACGCTGCCCAAATCGCTGCACGCCGGGAACCCGACCTCGCACGTCGACTGGTCGGCGGGGGCGGTCGAACTGCTGGCGGAGGCACGGGCCTGGCCGCAGGGCGACCGGCCGCGCCGGGCGGGTGTCTCGTCCTTCGGCGTCAGCGGCACCAACGCGCACATCATCCTGGAGGAGGCACCACGCGACCCGGCGGCGGCCGACGAGCCGCACGAAGCCGGCGCGGTGGACCCGGCCGGGTCGGCGCACGAAGCCGGAGTGATGGTCAAAGCCGCGGCGGTGCACGAGACCGAGACGGCGCATGAGACCGAGACGGCGCACGAGGTCGCGGCGGTGCACGAGGCCGGGGCGGTGCCGTGGATGCTCTCGGCCCGTGGCCCCGAGGCGCTGCGCGCCCAGGCCGCCGCACTGACCCCGCTGGCCGAAACGGCGTCCCCGGTGGACATCGGCAGGTCCCTGGCCACCACCCGGGCACGGTTCGAGCACCGCGCCGTGGTGCTGGGCCCGTACGGTCCGGGCCTCACCGCCCTGGCCGCCGGCGAGCGCGCCCGGAATGTGGTGACCGGCGCGACGGGCGCCCCCGGCCGGACCGTGTTCGTCTTCCCGGGCCAGGGCGCGCAGTGGACCGCGATGGGCGCCGAACTGCTCGCCACCGCACCGGTGTTCGCGCGCAAGGTCGCCGAGTGCGAAGAGCTGCTGGCCGGTCTGGTCGACTGGTCGGTGACCGGCGTCCTGCGCGGCGACCCCGCCGCGCCCGCGCTGGACCGGGCGGACGTGGTGCAGCCCGCGTCCTTCGTCGCGATGGTGGCACTGACCGCGCTCTGGGCGTCGTACGGAGTCGAACCGGCCGCCGTCGTCGGCCATTCACAGGGCGAGGTGGCCGCCGCCCATGTGGCCGGCGCGCTGACGCTGGCCGACGCCCTGCGCGTGGTGGTGGCACGGTCGGCGGCCATCGCTTCCCTCGGCGGTACCGGTGCGACCGCTTCGGTCAGTCTCCCCGCCGACCGCGCCACCACACTCCTGGAGCCATGGGCGGGACGGGTGACCGTCGCCGCCGTCAACAGCCCCACCCAGGTGGCAGTCTCGGGCAGTGCGCCCCTGGTCGATGAGGTGCTCGCCGAGTGCGAGCGCACGGGTGTCAGGGCCCGCCGGGTCGCCATGGACTTCGCCTCCCACTCGGCCGCCATGGACGAACTGCGCGAACGGCTGACGGCGGAACTGGCCGGGATCGAACCCCGGGCCGCCGGAACGGCCATCCTCTCCACCGTGACCGGTGACTTCGCCGATCCGCTGACCATGGACGCCGACTACTGGTTCCGGAACCTACGGGAACCGGTCCGCTTCGCCGACGCGGTGGAACGGCTCGCCGCCGACGGCTACGGCGTCTTCGTGGAAGCCTCCACCCACCCCGTACTCACCACGGCCGTGGCGGAGACCGTGGAACGGTCCGGTGCCGAAACCGGACCGGTCACCGGCTCGCTGCGCAGGCGCGACGGCGGTCTGGACCGGTTCCTGACCGGGGTGGCCGAACTCTGGGTCGGGGGAGTGGAGGTCGACTGGACCGCCGCCTTCCCGGGACCCGACACCGGACTCGTGGACCTCCCCACCTACGCCTTCCAGCGCGAGCGCTACTGGTTGGCCGAGCGCCCCGCCGACGGGATCCAGGAGGCGACCGACGCCGTCGACGCCGACTTCTGGGCGGCCGTCGAGGACGACGACACGACGGCCCTCGCCGCCACCCTCGGCCTCGACACGGCCGACGACTTCCCCCTCCGGTTGCCGATCCAGTCGCTACTACCGGTACTCGCCGACTGGCGGCGCCGGCGCCGCCAGACCAGGGAGATCGACTCCTGGCGGTACGGCATCACCTGGCAGCCGCTCACCCCGAGCGCCCCCGCCCGCCTCGACGGCCACCGCTGGCTGCTGCTCGTCCCCAGCGCCACCCACGAATGGGCCGACCTCGCCGAACGGGCACTCACCGGGCGCGGCGCCGAGGTGCACCGGGTCGAGGTGTACGGGGCCGACCGCGCCGAACTCACCGAACTCCTGCGCCACACCGCGACCGGGCACACGGGCGTCCTCTCCCTCCTCGCGCTCGACCCCACCGGATCGCTCGACGGCCGGGCCTCCTTCGACGGCACGGTCGCCGTCGTCCAGGCGCTCGGCGACACCGGGATCACCGCCCCCCTGTGGTGCGCGACCCGGGGCGCCGTCTCCACCGGACCGTCCGACCACGCCATCGACCCGGATCACGCACTGCTGTGGGGCCTGGGCCGGATCGCCGCCCTGGAGTACCCGGGGCGGTTCGGGGGCCTGGTCGATCTGCCGGTCGCCCCGGACGCGCGCGCCGCCGACCGGCTCGTCTCCGCGCTGACCGGAACCGACGGTGAGGACCAGACGGCGGTCCGCGCCAGCGGTCTCCACACCCGCCGGCTGATCCGCCGTCCGATGGCCGACGCCGTGCCCGTACGGGCCTGGCGGCCCAGTGGCACCGTGCTCGTCACCGGCGGCACCGGCGGGGTCGGAGCGCGGGTCGCCACCTGGCTCGCCGAGAACGGCGCCGCCCATCTGCTGCTCGCCGGCAGGCGCGGCGAGCGTGCCCCCGGCGCCGGTGAACTGGCGGCTCGGCTCACCGCGCTCGGCGCCACCGTCACCATCGCCGCCTGCGACGTCGCCGACCGGGACGCCCTGGCCCGGCTGCTGGACTCGGTGCCCGAGGAACGCCCGCTCACCGCCGTCGTCCACGCGGCGGCCGCGCTGGACGACTGCCTGATCGACGCGCTCACCCCGGAGCGGGCCGAGACGGTGCTGCGCGCCAAGGTGGACGCCGCCCGCCATCTGCACGAACTGACCGTCGGCGCCGACCTCGACGCCTTCGTCCTCTTCTCCTCGCTCGCCGGGACGCTCGGCGGCGCGGGACAGGCCAGCTACGCGGCGGGCAACGCCTATCTCGACGCCCTGGCCGAGGAACGGCGCACCCTGGGGCTCCCCGCCACCTCGGTGGCGTGGGGCGCCTGGGACGGCGACGGACTCGCCAGCGGGCTCGCCGGGGACGCGATGACCGAGCGGCTGCGCCGGTCCGGCATGGGCCGGATGGACCCGGCGACGGCCCTCTCCGCCCTGCGGCACGCCCTCGACCACGAACTCACCTGCCTCGCGGTCGCGGACGTCGACTGGCTGCTGTTCGCACCGACCTGCACCCCGGGCCGGTCCGGACGCGTACTCGACGGACTCCCCGAGATCGCGGCGGCGGCATCGGCCGAAGCCGCCACGGCCCCGGCGGCGGAAGGCTTCGCCGCCACCCTGGCCGCGCGCTCGCCGCTGGAGCGCGAACAGGCCCTGCTGACCCTCGTACGCACCGAGGCGGCGGCCGTCCTCGGACTGCCGGGCCCCGACGCGGTCGACCTGGACCGGGCGCTGCGCGATCTCGGCTTCGACTCGCTCACCGCCGTCGAACTGCGGAACCGGCTCAACGACATCACCGGGCTGCGGCTGCCGGTCACCGTGATCTTCGACCATGCCACCGCCACCCGACTCGCCCGGCATCTGGGCCGTGAACTCCTCGGCGACACGCCCACGGCCGCCACCGTCCCCGAGACCCCGGCCGGCGATCCGGCCGAAGCCGACGACCCCATCGCCATCACCGCGATGAGCTGCCGGTTCCCCGGCGGGGTCAGCACCCCCGAGGAGTTCTGGGAGCTGCTGGCGACCGGCGGCGACGCCGTCGCACCCCTCCCCACCGACCGGGGCTGGGACCTCGACCGGCTGTACGACCCCGACCCGGACCGCCGCGGCACCTTCTACACCACCGGAGGCGGCTTCCTCGCCGACGCCGACCAATTCGACCCGGTCTTCTTCGGCATCTCCCCCCGGGTCGCACCCGCCATCGACCCCCAGCACCGGCTGCTCCTGGAGACGTCGTGGGAGGCGTTCGAGCGCGCCGGTATCGACCCGGAGACGGTGAAGGGCACCCCGGTCGGTGTCTTCGTCGGCGCCAACTACACCGACTACGGCTCACGGGCCGACGGGGCGCCGGGAGAGTTCGAGGGACAGCTCGCCACCGGCAGCGCGGGCAGCATCGCCTCCGGCCGGGTGGCCTACACCTTCGGCCTTGAGGGTCCGGCGGTCACCGTGGACACCGCCTGCTCGTCCGCGCTCGTCGCGCTGAACCTGGCCGCTCAGGCACTGCGCTCCGGCGAGTGCTCCATGGCGCTCGCGGGTGGCGTCACCGTCATCTCCAAGCCCGATATGTTCGTCGAGTTCAGCCGGCAGGGCGCGCTCTCGCCGGACGGGCGGTGCAAGGCGTTCTCCGCCGACGCCGACGGCACCGGCTGGGCCGAGGGCATCGGCATGGTGCTGGTCGAGCGGCTCTCCGAGGCGCGCCGCCGGGGGCACCCGGTGCTCGGGATCCTCCGGGGCGCGGCCGTCAACCAGGACGGTGCGTCCAACGGTCTGACCGCGCCCAACGGACTGGCCCAGCAGCGGCTGATCCGCCAGGCCCTCGCCAACGGGGGACTGACCACCGCCGACGTCGACATGGTGGAGGCGCACGGCACCGGCACCTCGCTGGGCGACCCGATCGAGGCCGAGGCGCTGCTCGCGACCTACGGCCAGGACCGACCGGCCGACCGGCCGCTCTGGCTGGGTTCGGTGAAGTCGAACATCGGCCATACGCAGGCCGCGTCCGGCATGGCCGGTGTGATCAAGGCGCTGCTGGCACTGGGGAACGACACCATGCCGCGCACCCTGCACGCCGCCGAGCCGTCGCCGCACATCGACTGGTCGTCGGGGGCCGTCCGACTCCTCACCGAGGAGCGGCCCTGGCCGGGCGACGGCGCACCGCACCGGGTGGGCGTGTCGTCGTTCGGGGTGAGCGGCACCAACGTCCACATGATCATCGAACAGGCGCCGGCCGAGCAGCCCCTCCCGGCGCACCCGGCCCTCCTGGCACCCACCGTCGCGTCCGCCGCCACCGCTTCCTTCGCCTCCTTCGCTTCCACTGGTTCCTTTGACTCCCCCAGCTCCCCCAGCTCCCCCAGCTCCGCCAACTCCCCGACTCCGGCCGCCCCGGGCGACTCCCTCACCCGGGGCGGCCGGTTCCACGGCGAACCGGCGGCCGCCCAGCCGCCGCTCCCCTGGACCCTGTCCGCCCGCAGCGCCGCCGCCCTCGCCGAGCAGACCCGTAACCTGCTCGCCGCGCTCGACGCCCGCCCCGCCCTCGACCCCGCCGATATCGGCCACACCCTGGCCAACCGCGCCCGCTTCGACCACCGCGCCGTGCACTGGGGCGCCGATCGCGACGAACTCCGCCAGCGGCTCACCGACTGGCTGGCGGGCCACGAGGGGCCGCGATCCGCGACCGGCGTCGCCAGCGGCGGCCGGACGGCCTTCATGTTCTCCGGGCAGGGCGCCCAGCGCCTCGGTATGGGCCGGGAGCTGTACCAGACCTTCCCGGCCTACGCGGACGCGTTCGACGCCGTCTGCGCCCGGTTGGACCTCGAACTGGACCTGCCCCTGCGCGATCTCGTGTTCGCCGCCGAAGACGATCCGAAGGCCGCCCTCCTCGACCGTACGGACTACACCCAACCCGCGCTCTTCGCGGTCGAGGTCGCGCTCTTCCGGCTCTTCGCATCCTGGGGCATCACCCCCGACCATCTGATCGGCCACTCCATCGGCGAACTCACCGCCGCCCATCTGGCCGGGGTCTTCACCCTCGCCGACGCCTGCCGACTGGTCGTGATCCGGGGCCGGCTGATGCGGGAACTGCCGCCCGGCGGCGCCATGGTCGCCGTCGCCGCCACCGAGGACGAGGTACGGCCCCTCCTCGCGGGCCGGGAGGACCGGATCGGCGTCGCCGCGGTCAACGCGCCGGGCGCGACCGTGGTCTCCGGAGACGAGGACGAGGCCGACCGGGTCGCCGCCCACTTCACCGCACTCGGCAGGAAGACCCGGCGGCTGCGGGTCAGCCACGCCTTCCACTCGCCGCATATGGACCCGATGTTGGACCGGTTCGCGGCGGCGGTCGGCGCCGTGGAACTGTCACCTCCCACGATCCCGCTGGTGTCCGGGGTGACCGGACGCCGGGCGACCGCCGACGAACTGCGCACCCCCGCCTACTGGGTGGCACAGCTCCGCGAGCCGGTGCGGTTCGCCGACGGCATCGCCTCCCTCGTCGCCGACGGCGTGACCCGCTTCCTCGAAGTGGGACCCGACGCGGTCCTCGCCGCATCGGCCGCCGACTGCCGGGAGGACGGCGCGCCCGGTGTCATCGTCCCCGCGCTGCGGCGCGGGCGCGGGGAGACCGAGTCGGTCCTCACCGCGGCGGCCCGGCTCCACGTCCACGGCGTGCCCTGCGACTGGACGGCGTTCCACCCCGGCGCCGGGCTCGCCCCGCTGCCCACCTACCCGTTCGAACGACAGCGGTACTGGCTGGACTCACCGGCCCCGGAGGGCGACGTACGCTCGGCCGGACTCGAACCGGCCGACCATCCACTGCTCGGCGCCGCGCTGGCACTCGCTGACGGCGGCTGCCTCTTCACCGCCCAGCTCTCGCTCCAGCGGCACCCGTGGCTCGCCGACCACGCCATCGGCGGGGCCGTTGTGCTGCCCGGTACCGCCTTCCTCGAACTCGCGGTCCGGGCGGCCGACCAGGTCGGCTGCGCCCGGGTCGAGGAACTGACCCTCCAGGCCCCGCTGGTCCTGCCGGAGCGGGGCGCGGTCCGGGTCCAGGTGCGGGTGGGCGCCGACGACGGTACGGGAGCGCGCACGCTGGAGATGTACTCCCGGCCCGCGAACGCCCCGGACGACGAGCCCTGGCAGCGGCACGCCGACGGCACCCTCCTCCCCGACGGGCTGCCCGGGGCCGCGGAACCGGGCGCGTGGCCGCCGGCCGACGCGACACCGGTCGACCTCGACGGCTTCTACCCACGGCTCGCCGCGGCGGGCGCCGACTACGGCCCCGGCTTCCAGGGACTGACCGCCGCCTGGCTGCGCGGCACCGAGGTCTTCGCCGAGGTGGCGCTGCCGGAGGGGGCGGACGGACCGGCGTACGGTCTGCACCCGGCCCTGCTGGACGCGGCGCTGCACACCATCGCGCTCTCCCCCGGCAGCGCGGGCGGCCAGGGGGTGATGCCGTTCTCCTGGAGCGGCGTGGTCCTGCACAGCGCCGGCGCGTCCCGGCTGCGGGTCAGGCTCGACGACCTCGGCGAGAACGCCGTGGCCGTACGGGTCTGGGATGCCACCGGCCAGCCGGTCGCCTCCGTCGAATCGTTGGCGATCCGCCCGATCGGCGGTCCGGGAACCCGCCCCGCTGCCCGCACGGCGCACGAATCCCTCTTCCGTACGGAGTGGACGCCCGCCGTGCCCGCGCCGCTGCCGGCCGGCCGGAACTGGGCGCTCATCGGGCCGGACGGGCTGGCCGAGCCGGGCGGGGCGGGCGGGCTGACGCGGGCCCTCGCGGACGCCGCGCGCCTCGAAACGTACCCGGCGCTCCCCGACCTCCTGGCCGCGATCACGACGGGCGCGCCCGTACCGGACCGGGTGATCGTCGCCGACCCGCCCCCGTCGGGCGATCCGGCCCGCGCCGCCCGGGAGGCGTCCCACCGGGCGCTCGAACGGGTGCAGGGCTGGCTCTCCGACGAGCGGTTGGCCCAGTCCCGGCTGGTCTTCGTCACCCGGGGCGCGCTGGCGGTCGACGCAGACACGGAGCTGACGGACCTCGCCGGGGCCCCGGTGCACGGACTGGTCCGGGCGGCCAGTTCGGAGAATCCGGGCCGCTTCGGCCTGATCGACCTCGACGCGGACCCCGAGTCCCTGGCCGCGCTACCGCTGGCCGTGGCGCACGACGAACCGCAGACGGTGGTACGGGGCGGAGTGGTCCGGCTGGCCCGGCTCTCCCGGGTCCAGACGGTCCTGGACCTGTCCGGGGCCGCCGATCCCGCCGGTACCGGGGCCGGGGCTGCCGATGCAGCCGGTATCGGGGCCGGTGCTGCCGATCCCGTCCGTACGGAACCAGGCGCCGGTACCGAACCCGGGGCCGCCGACCCCGCCCGTACAGACACCGACCACGCCACCGACCTCACCCGTACCGACCTCGACCACCCCACCGGCCCCGCCCGTGCCGCAGCCGGCTGGAACCCGGCCGGTACCACCCTCATCACCGGCGCCACCGGCACCCTCGGCCGGCTCGTCGCCCGCCATCTCGTCGGCGAGCACGGCGTTCGGCGCCTGCTGCTGGTGAGCCGCCGGGGGGCCGCCGCCGACGGCGCGGGTCCGCTGCGGGACGAACTCCTCGCCCTGGGCGCCGCGGAGGTGACCCTCGCCGCCTGCGACGTCGCCGACCGCGCCGCGCTGGCCCGGCTCATCGACTCCGTACCCGATGAACATCCGCTGACCGCCGTCTTCCACGCGGCGGGCATCGTCGACGACGGCGTCGTCACCTCGCTGACCCCCGAGCGGATCGACGGAGTGTTCGCCGCGAAGGTCGACGCCGCGTACCACCTGCATGAGCTCACCAGCTCACGGGAGTTGACGGCGTTCGTGCTGTTCTCGTCCCTCGCGGCGACGTTCGGCGGTGCCGGGCAGGCCGGGTACGCGGCCGGGAACGCCTTCCTCGACGCGCTCGCGAGCCACCGCCGCGCCCAGGGACTGGCGGCGCTCTCCCTCAACTGGGGCCCGTGGGCCGACCTCAGCGCCATGACGGGCAAGCTGGGCGCCGCGGACCAGGCGCGGATCGCGCGCGGCGGGGTCGTCCCGCTGCCCTCGGCCGAGGGGCTCGACCTGCTCGATCTCGCCCATACCCTGGACGAGGCGGTCCTCGTGCCGGTGCGGCTGTCGCTCGCCGAGTTCGCCGGGGCCGACGAAGTGCCCTTCCTGCTGCGGGGTCTGGTCCGTGGCCGGGCCCGGCCCGCCGCCGCCACCGCGTCGGCCTCCGGTGGGACCACCGGCACGGCCGACCGGCTCGGCGCGATGTCCGCCGCCGAGCGCGGGCGGTCCCTGCTGGAGCTGGTCCGCCACCAGGCGGCGCTGGTGCTCGCCTACGAGTCGGCCGAACTGATCGATGTCGAGCGGGGCTTCCTGGCCATGGGTTTCGACTCGCTCAGCGCCGTCGAGCTGCGGAACCGGCTCAGCAAGGAGACCGGACTGACCCTGCCCGCGACCGTCCTGTTCGACTATCCGACACCCGTCGCGCTCGCCGGCAGGCTCGGGGAGATCTTCCCGTCCGACGGCGAACGCGTCCTCAATCCGATCCTCGTGGAACTGGACAAACTGGGCGCCAACCTGCCGGACGCCGCTGCGGATGACACCTTGCGCGGCCGGGTCGAGAACCGGTTGCGGGACCTGCTGTCCAAGCTCACGGGGGACACCGGCGGAACGACAACTACCACAGACGCGACGACCTCGGCGATCGATCACTTCGAGTCGGCCACAGACGACGAGATCTTCCAGTTCCTCGACAGCGAGCTGGACACCTGAGTGCACAGACATGAGGAATGGGAGCGAGTCGTGCCAGAGGCGACGAGGTCCGGACGAGGGGCGAAGCGATGAATGAGGAGCGGCTCCGCGAGTATCTGAAGCGGGCCAGTGCCGACCTGCACCGGACCCGGCAGAAGCTGTCGGATCTGGAGACGAGGAGTTCGGAGCCGATCGCGATCGTCGGCATGAGCTGCCGGCTGCCCGGTGACATCGAGTCTCCCGAAGAGCTGTGGCGGCTGCTGGAGGACGGCGGCGACGCCGTCTCCGGCTTCCCCACCGACCGGGGCTGGGACCTGGAGTCCCTCTACGACCCGGACCCCGACCAGCCCGGCACCTGCTACACCACCCAGGGCGGCTTCCTGCACAACGCGAGCCGGTTCGACCCGGAGCTGTTCGGGATGAGCCCGCGCGAGGCGCTCGCCACCGACCCCCAGCAGCGGCTGCTGCTGGAGGCGTCCTGGGAGGCGCTGGAGCGGAGCGGTATCAGCCCGACATCGGTCCGGGGCAGCCGCACCGGTGTGTACGTCGGCGTCATGTACAACGACTACGCCACCAGGATCCCCCAGCCCCCGCGCGGTATGGAGGGCCATATCGGCAACGGCAGCGCGCCGAGCATCGCCTCCGGCCGCGTCGCCTACACCCTCGGCCTTGAGGGCCCGGCGGTCACCCTGGACACCGCCTGCTCCTCGTCCCTGGTCTCCGTCCACCTCGCCTGCCAGGCGCTGCGGGCGGGGGAGTGCACCCTGGCCCTCGCCGGCGGAGTGACGGTGATGTCCACACCGGTCACCTTCGTCCAGTTCAGCCGCCACCGCGGACTCTCGGCGGACGGCCGCTGCAAGTCCTTCGCCGACGGCGCGGACGGCACCGGCTGGTCCGAGGGCGTCGGGCTGCTGGTCCTGGAACGGCTCTCGGAGGCCCGCCGCAACGGCCACCGGGTGCTCGCCGTGGTCCGGGGCACCGCCGTCAACCAGGACGGCGCGAGCAGCGGCCTCACCGCGCCGAACGGCCCCGCCCAGCAGCGGGTCATCCGACAGGCGCTGGCCAACGCGGGCCTGACCCCGTCCGATGTGGACGCGGTCGAGGCGCACGGTACGGGGACGACCCTCGGTGACCCGATCGAGGCGCAGGCGCTGCTCGCCACCTACGGTCAGGACCGCCCGGACGGCGAGCCGCTCCGGCTCGGCTCGCTCAAGTCGAACATCGGCCATGCGCAGGCCGCCGCCGGCGTCGCCGGAATGATCAAGATGGTGCAGGCGATCCGACACGGGACGCTGCCGAAGACCCTCCACATCGACCGGCCCTCCCGGCACGTCGACTGGTCGGAGGGGGGCGTGGAACTGCTGACGACGGCTCAGCCCTGGCCCGACCGGGGGCGGGCGAGGCGCGCGGGCGTGTCGGCGTTCGGCGTCAGCGGGACCAACGCACATGTGATCCTGGAAGAGGCGCCCCCGGTCGCCGAGGAGACCGAACCGGGCGGCCCCACAACAGCCCCGACAACGGCCCCCGCAACAGCTCCGACGGCTGCGACGCCAACGGCCGCGACGGCCGCGACGGCCCCGACGACAACGGCACCGACGCCAACGGCCGCGACGGTCCGTACGCTGCCCGCCGTGCCCTGGCCCGTCTCCGCGCGGACCCCGGACGGGGTCGCAGCCCAGGCGCGGCGGCTCCGCACCGGTGTCTCCGGCCGTCCGGCGGTGGACATCGGCCTCTCCCTGGCCACCACCCGCGCCCCGCTGGAACAGCGCGCGGTGGCCGTCGGCACCACCTCCGACGAACTGCTCGCCCAGCTCACGGCGATCGGCGCCGGCGACGGCGCCGCCTTGGCCGTGGACGGTACGGGCCCCGTGCGCGGACGCGTCATCGGCGGGCCGCTCGCCTTCATGTTCACCGGCCAGGGCGCCCAGCGCGCCGGTATGGGCCGGGAACTGTACGCCGCCTTCCCGGTGTTCGCGCGCGCCCTGGACGAGATCTGCGAACGGTTCGGCACCGGCCCGGGACCCTCGCTCCGTACCGTCATGTTCGAGGACACCGGACTGCTCGACCGCACCGAGTACACCCAGCCCGCGCTCTTCGCCTTCGAGGTCGCGCTCTTCCGGCTGCTCGAATCGTGGGGCGTCACCCCCGACCACCTCATCGGCCACTCCATCGGCGAACTCGCCGCAGCCCACGCGGCCGGGGTGCTCACCCTGCCGGACGCCTGCCGACTGGTCGCGGCCCGTGGCCGGCTGATGCAGTCACTGCCGGACCACGGCGCCATGGTCGCCGTGCGCGCCACCGAGGACGAGGTCGGACCGCTGCTCGGGGACGGGGTCTCGATCGCCGCGATCAACGCGGCGGGCTCCGTGGTCCTCTCCGGCGACGAGGACGCGGTGCTCCGGGTCGCGGCCCGGTTCACCGACGCGGGCTCCCGACGGCTCACCGTCAGCCACGCCTTCCACTCCCACCACATGGACCCGATGCTGCGCGACTTCCGCGCCGTCGCCGACTCGATCGACTACCACAAGCCCCGGATTCCCGTGGTGTCCAATCTGACCGGCCGGTTCGTCGAGGAGTTCACCGCCGACCACTGGGTGCGGCACGTCCGCGACACCGTCCGCTTCGCCGACGGCATCGGCACGCTTCGGGCCCTCGGCACGGCCCGCTTCGTCGAGATCGGACCCGACGGGCCGCTCTCCGCCGCCGTCGCCGACGAGGTCCCCGGCCACTGCCTCGTCCAGCCCCTGTCGCGCCGGAGCGCCCCCGAGACCGAGACGCTGGTACGGTCGCTCGCCCGCCTCTGGACCGGCGGCGTCGACGTGGACTGGCCGGCCTTCTACGACGGCACCGGCGCCCGCCCCGTCGAACTCCCCACCTTCGCCTTCCAGCACCGCAGGTTCTGGCTCGACGCACCCGTCTCCCGGTACGACATGGCGGCCGGGCACTCGATCCTCGGCGTCCGGATGGAGCGCGCCGACGCGGACGGATTCGTCTTCGGCGGCGAACTGGCCACCCGTACACACACCTGGCTCACCGACCACCGGGTCGGGGACCGTGTCCTCGTCCCCGGTACGGCCTTCCTGGAACTCGCGCTCCGCGCCGGCGCGCAGATCGGCTGCCCCCGGGTCGACGAACTGGTGCTGGCCGAACCGCTCACCCTCGCCGAACCCGACCGGGTCACCCTCCAGGTCGTCATCGGCGCCGCCGACGACCTCGGCGAACGGCCCGTCACCGGCTACTCCCGGCCCGCCGCGGCCGACGGCGCTGACCTGCCCTGGACCCGGCACTTCACCGGCACCCTGACCGCCGCCGAGCCGACCGGGGACGAGGCGTACGGGCCCATCGAATGGCCCCCGCCGGGCGCCGCCCCCCTCGACACCGAGCACCTCTACGACGACCTCGCCGCCGCCGGACTGCGGTACGGGCCGCTCTTCCGCGGACTGCGCGCCGCCTGGCGGCTGGACGACGAGATCCACGCCGAGATCGAACTGCCCGAGACGCACCACGTGGACGCCGAGCGCTTCCAACTGCACCCCGCGCTCCTCGACGCCGCGCTGCACGCGGCCGCCCTGGACGAGGAGGCCGCGGCCGGCTCGGTGCCCTTCACCTGGTCCGGTGTCGCCGTGCACGCCCCGGGCGCCACCGCACTGCGGGTCACCATCGGGCGGCCCTCCGAGCGGACCCTGAGCCTGACCGCCACCGACGGCGACGGCAACCCCGTGGTCTCCGTGGACTCGCTGCTGCTGCGCCCCCTCGCGACGGACGGCGCGCCGGCCGCCGGGCGCCGGCCCGCACGGCTGCGCGACACGCTGTTCCGGGTCGAGTGGCAGGAGGTCTCCGGCCTGGCCGCCGACGCCGGCGCGGAGCCGGAACCGCCCCTGGAGGTGGTGGACCTGCCGGGCGGCGGGCCCCTCCCGGAGGACCCGCACGACGCGGTGCGGGAGGCGCTGCACCGTACCCTCGCCGTGCTCCACACCCGGCTCGCCGAACCGATGGACGAGGACACCCGGCTCGTCCTGCGCACCCGCGGCGCGGTACGGCTGCCGGGGGAGAGCGGAGACCTCGATCCGGTCGCCGCCGCCGTCCAGGGGCTGGTCCGGTCGGCGCAGTCGGAGAACCCCGACCGGTTCGTCCTGCTGGACGTCGCCCCGGACGCCCCGGACAGCGAGGCGCTGGCGGATGTGCCCGCGCGGATCGTCGCGTACGACGAGCGGCAGCTCACGGTCAGGGACGGGCGCTGGTACGGGCCCCGGCTGGTACGCGTCCCCGCGACCGACGCGACCAGCGGCCCGACCGGCACCGCTGGCCCGGCTACCATCACCGGCCCGACCGACACCGGTCGCTCGACCGGAACCACCGGCTCGGGAACTCTCGTACCCCCGGCAACCACGGTCACCGACGCCACTGACACCGGCAGGGACACCGATACCGGCACCGACACCGGCACGGACACCGATACCGGCACGGAAACTGACACCGGCACCGGCACGGACTCGGAGACGGCAACCGCCTTCGACCCCGAGGGCACCGTTCTGGTCACCGGTGCCACCGGGCAGCTCGGCCGCGCCCTCTGCCGGCATCTGGTCGCCGAACACGGCGTCCGCCACCTGCTGCTGCTCAGCCGGTCGGGCCCGGACGCCGACGCAGCCGGTGAACTCCTCGGACTCGACGCCGATGTCTCCCTCATCGCCTGCGACGCGGCCGACCGCACAGCCCTGGCCGCCGCGCTCGCCTCGGTCGCCCCGGAACACCCGCTGACCGCCGTCATCCATCTGGCCGGCACCATCGACGACGGCATCATCCAGTCCCTGACACCCGGCCGGATCGACACCGTACTGGCCCCCAAGGTCGCCGGCGCGGTCAATCTGCACGAGCTGACCAGCGGAGCGGAGCTGTCCGCCTTCATCCTCTTCGCCTCGGCGGCCGGCACCTTCGGCGGCCCCGGGCAGGGCAACTACGCCGCCGCCAACGCCTATCTCGACGCCCTCGCCGAGCGCCGCCGCCGGGCCGGACTCCCGGGACTCTCCCTGGCATGGGGTCTGTGGGAGGGCGACGACGGAATGATCGGCGGTCTGACCGACGCCGATCTGGCGCGTGCGGGCAGCATCGGCGTGCTCAGCCTGAGCGGCCCGGACGGGCTCGCGCTCTTCGACACCGCGCTGCGGCGACCCGAGGCCAACCTGGTAGCCACCGCGCTCGACCTCGCCACCCTGCGCAAGCAGGCCGACCACCTGCTGCCCGCACTGCTGCGCGGACTCGTCCGGAAGCGGTCGTCCCGGCCGCCGGCCACCGCCCGGCGGGGCACGATGATCGACCTGGTCCGCGCCCGGGTCGCGGCCGTCCTGCGGTACGCGTCGGGCAACGCGGTCGACGCCGACAAGGCGTTCTCCGAACTGGGCTTCGACTCGCTGATGGCGGTCGAACTGCGCAACCGGCTCAGCGAGGAGACCGCGGTACGGCTGCCCGCCTCAGTGATCTTCGACCATCCCACCCCCGCCGCGCTCGCCCGCCATCTGGAGTCGCTCTCCACCGACGGGACCTCGGCCTTACGCGGCGCCCGGAACGCCCTCGTACCGGCCGCCCCCGCCGCGTCCGACGAGCCGATCGCGATCGTCGGCATGGCCTGCCGGCTGCCCGGTGGTGTCGAATCGCCGGAACAGCTCTGGGACCTGGTGACCCGTGGCGACGACGCCGTCGTGCCGATGCCCCACGACCGGGGCTGGGACCTCGGCGCGCTCCTCCACCCGGACCCGGAACGCCCCGGCACCAGCTATGTCGACGAGGGCGGCTTCCTCGACGGCGCCGATCTCTTCGACCCCACCCTCTTCGGCGTCTCGCCGCGCGAGGCGCTCGCCATGGACCCCCAGCAGCGGCTGCTCCTGGAGTCGTCCTGGGAGCTGTTCGAGCGCGCCGGTATCCCCGCGCGCTCGCTGAAGGGCAGCAGGACCGGTGTGTTCGTCGGTCTGATGTACACCGACTACCCGATCCTGCTGCAAGGCCGGGAGCACGACCTCGAAGGCCATCTCGGCAACGGCACGGCCGCCAGCATCGCGTCCGGCCGGATCGCCTACACCTACGGACTTGAGGGCCCGGCCGTCACCGTCGACACCGCCTGCTCCTCCTCCCTCGTGGCCGTGCACTGGGCGACCAACGCGCTCCGCTCCGGCGAGTGCACCCTGGCCGTCGCCGGCGGTGCGACCGTGATGTCCACCCCCACCGTCTTCCAGGAGTTCAGCCGTCAGCGCGGGCTCGCGGCCGACGGCCGCTGCAAGCCGTTCGCGGAGGCTGCCGACGGCACCGGTTGGGGCGAGGGGGTCGGCCTGCTGCTCCTGGAGCGGTTGTCGGACGCCCGGCGCAACGGGCACCGGGTGCTGGGTGTCATCCGAGGATCGGCGGTCAACTCCGACGGCGCGTCCAACGGTCTGACCGCGCCCAACGGTCCTTCGCAGCAGCGGGTGATCCGCCAGGCCCTGGCGAGCGCCGGACTCGACGCCGCCGAGGTCGACACGGTGGAGGCCCACGGCACGGGCACACCGCTGGGCGACCCGATCGAGGCACAGGCGCTGATCGAGACCTACGGGCAGAACCGCCGGGACGACGTACCGCTGCTGGTCGGCGCGCTCAAGTCGAACATCGGCCACACCCAGGCGGCGGCCGGTGTCGCCGGCGTCATCAAGACCGTCATGGCGATGCGCCACGGCGTACTGCCGGGCATCCTGCATCTGGACGCCCCCTCGTCCCGGGTGGACTGGGAGGCGGGCGCGGTCCGGCTGCTCGCGGAGAACCAGGAGTGGCCGGCCACCGGGCGGCCACGCCGGGCGGCCGTATCGTCGTTCGGCATCAGCGGCACCAACGCGCATGTGGTGCTGGAACAGCCGACCGGCCCCGACGCGCCCACGACCCCCGAGGCGCCGACCGGCCCCGACGCGCCCGCGACCTCCGGCACACCGGCCACCTCCGGCACACCGGCCGTCCCGCCCGCGTCGACAGCCGTTGAAGTCCCGACCGAGACCGAGACCGAGACCGAGACCGAGGCCGCCACGCCCGCCACTCCCGAGCCGGCCACCCCCGCCACCGCCACCGCCACGCCCACCACCACGCTCGCCTGGGCCCTGTCCGCCCCGACCGTCCCCGCCCTCCGCGCCCAGGCCGCGCGCCTCCTCCCGACCGCGGAGACCCACGACCCGGCCGATATCGGTCTCTCCCTCGTCACCACCCGGTCCACCTTCGACCACCGCGCGGTCACCGTCGGCTCCGACCGGGCCGAACTGCTCGCCGGACTCCGCGCCCTCGCCACCGGCGAACCGGCCGGCAACCTGGTCGAAGGCGTCGCCCAGCCAGTGAGCAAGAGCGTGTTCGTCTTCCCCGGCCAAGGCTCCCAGTGGGCCGGCATGGCGGCCGAACTCATCGACTCCGCACCGGTCTTCGCCGCCGAGATCGCCCGCTGCGAAACCGCACTCGCCGAGTTCGTCGACTGGTCGATCACCGATGTGCTGCGCCGCGCACCCGGCGCACCCGGCCTCGAAGGCGACGATGTCGTCCAGCCCGCCACCTTCGCCGTCACCCTCTCGCTCGCCGCGCTCTGGCGGTCGTACGGAGTCGAACCGGCCGCCGTCGTCGGCCACTCGCAGGGCGAGATGGCCGCGGCCTGCTTCGCGGGCGCACTCTCGCTCCGCGACGCCGCCCGTGTCGTCTGCCTGCGCGGCCGGGAGGTCACCGCACTGGCCGGACGCGGCGGACTGGTCTCCGTCGAATCCTCGCCCGAAAACATCGAGGAGATGCTCCGCCGCTATCCGGGCCGCCTCCACACCGGCGCCGTGAACAGCCCCCGGGCCGTCGTGGTCTCCGGCGACCGGGACGCGCTGGAAGAGCTGATCAGCGAGTGCCGCGCCCAGGGCATCCGTACCAAATGGGTGCCGATCAACTACGCCTCGCACTCCCCACACGCCGACGAACTGGAAGACCGGCTGGCCGACGTCCTCGGACCGATCGTCCCCACCGCGCCCGCCGTGCCGTTCCTCTCCACCGTCACCGCCGACTGGGCCGACGACACCCTCCCGCTCGACGCCGGGTACTGGTTCCAGAACCTGCGCCGACCGGTCCGGTTCGCCGACTCCGTCCAAGCCCTCGCGGAACAGGGCTTCGGACCGATGATCGAGGTCAGCGCGCACCCGGTGCTCACCGGAGCGATCGAGGAGACCCTCGCCGACCGGGACGACGTCGTCGCCGTCGGCTCCCTGCGCCGAGGCGACGGCGGGCTCGGCCGCTTCCTCCGCTCCGTCGGCGAGGCGTACGCGGCCGGTGCCGCCGTCGACTGGCCGCGCGCCTTCGACGGCACCACGGCGCGCCCCGTCGAACTCCCTTCGTACGCCTTCCAGCGCCAGCGGTTCTGGCCCGAACTGGACGAACTGGCGAGGACGGCGGTGGCCGATCCCCAGGAGACCGAGTTCTGGAACGCGGTCCAGCGGCAGGACATCGACGCCCTCGCCACCAGGATCGGTCTTGACCGCCAGGAACTGGCACCGGTGCTGCCCGCGCTCTCCCGCTGGCACGGCGAACGCCAGGCCCGCTCCACCCTCGACGGCTGGCGGTACCGCACCGACTGGGTACCGCTGCGCCCCGCGAACACCCCCGCACTCGACGGCAGATGGCTGCTGGTGCGCCCCGAGTCCCACGGCCACGGCCTGATCGCCGATACGGCACGGGCCCTGACGGCGGCCGGTGCCGCCGTGGTCGACCTGCCGGTCGGCGGCCCCGGCTCCACCCCGCTGGCCGAACTCCTCCGGGCCGCCGTGGGCGCGGAACCACTGGCGGGCGTGGTCTGCCTCACCGGCCTCGATGAGACCCCCGACCCCGTACACGGGGTGATAGCCACCGGACTCGGACAGTGGCTGGACACCGTCCGGGCACTGACCGGGCTACGGAGCGAGGCCCCGCTCTGGGTCGTCACATCGGGCGCGGTCGGCACCGGGCCCGATGACCCGCCGCGCCACCCCACACAGGCACTGATCTGGGGCGCGGGAGCGGTCCTCGGACTGGAACAGCCCAGCGGGCGCGGCGGGCTGATCGACCTGCCCGCCGAACTCGACCGACAGGGAGCCGAACTGCTCTGCGCTGCTCTCACCGGCACGACCGGCGAGGAACAGATCGCCATCAGGCCGAGCGGGATGGCGGCCCGGCGACTGGTTCGCGCTCCCGCGGACGGCCCGGCGACCCCCTGGCAGCCCCGGGACACCGTGATGATCACCGGGGGCACCGGAGCACTCGGCGGCCATCTCGCCCGCTGGGCCGCCCGGTCCGGCGCCGAACGGATCGTGCTGATCAGCAGGCGCGGTGACGCCGCCGACGGCATGGCCGAACTCCGCGACGAACTCTTCGACCTCGGCGCCGAGGCCGTCATCGCCGCCTGCGACCTCACCGACCGGGAGGCGCTCACCACCCTCTACGCGAAGATCACCGCCGATGGCCCCCCGGTCCGCGCCATCCTGCACGCGGCCGGCACCAACGGCCGGGAGGTCTCCTGCGAAGAGCTGACCGCCGATGAACTCGCCGCCGTCCTCGGATCCAAGGTCGACGGCGCGCGCCATCTCGCCGCGCTGGTCGAGGACCGGCGGCCGGCACTCGACGCGTTCGTCCTCTTCTCCTCGATCACCGGCACCCTCGGCGACACCGGCCGGGTCCCCTACGCCGCGGCCAATGCCTTCCTCGACTCCTTCGCCGCCGAACGGCGCGCCGCCGGCGTGCCCGTGATGTCGATCGCCTGGGGTTCCTGGGGCGGTGGCGGCATGGTGGACGAGAACTCCGGCGCGGTCCTGCGACAGCTCGGATTCCACCGGATGGACCCCGAGATCGCCATCGGCGCGCTCGCCGACACGGTCACCCGCCAGGACGGCGATCTGATCGTCGCCGATATCGGCTGGCAGGCGTTCGCCCCGGCCTACACCGCCCTGCGGGAACGGCCGCTCATCCTCGGCGTCGCCGAGGCCCGCCAGGCGCTGGCCGGTTCGGACAAGGCGGCCGACGACGGCGCCGACACCGAACTCGTACGACGGCTCGGCGCCGCCGACGACACCGAGCGGCAGCGGCTCCTCGTCGACCGGGTGCAGCGCGAGGCCGCCGTGGCACTCGGCCATGGATCGGCCGCCGAGATGCACCTGGACCGGCCGTTCAAGGACCTCGGCTTCGACTCCCTCACCGTGATCACCCTGCGCAACCGCCTCTCCGCCCTCACCGGCCTCAAGCTCCCGACCACCCTCGTCTTCGACCATCCCACTTCGCCGCACTCGCCCGCTATCTGGCGACCCGGCTCTTCGGCGCGGGCGCCGAGCCCCCGCCGCAGAGCGCGGAGGAAGCCGCCACCTGGGCCACCCTGCGCACCATCCCGCTCAGCCGGATGCGCGAGACCGGACTCCTCGACGCACTCCTCGAACTGGCCACCGCGCCGGAACGGACCACCGAGGAGAGCGACGGCGTCGACCGGTTCGAGGACATGAACGTGGCCGACCTCGTCGAGCTGGCACTCGGCACCGACCAACACTCACGGGAAAGCTGAGATGACGGCACCTTCCGACAAAATCGTCGACGCGCTGCGTGCGGCGCTCCGGGACAACGAGCGGCTCAAGCAGCACAACCAGCGGCTCGAAGAGACCGCGCACGAACCCATCGCGATCGTCGGTATGGCCTGCCGGCTCCCCGGTGGCGTCGACACCCCCGACCAACTGTGGCGACTCCTCACCGACGGCGAGGACGGCATCACCGACTTCCCCGACCGGCCCGGCTGGGACGTCGACACCCTGGTCGACCCCGATCCCGACCGGCGCGGCACCACCTACGTCAGCCAGGGTGGCTTCCTCCACGACGCCGACCGGTTCGACGCGGGCTTCTTCGGGATCTCGCCGCGTGAGGCGCTGGCAATGGAGCCCCAGCAGCGGCTGCTCCTCGAAGTCGCCTGGGAGACCTTCGAGCGGGCCCGGATCTCCGCGACCTCGCTCCGCTCCACGGCGACCGGTGTGTTCGTCGGCGCCACCGGCCAGGATTACGGCCCGCTGGTGCACCAGTCCGGCGTCGAGACGGAGGGGTATCTCGCGACCGGCACCCATGCGAGCGTCGCGTCCGGCCGGATCGCCTACACCTTGGGTCTGGAGGGCCCCGCCGTCACCGTCGACACGGCTTGTTCCACCTCGCTGGTGGCGCTGCATCTCGCCGTCCAGTCACTGCGGAACGGCGAGTGCTCACTCGCCCTCGCGGGCGGTGCGACCTTGATGGCCAGCCCCGCCACCTTCCTGGAGTTCAGCCGCCAGCGCGGACTCTCGGTCGACGGTCGCTGCAAGGCGTTCTCGGACGACGCCGACGGCACCGGCTGGAGCGAGGGCGTCGGCATGATCCTGCTGGAGCGGCTGTCGGACGCCCGCCGCAACGGGCGCCGCGTCCTGGCGGTGGTACGGGGCTCCGCGGTGAACCAGGACGGTGCGTCGAACGGTCTGACCGCCCCCAACGGGCCGTCCCAGCAGCGGGTCATCCGCGAGGCCCTGGTCAACGCCGGTCTGTCGGCCTCCGATGTGGACGCGGTGGAGGCGCACGGTACGGGGACGACACTGGGCGATCCGATCGAGGCACAGGCGCTGCTGGCCACCTACGGCCAGGACCGGCCGGGCGGCGCCCCCCTCTGGCTCGGTTCGGTGAAGTCCAATATCGGCCACACCCAGGCGGCGGCCGGTGTCGCGGGCCTGATGAAGATGGTGCTGGCGATGCACCACGGGGTGCTGCCGAAGTCGCTGCATGTGGGGACGCCGTCGTCGCACGTGGACTGGTCGGCGGGTGCGGTGGAGTTGCTGTCGGAGGCGCGGGAGTGGCCGGAGGCCGACCGGCCGCGCCGGGCGGGGGTGTCCGCGTTCGGGATGAGCGGGACCAACGCCCATGTGGTCCTGGAGCAGGCCCCCGCGAGTGCGGAGCCCGAGGTGCCCGATACAGCGCCCCCGGCCCGTCTCGTCCCGTGGTTGGTGTCGGGTCGTAGTGCGGCGGGTCTGAGGGGTCAGGCGGCGGCGTTGAGCTCCGTGGTGGATAGGGCTCCGGTCGATGTGGGTTGGTCGTTGTTGTCGTCGCGTGTGGTGTTTGAGCATCGTGCGGTGGTGTTGGGGTCGTATGGGGTGGGTCTCGGGGCTGTGGTGGCGGATGAGCCTGTGGGTGGTGTGGTGCGGGGTGTGGCGGGTGCGGTGGGTCGGTCGGTGTTGGTGTTTCCGGGTCAGGGTGCGCAGTGGGTGGCTATGGGTGCGGAGTTGTTGGACACGGCTCCGGTGTTCGCGCGGTCGGTCGCGGCGTGTGAGGGGGTGTTGGGTGGGTTGGTTGATTGGTCGGTGATGGATGTGTTGCGGGGTGTTGGGGGTGCGCCGTCGTTGGATCGGGTGGATGTGGTGCAGCCGGCGTCGTTTGTGGTGATGGTGTCGTTGGCGGCGTTGTGGGAGTCGTACGGGGTGGTGCCGTCGGCGGTGGTGGGTCATTCGCAGGGGGAGATCGCGGCGGCTTATGTGGCGGGTGTCCTCTCGTTGGAGGATGCGTTGCGGGTGGTGGTGGCCCGGTCGTCGGCGATTGCGGCGGTGGCGAGTGGTGTGGGGACGATGGCGTCGGTGCGGGTGTCGGCGGAGCGTGCCGAGGCATTGTTGGAGCCGTTCACGGGTCGGGTGTCGGTGGCGGCGGTGAACGGTCCCTCGCAGGTGGTGGTCTCGGGTGAGGTGGCCGCGGTCGATGAGCTGGTCGCCGAGTGTGGGCGGTTGGAGATTCGGGCGCGCAGGATCGCGGTGGACTATGCGTCTCATTCGGCGGCGATGGATGTCCTGCGTGATGAGTTGATCGCGGAGCTGGCGGGGGTGACTCCGCGGGCGGGTCGTATCCCCTTGTTCTCGACGGTCACGGCCGAGTTCATCGATCCGTTGACGATGGACGCGGAGTACTGGTTCCGGAATCTGCGGGAGCCGGTCCGTTTCGCCGACGCGGTGGAACGACTGGCAGGAGACGGATACGGCGTCTTCGTCGAAGCCTCCTCGCACCCCGTCCTCACCTCCGCCGTCGAAGAGACCCTCGAAAGCTTCGGCGACGACGACTCCGGTGTGGTGACGGGGTCGCTGCGCCGGGATGACGGTGGTCTGGACCGTTTCCTCGCCAGTGTGGCCGAGCTCTGGGTCAGGGGAGTGGACGTCGACTGGACCGCCGCCTTCCCCGGTACGACGGCACGGACCATCGACCTCCCCACGTACGCCTTCCAACGCCAGCGCTACTGGCCGAAGTCGAGCGCAGTGACGGCCGTCGTCTCGGAGAGCGGATTGCCCGACAACGAGTTCTGGGCGGCGGTGGAGCGCTCGGACTCGACCGCGCTCGCCGCCACGCTCGGCACCGACACCGCCGTACTCGACCCCGTACTGCCCGCGCTCTCGCACTGGCGCAGGCAACAGCGCGAACAGTCCACCACCGACGGCTGGCGCTACCGGATCGCCTGGCGGCCCCGGAGCGCATCCGGGCCCCGGCCCGTACTCGCGGGGAGCTGGCTCGTCATCCGGCCCGCCGATGCCACCAGTGGGCAGCCCGGCGGGGACACGGATACGGCCACCGCCGTCCTCGAAACGCTCGGTGCCCACGGTGCCGATGTCCACGTCCTCACCCTCACCGACGACACGAACGACCGGCCCACGATCGCCGGACTACTCCGGGACACCGTCCCCCAACCGGCCGGTGTCCTCTCCCTGCTGGCCCTGGACGAGCGACCGCACCCGGCCGGTGACGCCGTGTCGGCCGGCCTGGCGGCGACCGTCGCGCTGACGCAGGCACTCGGCGACGCCGAGATCGCCGCGCCCCTTTGGATCGTCACCCGTGGCGCGGTGAGCATCGGCCGCTCCGACCCCCTGCGCGCCCTGACCCAGGCGGCGACCTGGGGCCTCGGCCGGGTCATCGGCCTGGAACACCCCGACCGCTGGGGCGGCCTCATCGACCTCCCCGACGAGCTGGCCGCCCGCGACCGGGAACGGCTCGCCCACACCCTGGCCGACGGCACTGAGGACCAGGTCGCCCTGCGCGCGTCCAGCTCCTTCGTACGACGGCTGGTGCACGCCGACCCGAGCGGCCCCCCGGAACACCCGTGGCGACCGCACGGCACCGCGCTGATCACCGGTGGCACCGGCGGCATCGGCTCGGCGCTCGCCCGCTGGTTCGCCGGTAACGGCATCGAACACCTCGTACTCACGAGCAGACGCGGCGCCGACGCGCCCGGCGCCGCCGAACTCCGCGCGGAGCTGTCGGAAGTGGGCGTCGGAGTCACCCTCGTGGCCTGCGACGCGGCCGACCGCGACGCCCTGGCCCAGGCGCTCGACGCGGTCCCTACCGCGCATCCCCTCACGACCGTCGTCCACGCGGCGGGCGTCGGACAGTTCCAGGATCTCGTCGACGGCGACCCCGACGCACTCGCCGACATCATGACCGCCAAGGTCCTGGGCGCTAACCACCTGGACGCACTGCTCGGCGACCGGCCCTTGGACGCGTTCATCCTCTTCTCGTCCAACGCGGGCGTCTGGGGCAGCGGCGGACAGTCGGCCTATGCGGCGGCCAACGCCCACCTGGACGCCCTGGCGGAGGACCGACGGGCGCGCGGCCTCGTCGCCACTTCGGTTGCCTGGGGTGCCTGGGGAGACGCCGGGCTCGCCACCGACGCGGCCATGGCCCAGCGGCTCCAGGCCCGGGGCATCCGTGCCATGCCGCCCGCGCTCGCCATCGCCGCCCTGCGCGGTGCCGTCGAACGCGACGAGACCTTCGCCGTCATCGCCGACATGGAGTGGGAACGCTTCGCCCCCGCCTTCTGCGCGGCCCGGCCGAGGCCGCTGCTGGACGAACTCCCCGAGGTCCAGCGCGCGCTAGAGGCGGACGAATCGGTGGAGCCCGAATCCGGCTCCACCGCCGACACCCTGCGCCGGCGGCTCGCCGATATGTCACCGGCCGAACAACTCCGTGACCTGCTGGAACTGGTCTGCGCCCAGGCCACACGGGTGCTCGGCCACGACGACGGCGACACCATCGAACCAGGGCGCGCGTTCCGCGATCTCGGCTTCGACTCCCTGACGGCGGTCGAACTGCGCAACCGGCTGAGTGCGGTCACCGGGCTGCGGCTGCCCGCCACCCTCGTCTTCGACCACGCCCAGCCCCGCCCGCTGGCCGCTTTCCTCTGTGCGGAGCTGATCGGTACGGAACAGGCGGTGACCCCGGTCGACGCGGACCGCCGTCCGGTGGACGACGAGCCGATCGCGATCATCGGTATGAGCTGCCGGTTCCCGGGCGATGTGCGGTCCCCGGACGATCTCTGGCGGCTGCTGGCCGACGGCACCGACGCACTCACCCCGTTCCCGGCCGACCGAGGCTGGCCGGCCGTCGGTGACGACGCGGCGCGCGAGGGCGGCTTCGTCCACGACGCTGCCGGGTTCGACCCCGCCTTCTTCGGCATCTCACCGCGCGAGGCCCTCGCCACCGACCCACAGCAGCGGCTGCTCCTTGAGGCCGCCTGGGAGGCGTTCGAGCACGCGGGAATCGCCCCCGACTCGGTGCGCGGCACCCGTACCGGGGTCTTCGTCGGTTGCAGCGGACAGGGCTACGGCACCGGATCGACCATCCCCGAGGAGGTCAAGGGACACCTGCTCGTCGGCAACGCCTCAAGCGTCGTCTCCGGCCGGGTCTCCTACACGCTGGGGCTGGAGGGCCCGGCGGTCACCCTGGACACGGCGTGCTCCTCGTCCCTGGTCGCCCTGCACTGGGCCGGCCAGTCGTTGCGGTCGGGTGAGTCGTCGCTCGCGCTGGCCGGTGGTGTGACGGTGATGTCGACACCCGGTGCGTTCGCGGAGTTCGCCCGGCAGGGCGGTCTGGCATCGGACGGTCGGTGCAAGGCGTTCTCTGACGACGCGGACGGTACGGGGTGGGGTGAGGGCGTCGGCGTGCTGGTGCTGGAGCGGCTCTCGGACGCTCGCCGCAACGGCCACCGGGTGCTCGCGCTGGTGACCGGCAGCGCGACCAATCAGGACGGCGCGTCGAACGGTCTGAGCGCTCCCAACGGGCCGTCCCAGCAGCGGGTGATCCGTGACGCGCTGGCGAACGCCGGTCTCTCCCCGTCCGAGGTGGACGCGGTGGAGGGACACGGTACGGGGACGACCCTCGGTGACCCGATCGAGGCGCAGGCTCTCCTCGCCACCTATGGCCAGGACCGGACCGACCCGCTGTGGCTGGGCTCGATCAAGTCCAATATCGGCCACACCCAGGCGGCGGCCGGAGTCGCCGGCGTGATCAAGATGGTGCTCGCCCTACGGCACGGTGAGCTTCCGAAGTCGCTGCACGTCGATGTCCCGTCGTCGCATGTGGACTGGTCGGCGGGTGCCGTGGAGCTGCTGGCGGAGGCGCGGGGGTGGCCCCGGACGGATCGGCCGCGTCGGGCCGGTGTGTCGTCGTTCGGCGTGAGCGGCACCAACGCCCATGTGATCGTCGAGGAGGCCCCCGAACAGACCAATCCGGAGCGGGCTCCCGGCGTCGAACCGCCGGTGGTGACCTGGCTGGTGTCGGGCAGATCGGCGCGGTCGGTCGCGGCCCAGGCCGGGCGACTGCTGCCGGTCACGGATCTCGCCGATCCCCTGGACATCGGGGTCTCGCTGGCCACGACCCGTACGGCCTTGGACCACCGGTCGGTCGTACTCGGCTCCGACGCCGACGAACTCCGCACCGCCCTCAAGGCGTTGGCTGCCGGTGAGACATCGACCAGCGCTGTCCAGGGTGTGGCCAATGGCGGTCTGACTGGTTTCGTCTTCTCGGGTCAGGGTGGTCAGCGGGTCGGTATGGGCCGTGAGCTGGCCGAGGTCTTCCCGGTGTTCGATGCGGCGTTGAATGATGTCTGTGCGCGGTTTGACACCGTCTTGGATCGTCCGTTGCGTGAGGTGATGTTCGAGGATCCGGACGGGTTGCTGGGTGGTACGGGGTGGGCTCAGCCCGCGCTGTTCGCCGTCGAGGTGGCGCTGTTCCGGTTGGTGGAGTCCTGGGGCCTGGCACCTGACTATCTGGTGGGTCATTCGGTCGGTGAGCTGGCTGCCGCGCATGTCTCGGGTGTGCTGTCCCTGGACGACGCCTGCCGTCTGGTCGCGGCCCGTGCCCGGTTGATGCAGGCGCTACCTTCCGGTGGTGCGATGTGGGCGGTACGGGCTTCCGCGGATGAGGTCACCCCCCACCTGATCGACGGTGTCTCCCTCGCCGCCATCAACGCGCCCGGACAGGTGGTTCTCTCCGGTTCGCGTGCGGCGGTGGAGCAGGTCGCGGCCGCACTCCCGGACCGTAAGGGTCGCTGGCTCGATGTCAGCCACGCATTTCACTCCCCGCTGATGGACCCGATGCTGGACGCGTTCCACACCGAAGCGGCCGGGATCGAGCACCAGCACCCCCGTATCCCGATCGTCTCCACCCTCACCGGCGAACCGGTCACCGACTTCACCGCCGACTACTGGGTGGACCAGCTCAGGGGCACCGTCCGATTCGCCGACGCGACGGCCCGCCTCAAGGCGCTCGGCGTCACCCGCTTCGTGGAACTCGGCCCCGACGCCAGTCTCATCGGCGCCATCGGTGAAACCTGCGATGTCGAAGCGATCTCCCTGCTGCGCCGCGACCGCCCCGAACCGAACACCGTCATCACCACTCTCGCCCGCTTCTGGGCCACCGGAGGCTCCGTCGACTGGGCGGCCTTCCACGCCCCCAGCGGCGCGCGGGTGGTTGATCTCCCCACGTACGCCTTCGACCACCAGCGCTACTGGCTGGAGGGAGCCCCGGCCGAACTCTCCGACATCGCCGACCGATGGAGCTATCAGGTCGACTGGCGGCCGGTCGACACCCCGGCGAACGCCGCACTCACCGGCCGCTGGCTGCTGCTCACACCGGATACGGAGCCGGGTGCGGGCGCCGACGAACCGGCCGTCGTCACGACGGTCGCCGACGGCCTGCGGTCGTCCGGCGCGGAGCTGGTACGGATCGCGGTCGACCTGACGGCCGACCGCGAGACGCTCGGGGAACTGCTCCGCGAGCACACCGACGCGACCGGCGTGATCTCCCTGCTCACCCCGGTCCCGACCGCCCCGGTCCCCGCCACCCCGGCCAGCGGCCCCCTCGGGCACGATCCGGCCGCCGTCGCCGTGACCGCGCGGCTCATCCAGGGACTCGGCGACGCCGGAGTCCCCGCCCGCCTCTGGGCCCTCACCACCGGCGCCGTCTCCGTCGGCGGCTCCGACGCGCCGCCGCACCCCGAACTGGCCGCGGTCTGGGGCCTGGGCCGGGTCGCCGCGATGGAGCACCCCGACCGCTGGGGCGGTCTGATCGACCTCCCGCCCGCGCCCGGACCGCGCGAGGTGGCCCGGCTGATCGGCGTACTGGCCGATCAGCCCGGTACGGATCAACGGGACGACCAGCTCGCCCTGCGCCCGGCGGGGGCCTTCGCCCGACGCCTCGTACGCGCCCGGGCGCCCAAACCGCAGGACCAGGGCGGCTGGCCCCTCGGCGGTACGGTCCTGGTGACCGGAGGCACCGGCGCGCTCGGCACCCATATCGCCCGCTGGCTCGCCGACCACGGCACGGCACATCTCGTCCTGTTGAGCCGCCGCGGGCCGGACGCGCCCGGCGCGGCCGACCTCCGCACCGAGCTGACCTCGGCGGGAATCAGGGTCACCCTCGTCGCCTGCGACACCTCCGACCGCGCCGCGCTCGCCACGCTGATCACCACCCTCGACGCCGACGATGTCCACATCGACGCCGTGGTGCACGCGGCCGGGGTGATCGATGACGGGCTGCTGCACACGATGACCCCGCGCCAACTCGCCGGCGTATGGGCGGCGAAGGCCACCGCGGCGGCTCATCTGCACGAGGTGCTGAGCGACCGCGAACTCTCCGCGTTCGTGCTCTTCTCCTCCCTGTCCGGGACCCTCGGCGCCGTCGGACAGGCCGGCTACGCGGCAGCCAACGCCTACCTCGACGCGCTCGCCGCCCACCGCGCCGCCGCTGGACGGCCCGCCCTGTCGATCGCCTGGGGCCCCTGGGCGGGCAGCGGTATGGCCGCGAACGACACCGTCGCCGAGCGGATGCGACAGAGCGGACTCACCCCGATGGCCGCCGCCCCCGCCCTGGAGACACTCGAACGGTCCCTGGCCGGCGCGGCGTCCACAACGGTGATCGCCGATGTCGACTGGAGCCGGCTCACCGCCGAACGGGACACCGCGCACCGCACCCCGCTCATCGCCGAACTGGTCGGTCCTGCCGAACCCGCCGACCGGGCGGGAGTCCCGGACACCGAGCCCGCCCTGCGCCGCGAAGTGCTGGCGCTGCCCCCGGCCGCCCGGCCCGCCGCCGTACTGGAAGCGGTTCGCGTCCAGGCCGCCGACGTACTCGGCCACCCCTCCATCGAACCGGTCGAACCGGACGCCGCGTTCTCCGCGCTCGGCTTCGACTCGCTGCTCGCGATGGACCTGCGGGCCCGGCTCAAGGCACTGACCGGCCTCGCCCTCCCGGCGACGCTCGTCTTCGACCGCCCGAACCCCACCGCGCTCGCCGATCATCTGCTGGCGGAACTCTCCGGCACCCGGGCCGAACTCGTACCGGTGCCGTCGAACAGCGCCCCGGCCGACGACGAGCCGATCGCCATCGTCTCCATGAGCTGCCGGTTCCCCGGTGGTCTCGACACCCCCGAGGACCTCTGGCGGCTGCTCACCGATGGCGCGGACGCGATGTCGGCGTTCCCCGAGGACCGTGGTTGGGACACCGGCTCGCTCTACCACCCGGACCCCGACCACGACGGCACCTCCTATGTGCGGGAAGGCGGATTCCTGCACGGCGCCGGCCACTTCGACGCCGAACTCTTCGGGATCAACCCGCGTGAAGCACTCGCCATGGACCCACAGCAGCGGCTGCTGATGGAGTGCTCGTGGGAGGCGTTCGAACGCGCCGGAATCGACCCGAAATCCGTCCGGGGCAGCCAGATCGGCGTCTTCGCCGGGACGAACGGACAGGACTACCCGGCCGTACTGCACCGCTCCGGCGAGCAGCTCGCGGGCTATGTCGCCACCGGCAACGCAGCCAGTGTGTTCTCCGGCCGGATCGCCTACGGATTCGGACTCGAAGGCCCCGCCCTGACCGTGGACACGGCATGTTCGGCATCCCTCGTCGCCCTCCATCTGGCCTGCCAGGCCCTGCGCGCTGGCGAGTGCGAAGCCGCGCTGGTCGGCGGCGCGACCGTGATGACCACGCCCAGTGTGTTCGTCGAGTTCAGCCGTCAGCGTGCGCTCTCCACGGACGGCCGGTGCAAGGCATTCTCCGACGACGCGGACGGTACGGGGTGGGGCGAAGGCGTCGGAGTGGTGCTGGTGGAACGGCTCTCGGACGCCCGCCGCAACGGCCATCCCGTGTTGGCCGTCGTCCGCGGCTCCGCCGTCAACCAGGACGGCGCCTCCAATGGACTCACCGCACCCAACGGCGTCGCCCAGCAACGAGTGATCCGTACCGCACTGGCCAACGCCGGACTCACGACCGCGGACGTGGACGCGGTGGAGGCGCACGGTACGGGGACGACCCTCGGCGACCCGATCGAGGCACAGGCGCTCCTGGCCACCTACGGCCAGGGCCGCGCCGACGACCGGCCGCTCTGGCTCGGCTCGATCAAGTCCAACATCGGGCACACCCAGGCGGCGGCGGGTCTGGCGGGCGTCATCAAAATGGTTCTCGCACTGCGCCACCGGACCCTGCCTCGGACGCTGCACGTCACCGCGCCCACCTCCCATGTGGACTGGTCCGAGGGTGCGGTGGAGCTGCTGGCGGAGGCGCGGGCGTGGCCGGAGGCCGACCGGCCGCGCCGGGCGGGGGTGTCCGCATTCGGAGTGAGCGGCACCAACGCGCACACGATCCTGGAGGAGGCACCGGAACCGGCGACCGAGACGGACACCGAGCGGGCCACCGAGCGGGCGCCACGCGCGACCGCACAGACCGAGGCCGGACCGCCCGTGCCCGGGACGTCCGCGAGTCCCGGTCCCGAGGCTTCCCCGCTGCCCGGGGCACCCGCGACACCCACGGCTCCCGCAGCCGCGCCCCCGGTCCCGACCACCCCCGTCGTGCCGTGGATGGTCTCCGGCAGGACGCCACAGGCACTCGCCGCCCAGGCGGACCGACTGCTGTCCGCCGTGACCGGTGCAACCGCCCCACCCGTCGGCGACGTGGCCTGGTCGCTCGTCACCTCACGGGCGGCACTGGAGGAGCGCGCGGCCGTCGTCGGCGCCACCCCCGACGAACTGACGGACGGCCTGGCCGCCCTCGCCGACGGGCGCGAGACACCCAACCTGATCATCGGAACGGCGGGCGCCCCCGGCAAGACGGTGTTCGTCTTCCCGGGCCAGGGCGCCCAGTGGGTCGGCATGGCGATCGACCTGATGGACTCGTCACCCGTGTTCGCCGCCAGACTGACCGAGTGCGAACGGGCGCTCGCCGAGTTCGCCGACTGGAACCTCATCGACGTCCTGCGCGGTGCGCCTGACGCGCCGACGTTCGACCGGGTCGATGTCGTACAACCCGCGCTCTTCGCCGTGATGGTCTCCCTCGCGGACCTGTGGCAGCACTCCGGAGTGCACCCGCACGCCGTGATCGGCCACTCCCAGGGCGAGATCGCCGCCGCCTGCGTCGCCGGCGCCCTCTCCCTGCGGGACGCAGCCAGAATCGTCTGCCTGCGCAGCCGGGCACTGACCCCCCTCGCCGGGGACGGCGGCATGGTCTCCCTGCTGCTCGCCGCCGACCCCGCCGCCGAACTGATCGCCCCGTACGACGGCCGCATCTCGATCGCGGCCGTCAACGGCCCTTCGTCGGTCGTCGTCTCCGGTGACGCCGACGCGCTGGACGAGCTGCTGCGCCAGTGCGAGGAGCAAGGGACCAGGGCCCGCCGCATCCCGGTGAACTACGCATCGCACTCCGCGCACGTCGACCGGATCCGCACCGAACTGCTGACCGCGCTGGGCGCCACCACACCCCGTCGGCCCGATATCCCGATGCTGTCCACCGTCACCGGCGAATGGGCGGACGCGGCGGAGCTCGACGCCGACTACTGGTTCCGCAACCTGCGGCAGCCGGTCATGCTCGACCCCGCCGTGCGGAGCCTGGTCGCCACCGGCCACCGGACCTTCATCGAGATGAGTCCCCATCCGGTACTGACCGTCCCCGTGCAGGAGACGCTCGACGCCCTCGATGTCACCGCCGGGCGGGTGTTCGTCGGCGGTTCGCTGCGCCGTGACGACGGTGGTGCGCGGCGCTTCACCACCTCGCTTGCCGAGGCGTACGTCTCCGGTGTGGAGCTGGACTGGACGGCCGTGTTCGGCGCCACCCGGCCGAACCGGGTCGAACTACCCACCTACGCCTTCCAGCGGCGCGTCTTCTGGCCTCGCGCGGTCGAGACCGAACAGGCCCCGTCCGGTACCGACCCGATCGACACCTCCTTCTGGGAGGCCGTCGAGAACGAGAACCTCGACGGCCTCGCCACCACACTCGGAGTCGGTGAGGCGACCCTCGCCGAAGTCCTGCCCGCCCTCTCCCACTGGCGCCGCGCCCGGCGCGACGCGGCCTCACTCGACTCCTGGCGCTACCGGATCGAGTGGCGACCGCTCGCCGGTGAACCAGCGGGCGAACCGGCCCGCCCGGTCGGCACCTGGCTGCTGCTCGTCCCGCCGGAATCAGCGGAATCAGCGGAGTCGGCAGGGTCGGCAGAGTCGGCGGCCTCCGGGGACACGGATCCCGGGGCAGCGGTGGCCCGTGCGCTGGACATCGCCGGAGTGGACGTCGTCCGCATCGACATCGACACCACCACCGTCACCCGCGATACCCTCACGGCACTGCTGGGTGAACACACGACGGGCCCCGGCGCCGTCCGTGGCGTCCTCTCCCTGCTCGCGGCCGACGAACGGCCCCACCCCGCCCACACGTCCGTACCCGCCGGAGTGGCGGCCACCCTCCTCCTGACCCAGGCCCTGGCCGACGCGCGTCTCGATGCCCGGCTCTGGCTGGCGACCCGGGGCGCCGTACTCGCCACCCCGACCGACGGGCTCGGCGGACTCGCCCAGGGACAGATCTGGGGCCTGGCCCGCGTCATCGGCCTGGAGGAACCGGACCGCTGGGGCGGCCTGATCGACCTGCCCGAGGTCCTGGACGAACCAGCGGCGCGACGGCTGCGCCAGGCCCTGTCCGGCCACTCCGGCGAGGATCAGATCGCCGTACGCGAACGAGGCATCTTCGTCCGCCGTCTGGTGCACGCGCCCGTGGGCGATCTGCCCCCGCGCCGGACCATGCGGCCCCGGGGCACCGCACTCATCACCGGAGGCACCGGGGGCCTCGGCGCCCAGGTCGCCCGCTGGCTCGCCGCCGCCGGAACCGAACACCTGGTGCTCACCAGCCGACGCGGCGCCGACGCTCCCGGCGCGGCCGAACTCGACGCGGAACTGACCGCGCTCGGCGCACGCGTCACCATCGCCTCCTGCGATGTGTCCGACCGCACGGCCCTCGCCGACCTCGTCGCCGGGGTACGGGCGGCGGGCGACCGGATCCGTACCGTCGTCCACGCGGCAGGGGTCGTACAGGCGACCCCCCTGCGCGAGATGACACTGGAGGAGTTCGCCGAGGTCGCTGCGGCCAAGGTGATGGGCGCGACCCATCTGGACGGACTCTTCGCCGAACCGGCCGATGCCCCCACCACCGACCCCACCGCACCCACCGATAGCACCGACACGACCCACACGGCCGACGGGGACACCGCACTCGACGCGTTCGTCCTCTTCTCGTCCAACGCGGGCGTCTGGGGCAGCGGTGGACAGGGCGCCTACGCCGCGGCCAACGCCCACCTCGATGTGCTCGCCCAGTCCCGCCGGGGCCGCGGCCTCCCCGCCACCTCGATCGCCTGGGGCGCGTGGAGCGGCAGCGGTATGGCGGCCGACCCGGAGGCCGAGGAACAACTCCGGCGCCGGGGCGTCCTGACCCTCGCCCCGGAACAGGCCCTCGCCGCGCTCGCGCAGGCCCTGGACCACGAGGAGACCGTACTGACCGTCGCTGACGTCGACTGGGCACGGTTCGCACCCAGCTTTGCAGCCGCCGGGCCACGCCCCCTGCTCGCCGAACTACCGGCCGCACAGCGGGCCCTGCGGTCCGCCGAACCCGAGAACGACGCACACACCACCGGCGCCGATCCGGGCGCCAGGCTGCGGGAACTCTCCCCGGCCGAGCGGGACTCCGTGCTCAACAGCCTCGTACTCGCCGCCGTGGCGGCCGTGCTGGGCCACGACGACCCCCGGTCCATCGACCCCGGACGGGCCTTCAAGGACCTCGGATTCGACTCCCTCACCTCCGTCCAGTTGCGCAACCGGCTGACGAGGGCGACCGGTGTGACCCTGCCGGCGACGCTGGCCTTCGACCATCCGACCCCGTACGACCTCACGGCCCTCCTCCGCGCCACGTTCGCCGGGGAGGAAACCGAGCGGCTCTCCCCCGAACAGTCCGTACTTAATGATCTCGACAAGCTCGAAGCCGGAATTTCAGCTCTTTCCCCAGACCACCAACTGGAAGCCGTTCAGGCGAGGCTGCGCAGCCTAATGTCGATCCTGGGCGACAGGCAGTCAGCAGAAACCGGCGAACCCGTGTCCCGACAGCTGGAGGAAGCGTCGGACGACGAGCTGTTCGATTTCATCCGTAGGGAATTCGGTAGGTAGGTCTCCCGCGCCGGAGCGGCGCCGGAGCCCCCCACCCCCTGGCGACGCCAACAGGAGACGGTCCGTAAGTGAACGAGGACAAGCTTCGCGACTACCTCAAGTGGACGACGGCTGATCTTCACGAGACGCGGCAGCGGCTCCGTGACGTAGAGGAGGCGGCCCGGGAGCCGATCGCGATCACCGCGATGAACTGCCGGTTCCCCGGCGGCGTCCGAAACGCGGACGATCTGTGGCGGCTGGTCGACGGCGGAACAGACGCCGTGGGAGACGTCCCGCTGGACCGTGGCTGGGACCTCACCGACCTCATGGGCCCCGGCGCCACCTCCCAGGGTGGCTTCCTCCACGACGTCGCCGACTTCGACCCCGCGCTCTTCGGCATCGCCCCGCGTGAGGCGCTGGCGATGGACCCGCAGCAGCGACTGCTGCTCGAAGTCGTCTGGGAGGCGCTGGAACGCGCGGGAATCGCCCCCCTCTCGCTGAAGGGCGACCGGGTCGGCGTCTTCGTCGGCGGCGCGACCTCCGGCTACGACAGCGTCCTGTCGGCAGCCGACAGCGTCGACGGCATCGACGGCTATGTCATGACGGGCAGTTCGGGCAGTGTGCTGTCGGGTCGGGTGTCGTACGCGCTGGGTCTGGAGGGTCCTGCGGTCACGGTGGACACGGCCTGCTCCTCGTCCCTGGTCGCCCTGCACATGGCGGCCCAGTCCCTGCGGTCGGGGGAGTGCTCGCTCGCGCTGGCCGGCGGTGTGACGGTGATGTCCACCCCGGCCGCGTTCGTGGAGTTCGCCCGGCAGGGTGGTCTGGCATCGGACGGTCGGTGCAAGGCGTTCTCGGACGATGCGGACGGTACGGGGTGGGGCGAGGGCGTTGGTGTCCTCGTTCTGGAGCGGCTCTCGGACGCCCGCCGCAACGGACGTCGCGTCCTGGCTGTGGTCCGTGGCTCGGCGGTGAACCAGGACGGCGCCTCGAACGGCCTCACCGCCCCCAACGGTCCATCGCAGCAGCGCGTGATCCGTGACGCGCTGGCGAACGCCCGGCTGTCGGCCGCCGATGTCGACGCGGTGGAGGCGCATGGGACCGGTACTTCGCTCGGTGACCCGATCGAGGCGCAGGCCCTTCTCGCCACCTATGGCCAGGACCGGACCGACCCGCTGTGGCTGGGCTCGATCAAATCGAATATTGGCCACACCCAGGCGGCGGCCGGAGTCGCCGGCCTGATCAAGATGGTGCAGGCCATCCGGCACCGGGTCCTACCGCCCTCGCTGCATGTGGGCACGCCGTCGACCCATGTGGACTGGTCGGCGGGTGCCGTGGAGCTGCTGGCGGAGTCGCGGGCGTGGCCGGAGGGCAATCGGCCCCGCCGCGCGGGCATCTCGGCCTTCGGCGTCAGCGGGACGAACGCGCACGTCATCATCGAGGAGGTGCCCGAGGAATCCGCCCCGGAGCACGCACCTGGCGTGGCGCTGCCGGTGGTGCCCTGGCTGGTCTCGGCGAAGACCGCCGACGGCGTGCCCGCCCAGGCAGGCCGTCTGCTGCCGATCACGGATCTCGCCGACCCCCTGGACATCGGACTCTCCCTGGCCACGACCCGTACGGCACTGGAGCACCGATCGGTGGCGCTCGGCGCGGACCTGGCCGAACTACGCACCTCACTGGCGGCAGTGGCTGCCGGTGAGCGGCCGGCGAGCGTTGTCCAGGGTGTGGTCAAAGGTGGTCTGACTGGTTTCGTCTTCTCGGGTCAGGGTGGTCAGCGGGTCGGTATGGGCCGTGAGCTGGCCGCTGCTTTCCCGGTGTTCGATGCGGCGCTGCACGACGTCTGCGCGCACTTCGATCCGCTGCTGGATCGTTCGTTGCGTGAGGTGATGTTCGAGGATCCGGACGGGTTGCTGGGTGGTACGGGGTGGGCTCAGCCTGCTCTGTTCGCCGTCGAGGTGGCGTTGTTCCGGTTGGTGGAGTCCTGGGGCCTGACGCCTGACTATCTGGTGGGTCATTCGGTCGGTGAGCTGGCTGCCGCGCATGTGTCGGGTGTGCTGTCCCTGGACGATGCCTGTGCTCTGGTGGCGGCGCGTGCGCGGTTGATGGATGCCCTTCCTGCTGGTGGTGCGATGTGGGCGGTACGGGCCTCCGCGGATGAGGTCACCCCCCACCTGATCGACGGTGTATCGATCGCCGCCATCAACGCCCCCGGACAGGTGGTCCTTTCCGGCTCGCATGCGGCGGTGGAGCAGGTCGCCGCCGCACTCCCCGGACGGGACAGCCGCTGGCTCGACGTCAGCCACGCCTTTCACTCCCACCTCATGGACCCGATGCTGGCGGACTTCGGTACGGCGGCGGAGAATGCTGAATTCGCCCGCCCGCGGATTCCGATTGTTTCGACATTGACGGGTGAATTGGTCGAGGAGTTCCTCCCGGCCTACTGGGTGGACCAGGTCCGAGGCACCGTCCGATTCGCGGATGCCGTCGCCCGCCTGCGCTCTCTCGGCGCCACGCGTTTCATCGAGTTGGGCCCCGACGCGACCCTGCTGGGCGCGGTGACGGAAACCTGCAAGGACGACGTCCTCGGCGTCTCGTTGCTGCGCCGCGACCGGAATGAATCCGTATCCGCGGTGACGGCGCTGGCCGGTCTCTGGGCGAATGGCTGCCCGGTCGACTGGAACGCCTTCTACGCGCCCACCGGCGCGCACACCGTTGATCTGCCGACCTACGCCTTCCAGCGCCAGCGCTACTGGCCGCGCCCCAAGTCCGCCGTCACACCTGACACCCCCGTCGGCGCCGACGCCGAGCTGTGGAACGCCGTCGAACAAGGGGACGCGGAACTGTTCGCTTCGGAGTTCGGGGTGGGGTTGGGGGTACCGCTGGGTGAGGCGTTGCCGGCGCTTTCGGCGTGGCGGAGGCGGCGGGAGGAGCGTGCGGCGGTTGATCGGTTGCGGTATGGGATTTCGTGGGTTCCGGTGGGTGTCACGGCGGGTGCCGTGGTGTCGGGGAGTTGGCTGGTTGTTGAGTCGGATGGGTCCGATGGTCCGTGGGTGGAGGTGTTCGCGGGGGAGTTGGCGGGTCGTGGTGCGCGGGTGCACAGGCTCCGGCTGGCGGCGGACGATCTGGACCGTGCGGCTCTGGCGGCTCGGTTGGTGGAGTTCGCCGACTGCGGTCGGGTGGTGTCGTTCCTGGGTCAGGTCGAGAGTGATCACGCCGGTGTGCCGTGGGGGTTGGCGGCGACGACCGTCCTGGTCCAGGCGTTGGGTGATGCGGGACTTGAAGGCCGGTTGTGGGCGGTCACCTCGGGCGCGGTCAGCGCCGGACCGGGTGATTCGGTGTCGCATCCGTTGCGGGCGGGTGTCTGGGGCCTGGGCCGGGTGGTCGCCCTAGAAGAGCCCGATCGCTGGGGCGGCCTGATCGACGTCCCCCACAGCCCCGACGACATCGCGGTGTCCCGTCTGGCGGACGTACTCGCCGCACCCGCTGGTGAGGATCAGCTGGCCATCCGCGGCGGTGCGGCGCTGGGTCGACGGCTGACCCCTGCTCCTGTGCACGGCGTCTCGGGTGGGGTGTGGTCGCCGTCGGGGACGGTGTTGATTACGGGTGGTACGGGTGTGTTGGGTGGTCGGGTGGCTCGGTGGGTGGTGGCGGGTGG
>NZ_JBIRRE010000012.1:0-243434 GCF_044333555.1 Streptomyces sp. NPDC020965
GAGAGTAGGACGCCGCCGAACAATTTTTAGCCTCAGTCTTCCCGGACCTTTTATGGTCTGGGAAGACTGAGGCATTTTTGCGTTGTGCCCTCTTTCCGGGCACGGGCGCGCGCGTGCGGGGTGGTGGGTGTTTGTTGGGGTGGGGTCGTGTGCCGGGTGGGCGCGGGGCCCCTTTCGCATATCCGGGGGCGGTCCCTCTGGGCCCTGACGGGGGTGTGGGGATCGGCCATTGGTCAGAGGTCGGTCCCCTGGCCGGGGGCGGTTGGAGGTCACTGTGGTGGCCTGCTGCCTCGCGGACGGCCGGGTAGCGCTGCGGCGGGTGCTGCTACTGGGGGAGTGGCTCCTGCCAGCGGGCGCGGGCCTGTTCGGCGGAGCGGAGCAGCACCAGGGTGGGCAGGCCCTGTGCCTGGCCGGTGGCCAGCAGCTCGGGGAGCCGGGGGAGGGGGGCCACCGCCGCGACATCGTCGAGAACGAGCGTCATTGGTGGGTCGAGCCGGCCGGCAGATGACCGTACGGCCATGCGGCGGCCGCGCTCGACCACGTCTGACGCCAGCGCGGTCAGCAGTGGCATCGCTCCGGGGCGGGATTTCGGATCCTCAATGGGCTCCCCCACCAGATAGAGCGTTCCCCCGTCGTTCGCAAAAGATTCCAAAGCGAGCGAATCAGTTCGGTTCGGAGTGCTGGCCTCGCGGATGTGGATCGAGGAGAGCGCGCCCAGCGCCCGGGCCACCAATTCCCGAGCGATCTCGCGGCGTTCCGGATGGGCGGTGAGCGCCGATTCGAGGAGGCCGGCGTGGCCGCCCGCGGCCTTGGGGTGCGTACGGAGGATGCGTACCGCCTCTTGCAGACCGGTGCCCTGTGCCCAGCGGTGCACCTGCTTCACGGGGCGCCCGTCCACGGCGGCGGCATGGAGCCAGCAGCGCAGCAGGGTCTCGGCGGTATCGACCATCGCGGCGTCCAGCAGGGCGCGTGGGCGGACCGGTGCGAGCAGGGCGGAGGCGCGGGCGGCGGCCGTGTCGGTGTCCTCGCAGTGCGCCGTGGGGGACCAGTGGAGGCGGGCGGGGGTGTCGCACAGATGGCCGGGGTCATAGACGAGGACGGGGCCGAGTTTGGCCCGCGCGTCCTTGGTCTCGGACCATACGGCGGGGTCGGAGGTGACGACGAGGGCGGGACCCTCGGCGTCCAGGATGGCCTGGAGCGTGCTGGGGCGGCGGGCGTCGGGATCGCCGTACAGCAGTCGGGCGGTCCGGGGAGACGGCAGTGGTGCGGGGACCGCGGCGATGAAGGGGGTGGCGGGTCCGGGGTCCGGGTGGCGGGAACCGGTGGTGTCGACGGCCGCGTTGGAGACGGTGGTGCTGGTGGGCTGCGGCGGTGGTGTGTGCGCGGCCGGGGTGAGGTCTGGGGATGGGGTGGGGTGGGCGGCCGGTGGTGGGGTGGGGAGCTGTTCGGTGGGGGGCGGGGGCGTGACGGGGGCCGAGTGCGGGCCCCCGTACGCCGTGGTGGTCTCGGCAGGGCCTCCGGGCGGGCGGACAGCGGCGTGGCGCTCGGCGCGGCGGGTCGCCCGGACCACCTTCCAGCGTGCCAGGGTGCCCAGCAGAAAGACCGTCAGCACCAGCAGCACCATCAGTTCGCTGATGGCGATGCCCCAGAACAGCCCGTACCCCGATAGTTCGTCGGCGGGGGTCGCCGGCCAGGCGGCGGGGAGGTCCTGTGGGGCCGAGACGAGGGAACGCACCGCTTGGGGTGCGTTCTTGAAGGTCACACCGGTCGGCCAGGACCCGTTGGTGAACAGACCCGCCAGGCCCGTCGCCGTCCAGGCGAGGAAGAGCAGGCTGATCCCCAGCCCGACCAGCCCCAGCAGCAGGCCGTCCGGGATGCCTCCGGTCCCTTCCCGTTCGGGACCGCGCCGTCCGCGCTCCGGCATCTCACGCCACCGTCGACTCGGAGGACGCGTCGAGTTGTTGTCGCTCGATCAGCGCCGCCCGCTGTTCCGCCTCCCACTCGGCGGCTGCCACGTCTTCGGGCAGCGCCGGTCCTGAGGACTCGGTCATGGCCCGGTCGGTGAAGACGAGTGGTCGTTCGGCCTCGGTGATCAGGTGTTTGACGACCTGGACATTGCCGTTGACGTCCCAGACCGCGATGCCGGGGGTGAGGGTCGGAATGATCTCGACGGCCCAGCGGGGCAGGCCCAGCACCTGGCCCGTCGCTCTGGCCTCGTCGGCCTTCTGGGCGTAGATCGTCCGGGTGGAGGCCATCTTGAGGATCGCCGCGGCCTCCCGGGCGGCGGCGCCGTCGACCACGTCGGAGAGGTGGTGGACCACCGCGACGAAGGAGAGGCCGAGGCGCCGGCCGAACTTCAGCAGCCGCTGGAAGAGCTGGGCGACGAACGGGCTGTTGATGATGTGCCAAGCCTCTTCGACCAGGAAGATGCGTTTCTTCCGGTCCGGCCGGATCCAGGTGTGCTCCAGCCAGACGCCGACGATCGCCATCAGGATCGGCATCGCGATGGAGTTGCGGTCGATGTGCGAGAGGTCGAAGACGATCAGCGGGGCGTCCAGGTCGATGCCGACGGTCGTCGGGCCGTCGAACATGCCGCGCAGGTCGCCGTCGACCAGCCGGTCGAGGACGAGGGCGACATCGAGGCCCCAGGCCCGTACATCGTCTATGTCCACGTTCATCGCTTCCGCGGACTCCGCCTCCGGGTGGCGCAGTTGTTCGACGATATCGGTGAGGACCGGCTGGCGGTCGGTGATCGTGGCGTTGACGAAGGCGTGGGAGACCTTGAGCGCGAAGCCGGAGCGTTCGTCCAGGCCGTGGCCCATCGCCACTTCGATGATCGTACGGAGCAGGGCGAGCTGACCCGTCGTGGTGATCGCCGGGTCGAGCGGGTTGAGCCGGATGCCGCCGTCCAGGGCCGTCATCGGATCGAGCCGGATGGGGGTTATGCCCAGCTCCTGCGCGATCAGATTCCACTCGCCGACGCCGTCCTCGCCCTGCGCGTCCAACACGACGACCTGCCGGTCCCGGAAGCGGAGCTGGCGCAGGACGTACGTCTTCTCCAGCGCCGACTTGCCGTTGCCGGACTCGCCGAGCACCAGCCAGTGCGGGGCCGGCAACTGCTGTCCGTACAACTGGAAGGGGTCGTAGATATAGCCCTTACCGCTGTAGACCTCACGGCCGATGATCACGCCGGAGTCGCCGAGGCCGGGGGCCGCGGTCGGCAGATAGACGGCCTGGGCCTGACCCGTCGAGGTGCGGACGGGCAGCCGGGTCGTTTCGACCTTGCCGAAGAGGAAGGCCGTGAACGCCTCGGTGACGGCGGACAGCGGATCTCGCATCAGGATCAGGGCCCCTAACGGCGGATGCCGGTCGCGAACGGCAGAGTGTTCACAAAGGCCCGGTGGTGCTCGCGGTCGCACCACTCCAGCTTGAGATACGACTTACCGGCCGAGGCCCGGATCGTCCGCTTGTCCCTGGCGAGGGCTTCGGGCGAACGCGACGACACCGTGATGTACCCGACGAGGTTGACGCCCGCCGCACCGCTGGCGAGATCTTCACCCCGCTGGTCCAGCCGGCCGTGGGCGGCGATGTCGCGGGGGTCGATCGTGCGGTTCATCTTGGCGGCGCGACTGGCGTCGGCCTCGTCGTTGGTCTTCTCCGTCAGCATCCGCTCGATGGCGACCTCGGTGGGTTCGAGGTCCATGGTCACCGCGACCGTACGGATCACATCGGGGGTGTGCACGAGCAGCGGCGCCAGGAAGTTGACGCCGACCGGGGTCATCGGCCACTCCTTCACCCAGGCCGTGGAGTGGCACCAGGGCGCACGGGTGGACGACTCACGGGTCTTCGCCTGGAGGTAGGTCGGCGACATGGCGTCCAGCTCGGCGGGCCAGGCGTTCCGCTTCGTCATCGCCTGGATGTGGTCGATGGGGTGGTCGGGGTCGTACATGGAGTGCACGAGGGAGGCGAGCCGGCCCTGACCGAGGGGCTGGCGGACCCGGATGTCGGCCTCCGCGAGCCGGGCGCAGATGTCCGTCAACTCACGGGCCATGACGACGGCGAGGCCCGCGTCCTTGTCGAGCCGACGGGCCTTGGTGGTCGCGCGGGAGGCGCGGGCCATGGCATTGGCCTCGGCGGCCAGCTCGCGGGTGTAGTGCATACAGGCGACGAGGTAGGCGCGGTGCTGCTCGCTGGAGGTGGAGACCATCGACTGGAGCTGGTTGTAGGAGTCGCGCAGCCAGGGCGGGGAGTGGGTGTCACCGCGCTGGGCGACGTCCTTGGCGTGGGCGTCGGGGTCGGCGGGGAGGGTGCGCGCCAGGATCTGTAGCCGGGTCACGAAGCCGTCGCCGTTGGCGACGTGCTTGAGGAGGGTGCCGAAGCGGTCGACCAGGGCTTCCTGGTCCTCGCTGTCGCGCAGTCCGACGCCGGGGCCCTCGATCTCGATGGCGGCGGTGACGGTACGGCGGTCGGCGTGCAGAAGTACGGCGATCTCGTCGGGGCCGAAGGGGGCGGCGAGCCAGTTGATCCGGCCGATGCCGGGGGGCGGGCCGACCTCGACCTCACGGCCGTCGATACGGGTGCCGGCCTCGGCTGCGGGCGAACGGTAGACCGTCTTGGCGCGCACGGTGCGCTTGAAGCTGCGGTTGATCTCGAACCACTTGTAGAACGTACGGCCCTTGAAGGGGACGTAGACGGCGGCCAGCGCGAGCATGGGGAAGCCCATCAGCAGCACGATGCGCAGGGTGAGCACGGGCACCAGCAGCCCGCTCATCATGCCGAAGAACGCGCCGGCGATGATCAGGGCGATCTCGCCGGTCTCGCGGTTCTTGCCGATGATCGCGTTCGGCCGGGCGCGGCCGATGAGATAGGTACGGCGGGGCGCGATGGGATGGGAGTGCGTGCTCAACGCCCTCCACCTCCTGCTCCTGTGCTCTTGCGGTTGCTGTGCGGGTTGCTGGTGCCGGGTGCGGCGCTACGGGGCGGGGGCGCGACGCCTCCGCCGCCTCCGCCGGTGGGGCGGCTGCTGTGCGCGGCGACACCGCCGCTCATGGGGTTGGCGGGCTGGGGCGCGCTGCCGCCACCACCGGACTCGCCGCCGCCACCGCCGCCGCGGACGCTGTGGGTCTTGATGCCCTGGGAGACGAGGGCGGCGGGGGAACTCATGACGGCGGCGGCGCGGTTCTCGACGCCGCCCTGGATGCGGTTGTTCCGGGAGGCGACGATCTCGTCGCCGAAGCCCGGGACGAAGCGGTAGATCATCCCGGAGGCGACGATGGCGAGGATGATGATCGCGAGGCCGGAGACGATCGCCGAGACGGAGTCGGGGTCGCTGGAGTTGGTGAGGGCGCCGGCGAGACCGAGGACGATGGCGATGACCGGTTTGACCAGAATGATCGCGATCATGATGCCGGCCCAGCGGCGGATGTTCCCCCACATGTTCTTGTCGACCAGTCCGGAGTAGACGACGACGCCGAGGAGCGCGCCGACGTAGAGGACGATCGCGCGGATGAACAGCTCCAGGTAGAGGACGCCGGCCGCCACGATGGTGACGAGCGAGACCACGATCTGCATGATCGGGCCGCCGCCGATGTCATTGCCGCGTTTGAGGGCGGCGGAGAAGTTCCCGAAGAACATGTCGGTCTGGCCTGCGGTGCCGCCCGCGATGACCTCGGTGACGCCGTCGGTGGCGGAGACGAGGGTGTAGAGGATCAGCGGGGTGAAGGCGGAGGCGAGGACGGCCAGCCAGAGGAAGCCGATGGCCTCGGAGACTGCGGTGGTGAAGGGGACGCCGCGGATGGCGCGCTTCGCGATGGCGAGCAGCCAGATGAGGAGGGTGAGGACGGTGGCCGCGGCGAAGACGACGGCGTACTGGGAGAGGAAAGTCGTGTTGGTGAAGTCGACGGTGGCGGTGGACTTGACGGCCTTGGAGAGGGTGTCGACGGTCCAGGACGCGGCGTCGGTGCAGGCGCGGCCGAGGGCGCCGAGGGGGTCGGCGGCGGAGGCGGGGTCGAGCGTGGTGCTACGACCGCTGCCCGAGCCGCTGTCGCAGTAGTCGCGGGCGGGACCGCGGATCAGGTCGCACTCGTCCTTGGTGGCGCTCGGGCTCGGCGTGGGTGAGGGGGTGGGGGCTGCGGTGGCCCGGCTCGCCAGCAGGACCACGGTGGTCTGGAGGCCGGCGGTGAGCGCGGCGCCGATGGAGAGCGCGCGGCGGCGGTTAACGGGCATAGGTGAACCCTCCGAACTGCTGGACGGCTTCGGCCATCTCCTCGGCCCCGGAGGCGGTCTGGTCGCGGCCGACCGGCGCGGGTCCGTCCTTCTGCGTGAAGTCGGTGACCTTCCAGTCGCCACCGACCCACTTCAGCTCAAAGGTGTTGGTGTACCAGCTCTCGGTGACCGGGCTCTTGGAACCCTCACCGGCCAGCCCGAACAGCGCGGAGTACCAGACGGAGACGCTCGCGCTGTCGCTGCCGATCTTCTCCACCTTGGAACCCATGGGGTTGAAGCGTGAGATGAACGTCATGCCGGTCGGCGCGGTCCCCTCGGGCGTCAGCCCGATGCGGGTGAGGAATTTCTCGTCCGAGTACACCTTGTCCAGGCCGTTCCTGCGGGTGGTCGCGACGGCGGGCGCGTAGACCGTGTTCACGATCCGGTCGCGGCGGTCGTCCTCGTACATCCCGTCGGATCCCAGTGCCACCAGGTAGTTCGTCGCCGCGCTCTGCGCCCCCTGTGCGTCCCGCGCGTACCCCGTCGGGATGCCCTCCGACAGGCCCTTCACCGGCTTCACGCCCGTCGCAGCCGTCGGGTCCGCGCCGCGGGGGGCCTTTGAGGTCGAGCCGGGGGAGTCGTCGTCGCCCCCGCCGCGGTTGGCGAACACGATGGCCGCGAGCAGCAGGACGATCACGCCCACCACGGTGATCACGGAGCGGGAGCCGCGTGGTGGGCGCCCGCCGCCGTAGCTGTCGGTCTCGGGCGTGCCGGGCAGGCGGGTGCGGGTCTGGCCCGTGCCGCCGAAGCCGTCGTCCACGCGGCCACCCGTGTCACCGCGGTAGCCGCCGTGGTCGTCGCCGAGGCTCATCTCGCGTACTTCCCCTCGCTCCGCTGCGGGAGTCGCCCTCCCTCAACCGGGTGCGGCTCCGCGTCGTACGGCTCGGTGCCGTACGACGACGGTAGCCGCGCTGCTTGCCGCGCGGGCGCGGTGTGGTGACTCGACATCAGGGAGACGCAACCTCTGAGGGGGGCCGGGGCACGCTGGGGAGAGAGGGGACGGCGGGTGGGGTCAGACGGCCATCCCGTACACGATGGTGAAGACGGTCCCCAGGGAGCCGATGATGAAGACGCCGGTGAGTCCGGCGACGATCAGTCCCTTCCCCTGTTCCGCGCTGAAGGTGTCGCGCAGTGCGGTCGCCCCGATGCGCTGTTTGGCCGCACCCCAGATCGCGATGCCGAGGCAGAGCAGGATGGCCACGGCCATCACCACCTCGATCATCACCCGGGCTTCGTTGCCCAGGCCCCCGAAGGGCCCCCAATCTGGAGCGATTCCGCCAATGATGGTGGTGATATCGCCCTTTTCGGCTGCCAGGATCATGTGTAACTCACCGCCCCTGTCGGGTTGTTCGCTGCCCCTGCCCCTCGGCACGGGTCATCGCTCTATCTTCGCTGATGAAACCGGCCTCGCACGACGACTTGGCGGGTCTCTTTACCCGATCTCCGCGCGTATGACCGATGCCACCGTTCTGACCTGCGGAGAAGTGGATCATTTCATGGCGAGGAGCCCGTACCGTCACTCTGTGTATCACGCTGCGTGACTCCGGGCAATGACTGTCGTTGTTCCACCTTTGGGGCGCTCCTCACGTTTCGGGCGCGCGTTGTCCCCATTGGGCCCGGGTGCGCCTGAAACGTTCCTGCAACCGCCTTCAGGAGAAGGGGGCGTACGGGAGGGGGCATGACGCGCGTCATGGGGCGCGCGGACCTCGGTGTATGTGTCGCGGCCCGGTCGCCCGCCACCTCCTGATCCGCGCCCCGCGCGCCTACACTGGCGCGGGGCGGACTCCTCGGGTGTGAAGGGTGGTTGACGGTGCGTAAGGCGTGGCTGGTCGCCGGTGTCTCCATCGGGGCATCACTGGCGTTTGTCGCGCTCCTCGTCGTCGGCACGTTCACCGCCGCATCCGGCGTCTTCGGAGGCGGGGGCAAGAACGGCTCCGTCGGGCTCGCCAAGGGTTCCGTGCCCGCCAAGTACCAGTCGCTGGTCCAGCAGTGGGGCAACCTCTGCCCGGCCATCAACCCTGCGCTGCTCGCCGCCCAGCTCTACCAGGAGAGCGGCTGGAATCCCCGGGCCCAGAGCCACGCCGCCGCCCAGGGCATCGCGCAGTTCATCCCCGGCACCTGGGCCGCGCACGGCGTCGACGGGGACAAGGACGGCGACCGTGACGTCTGGGACCCGGCCGACGCGATTCCGTCCGCCGCCACCTATGACTGCGCGCTGGCCGGATATGTGAAGAAGGCGCCCGGCGATCCGGTCAACAACATGCTCGCCGCCTACAACGCGGGCGCCTACGCCGTCATCAGATACGGCGGCGTCCCCCCGTACAACGAGACCCAGAACTACGTGAAGATCATCCGCACTCTGGAGAAGAGCTTCGCCCGGCCCGTCGGCCGGGTCGATCCCTCGCGGCAGGCCGCCGGCGCGATCTACTTCGCCCAGCAGAAGCTCGGGACGAAGTACCTCTGGGGCGGTAACGGCACCACCGAGCAGGGCGGCCGGTTCGACTGTTCCGGGCTGACCCAGGCCGCCTATCGCACGGTGGACATCGAGCTGCCGCGGGTGGCCAACGACCAGTACAACGCCGGACCGCATCCTTCGCGGGAGGAGTTGCTCCCCGGCGATCTCGTCTTCTTCTCCGACGACCTCACCAACTCCCGGGCCATCCGTCACGTGGGTCTGTACGTCGGCGGCGGCTACATGATCAACGCGCCGCGACCCGGTGCGGTGATCCGCTTCGACAAGATCGACACCCCGGACTACTTCGGGGCCACTCGGGTCACCGAGGATGGCGCGAAAGCACTGCCCAGCTTTGCGCCCGAAGCCTGATCGGGCGACTGGCGTGGCTGGAACCATGCGCTGGGCAACGGCCCTGAGCTGCGGCGACGCATCTCTCTTCGATAACGTCATGGTGATCGTTCGGTGGAGAGTGGAACGTCCGCGGGGAGCAGGCCGTTCCCTGGACGGAAGAGCCGCACCGACCCGCGGCGGCCACCGGACACTGCTCACGGGGGTTGGTGGCGGTGGCGCACCCCGTGGTGCGCCGCGGCAGGCGGACACAGGGCAGCGGGCAGGACAAGGCAAGGGGCCGTAGGAGATGGCTGGACTCGCAAGGGAGATCCCACTCGCGGAGGCGAGCGGAGGATCGGGTCCCGATATCAGCCTGCTCTACGACATCAACGGCCTGTCCAGAGCCGCCCCACCCTGGGTCGACCGCATCATGGGCTTCATCGGTGAGTACGGGATCATGTTCGGCCTCGTCGTCGTCGGTCTCTGGAGCTGGTGGAGCGTCCGTCGGCGCGGCACCGCCGAGGACTCGGTGTCGGCCGTCGCCGGGCTCGCCTGGGCGCCGCTCGCCGCGGCCATCGCGGTGGTGATCAACATCCCCATCCGCGGCTTCGTGGAGCGACCACGGCCCTTCGTGGACCATCAGGGGCTTGAGGTCCTGGTCGCCGGGAAGACCGACTACTCCTTCGTCAGCGACCACTCGACGATGGCGATGGCCCTCGCGGTCGGCATCTTCCTCGCCCATCGGAAGCTGGGCTTCGCCGCGCTCGGCCTCGCGGTCACCGAGGGCTTCCTCCGCATCTACATGGGCGTGCACTACCCGACTGATGTGATCGGCGGATTCGCGCTGGGCACCGCGGTCACACTGCTGCTCGCGCCGCTCGCGCTGGCCCTGCTGACCCCGCTGGTGTCGGCCATCGCCGGGTCGCGGGCGCGGGTGCTCGTCCGCTCGAAGTGCCCCGTCCCCGGCCGGGACGGTGACCGGACCGAGGCGTTCGACATCCCCGAGGCGCGGGTCGAGGGCGCGGGCGAGAAGGATCTCGCGGCCTGATCCGTACGTACGAGTGCGTCTTTACGAGTGCGAGTACGAGGCCAGGAGAGGGACGGCGTAGGGGCTCGTCAGCGGCGTTCGTTGCGGCTGCGGCGCTGGTGACGGCGGACGATCAGCACCGTACTGACGGCGGCGACCGCTCCCGTGCCCGCGACGGAGAGTGAGCTCTCGATCGGGCCGTCCGGCTTGGCCGCCGTGGAGGCGGCGGGGGCGGTGGGGGCGGTGGAGTCCCTGGACGGGGCGGACGGGACGGACGCGGCGGCGGACGCGGGGCCCATGAGCAGCGGTGACAGGGCCAGGGCCAGCGCCGCAATCGTGGTGAGGGCGCCGCGCCCACTGTGCCCCCGGGAGGCCCGGGGGGCGGCTGAGGGGCCTGTGCGCGGTCCGGATATGCCGGGGGGTCCGTCGGGCGTCGTGCCCGGTGCGGTCGGGCGGCTGGCGGGCGATCCATCGACGGCGGTAGCGGTGGCAGTGCCGATGGCGGTGGCAGTGGCAGTGGTGCCGATGCTGGTGGTGGTGGCGCGGGATATGAGCCGGTTCATGCTGAGACGTCCTTGCGGTCGTATCGGAAAAGCCCCTTGTGACAAGGGCACCGTCCCCTTGACCTCCCGGCCATCCGGGCGCCTCCGTACGGGCTACCGCACCCTGGAAATCCGCGCCGCACGATGCGCCCCGACGGCGGTTCGCGCCCCCTGGTGGTGGGGTGATGAGCCGACGGCGGGCTGGACCCCGACCGTGGATCGATGAGCTGACGGCGCGGCGGGAATGCGGCAGGAACGCGGCAGGAATGCGGCGGGCATGGCCGGTCGGTCGCCGTACCCTCTGCTGCTCAGCCGTCGGCCGGCCCTCTTCGGTGCTCAGCCGTCCAGCCGCGGGGTCGACGCATGGGACCGCGCGTCCGTGCGGGCGCGCTCACGCGATCTTCGTGCCGGACCGCGCCAGCCGCAGGTGCAGCGGGCGACGGCGAAGGAGCCGCGTTCGGTGGTGGTCGTCTGATGCGGTGCCGGACCGGAGACCGGGATGTCCTGCGAAAGCACAACTCCACGGTACTGGCGCCGGGCCCTACCGGTACCCCCCGCGTGACGACGGGCCCAGGTTCTCGTTAGGGGAGGCGGGCGGAGGTCTCGCACAAGCAGTGTTCCGTGTTGGGGGTTGGCAGGCGATGGTGGTGCAGCAGCACAGGCGCGGGGGCGGGAAGGTCGCCGTGGCCGCCGCCGTACTGGGCGTGATGGCGGCCAGCGGCTGCTCCGGTGACGGGGCCGAAGCCGCCGACGACGAGCGGCCGGGCTTCGGTGCCGCTCACGGGCGGCTCGCCGATGGCCGGACGCCGACGGACGAGGTGCGGGCGGCGGCGGACGTCCTGCTCGCGGCGGGCAGCGCCCGGGCCCGTACGGCGATGGAGACGGCGTCCGGCGGTACGCGGGTGACGATCCGGGGGGAGGGCGCCTACGACTTTCGGCGCCGGATGGGACGGCTGACCGTCGTCCTGCCGAAGGACCCAGCGGGGACGGCCGAGCACCGGCCGGTCACCGAGCTGATGACCCCCGGGGCGCTCTACATGAAGAACCGCGGCGCGGGGGTGCCGGCCGACAAGTGGGTGCGGATCGACACGACCACCCTGGCCGACGGGAATCTGGTCACCGGCGGGGCCACCGATCCGCTCGCGGCGGCGGAGCTGCTGCGCAGCGCGCGTGAGGTGACGTACGCGGGGGAGGAGAGTTCCGACGGGGTGCGGGTCCGCCACTTCCGTGGGAGCGCGGACATCGCGCTGGCCGCGCGGGTGGCCGAGCCGTACGCGCGGGCGGCGCTGGCGGCGGCGGCGAAAGGGTTCGCCACCGACATCGTGCCGTTCGACGCGTATTTCGACGACGAGGGGCGGCTGCGCAAGGTGCGCCACCGCTTCAGCTTCACCAATGGGAGCGGGGAGACGGTCGCCGTCTCCTCGACCACGACGCTGTACGGCTTCGGGACCCCGGTCTCGGTCCGGCTGCCCGACGCGCGGACCATTTACGCCGGAAGGATCAGGGTCTAGCGGACCCTTTAGGCCGGAAGGATCAGGAGCTAAATGGTCCGGACGTGCCATGCGCGGTTCGTGCGTCACTCCCTACGCTAGGAAACCGGTACCGGCAGGAAGAGGTGAATGCACGTGGCTCCGCCCAGTACGACGTTGGTCCAGGACTACGTGGCCCTCGCCGAAATCGAGCTGTGCGGCGATTTGATCATCGCGGCGTCGGCCGCGGACGGGCGGCTCAGCCCGGACCGTATCGACGAGGTGCTGAATGTGGCGGCCGAGCGGTCCTCCCCGCAGCTGTGATCGTGGGGTGACCGCGGGACCTCCGTGGAGGCCCCGGTGTCCGGCCGGGGCGACGGTGCGCCCCGGCCGGACACCGGGGTACCCACTCCCCGCTCCCGGGTCCGCCGGCCGGGGACCGTCAGGTACGGAGCAGCCGGGCGATGGCCTTGGTGGCCTCCTCGACCTTGGCGTCGATCTCGCTGCCGCCCTTGACCGCGGCGTCGGCGACACAGTGCCGCAGATGCTCTTCGAGGAGCTGGAGCGCGAAGGACTGCAGCGCCTTCGTGGACGCGGACACCTGGGTGAGTATGTCGATGCAGTAGACGTCCTCGTCGACCATGCGCTGCAGGCCGCGGATCTGGCCCTCGATCCGACGCAGTCGCTTGAGGTGCTCGTCCTTCTGGTTGTGGTAGCCGTGGATGCCTCGGTCATGGTCGGTGACCAGGGTGTCCACGCTCGTGGTGGTGTCCGTGACCGGGGGGCCGGCCGCCTCGGTGGTCGTCATCGGGTCCTCCCGTTGGTTCTGCTGGGCTGATCGTTTCTCGGGCCGGCGGTCTGCGCCGGGCCGGCTGGGGCCGGTGGTCCCCCGGGGTCGTGCCGGCGTGAAACCGCTGGCACGAAACTCGCGATCATATACCCCTCGTGGGTATATGGTACCGAATCCCACGCGATCAAGCGCGGGGTCCCATGCTGTTCTCGGTGTCCTATGGGCGACACTGGGAACTCCGGTTGGCCGTGGCCGGATGAATGCGCCTAGCATCGGCCTGTCCGAATCCAGAGCACACCGAGGACTCCACGTGCGATTTCGTCTGACCCCCAGGGAGACGAGCTTCTACGACATGTTCGCCGCATCCGCGGACAACATCGTCACAGGCTCCAAGCTCCTGATGGAACTGCTCGGGGCCGATGCTTCTTCCCGAGCGGAGATCGCGGAGCGGATGCGGGCTGCGGAGCACGCGGGTGACGACGCCACTCATGCCATCTTCCACCAGTTGAACTCCTCGTTCATCACGCCGTTCGACCGTGAGGACATCTACAAGCTCGCCTCCTCCCTCGACGACATCATGGACTTCATGGAGGAGGCCGTCGACCTCGTCGTGCTGTACCAGGTCGAGGAGCTGCCCAAGGGAGTCGAGCAGCAGATCGAGGTACTGAACCGCGCGGCGGAGCTCACGGCCGAGGCCATGCCGCATTTGCGGACCATGGACAATCTCACCGAGTACTGGATCGAGGTCAACCGCCTGGAGAACCAGGCCGACCAGATTCACCGCAAGCTGCTGGCGACGCTGTTCAACGGGAAGTATGACGCGATCGAGGTGCTGAAGCTCAAGCAGATCGTGGACGTGCTGGAAGAGGCGGCCGACGCGTTTGAGCATGTCGCGAACACGGTGGAGACCATCGCGGTCAAGGAGTCCTGAACAGCGTGGACACCTTTGCCCTGATCGTGACCATTGGTGTCGCGCTCGGATTCACGTACACCAATGGTTTTCACGACTCCGCGAACGCCATCGCGACTTCGGTCTCGACCCGGGCCCTGACGCCGCGCGCCGCGCTGGCGATGGCCGCGGTGATGAACCTCGCGGGCGCGTTCCTCGGACAGGGCGTGGCCAAGACGGTCAGTGAAGGTCTCATCGCCACCCCCCAGGGCAGCAAGGGGATGGGCATCCTCTTCGCCGCGCTGCTGGGTGCGATCGTCTGGAACCTCGTCACCTGGTACTTCGGGCTTCCCTCGTCGTCCTCGCACGCGCTCTTCGGCGGCATGGTGGGCGCGGCGCTCGCCGGGGGTACGGAGGTGATCTGGTCGGGAGTGCTCGAAAAGGTCATCATCCCGATGTTCATCTCGCCCTTCGTCGGGCTGATCGCCGGATATCTGGTGATGGTCGCGATCATGTGGATGTTCCGCAGGGTCAACCCGAGCAAGGCGAAGCGCGGCTTCCGTATCGCGCAGACGGTCTCGGCGGCGGCGATGGCGCTCGGCCACGGCCTCCAGGACGCCCAGAAGACGATGGGCATCGTGGTGATGGCGCTGGTCATCGCCGATGTGGAACAGCAGGGCGACGCGATTCCCGCCTGGGTGAAGATCGCGTGCGCGGTGATGCTGTCGCTCGGTACGTACGCGGGTGGCTGGCGGATCATGCGGACGCTCGGGCGCAAGATCATCGAGCTGGACCCGCCGCAGGGGTTCGCGGCGGAGACGACGGGTGCGTCGATCATGTTCGGATCGGCGTTCCTGTTCCACGCGCCGATCTCGACGACGCATGTGATCACGTCCGCGATCATGGGCGTGGGCGCGACGAAGCGGCTGAACGCGGTTCGCTGGGGAGTCGCGAAGAACATCATCCTCGGCTGGTTCATCACGATGCCGGCCGCGGCGGCGGTGGCGGCGATGAGCTACGGGGTCGTCTACCTCGTCTTCGGCTGAGCCGACGTGAGCCGGGCTGACCTGAGCTGAGCTGGCCTGATCCGAGCCGGGCTGACCTGAGCCGATCTGGGAGCTGCTGACCCGGCCCGAGCCGGTCCAGACTGACCCAGCTCTCCGCTCCCGCTCCCGCCCTCGATTCCTCTCCCCCGCGAGGGGGCGCCGTTTGCTGTTCCGGCCCGGGGCGTCCCGACGGTGCGCGGGCCGTCCGTTGGCGCCGCGTGCGGCTTCCTGCTGGGCTGTGAGGCGCTGACGGTACGGGGGGAGTGCTCCAGGCGGTGCCGGCCCACGCCGGGCGGCTGCCCAGGGCTCCGGGGCACACCGTGGCGGAGCGTCGACCATGGCGCGAGGTGTGCGCGGTCGCGGCACCGGGAGGCTGTGATGTACGGCGGGCGGGACGGGGGAGGTACGCGGACATGATGGTGGGCCCGCCCCCTGGGAGAGGGGGCGGGCCCTTCGTCATGCGGTGGCACCGCCATGCGACACCGCACCACGTCTGGTACCTGCCCGACGGATGAGACCGGATGAGACCGGTGCGGCCGGGTCAGGCCGGGTCAGGCCGGGTCGGGCGCCGGGGCAGGAACGGCCGGGTGCTCAGCCGAAGCGGCCCGAGATGTAGTCCTCCGTCGCCTGGACCGACGGGTTCGCGAAGATGCGCTCCGTCTCGTCGATCTCGATCAGCCGACCCGGCTGCCCCACCGCCGACAGGTTGAAGAACGCCGTCCGGTCCGAGACCCGCGCCGCCTGCTGCATGTTGTGCGTGACGATCACGATCGTGAAGCGTTCCTTCAGCTCGCCGATCAGGTCCTCGATCGCCAGGGTGGAGATCGGGTCCAGGGCCGAGCAGGGCTCGTCCATCAGCAGGACCTCCGGCTCGACAGCGATCGCGCGGGCGATGCACAGCCGCTGCTGCTGACCGCCGGAGAGGCCGGAGCCGGGCTTGTTCAGCCGGTCCTTGACCTCGTTCCAGAGGTTGGCGCCGCGCAGGGACTTCTCCACGACGTCGGCGAGCTGGTTCTTCTTGTACGAGCCGTTCAGCCGCAGACCCGCCGCCACGTTGTCGAAGATCGACATCGTGGGGAACGGGTTCGGGCGCTGGAAGACCATGCCGACCGTACGGCGCACGGCGACCGGGTCCACCTGGGACCCGTACAGGTTCTCGTCGTCCAGCAGCACCTTGCCCTCGACACGGCCCCCCGGCGTGACCTCGTGCATCCGGTTCAGGGTGCGCAGGAAGGTGGATTTGCCGCAGCCGGAGGGGCCGATGTAGGCCGTCACCGAACGGGGTTCCACGGTCATCGAGATGTCCTCGATGGCCTTGTGGGAGCCGTAGTAGGCGGTCAGTCCGCTGATGTCGATTCGCTTGGCCATTCAGATCACTTCCAGTGGGCCGCGGTCAGCGGCCGGTCTTCGGGGCTTTCCAGCGGGCGATGCCGCGGGCCACGAGGTTGAGGAGCATGACGAAGACGATCAGGACCAGCGCGGCGGCCCAGGCGCGGTCGTACGACGCCTCGCTGCCGACCCGGTACTGCTCCCAGATGTAGAAGGGGAGCGACGACTGCGCGCCTTCGAACGGGTTGGTGTTGATCAGTTGGCTGCCGAAGACCAGCAGCATGATCGGCGCGGTCTCACCGGCGATGCGCGCGATGGCCAGCATGACGCCCGTCGTGATGCCGCCGAGGGCGGTCGGGATCACCACCTTGAGGATGGTGCGCCACTTCGGTACGCCGAGGGCGAGTGCCGCCTCGCGCAGCTCGTTCGGGACGAGCTTGAGCATCTCCTCGGTGGAGCGCACCACGACCGGGACCATCAGGATGGCCAGCGCGAGCGCGCCCATCAGCCCGGACGGGCGCAGTTCCAGCATCAGCATGATGGAGAGGATGAAGAGGCCCGCGACGATCGACGGGATGCCCGTCATGACGTCGACGAAGAAGGTGACCGCCTTGGCCAGCGCGCCCTTGCCGTACTCCACCAGGTAGATCGCGGTCAGCAGGCCGACCGGTACCGAGACGACGGTGGCGAGTCCGACCTGCTGGAGGGTGCCGACGATCGCGTGGTAGACGCCGCCGCCGGTCTCGAAGCCGGGGACGCCGGCCATCGAGTGGGTCAGGAAGTAGATGTCGAGCGCCTTGGCGCCGCGGCTCACCGTGACCCAGACAAGCGAGAACAGCGGGACGACGGCGAGGATGAAGCAGACCCAGACGATGCTGGTGGCGAGCCGGTCCTTGGCCTGCCGCTTGTTCTCTACCACCGTGGTCGCGACATACGAGATGACCATGAAGAAGACGGCGGAGAGCAGGCCCCACTGGGTCTTGCTCTCCCAGCCGGCCACCGCGCCCAGGCCGCAGCCCAGCACGAGCGCGCCGGCCGCGAAGGCCAGCGGGGCCCAGCGCGGCAGCGTCCGCCCGCTGAGGCTGTTCTTCCGGGTCGGCGGGGTGGGGACGGGCCGGTCCTGAATGGCTGTCTGGGTCATGCGTTGGCCCCCGAGTACTCCTTGCGGCGGGCGATGATGAGCCGCGCCGCGCCGTTGACCAGCAGGGTGAGGATGAACAGCACGAGTCCGGAGGCGATCAGGGCGTCCCGGCCCAGTTCATTGGCCTCGTCGAACTTCGCCGCGATGTTCTGGGCGAAGGTGCCGCCGCCGGGGTTGAGCAGATGCAGCGAGATCACGAAGCTCGGGGAGAGCACCGTGGCGACGGCCATCGTCTCGCCGAGCGCGCGGCCGAGTCCCAGCATCGAGGCGGAGATCACGCCGGAGCGGCCGAACGGCAGGACGGACATCCTGATGACTTCCCAGCGGGTGGCGCCGAGCGCCAGGGCGGCCTCCTCGTTCATCTTGGGGACCTGGAGGAACACCTCGCGGCTCACGCTCGTCACGATCGGCAGGATCATGATCGCGAGCAGTACGCCGACGGTGAAGAGCGAGCGGGCGACGCCGATCTCGGTCTTCTCGAAGATGTAGGTCCAGCCGAAGAACGCGTCGAGCCAGAGGTTGAGGCCCTCCAGGTACGGGACGAGGAAGAGCGCGCCCCAGATGCCGTAGACGATCGACGGCACGGCGGCCAGCAGATCGACCAGGTAGGCGATGGGGGCGGCGAGTTTACGCGGCGCGTAGTGCGAGATGAAGAGCGCGATGCCGACGGCGATCGGGACGGCGATGACCATCGCCACGATCGAGCTGACGACGGTGCCGAAGAGGAGCACCGCGATGCCGAAGACCGGCGGGTTCCCGGCCGGGTTCCAGTCGAAGGTGGTGAGGAAGTTGCCCTCGTCCTTCGAGATGGCGATGGAGGCGCGGTACGCGAGGAACGCGGCGATCGACGCCATGATCACCAGGAGCAGGATGCCCGAGCCGCGCGACAGACCGAGGAAGATCTTGTCGCCCGCGCGCCCGGTGGAGGTGCTCTTCCTGGTGTTCGGCGGAGCCTGCGCGGGGGGAGGGGGGTCTAGGTGTGTGGAAGCCATGGTCTTTCCGGTCTCTGTGGGGGCGCCCGGTGGGGCTCCCCTGGCGGCGGTGCACCGGATGGGGCGGCGGACGGGGCCCGGGGTCGTGGGCCGCTGTGGGACTCAGCGGTTCCGGGACTCGCCGCCTCGGGGGCCGGTGGCCCCCGGGGCGGTCGCGAGTCCGTCGGTCCCGGGACCCCGTCCGCGCGCCCGGTCTACTTCAGACCCGCGACGGTCTCGCGGACCTTGGAGTTGATCTCGGCCGGGATCGGCGCGTAGCCGGCGTCCGAGAGGACCTTCTGGCCCTCCTCACTGGCGGTGTAGCCGAGGAAGGACTTGACGGTGTCCAGCGTCTCCGGGGTGTTGCCGGTGTCGCAGACGACCTCGTACGTCACCAGGACGAGCGGGTAGGCGCCGTCGGCCTTGGTGGCGTAGTCCAGCTCCAGGGCGAGGTCCTTGCCGGTGCCCTTGACCTTGGCGGCGGCGATGGCCTTGGAGGCGTTCTCGGAGGTGGCCTGGACCGGGGCCGCGGCACCGGTGTCGACGCTCACGGTCGGGATCGACTGCGAGGTCGCGTACGACAGCTCGAAGTAGCCGATCGAGCCGTCGACCTGCTTGACCTGCGCGGCGACACCGGAGGAGCCGGAGGCCGCCTGGCCGCCGGGGGCGGGCCACTTCTTCTCGGCCTCGTACGGCCAGTCCGCCTTGGCGGTGGCGCCGAGGTACTTGCCGAGGTTCTGGGTGGTGCCGGAGTCCTCGGAGCGGTGGAACGCCTGGATCGCCTTGTCCGGCAGCGTCTTGCCGGAGTTGAGCTTGACGATCGCCGGGTCGTTCCACTTCTTGATCTTGCCGTTGAAGATCTTGGCGATGGTGGGGGCGTCCAGGGTCAGGTCGTCGACGCCGGAGAGGTTGTAGCCGATCGCGATCGGGCCGCCGACCATGGGCAGGTTGATGCCCTGGCCGCCCTCGCAGGTCTTCTTGGACTCGGAGACCTCGTCGGGCTTGAGCGCCGAGTCGGAGCCGGCGAACCCGACCGTGCCCTGGTTGAAGTTGATGATGCCCTCGCCGGACGAGGAGCCCTTGTAGTTGATCTCCACGCCCGAGCAGGCGGCCATGTAGTTCTTGACCCAGAGGTCCATGGCGTTCTTCTGCGCGCTGGAGCCGGATGCCAGCAGCTTGCCCTTGGCGCCGTCGCACTTGATGTTCGACGCCGCGCTGGTCTTGCCGCCGGTACCGCCCGTGGCCCCGGAGTTGTCGTCCGAACCACACGCCGTGAGGACCAGGGCTCCGGTCACAGCGAGGGCGCCGAGCGCGGTGGCGCGGAGCCCGTTCTTGCGCTGAAGCATCACTTTCGGGTGTTCCTTCCAGGAGCCGCCGATGGACGCTGACCGAGGTCGGGCGTCACTGGCGGCGTGTGTCGGGGATGGCGGCTCCGGCGCTGTACCGGTTACCGCGTTAAGGCTGAAATTAGGCAGATGAGATGAAGCGGCCCATGGGGGAGGGTGAACGGGAGGTGAACCGTGTCGGGCGGCTGGGTGTGTGACCCCCTGACGGGTGCGTACGCCTGAGCGAATCCCGTACACGGCTGCGGCCTGCGGCTTTCTCTGGTGGTGAAGGGGCCGCTGGGGTCGCGATGGATCACTCGCCGACCCTCCGCGCGCGAGTGGTCCGTACGGGATCGCTCCGTCCGCGATCCGTCCGCCCGCGATCCGTCCGTCCGGGATCGGTCCGTACGGGGGAGTGCCGTTCGGGTACGGAGTGCGCGGGGGCGCGCCGCCCCGGGTGCCGGTGCCGGTGCCGGTGCCTGTGCCGGTGCAGCAGTACGGACCGGGGTACGGGCCGGGGGCTCAGTGCGCCGAGTGCGGCGCGCCGTCCAGCAGCGCGTCGACCAGTTCGCGGTCCCGTGGCTGGGTCAGCCGCTCCCGGGCGTCCGTCGGCGACAGCCACAGAATCCGGTCCACCTCCTTGTTCGGGGTGAAGGCCCCGGTGGTCGCCTCCGCCGCCCAGTAGACGACCTCCTTGGGGCGGCCCTCGGCGACATAGCGCGTGGTGCCCAGCGAAGCCCCCGGAACACACGCGTGCCCGGTCTCCTCCAGGACCTCCCGGAGTGCGCCGTCGAGCGCGTCCTCGCCGTGTTTCAGCTTCCCCTTCGGATGCGACCAGTCGTCGTACTTCGGCCGGTGTACGAGGCAGATCTCCACGCCCTCGTCCCCGTGCGGCGAACGGCGCCAGAGCACGCACCCCGCCGCCAGAACCGTCCCGTCCTCCATGACCGAACCTCCGTCACCAGACTTCCGCCACCGTGTCGTGGCCACCGCCACTCTGGCACCGCGCGGCGGTCGGTGGTGCGCGGTCACCGGCCGGCGCGTACCGCGATCGAGCGCTGCCAGATCTCCTGGAAGGCGAACCTGGCCGCCTCCACCTCATGGCGCTGGTCCGCGTGCAGCACGCCCAGCGCGTACGCCGTCGCGGGGGCGATCCGCGGTGTGCCGGCCGCCGTCGCGGCGGCTGCCGCGGCCTCGGCCGCGTCCCGGTGGCGGTCGAGCAGCAGCCCCGCCCGCGCCAGCAGCGGGTCGGCGTCGGGCACCAGCACCTCCAGCGCGTACCGGCGCAGCCGCAGCAGTCGGCGGACCTGGTGCCAGGGGGCGTCCTGGGCCTCCTCGGCCGAGGCGGTGGCGAGCCCGTTGACCAGCGCCTCCGCGTTGTACGGGTGCCCGGCGCGGGCCAGTGGCAGGGCCGCCACGGCCGTCAGCAGCCGTCGTTCGGTGACCTCGGCCGCCGGGGGGTGCGGGCCCGTGGCGGGCGCGAGCGGCAACTCCGACGCGAGGACGGCGACGGCGTCGGCGACCGCGTGGAACCGGGCGGAGCCGAGCGCCTGGAGCGATGCCGAGTGCGCCCGCGTCCTGGCCAGCGTGAGCTGCCGGTCCAGCAGCGCCCCGGCCCGCGCGGCGCCCACGGTGAGCGCGCCCCGCTGGGCCGCGGCCCCCGCGCCGGTCAGGGCGGGTCCGGTGCCGGTCAGGGCGGGTCCGGTGCGCGCCTGCGGGACCGTGGACGCCCCCGACAGCCTGCCCAGCGCGTCGAGCAGCCGGGACAGCCGTGAGGTGCAGGCGTGTTCCTGCGCCAGGGTGGTGGAGAGCCAGGCCAGCTCCGTACTCAGCCGGTCCGCCCAGAGCGGGTCGAGCAGCGGACGGAAGGTGTGCAGGGTCCCGCTGATCCGCCGGGCCGCCATCCGCAGCGAGCGGACCGCCGCCGTGGTGGCCGCCGTGTCCGCGCCGGTCTCGCCGTGCAGCCGGAGCGCGCGCAGAAATTCACCCGCCCGAGCGTGCAGGTAGACGGCGAGCGCCCCTCCCACGGTGGACTCGGCGCCCGGTTCCGTGGGTACGGCGCCCGGCCCCGGCGCGGGTACGACGCCCGATCGCGGAGGTACGGAGTCGGGTCCGAGGGGTACGGAGTCGGGTTCTGTGGTGGTGGTGGTGGTGGTGGTGACGGCGGGCCGGGGGACGGCGCCCGGCACCCCGGTGCCCCGCGGGCGGAGCGGGGCGAGCGGGGGCAGCGGGGGGAGCTGCGGGACACGGGACAGATCAGGGCTGTGCACGCCTGCGCCTCCGGGCGTCAATGAGCATCTCCTGGACGTTCCGCAGCGGCTGACCGTCCTGATCGGTCGCGTGCCGGGTCCAGGCGCCGTCCGGGCCGAGATGCCAGGACGACGTCTTGTCGGACATGCCGGTTTCCAGTAGCCGGGTGATCGCCGCGCGATGGGTGGGGTCGGTGACCCGGACCAGCGCTTCGATACGGCGGTCGAGGTTGCGGTGCATCATGTCGGCGCTGCCGAACCAGACCTCGGGTTCGCCGCCGTTGCCGAAGGAGAAGATCCGCGAGTGCTCCAGGAAGCGCCCGAGGACCGAACGCACCCGGATGTTCTCCGAGAGCCCGGGGACCCCGGGGCGGATCGCGCAGATGCCCCGTACCCAGATCTCCACCGGTACGCCCGCCATGGACGCGCGGTAGCAGGCGTCGATGATCGCCTCGTCCACCATCGAGTTGACCTTGATGCGGACATAGGCGGGCCGGCCGGCACGGTGGTGCGCGGCCTCCTTGTTTATCCGGGCGATCAGCCCGTCGCGCAGCGACTTGGGGGCGACGAGCAGTCGGCGGTAGGTCTCCCGCCGTGAGTACCCGGAGAGCCGGTTGAAGAGGTCCGAGAGGTCGGCGCCCACCTGCGGGTCGGCGGTGAGCAGCCCCAGGTCCTCGTAGAGCCGGGCGGTCTTCGGGTGGTAGTTGCCGGTGCCGACGTGCGAATAGCGGCGCAGCGTCTCGCCCTCCTGGCGCACCACCAGGGAGAGCTTGCAGTGGGTCTTGAGGCCGACGAGTCCGTAGACGACATGGCAGCCGGACTCCTCCAGCTTCCGCGCCCACTTGATGTTGGCCTGCTCGTCGAAGCGGGCCTTGATCTCGACGAGGACGAGGACCTGCTTGCCGGACTCCGCCGCGTCGATCAGCGCGTCGACTATGGGCGAGTCGCCGGAGGTCCGGTACAGCGTCTGCTTGATCGCCAGCACGTCCGGGTCGGCCGCGGCCTGCTCCAGGAACGCCTGTACGGAGGTGGAGAAGCTGTCATAAGGGTGGTGCAGCAGGACATCGCGCTCGCGCAGCGCCATGAAGACGTCGGCGGCGGACGCCGACTCGACCTCGGCGAGGTCGCGGTGGGTGCCGGCGATGAACTTGGGGAACTTCAGCTCGGGCCGGTCGAGCGCCGCGATACCGAAGAGGCCGGTCAGGTCCAGCGGGCCGGGCAGCGGATAGACCTCGGCGTCGGTGACCTTCAATTCGCGGACCAGCAGATCGAGGACGTACGGGTCGATGGACTCCTCGACCTCCAGCCGGACCGGGGGGCCGAACCGGCGCCGCATCAGCTCCTTCTCCAGGGCCTGGAGAAGGTTCTCGGCGTCGTCCTCCTCCACCTCCAGGTCCTCGTTCCTGGTCACCCGGAACATGTGGTGCGCGAGCACCTCCATACCGGGGAACAGCTCTTCCAGATGCGCGGCTATGACGTCTTCGAGGGGCACGTACCGCCCCGGCGACGCCTCCAGGAAGCGGGAGAGCAGCGGCGGGACCTTCACCCGGGCGAAGTGGCGGTGCCCGCTGACGGGGTTGCGCACGACGACGGCGAGGTTCAGCGACAGTCCGGAGATGTACGGGAAGGGGTGCGCCGGGTCCACCGCCAGCGGGGTCAGCACGGGGAAGATCTGCTGCCGGAAGAGCGTGAAGAGGCGGGCCTGCTCCTTCTCGGTCAGATCGGGCCAGCGGATCAGATGGACGCCCTCGTCGGCGAGGGTGGGGGAGACGTCCTGCTGGAAGGCGGCGGCGTGCCGGGCCATCAGCTCACGGGACCGGGTCCAGATGAGGTCGAGGACCTCACGGGGCTGGAGACCGGAGGCGGAGCGGGTGGCGACGCCGGTGGCGATCCGGCGCTTCAGGCCGGCGACCCGGACCATGAAGAACTCGTCCAGATTGGACGCGAAGATTGCGAGGAAGTTAGCCCGTTCGAGTAGTGGGGTGGCCGGGTCCTCGGCCAGTTCCAGTACTCGTTCGTTGAAGGCGAGCCAACTGCGCTCCCTGTCCAGAAAGCGCCCCTTGGGCAGCTCGGCACCTGCGCCGGTGTGGTCCTCTTCCTCGTACGCGTCGAGGTCTCCGTCGAGGTCGGGCTCCAGATCGGAGACCGTGGCGGCGACGGTGTGCGGTCGGTGGGCTGCTATCGAACCGACGGACGGCTGGGGGTGCTGGACCGATGCCTCGGCGGGCTGCTGACTCATGGACCCATTCTTCCGCGTAGTGGGGAAGACGGGCGCGTCGGAGAGGGCCGGGGCGAGGTGGAGTCTGCCGTTGGGCGTGGGGGGTACGGAGTCGGGCAGAGCGGGCTGCATTGAGTGAGGGTCGCAAGGCTGTCTGAATGGCCGGTAACGACGACATGACGTAGGGGAAGCGGGGGTGGGGACGCCGGGGGTGGGGGTGTGTCGGGGGTCGGGCCCGGCCGGGTGTTCGGCGGGGGTCCTCGGCCGGGTGCCGGGTGCCGGCCGTGGGGCGTGGGGCGTGGGTGGTGGAGCGCTGCTCTGTGTTCGGAGCGGTGGGTGCGGTCCGGAGCTCGGAGGTGGCGCTGGTTACGGTCCGGGGTCCGGAGGTGGCGGTGGGTGCGGAGGTGGCGGCGGAGGCGGGTGCGGCGGGGGAGCTTCCGGATGCCGGATGTACGGGCGGGTACGGGCTCCCCGCCGACGGCTCCCCCGCCCCGCCTCAGCGCCGTGCGTCGCTCATGACTCCGTCCGGTACATCAGATCGACCTCGTGCGTGGTGAACCCCAGCCGTTCGTACACGGTCACGGCCGCCGTGTTGTCCGCGTCGACGTAGAGCATCGCGGTCGGCAGCCCCTGCTCCGCGAGATGGCGCAGCCCGATCGCGGTGAGGGCCTTGCCCAGGCCGCCGCCCTGGGCGTCGGGCCGGATGCCGACCACGTAGACCTCACCGAGCTGTTCGGCGGCGTGCGTCTTCGTCCAGTGGAAGCCGATGATCTCGCCGTCGCGCTCGGCGAGGAAGAACCCCTCGGGGTCGAACCACGGCTCGCTCTTCCGGTCGTCCAGATCGCGCTGGGTCAGCGAGCCCTGCTCGGGGTGGTGGGCGAACGCGGCGGCGTTCACGGCGAGCCAGGCGGTGTCGTCCTGGCCGGGAACGAACGTGCGTACGGTGACGCCCGGCGGCAGCGTCGGCTCGGGGAGGTCGAGCGGGGTCAGCGGACGGCGAAGCTGGCGCAATTCGCGGAACAGGGTCAGCCCCAGCACCTGTGCCAGATGCCGGGCGGCGGACCGCCCGCCGTGCGCCCACACCCGCAGCCGCTTGCCCGACGCCCCGAGCACTGCGCTCCCGAGAGCCCGGCCGTGCCCGCGCCCCCGGTGGGAGGGGTGGACGACGAGTTCGGCGGCCGGCGCCTCGACGGGGTCGGTGTCCTCCAGTTGCGCGTAGCCGATCAGTTCCGCGTCGACGGTGAGGAGGAAGTGCCGTACACCGTCCCGCTTACCCCCGCGCAGTTGCAGCCGGCCCTGTTCGGAGACGGCTTGGGTCCCGTCGGATTCGGCCGCGGCGGCGAGCATGGCGAGAACGGCGTCCGCCTGCTCGGCCGTCAGCTCGTCATGGCCGATGATCTGCCTGCCGGGCTCCGGGATCACTGCGTCAGTCGTCATGGGAAGAGCCTACGGCGGAGGGCCGGGAAGGTGAGTCGCGCCGTCCAGAAGGGGCGCAACAGTGGGACGGCCGTCGCACTCTCCAGCGGGGTCCCGTGGCAGAGTGGTGCACACACTGTGGCCCGTGGGAGGGGACCCCCGGGCGGGGAGGAGAGCCATGCCACCGAGGAGCTATCCGACCGCCCGGCAGAAGCGGTTGGGGGCCGAGTTGCGGAGGCTGCGCGAGCGGGCGGGCATGTCCGGCAGCACCGCCGCCGCGTTCCTGGGGGGTGAGCGGGCCCAGATCAGCCATATCGAGTCGGGTCGTTACGGTGTCAGCGCCGAGCGGGTCCGCCGGCTCGCGGCCCATTACTCGGCCGGTGATCGCCATCTCGTGGACGCCCTGGCGGGGATGGCGGAGGAGCGCACCAAGGGGTGGTGGGAGGAGTTCCGGGGAGTGCTCTCACCCGGATTCCTCGATCTCGCGGAACTCGAACACCATGCGACTTTCATGCGCCGTATCCAGATGCTGCTCGTGCCGGGCCTCTTCCAGACCAGGGAGTACGCGCGGGAGCTGATCCTCGGTGGCATCTCCGATCTGCCGGCCGCCGAACTGGCCGCGCGGGTGGATCACCGAATGGCACGGCGCCGCGTTTTCGACCGGCCCGCGCCGCCGGAGTTCGAGGCGCTGGTGCACGAAGGTGCCCTGCGGATGCGGTACTGCACGTCCGAGACCATGCGCGGCCAGCTTGAATTCCTGGACGAGGTGTCGCGGTGGCCGAGTGTGACGGTGCGCATCATTCCCTTCGACTCGCAGATCACCAGCTCGGCGCATTCGATGCTGTATGCGGGTGCCTCGATTCCGCAGTTGGACACCGTGCAACTGGACAGCGCATTCGACGGCGGTTTTCTGGACGCGGAGGCGCAGCTCACGCGCTCTCGCGTCATGCTCGACTCGGTCAGGTCCATCGCGCTCGACCCCGATCAATCACGTACGTTCATCCGACGCGTCGCAAGGGAACTGTGAGTCACCGCGCATGACCGACCGAATCATCTGGCAGAAATCGTCGTTCTCGGGGCCGGACAACAATCAGGACTGTGTCGAATTGGCGAGTGTCGACGGCCTCATCAAAATGCGAGAGAGCGATGATCCTGAGCTGATCGTCACCACGTCGGTCGATAAACTCCGGGCGTTCATCCTGGGGGTGAAGGCGGGGGAGTTCGACCATTTGGTCTGAGCCTGTCCTCCGTCGGTCGGCCGGGTTCCGACGCTGGTGCTGGTGCTGGTGCTGGTGCTGGTGCGGAAGCGGGTGCGCGGGGGTGCCAGGGTGCGGGGGCGTGGGGTGCGCGGGGGGCGTGGGGTGCGTGTGCCCAGGGGTGCGGGGGTGCGGAAGATCCACGTGTTCGTACAACGTCGTACGACGCCATACAACCAAGGCGGTCGTTCGTGAGTCGCCATCCGTGATGCGCCATTCGTATGCGCACGCGATGGGAGAGGGCGATATGACTGTGAATCGGAGACTGTTCCTCGGAGGCTTCACCGCCGGCGCCGTGACCGTGGCGGGGACGGCGGTGGCCACGACCCCGGCCGCCGCCGCCACGCCCACCGACCCCGGCACCTTCGACACGCTGGTGAAGGCGCCCGGTTTCCGGGCGGACTCGACCGTCACCGCGGGGATCCTCAAGACGACGTCCACGACCGAACACGCCGTCACCGTCATGCAGGGGGCCGCCTCCGGCACGGGTGTGGCACTGAACATCGTCTCGCTCAACCCCGATATCTCCGCCGTCTACGTGACCGGCCGGGAGCGGAACCACGGCACCCTGAAGATCTCCCACCTCGGCCAGGCGACCGGGACCGACGCGGGGGCCGCCGCCCTCTCCATCGAACTCCACACCCCGGGGACGGCCGCACAGGGCATCTTCGTCACCGGGAAGAAGGACGTGCCGGGAGTCCCGGACACCCACACCACCGGCAACCTCATCACCCTCCGCAACAACGAGCGCGACGAATTCGTGGTGAAGGGCAGCGGACGCGTCGGCATCGGCATGGGCATCGGGTCGAACCCCTGGGCGCAGTTGCACGTCGTCCAGCAGCAGGGTGTGAACTCGGCGGTGATGGTCGAGGGCTCGGTGCGGGTCGTCAACGCGGCGACCGTGCCGACCGGTGTCGACCAGCGCGGCGGCGGCGCGCTCTACGCGGAGAACGGCGCGCTGAAGTGGCGCGGCTCCGGCGGGACCGTCACCGTGATCGCCCCCGCCTGAGCGAGCCGGTCCCACCGTACTGCCCGTACCGCCCGTAGCCCCTGTACCACCCGTACCACTGGAGAAGCTGATGCAACTGACCCCTGAGCAACTGGTCTCGGAGTTCCATGACGCCGTCATGGAGCTGTACTTCGCGCGGAAACGGATCGCGCTGCTGGAGGCGGACAACGCGGAGTTGACGGCGACGATAGCGGCGTACGCGGCGGCGCAGACGGTGGCGGAGCCGCCCGCCGGGGACGCGGACAGGGACGGGGACGGGGTGGGCGAGGCGGCCGAGTCGGCCGCCTGACCCGCCGGGCGGAGGGTGCCTGCTGGGGACTTTTCGCCCGGTGGGTGCCCTCCACGGTGCGGTTCGCCAGGTCCGCTCCCCGGCCGGTGGGGTGGTGTCGGATCCGGACCCCATGTCGGGTGTCAGGTCCGGGCGCCGAGTCCGGGTGTCGGTTCGGCCTGTCAGGTCCGGTGTCAGGTCCGGGGTGTCAGGTACGGGATCGCACCCGCACTCCCCCTCCCCTCCGCTTCCCGGGGCGCGTGGTGAAGGTGGTGCGTGGCGGGTGCGGTGCGCGGTATGCGCGGTGCAACTGTGTGACGTCCCACTGTTGCGCCCTGCTTTCTGTGGCGCTACGGTCGCTGTGCGTCGCCAACACGGACGACTCCCCCGGCAGGGTTTCCGCCCTCGCCGCCGCGACAGGAGGCGAGACATGCTCGCGCCGTCCCACATAGCAGAACGAGACCGTTCCACCCGTCGGGACCGCTCGACGGACCGATCCGGTACGGCGTCCCGCCCCGGTTCGGCTGACCGGCCGTACGCGGAGAGCCGGCCGGACTCCCCGAGGCCCCCGTGGCCGCCGCACCACCCGCCCGTACGCCCCGGTCTCTGGTCCGAACTGCTGCTGCACCGCCCCTGTGGCGAGGACGAGGACGAACAGCCCCCGGAGCCGCTGGAGTTGTCCGTCCCCGCCAGTCCGCGCCGGGCCGTTCGCGCCCTGCGCGCGTCGGTGGCCGCCGTGGCCGCCCGGATGTCGCCGCGCGACCGTCGCGCGATCGGTGAGGCGCTCGCCGATCAGGGGGAGGGGACGGACGACGGCCGTCCCGGCGATGTGCAGGCGCTGGCCGCGCTGCACCGTGGCAGGCCGGTCGGCTTCGCGTTCACCGCGCAGAACGGTGAACACCTCGAATGGTCCGTACGCCCGGTGCTGTTCCTGGTCCTCGTCCATGAGGGCGCCTCGTGCGGGTCCGGCGACGGAGCGCCTGGCCGGGTCGCCACCCTGGAACCGTCCCGCGCCAGGCCCCCGGGGCAGCCCCAGCGACTCGCCCCACCGCTCGGCCCGTCCCGGCTGCCGGCCGCTCCCGGCCAGACGCCCGCGGTGGCGTGATCCCTCCCGGCCTCTCGCTCGGAGCCGTTCCGCCGTGCGGTCGTTCCACCGGGACTGCCCGGGACTGCCCGGGACCGTGAGCCCCGCCCGGGACTGCCCGGGACTGCCCGTGACCGCCCGCGACCGTGAGCCCCGGTCGCGGGCGTCCAGGAGCGGGGTCGCCCGGCCGGTGAGTCACCGGCGCCGGGTCACCGCAGCCGGGTCGGTGCGCCCGCCTCGATGCTGGCGCCTACCTTGCTTCCGCCGCCCGCCTTGATGCCGACGCCGCAGAATTCCGCCTCCACCAGATTGGCCGGCCCCATCGTCCAGTCCCCATTGAGGTTGTACGCGATGGAGTGGCGGCCGTCCTCCGTCGCGCCCGCCACTGAAAGCGAGCCCGCGATACCCCCGCTGTGCCCCCACACCTGAGTACCGCAGCTCGTGGTGTGCCGCGAGATCCCCAGCCCGTACCCGGAGCGCTGATTCTCCGTCGCTACGGTCGTCTTCATCGCGGCGAGCTGCTTCTTCGACAGCAGATCACCCCGGAGCAGCGCCCGGAAGAAACGGTTCAGATCTCCGGTCGAGGAGATGATGTCGCCGTCCGCCCAGCCCTGCGATCCATTCATCAGGGTGATGTCGTAGGTCTTCGCGGGCAGCGGGAGGTACAGCTTGGAGTAATGCCGGCTGCTCGGCTTCGGCAGGTACGGGCTGTTGCCCGGATTGGTGGTGGAGCGCAGCCCCAGCGGTTTGATGATCCGCTGGCGGATCTCCCGCTCGTAGGTGTGGCCGGTGACCTTCTCGATGATCAGCCCGGCCAGTACGTAATTGGTGTTGGAGTACTCGTGCCGGGCGCCCGGCTGGAACACCGGCGGATGTCCCATCGCCACGCTGACGTGGTACTCCGGGGCCAGGGTGGCGAACCGGTTCTTCAGGAACCCCTCGCCGACCAGGTACTTCGCCGCGTAGTCCGGGTCGGCGAGATAGTCGAAGATCCCGCTGGTGTGGTTGAGGAGCTGCCGTACGGTGATCTTCCCGCCGTCGTTTCCGTTGCCCTGTACGGCTCCGGGCAGATGCCGCTCGACCGTGTCGTCCAGGTCGAGCTTCCCCTCGCCTTCCAGTTGGAGCAGCACGGTCGCGACGAAGGTCTTGGTGATGCTGGCGATCCGGAAGCGGTCGTCCGCCCCGCGCGGTGTGCCGGTCCTCAGGTTCCCGACGCCCGATGTGCCCTTCCAGACCTCGCGTCCGTCCTGCGTCTGCGCGGTGACGCCGGGGATGCCCGCCGCCACAGTGGCGTCCATCGCCCGCTGTGTCGGTCCGTGCCCCGGGTCCGGCGCCGTCTGGGCCGATGCCGTCTGGGCCGATGCCGCCTGGGCCGGCGCGGCTTGGGCCGGTGTGCCGAGGGTCGTGACGGCCACCGCCGCCGCGACGAGTCCCACCGCGCCCGTGCGCGCGAACCGTGCTGGTGTCCTGCCGTTGCTTCTCACGCTGCCCCAACCTCTGTGAGTGGTGTCGTCCCTGCGCTCATACGTGGCTCGCCCGGTGACTGACCGCGGGGCTGCTCGCTGCCGGCCGCCCCTCGGTATCCCCTCCACCTCGGCTCCCCTTTCACCTCGGTATCCCTTTCACCTCGGTCACCGTCACTGAGAGGGACCGCGCGCCGTACGCGGGGGTTGAACTGTCCGGCGCGATCGGCCGCGTATGGCCCCGAAACCGCTCGCGAAGGGCTTGAATCCGATGTATCGGACGTCAATGGAGTATCGGATCCGGCGTCGAAGTGGGCCGAAGGCGCGCGAAGGAGACAGTCGATGGCAACCAGGTCGTAACCTCTACCCTCTGTCGCGCTACGCGCGTTGACCTTAGGCTGCGGCTCGCACACCCCATACCACCCGCCCTCACGAACAAGGGGAAAGATGTCAGCCAGACCGCACAGGAACCGACGCCGCCTCCTCGGCGCGGTCGCCGGACTGACCACCATCGGCGCGCTGGTCGCCGCGATGCCCGCGGGATCGGTGGACGCGTATGAGCGCGGCCACGGCCACGGTCATGGACACGGCCGTACGGTCGACGTCCAGTTGCTCTCCTTCAACGACCTCCACGGAAACCTGGAGCCCCCGTCGGGCTCGGGCGGCAGGGTCACCCACACCAACCCCGACGGCACCACCCGGACCATCGACGCGGGCGGTGTCGAGTACCTCGCCACCCATCTGCGCGAGGCGCGTAAGGGCAACCGCTACTCCGTCACCGCGGCCGCCGGCGACATGATCGGCGCGACCCCGCTGATATCGGGGCTCTTCCACGACGAGCCCACCATCGAGGCGCTGAACAAGCTGGACCTCGATGTCTCCTCGGTCGGCAACCACGAGTTCGACGAGGGCGCTAAGGAACTCGCCCGCATCCAGAACGGCGGCTGCCACCCCACCGAGGGCTGCTACGAGAAGGGCAAGAAGTTCAAGGGCGCGGACTTCCCCTACCTCACCGCCAATGTGACGCACGAGAAGAACGGCCGCCCGCTGCTCGACCCGTACTTCATCTGGAAGAAGAACGGCGTCAAGATCGGCTTCATCGGTGTGACCCTGGAGGGCACGCCGGACATCGTCAACGCGGCGGGCATCAAGGGCCTGAAGTTCGGTGACGAGATCGAGGCCATCAACAAGTACACGAAGATCCTGGAGCGCCAGGGCGTCAAGTCGATCGTCGCCCTGCTGCACGAGGGCGGCTCGCCCGCCTCCTCCTCGTACAACTACAACTGCGACAGCCCCGGTCCCGGCGACGGTATCTCCGGCCCGATCGTGGACATCGCCAAGAACGTCAGCCCGCAGGTCGACGCGCTGGTCACCGGCCACACGCACCAGGCGTACGCGTGCACCATCCCCGACCCGGCGGGCAACCCGCGCACGGTCACGTCGGCGGCGTCGGCCGGCCGGCTGTACACGGACACCACGCTGACGTACGACCGTCGGACGAAGGACATCGTCCGCACCTCCGTGGCCTCGGCCAACCACGTCGTCACCCGTGACGTGCCCAAGGCCGCCGACATGACTCAGTTGATCCAGCGCTGGAACGCGCTGGCCGCGCCGATCGCGAGCCGTCCGGTCGGCCATATCGCCGCCGACATCGACAACCCGCAGGCCATCGAGCGGCCGCTCGGCAACCTGATCGCGGACGCGCAGCTCGCGGCCCTGGCCCCCGCCGACAAGGGCGGCGCCGAGCTGGCGCTGATGAACCCCGGCGGCATCCGCGCGCCCCTGGTGCACAAGGCCGGCGGTGCCGAGGGCGACGGTGTGGTGACCTACGGCGAGGCGTTCACCGTCCAGCCGTTCACCAACATGATGAACGTGGTCTCGCTGACGGGCGCCCAGTTGACCACCGCGCTGCGCCAGCAGGTCAGCGGGTCCAACCAGGGCTCCCCGAAGATCCTCCAGGTGTCGAAGGGCTTCACGTACACCCTGGACATGACGAAGACGGGTGCCGACCGGGTCGTCACCGACTCGATCAGGCTGAACGGCGCGCCGATCGACCCGGCGAAGTCGTACCGGGTCGCGATGAACGAGTTCCTGACCGGCGGCGGCGACGGGTTCGCCGTACTGAAGGAGCACACGAACAAGCTGGTGGGCGCGTCTGACCTGGACGTCCTGCTGACCTACCTGGCCACCAACTCCTCCGCGACGGCGCCGCTGGCGCCTCCGGCGATCGGCCGGATCACGGTCGTCCAGTAATCGCCTGACTGAGCATGGGGCGGCGGTTGGCCTTCGACGGCCACCGCCGCCTCACGCCTATCACCAGCCCTGATGCTGGCGGGAGTTGACGTGCTCCCCTCATAATCCCGTCATGGACAGACGGAGCTTCCTCACCGGCGCCGCGGCCCTCACCGCCGCGGCCACCCTCGTTCCCGCACCGTTCGCGACCGCCGCGCCCCGGCGTGCCCTGTCCACCCGGGACTGGCTGGCGGGCCACCCCGACTCCACCGCCCTCCAGCGGCTGACGATCCCCGGCACCCATGACTCCGGCGCCCGCTTCGGCGGCCCCTGGGCGGAGTGCCAGAACACCACCATCGGTGACCAGTTGATCAGCGGAATCCGCTTCCTGGACATCCGCTGCCGGGTCACCGGCGACTCGTACGCCATCCACCACGGGGCCGCGTTCCAGAACATGATGTTCGGCGATGTGCTCATATCCTGCCGCGACTTCCTCCAGGCGAACCCCTCGGAAACCGTGCTGATGCGGGTCAAACAGGAGTACTCGAACGAGAGCGACGCCACCTTCCGCGGGGTCTTCGACACCTACCTCGACACCAAGGGCTGGCGCCCCCTCTTCCGCATCGGCGACGGGATACCCACCCTCGGCGCCTCCCGCGGCAAGGTCGTCCTCCTCGGCGACAACAACGGCCTCCCCGGCGTCCGGTACGCCGACAGCGCCCTCTTCGACATCCAGGACGACTGGAACGCCGTACCCGCCGCCAAATACCCCAAGATCGAGGCCCACTTCCGCAAGGCGACCCAGCAGCCGGGGAAGCTCTTCATCAACTACGTCAGCACCTCGGCCCTACTGCCACCCCGCTGGAACTCGAACGACCTCAACCCCCGCGTGCACACCTTCCTGGACGGCCCGGCGAACGGCTGGCGGGGACTGGGCATCGTGCCCCTCGACTATCCGAACACGCGCGCGGGTCTGGTGGGGTCGCTGATCCGGCACAACTAGTTGACGGTGTCTTCCGGCCTTCCGGGCCTGCTGTCTGTGCTGTGCCTATCTGCGTGCGGGTTGTCGGTCTGGCTGCATCGGCCGGGCAGCACGGGCGGTTCTCGATGCCGTACGGGGCGGATCCGGCTGGGTCGCCTTGCGGGGCGGTGAGCTGGGTGTGGGGCGCGCGGGGGTGGGCTGCGGGCTGTTTTGTGTGGGGGGAGCCCCGCGTGCGCGGGGACCACACCCGCCCGTACCCGGCCGCGCACTTCGCCGTGGGACCACCCCCGCGTGCGCGGGGACCACTCAGCGAGCCACGTTCCCATGCCCTTAATGCCGGGACCACCCCCGCGTGGGCGGGGACCACGCGTGCGCAACGGCATCGAGATACCGGGTCCAGGGATCACCCCCGCGTGCGCGGGGACCATGAGGGATGTACGGAGTCGCCTGTGCGTCGACTTCGTACCGCGTCGGTGTACAGCTCTCGCGTCACATCCTCCCTGTCGATGCCCAGTTCGGTGAGGAGTGCCCGAACATCGCTCAGGGCCGCCGCGAGGTCGGCTTCGTCGGACAGGGTCTCCAACTCCAGAAAAGTCCCTTCGAGTTCGGGCACGCGGACCAGGGTCGCCAGCATCCGACGACCCTTCGCTTCGAAGGCGTAGTTACGGCAGCGCTTCTCGAAGGCGATTGACGGTACGTATCCGAGGCCGCGCAGCACAGCGTGCACCGCCTCAGGGTCTTCCACCCCGGTCTCGCTTTCGGGCTTGGATCCGGACGCCAAGTCGACCGTAGTGTCCTTGAAGGTCAGCAGAGTGCGCGTCCTGCCGGCCGTTTCTACCGTGCGAACCCGGAGTTCCTGGTCCTTCGCGCCGAGCGTGCGATCGTGGGTGTCGTAGTAGGTGTCGAAGTACGTCTCGTCCCGACCTGACGCGAGGGCATCCAGCCGTCGTCGCATCCCCTCTGGCACATGGACCAGCGCCTTCAACTCAGCTTCGATCATCCTCTCTCCTCCTCTCAGACCGTGCGTTCCGCGCCGCTGATGAGCGCCTCGATCATGCGCCCGAAGCCTCGGAACAAAGGGCCATGGGGCGTCTCCATCACCTTGTATGTGGCCGACTCATGCCCCTCCCATTCGGCGTCGAAGGCGCCGACGAACATGGTGGAATCGATCCGGATCACACGCCATGTGGGCAGCGTTCCGTACCGATACACCCTGATGTCGCAGATACCGGCCAGTTCACGCAAACGGCCCTCCGTCAATCGCACGCCACTCGCCAAGGATTCTGCGGACTCGCCGATCTCCGCCGCTCGAAGAGCGAGCGAGGGCGCGTCCGGGTCGAGCAGCAGCACGCGGACACTTAACGCGCCTTCCGTACACGTGAGACAGTCGCGCAGCATCGAATCGTTGAGGCCGATGAGACCGAGACCCCGCACAGCGAGGATGTCGAGTTCGGTCGCGGAGCGGGCGAGTCGCTGAATCTCCTGTCGTGCTGACGCCTGTGCCGCGTACACGTGGACCACTTCGGGGAAGTCGGACAGATCGAAAGCTGTCCCGCCGTGTTGCTCTTCCTTGTTGGCCGCCAGACCAAGGAGTTGCCGGGTGGCGTTTGGCATGGTCAGCCCGTTCGCGATCCGTTCGTACACGTCGAGCCTGCTGACTTCGCGTCGGCCGTTGATGATCTCGTTGACTCGGGCCTGCGTCATGCCGACGGCAGTCGCGATCCGAGCCTGGCTGGCGCCGCTGTACCGCTGCACGCACCGGAACACTGCACCCATGTCGCGTGCGCGGAGTGCTTGGCGGACGTCGGCTCGTTCCCACGCCCAGTCGGGTAAGTCGATCGAAGCGAGTGGCGTCGCCATGGCCGGGCTCCCCGATATCCATGAATGGGATGGGAAATCATCCCACGGTGAGATTACCGCTTGGGTATCGAGTGGTTACGCAAAGTCGCAAGATCCTGGGGGCATGAAGACGAGAACCGGTGCCCGAAACGACTCTCAAGCACCCTGGCGCCGACCGCTGATGGGAAGCAATCCGATGCCAGGGGCCGGATCAGCCGCACGGCAGTACCGCGCCACAGCCCCTCATCGGATCGGCCTCGTTGAATCCGTTGAGGAAGGTCGGTGGACCGAGGCAGGAGGTTCCCGGTCGGTGTCGCCTTCTTCGGGCGTACGGAAGCGGCCATGAGGATCAGCACGGACAGCGCGATCGGACGTTGGCTCGCGGAGTCGCTCGCCGCGCCGCACGAGGCGTGGCAGGACTGGCAGGTGGACCGGTTCACGATGCTGCCGACCGGTCGGCGGTTCGACGCCGTCCGGATGCCTGGCGAGCTGGTGCACGCGGCGATCGGGGACAGCGGCCACGTCGTCGTCGCCGGGGTCCTGTCGGCGGCGCTGTCGGGCCCGGTCGTCCGCGACCCCCGCTGGTATTACGCACTGGTCCCGCCCCGGACCACCGAGACCTGGACCTGCGGCCTCACCCGCTGCCTGGGCCGGGGCGCCTGGCTCGTCGTACCCCGCACCGACCAGACCCACCACACCGGCCTCCACTGGTGCGTCCCCATGACCCACCCGGGCCGTCTCTGCGACCCCACCACCGTCGCCGCCCTGATCAGTCTCGGACACCAGCGGATCCAGAACACCCGGCAAGGAACCACACCATGACCGCCACCGAATACTGCCTCTTCTGCCAACAACCCGTCCCCGCAACCCCCGACAACCGCGTCGGCGACGACTTCTCCGCATCCGGCGCCCGCCCCACCCCCCACGCCCACCCCGAATGCGGCCCCCAAACCCAACCGAACACAGCCCTCCGTCGAAACTGAAACCGTGCGGATGAGTAGGTCGGCGGTGGTCGCCCCAACTGCGGAATCACCGTTCTGCCGCCTTGTGAAACCTGGCGGAGGTGACTTGAGGCGGCTGCCTTCCGAACAGAGGGCTTGATAGGACCACCCCCGCGTGCGCGGGGACCACATCGCGGTGTACTCCAGCGCGTAAAGCCGTTCGGGACCACCCCCGCGTGCGCGGGGACCACGCGTCAGCGAGAGTGATGATGTCGGGGACACTGGGACCACCCCCGCGTGCGCGGGGACTACTGCGTGATGAGCTGCGCGAATATCCGAAAGTAGGGACCACCCCCGCGTGCGCGGGGACTACGAAGTGCGCGCACTGGAACGGCGCGGCGAATCGGGACCACCCCCGCGTGCGCGGGGACTACGACCGTCCGGATATCGATGCCGCCGTGTCGAAGGGACTACCCCCGCGTGCGTGGGGACTACCGACGTCACCGTGAGCCGGATCGGCGGGTCGGCGGACCACCCCCGCGTGCGCGGGGACTACCCAGTGCCGGCACCGGCCGTGCTCGCCGCAGCGGGACCACCCCCGCGTGCGCGGGGACTACTACCTCGGTAGGGCCCGCCTTGGTCAGAGCGGGGGACCACCCCCGCGTGCGCGGGGACTACCCTTCGTGACCTGCGGTTTTAGCCGGGCGGGAGCCGGTTTTTGCCCACTTCCCGAGGTTCGGACATAGGAACCTTTTGGTGTGAGAGGGGGTGTGTGAGGACCGTCAGAGTGAGTCACGTCGCCCAAGGATCAGGTCCAGTAACACGATAGCCAGGTGGCGTCGTTCAGATGACCGCATCGTTGTGTTGTGAGGGTGTCGAAGTAGCGATCCTGTTGTACGGGGTGAGGGTCGGCGCCTCCCCGGCCCTGGCATCGCCCGTGCTCCTCGCGGAGGGTCCGTTCCATGCGCGGCCCCAGGTGCCGACGAGTGCAGTCGCGTCGGCATAGTTCTCGGCCCTTCCCGACCTGCTGTCTGCATGAGCACTTATTGCACGCTCATAGCCTTGTGGCAACCAGTCAGGCTTCGGAATGGGGTCTCCATGACCACGTACCTTGTCGGTTCCCGCGCAAGTAATCTCGCCAAAGCGCAGGTTCGCGAATACCTGCACCCCTTGCGCGAGCGCTTTCCCGAGATCACCTTTACGCATCGTGTGATCTTGGAAGGGGGCGACAAGGACCGCCGCTCTCTGTTGTCCGCTGTTTCTGCTGTCAGCGGCGGATCGGCATTCAGCAGCGAGCAGGAGGCGGCGCTCTCTCGCGGTGATGTGGACGTGGTGGTTCACTCGCTGAAAGACCTTCCCACGTCGAACCCTCGGGGACTCGTCCTGGTGCCGCCACCGGCTCGCGAGGACGTGCGCGACGCACTGTGTGGTTCGACCCTCGCGGGCCTGCGTAGGGGTGCGCGAATCGGTACGGGTGCGCCTCGCCGTATCGCTCAGCTACTCGCCGTACGCCCTGATCTTGAAGTGGTCCCGATCCGGGGGAATGTGCCGCCTCGCCTCAAGAAGATCGAAACCATGGGGCTGGACGCTGTGGTCCTGGCGGCGGCGGGGCTTCGCCGGCTCGGGCTCGATGACGCGATCGACGAGTTGTTGCCGCTCGACTTGTTCCCACCGAGCCCGGGGCAGGGCGCGCTCGGGATCCAGGTCCGCGAGGAGGACGCGGCCGTCCGGGCGGTTCTGTCCACGGTCGGCGATATGGCTGCGGACACGGAGGTGCTGGCGGAACGCGCACTGCTCGCCGAGCTGCACGGCGGGTGCAGTGTTCCCGTGGGCGCGTATGCCGAGAGCCTGCCCAATGGGGAACTCGCTCTCTTGGGTCAGGTGACCTCGCTCGATGGCCAGCAGCGCGTTTCCGGGACGCTGACCGGTCCGTCCGCAGAGCCGGAGAAGCTCGGTGCCGCCCTGGCCGGGGAATTGATCGACCAGGGCGCACGGACAATTCTCGATGCCGTACGGGGCGGATCTAGCTGAGTTGCCTCGCGAGGTCCCGAGCCGCGTAGGTGAGCGTGGCAGCCGCTCCGGCCCGCTTGAGCACGGCGACGAGTTCGAGCAGTAATCGGAAGTCGCGTACACCGGTCGAGGCGTCCAAGGGCGCGAGAGCGTTGTACTCACCGGAGACGGAGAACGGGAACAGCGGTACGCGGGTCTGCGCCCGGAGCATAGCGAGCACATCCGCGGTGAAAACGGCGGGCTCCAACAACAGCATGTCGGCCCCGTCCGCCACCATTTTCAACGCGGTGTCCACGAATTGATCGGATCGCGCCGGGTGGATCTGGAACTCCCGGTTGAGCCCCGCTTTGGGGGTGGCGCCCATGGTTTCGCGGAACAGGTCGTAGAGCCCGGACCAGAAGATCACATGTGGCATCACGCCAACGTTTCCGTGCCCACACTCGTTCAGCACGGCGCGGACCTGGTGGACCGTCCCGAGGACCATGGACGCCGGTCCGACGACGTCCGCCCCGGCTTCCGCGTGTGCGAGTGCTTGCGCTCCGGTGGCGTGCGCGGTGGCGGCCTCGTCCGGGCGCCCGCGCCGGTCGGACAGGTAGCAGACTCCACCCGTGGTGTACGAGCACAGGCAGGCTTCCGTCATCACCGCGATGCTCGGTTCGGCTTCCTTGGCCGCTTGGATGGCGCGGGCCATGATCGAGTCCGCGACCAGCGCGAGTTCCCCGGAGTCGTCACGCTCAGCGGACTCGGCGAACAGCTTCACTGACCGGATGCCGAGCCGGTGCGCGTCCCGGATCACACTGGGAATCTCGTCCACCGTGTACGTGGGCATGGGCCGGTCGGCTGCCTCCGCCGTGACGAGCAGGACCAGCGAAAGATCAGCCGGCGTCAGGGTCTGCTGTTCGAGCATGGAGCGGACCGCTTGGCGGCCTCGGAGCGGGGTCCTCGCAGTGGTGATGGCCATGTGTTCGTCCCTTCTCTCTTTGCGTCTGATCCGGGCCGACCGGCTCTGGGACGCTCGCCCAAGAGCGGCGATCGACAGCTCCGGGGCGGCAGTTGTTACTTCGGGTCGGGGGTGCTGGTGGGCAGGGTCATCTTCGGCGGAGTGTGCGGGTGGTTGCGGATTTCAATGCCGCAGTCGATGGCGCGGGAGGGGTTGTGTTCGGGGTGATCAGGGTTGTTGTGGGTCGTGCGCCAGGTGTCGAGGAGCGTGCAGAGGGTGCAGCCTGCGGTTGGGGTGGGGGTTTGTGGTGTCGGGAGCATGGGCAGCTCGATGGGTCGTTCCTGGCAGCCGTTCGATCCGGGCATTGGGTCGCTCACTCCGATGGGGGGTGGGTGGAACAGGCGCTGTTGGTGCGGGTGGTCATGCAGGAGGCGTTGGCGCTCGGGGTCGGTCAGGGTGAAGGAGCAGCGTCCTGGGTGGTGGAGGAAGAGGGTGCAGTGGTCGTCCGGGTCGGGTGGTGTGCCGGTGTCTCGGGGGCAGTCGGGCAGGACGAGGACGGTTTCGGGGTCGTGTCCGTCGGTCCATCGGGTCCATACGGCGTCGGGGCGGAAGGCGTAGAGGAGCCGGACGATGGCGAAGTGTGGCCCGGTGTGGTGCTGCTGAAGCTCGCAGCGCAGTCCGGTCATGACGTCGATGTCACCGCCGTCGACCGGCGCGGCGGTCAACGCGTCCAGGACCAGAGCGGGCGGCAGGACCTGCGTGACTCCGCAGAGGAACGCCTCCCGCGTCGGACGGTGATCGCTTCCGTGTTCCGGGGACACCGAACCACTCCTGTGAGCTGGAGGGAGAACACCTTCGGACCAACGCGAAGAGAACCGTCGGCAGATATCTCCGGCTCGGGACCCAGCCGTACGATCACGGGCCAGATCGCCAGCCGGAAGACGCCGTTGCCCCCGTCGTCCACGGTGAGGGTCAGGGGAGTGCCAGCCTTGAGCTGCGCTCGGACAGGGCTGCTCCGCTCGATGGCGTTGGCCCAGGCGCGGAGCCGGGTCGGCCCGTCCGGTCGGCTCCCTTGGAAGGCGGTTTCGTTGACCGGTCGGGCCCACACGGGGTCGAGCCCGTTGGCGATCCGCCGTGCCTGCCCGCACATCCACAACAGCGCCCGGCGCGGGGAGAATTCCGACGTGGTCGCGAGAACGTAGGCAACCGGCACGTCGCTGCCGTACACGGGACCTTCGGCGACCACGTCACAGTGGTAGGCACGCCACGGTTCGAGGGGGCCGCTCATGATGGATCGCCGCCGTCGCCCCGCTCCTCCAGCGCCCGTAACAGGGCTCGGTCGAACTCGATCCGCCGCCACCCCTCGGCCAGCTCCGCCTGCCACTCGCCGGCGAACTCCGGATCCTTCTCCAGGCGCCGTAACTCGCTTAGCAGAAGGCGGAGTTCACGTTCTTTCGGTGACAGCGGCCACAGAGTGCGTGGGAAGCGCGACCCTGACCGGGTCTCGGTGGCTCTCGCCACCAGGGTGAGCCATGTGTAGAGACGGGTCATGTGATCCGCCAGTGCTCGTGCTCCTCATTGACCTCCCGCACCCGCTCCCGCAATGAGCGAAGGCTTGGCGAGTCGCCGTCGGAGGTCGTGTCCAGGTCCGTGACGTGGTCCGCCGAGCCGGAGTGGCTCTGTTGGTCAGCCATCGTCTTGTCGCCCTTCGCTGAGTGCTGTGCCGTACTGATTCGTGCTCGCTCTAGGCAACTGGGCGGTCACGCACAGCGGTACCGTTGAAGCGGCGTCGGATTTCAAAAGCTTCAAACGAAACACTCAGCACAAGGAGTTGACGTCCTGTGGCGACGAACGGGCCCACGCCCAACGAAGCGCTGAACCGGCTACACCGGGACACCGGATGGACGCTTAATGCTCTCGCCCGGGCGGTCAATCTCATCGGAACCGAGCGAGGAACGCCGCGTACGTATTCGGCCTCAACAGTTCACGCGTGGCTCAAAGGTCATGTGCCCAAGGAAGATGCGCGTTCTCTCATTGTGGAAGCCTTGGCGAGGAAGTTAGGGCGGCGGATCACTTACGCAGAATCTGGATTCCCGGCTCCCGTGCAAGGTCAAAGTAAATGCTCCATTGTGGAAGAGTTGATCGATCTGGGGAGTCAGGATATGGAACGTCGTAACTTTCTTGGAGCCAGCCTCTTCTCCGTCGTGCTAACAATCCCTGATTGGCCGGACGTCGTAGATAGAATGAAAACTGTTCAGGCGAGTGCGAAATGCGGCATAGGAACGTCTGACGTCGACCTCGTTAAAAAGATGACCGATAGTCTTTCCGTCACCTACGACGATTGTGGAGGTCGGCACACGCGTCCCCTCGCTGCAGCATTCATCGTGAATACGGTGTCGCCGCTCTTGCAAGCGGATGGGCCTGCCGAGGTTCGCAAAGCCATGATGTCCGCTGCCGCTTTCCTCTGCTATCTCACGGGATGGATGGCGGTGGACGAAGGGTTGCAGGGGCTCGCACAACGGTATTACGTCAAGGGCCTTCAGCTTGCCGGCGCGAGTGGCGACCGCATGACGTACTGCCATATCCTTCGGGGCGTCTCGGTTCAGGCCGTAGACCTCGGCCATGGACCGTTAGCGGTGCGTCTGGCTAACGCTGCTGCCGATACTTCGCCGAAAACCGGTTCGCGCATGCGTGCTTTTATGGCGGGCCAGCAGGCGCATTCTTTCGCGGTCGCGGGAGATAAGGGGAATGCCCTGAGCTGCATTCTGGATGCCGAACGGGCAATGGATAAGGCTGAGAGCGTGTCAAGCGCATTCGGGGGTTATGATCCGGCGACCTTGGCCTACCATGCTGCACAAGTTCGCTATGGATTGGGAGATGTGGCGGGCAGCGTTGAATCCCTCAAGCAGCATTTTAAACTGAGGCGCCCGGAGGAAACTCGGAGGTCTGCCCTGCGCTTCCAGTCGATGATCGCTGAGCGGCAGCTTGAGATTGGGCAATTGGAGGCGGCTTGCGAAACCTGGAAGGGCATTCTTGAGGAATACCCGTCAGTGCATTCAGGTAAAGTGGATCGCCATGTCGCGAGTATCGGTCGTCGTCTTCGTCCCCATCGCTCGAATTCGGCCGCGCGGAATATCTTCGATCTTGCGCTAGAAGTCCGGCGCGATTGAGGAGAGAGTACCCCCGCGTGCGCGGGGACCACGGGGTCACGCGCGGCGCGCGGGTGCTTGTGCCGGGACCAGCCCCGCGTGCGCGGGGAGCACCAGTCCGGCGCCAGCTTGGCCAGCGTGACCATGGGACCACCCCCGCGTGCGCGGGGAGCACTGACCACCGACCGGTGCGCCGCCGCCGACAACGGGACCACCCCCGCGTGCGCGGGGAGCACCCGGGGAGGTCTCCGACGCGGACCCCGAGCCGGACCACCCCCGCGTGTGCGGGGAGCACGGAGCCATCGAGCATCAAATTGATGATGCGCTGGGACCACCCCCGCGTGTGCGGGGAGCACCCTCCTGCGGCGGGTGCGGCACCGCCTCGGGTGGGACCACCCCCGCGTGTGCGGGGAGCACCGATCCCGTCACACCGCTGTCGTCGCCGAGCTGGGACCACCCCCGCGTGTGCGGGGAGCACCCTTCCCCACCTGTGGCTTTACCGCGCGTGGGGCTCGTTTTCGCCCACTAGTCGAGATTCCGGCCTAGCGGTCAAATCGCTCCTCTCCGTGTCAATCGACTCCACCGCGATCCCTACCGCCCCCCGAATCTGCGCCGCTTCGACGCCTTGCTCCAGCCCTGGCGCGGGGGTCGCGGCGTTTCAGCCTCATCTCGGGTCGGGGCTCCGGGGGTTGGGCGGTGGATCAAGGTGAGGCCCTCGTGGTCGGTTGGGTGCCAGGCGTGGTCGTGGGTTTGGAAGGTGAAGCCCTGTTCGGTGTCGGACTGGTGGACCAGGAGGGCGCGGCCCTGGTTGGCGTATTCGGGGACCTCTGCCCACAGGACGTCCCGTACGCGAGCCGATGGCGCGCCCACGAAGACGCCCGGGGAGATCTCCAGGAGCCAGCGGGTGAGGAAGCCGCGCAGGCCGGACGGGCAGTTGGCGAGGACGATGACGATCACCAGATTGGCTCGTCCGCGTAGTTGCGGCCGCTCGCCACATGCGTGTCGCCGTCCGACTGCAGGGTCATGTTGTCCCCGTCCTCCGCCGTGTCTCGGGTGCCGTCGTAACCGAGCAGGTGCTTGATGTCCCGTACGCAGCGGTCGAGCAGGTCCGTCTCGTTGATGCGGTCGCGCAGGGCCCTGCGGGTGCGGGACGCCACGTCCTCCTCGCCGTCGGCCGCGGCGTCGAACGCGGCCGGGATCGCGACCTCCGTCTTATAGAGGTCGGCCACGTCCATGACGAAGGAGCGCTCATTGCCGGAGTGGACGAAGCCCAGGGCCGGGGAGCAGCCGAGTGCGGAGATGACCGCGTGGGCGATTCCGTACATGCACTGTCCGGCCGCGGTGACGCCCTGGTTGGGGGCGTCGCCGGCCGAGAAGTCGTCGCGGTGGTACTCGCGGCGCCTCCAGGGGACTCCGGTGCGCACGGATTCGCGGCGGTAGCACTCCTTGAGCCGGATGCCCTCCATGCCGAGGAGTTCCTTACGGGACTTGCCGGACGGGTCCTCGTCGGGAAAGCGCAGGGAGTACATGGCGCGGGCGACGTCCAGTCGGGTGCGGCGGTTCGCCCATGCCGTGGCCTGGGCCTCGGCCAGGCCCGATGAGCGGTTCAGCGCCCTGCCGCCGGCGTAGAACCGGACTCCCTGCTCACCCACCCAGACCACCGCGGCCCCGCACTCGCCGAGGACGAGCATCGCCTGGTGGGTCACCCGGGTGCCGGGGCCGAGGAGCAGGGTGCCGATGGTCGCGGAGGGGATGTGTGTCACCCCGTCCGCGTCCGTCGCCGTGATGGCGTTGTCCTCCCGGTGGACGGTGCAGCGCTCCAGGTAGACGAAGGACAGCCGGTCGCCGACCCGGGTGAGCTCACGCGGTGAGAGGGCCCCGCGTCGGCTGACGGTGGTCACTCTCCCCCCACGGGGGCCAGGGTCATCAGCCCGCAGCCGTACGCCTTGGCCTTGCCCAGGCCGTGGGTGAGGGTGCGACGGAGCACTTCCGGATCGGTGACTCTGAGCCGGCCGTCGAAGGTGACCCGGGTGAAGCGGACGTCCTCCTTGGACTGCCGTGCGGGCGCGCGGCGGAACTGGAGGGGCAGGTAGTCCCGCACGATCAGTTCGTGTTCGTCGCCGAACTCCGTCAGTCGCTTGTCGGGGGATTTCCGTACGATCTCGAAGCCCGCCCGCTCCTGCCGCTGGAGCAGCCAGCCGAGCTGGTGCCGGGGGGTGACATGGGCGGCCCGCTTCGTGGGGGCGCCCTCCTTGTCCTCCGCTCTGCGGATGTGGTGCACCGGGTTCGCGGTGAGCCGGAAGCCCCAGGTGTCCCCCTTGGCGATGGCGTCGAGGAAGGTTCCGTAGTCGAAGGTGGTCCAGCCTGGTGTGTCCAGCGTCGGCCAACCGGCCTGCTCGACCAGGTGGGTCAGATCGGGGCGGTCCGGGCTGACGATGAAGAGCCGGGGCCTGTCCTGAGGGGCGTGGTCGACCCGCCACAGGACACGCGGTCCCAGGCCGTCCCGGGCCGGGAGTTCGGGAAAGGCCATATTCACGGCCCCGTGCATGAGATGCGGTGAGCCGAGCAGCCGACGGGCCTCGGGGCGACCGGTGTTGACGCGGAACTGTGTCAGGTACATCAGCTGTTCCTCGGGGGAGCTGTCGGCACGGGTGCGAGGAGGGCCGTGGGCTCGTGGGGCGGCGGCGCGGGTTGGTCGTCCGGCCGGGGTGGGGTGGCGGTTTGGCTGGTGTGGACGCCGCGCAGCCCGTAACGCCGATGGCGTGGATCGAAGCTGAGCGGTGTGTCCCGGATGGAGAGGTGCGGAGGCTCGCCGGCCGGGGCGTCGATCAGCAGGTCCAGCTCCTTCGGCGCGGTCACCTCCCGCCGCCCCCGCGTGTACCAGTCCGACGCCTGCCACGGGGTGGTCCGCAGGGCGTCTTCCAGCGACAGTCGAGCCGGGGGACCCATGGTGATGGGCCGGGAGGGTGGGCAGGAGCGGCGGCCGAGGAAGGGGAGGAAGCCGGGTGCGTGCAGAGCGTCGTGCAGCTCTTGGAGCAGCCCGGCATCGCCCTCCACGCCCGCCACGAAGACCGCGTCAGCGAGATAGAACCGCTCGGAGAGGGGCATCGACTTGCCCGAGTCGGCGTGGTGCGCGGTCTGGAAGTCCCGCAGCCGGGTGCCGGGTTGGTCGATCCGCACCCCGAATCGCAGCGCGGCCAGATCGGAGAGGTCCGCCTCCCGGGTACGGCCCTGGGCGGCGGCGAGCAGTCCGAGTACACCGCTCTTCGTCGGTGCGTTCTCCGTGCTCCGTCGGACGAAGCGGGCCGCCGAACCCCAGGACTGGAGGGGCCCGGCGAGCCGCAGCAGCAGCACGCTCATGCGCCGGACCGCAGCCGCCGGGCCACCTCGTCCTCCACACCCTTGACCAGTTGGCGGAGCGTGACCTCGGCGCCGAGGCCCGCGAGCGCCTCCGTCTCCGCGCCGACGCGGAAGACCCAGCTCCCGTCGGGGTCCGTCACGTCGTACTGCCGCTCCAGGTCGGGGACGTACGCGGCGAGCCGTGCACAGCTCGACGCGAGGAATCCGCCCGTGTCGCCCTGGCTCACCGGTGTTTCGAACGCGCCGACGAAGCTGATCGGGCGCCGGTCGCGGAGCTTCACGATGACGGCCGCTGGCAGGGTGTGGTTGCCGAAGGTGTTGATCTTGCCGGTGGGCAGCGAGGTGATGAACGCTTCGAGGAAGGCACCCACCGCCCGCTCCGTGGGCGTCGTCGCGGGCTCGTCGGAGCGCAACCCCGTGCCGAGGTTCTCATGCAGCTCATTGACGTCGACGGCGGCATAGCGGTACAGCGTCGCGGAGTTGAAGTCGATGGACCCGATCATCCCCGCGCCGGATTCGGCGTCCTTGTTCTCATCGTCCACGGCGGTGAAATAGTCCGATTCGATCTCGGACCTGTGGACGCCGATCGCATGGGCCACCTGGGTGGCCGCGTCCACATTGAGATCGGCGGAGTCGGCCACCATCCGCCCGAAGAGCGCGATGTCCACCGAGTGCCGGGTGTCGACCGCCGCGCGTGCCTTCGCCTTGTTCTCACGGTCCTTGAGGAAGTCCTTGAGCGCCTTGAGGTCGCCGCCCTTACCGCCCTCCACGGCGAGCGCGGCCAGCGCGTCGAACTGCCGACTGCTCAGGAACATGAGGTACGAGGACTCCGGCGCCGCCTCGTCGGCGGCGTCGTCCTTCGCCTTGCGCTTCGGCACCTCGATCTTGGAACCGGTCGCGACCCGCATCAACTCGGCGGCGAGCTCGATCGCGGCGTCGCGGCTGACCGACTCGTCCAGTGTGGTGATCCGGTCGGCGAGGGTCTCGGCGACCTTCTTCGTCCGCACGCCCAGGTCCGAGGACGGGAGCAGTTCGTCGAACGCCTTCCGGGTGGCGCGCTTCCACGCCTGGCTGGAGACGCGGGCCCGTCGCACACCCCCATAGATGGCGGATTTGGGGGCGCCGGTGTCGTCCCGGTTGAGATTGCTGGGCGGGACGGACTGGAGGATGTGGATGTCGATGATGGTTCGCGCCACCGGGAGTTCCATTCGTCGTGTGTCGTCGTGTGTCGTCGTGCCTGGAGTGTTCGCGCCTGGAGTCGTCGTGCCTGGAGTGTTCGCGGCTCACGCGCCGGACAGGTCCGTGTCGGCCGGCGCTTCGGGGGACCGGGGCCGTGTTGTCCGGTGCGAGAAGTGGAAGTCGCGGCCCCAAGCGCGGCGGATCTCTGCCCGGCGGCTCTCGTCCTGCCACTGGAAGAGCTGGTCCGCGAGGAGTCCGTAGTCGAGCGGAATGCGGGCGGCCCGCAGCAGCACGGTCATCTCACGCAACCGGACGGCGAGTGATTCGTACGAGGTGGAGGTGCCGATGCGGACGAAGCGCTTGCGGAGGGTCTCGCTCAGCTCGGCGTTGGGCTGCGCCTTCTGTCCGTCCGGCGCCGTGGCGCCCGGGTCACTCTTCGCCGTCGCCAGCCGGCGCACCGCCCGGCCGAGGCCGTGGCCGAACTCGTGCATATTGGCGTCGTGGACGGACTGCTGGTGCAGTGCCCACAGGGTGACGGCGAGATGTACGGCGTTCTCCTCGGCGAGATCGCGCCCCACGTCCTTGCGCCGCACGGGGGCCGTCTCCCGGACGGTGGCCAGGTCCTCCAGACCGTCGATCCCCCAGCTATCGGGGGATTCATGAACCGGTCGTCCGGCGCTCCGGCGCAGCCGTGCCAGTACCGCCACGGCGGCCGGACTGTCATTGCGGTACGGGTATTGGAGTCGTTTGACGCAGCGGATCGTGGCGAGGCCGGGGGGCATGGGTTCGCGTCCGTACCCGTCCGTGGACGGCTGCTGGGTGGTGGTCATGAGGTGGTCTCCGGCGGGTTGTCGTCAGGAGGGGGAGGGGAGTCCTCGGGCCGTGTGGTGGCCAGGCCGAGCACCTGGTTGAGCCGCTTCCTGAACCACAGCTCCGCGAGCGCGTCATCGATCCAGCGCTTGCCCACGCCGGGGATATCGGCCTCCCGACCTTCGGCCGCCGCCGGGCCCGCGCTGTCGAGGAGTCCTCGGCTCAGGTCGATCACCCGGGCGCGTACGGTGATCTGCCAATCCTGGCGGGCACGGGCGAGGTCGCACGGCGGGGTGAGACGCGCCAGCCATCGTCGGTACGGTCCGTCGAGGGAGCCGAAGCCGAGATCGCGTGCGGAGTCGACGGCCGAGGTGGGATCGGAGCCGACGGCCCGGGCGAGATTCCCGGCGAGATGCCCGAGCGCGGTCACGGCGTCCTCCGCGTCGTGCACCGCGTCGATCGCGGTGGCGCCGTACTCCGGATTCTCCTCGTGCAGCAGGACCAGTGGCAGGGTCAGGGAGTCGTCCACCATCTCGTCCATGACGGACTGCTGGGTCCCGTACTTCGCTCCGATGAGCCGCACTCTGATGAGTCGCTGCTGCGGCAGCTCCCCTTCGGTCGTGAGCATGGAGAACCACCGGACCACCCCGGAGGGCAGCGCGTCGCGCGGTTTGCCGCCCGCTCCCCTCGACGCGGAGTCCCGGGACGGGAGGAGGCCGGCCAGTCCGCGCCAGGCCGCGCGGCTCGGATCGTGTTGGCGCGGCATATAGACCAGCGGTCGCCCCTGCTTCTTCTCCTGCGTGGGGCTGCGCCGCCAGCCCGACATGGGCTCCACGGTCCAGGGCGCGAAGGGGGCGAGCGGGTCGCCGTAGCCGAGGACGACACCGGTGACCGCGTCTTCCGCCGGGTGCAGACGGATCCGGCGCGACTGCCAGGTGTAGAGGTCACGCAGTCCGTTCGGTCCGCGTCCGGCCGGCAACTCCGGGCCGGCACCGGGGGGAGGGCGCCGCCAGACGGGCAGGTCGGCCGCCCCGTCATGGTCCTCGAAGTCGACCACGCCCTCGTCCAGGGCGACCAGGTTCAACAGAAGGGTCTCGTGCAGATTCGCGCCCTCGGCGAAGACTCCGCCCAGATTGCCGGTGGAGCCGACTCCGAGGGGGTAGACCTTCCCGGCCTTCGCCCGGTCGTCGCCCGCCATGCCGGATTTGATGCCGGACAGGTCGTAGGCGTGTGCGTGGACCAGCCAGCGGGCGGCCTCCGCGTACGAGAGCCGGTCCACGCCCGGTCGACGCATGGCGAAGAAGGGGTCGCCGTTCGGGACGTCGGCCACGATCCGGTTGAGGGAGGCGATCTCGTCCTTCGCGGTTCTCAGATCACCGACCTGGAAGAACGGGGACTCCGGGTGCAGCAGGTCGAACCGGTCCCGGTGGGCGTCGAGATAGGCGGCGACGGGGGCGAAGGCATCCTCCGACCGCCAGAGTTCGCCCCAGTCGTCCAGCTCGGCGGGACCGTCGAGTGCGTCGTGCAGGATGGCGAGGAGCAGCCGGAGCAGGGCGAATTCTTGGGTGGGCACATCGCCCACCAGTCGCCGCACTTCCCCGGCCCGGGCGAAGACGTCCTGGAGGGAAAACTCCTGGGTGCTGCCGTCCTGGTGCTGGACGGGCAGCCAGGGCTGGTCGATGAGGTCGAAGGACGGCGGTCCTGGCGGCTTCGAGGGGATGTCCGTCGGCATGGGCCTCACCCGGTCCGTACCGTCGGCGCCGTCGGGCGGGCCGTCCATGCTGTCGGGCGGGCCGTCCATAACCTCGGACGGGCCACTCGTGGCGCCGGACGCGTCCGTAAGCCGTGCGGTTGTCCCACTGGGCTGCTCATCGCTCTCCTCGTCTCCCGCGCCGTCCGCCGTGTCCCGGGGAGCGGGCGCGTCGGGGGCGGCCACCCGCAGTCCGTCGGCGCGGCTGTACCTGATTCCGTAGCCTGCCAGACGGGTCTGACAATGCTCGTCCAGAACGAGCATCAACTCCCCCGCAACCCACGGACATTCCTTCGCCTGCCAAGCCGGAACAACGAAACGCTCCAGCTCAGCGATGGTCTGGTCGACAGCCCACGGTCCGGAGAACTGCCAGGGAAGAGTGATCGCGCTCGCGGCGACGGCTTCCGCCGCCCGCCGGTCCAGCGGGAAGTCGGTGGGCAGCTCCACTCCGCCCCGATCCTTGTCCAACCACGGGACGGTGGTGAGCCGTCCATCCCGCAACTGCCGTACCACCAGCACCTCCAGACTCTCTTCCGAGTCCCGGACCTGGGCCCGCCCGGCCTGGCTGTCATCGACGTCCCCGGCGTCGGCCCCCAGCCAGCTGTACACCGGTCGCCCCGCCCGGCGTACGGGACCCAGGAGGAAGGCCCCGGCCTTCTCGCGCTTCTTGGCGAGCAGATGGAAATGGGCGATCCGGGCCTTCTCCATGGAGTCGGCCCACTCGGCCGCGCCGAGTGCCCCGTCTCCGTACGCGCTCTGCACCAGCGGACTGATGTGATCGGGCAGCACCAGGGGGAGACCGTCCAGATGCGGTTCCAGCACGGCCAGCGCGCGCAGGAGCGTGTGTTCCCCGTAGACGGAACGCGACCCCCGTACCGGCTCCGGCGGCACTTCCCCGCGCCACTCCACACCGGTCACCAGACACCGGGCCTGGACGAGACCGGGCGGGCGGAGGCGCGGGTGCCGGTGCAGCCGCCCCATGCGCTGGAGCACGAGGTCCACCGGTGCCAGATCGGTGACGAGCAGATCGAAGTCCACGTCGAGGGACTGTTCGACCACCTGGCTGGCCACCACCACATGGCGTCTCGTGGGACGGTCCCGGCCGGGCCCGAACCACTCGCGCAGCTCCGCGTCCCTGGCCGCCCGGTCGGCGGCGAGGAAGCGCGAGTGGGCGACCGTGACTTCGTCGGCCTCGAACCGCTCCCGCAGCACATCGGCCACTTCGAGGACCCGGTCCACAGTGTTCCGTACGACCAGGGCGCAGCCGCCGTCCCGGAGCTCCGACTCCAGCCGGTCGGCGAGCAGTGTCGGATCGTCGTCAAGCCGTTCCAGTACGACCGCGGTACGGCGCCCGGAGGCGGCTGCGGGCCGGGCGGTGAGGGCGGGCGCGCCCGGCGCGACGGCGGTGATCAGCGGATAGGCATCGTCCGGGGTGTCGGTGGTGTCGGTGGTGTCGGTGGTGTCGTTTGGGGTGTTGGTGGTCGGTTCCGCCCCGCTGTAGGCCGTGGCCAGCGCGCGCCGGCGCTCGGCCGGGAGGGTGGCCGAGAGGAGGACCACGGGCACCCGGTAGGCCGCCAACCACTCCAGCACCCGGTCCAAGTAGCGGCTCATATAGGCGTCGTACGCGTGCACCTCGTCGATGATCACGACCTTGCCGGCGACCGCGAGATGGCGCAGGGCCAGATGGCGGCTCTTGAGCCCGGCGAAGAGGACCTGGTCGATCGTCCCCACCGCGAACGACGCGAGCAGTGACTTCTTCCGTCCCCGCAACCAGTGGTGGGCGTGGAGCCCGGCCGGTCCGGGCCGCTCCACACGCAGTCTGCTGACGCGCTCGGGACGGTCCGGCTCGACGGCCGCGATCGTACGGTTGCCCTGGCGCAGCAGGCCCGCCCAGACGTCGTTGAGCGCGGCCTTGGCGTGCGCGAGGACGATGGACCGGGGGCCGTCGAGGGGGAGGTGGCCGAGCCAGTCCAGCAGTCTGGGGAACATGGCGTCGCCCGTGGCCCGCGTGGGGAGGGCGACCAGACAGCCACCGGCACCGGTCCGTGCCGCCAGGATCTCCGCAGCGGCGAAGGCCGCCTCCGTCTTCCCTTCGCCCATCGGCGCTTCGATCATGAGCAGCCCGGCGGCGGGCATACTGCGTGCCATCCGTACGGCCTCGGCCTGCACCGGCCTGATCTCCGCCGTCTCCGGCAGGGCGAACCGGTCCGCGAAGAGCCGCTCCGCCGACTGGGCGGGCTCCTCGGGCGCCCACGGGCCCGGCAGATCGAGCCCTTCCCAGGCGGCCCGCAGCCGACGGGCCTCACCGGCCGGCCCTGCGGGGAGCCAGGAGGAGGGGTCGTACGGGAACAGCTCGGTGGAGCTGGCGATCCAGTCGGCGAGGATCACCACGGCCGTCAGCAGTACTTGTACGGTCTGCGGCAGACGGACCGCGTGCCAGGCCCGGAGCCGGTCCTCCACACCGGCGAGCGCGGCGCACCCGTCCATCAACTCGTACTGCACATCACGCCATACGTCGGCGCTCGGACCCGGATGCCGGAGGAGCCGTGGGCGGAGTTGAAGATCATGGATCTGCTGGTGCTCGGGCGGCGTGCCGTGGTGGCCACCGGCGACGACCGCGAACGCTCCGGAGGTCCGGGTGTCCATCCCGTACCGCTCGAACAGCCATTCCTGGAGCAGGAGTTGCCCGGCCAGGCCGTGCGGGGCGATGCGGCGGTCGGTCCCGTACTCCTTCTCGGACCGCATGGCGAGCCCGGCCGCGCGCATCGGGTTGGCGAGCGGGTCCACCTGGCAGGCGAAGGCGGGGGTGGCCTTGCCGGTGTCGTGGGCCGCCGCGAGGAAGGTGATCAGCCGCCGCGCGTCCGACTCGCCCCCGGGCAGCGCCTCGGCCACGAGAGCTTTGACGTTCCGGGGCAACCAGGTGTCGAACAGCTTCCCCGCGACCGCTGCGCTGTCCGCCATATGTCTCCACAGGGGCAGCCATTGATCGGTATCCCGGTCGTGCTTGGCCCAGACGGTACGGGCGGCGGGGCTCAGCTCTACGAAGGGTGCTCGGGATTCGGAGCGGGGGGACGGTGACGACGCATCAGGCATGAGGGCACCCTCTTGCTGGGCGGGCGAGCGCGAGAACAAGTGCTGGAAGCAAAGGGCCCCGGGCCGATGTCACGGCCCGGGGATGTCTCCGCCGAAAACTGACGTTCGCAGTCGGGGCGAGGGGCATCGGGCGCGGCGCAGTTGTGTCGGACTTGGCTGGCCCGGCTCGCTGTGTCCGCACATCGATGTGTGTCCCGTCGAAGGCGTCTGACGGACGTGAGAGGACACTAGTCGGGCGGGAGGGTGACCCGCAAAGTCGTCAAATCGGTTCGACTGACGCGCAGTTGAGAGGGTGCGGGGAGGTTTATGGGTGCCCCGCGTGCGCGGGGAACACGCCACCGCCACCGGGCAGCAGATGTCGTGGTGGGGACCACCCCCGCGTGCGCGGGGAACACCACGGGCGAAGGCTGAACATTGCGAACGGCTGGGGACCACCCCCGCAGAAGGCGGGGACGGACTCTACGGCACCCGCCCCGGACCGCGCCGTCAGCCGGTGCTCGGCCCCCGGTGCCCGGTCCCCGCCGTCACCCGCCCTCCCCTCAGAGATGCGACGGCGGTGGTTCCGACGCCCCCGGGAGGCGGATCGACGCGCTGGTGCCGCCGTCCGGGGCCGGGCGGAGGGTGATGTCGCCGCCCGCCTGCTGGACGGTGCGGGCCACGATCGACAGGCCGAGGCCCGAGCCCGGCAGGGAGCGGGCGGAGGGGGAGCGCCAGAAGCGTTCGAAGACGTGGGGGAGTTCGTCGGCGGGGATGCCGGGGCCGTGGTCCCGTACGGTCAGTTCGCCGTCGCTCAGGCGCACCTCGACCGTGCCGCCCGGTGGCGAGAACTTCACCGCGTTGTCCAGCACGTTGACCAGCGCCCGTTCCAGCGCGGCGGTCTCGGCCCGTACGTACCAGGGCGCGAGGTCGGTCGCGAAGGTCAGCTCGGGGCCGCGCAGGCGTGCCCGGCGCAGGGCGGTCTCCACGATGTCGTGCAGGGCGACGACCGTCAGCGGGCCGCCCTGGGCCGCGTCGGGGCGGGAGAGTTCCTGGAGGTCCCCGATGAGCGCGGCCAGCTCGGTCAGCTGGGCCTTCACCGAGGCCATGAGCGCCTGCCTGTCGGCGGGCGGGATCGCGCGGCCGGTCTGTTCGCTGCGGACGAGGAGTTCGATGTTGGTCCGCAGCGAGGTCAGCGGGGTCCGCAGTTCGTGGCCCGCGTCCGCGATCAGCCGGGCCTGTCGGTCACGGGACGAGGCGAGTGCGGCGGTCATGGAGTTGAAGGAGCGGGAGAGCCGGGCGATCTCGTCCTCGCCCTCGACCGGGATCTGGACCGTCAGATCCTCCGTACGGGCCACATGCTCGACGGTCTCGGTGAGCCGGTCGACGGGGGTCAGCCCGGTGCGCGCCACCCAGAGGCCGGCGACACCGGCGCCCACGACGCCGAGGCCCGCGACACAGCTGAGCAGCAGGGCGAGCCGGTTCAGGGAGGTCTCGATCTCGCCCAGCGGCCGGGACACGGAGACGGCCACGACCTGGCCGGGGGCGAACTCCACCCGTTCCGTGCGCACGCGCACCGGTGCTCCGTTGTCCGTCACGCTGTTGTGCAGGGTGTTCTTGAGCAGGCCCTCGGCGACGGCGATGTCCGACGGTTTCACCTTCACCCCGGTCGAGCCGGGGGCGACGCAGCGGCTGTCGTCCGGCGCGACGATCTGGGTGTACGCGAAGACCGGATAGTCCTCGGTCCGGCTCTGCCCCCGGGCGCAGAGGGAGAGGGCCGCCTGTACGGAGCCCACCGACGCGCTGGTGTTCTTGAGCGTGTTGTTCAGCTCGTCGTTCAGTTGCGCCCGGGTCAGCAGCCAGGAGACGACGGCGACGCCCGCGACGGCGACGGCGACGGCGGTGGCCACCAGCAGCGCGAGCCGGGAGCGCAGCGGGAGCGCGCGGAACCGGCGGACGAGGCCCGTCACCCCTCGCCGCCGCTGGCCCGGAGCACGTACCCCACCCCGCGCACGGTGTGCACCAGGCGCGGCTCACCACCCGCCTCGGTCTTGCGTCGCAGGTACATCACATACACATCCAGTGAATTGGAGCTGGGCTCGAAGTCGAAGCCCCAGACGGATTTGAGGATCTGTTCCCTGGTGAGCACCTGCCGGGGGTGGGCCAGCAGCAGTTCGAGGAGGGTGAACTCGGTACGGGTCAGTTCGACCGGCCGGGTGCCCCGGTGGACCTCGCGGGTGCCCAGGTCCATGCGCAGATCGGCGAAGGCCAGCACCTCGTGACCGTCGTCGTCGTGGGCCGCGTCTGCGTTGGTGGCGTACGAGCGGCGGCGCAGCAGCGCGCGGATCCGGGCGAACAGCTCGTCCAGCTCGAACGGCTTGACCAGGTAGTCATCGGCCCCGGCGTCCAGACCGGTGACCCGGTCGCCGACCGTGTCGCGGGCGGTCAGCATCAGGATCGGCACGGTCGAGCCCGCCGCCCGGATACGGCGGGCGGCGGTCAGCCCGTCCATGCGGGGCATCTGGATATCGAGCACGAGCAGATCCGGACCGTACGACTCCGTCTTCGCGAGCGCGTCGACACCGTCCACGGCGACCTCGGTGCCGTACCCCTCGAAGGCGAGACTGCGCTGGAGCGCCTCTCGGACGGCGGGCTCGTCGTCGACGATGAGGATGCGTTCGCCTTCACGGGGAGTCGTCATGGGATCCAGCGTCGCACGCGCGGCTCAGCCCGAGCGGTTACGGGGAAGGGTCGCCGCCGCCCTTCCCCGTAACCGCTCCGGCTGCCCGCCACCCGCCACCCGCGCATCGCTCAGCGGTCTCCGTCGCGCAGATCGTCGAGCAGGTCCTTGACGGTGTCGATCGGGATGGCGAAGCCGAGGCCGACGCTGCCTGCCGTGGACCCGGTCGCGGCGCTCGGCGAGTACATGGCCGAATTGATGCCGATGATCTCCCCGCGCATATTGATGAGCGCGCCGCCGGAGTTTCCGGGGTTGAGCGAGGCGTCCGTCTGGATGGCCTTGTACGTGGTCGTGGAGTCCCCGGTGTCGCCGTTGAACTGCTGCCCGCCGAATTCGAAGGGCCAGCCGTTCTCCTGCTGCTGCTCCTGCTGTCGCTGCCGCGGGTCCTGCTCCTTCGCGACGGTGACATCGCGGTCGAGCGCGGAGACGATGCCGCTGGTGACGGTGTTGGTCAGGCCCTCGGGCGAGCCGATGGCGACGACCTCCTCGCCCACCTTGAGCTGGGCGGAGTCCCCGAGGGCGGCGGTCTTGAGCCCGCTCGCGCCCTTCAGCTTGATCAGCGCCAGGTCCTTGTCGGGCGCGGTGCCGACGACATCCGCCTGGTAGCTCTTGCCGTCGCTCAGGCGCACCTTGACGGTGTCGGCGCCGGAGACGACGTGGTTGTTGGTGATGATCTCGCCATCGCCCGTGATGATCACTCCGGAGCCGGTGGACCGGCCCGAGCTGATCTCCACGATGCTGGGGGTGACGGCCTCGGCGACGCCCGCGACGGTGCCGGTACTGCTGGTGGACACATTGGTCCCGGTGATACCGGAGCCGGTGGGCGCGGTGCCCTCGTCGCCGAATCCGTCGACGAGTGCTGCCGTCCCACCGCCGACGGTGGCGGCCACGATGGCGACGGCGACGAGCAGCCCGACGGTGCGACGGCCACGGCGGCGGTGGCCCTGCGGGGCGTGCGGCGGCTGGGCGGGCGGGGCGGGGTAGGCGGAGTCGTACGCCTGCGGGTAGTAGGGCTGCTCGCGATAGTGGTCCGTCATGGGTACGACTGTGCTGGCCGCAGATGAGAGGAGTCTGAGGCGGCGCTGAGAAGCGGACGAGAACCTTGTAGGGGGCCGGTAAGAGCCCCTCGGCGGCTGCCCGCCTGGCTCGGGCCGCCGGCCCGTGCCACGCCCGAGCCCCCCGGGCGGCAAGAGCTGCCCGCAGTCGCACGGCCGGTCCGCGACCGCAGGCCCGAGCCCCGGCTGCAAGAGCAGGAGCAAGAGCAGGAGCAGGAGCAGGAGCTACCCGCAGCCGCCGCAGGCCCGATCCGTATCTGACCCGTACCCGACCCGTACCTGAAAGAGCTAGCGCCTTCGGCGGCTAACCGCAGCCGCAGGACCTGCGGATCACCAGGCCCGACGGGAACTGCTTCACCCGCTCGCGCCGGGAGCCCGTCAGCCGGAGGCTCTCGTCCAGGACCAGATCGACCGCCGCACGGGCCATCGCCGGGCGGTCCGACGCGACCGTGGTCAGCGGCGGGTCGGTCAGATGCGCTTCCTTCACATCGTCGAAGCCCGCCACCGCCAGCTCGCCGGGGACATCGATCCGCAGTTCGCGGGCGGCCCGGAGCACGCCGATGGCCTGGTCGTCCGTCGAGCAGAAGATCGCCGGGGGCCGGTCAGGGCCCGACAGGAGTTTCAGGGCGACCTGGTACGCCTCGTACCGGTTGAACGGCGCCTGGAACAGCCGGCCGTCCACCGATCGGCCGGACTCCAGCATCGCGCGCCGCCAACCCTCGACGTGGTCGGTCACCGGGTCCCCGACGGGCGGGGTCGAATCGGGGCCGCCGAGGCACGCCACGTACGCGTTCCCGTGCTCCAGCAGATGACGGGTGGCGAGCTGCGCGCCCCCGATGTCATCGGTCACCACGGCGACGTCGTCGATCGCCTCGGGGCGCTCGTGCAGCAGCACCACACGGGCTTCCCACGCCTCGATCTCGGCCGCCGCCGACTCGGTGAGGCCCTGACTGACGAGGATCAGCCCGGACACCCGCATCCCGAGGAACGCCCGCAGATAGTGGACCTCGCGCTCATGGCGGTAGTCGGAATTGCCGACGAGGACCATTTTCCCGCGCTCGGCCGCGGCCTGTTCCACCGCGTGTGCCATCTCCGCGAAGAAGGGCTGGCGCGCGTCCGGCACGATCATGCCTATGAGGTCGGTACGGCGGGACGCCATCGCCTGGGCGACGCGGTCCGGCCGGTAACCCAGCTCCTTGATCGCCGCGAGTACCCGTTCCCGGGTGGCCGGGGCGACCGGCCGGGGTCCGTTGTTGATGACATAGCTGACGACGGCGGTCGAAGTACCCGCCAGTCGCGCCACATCGTCCCGCGTCACCTTGGCCACGCGCGGCAGTCTACGCGGGGTGACCTACCTCTGGGCAGGGCGTACGGAGGCTTTGTGCTGCTGGGACGCCGCGTCCTTACGGGCGGACGCGGCAGCGGCCTCCGAAGCCTCGCGCTCCACCTTTTCCGGGGCGACGAAGCGGTACCCGACGTTGCGCACGGTCCCGATGAGGGACTCGTGCTCGGGGCCGAGTTTGGCGCGCAGCCGCCGGACATGGACGTCGACCGTGCGCGTGCCGCCGAAGTAGTCGTAGCCCCACACCTCCTGGAGGAGCTGTGCGCGGGTGAAGACCCGGCCCGGGTGCTGCGCCAGGTACTTCAGGAGTTCGAACTCCTTGAAGGTGAGATCGAGGACCCGGCCCTTGAGCTTCGCGCTGTAGGTCGCCTCGTCCACCGAGAGGTCGCCGTTGCGGATCTCCATGGGGGAGTCGTCGCAGGTGATCTGCTGGCGGCCCATGGCCAGCCGGAGCCGGGCCTCGACCTCGGCGGGACCGGCGGTGTCGAGGAGGACGTCGTCGATGCCCCAGTCGGCGGTGACGGCGGCGAGCCCGCCCTCCGTCACGACGAGGATCAGCGGACAGCCGGGCCCGGTGGAGCGCAGTAGCTGACAGAGCGACCGCACCTGTGGCAGGTCGCGGCGGCCGTCGACCAGGATCACGTCGGCGCCCGGGGTGTCGACCAGGGCGGGACCTTCCGCGGGCGCCACCCGCACGTTGTGGAGCAGCAGACCGAGGGCGGGGAGCACCTCCGTCGACGGCTGGAGCGCGTTCGTCAGCAGTAGCAGCGAACTCATCGGGTGCCACCTCCCTGACCTGCGGTTACCTGCATCGTCCTACGGTTGTGCACGGTTCGCTCGCCCATAACGTCGGTTCCTCCTCGGTCCCTGCGAGGACGTAACTAGCGGCCCTGCCAAATGCGCGTCGTACGGTTCGAACTGTTCACCTGTCTGTAACAACGGACAGGAAACACAAAAGGACCCGGGGGCTGCATCGCCCGGATCCTCTTCCGAGCAGAATAGCTCACATGGATCCGGAGCAAGAGGGCCGATTTCACACTGTGGACGTTTCCCCGATCACTCCCGACCACGCGCACGATTCTGTGGACGGCTCGGAGAGTGGTGCGGTGACTGCCCCGGTGAGCGCCCCGGTGACTGCCCCAGTGACTGCCTCGGTGAGTGCTTCGGTGACTGCTTCGGTGAGTGGCTCCACGCCCGGAACCGCGCCCGGAACCGCGCCCGGAACCGCGCCCCAATCCATCCGTACCACCCTTACTACATCGGACGGCGTCCGGATCGAAGCCCTTTACCAACCCTGTACGCGTGGTCGGGCCGGGACCGCCATCGTGGTGGCGCACGGTTTCACCGGATCGGTCGACCGTCCCGCCCTCCGCCGTGCCGCACAGGTGTTCGCCCGGTACGCGGACGTGGTGACCTTCTCGTTCCGGGGGCACGGTCGCTCCGGAGGCCGCTCCACCGTGGGTGACCGGGAGGTTCTCGACCTGGCCGCGGCCGTCGCCTGGGCGCGGGCACGGGGCCATCGCCGGGTGGTGACGGTCGGCTTCTCGATGGGCGGCTCCGTGGTGCTCCGCCACGCCGCCACCCACGGAGGGCCCCCGGAGGCCGAGGGGCGCACTCCGGGAGCAATCGAAGCACGGACGGACGCTGTCGTCGCCGTGAGCGCCCCCGCGCGCTGGTACTACCGGGGTACGGCACCGATGCGCCGGGTGCACTGGGTGATCACGCGCCCCCTGGGGCGGGCGGTCGGGCGGTACGGGCTGCGCACCCGTATCCACACCCGGGAGTGGGATCCGGTGCCGCTCTCCCCGGTCGAGGCCGTCCCGCTGATCGCCCCCACCCCGCTGCTGATCGTGCACGGCGACCGCGATCCGTACTTCCCGCTCGACCACCCCCGGACGCTGGCGGCGGCAGGTCCCGCCGAACTCTGGCTGGAGGCGGGCATGGGGCACGCGGAGAACGCCGCGGACGGCGATCTGCTCGCCCGGATCGCCCGCTGGCTGACCGACCCTTCGGCCGCGCCCCATGGCCTGGGACCGGATGGCCCCTGACGGGATGGCCCATGATGGATGCCGACGCCCGGCCGGCAGCGGCTGACGGCGGACGACGGTCGTTGGCGCCCCAGCCGCGGACGGCTCCGGATACGCAGATGGCTCCGGACAAGCACGACGAGAAGCGACGAGAAGCGACGGGAAGGGGTGGGGCATGGCGGCGGGAACGATCCGCTACTGGGCCGCGGCCAAGGCGGCAGCCGGGGTTGCCGAGGAGCCGTTCACGGCGGGCACGCTCGCCGAGGCGCTCGCCGGAGCCCGCTCGCGGCACCCCGGAGAACTGGCCCGTGTCCTCGACCGGTGCTCGTTCCTGATCGATGGCGATCCCGTCGGAACCCGCAGCCATGAGACCGTACGGCTTGCCGAGGGCGGCACGGTCGAGGTGCTCCCGCCGTTCGCAGGAGGGTGAACCGCACAGCATGAGCAGCAGCGATCAGCAGTATCCGTACGGGCAACAGCAGCAGCCGTACAACCCGTACACCGAGCCCCACCCGGGACAGGCGCCGGGAGCCGGGCCGTATCCGCAGGAGCCGGGGCCCGGGCACCAGGAGGGCGCGGACGCCGCTCAGACCTGGGAGGGCGAGACCTGGGACACCCACTACCAGCCCGTCGTGCCACCGGCCGGACTCGTGCCACCCGCCGGGCCGGTGACGCCCACCGCACTGCCGCCCGAGCGGGCCGGCGGATATCTCCCCCCGGCCCAGGATCCGTACCAGCAGGCCCCGTATCCCCAGCAGCAGCAGGCCCCCTACGCCCCGCAGCAGCAGCAGGCCCAGCAGCAGGTCCAGGCCCAGCACCAGGCCCAGCAGCAGGTCCAGCACCAGGTCCAGCCTCAGCACCAGGCTCAGGCTCCGTACGCGCAGGCCCAGCCTCAGGCTCCGTTCGCGCAGGCGCAGCAGCACGCCCCGTACGCGCCGCCGACACCGCAGCAGGGCGCCCGCCCGCTGCCCCCGGAGGCCCCGGCCGCGCCCCACGAGCCGTACGGCTCGGCCCCGTACGACTCCGTCCCGTACGACGAGGCCGCCCACGATGCGGCCCCGTACAGCGACGCCCCCGCCGAAACCCCGGCCGCGGTCACCCCTGACGGCTACAGCGCCCCCACCGTCGGTGGCAACGCCCGCGTCACTGACGCCCAGCGCGCCCGTGCCGAGGGCCGGTCGCCGATCATCGCGCCCGGCATCCAGCCCGCCGTGCTCACCGCGGGTCTCGGCGTGCTGCTCGCGGCCGGTGCCGCCGTCGGTTCGTACGGGCTGCTCGTGCCGCTCGTCCTGCTCCAGGCCGTCACCGCGGCAGGCTGGTTCCGGCTGAACGGCATGTGGCCCGCCCGCCAGGGCATCGCGCTCGCCTTCGCGGGCGGTCTCGCCGCCGACGCCGTGCTCCTCGGGGTCGGCCGGGAGAACGCCCCGGCGGCGATCCTCGGCACCCTGGGCGTCTGGGTGCTGATCATCCTCGTCCTCCAGCTGCGCAGCCACGCGGGCGCGGACGAGCGGATGCAGGGGCTGATGGCCACGGTCGCGTCGGCGGCGCTCGCCATCCTCGCCGCCGGGTACCTCGCGGCGTCGGACGACGCCGTGGTGGTCGGTGGGATCGCCGTCGCGGTCGCCGCGGTGGCCCGCGCGCTGCCGCTGCCCGCCGTCGCGTCCGTGGTGCTGTCGCTGCTGGCGGCGGCCGGTGCGGGTGTCGCGGTGGGCGGATTCACGGACCTCGACTCCGGCGCCGCGCTGCTCGGTCTGGCTGCCGGCGGACTCGCGCTGGTCGGACTGCGGGTGGCGAGCTACGACTACCCGTCCCGGTTCGTCCACTTCACCGCCGGGGTCGCGCTGCCGCTGACGGCCGCCGCGCCCGCCGTCTATCTGATCGGACGGGTACTGGCCTGACGGCCGTCCTGACCGCTGGCCCGACGGGACGAACCAGGGTTCCTCATCACCCCGGCCGGGGTGATGAGGAACCTTTGGTCGCGCCCGTACGTCGATGAATAACGACAAGGCGTCGTCCGGACCTGACCGTTTCCTCGGGCGTACGAGTAGCGGACGGATCGAGGCAAGGGAGACCGGGCCATGCGCGCACTGCGAATACTGCTGATCCTCACTGTGGTCATCGGCGGCCTGTTCATCGCCGCGGACCGGATCGCCGTCAATCTGGCCGAGTCCGAGGTGGCGGACAGGGTCCGCAGCAGCCAGGGGCTCAGCTCGACGCCCGAGGTGTCCATCAACGGCTTCCCCTTCCTCACCCAGGTCGTGGACAAGCGGCTGGAGGATGTGGACGTCAGCCTCGGCGGGCTCAGCGCCACCGCCGGCGGCCGTACGGTCAATGTCACCGAGGTCAAGGCCGAGCTGCGGGATGTGAAGGTCAACAGCAGCTACTCCTCCGCCGTCGCGGGCCGCGCCGACGGCTCCGCCCGGATCTCGTACGCGGATCTGACGAAGGCCGCGCCCGAAGGGGCCCGGGTCACCTTCGCGGGCGCCGAGCGCGCCGCGAAGAACCAGGTGAAGATCGAGGGCGTGCTCGCTGATGTGCTGAAGGGGGCCGGGATCTCGTTGCCGCGGGCGGCCGAGGCGCTGTTGGGGGACCGCAGCGTCAGCACGTACAGCACGGTCGAACTGCGCGGTGGCGACACGATCAGGCTCAAGGCCGACGCCCTGCCGTCGATTCCGGTGCCGGGCCTCGGCGACAAGCTGCGTGACGCCGTGGACTACGAACTCAAGATCGAGAAGATGCCGTCGAGCCTCAAGCTCGACCGGCTGGAGACGACCCGGGGCGGGCTGGAGTTCGCCGGGACCGGCCGGGGCGTGGCGCTGGTCGGCTGATGCCCGACCCTGAGCCGGAAGCGTCTCCGGCCCTGGTTCCTGCTCCCTGTCGTACCGGTGTGGCCCCGGCAGCCCCCTCAGGGCTCCGGGGCCTTCGCCGTCCCCGGCTTCGGGGTTCGTCGGACGGTCCCAGCCATCGCCGACCGCACCGCCGCCACCGAAACCTGTCCAAAACGGGCCGTGGCCGCATGGTGAGACGTGGCTGTCCGCTGGGTAGGAGGCTAACGGCCCTGAGCTGCTCCCCCGTCCGGCGCGGCGGGCCTCCAGGGTCTTCGCGTATCGAATGGTGGACGATCGTGTCTCATTATTCGACACGCCGGTGACATGACGGGCGAACCGTCCCTACGATCGGGAATATGAAGCAGCGACAGGCGGATCTCACGAAGCGGCGGGCAGTCGACCTGTGCCGCGTCGCCGCCATGCTCTGTCGCGCCGTCTGAGCGGGAGTCCCGCTCCCGTAACCCGTGGCCCTTCGAGCGCTGATCAGGGCCGCCCCCCGAGCGGTACGCCCGCTTCTTCCGCGTATTCGCGCCGCCTTCTGCGTACCACCCGCCGCACACTGCCCCGGAGGAGAACAGCATGAGCCGCAGCGACGTCCTGGTAGACGCCGACTGGGTCGAGGCCCACATCGACGACCCGAAGGTCGCCATTGTCGAGGTCGACGAGGACACCTCGGCCTACGAGAAGAACCACATCAAGAACGCGATCCGGATCGACTGGACCAAGGACCTCCAGGACCCGGTCCGCCGCGACTTCATCGACCAGGAGGGCTTCGAGAAGCTGCTCTCCGCCAAGGGCATCGCGAACGACACCACCGTCATCCTCTACGGCGGCAACAACAACTGGTTCGCTTCGTACGCCTACTGGTACTTCAAGCTCTACGGCCACGACGGCGTCAAGCTCCTCGACGGCGGTCGCAAGAAGTGGGAGCTGGACTCCCGCGACCTGGTCGACGAGGTCCCCAGCCGCCCGGCGACCGAGTACAAGGCCAAGGCGCAGGACACCTCGATCCGTGCCTTCCGTGACGACGTCGTCGCCGCGATCGGCGCGCAGAACCTGGTCGACGTGCGCTCTCCCGACGAGTTCAGCGGCAAGCTGCTCGCCCCGGCGCACCTCCCGCAGGAGCAGTCGCAGCGCCCCGGCCACGTGCCGAGCGCCCGCAACATCCCGTGGTCGAAGAATGCCAACGACGACGGCACCTTCAAGTCGGACGACGAGCTGAAGGCGCTCTACACCGACGAGCAGGTCGATCTGGCGAAGGACACCATCGCCTACTGCCGCATCGGTGAGCGCTCCGCCCTGACCTGGTTCGTGCTGCACGAGCTGCTCGGTGTCACCAACGTCAAGAACTACGACGGCTCGTGGACCGAGTACGGCTCCCTGGTCGGCGTGCCGATCGAGCTCGGCGCGGCCAAGTAACCCCTGATCCCCGGAGTTTCCGGAACCATTGGAGAGCTGTATGTGTGGAGCGAAGGCCGGTGGCCCCGACGCCTCGACGATCAAGCCCGGTGAGACGACGATCCAGGGGCAGGTGACCCGCGACGGCGAGCCCGTCACCGGTTACGTCCGCCTGCTGGACTCGACGGGCGAGTTCACCGCCGAGGTCCCGACCTCGGCGACGGGACAGTTCCGTTTCTACGCGGCCGAGGGCACGTGGACCCTGCGCGCGCTGGTCCCCGGAGGCTCGGCGGACCGTACGGTCGTGGCGCAGACGGGTGGGCTCGCGGAGGTCGCCATCGCGGTCTGAACCACGATCACACCGAACCGGCCGAAGGGCCGCACCCCCGGGGGTTGGACGCCACTGGGAAAGGGGTGCGGCCCTTCGGTCATGCCAGGAGGCGCCGAGGAGGCGCCGAGGGGACGCCGATGGGATGCCGATGGGACGCCGAGGGCCACCGGCTCCGCGGTTCGTGGTGCTGACGGGGCCCCGGGCCCGGATGCCGCGTACTGCCGAGTCCGGAGCGTCGCGCCCGAAGCCCTCGTGCCCCGGAGCGCCGGGTACCGCCGCGTGCGGCCGCGTACTTCCGCACCCGGAGCGTCGGGCGTGTCGCGCCAGACGGGTCGGGGGTCGGGCGGGCCCCGGTCGTACCCTGGAGGCATGTACGCACGGCGCCGGCGTGCCTATTTCCTGCTGATGGGCGGATGCCTGTTCCTGTTCGTCTCCGCCTGGGCCTTCGTGCGGCTCTGGTCGGTACCGGCCGCCGTGGCGATGTGCCTGGTCGCCATGGTCATCCCACCCATCGCGGCGATGGTCGCGAACCGGCGCGGACCGGACGACCGCTGGTGGGACGATCCCAGCGGCGACCCCAAGTCCGACGACTGGTGGGACGAACTCGACGGCAAGAAACGCCGGTAGCAGCCGGGGGGCGGAGGGTCGGCGCCGGAGGGTCAGTAGACGAGGGCCTGCACGCCGTCGGCCATGATCTCGCTGACGAAGACCTGCGCCCCCGCGATCCGTACGCCGTCGAGCACATCCCGCTCGCTGATATCGCGCCGCGCCGCGCACTGGGTGCAGAGGGTGATCACCCCGGCCGCCTGGATGGACTCGATCAGACTCGGCAGCGGCGCGGCGTGCGGCAGTTCGAACTCGGCCGCCCGCCCGGGCAGCGCGAACCACGCGGACTCACCGGTCAGCCAGAGGGACACCTCGACACCGCTGGCGGCGGCGACGGCCGCCACCGTGAACGCCTGCGAGCAGCGCTCGGGCGCGTCGGCGCCCGCGGTCACCTTGATCACGAGCTTCTTCGCCATGACCGAACTGTAATGGGCGCCACCACCCGGACCGCCGTCGGCCACGGCGTGCGGGGCGACCGGGCGCCGACTCCTCCGGAACCGACTGGCGGGCTGACCTCGCACGGGCGGCCGGGGGGCAACCCATTAGGCTGGGGTCCGGACCCGTCTGAGGGTTCAGCCCACCGCGTCGACCGAGGAGCCCCCCGTGCTTGAGGCATTCTTCGAAGCCCTGCTTGTTCTGGTCTGCATCGGCGTCGGCGCCTTCGCCTTCCTGACCGTGAAGAAGCTGTACCAGGGCCAGCGCTAGTCCCTGCCTACAGAGTCCCGTCGGTAGGGCCGGTCCGTCCGCCGTGCCCTCCCCGGTCGGGTCGGACTCCGCCCGGCCCGTCCGTTCCGTACCCGTCGCCACTACAGATCGCCAGAGCTGATCATGATCGAGATTCCGTCCGACCTGAACCCGGGCCTCGTCCCCCTCGCCTTCCTCCTCGGTACCTGGGAGGGCGCGGGCGTCTCCGACTTCCCGGGCGCGGAGAAGTGCAACTTCGGCCAGTCCGTCACCTTCAGCCACGACGGCCGGGACTTCGTCGAGTACGCCTCGCACTCCTGGGTCCTCGACGCCGAGGGCAACAAGGTCCGCCCGCTGGAGAGCGAGCACGGCTATTGGCGCATCGACAAGGACCGCAAGGTCGAGATCGTCATGGTCCGGGACCAGGGCGTCGTGGAGATCTGGTACGGCGACCTCGCCGACCAGAAGCCGCAGATCGACCTGGTGACCGACGCGGTCGCCCGCACCGCGGCCTCCGGCCCGTACAGCGGTGGAAAGCGGCTCTACGGGTACGTGAAGGGCGACCTGATGTGGGTGGGCGAGAAGTCCACCCCCGAGGTCCCGCTGCGGCCGTACATGTCCGCGCACCTGAAGAAGGTCGTCTCGCCCGAGCAGGTCGAGGCGTGGGCCAAGGACCTCGGGGACCTTCCGGACGACGGGATCGCCTTCTTCAAGTAGGGCGTGACCGTTTCTTCAAGTGGGCGGTGCCCGCCTGCCTACACTGGAGGTGTGGTGAGCACCGACTGGAAGAGTGATCTGCGGCAGCGCGGCTACCGCCTGACCCCGCAGCGCCAGCTCGTCCTCGAAGCCGTCGACACGCTGGAGCACGCGACGCCCGACGACGTCCTCTGCGAGGTGCGCAAAACCGCCGCGGGGATCAATGTCTCCACGGTCTACCGGACCCTGGAGCTGCTGGAGGAGCTGGGTCTCGTCTCCCACGCCCACCTCGGGCACGGCGCGCCGACCTACCATCTGGCCGATCGCCACCATCACATCCATCTGGTCTGCCGGGACTGTACGAGCGTGATCGAGGCGGACGTCGAGGTGGCGGCCGAGTTCACCGCGAAGCTGCGGGAGACCTTCGGCTTCGACACCGATATGAAGCATTTCGCGATCTTCGGCCGCTGTGAGCGGTGCTCCGCTGAGCCTTCAACTACCGAGTCGTAGGCTTTCCCCATGGCCACTGTGAAGAGCCCTCTGCTGTCCCTGCCCGGTGCCGTCCCCGCCGAGGGCGCCGACGACGGCGTCGCCGCGCACTACGGCGACCTGTTCCGGGAACAGCGCACCCTCGCCGACGGCTCCGGCCTGGTCGACCTCTCGCACCGGGGGGTCATCACCGTCACCGGTGGCGACCGGCTGACCTGGCTGCATCTGCTGCTCACCCAGCACATGACCGATCTGCCGGCCGGCCGCTCCACTGATGCGCTGATCCTCTCCGCCAACGGCCATATCGAGCATGTGATCGCTCTCGTGGACGACGGCGAGACGGTCTGGATGCATGTCGAGCCCGGTACGCAGGGCGCGCTCGTCGACTATCTGGAGTCGATGAAGTTCTTCTACCGGGTGGAGGTCGCCGACCGCACCGAGGACTTCGCGGTGGTGTACCTGCCCGCGGGCTCCATCGCCGAGGTGCCGGCCGGTGTCGTCGTACGGGAGACCCCGTACGGCCGCGATCTGTTCCTGCCGCGCCACGACCTCGCGGCGTACGCGGCCGAGCACGGCCCGGCCGCGGGCATCCTCGCCTACGAGGCGCTGCGCGTGGAGGGGCACCGTCCCCGCCTCGGCTTCGAGACCGACCACCGCACCATCCCGCACGAGCTGGGCCTGATCGGTAGCGCGGTCCACCTCCAGAAGGGCTGCTACCGGGGGCAGGAGACGGTGGCGCGCGTCCAGAACCTGGGGAAGCCGCCGCGCCGGCTGGTCTTTCTGCACCTCGACGGCAGCGAGGTCCATCTGCCGGGCCCCGGCACCCCGATCCGGCTGGCGTCGGACGGCGCGGAAGGCCGCAAGCTGGGCTTCGTCACCTCGTCGGCCCGCCACCACGAGCTGGGGCCGATCGCGCTGGCCCTGGTGAAGCGGAACGTACCGGTGGACGCGGAGCTGATGGCCGGGGACACCGCGGCGGCACAGGAGACGGTGGTCGAGCCGTAGTCCTTGGTCCTAGCCGCAGCCGTAGCCCGTGGCCCTGATGGCATCGGAGCCCTCAGAGGTCCAGCAGTACCGTGAACGGCCCCTGGTTGGTCAGGGAGACCCGCATGCTCGCCCCGAAGCGTCCCGTCTCCACCCGGGCGCCCAGTTCGCGCAGCCGGGCCACCACCTCATCGACCAGTGGTTCCGCGACCGGACCCGGGGCCGCCGCGTTCCAGGTGGGGCGGCGGCCCTTCCGGGCGTCCCCGTAGAGAGTGAACTGCGAAATCACCAGCAACGGCGCATTCACGTCCGAGCAGGACTTCTCACCCTCCAGGATCCGCAGTGACCACAGCTTTCTCGCCAGTTGAGCCGCCTTCTCGGGGGTGTCCTCATGGGTGACTCCCACCAGCACACACAGCCCCTCGCCCATGATCTCGCCGACCGTCTCGGTCCCGGACCCATCCGTCACGGCGACACTCGCGCCGTCCACCCTCTGCACCACCGCACGCATACAGACCAACCTATCTGCGGCTGAACGGGTGCAGAGCGCCTGCGTCGAACGTATCCGGAGTGGCACGATGCACAGAGGCAGTGCATCCCCTCGGCCCTCCGGGCCCGGGGAGACCCCATGCACCGGTCGAGGGGACGGACATAGGCATATGAGCACATCTGGAACCGGGCAGCCCACCGGTCCCGTACCGACTCCAGCACTTCCACTGCCGACAGCGACCCTGACGGCGACAGCGCACCCCGGTCACACCCACTCCGGCACCGGGCACACCCATCCCGGCGCCGGACACAGCCACCCCGCCCCCGGCCCCAGTGGCGGGGGTTCCGGTCCGACGGCCGGTATCGGTCCCGGCCATCCGCACCCCACGCTCCCGCCCCAGCAGCGCGCCACGTTCGCGGTGAGCGTGGCGGGGGCCCTCGGTGACCCGCCGCGGTACGACCTCCCGACCCTCCGCCTCGCCGAGCTGCGCACCCTGCGCCGGGACTCCCAGCGGGACGAGGCCGACCTCAGCTATCTGCGGCGGCTGCTCCAGGGGCGGATCGACATCCTTCGGGCCGAGCTGGCCCGCCGTACGGACCCGGAGACCCCGGTGGTCGACCGGCTCTCCGAGATCCTCGCCGACGCGCCCTCCCGGCACCGCAGCTCCGCCCGCCACGTCACGCTGTCCACGCCGCACGGCGAGGAGTACCGGCGGCTCGCCGCCGACATGCTCGCCGATGTAGAGCTGTCCGATCTCGACGCCCGGACGGACGACGAGCTGCATTCGGGAATGGGTCGGCTGATCCGCTACGAGCAGCAGGTCTCCCGCCGCCGCCAACTGCTCCAGCGCACGGCCGACGATTGCAGCGGGGAGATCGCCCGCAGGTACCGTGAGGGCGAAGCACAAGTAGACGACCTGCTGACCTGAGGCGACTCCGCGATCCGGAGGGTCTCGGGAGCGGGTCTCCCAGTCGTCCGGAAGGCCCACGAAGAGCATGACCGCGACCACGACCGCCATACCCCCGGTCCTCGCCGAAGTCGTACGTTCCGGCTTTGTCGAGGGCCACCACCGGGGGTCGCTCGTCCTCCTGGCGGCCGATGGCGGTGTGGAACTCGCGCTCGGAGATCCGGACGCGCCCGTCTTCCCCCGTTCCAGCAACAAGCCCTTCCAGGCGGTCGGTGTGCTGCGCGCCGGTCTTGAGCTGGCCGGGGAGCGGCTCGCGCTGGCGGCTGCGAGTCATTCCGGAGAAACGTTTCACCTGGAGCTCGTACGCACGATGCTCGCCGAGCGGGGAATCGCCGCTGACGAGCTCCAGACCCCGCCCGACCTGCCGCTGGACCCGGTCGAGGCCGAGGCGTACCTCGCGGCCGGACTGGTCCGGGACCCGATCACCATGAACTGCTCCGGCAAGCACGCCGCGATGCTGGCCGCCTGCGCCCACAACGGCTGGGACCGTACGACCTATCTCGACCCGGCCCATCCGCTCCAGCGGCTGATCCACTCGGTGGTCGAGGAGGCGTCGGGCGAGCGGGTCGCGGCCGTCGGCACCGACGGCTGTGGGGCCCCGCTGCTGGCGATCGGTCTGACCGGCCTCGCGCGCGCCTTCCGGTCGCTCGTCACGGCCGCGCCCGGGACGGCCGAACGGCGGGTCGCGGACGCCATGCGCGCACACCCCGAGTACGTGGCGGGCACCCGGCGCCCCGACACCTGGCTGATGCGGGAGGTGCCGGGCACCCTCTCCAAGATGGGGGCGGAGGCCGTCCAGGCGGTCGCGTTCGCGGACGGCAGGGCGCTGGCGTTCAAGATCGACGACGGCGCCGGGCGGGCGCTCGGACCGGTGCTGGCCCGCGCCCTGGAGCTGCACGGCGTGGCAGCCCCGGTGGTGGCCCGGATCGGGCGCGCGCCGCTGCTCGGCGGGGGCGCGGAGGTCGGCGAAATTCGCGCGACTTTCTGAACCCGCTCTGCTTAGCGTGGGGGGTATGACCCTTGAGATCCGTACCGTCACCGAATCCGAATTCCCCGACTGGCTACGGGCGGTGTCGACCGGGTTTCTGCGTCCGCCGGTCTTCACGGACGCCCAGATCGCCGGGCGCCGCGAGGTCATGGATCTCGCCCGTACCCACGGCGCGTACGACGAGGGCCGCTGGGTGGCCACCTACCGGATGTTCGAGCAGCGGCTCTCCGTCGTCGGCGGCGGGCAGTTGTCCGCCAGCGCGGTCACCAATGTCTCCGTCAGCCCCACCCACCGCCGCCGTGGACTGCTCAGTCGGCTGATGAGCGACAACCTGGCGGTGGCGAGGGAGCGCGGCGACGCGGTGTCCACGCTCATCGCGTCCGAGTACCCCATCTACGGCCGGTACGGCTTCGGCCCGGCCGCCCGGACGACCCAGTGGTCCGTGGACGTACCGCGCACCGGTCTGGACCCGCGCTGGTCCGGCCCGGGCGACGGCGGCCGGATCGACATGGTGGACGGCTCGGACGTCCGGAAGCTCGGACCGGAGCTGCACGCCCGCGTCGCCGCCGGCCGGGCCGGTCTGGTCAGCCGTGACGACCGCTGGTGGCTGCTGAACACCGGCAAGGACCCGGCGCCGCTCTCCCCCTGGACCGAGCCCTTCTACGCGGTCTACCGCTCACCGGCCGGTGAGGTGGAGGGCCTGCTGGCCTACGAGGCCGACGACCATTGGGGCGATGCCAAGCAGCCGCTGAACACGGCGAAGGTCCGCGAGCTGCTGGCGGCCACGCCCGCGGCCGAGCGCGCGCTCTGGCACTTCGTCTGTTCGGTCGACTGGATCACCACCGTGAAGTCGGGCCACCGGGCCCCCGATGATCTGCTGCCCGATCTGCTGCCGGACCCCCGGGCGGCGCGGGTGGAGACCCAGGCCGACTTCATGTGGGTGCGGATCCTGGATGTCGTACGGGCCCTGGAGGCGCGTACGTATGACGCCTCGGCGACCCTCGTCCTGGAGGTGCGGGACCGACTGGGGTTGGCGGGGGGCCGCTTCCGGCTGGAGACCGGCCCCCAGGGCGTCGACTGCGCCCCGACCGATGACGCGCCCGATCTCAGCCTGGACGTCTCCGAGCTGGGTGCGCTCTATCTGGGGGACGCCTCGCCGGTGCGGCTGCTGGCGCTGGGGGCGCTGGAGGAGCACCGGGCGGGTGCGGCCCTGACGGCGGAGCGGATGTTCCGCACGCCGAGGCTGCCGTGGTGCCCGGACATCTTCTGACACCGCTTCTGACGCCGCTGGGCGATGTTCCGTGGGCGGTGCGGGTCTCTGGAGCCGATGTCGCTGATGTTGCCGATCTCCCGTGCGCGGTGAGATCGGCCCGGGCGGTGCGGTCATGCCGTACGGGCCCGGAACAGGGTGCCCGAGGCCGCCACTGCCACTGCCAGGATGCCTCCGCACCACGCGAGCGCCGTCCAGGGCGCCGTACCCACCGGCTCGGAGAGCAGCAGGCCCCGCAGGGACTCGATCAGTGGGGTGATCGGCTGATGGGCCGCGAAGGTGTGGAGCCAGCTCGGCATGGTGTCGATCGGGACGAACGCACTGCTCGGATAGGGCAGGAACGTCATGAAGAAGGTGAAGCCGCTCACCGCCTCCGGGGTGCGTGCGAGTAGTCCGATCGCCGCCGAGAGCCAGGAGAACGCGATCAGGAAGGCGATCAGGATGCCGCCGGCCGCGAGCCAGCCGGCGGGTGATGCCGAGGGGCGGAAGCCGATCAGCAGGGCGACGACGAGCACCAGGGCCGTGGAGGCGAGGTTGCGCAGGGTGCTGGCGGCGACATGGCCCGCCAGGATCGCCGCGCCGCCGATGTCGAGGGAGCGCAGCCGGTCGATGATGCCGTTCTTCATGTCCTCGACCACCCCGATGGCCGTGGTCGCCGAACCGAAGGAGGCGCAGAGGATGAGGATGCCGGGGACGACGTAGGTCACATAGGCCGCCCCGGTGTCGATGGCCCCGCCGAAGAAGTAGACGAAGCAGAACATCAGCATCAGCGGCAGCATCATCGCGGTGATGAGGGCGTCGACATTGCGCATGTTGATCCGGATGCTGCGGGCGGCCATCGTCGTTGCTTGGGCGAGCGCGTCAGACATGGGCGGGCTCCTTGCCGGTCAGGGTGAGGAAGACGTCGTCGAGGGTGGTCTGGTGGACCGAGAAGCGGGCGATGTCGGACCGGTCGGGGTCCATGGCGTCGAGCAGGGCGCGGACCTCGGTGGCGGTGCCGTTCGTGGGGAGGCCGATGGTGAGGGTCTCGGGGGAGTGGTGCGTGCGGCGGGTCGTCGTCCGCTGACCTGATGCGGTGCCCGGTTCCGATACGCGTCCGGTTCCGGTTCCGGTTTCTGCGCCTGCGCCTGGGCCGGTTTCGGGTCCTGCGCCGGTTCCGGGTCCGGGGCTCAGGCGGGGGACTCCGTCGAGGCGGGAGGTGATCCGCCAGTACGCCGGGGTGTCCGTCGCGACGAGGTCGAGGCGGTGGCCGGCGACCCGGGTCTTCAGTTCGTCGGCCGTGCCCTCGGCCACCAGTCGGCCCCCGTCGACCAGCGCGATACGGTCCGCGAGCCGGTCCGCCTCCTCCAGGTACTGCGTGGTCAGGAAGACGGTCGCGCCGTCGCCGGAGAGCTCCCGCACCACCTGCCACAACTCCGCCCGGCTGCGCGGATCGAGGCCGGTCGTCGGCTCGTCCAGGAAGAGCACCTCGGGATCGCCCACCAGACCGGCCGCGAGATCGAGCCTGCGACGCATTCCGCCGGAGTAGGTCCCGACCAGGCGCCGGGCGGCGGCGGTGAGATCGAAACGGTCCAGCAGTTCGTGGGCGCGGCGGTGGGCCTCGCGGCGGGGGAGGCGGCGCAGCCGGGCCATCATCCGGAGGTTCTCCTCGCCCGTCTGTTTCTCGTCCACCGCGGCGAACTGGCCGGTCAGGCTGATGGCGTGGCGCACCCGGGAGCGTTCGGTGACGATGTCGTGCCCCGCCACCGAGGCCCGGCCCGCGTCGGCGGCGGTGAGGGTGGCGAGGATGCGGACGGTGGTGGTCTTGCCCGCGCCGTTCGGGCCGAGCAGGGCGAAGACGGCACCGCGTGCGACCGCCAGGTCGATGCCGTCGACGACCGTGTTCCGCCCGTAGGACTTCGTCAGGCCGGTGGCCTCGATCGCCGGGGTCTCTCTCATCAGGGACCGAACCTTTCTGCGTATGCCATACGCTGTAGTGCGTAAGGGTTACGCATTACTAGGATGTGCGTCAAGGGAGTACGCGAGGAGCGAGGCAGGGGCGAACGGCGATGGGTGACAGCGAAGGCGGCGCCGGAGGCGGTGCGGGCGGTGCGGGACAGGGCGGTAGCTGGTTGCCCGCCAGTGTCGAGGCGGCATGGGGCCTGCGCGAACGGCCGTCCAAGGGGCCCAAGCCAGGACTGAGCCTGGACCGGATCGTCGCGGCCGCCGTCGATATCGCGGCGGCGGAGGGGCTCGGCGCCGTCTCGATGGGCCGGGTCGCCAAGGAGTTGGGCGTCGCGACCATGTCGCTCTACCGCTATGTCGCGGCCAAGGGCGAGCTGTACATCCTGATGCAGGAGGCGGCCGTGGGTCCGCCCCCCGCGCCCCCCGCCCCGGGGACGGGCTGGCGCGAGGCGCTCATGGCCTGGGGAGTGGCGCAGCGCGAGGTCCTGCACCGCAATCTGTGGGTTCTGCGCATCCCCATCTCGGGGCCGCCCGCCACGCCCAACTCGGTCGCCTGGTGGGAGCAGGGACTCGCCCCGCTGGCGGGGAGCGGTCTCGATGAGGGCGAGAAGATCTCGGTGATCATGCTGATCATGGGGCACGTCCGCCATGAGGCGTCGACGGCGGCGGACATCGGGGCGGCGGTCGAGTCCAGCGGCGTCGGCCCGGAGGACACCATGCGCCGGTACGCGCGCACGCTGCGACGGCTGGCGGATCCGGACCGGTATCCGTCGGTGGCGCGGCTGCTGGAGTCCGGGGTGATGTCCGGAGCGGAGGACCGGGACTTCGATTTCACCTTCGGGATGACCACGATCCTCGACGGTGTGGAGGCGCTGATCCGGAAGCGCGGCGGGGTCGGTGTCGGCGGGGTCGGCGGGGTTGGCGGGGTCGGCGCTACGGGCGGCGGTCCTGGCGGCGGCGGGAGGTGCGGCTGTGGTGAGGGGTGACGCTGGTGCTGGTGCTGGTGCGGGCGCGGGCGCTGAGGTCGAAGTCGGGTTCGGGGTCGGGTTCGGGGCTGTTCCGGTACGGGATGCGGCGGGCGGGCTGCGGGAACGCAAGAAGCGACGGACGCACCGGGCCATCTCGGACGCCGCCGTCGCGCTCTTCCTGGAGCGGGGCTTCGACCGGGTCTCCGTCGCCGAGGTGGCCGCGGCGGCTGAGGTCTCCAAGCCGACGCTCTTCCGGTACTTCGCCACGAAGGAGGATCTGGCGCTGCACCGGTTCGCCGACCACGAGGGCGAACCCGCCCGGGTGGTGGCCGATCGCCGACCGGAACTCTCCCCGTTGGACGCCCTGCGCCGCCACTTCCTCGACGGCCTGGAGCGGTGCGACCCGGTGACCGGGCTCAGTGAGGCGCCGGAGGTGCTCGCCTACCTCCGGCTGCTGTACGGGACGCCGAGTCTGGTCGCCCGGCTGCACGCCTATCAGGGGCGCTCCGAGGCCGTGTTGGCGGAGTCGCTCGGTGGCGGGATCGGGGGCCGGCTGGCCGCCGGGCAGATCGTCGCCGTCCTGCGGATTCTCGCCGAGGAGAACTGGCGTCGGATCGCGGCCGGTGAGGGCGTGCGGCAGGTCCGGCCGGGCGCGGAGCGCGCGGCGCGGCTCGCCTTCGATCAACTGCGGGATGGTCTGGGCGGGTTGTCCGTCCGGTGACGGGTCGGTGCCATCCCTGGCGGTGGTGAGCTGATGCAACTTGGTTAAAAACATTACTCGGTTGCGTTATTCTCGGTGGAATGACGGGATCCGATGACCCACTCAGCCATGCCCTGATCCAGGAACGCGCCCACCACGACGCCTGCCGGGCGGCCCTGACCGCGATGGTCGCCGCAGCCGCCGACCAGGTCGTCATCGGCGAGAACGCCTTCGCTTCGGGCGCCGACGCCGAGGTGCTCGGCCGGCAACTGCGCGACTGGGCCAAGGAGGTACGGGAGGAACCGCACGGGCCGCTGTTCTTCGGCCGCCTCGACTTCGCGCCGTACCACCCCACGACACCGCTCACCGCAGCAGCCGGCCCCACAGCCGGTGCCACGGTCCATGCGGCTGCCGAGGCCCCCGCCCCGCCCGGTGACCACGAGGGGCAGAGCTACCACATCGGTCGCCGGCGGATCAGCGAACACCCCTCCGCCCCACCGCTGGTGATCGACTGGCGGGCCCCCGTCTCCCGCGCCTTCTACCAGGCGGGCGCCCACGACCCGCAGGGCGTCGCCGTCCGCCGCCGCTTCGGCTGGGCGCCCTTCAGCACCGGCGCTTCGACGGATCTGACCGGCCTTGAGGACGAGCACCTGGCCCGGGGGGAGAGCGGTCCGGGCGCGATCGTCGCCGCCGAGATCGAACGCCCCCGGGTGGGCCCGATGCGGGACATCGCCGCCACCATCCAGCCCGAGCAGGACGATCTCGTACGGTCCGACCTCACCCACTCCCTCTGTGTGCAGGGCGCCCCCGGCACCGGCAAGACCGCCGTCGGCCTGCACCGGGCCGCGTACCTCCTCTACACGTACCCCCAACGCGTCCAGCGCGCCGGACTGCTGATCCTCGGCCCCAGCCACACCTTCCTCTCCTACATCGCCGAAGTGCTCCCCGCCCTCGGTGAGCGGGGCATCCGGCAGTCCACCCTGGACGACGAGATCTCCCGGCACCCGGTACGGGCCGACGACAGCCCCGCCGCCGCCGTGCTCAAACACGACGCGCGCATGGCCGGTGTGCTGCGCCGGGCGCTGTACGCGCGGGTGCAGCCGCCCACCGAGCCGCTCACCGTGCCCGACGGCTCCTACCGCTGGCGGGTCCCGCTGGACGAGCTGGCGCAGATCGTGGCCGAGGTGCGCGCGGAGGAACCCCCGTACGCCGTCGGACGGGAGCGCGTCCGCACCCGCGCCGTCCGTGCGCTCCGGCTCCGGGCGGAACGCCGCTCCGGGCCCCGGACCGACGGCTGGGCGCGGAAGGTTGAGCGGGCGGCGGCCGTCACCGCGTTCGTCGGCGCGGTCTGGCCACGGATCTCCCCGGAAGAGGTGCTGGCGGAGTTCCTCACCGACCCGGTGGACGACTCCCTGACCACCGGCGAGCGGGCGGCCGTCCGCTGGGTCGCGCCACCGCGTTCCCACCGGTCCGCGCGGTGGACGGCTGCGGATCTCGTCCTCCTGGACGAACTGTCCGGCCTGATCGAACACCCCCAGGGCTTCGGTCATATCGTCATTGACGAGGCCCAGGACCTCTCGCCGATGCAGTGCCGGGCCATCGCCCGCCGCGCCGGATTCGGCTCGCTGACCGTCCTCGGCGATCTCGCCCAGGGCACCACCCCGTGGGCCGCCCGCGACTGGTCTGAACAACTGGCCCACCTCGGTAAGGAGGGGACGCCGGTGGTCCCGCTGACGACCGGGTTCCGGGTGCCGGCCGCGATCGTGGGACTCACCAACCGGCTGCTCGGCGCGCTGGACGTGCGGGTGGCGCCCGCGCGGTCCCTGCGGACGGACGGCGCGGTGTCGATCCGCAGGGTCGGGGACCTGGTGGCGGCGACGGTCGAGACCGTACGGGAAGGGCTGGCGCGCGAGGGATCGATCGGGGTGATCGCGGACGAGCCGGACGCGCACCGCCTCCGTACGGCACTCGAAGCGGCGGGCATCGCGACGGCGGCCCCGGCCGGTACGTCCGGCGCGGCGGCGGGCGGGGCTGCCGCGGGCGGGGCGCGGGTGACCGTGCTGCCCGCGACGGTCGCCAAGGGGCTGGAGTACGACCATGTCGTCGTCGCCGAACCGGCCGCGATCGTCGCCGCCGAGCCGCGCGGTCCGCACCGGCTGTATGTGGTGCTCACCCGTGCCGTGTCCCGTCTTGACGTGCTGCACGAACGGCCGCTGCCACCGGAACTCGGCGAAGTGCCGGCCGGGTCGGTCGAGTCGGTCGAGTGGCGGTGAGTCGGTCGAGTGGCGGTGAGTCGCCACCGTGATCCGGTCCGGTCGGGCAGGAGTGCGGACCGGTCCGGCCGGACAGGAGAAGCATGAGGAGACTCGCTGTCGCAGCCAGGGGGTGTATCGCAGTCAGGGGGTGTACGGGGATCACCACACCGACCCCGGGGGTGCGAAGCGGCCGTGCCGTAGGCTCCACTCCCCCGGGAGGGAACCCGGCATTTCCCCCGGTCATAGCCCCTTCGCCGACCTGGAGCCGCTGATGAACGTGTTCGAAGCCGCGCAGGGAGGCGAGGTCGACGTCCTGCGGGCCGCGCTCGCCGCCGGCGTTGATGTCGCCGCGACCGATGAACTGGGCTGGACCGCCCTGCACTGGGCCGCCCAGGGGGCGCAGACGGACGCGGTCGCCGCGACCGCGGCCCTCCTGACGCTCCTCGAAGCGGGCGCGCCGCTGGAACACCCGGGCCGGGACGGGCGTACGGCCCTCTACCTCGCCGCCGAGTTCTCGCCGACGACCGAGCCGGTGGCCCTGCTGCTCGCCCATGGAGCCGATCCCGACATCACGGACGGCCATGGCAACCATGTGACCGTCAACGCCGGTGTCCCGGAGGTCGCCACGCTCCTGACAGCCACAGCCACAGCCACAGCCACAGCCCCGGCCGGAGCTCTGCCCGACGCTCTGCCCGGAGCCGCGGCCGAGCCGCCCGTACGCGCGGAACCGCCCGTACGTGCGGAACCGCCCGTACGAACCGAGCAGCCGTACGCCGGTGCCGAGCCGTCCGCCAGCCCGGCGCGGAAGATGTCGCTGAAGGACTGGCGCGCCGCCAGGAAGCGGGTCCACGACGTCCTGGCCGGGCTCGACGCGGCCGGGTTCGTCGCGCTCCCCGCCGTGGGCACCACCCAGTCCGACGGGTTCGCGGACTGCGGCGAGGTCTTCTCCACGCGCGGCGGGGATCTCGCCGACCTCGTCGGGTTCTGTTACTACACCAGCGAGGACGCCCGTCGCGCCCGTGCCACGGGCCAGCTCGATCTGGCGTTCTGGGGTGCGCCGGACGGCAGCCCGGCCCGGATGGAACACGCGGGCGAACTCATCGTGCGGGCGTTCCGCGCGGCCGGATTCGCGGTCGAGTGGAGCGGTACGGGGACGAACCGCCCCTGCGTCGACCTGACCTCCTGAACGCCTGACCTCCTGAACGCCTGACCTCTTGACTGCCGGCCTCCGCGTTGACTGCCGGCCTCGCGCGCAGGCGGCTCCCGGAGCGATGGGTGGACCGACCGCTCAGCGGGGAGCCGTGGCGACCTGGACGCGGTCGCTGTCGCCGTCGGAGAGGAACGACGCCAGCGCCTGCCCCTCCGCGGCGACGGCGGCCCGGTCGGTCCGGGAGAAGCGTCCCAGTGGGGTGACCGTCACGGTGTCGGCCTCGACGCTCCAGGTCGCGGCGACCCTGCCGTCGACCAGGACGACGCGCTCGCCGGCGACCGACAGCCCGCGGTGGGCGTCGTCGATGATCCGGGTGCGGTCCTGGTAACCGAGGATCGCGTTGTCGAACGCCGGCAGGAACCGCACCGGGGCGGGTGTGTCGGGGTCGGGGCGCGGCGCGTCGGGCAGGTCCAGCAGTTCCCGGCCGCGCTCGTCGCGGAAGGTGACCAGCTCTTCGCGGATCGCGGCGACCGCGGCCGGCAGTCCGGCGAGGCCGCACCAGGCACGCAGATCGGCCGACGCGGCGGGGCCGAACGCGGCCAGATAGCGCCGTACCAGCGCCTGGCCCACCGGATCGGTGGCGTCCGGGGACGGCGGGTCGATCGCGCGCCCCAGCCACGACGACAGCGGTACATTGCGCACCCCCGCCTTCGTGCGCCACAGCCCGCGCGGCGGTAGCTGCACCATCGGGACGAGGGCGGCGATCAGCATTTCGCCCAGTGCCCGCGGCCCCGGTGCCGGCCAGCGCGTCGCCAGCGTCCGGGCCAGCTCGGTCATCGAACGGGGCTCGCCGTCGGCCATCACCGCCCGGCCCGCCGCGGCCAGCTCTTCGAGGTCGACCCCGGCGAGTTCGGCGCGGTAGACCCCGAGCACCCGCTGGCGCAGCATGGCGTCATGGCGGGCCCGCCAGGCCAGCGCGTCATCGGCGGTGACGAGGTGGACGGTGCGGCGCATGAGATGGGTCCGCACCACCTTTCGGCGGGTCAGCGGCTCCGAGAGCGTCGCCGGGTCGAATGCGCGCAGCCGCGACCAGAGCCCGATGAACGGTTCCTGGGGTTCCTGAGCCTGTAGGCCGCCGAGGTGTGCGACGGCGTCGAGGACCGGTACGTCGGCGCGGTCGAGCAGTAGCTGCCGGGCGAGCGTCGCGCGGTTGAGCGCCCGGGTGCCGAGCACGGTCATCGGGGTTCCTCTCGATTCCGTACAGGTAGAAGCATGTGTGTCGGGATGGGGCGGGCGCGGATCAGACCAGGGTCCGGCACTGTTCCGGTGCGGGTCCGGTGCGGGTCCGGTGCGGGACAACAGTCGCAGGAGAAGAGGTCAGTTTCTGTCCGCTTTCCTCCGCGCCCGGCAGTCGGTCGGCCCCGTGTCCCCCTCCTGGCGGTTCGGGGTACTGAGCCCGCGGGTGGGCGCGTGGTGCCGTGCGATGCTGGAGCGTATGACCCTGGAGGACCTGGTACGGCTGCGTCGAGCCCGGGACGCAATGGACCGAGACTACGCGGAGCCGCTGGATGTTCCGGCGCTGGCGAAGGTCGCGCTCATGTCGCCCGGTCACTTCTCCCGCAGCTTCCGCGCCGCGTACGGCGAGACGCCGTACAGCTATCTGATGACCCGCCGTGTCGAGCGTGCGAAGGCGCTGCTGCGGCGGGGTGACCTGAGTGTGACCGAGGTCTGCTTCGCGGTGGGCTGCACCTCGCTCGGGTCGTTCAGCTCGCGCTTCTCCGAACTGGTCGGTGAGAGCCCCAGCGCCTACCGGGCCCGCCGTCACGAGGCCGGCGCCGCGATCCCGGCGTGTGTCGCCAAGATCCTCACGCGCCCCACCAGAAACGCCGAGCCAGTCAGAAACGCCGAGCCGGCCGGGAACGCCGGGCCCACCAGAAACGCCGGGCCGGCCGGTACGGGTACGGGTGCGTCGGACAGTAGGGGCGAATCGGTCCTGATCGGTGAACCGGTCAGGATCGGAGAAGCGGATTCCGTCGCCGCCTCGTAGCGTCGAAGCATGAACATCAAGCTTGCACAGTGTTTCATCGCGGTCGACGACCATGACAAGGCACTCGTCTTCTACCGGGACGTCCTCGGCCTGGAAGTGCACAACGACGTTTCGTTCGAGGGAATGCGCTGGTTGACCGTCGGTTCACCCGAGCAGCCCGGCGTGGAGCTCGTACTCGAACCGCCGCTCGCCAACCCCAACGCCTCGCCCGCCGACAAGCAGGCGATGGCGGAACTGCTGGCCAAGGGCGCACTGCGCGGCGTGATCTTCTCCACCGATGACTGCGACGCCACCTTCGAACGCATCCGGGCCGCTGGTGGCGAAGTGTTGCAGGAGCCGATCGACCAGCCCTACGGGGTCCGCGACTGCGCCTTCCGCGACCCGGCCGGCAATATGCTCCGCTTCACCCAGTCCCGCCCGTAGGAGGAACCGCCCGCGCGGGGCCGTGTCCGTGGGCCGCTCCGACCGCTGGGCCGGAGGCTATGTGATCCGCCGGGGGAGACCACGTAGCCTCAGCCCAGCAGTCCGAAGGGCCCAGGCGGAGGGCCCAGGCGGAAGGCGCCGGCCCGGAAGGTCCCGGACGACCCCGAACGGCCCCCGGCCCGGCAAGGCCCCAGCCCCGAAGGCACCTGCTCGCCGGCTGAGGCCCGCCCGCCAGCCGAGGCCCCCACACGGATGAAGCCCCCGCCCCGAGAGGGAGACACGATGAGCAAGGCCAAGAGGACGGACCCGGGGGCGCCCGTGTCGCATATCGCCGACAGCCACGGTCTGATCCGTGTGCACGGCGCGCGCGAGAACAACCTCAAGGACATCAGCGTCGAGATCCCGAAGCGTCGGCTGACGGTGTTCACCGGCGTCTCCGGCTCGGGCAAGAGCTCGCTGGTCTTCGGCACGATCGCCGCCGAGTCACAGCGGATGATCAACGAGACCTACAGCGCCTTCGTCCGCGGCTTCATGCCGGCGCCGGGGCGGCCCGAGGTCGATGTGCTCGACGGGCTGACCACCGCGATCATCGTCGACCAGCAGCGGATGGGCGCCGACGCCCGCTCCACCGTCGGCACCGCCACCGACGCCAACGCGATGCTGCGCATCCTCTTCAGCCGGCTCGGGCAGCCGCACATCGGCTCGCCCAACGCGTACTCCTTCAATGTCGCATCGGTCCGGGCGAGCGGTGCGATCACGGTCGAACGCGGCGCCGGCAGCAAGACCGTGAAACAGACCTTCACCCGTACCGGCGGCATGTGCACGCGCTGCGAAGGCCGGGGCACGGTCTCCGATATCGACCTCACGCAGCTCTACGACGACTCCAAGTCGATCGCCGAGGGCGCCTTCACCATCCCCGGCTGGAAGTCGGACAGTTGGTGGACGGTGCGGACGTACGCCGAGTCCGGTTTCCTCGACCCGGACAAGCCGATCCGTGATTTCACCGAGCGGGAGTTGCGCGACTTCCTCTATCGGGAGCCGACCAAGGTGAAGGTCGAGGGAGTGAACCTCACCTACGAGGGGCTGATCCCGAAGATCCAGAAGTCTTTCCTGTCCAAGGACCGGGAGGCGATGCAGCCGCATATCCGCGCGTTCGTGGACCGGGCGGTCACCTTCACCGCCTGCCCCGAGTGCGGCGGCACCCGGCTCAGCGAGGCGGCCCGGTCGTCGAAGATCGAGGGGATCAGCATCGCCGACGCGTGCGCGATGCAGATCAGCGATCTGGCCGACTGGGTCCGGGACCTCGACGCGAAGTCGGTGGCGCCGCTGCTGGCCACCCTGCGGGGCACCCTCGACTCGTTCGTCCGGATCGGGCTCGGCTACCTCTCGCTCGACCGGCCGTCGGGCACGCTGTCGGGCGGTGAGGCGCAGCGCGTCAAGATGATCCGCCACCTGGGCTCCTCGCTCACCGATGTCACCTATGTCTTCGACGAGCCGACGATCGGCCTGCACCCCCATGACATCCAGCGGATGAACGACCTGCTGCTGCGGCTGCGGGACAAGGGCAACACGGTGCTCGTCGTGGAGCACAAGCCGGAGACGATCGCGATCGCCGACCACGTCGTCGATCTCGGCCCCGGCGCCGGTACGGACGGCGGCACCGTCTGCTTCGAGGGCACCGTCGACGGGCTACGGGCCGGTGGGACCGTCACCGGCCGCCATTTCGATGACCGGGCCGCCCTCAAGGAGACGGTGCGGCCCCCCACCGGGATGCTGGAGATCCGTGGCGCGACGGCGAACAACCTGCGCGATGTCGATGTCGACATCCCGCTCGGGGTGCTCGCCGTCATCACCGGTGTCGCCGGTTCCGGCAAGAGCTCGCTCGTGCACGGAGCCCTGCCACAGCAGCCGGGGGTGGCCGATCTGGGCGTGGTCTCGATCGACCAGGGCGCGATCCGCGGTTCGCGGCGGAGCAACCCGGCGACGTACACCGGACTGCTCGATCCGATCCGTAAGGCGTTCGCGAAGGCCAATGGCGTGAAGCCGGCGCTGTTCAGCGCCAACTCCGACGGCGCCTGCCCCAACTGCAACGGCGCGGGGGTCATCTACACCGATCTGGCGATGATGGCCGGGGTCGCCACGGTCTGCGATGAGTGCGAGGGGAAGCGGTTCGAGGCGTCGGTGCTCGAACACCACCTCGGCGGCCGTGACATCAGCGAGGTGCTCGCGATGTCGGTGACCGAGGCCGAGAAGTTCTTCGGCGCGGGCGAGGCGCGCACACCGGCCGCGCACCGGATCCTCACCCGGCTCGCCGATGTCGGGCTCGGCTATCTCAGTCTGGGCCAGCCGCTCACCACGCTCTCCGGCGGCGAGCGGCAGCGGCTGAAGCTGGCCACCCATATGTCCGAGAAGGGCGGCGTCTATGTGCTGGACGAGCCGACCACCGGACTGCACCTCGCCGATGTGGAGCAGTTGCTCGGTCTGCTCGACCGGCTGGTCGAATCCGGCAAGTCGGTCATCGTCATCGAGCACCACCAGGCGGTCATGGCGCACGCGGACTGGATCATCGATCTCGGTCCCGGCGCCGGTCATGACGGCGGGCTGGTCGTCTTCGAGGGCACGCCCGCCGAGCTGGTCGCCGACCGGTCCACGCTCACCGGCGAGCACCTCGCCGCCTACATCGGCACCTGACCGGCACCGGCACGCTGTCCCAGGCGGTACGGGACGGAGGACGGCCCACGCGTGGCGCAGGTGGTGCGCCTGGGTGTGGGGTGCGTCATCCGCCGAGGAACTCCGCGCACCGGAAGGGCCCGACCTTGTCACCGGTCGCCGGCCGCAGCGTGACCTCCACGTCATCGGCCCTGACCTTCGGGTCGATGACGGACTGGGTGCGCGCCAGGGTGCACACCAACTGTCCCGTGCCCTGGTCGCCCGCCGGCTGCTGATAGACGCTGGTCAGGTACACCGTGACACGGGTGCCCTTGCCCTCCACCGCGTAGCCGCCCAGCTCATGGACGAGGGTGGTGAGCCCGGCCTCCGTCTCGGCCTGCGACGGGCCCGCGCTGAGCAGCTTCATCACCATGTTGAGGTCGGTGATGTCCCTGTTGAGCACGGGCACCGAGCGCAGCCCGGTGGGGGAGGCGAAGTACAGCCGCGCCCCGCGCGTCAGCCCGTCCGCCGATTCGCCCGCGCCCACCACCCCGGTCGGCTGGACGCCGCAGCCCGTGAGGGCGATCCCGAGCGCGGCGACCACGACCCCCCGCAGGAGCCTCATTCCGTGTCCTCTCCCGTGCGTAGTAGGGGCAGCCGCAGGGTGAACACCGCGCCCCGGCGCGCCCACCCGGGCCCCCCGGCGGCATCGGCGGCGTCGCCGACGTCGATCGTGCCGCCGTGCAGCCGCGCGTTCTCCAGCGCGATGGCCGTGCCGAGGCCGCTGCCCTGTCCGCTGTCGTCGGCCGCGCCGCGGGTGCGGGCCGCGTCCGCCTTGTAGAACCGGTCGAAGACCCGCTCCCGGGCCCCCGGCGGCAGGCCGGGACCGTGGTCGGCGACCTCCAGCGTCACCCACTCCGCACCGGTCCCGTCCGTCGCGGCGGCCGTGCCCAGGGTCACGGTGACCGGCGGGGCGCCGTGTCGCAGCGCGTTGCCCACCAGGTTCGCGACGATCACATCGATGCGGCGCCGGTCGACCACCGCCCGTACGTCCTCCTGGAGGTGCGTCCGCACCCGGTCCGTCCAGCCGCGCAGTGCCAGCGACGCCCGTACGGTGTCGGCGAGGTCCGTCTCCGCCGTGTTCAGCCGTACCACCTTGGCGTCGAAGCGGGAGATCTCCATCAGGTCCTCGACCAGCCGCGCCAGCCGTGCCGTCTCCGCGCCGACGGTACGGGCCGCCCGCGCGGCGTCCGGCGGCAGTTGGTCGGCGTCCTCCTCCAGGACGGTCGCCACCATCGTCATCGCCGTCAGCGGTGTGCGCAGTTCGTGCGAGACGTCCGCCACGAAACGGCGCGCCTTCGCCTCCTGGTCGCGCAGTTCCGCGTCGGACGCCTGGAGCGCGTCGGCGGTCTCGTTGAAGGTCCGCGCCAAGTCGGCGAGTTCATCGTGGCCCTTGACGGCGACGCGGCTGCCGAGGTCGCCGGCGGCCAGCTCGCGGGTGGCCCGGCCCAGCTTCCGCACCGGGCGCAGCACCGTCCCCGCGGCCAGCAGCGCCAGGACGGCGGCGAGCAGCACCACCGGCACGATGCCCGCCCGTACGGAGTCCAGCAGGGCTGCGGTGTCCTCGTGTTCGGCCTGGAGATCGGCGATGGCGTAGACCTCCAGATCGGAGGTGCGGAGGTCGCCGTCGGAGTACCGCACGGGCATTCCGACGATCAGATAGGGCCGGCCCTGCCACATCACCCGCTGGAACCGGGCCCCGTCCTCGGTCTGTACGGCCGTGCGCAGTTCGGGCGTGATCCGGCTGTCCGTGTCGGCGAGCGCGTCGGAGACCGCGACGAGGTTCTGGTAGTGGGCGACCACGATGCGGTCGCCGGTGCCGATCCCCTGCGAGACCTTCTGCGCGAACTGGGCGAGCGAACGCTGGTCGGGCGGTACGTCGAAGTCGGCTGCGACCGTGGTGACCCGCTCCCGGAAGTCGTCCACGGCGGAGTTCTGGGTGCGCTGGAGCACGGCGTTGCGGGCGTCCCGGTAGGCGAGTGCGGTCGCGGTCACCGCGCTGATCAGGGCGACGAGGACGAAGGCCACGACGAGCCGGACGCGCAGCCCGCCGACGAGGCGCCAGGGGCGCCACTTCGGGGCGCCGGCCGGCCTGCCCTTGTCCCCGCGCTTCACAGGGGTCCGAAGCGGTAGCCGAAGCCCCGCACCGTCTGCACGTACCGCGGTTTCGACGGTATGTCCTCCAGCTTGGCCCGCAGCCGCCCGACCGCCGCGTCCACCAGTCGGGAGTCCCCCAGGTAGGTGTGGTCCCAGACGGATTCGAGGAGCCGCTCGCGGCTGAAGACCCGGCCGGGGGAGGCCGACAGCTCCAGCAGCAGCCGCAGTTCGGTGGGGGGCAGCGCGACGGGGACGCCGTACTTGGTGACCACCAGACCGGCGCGGTCGATCACCAACCCGGCGTCGGCGTCCGGCCGCTGTGGCTGCCCGGACGGTTCCGCCCGCCGCAGCGCGGCCCGGATGCGGGCCTCCAGCACGGGTGCGGTGACCGGTTTGACCACGTAGTCATCGGCGCCCGCCTCCAGACCGGTCACGATGTCCTGGTCGTCACCGCGCGCGGTCAGCATGATGACCGGCAGGACGGTGGTCCTGGAGCGGATCCGGCGACACACCTCGAAACCATCCATACCGGGCAGCATCAGGTCCAGCACGGCCAGTTCGACCTTCCCGCCGCCGGGACCGTCCAGCAGCGCGAGGGCCTCCTCGCCGGTGGCCGCCGTGTCGATGTCGTACCCGTGCCGGCGCAGCACGAGCTCCATTCCGTCCCGTACGGACGCGTCGTCCTCGATGAGCAGCACATGCGGCATGGGGTCGATTATGCGCACCGGGACCGCTGATCCGCCGCCGTCGTCAGGGGTCGATGTGCAGGTCGGGGGCATTGTTACGCTCTCATCATGTGGCCATGGAGGGGCCATCACCTGGCGTGACGAGGGTTGCGGCCATGAGCCTGAAGACCACCTCACGCGCCACCTCCCGTGCCACCGCCAGGCTGCGCCTGACCGTGCTCGTCGCCGCCCCCGTCCTCGTCTTCTCGGCTGCCTGCGGCGGCGGTGACGACGGTGCCGGCGCCCGAAGCCACGGCATCGCCGAGGTATCGGCGGCGGCCCCGTCCTCACCGCCCGCGAAGAGTGACAGCGGCACCGGCGCGGCCCGGACCGCGGGCAAGAGCGCCTTCTACGACGCCCAACTGGCGTACGTCCGGTGTATGCGCGCCAAGGGCGGCTACCCGGAGTTCCCCGACCCCCGGCTCAGCGGCCACCTCGACTGGGCGAAGATCAATGTGATCGGCTCCCAGCCCGGCCGCAACGAAGGCATCAAGGGCGGCAAGGACCGCGCCTGCGTGCCCGAACTCCTGGCCGCCTCCGCGGCCACGCCCAAGATCGACCAACAGAAGGCGTACGAGTCGATGCTCGCGCACGCCAAGTGCATGCGGGACAACGGCGTCTCCCGGTTCACCAACCCGACGATGTCCGGCGGCAACGCGGTCCCCGGCGGCGACCCGACCCCGGGCACCCCCTCCATCGACCAGCGGTCGCCGGCCTATCTGGGCGCCGAGAAGGCGTGCGCGTCGAAGCTGCTCGAAGGTCTGGACGGGATGCAGTGAAGCGCCGCACGATCCTCCTCACGCTCGGCGCGGTGACCGCCGCCGCCGTCACCGGGGGCGTACTCCTCCTCGGCGACGGCGGTGACGCGGACGCCTCCGCCCGGGACGGAGAGCTGCCGCCCGCCACCGCGACGGTCATCCGTACCGACCTCGTACAGTCCAAGACGGTCGACGGCGCGATCGACTTCGCACAGCGCCGCGCGGTCAGGTCCGCCGTCGACGGCACGGTCACGGTGGCCGCGTCCGAGGGGCGGACGGTGACCATGGGGCAGGCGCTGTACGAGCTGAACGACAAGCCCGTCACCCTCCTCTACGGGCCGGTCCCGATGTTCCGCGAGATGAAGTCGGGCGACCGGGGCAGTGACGTACTCCAACTGGAGCGGAATCTGCGCGATCTGGGGTACGGGCGGGGGCTGTACGTCGACACCCGGTACGACGACGCCACCGAGGCCGCCGTCAAACGCTGGCAGAAGTCCCTCAACCGCGACACCACCGGCAGGGTCGGTAAGGGCGATGTCGTCTTCCAGCCCGACCAGGTGAAGGTGGCCGCCGCCGACGCGGCCCTCGCCGACCAGGTCGGTCCGGCCGACACCGTACTGACGATCGCCTCCACCCGGCCCGTCGTCCGGGCGCGACTGGATCAGACCGACGGTGCGCTCACATCGAGCGGCACCAAGGTCGAGGTCACCCTGCCGAGCGGGAAGACCGTGGCCGGCAAGGTCGCCGGGACGGTGCGCCCCGAGGCGCCCGCCCCCGGGGCCGCCGCGGCGGCCCCGGACGGCATCACCGTCGAAGTCGTCCTGGACGGCGGCGCGGAGGCGGTGTCCCACGAGGACGCCAAGGCGCCGGCGAGCGTGAAGTTCGTCAGCGAGGCGCGCAGGGGAGTGCTCGCGGTCCCCGTCGAGGCGGTGCTCGCCCTGCGTGGCGAGAACGGCGGTTACGGGCTCCAGATCGTTCGGGGCGCCACCTCGGGGACGGGGCGGGCGGATGCGGCCCGGGTGGAGACGGTGCGGGTGGAGACGGGCATGACCGCCGACGGCCGGATCGAGGTCAGCGGCCCCGGCCTGCGCGAGGGCCTGAAGGTCGGGATGGCCAAGTCATGACGGTGGACGTGGTGATCGGGGTGGTCAGGTCGTGACGGCGGCGGGTGGTGACCGGAAGGGGCGGGTCGTGACGGTGGACGTGGTGATCGGGGTGGTCAGGTCGTGACGGCGGCGGGTGGCGACCGGAAGGGGCGGGTCGTGACGGTGGAGGCGGTCTCGGAGGCGGTGATCGAATTGCGGGACGCCACCAAGTCCTACCCTGGCGGTGTGCACGCCCTGCGCGGGGTGAACCTCACCGTCGACGCGGGTGAACTGCTCGCCGTCGTCGGCCCGTCCGGCTCCGGTAAATCCACCATGCTCCATGTCATGGGCACCCTCGACAAGCCCACCACGGGCACCGTCCGGATCGCCGGCTACGACGTGTCCGAGCTGTCGGACGCCCGTCTCTCGGCACTCCGCGCCCGCCATATCGGCTTTGTGTTCCAGCACTTCCACCTGGCGGCGGGGCGCGATGCGGTGGACAACGTCGCCGACGGGCTGCTGTACGCGGGCGTACCGCTGAAGGAACGGCGCGCGCGGGCCCGCGAGGCGCTCGCCAAGGTCCGTCTTGACCACCGCCGCTCACATACGCCGAACGAACTCTCCGGAGGGGAGAAGCAGCGCGTGGCCATCGCCCGCGCCCTGGTGGGAGACCCCCGGCTGCTGCTGGCGGACGAACCGACCGGGGCGCTGGACACCGCGTCCGGCGCGATCGTCATGGAGCTGCTGCACGAGCTGAACGCGTCCGGGACCACGATCTGCGTGATCACGCACGACAACGAGATCGCCGAGTCACTGCCGCGGCGGGTCCGCTTCAAGGACGGCGAGATCGTCTCGGACACACGTTCCGGTACGTGTTCCGGCGCCCGCCGCGGAGCCCGCCCCGGTGTCCGTCCCGGCGCCCGCCCGGACGCCCGCCTCGGCGCCCGTATGGAAGAGGCCGGTTCGGGCCGTACGGGAGAGGCCGGTTCATGAGGAGCGAACTCAAGCCCGCCCGCCTCTCCCTCCCGGACATCCTCCGCCTGGGCGCGGTCGGACTCCGTGCCCGCCGCGCGCGCGTGGTGCTCTCGGCGCTCGGCATCGCCATCGGTATCGCCACCATGGTTGCGGTCGTCGGCCTGTCCGAATCCAGCCGCGCGGATCTGATGGCCCGGCTCGACCGTCTCGGCACCAATCTCCTCACCGCCGAAGCGAGCGAGGACGAGAAGGGGATGCCGGTCAAGCTCCCCAAGAACGCGGTCGCGATGGTCGAGCGCGTCGGCCCAGTGCTGCACGCCACGGCCACCGCCGATATCGACGCCCGGATCCGCCGCAGTGATGTCGTCCCCCAGGAGCGCACCGCCGGTGTCATCTCCCAGGCGGTCCGCCTCGATCTGCTGTCCACACTCGGTGGCCAGGTCGCCAAGGGCACCTGGCTGAATCCGGCCGGCGAACGCCTCCCGACGACGGTCCTCGGCTCGGTGGCGGCCGAACGCCTCGGCATCACCCGTACCGGCGAGACGATCATGATGAACGAGACCCGCATGGTCGTCATCGGCATCCTCGAACCGATCGAACTGGTCCCCACCCTGGACCGGGTGGCCATGGTCGGATTCCCCGCCGCCGAGCGCCACTTCGGCTTCGACGGCCACCCCACCACCGTCTTCGAGCGCTCCACGGACGCTTCGGTGGACGACGTACGGGCGATCCTGGCCCGCACCATCAGCCCCGGCAACGAGGCGGGCGTCAAGGTCTCCCGCCCCTCGGACGCGCTGGCCGCCAAGGCCGCCACCGACGAGGGCCTGACCAACCTGATGCTCGGCCTGGGCGCGGTGGCCCTCCTCGTCGGCGGGGTGGGCGTCGCCAACACCATGGTCATCTCCGTCCTGGAGCGCCGCCAGGAGATCGGCCTGCGCCGCTCGCTCGGCGCCACCCGCAACGCGATCCGGCTCCAGTTCCTGACCGAGTCGTTGCTGTTGTCGGCGCTGGGCGGGGTGACGGGCGCGCTGCTGGGCGCAGCGGCCACCTACGCCTTCGCATGGGTCCAGGGGTGGACGGCGGTGGTCCCGCCCTGGTCCATGGCGGGCGGCCTGGCCGCCACCCTCGTGATCGGCGTGGTCGCGGGCCTGTACCCGGCGATCCGTGCGTCCCGTCTGCACCCGACGGTGGCGCTGAACGGTTCGTGAGGCCGCGCTGTGCTGCCCTGTCCCGGCCTATCCCGTGTGGTCCCCCGTGGTCGTACGGGCGGTGACCAGGCCCGATTCATAGGCCGCGATGACCGCCTGGGCACGGTCGCGGACGGCCAGCTTGTCGAAGATGCTGGTGATGTAGTTCTTGACCGTGGAGAGGCTGATGTCCAGGGCCTCGGAGATCCCGGCGTTGTCGAGTCCGGTCGCCATCAGATGCCACACCTCGACCTCACGGGGGGTGAGTTCACCCGGGCCGGTATGGGTCGGCCGCGCACCGCGAGGCGCCCGTACATAGGTGGAGATCAGCCGGGTGAGCAGGCGCGGCGCCACGACGGCATCGCCGGCGTGGACGGTACGGATCGCCGCGCCCAGCTCCTCCGGGGAGCTGTCCTTGGGCAGGAACCCGTAGGCGCCGGCGCGCAGGGCGCCCACGACGTATTCATCGAGGTCGAAGGTGCTGAGGGCCAGGACCCGGCAGCCGGGCACGGTCGCGGCGAGCTCCCTGGTCGCGCCGACCCCGTCGAGGACGGGCATCCGGATGTCCATCACCACCACGTCGGGGCGGAGCTGGTGGGCGAGGGCGACGGCCCGCGCGCCGTTCTCGGCCTCTGCCACCACCTCGAAGGAGGGGTCGGGGGAGAGGATCAGCGACAGACCGCGCCGGACGAGCGGTTGGTCGTCCACGATCAGCACTCTGATCACCTGCGACGACGGTGACGGTGACGGCGGAGGTGACGGTGACGGTGTGGATGCCGTTGGTGTCGGCCCGGTCCCGGTCATCGGCGCACCCCTTCGTACGGGACGGCCGCCTCAGCCGTCCCATCATCCATCGCATTGGTCGCATCAGTGCCATGGGTGCCGTTGGTGGTGCCCGTGCCGTCGGTGTCATCAGCGGGGAGTGGCAGCTCGGCCACCACGCCGAACCCCCCGTCGGTCCGCGGCCCGACGGCGAGGGTGCCACCGTGCAGGGCGACCCGCTCGCGCATACCGATGAGGCCGTAGCCGCCGGAGCCCACCGCCGATGCCCCTTCCTGCGGCGGTGCGCCCCCGCCGTCGTCCCGTACCTCGACGGTGACCCGATCCCGGTGGTAGGTCAGCAGGACGGAGGCGCGGGCGTCCCCCGCGTACTTACGGGCGTTGGTGAGCGCCTCCTGGGCGATCCGGAACACCGTGAGCCCGACGGTCGGCGGCAGCGGACGCGACTGCCCGTGGACGCTGAACTCGGTCGACAGCCCCGCGAGTCGGGACTCGGCCACCAGCCGGTCGAGATCGTCGGCGCCGGGCTGGGGCAGCGTCGGCGCGGCCTCCGGTTCGTCGCCGGCCCTTAGTACGTCGAGGAGTTGACGCATTTCGCGCAGTGCCATCCGCCCGGATCCCTCCAAGGTGACCAGGGCGTCCCGAACCACCTCCGGCCGCTCGATATTGGCCTGCGCCCCGCCGGCCATGAGCTGCATGGTGGTGATGTGGTGGGCCACGATGTCGTGCAACTCCCTGGCTATTCGCCGTCGTTCGTCGGCGACCGCACGATCGGCGAGGAGCCTGCGGTTGGCCGCCACCTCCCGCTGCCAGCGGTTGACCGCCAGGGCGGTGCCGACGACGATCAGGGTGGAGAGGGGCGAGGCGACGGCTTCCTGCCAGGGGGGAATCCGGCCGCCGCTCTGGCTCAGCAGCGTCAGCATTACGGTCGCGACGGCCGCGACCGCCGTCACCCGACCCCGGCAGGCCCTGGCGACCGAGTACAGGGCGACCACCAGGACGGCACCGAAGTGGCTGGGCAGCGGCACGGTCAGGGCGGCCGTCGCGTCGAGTGCCAGTACGGCGGCGAGCGCCGCCACCGGATGGCGGCGCCGGGCGAGCAGGGGCATGGCCGCCAGTGCGACGAGCAGGAATCCGGCGACGTTCACCTCGTGGTGACCGTCGGGGTCGTTGAAGAACACATAGCTGAGCAGGTTCATCGCACAGGCGCCGGCGGTCACGAGCGCGTCGTTACGGGTCCACGGCGGCTCGGCGCCGCCGACGCCGTCCGTGCCGCTGGCGCTATCGACGCTCTTGGCCCGTAGCGGCTCCCGGGCCTCGCCGGGCCCGGTGGGACGGCTCCTGGCCATGTCTTGCTCCCTGCGTCTGGTCTCCCCGTGTCCGGCCTCCCGGCCCTCCGGACAGGGTTGCACAGCACCCACGGTGGCGGCGCCGACGGCGGCCGGGCCGGGCCCGCGGCCCTTGCCCACGCCACTGACCAGGACCGGAGCCCGTACGCGTACCAGCGCCCGTACGCGTACCAGCGCCCGTACGCGTACCAGCGCCCGGACGCGAATCGGCACCAGAACCGGAAGCCGTACGGGCACTGGGCCGGACCTCGTATCGACACCACGACCGGACCCCGTACGGGCACGGGACCGGCACCCGTACCGGCACCCGTACCGGCACCCCGTATCGATACCGCCGACCAGCACCAGGACCAGGAGCAGCACCAGGACCAGGACCAGGGCCAGCACCAGGACCAGCACCAGGACCAGGGCCAGCACCAGGACCAAGACCAGGGCCAGCACCAGGACCAGGGTCCTGGTCGCGGGCCCGGGAGGGACCCAGGGCCCCGGTCCGGATCACCCGCTGCCATGACGCCCGCAGACCCCCCGGAGTGATGGTCTGGAGACCGGCCGGGAGCCCCCGGCAGACGTCCGCGTTCCAGACCGTCCGCCGGAGGACACGTGATCCGCGCCCTGACCGGATACTCCACCAGACACCCGTGGAAGGTCATCGCCCTCTGGGCGGTGCTGGGCATCGTCCTGAGCGCCCTGGCCCCGACGCTGATCCCCCGCGTCACCCAGCACCAGACCGGGGACTTCCTGCCCCGCGCGTACGATTCGGCCGCCGCGCTGCGGATCGCCCAGGAGGAGTTCGGGGAGGACCCCGACGCCACCACGGTGACGGTCCTGGTGGCCCGATCGGACGGCGAGGCGCTCAGCACCGCCGACCAGAAGCGGATCGAGGCCGAGACGGCGAAGCTGTCCAAACGCCGGGTGACCATGCCCAGGGAGGACGACGGTCTGCCGTTCCTGGTCCCGGACCGCTCCCAGACACCCCGGATCGCCCCGGCGATGACGGCGCCCGACCGGAGCTTCCACCTGCTCTCCGTCCAACTGATGGGGAATCCCGGGGACAAGGGGGTCCAGGGCGTCTACCGGACCTTCCGGGACGATGCCCGGACTCAGTTCTCCGAGGCGGGCATGCGCACCGGCTTCACCGGGGGCCTCGCCGACACCGTCGACACCACCGATTCCCACGAGACCGCGGCGAAGGTCGGCAGCGGCCTCGTCATGGGATTCATCATCCTGCTCAATGTGCTGGTGTTTCGCAGCGCGCTGGCGGCACTGCTGCCGCTGCTCGCGGTCACCGTGATCGGCGGCGTGGCGATGGGTGCCGTCGCCGGAGCCGCGATGCTCACCGGGCGCAAGATCGACGCGGGCACCCCGGAGCTGATCAATGTGGTCCTGCTCGGCATCGGCATCGACTACCTGCTGTTCCTGCTGTTCCGCTTCCGTGAACAACTGCGCGCCCGGCCGGAGCAGTCGGCCCGCGAGGCGGCCGAGCTGGTCTCCGGCCGGGTGGGCAACGCGATCACCTCGGCGGCGCTGACCATCGTGGCCGCGTTCGCCACGCTGGGCCTGGCGACCTTCGGGCAGTTCCGCTCGATGGGCCCCGCCATCGCCGTCGCGGTCCTGGTGATGCTGGTCGGCAGCCTCACCCTGTTGCCGGCGCTGCTCGCGGCCGCCGGGCGCAAGATGTTCTGGCCCGCCAAGAACCTGCGCCACGAGCCGGGCGAAGGCCGGGCCGCCCGCCTCGGCGCGCTGGTCACACGACGCCCGCTGCTGATGCTGGCCGCCTCCGTCGTCCTGCTGGGCGCGCTGGCCGCCGGACTGATCGGCATCCGGATGGACTACGGCCGGGGTGACTCCGGTGACCGGACCGCCGCCGCGACCACCGCGGCCGAGATCTCCCGGGCGCTGCCGGCCGGAGTCTCCGACCCGACGAGCGTCTTCGTCACCGCGGACGATGACACCGCTCTCACCAGCGGCGGGCTGGCCGGCCTCGCCCGTGCGCTCACCCGGGTCGACGGGGTGGGCCAGGTCGCGGGGACCGTCCTGAACGAGGACCGCCGGGCCGCCCGGATCGACCTCTATCCGACCGCCGACCCGCAGAGCCGGGCCGCCCGTGACCTGGCCTCCGGGCCGATCCGGGCCGCGGTCGCCCAGCACGCGCCGGCCGGGACGACCGCCCATGTGGGCGGCACGCCGGCGATCTTCGCCGATGTCTCGACCGCCGTCGACCGCGACCTCAGGACCGTGTTCCCGGTCGCAGCCGGGCTGATCGCGCTGATCCTCGTACTGCTCCTGCGCAGCCTGCTCGCACCGCTGGTCCTCATCGTCTCGGTCGGGCTCGGCTTCGCCGCCACCCTCGGCGCGGCCACCCTGCTGTTCCAACACGCCCTGGGCGAACCGGGTGTCAGCTTCACCCTGCCGCTGGTGCTGTTCCTGTTCGTCGTGGCCCTGGGCACCGACTACAACATCCTGATCGCCGACCGGATACGGGAGGAGATGCGGCGACCCGGCCCGGCCCGCGCCGCCGTGGCCCGCGCGGTACGGCACACGACACCGGCGATAGCGACGGCCGGGCTGGTGCTGGCCGGCTCCTTCGCCACGCTCGCCACGAGCCCGGGGAGCGAGCAGGTCGCCTTCGCGATGGCGCTCGGCATCATGCTCTCCGCGCTCGTCCTGTCGCTGGTGCTGGTCCCGGCCCTGTTCGCGCTCCTCGGGCGGGCCATCTGGTGGCCGGTCCGTCCCCGGCCCACCAAGGGCGGCCACGCGAAGCACCGTACGACCGCACCCGCCCCGGAACCCGAAGACATCAGGGCGTACTGAGCCGCGAACCGGGTGCGCCAGGGGTGTGCGAACAGCCCCGGACCGGGGCGCACGCAGGGACACGCAGAGGGGGCGGAGAGAGGGCGGAGAGGGGATGACCGCTTCTCTCCGTACCCAACGTATAGCGCACCGGGGGGCTTGCGGCAAGGCCCGGGTCGTACCGCAGAATCATCGACCTAGGCCAGAACCTGCGGAAATGACAGATCCACGGTGTATGTGGGCTGTTGTGGCTGTATGGGTCCTGCGGGGACACCGAATCGACGGTGCGCCCCGCAGCGCGGTGGCGCCGGGTGCGCGCGCCGCCGGGGGGGATTCCGCACGGAGCGGCTGGCCTCATTCCGTCTCGTTTTCTCAATCTCATTCGATGGGGGTTTTTATGCTTGACGTGATCGTGGTGGGCGGCGGACCGACCGGCTTGATGCTGGCGGGGGAGCTGCGGCTGCACGGAGTCAGCGTGCTGGTGCTGGAGAAGGAGGCCGCACCGAGGGATCAGTCCCGTGCGCTCGGCCTGCACGCGCGCAGCATCGAGGTGCTGGATCAGCGCGGTCTGCTGGAGCGGTTCCTGTCGCTCGGCGAGAAGTTCGCGGTCGGCGGTTTCTTCGCCGGTATCGACGAGCCGTGGCCCGACCGGCTGGACACCGCGCACTCCTATGTCCTCGGCATCCCGCAGAGCGTCACCGAACGCCTGCTGGCCGAGCGCGCCACCGAGCTGGGTGCCGAGATCCGGCACGGCGGCGAACTGGTCGGGCTGGCGCAGGACGACCACGGGGTGACCGCCGAACTGGCCGACGGCACCCGGCTCAGCTCCCGCTACCTCGTCGGCTGCGACGGCGGGCGCAGCGCGGTGCGCAAACTGCTCGGCGTGGGCTTCCCCGGCGAGCCCACCCGGGTCGAGACACTGCTGGGCGAGGTGGAGCTGGCCGTGTCGCCGGAGGCACTGCACGCGGTGGTGGCGGAAGTCCGCAAGACCGAGGTGCGGTTCGGCGCGATGCCGCTCGGGGACGGGGTGTACCGCATGATCGTGCCCGCCGAAGGGGTGGCCGACGACCGTACGCCGCCGACCCTTGAGGAGTTGGGCCAGCGGATACGGGACTTCGCCGGGACCGACTTCGGCGTGCACTCACCGCGCCGGATCTCCCGCTTCGGCGACGCCACCCGGCTGGCCGAGCGCTACCGGACCGGCCGGGTGCTCCTGGCGGGCGACGCGGCGCACGTCCACCCACCGACCGGCGGGCAGGGGCTCAACCTCGGCCTCCAGGACGCGTTCAACGTCGGCTGGAAGCTGGCCGCCGAGGTCAACGGCTGGGCGCCGGAAGGGCTGTTGGACAGCTATCACGCCGAGCGGCACCCGGTGGCCGCCGAGGTGCTGGACAACACCCGCGCCCAGACCGAGCTGCTCTCCTCCGAACCGGGCGCCCAGGCGGTGCGCCGACTGGTCGCGGAGCTGATGGAGTTCGAGGAGGTCAACCGGCACCTGATCGAGAAGATCAGCGCGATCGGCGTCCGCTACGACTTCGGCGACGGCCATGCACTGCTCGGCAAGCGGATGCGGGACGTGGGGCTGAAGCGGGGGCGTCTCTACGGGCTGACCCACGGCGGCCGGGGGCTACTGCTCGACCAGACCGGCCGGCTCTCGGTGGCGGGCTGGACGGACCGGGTCGACCACGTCGTCGACGTCAGCGAGGAATTGGACGCCCCCGCGGTGCTGCTGCGCCCGGACGGTCATGTGGCCTGGGCCGGCGAGGACCAGCGGGAACTGCTCGACCGGCTGCCGAAGTGGTTCGGCGCCGCCACCGACTGACCGCGGTCACGGCGTCCCTGATCAGCGACTGGACGTCAGGCGATTGATCCAGCGCCCAAGTCCCCATCGAGCCAGCCGGGGACCGCGGCCGAATCCGCCGCCGCCCTACTTCGCCCGCCCGGTCGCCCCCATCGGTCTGTCGCCTCCAGTGACCGTCGGGCGACAGGATCGGCGCCTTGCGTTCCGCCCTGGGCCCGGATCTCGATAGGGGATTCGTGAGCGGAGATGCGGAACGCCTCCTCGTAGGAGGCCAGCGCCGCGCTCAGAGCCCCGCCCGCGAGACCCCGGCGTCGAACTGGCTCGGCCAGCCGGACGAAGAGGCCGAGGACCGCGGCAAGGCTCCCGATCATGATCAGGAACGGTAAGAACGCATCCATGGCGGTAAGGCTATGGGTCGAACGCGGGCCCGGGGCAGCGGAGTTGACGGGCCACTCGGTTTTGATCGCGGCCGGGCCCGCTGATTAGCTGGGCGGCATGACCGACCTCGGACCCGTCGCCTGGCCACCCGCCCCGATCAAGACCAAGAGGCTCGTGCTCCGTGAGCCCGGGGCCCGGGACCGTACGGCGGTCATCGAGCTGCTGGCCTCGCCGGAGGTGGGTGCCTACCTCGGTGGTCCCCGGCCGCGCGATGAGATCGGGCGGGAGATGCCGGGGGCGCCCGCCCGCCGCCCCGGCCGTTTTACCGTCGATCTCGACGGAGCGATGATCGGCCAGATCACGCTCTACAAGGAGACGGGCCACCTCCCACAGGCCGCTGGCAAGGCCGAGCTGGGTTACCTGTTCCTGCCGGAGGCGTGGGGGCACGGGTACGCGGCCGAGGCGTGCGCGGCGGCACTCGACTGGTTCGCCGGCGCGCTTCCCGGCGAACCAGTGGTGCTCGCCACCCAGACCGCCAACGCCCGCTCGATGCGCCTCGCGGCGAAGCTGGGCTTCATCGAGGTGGAGCGGTTCGAGTCCTACGGCGCCGAGCAGTGGTTCGGCATGTGGTCCCCGGTCACGCCGGCCTGCTGAGCCCGCGTCCGACTGAGCCCGCGCTCGACTGAGCCCGCGCCCGACTGAGCCCGCGCCCGACTGAGCCCGCGCCCGAGTGAGTCCGCGTCCGACTGAGCCCGCGCTCACCGCTCCTCGCGGTGGGACGGTGGAGCGCGCGCGCTGCTGCCGACTCCTCCGCGTCAGGCCGGGCTCGGCAGGGCGTGCGCGAGCAGGGTCTTCGCCGCCGTCCGTGCATGTCGGCCGTAATCCGCTTCGCCGAGCACCATGGCGCGACTGGCCGCCCCGTCCGCGAGGGTGACCAACTGTTCGGCGAGTGCGGCGGGTTCCTGGCAGCCCAGTTCCGTCACCAGTGTGGTGACCAGCCGTACCATCTGTAGTTTCTGTTCACGGGCGTAGGAGTGGACCGCGCTCTCGGGGTCGGGGAACTCCGCCGCGGCGTCGATGAATGGGCATCCTCGTACCGGTGTCGCGTCCGGCAGGGGGGCGAACAGCCCGAGGATCCGCTCCAGCGGGGGGATGTCCTCGCGGGTCAGCACGTCTTCCAGCGTGGCACCCGACGAGGTGAGGTCCTGGAGATGGGCCACCACCAAGTCGCTCTTGGTCCGGAAATGCGCGTAGAGCGTGCGTTTGGACACGGGTGCCGCCTCCGCGACCTGCTCCATGCCGGTCGCGTTGATGCCGTGGGTCGCGAACAGTTGAGCGGCGGCGGCCAGGATGCGCTCCCGTCCGCCACGCCCCCGCCCGCGGGATTCCGTAGTCGTCGCACTCATGGGCCAAGTATACGGCTGCGTTTACTTCGAGAGGTGATGCTTGCTAGGGTCGTGCAATGTAAACGGTTGCGTTTACATCGATCGCTGTTGAGGAGTCTTCCGTGAGCCCGTTGGCCCCGACCGAGCTGAGTGACCGCGCGGAGAAGCTGATACGCGGCCGCCACGCGACCCGTGCCTTCCGCCCGCAAGCCGTCCCCGAGTCCACGATGCGTGCGATCTTCTCGCTGGCCGGCGCCGCGCCATCCAACTCCAACGCGCAGCCCTGGCGGGTGGAGGTGGTGAGCGGCGCCACTCGTGAGCGCCTGGCCGACGCCGTGCGGGCGGCCCACGCCGAGAAGCGGATCTCGGTCGATTTCCCGTACTCCGATGGCATGTACTCACCGGTGCACCAGGCGCGCCGGGCGGCGTTCGGTGCCGAGCTGTACGGAGCGCTGGGCATCGGAGCCGACGATCACGAGGCCCGGGCGGCTTACGACGCGGAAAGCCTGCACTTCTACGGCGCACCGCACGCCGCGTTCCTTTTCGTCACCGGGGACGGCGGGCCCCGGCTGGCCGCTGACGTCGGTGCCTATATGCAGACCCTGCTCCTGGCGATGGCCGCCTACGGCGTGGCGAGTTGTCCGCAGGGGTTGCTGAGCTTCTACGCCGACACGGTCCGCGCCGAATTGGCCGTCTGTGAAGGGAAACTGCTCGTGAGCATCTCCTTCGGCTACGCCGATGAAGCGGCACCGGTCAACCGCGTCACGACCGGGCGGGCCGCGCTCGAAGCGGTCGCGACCTTCCACGGCTGAGGGCTGTCCCGACGGTCCGGCCCGGCCCGAGGTGGTGAGACGTTGCACTGGGCATGGCCAAACTTTTCACATTAACTGGCCAGCTCTCCGAACGTCTGCGGTAGCCGGGAAAGTCTGCTCGATGGAGTGCCTCTGGGGCGGCTCTTCTTCCTGTCGGATCTGTGGGCTGTGTGTCATGTTCGGCATGAAGTCGTATGGGACGGTCCGCGCATCAGGCGGACAGCTCTGGTCTGCCCGCTGTGCGGTGGGTGACCTGTTCATTCCGTTCGTGGTGGCTGCGATCTTCGAGAGCAAGCCGGGCTTCAAGAAGGAATGGCGAGTCCAGTGACGACACCGGCCACCCTCTGCGCGTTGCGGGGGTCGAGGAACATCGGAACGAAAACCGGCGCTAAGCCCGGATCGCCGCTGGTCGGCAGCTGACGGTCCGTCGGCACCGGCCGGTCCGTGAAGTCGTTCCGCAGATAATGGGACATTATCTGCGGTATTGCCGATCACGATCTGCGGCGACGTCGCCGGGCCGCTGCGCGAAGCGGCCCTGTTATCTGCGGCAAGGGAATCCGGTGCCCGTCCTGCTGCTGCCGACCGGGAAGGCGCTGACCGTCCGGACGGCGGCCGACGCCTTCCTCGACTCGCTCACCAACCCGAACACCGTCCGGAACTACGGCATCGCCCTCGGGAAGACCGCCGAGCACCTCGGCGAGGGCCGCCCGCTGGCCGCCGTCGCGGACGACGAGATCGGCGGGGCGCTGGAACTCCTCTGGGGCAGCTCGGCGGTGAACACCTGGAACGCCCGCCGCGGCGCGGTCCTCTCCTGGACCGGCTGGTGCGCCGAGCGCGGCTACGACGGGCCGGCGGTCCCGGCCTGGGCGAAGCGGCTTCCGCCGCCGGACTCCGACACCCCGGTGCGCTCGAAGATGGCGATCGACCGGCTGATCGCCCGCCGCGACGTCCACCTCCGGGAGAAGACCCTGTGGCGGATGCTCCACGAGACCTGCGCCCGCTCCGAGGAAATCCTGGACGTCAACATCGAGGACCTCAACCTGCCGGCCGACGGGCCCCGGTGAAGTCCAAGGGTGCCAAGCCCAAGGTGCGCCGGCGCGGCACGGTTCGCGCCGACTACGTGCTGGAGACGGTGTTCTGGGACGCCGGTACCGCCCGGCTGCTGCCGCGCCTGCTCAAGGGCCGCACCCGCGGGCCGGTGTTCGTCACCCACCGCCGCCCCGGACCCGGCAAGATGCTCTCAGCCCGGGACGTCTGCCCAGACACCGGCCTAGCCCGCCTCTCCTACGGCCAGGCCCGCGCGCTGCTCGACCAGCACACCGCGCACGCCGGGCCGGGCACCGGCTGGGACCTGCACGAGTACCGCCACTCCGGCTTGACCCACCTCGGCGAGCAGGGCGCCTCCGAGCTGATGCTGATGGCCAAGTCCCGGCACAAGAAGGTCGAGAACGTCCGCCGGTACTTCAAACCCTCGGCGGCCGCCATCGCGGACGTCACCGCTCTGCTCGCGCCCGGGGACGCCCGCCGCTGACCCGCGCGCGGAGCGGTGCGCGCTGGTGTGCGCTCCAGCGCGCACCCCGGCAGGGCTGTTCGTCCTGGTGGCGGGGCTGGTGAACTGGTTCACGGCCAGGCCCCGCGGTGCACCGCCCTTCACGCCGACACCGGCTACCCGGTGACGGGCCACGGGCTGGCCGGAGGAGCGTGAACGTCGTGCGGTTGCCCCCTGACCCCCTGACCCCCTGACCCCCTGGACCTGCGGGACGTGCGTCGCCGTGTCGATGCGGTGCTGCAGGAGTTCCTCGACCACCAGGCCCTCCCCGGTCGTCCAGGCCCGCGCGTCCAGGAAAAGTCCAGCAGCGGCCCGGAGGGGCGGGCGTCCAGCCGGTGCGCCGCGGTCGACGGACTGCCCGGCACCGGCCCCTGGGTCACTCGGCCGGTGCGCGGGCCGAAGGGCCCGGTCGCTCAGGTTCCGCCGGGTTTGCCCGTCGAGACCAGCAGGAGGACGGACGAGCCCGGTGCCACCGGTTCTGCGCCGCCCCGGGGCTGACTGCTGATCACCTGCCCGGCGGGAGCGTTCCAGTCCGTGTGCCGCATGATCGTGCAGCTCAGTCCGAGTCCGCGCAGCAGGCTTCCGGCCTGTTCGACCGGCATGCCGGCCAGGTCCGGCAGCGCGATGCCCGCTCCCGCGGTCTGCTCCTGCTCCTGTGTCGGAGTCGCATCGGCGCTTCCCCTCTTGGGGGTGCCGGTGGCGAGCGGGGTGCACGCCCCGTTCGCCGGTGGGGACAGGGACGGGGAGGCGCCGGGCGCGGGCGGCACGGGCTTCAGCGCGAAGAACCCCACCGTGGCGCACGCCAGCACGCAGCACGCCGCAGCGGTGCCGAGGAGCGCCCGGCGGGGGCGGCTGCGGCTGACGGCTCGCTCGATCGCGGCCGCGTCGACGACCGGCGCCGTCGGCCCGTCGGCGAAGGAGGCCACCGCGGCACGCAGCTCGGCTTCGAGGCCCGGCTCGAACGGGGCCGGTCCGGACGACGTGTTCCTCACTTCGTACCTCCGAAAGCGGCCGACGGCGTGTGCGGCGCCTGGGCGCCCGATACGGAATCGCGCAGCTTGGCCAGGCCGCGGGCGAGCTGGGACCTCACCGCACTCGAAGAGATGTCCAGGACGTCGGCGACCTGCCGGGCGTCCAGATCGTGCAGGTAGTACAGGACCACCACGCTGCGCATGCCCATCGGCAGCCCGAGCAGTGCCTCGATCAGTTCCGCGCGCAGATCCACCTGCCCGAACCGGTCCCGGGGGTCGGCCGTCTCGGGCACCCCCGACAGCCCGGGGCGCTCGCCCCGGCGAGACAGCCGCCGCCAGCGGTCGTTGGCCAGGTTGACCAGCACTTTGCGCACGTACGCCTCCGGCGAGTCCGCAACCGCGACCTTCCGCCACTGTCGGCACGCCCGCTCCAGCGCCTCCTGCACCAGATCCTCGGCCACGTGCACGTCACCGGTCAGCGCATACGCGGTGCGGAACAACGCTCCCGACCGCTGTGCGACGAACTCCGTGAATCCGATGCCCGGACCGCTCCTGCGAAACCTCACCCGCCGACCTCCTCTCCTCGTCCCGTCCCGATCACTGCCCCCATGACGGCGGAACGGGGCCGAGTGCTGCACCGAGCCGCCGGCAGTGACGTGAATCACAGCCGGGACGGAAGGGTGTCCCAGGACCTCGCGCCGCTGCCGCCCGGGGTGCGGGCGGGGCCCGGCAAAGCGGAGGGCCGCCGGGCGGGCGGCCCGCAGTCGGCCGAGCCGTCAGAAACTCGACCGGCACCCCGGACCTCCAGGCAGTTGATCAACACGACTGCCGAAGGTTCAACCACCACGGAACCGCAGGTCAACGGGCTCCGGAGAGCACGGAGGGCTTAGCGCCGGTTTTCGTTCCGATGTTCCTCAACCCCCATTGCCCCGACGGCCAGTCCGAGCGGCCTCCAGCCAGCTGAAACCTCCCACGCGGCCCGCCGCGCTGGCCACGAAGCTTGAAACCTCGGCCAGAAACCCTGAACACGCAGGCCAAGTGGCGTGAAACTGGCCAGTTAGCCTGCAAAGTCTCAGGTGGCATGGAACACTATTGCAAGCACTTGCTTGCAATAGTTAGCAAGCGGGTGCACCATCGGTGGCATGGCATCACTCAACGTCGGCAATCTCGGTGAGTACCTCCGCGAGCAGCGGCGAAACGCGCAGCTCTCGCTTCGGCAGCTCGCCGACGCCGCCGGGGTGTCCAATCCCTATCTGAGTCAGATCGAGCGCGGGCTGCGCAAGCCGAGCGCGGAGGTGTTGCAGCAGGTCGCCAAGGCCCTGCGGATCTCCGCCGAGACGCTGTACGTGCGGGCCGGGATCCTCGACGAGCGGGATCGGGACGAGCTGGAGACGCGTGCCGTCATCGTCGCCGACCCCTCGATCAATGAGCGGCAGAAGGCCGTCCTGCTCCAGATCTACGAGTCCTTCCGCAAGGAGAACGGATTCGACGCCACGGACGATCCGGATGGCGAAGGCGACGCCGACGGCGAGAGCGCCGGCAGAGCCGCCAACGGCTACAAAAGCGATAGAACGGACTCGGACGCCACCGCTGACGGCCCTCACGAGGCCGACGGCAACGATGCCGGCCAACCCTCAAACTGACCCGTCTTCCAGGAGGACCACAGTCATGGCCATCACCGACGACCTGCGTAAGACCTTCACCGACCCGACCCCCTTCTACTTCGCCGCCGGCACCGCCGACATCGCCGTACAGCAGGCGCGGAAGGTGCCCGCCCTGCTGGAGCAGCTCGCGGCCGATGCGCCGGGGCGGATCGAGGCCGTGCGGAACACCGACCCCAAGGCCGTGCAGGAGAAGGTGACCAGCCAGGCCCGGGAGGCGCAGGCCACCGTGCAGGCCAAGGTCACGGACATCATCGGGGGATTCGGGGGGTTGGACGCCGACCTCAAGAGGATCGGCGAGACCGCCCAGGACCTCGCCCTGCGCGGTGTCGGTGTCGCCGCCGAGTACGCCGTCAGGGCCCGGGAGACGTACGAGAAGGTCGCCGAGCACGGTGAGCAGACCGTACGGACCTGGCGCGGCGAGGCCGCCGAGGAGATCACCGAGATCGCCGTCGCCGTCGAGCCCGAGCCGGTGAAGCCGCAGCCCGTGAAGACCCAGCCGGTGAAGCCGCAGAGCGTGAAGCCGCAGTCCACGAAGGCATCGCCCGCCAAGACGCAGCCGGAGCCGGTGCGGTCCGCGTCGGTGAAGTCCGAGTCAGCGGCGGCCGAGCCCGCCGCGTCCGCCAAGGTCACAGCCCGCAAGACCACCCCGCGCAAGCCGGCCGCGCGCAAGACCACACCGCCCGCCAAGTAACCGGAGCCGGTGCCCTCAGGTGGAAAGGGCCGGGCATCTTTTGGGGTGCCCGGCCCGTTCTCCGGGTACCTTGGCGGCGAGGCGCTTCATCACTCTCTAGGCGTAGGCGGTGCTCACCATGTTGCGCGCGGGATTCGACTTCACCCTCTGGCTACTGCTGGACCTGGTCTTCCTGGTCACGTCCGTGACCGCGCTGATCCTGGCCGCCGTCGCGCGCGACGACGCCTATCGCGCCGCCGACAAGCAGAACAAGAACTTCTGGCTGATCATCCTGGGCATCGCCGTCGCGGTGAACCTCTTTGTGCCGATGCTCTTCCTGTCCATCGCCGGACTGATCGCCAGCATCGTCTTCTTCGTCGATGTGCGGCCCGCTCTCAAGCAGGTGTCCGGCGGCGGTCGGCGCGGCGGCGGTTCCAGCAGTGACGGACCGTACGGCCCCTATAACGGCGGCAGGTAGTCCGCAGGGGCTTCACCCGCTCCCGGCGCCCCCTCCGCTCAGCCTCTCGGCTCGGTCCCTCGACTGAGCAGCAGTACGGCGACGTCGTCGGTCAGATCGCCGCCGTTCAGCTCGCGGACCTCCGCGACCGCCGACTCCAGCAGCGCCTCGCCATCCAGACCCGCCCCGAGCTGACGGTTGACCATCGCCGCCAGACCCTCGTCCCCCAGGCGCTCCTTCTCGCCGGGCCCCGAGCGGCCCTCGATCAGCCCGTCCGTGAAGAGCATCAGCCCCCAGACCCCACCGAGCTGGACCTGGTGGCGCGGCCAGCGGGCGCGCGGCAGCAGACCGAGCGCCGGGCCACCGCTCTCGTACGGGAGGAGTCGCTCGGCGCGCCCGCCCCGGGTGATCAGCGGCGAGGGGTGGCCCGCCAGACAGAGCCCCGCGCGTCTGCCGTCCGGCGCGATGTCGATCGTGCACAGCGTCGCGAAGATCTCGTCGCTCTCCCGCTCGTGCTCCAGCACCTGCTGGAGGGTGGAGAGCAGTTCGTCCCCGCACAGACCCGCGAAGGTCAGCGCTCGCCACGCTATCCGCAGCTCGACGCCGAGCGCCGCCTCGTCGGGGCCGTGCCCGCAGACATCGCCGATCATTGCGTGGACCGTGCCGTCCGGGGTGCGGACCGTGTCGTAGAAGTCGCCGCCGAGCAGCGCCCGCGAGCGGCCGGGCCGGTAGCGGGCGGCGAACCGCAGATTCGAACCCTGGAGCAGGGGCGTGGGCAGCAGCCCGCGCTCCAGCCGGGCGTTCTCCTGGGCGCGCAGTCGGGACTCGGCGAGCTTCATCTGCGCGGTGTCGGCGCGCTTGCGCTCCACCGCGTACCGGACGGTCCGGTTCAGCAGCCGTCCGTCCAGTTCGTCGCGGAAGAGGTGGTCCTGTGCGCCGACCCGTACGGCCTCGGCCGCCCGCTCCGCGTCGCCCGAGGTCGTGAGGGCGAGCACCGCGTGCCGGGGCGCGAGCCGCAGTACGTCCTTGAGCGTGGCCAGGTCGTCGTCGCCCGCGCCGGGCAGCGCGAGATCGACGAGGACGCAGTGGACGTCATCGGTGAGCAGTCGCTCGGCCTCGGTGAGATTGCGCGCGCTGCGGACCCGGACCCGGGCGCCACCGGTGTCGGGCAGCTCAGGGACGCTGAAGCTGCCCGTGGGGTCGTCCTCGATGACGAGGACGGTGAGGTCGCCGCCGGTGCCGGCCGTGGTGCTGCCGGTGCTACCGGTCGCGGTCTCCGCGACGGAAGCACTCCTCTGCCGAGGTACGGGTGCGGGCATTGATCGGGTTTCCTTTCCCTCCCCCGAGGGCGCGGCGGGACGACGAACGACGTCCCGCCAGACGGGGACCATAGCGGTAGCCCCGACCGTAGTGGAATGCGGACGGACGGCGACCGGGTGCCATGTGTCCGTTATGTGGGGGCAGTTGGCGGCCTGGTCATGACGAACATCACGCACCCGGGCCGTGATCGGTCGCAACGCGAATACAGCGTGTTCCGATGTTGGGACGATGTTGGGACGAGGCCGGTACGGAACGTCACCGTGAGGGTGGTGCGGAGCCCCGCGGCGGGGGCCCGTCCGCCGCCCGCGGGCGGCGGCGCCGGGCGGACCGGGGCGCGGCGCGGACCCCGGGCCCCCCGGCCGGGGGCCTCGCTCACCTGTCCGGGCGCACGACCCCGAGGATCTTCATGGAACCGGCCCCCGCGATCGACACATACCGCCCCGGCCTGGGCGCGTGCACGATCGAGCCCTCGCCGATGTACATCCCGACATGGCTCGCGTCCGCGTGGTAGATGATCAGGTCGCCGGGCCGTATATCGCTCATCGTGATCTTCGGTAGCTGTCGCCACTGCTCCTGCGAGGTGCGCGGGATGCCCTTGCCCGCCGCCGACCACGCCTGCGAGGTCAGCCCCGAGCAGTCGTACGCCCCCGGGCCCTCGGCTCCCCACCCGTACGGCTTCCCGATCTGCGCCTTGGCGTACTCGACCGCCCGGTGGCCCTGACCGGCCGGCTGCCCGGCCCCGCCGCCCGTCGATCCACCCGTCGGCCCGCTCGGCGACTCGGCCGCCTTCTGGAGGGCGCCGGACCGCAGCCAGGCCGCCTGGGCGCGCTCCGCCGCCTGCCGCTCCAGCACCAGCAGCCGCGCGCGCTCCTCCTTCTCCAGCGCGTTCTCGATCTTCCGGGCCGCCGCTATCTTCGTGTCGATCTTCTTCTTCGCGGCGGCCTGTTTGATGCGGTTGGTCTCCAGCTTCCGCCACTGGGCGCTCGCGTCCTGGCTGTACGAGGCCAGCTCGGCCTGGGTCCGGTCCAGGTCGTTGAGGAGATCGCGGGTCGCCTTCATGCCCTGCTGGATGCGGCCCGCGCCGTCGAGGAAGAGCTGGGGGTCGTCCGTCAGCAGCAGATGGGCCTCGGGCGGCAGCCCGCCGCCCCGGTACTGCGCGCGGGCGGCGGCGCCCGCGCGGGCCTTGAGGTCGTCGATCCTGGCCTGGCCCTTGACGACCTCCTGCGCCAGCTTGACGATCTCGGCTGACTGCCGCTTCGTCTCCTCCTCGGCGAGGTTGTACGCGTCCGTCGCGGAGACGGCCTGGTGGTAGAGGCTCTCTATCTCCAGCCGGATCTCGTCCAATGACTTCCCCGGACCGGTGCCGGGCCCGGTGCGGGGCGCGGCGTCGGCCGACGGCGGCGCGGGCGCGAGTGGCGCGAGCGGGGCGCCTGGCAGCAGCGGGGCGCCGGGGGCACTCGGTGCGTTCGGTGCGTTCGGCGCGAGAGGGGCCGCGAAGGCGGTGCCCGGCGCCGTGAGGACGGTCAGCGCGCAGACCAGCGTGATCGCGGCAGTGGCACAGCGGCGTCGGTTCACGACTCCCCCTCCGGCTATATCTGATTTACCGTCAGTAACATATGAGTGTTGTCGTGATGGTGCCACGGCGCCCCGCAAAGTGACAGAGGCCGTCCCCAGATCGCCCCACCCCGAGTCGATCACTCATTCGTCCACTCATCCGTCAGTGACGAATGGTCCGTACCCCGCGTTCCCTCCCGAGCCGACATCCTCAGGATTCGTACGCATGTTCACTCGTGTGGGGGACGCGGGGCCGGCGGGGGAGTCAGACGGGATGTGTCAGACAGGGCCCGGGCCCTCGGGAGCCAGGGCCGCCCACTCCACCGTGACCTCCCCCTGCCGCCACCGCCGCCGGTCGTCCCGCAGGGGCCAGTCCGCGCTCACATCCCGTACGGCCCTGATCCACCGCTGCCGCGCGCCGAGCGGGGCGTACGGGGCCGCCGCCGCCCACGCCCGGTCGAAGTCCCGCAGGAAGGCGTGGACCGGCTCGCCCGGCACATTGCGGTGGATCAGCGCCTTCGGCAGCCGTTCCGCCAGATCGGACGGGCGGTCCAGGGAGCCGAGCCGGGCCGCGAAGGTCACCGTGCGCGGCCCCTCCGGCCCGAGCGCGACCCAGACGTGCCGCCGCCCGATCTCGTCGCAGGTGCCCTCGACCAGCAGCCCGCCGGGCGCCAGCCGTCCGCACAGCCGCGCCCAGACGGCCGCGACCTCGCCCTCGTCGTACTGCCGCAGCACATTGGCCGCGCGGATGAGCACCGGGCGCGGCACCGCCCCCCGGCCGCCCGAGCCGGCCAGTTGGCCCAGGGGGATCTCGAAACCGCCGTGGTGGAAGCTCAGCCCTTCCTGCTCGTACGGCCGCGCCGCCGCGACCCGCGCCGGGTCGATCTCGATCCCGACCACCTCGCAGCGCGGATCGGCCGTGCGCAGCCGCCGCAGCAGTTCGAGCGTGGTCCAGGGAGCCGCCCCGTATCCGAGGTCGACGGCCACCGGCCGGTCGCTGCGGCGCAGCGCGGGGCCGTGGGTGGCGGCGATCCAGCGGTCCATGCGGCGCAGTCGGTTGGGATTGGTCGTCCCGCGGGTGGCGGTACCGACGGGGCGGGTCATGGAAGCGAGGGTATGCGCCCGACACCGGGACCGGCGCGCCCGGGCCCCTGAGCCCGGACCCCTGCCCCGGACCGCTCGCGTACGGCTCCGTCCCCGCCCGGCCCCGTACATCCTCGGAGCCGTCCGCCCCCGCACCCGTACATCCTCGGAGCCGTCCGCCCCACCCCACCCCGCACGCCCCTGTCATCCCGAAGCCGGCCGCCCGCCCGGCCGGACACGCCCCGGCCCGCGGTCGGCCCGCCCCCGGCCGGACAGCCCCCGCCCGGACACGCCCCGGCTGAGCACGCCCGGCCGGACACGCCCCAGCCGGACCCCCGCCCGGGCATGCCCCAGCCGGACCCCCGTTCGGACACACCCTCCGCTCGGACACACCCCCCGCCCGGTCACCCCCCGCCCGGTCACGCCACCCCGAAGGCAACGTTTTGGTAAAGCGGGGCGGCGGCGGAAATGGAAGGACGTCATCCGCTGTTTACGCGCGGTGGAGGGGACGGCCGTGCGCGCGTCCCCTCACGTCCGGAACGGGCCCCGTGCCCGTGCCCACCGTCAGACCGTCAGATCCGACCGCCAGACCCCACCGGCAGACAGGCCCGGAACGTGCCAGGAACAGGCCCGGAACACCGGCAGCGCGCCACGCCGGCAGCGAGCGACACCGGCAGTGGACTGCCGGAACGAGGAGGTTCTCCGACGTGAGCCAGTACGTCTCCCGCCTCGGCAACGGCTTCATGGCTCCCCGCCTCCGATTCCCCGCGCACCACCGCAAGCCGCGCCGGATCGCCATGCTCAGCGTCCACACCTCCCCCCTGCACCAGCCGGGCACCGGCGACGCGGGCGGTATGAACGTCTACATCGTGGAGTTGGCGAAACGTCTCGCCACCCTCAACATCGAGGTCGAGATCTTCACCCGGGCGACCGCGGGCGGCCTGCCCCCGTCGGTCGAACTCGCGCCCGGAGTCCTCGTCCGGCACGTCGACGCGGGCCCCTACGAGGGCCTCGCCAAGGAAGACCTCCCCGGCCAGCTCTGCGCCTTCACCCACGGCGTGATGCGGGCCTGGGCCCGACAGCGCCCGGGCCACTACGACCTCGTCCACTCGCACTACTGGCTCTCCGGCCATGTCGGCTGGCTCGCCGCCGAGCGCTGGGGCGTGCCGCTCGTCCACGCCATGCACACCATGGCCAAGGTCAAGAACGCCGCGCTCGCCGACGACGACACCCCCGAACCCGCCTCCCGGGTCATCGGCGAGACCCAGATAGTGAACGCGGCGGACCGGTTGATCGCCAATACGGCGGGCGAGGCGGACGAACTGATCCGCTTCTACGACGCAGATCCCGCGAAGGTCGCGATCGTGCACCCCGGCGTGAATCTGGACCGTTTCCGCCCGGCCGACGGCCGGCGCGCCGCCCGGGCGCGGCTCGGCCTGCCGCAGGACGCCTTCGTCCCCCTCTTCGCGGGCCGCATCCAGCCCCTGAAGGCCCCCGACATCCTGCTGCGCGCGGTCGCCCGGCTGGTCGAGCGCGATCCCGAGCTCCGCTCCCGGCTCCATGTCCCGGTCGTCGGCGGCCCGAGCGGCAGCGGTCTCGCCAAGCCCGAGGGCCTCCAGAAGCTGGCCTGTCGGCTCGGTATCGCGGATCTCGTCCACTTCCATCCGCCGGTCGGTCAGGAGGCGCTCGCGGACTGGTTCCGCGCGGCGTCGGCGCTCGTGATGCCCTCGTACAGCGAATCGTTCGGCCTGGTCGCGATCGAGGCGCAGGCGGCCGGCACCCCGGTGGTGGCGGCGCGGGTCGGCGGACTGCCGGTCGCGGTGCGCGACGGCCACACCGGCATCCTGGTGGACGGCCACGACCCCGGCGACTACGCCCACGCCCTGCACCGACTGCTGACGGACGAGCCGCTGGCCGCCCGGATGGGTGCCGAGGCGGCGCGCCACGCCGAATCCTTCGGTTGGGGCACCGCGGCGTCGGCGACGGCGGACGTCTACACGGCGGCGATGTACGAACACCGTCGGCGGGTACGCTCGCACCATGTCTGACGACGACGTACGACGGTACGCGGCGGTCATCGAGAAGGCCCTCGGCGACGCCGAGCTGGCCTGGGAGAGCCCGGAGCCCGGCGCGTACGTGGTGACCCTCCCGGGGACCCGGAAGCTGTCCACGACCTGTTCCCTGCGCATCGGCAGACACTCCCTCTCCGTGAACGCGTTCGTCGTCCGCCACCCCGATGAGAACGACGCGGCGGTGCACCGCTGGCTGCTGGAGCGGAATCTGCGGCTGTACGGGGTGGGGTACGCGATCGACCCCCTCGGCGACATCTATCTGACCGGCAGGCTCCCGCTCTCCGTGATCAATCCGGAGGAGCTGGACCGGGTGCTGGGGTCGGTGCTGGAGGCGTCGGACGGCGCGTTCAACACACTGCTCGAAATGGGATTCGCGAGCGCCATCCGCAAGGAGTACGCCTGGCGGGTGTCGCGGGGCGAGTCCACCCGGAATCTGGACGCCTTCACGAATCTGACCGGCGGCTGATCCTCCTTTCCCCGCTGAGACCGCCCGCCGCGCGATTCCGGGTGTGCGGGCGGTCCCGACCCGGGCAAGAATTCCGACATGAGCGACATTTCGGACGGCGCTGACCCCGGCGCGGCTGGCGGTGCCCCGGCTACGGGTGGCTCCGGCACGGCCGGCAACACGGGCTCCTCCGACCCACCCCCTCCTCCCGCCTCGGGCTCGACCCCCTCACCAACACCAACCTCCGCCGCATCACCGAACCAGGGCCTGGCGCTCGCCGCGATGATGTTCGCGGTCTCGATGACCTTCATCGACCAGACGATCGTCGCCGTCGCCGCCCCCGACATCAGTGACGAACTGAACCTCTCCTCCTCCGGGCTGCGCTGGGTGGTCAACGCCTATCTGCTCGCGCTCGCCGCGACCTTCGCCCTCGGCGGCCGGCTGGCGGACATCCACGGCCATCGCCGCGTGATGCTGGCCGGCACGCTCATCTTCGTCACCGCGTCGGTGCTCTGCGGCTGCGTCCCCGCCACCGGTTTCGCCCAGACCTGGATGATCATCTTCCGGGCGGTCCAGGGCGTGGGCGCCGCCCTCCTCTTCCCCGCCGCGCTCGCGGTCGTCGTCGCCGTCTTCCCGGTGGAACGGCGCGGCCGGGCGCTCGCCCTCTTCTTCGGGGTCGCCGGCGGCCTGACCGCGATCGGCCCCCTGCTGGGCGGCTGGCTGACGGCCTGGACCTGGCGGGCGATCTTCTGGGTCAATGTGCCGGTCGCGCTGATCGCGATCGTGCTCACCCTGCTGGCCCGCATTCCCAACGTCGTACGGAGGGAACGCCTCGACCTGCCCGGCGCGGTCTTGGTGGCGGCGGGCATGGGCCTGAGCGTGCTGGGCCTCCAGCAGGCGGCGGAGTGGGGCTGGGGCTCCGCCGCGACCTGGTCCTGCATCATCGGCGGCTTCGCCCTTCTGGTGGCGTTCTGCGCGTACGAACTCCGCTATCCGGAACACCCCCTGATCAATCTGCGGGTCTTCCGCGACCGGGCCTTCTTCGTCGACAACGCGGTGCTGTTCTTCGCGATGCTGGCCTTCGTACCCCTGTTCTTCTTCGCCTCCGTGTACGCACAGGTCTCCCTGGGCAAGACGCCCAACGAGGCCGCGCTCTACCTCCTCTACTTCTTCCTCGGCTTCGTCGTCGCCTCCCAGATCGGCGGCCGCCTCCTGGACGGACGCGGCGCGCGCTTCCCCATGGTGCTCGGCTCGGCGCTGGGCGCGGCCGGATTCGCGCTGTGGGCCTGGAAGATGACGGATCTGTCGGTCGGCGCGCAGTGGCCGTACGTGGTCCTCGCGGGCGCGGGCATCGGCTTCGTGCTGGCCCCCGCCTCGACGGACTCGGTCAACCGCGCGATCGACGCGTCGTACGGCGAGGTCACCGGCATCACCCAGACCGTCCGCAACTACGCCGCCGCGGTCGGCCTGGCGGTCTTCGGCACCGTGCTCAGCCATGTCACCGTCGACAAGGTCGCCGCGACGCTGGAGTCCCGCGGCGTCCCCCCGGGCGCGGCGGACGACGCGGCCCGCGGTGTCTCCCAGGCGGTCGCGGCCCACGGCGGCGGCCACCGTCCGACGGGCGACGGCCCGGTGGCCACGGCCCTCCGGGAGGCGGGCGACGCGGTCCGGATGGACTTCGCCGAGGCGAACCAGTGGGTGTTCTACGGAATGGCCATCGCCCTGGTGGTGTCCTTCGCCTGCGCCCTGACCCACCCGGGCACCCGCGTGACGGCGACCACGCCCCCGCGCGAGAGCGAACGCTCCAGGAAGGGCGAGCGGATGGTGCCGGAACAGGAATGAGGAAGTGGGAAGCGAGTAGGACCCGGTGGGCCGGCCGGTGGTACGGGTGGCGCGGACCCGCTCCAGGGCGGCGCGCGAGAGGTTGCCCGAGCCCTACTCCGGTCGGCAGAGATCGAAGCTGTACGACGCCTCGCACTCGGTCGTCTGTTCCACCACGCCGCTGCCGCGCACGATTTGGAAGAGGCTGACCACGACCAGGACGGCCAGCAGGGCCTTCACCTTCGTCGTCAGCTCGGCGTTGATCCGGGCGGCGAAGAACGTCTTCACCGCGTGGATGAGCGCGATGATTCCGCCGCCGAACGCGGTCAGATTGAAGTAGCTGTACTCCATCAGCTCGCCGTTGACGATCTTCTTCGATTCGAAGACGGCCGGCAGGAGGAACGGCACTATCGCGATCACGGCTATGGCCACGGCGATCCGGACGTCGCGTGGGCGTCTGCGCAGGGATTCGAACACGCGGTGATCGTAGCCGGGCGTATGTGCGCCGGTAAGGGGCTTCCCACACCCCGGACCCGGTGCGCGGCCGGGGGGTCCGACGCCGGAACGGGCCACCGCGCTGGCCGAGTTGTGAGATCGGTGTCCGGACCGCCGCTCCGGACATCGATCTAGATGTCGCTCCAGAGCATGAAATGCCGGTGAATGCACACCGCGTCGGACCACCACCGGTTAGCGTCCGCCGATGTGACCGGTAGGCAGTGGTTCCGTACGGCGGCGACGCGCCGCTCCGCACCCGAGGGCGGCGGCGTGGGGTCGGCCGCGCCCGGTCCGGACGTCTCGGCGGCGACACGGCGGCGCCGGGCCCGGGTGCGGTACCTCCTCGCGGCGTTCCTCACGGCACTCGCCACTTCGCTGGCCGCCCTGCCCGTGGACGCCGCCAGGACCGGCGTGGGCGCGCTCTGGCGGACCGTCCTGGACGAACCACCGGGGAGCCCCCTCCAGGCCACCGCGGATCGGGCCGCCGATGTGGAGCGGTGCACGCCCTGGCGACTGCCCGGGGCGGCGTCCGCGGTCGAGCCCCGGCTGGTCGAGGCGTGGCCCGACGGCGGTCCTGACGACTGGAGCGACCCGAACCCGTTGTACGAGCCGCTGCGGTCCCTCGGCTCGCACCCCAACACCGCGAATCTGAGGTTCACCCTCAGTACGAAGAGCACGACTCCGGTCCTGGTCACCGCCATGACCTTGGAGATGACGGAGCGGCGGCGGTCCGCCGGTACCGCCTGGATCTTCCCCGACACCGGGTGCGGAGGCGGCGAGCCACAGCGGGTGTTCGAGGCGCGTCTCGACCCGGGACGGGCGCGGGTCGATCCCGTTCCCGTACCGAACGCCGAGGGCCTGCGGACGCCTCCGTTCCCGTACCGCGTCACCCCGGACGACCCCGATCACTTCCTGCTCGGGGTGCGGGCCGAGCGCTGCGACTGCGCGTGGCGGGTGCGGTTCGACTGGACCCACGAGGGACGGACCGGCACCACCCGTCTCGACGCCGGAGGTGATCTGCGCACCTACCCGCTCGACCCGGACCAGGGGTTCAGCTGGGACGGGAGGGCCGCGAAACTCCGCAAAGAGGTGGACGGCGGCTGGGTGATGCCGCGACCCGGGCCCTCCGTGGCCCCGTAGCCCCGTAGCCCCGTAGCCCCCGTAGCCCCCGTACGGTCAACGCGCCGCGTCCTCCCGCGACTCCGCGCCCTTGAGCAACTCCGGGCGCGGCACCGCATCAGCCACCGGGCCCGCGAGCACCCCCGCGCCCGCCCCCTCGACCGACTCCGCAAGCGACCCCGCCCCCGCCACTGTCACCGCAGGCGCCCCCGCGCCCGCCACCGGCTCCGAGCCCGCCGCCCCGCCCGCCTCCGGCAGGTTCCGCATCAGCGCCCAGTACCCGGCGCCCGCCGCCGTCCCCAGCACCGCGCAGAGCGCCCACAGCCACTCGGCCCCGTACCCGTCGATGATGAACCCGGCCACCAGGGGCGCGAGCAGGGTCGCCACCGACCAGGTCAGGGTGTACATGCCCTGGTAGCGTCCGCGTCCGTGCACCGGGGAGAGCCGGACGACCAGGCCCGTCTGCGTCGGCGCGTTGACGATCTCGGCCAGCGTCCACACCACCACCGTCAGTACGTACAGCCCGAGCGAACCGGCGAAGGCGGTCAGCCCGAATCCGTACCCCGCGAGCAGCGCGGAGACGATCAACAGCCGTCGTGGGTCGCGGTGTTCGATGAATCGGGTCACCGGGATCTGAAGCGTCACGATCAGTACCCCGTTGACCGCCATCACCAGTCCGTAGTCGGACGACGAATAGCCGTCCGCGCCCATCCCCAGGGGCAGTCCGACCATCCCCTGCATAAAGATCAGCGCGATCACGAACGCCAGGACCACCATGCTCATGAACCGTCCGTCCCGCAGCACGGTCCACAGGCTGACCTCGGCCTCGGCCGTGTCCACCGCCGCCGTCCGCTCCGGGCGGGACTCCGGCAGCTTCACGAAGATGACGATCGCGCACGCCAGTGTCATGGCGCCTTCGATCAGGAAGAGCGCGAGATAGCTGTACGCGGCGATGAAGCCGGCCGCCGCCGACGAGATCGCGAAGCCGAGGTTGATCGCCCAGTAGTTGAGGGAGAAGGCCCGTATCCGGTCCTCGGGCCGGACGATGTCCGCCATCATCGCCTGGACGGCGGGGCGGGAGGCGTTGGTCGCCATGCCCACCAGACACGCCACGGCGGCGATGGCCACCGGGTGCTGGACGAAGCCGAGCACCGCGACCGAGACCGCCGTCGAGCCCTGGGCGATCAGCAGGGTGGGCCGCCGCCCGAGCCGGTCGGCCATCACCCCGCCGCCGAGGGAGGAGACCACGCCGCCGAGCCCGTAGAGCGAGACCACCAGCCCGGCGTACGCGGCCGAGTAGCCCCGTTCGGCGGTGAGGTAGAGCACGAGGAAGGTGGAGACGAAGGCCCCGAGCCGGTTGACGAGGGTGCTGGTCCAGAGCCACCAGAACGCCGGCGGCAGTCCCGAGACGGTCTCCCTCACGGCGCGTCGCAGACCGGCTACGGGCATATGTCCCCCCAGGACCCTCAATGACTGAACAGACGCCTCGGTAAGAGGCTCAATAGGTACGGGGAACTTACATACGGCCGGGTGCCGGGCGCCAGTGGGTTGACACGGACCGTCAATCGAGGAGAGTGCGCGCGTCCATTAGGCTCGGACACATGGCCGACGCACCGTACAAGCTGATCCTCCTCCGCCACGGCGAGAGCGAATGGAACGCGAAGAACCTGTTCACCGGCTGGGTGGACGTCAACCTCACGGAGAAGGGCGAGAAGGAGGCGGTCCGCGGCGGTGAGCTGCTCAAGGACGCCGGCCTGCTCCCCGACGTACTGCACACCTCGCTCCAGAAGCGCGCCATCCGCACCGCCCAGCTCTCGCTGGAGGCCGCGGACCGCCACTGGATCCCCGTGCACCGCTCCTGGCGGCTGAACGAGCGCCACTACGGCGCCCTCCAGGGCAAGGACAAGGCCCAGACGCTGGCCGAGTTCGGCGAGGAGCAGTTCATGCTCTGGCGCCGTTCCTACGACACCCCGCCCCCGCCGCTGGCGGACGGCACCGAGTTCTCGCAGAGCGACGACCCGCGCTACGCGACGATCCCGCCGGAGCTGCGTCCCCGCACCGAGTGCCTGAAGGACGTCGTCGACCGGATGCTGCCGTACTGGTACGACGGCATCGTCCCGGACCTCCTCGCGGGCCGCACGGTCCTCGTCGCCGCGCACGGCAACTCGCTGCGCGGACTGGTCAAGCACCTCGACGGCGTCTCCGACGAGGCCATCGCGAGCCTGAACATCCCGACCGGCATCCCGCTGGTGTACGAGCTGAACGCCGACTTCACCCCGGTCAAGCCGGGCGGCACCTACCTCGACCCGGACGCCGCCGCCGCGGCGATCGAGGCCGTGAAGAACCAGGGCAAGAAGTAGTCGATCCTCGTACGTATGGGCCCCGTCCGGCGTTCGGACGGGGCCCATACGTCGGTACGGGACCGGGCTGCCGTACGGGACGGCCGGGGGCCCGTGCGTGTGTCAGCCGCAGCAGCCGCCGCACTGGCACGGTCCGCCGGACTGGCAGCCGCAGCCGCAGCCCGAGCCGCAGCCGCACGCGCCGGGAACGGGCGGGAGCACCACCTCCACCGGGTGCTCCCGCGCGGGGTCTGTCCTGGGGGAATCGGCCATGGGTTCCTCCTCTGGGACGTACAGACGTACAGGGCAGGCGGCGTACCGGACGTACGGGGCGTACGAAAGGTACGAGGTGTACGAGTCGTGCTGGGGCGTACGAGTCGTACGGGGCGCTCGCTCAGCGGTGCGGCACGGCGCCCGGGGCGGATCGCCGCTGGCCATCTCATGCCCGGCGCGGCGGGCGCATCAACAGCGCGTGGAGGCACACCCGCCGCCCATCAGCTCCCTACGCGCCCTCCACCGGTGTCATCGGCTGCAGCTCGTCCGCGTGCTCGCCCGTCACCAGGTAGACCACCCGCTTCGCCACCGACACCGCGTGGTCCGCGAACCGCTCGTAGTAGCGGCCCAGCAGCGTCACGTCCACCGCCGTCTCGATGCCGTGCTTCCAGCGGTCGTCCATCAGGTGCTGGAAGAGATGGCGGTGCAGCAGATCCATCTCGTCGTCGTCCGTCTCCAGCTGGAGCGCCAGATCGACGTCCTTGGTGACGATGACCTCGGCGGCCTTCGCCATCAGGCGCTGCGCGAGCTGGCCCATCTCCAGGATCGTCGCCTGGAGGTCCTGCGGGACCGTCGCGTCGGGGAAGCGCAGCCGGGCGAGCTTCGCCACGTGCTGGGCCAGGTCGCCCGAGCGCTCCAGGTCGGCGCTCATCCGCAGGGAGGTCACCACGATCCGCAGATCCGTGGCGACGGGCTGCTGGCGGGCGAGCAGGGCGATGGCCCGCGCCTCCAGATCGTGCTGAAGATCATCGACCTTCTGATCTGCGGCAATAACATTTTCGGCCAGCTTCAGATCGGCGTCGAGCATGGCCGTGGTGGCGCGCCCGATCGCGGATCCGACGAGTCGGGCCATCTCGACCAGGTCCTCGCCGATGGAGTCCAGTTCCTCGTGGTACGCGTCCCGCATCGAGTTCCCTTTCCTAATATGAACAGAGGTCCGAATGTGGCTCCGGCCCCCACGCTCCCACGGTGAGTCCGGAACGCGTCCGGGGCCTCCCGGCCAAATGAACCCACTCCGTCACCCCGGTGAACTCTGGGCGACGACTGTTCGAGGTGCCACCCGATTGGCTGTGAGCATGTCCGTGACCACGCATAACCTGGAACCATGGACGTGAACGCGGCGGTGGCCGCACTGGCGGCGCTCGGCGGTCTCCTGACCGGCGTCATCGCCATGCTGGCGTTCCGCTGGAGCGAGCGGGAACAGCGCCGACCCACCCGTACCTCGCTGCATACCGACGCTGTACTGCCCCCCGGAGTGGATACGGTGCTCTCCGTGCTCCGCTCCTCCGCGGTCGTCCTCGACGAGAGCGACTCCGTCGTCAAGGCCAGCTCCGCGGCCTACGCCCTCGGGCTGGTCCGTGGCGGAAAACTGACGGTCGAGCCGATGCTGCAAATGGCTCGGGACACCCGCCGGGACGGAGAGATACGTCAGGTCGAACTGGATCTCCCCCGCCGGGCGGGCCGCGGCGAGGCGCTCGCCGTCTCCGCCCGCGTCGCCCCGCTCGGCTCCCGCCTCGTCCTCCTCCTGGTCGAGGACCTCACCGAGGCCCGCCGCATCGAGGCCGTCCGACGCGACTTCGTCGCCAACGTCAGCCATGAGCTGAAGACCCCGGTGGGCGCGCTCTCCCTGCTCTCCGAGGCGGTCATGGACGCCTCGGACGACCCCGAGGCGGTCTCCCGCTTCGCCGGCCGGATGCAGATCGAGGCGACCCGGCTCACCAACCTCGTACAGGAACTGATCGATCTCTCGCGGGTGCAGAACGACGACCCGCTGGACGACGCCGAGCCGGTCCGGGTCGACGAGCTGGTCGCCGAGGCCATCGACCGGTCCCGGCACCCGGCCTCCACCAAACAGATCACCGTGGTCAGCGGAGGCACCGCCGACCTGCACATCTGGGGCAACCGCGGCAAGCTCGCCGCGGCCCTCGGCAATCTGGTGGAGAACGCCGTCAACTACTCCCCGGCCCGCACCCGCGTCGGCATCTCCGCGCGCCGGGTCCCGGCGCCGGGGGCCTTCCAGGGCGGCAGCTCCGGGGTGTTCATCGAGATAGCCGTCACCGACCAGGGCATCGGCATCTCCGAGCGGGACCGCGAGCGGATCTTCGAGCGGTTCTACCGCGTCGACCCCGCCCGCTCCCGCGCCACCGGAGGCACCGGCCTCGGGCTGGCGATCGTCAAGCACGTGGCCGCCTCGCACGGCGGGGAGGTCACGGTGTGGAGCTCCGAGGGACAGGGCTCCACCTTCACCCTGCGGCTCCCCGAGGCGGGCGCCATAAGGGACCGCGCCAGAATCCGCAACACGGTGGACCACGCTTCCCTCAAGGATCACGCTTCCCCCATGGACCACGGTGACCACCGGGACCATGGTGCTCCCACGGACCATGGATTCCGCCACGCCACAGAGCACGGCCCCCACCGCACGACGGACCACGGACCCCCCACAGATCACGGGACCCACGGCTCCGCGTCGAACCACGACGACTCCGCCGCCGGCCGCTCCGCCGCGACCGGTGACCGGCCCCATGCCAACGATCCGCACACCGACATCCCTGCCCCGGAGGTCCTTCCGTGACCCGAGTGCTCGTCGTCGAGGATGAGGAATCCTTCAGCGACGCCCTGTCCTACATGCTCCGCAAGGAGGGTTTCGAGGTCGCCGTCGCGACCACCGGCCCCGAGGGACTCGACGAGTTCGAGCGCAACGGCGCCGACCTCGTCCTCCTCGACCTGATGCTGCCAGGTCTCCCCGGCACCGAGGTCTGCCGTCAGCTTCGCGGCCGGTCCAACGTCCCAGTGATCATGGTGACCGCCAAGGACAGTGAGATCGACAAGGTGGTCGGTCTCGAAATAGGAGCCGATGACTACGTCACCAAGCCGTTCTCCTCGCGGGAGCTGGTCGCCCGCATCCGCGCGGTGCTGCGCCGCCGCGGGGAGCCGGAGGAGGTCACTCCGGCGGCCCTGGAGGCGGGTCCGGTCCGGATGGACGTGGACCGGCACGTCGTCACCGTCTCCGGGGGCAAGGTCGACCTCCCGCTGAAGGAGTTCGACCTGCTGGAGATGTTGCTGCGCAACGCGGGCCGGGTGCTGACCCGGATGCAACTCATCGACCGCGTCTGGGGCGCGGACTACGTGGGTGACACCAAGACCCTCGACGTCCACGTCAAGCGGCTGCGCGCCAAGATCGAGCCGGATCCGGGCGCCCCGCGCTATCTGGTGACGGTCCGGGGCCTGGGCTACAAGTTCGAGCCGTAGGCCGGCCCGGGCCGCTCCGCGGGGCCTCGGGGAGCGGCGGGTGCCGCCGTCCCGGGACAGCGCTCACGGGGCCGGTGGAGCCGGCAGACGGAAGCGGGGCGCCCCACCGGATCTCCGGTGGGGCGCCCCGCTTCGGTGCGTGTGTACGGCGGTGCGGGGGTCAGCCCGTGGAGTCGGCGGACTCCGAGGCCGGCGTGCCCGGCTCGGACGACGTGCCGTCGCCCGGCTCACCCTCCGTGCCCTGCTCCGTGCCCTGCTCGCCTTCGGTGCCGGGCTGACCGCTCGCCGACTCCGACGGCTCGCCGGACGGCGACCCCGAAGGGGCGGCGGGCGGCTTCGGGAGCGAGCTGGGGCCGAAGCCCTTGAAGTACTCGGTCGCGGGCACCACGAAGGCGTTGAGCTTCACTTCGCCGGTCTCGCTGAAGCGGAAGACCGTCTTCTGCACGCCGCCGATGTTCTTCGTCAGCGCCAGGCCGTTCTCGACCACGGCGGACGCGTTGCCCTTGCCACCGATGACGACCGAGCCCTCGGCCGGGACGGTGATCGGGCCGGTGCCCTCGGCCGGGGTCAGCTTCACCGAGCCCGCGTCGCCCGTCAGGCTGATCGCGTCGATCGTCTGCGCCTTGCGGCCCGCGTTGAAGATCGTCGCGGAGATCACCGCGGGACCCTCGGTGGACGCCTTCGGCTGGGTGATCACGTTGGCGTTCTGGACACTGATCGTGTCGACCGTCGCCTCCGCGGTGTCCGGCTTGATGCCGAGCGTCTGCGCGTTGTTGCCCGCGCCGCAGGCGGTGAGCGCGGTGAGCGACAGCGCCACGGCGGTCACGGCGAGGGCGCCGCGGCGCAGGCGGGGGGCGCTCCCGGACGGAGTTTGGGGGAGGCTCACGGCGGCGGCATCTCCTTGCACGTACGGAACTGACGGTTGACGGGGCGTACGAACCGGCGTAATGCCTGGCGGGACCGCGCTAGTTCGCGATACGTCTGGATCACGTCAGTTCGCCGTCAGATTACAGAGCCACCGCTCTCGCCCCGCACCCGACCCGCCCCTTTGCGGCGGAGGCGTGGCGTAGGCGTGGCGGAGGCGGGCCGAAGACGCGACCCCGGCGACTTCCGTGAGCGTTCCGTACCGCTCGTGTGGCCGCCCCACCGAAGTTTCGGACGCGGTGTTTCACGCACCGTTCGGATATCCGTGGTGATCAATTCCCGGTACGGTCCCGGCCGGGGTCCCGCTCGGTGGTCACGGTGCCGGACCCGTATTTCCTTCCGAATACCCTGGGCATACCTTCGGCTTGTCTTCGTTGATCAATTTCGGATTCTCCGCCACATCCGGCCGAACGGGTGACCGACACCCGAACGGAGTAGGGGGAGTTCGCACCGAGAACCCGGCAAATCGGGACGTTTATCCACGCTCCAGGGCCCTCCGCCCCGGTGGGCGGCCGTGTTTGCGGGCCCCTGTGCAACGGCTCCCACCTGCGAATACCTCCTTCCGGAAGTCGTTCGCAGCACGATCCTGGCGCTGTTGTCAAGCCCCGAGATATGCCCTGACCTGCGAAAACGCCATTCAGTAGAAGCTGTATCCGTGTTACCCTGGATAGCCACGGAAGGGGTACCTGTCACATGACGTTCAAGGTTGGCGACACCGTGGTCTATCCCCATCACGGGGCCGCGCTGATCGAGGCCATCGAAACTCGCCAGATCAAAGGCGTGGACAAGACCTACTTGGTGCTCAAGGTCGCCCAGGGCGACCTGACGGTTCGCGTGCCCGCGGACAATGCGGAGTTCGTCGGCGTACGCGATGTGGTTGGTCAGGACGGGCTCGACCGGGTCTTCGAGGTGCTGCGCGCACCGTATGCCGAAGAGCCGACGAACTGGTCCCGTCGCTACAAGGCAAATCTGGAGAAGCTCGCCTCCGGCGATGTCATCAAGGTCGCCGAAGTAGTGCGCGACCTGTGGCGTCGTGAGCGCGAGCGCGGTCTTTCCGCGGGTGAGAAGCGGATGCTCGCCAAGGCCCGCCAGATCCTGGTGAGCGAGCTGGCCCTCGCGGAGAACACCAACGAAGACAAGGCCGAAGCCCTGCTTGACGAGGTCCTCGCGTCCTGACACCTGGATATCCGAGGTCGCCTGGAGATCCAGTCATCTGGACATCCACGGCTGGATGAGCATCCGGGGATATTCGGGGTCAGCCCGAATGTTCGGGGGCCAGCCCCTGGAAATCAGCTCCGGATCATCAACCTCGGACCATCAGAACTGCTGCGGTGCCCGCTGACATGTCATGATCACCATTGATCACGGTCTGTCGCCGGGCGCTGCGGCATGTCCGACTGCGACACTTCATGCTGCGACATTCCTGACGCGACACTTCTGTACCAAGGCGTGTCTGGTCCTGCCTGGCAGTACCTGTATGCACCTGTTTTCCGTATGCACCTGTACCCGTATGCGGCTGTCCCATGCACAGCGGTCGCGCCTGCCACGGTCCCACCCACAGCGGCAGCTGTCCGCTGTGGTGTGCCGGGCCCGGACGGCTGGCGCAGACCAGTGGTCACGGAAGGGTCCGTCAAGGCGTCGCGCCCGGCACGCTGTGGCCATACCCATGTCGGCCGAGGAAACAAACCTGCCGGAGTGCAACCGATGTCAGACGAACCGCTTCCGCCCCGTACCGCCGCGGTGATCCCGGCCGCCGGCCGGGGGGTCCGCCTGGGCCCCGGCGCCCCCAAGGCGCTCCGGGCGCTCAACGGCACACCCATGCTGGTGCACGCCGTACGCGCCATGGCCGCCTCCCGTGCGGTCTCCCTCGTCGTGGTCGTCGCGCCCCCCGAGGAAGCGGCCACGGCCGCCGTGCGGAACCTGCTCACCGAAGTCGCCCTGCCCGACCGCACCGATGTCGTCGTCGTGCCCGGGGGTGAGACCCGTCAGGAGTCCGTACGGCGCGGACTGGACGCACTCCCCGACGACATCACGATCGTCCTCGTCCACGACGCCGCCCGCCCGCTCGTGCCCGTCGACACCGTCGACAGCGTCATCGAGGCGGTCCGGGACGGTGCGCCGGCCGTCGTGCCCGCGCTGCCGCTGGCGGACACCGTCAAGGAGGTCGTGCCGGGGGAGCGGGGCGAGCCGGAGCCGGTCGTCGCCACGCCCGAGCGGGCCCGCCTCCGCGCCGTACAGACCCCGCAGGGCTTCGACCGTGACACCCTCGTGCGCGCGCACGGCGCCGTCGAGGCGCAGGGCGAGGACGCGACCGACTGCGCGGGCCTGGTCGAGCGGCTCGGGCAGCGCGTCGTCGTCGTGCCGGGGCACGAGGAGGCGTTCAAGGTGACCCGTCCACTCGATCTCGTACTCGCCGAAGCGGTACTCGCCCGCAGGAGGGCCAACGATGGCTTCTAGCAGCCGCCCGACCGTCCCGCTGGTTGGCATCGGGACCGATGTGCACGCCTTCGAACCGGGCCGGGAGCTGTGGTGCGCCGGGCTCCTCTGGGAGGGCGAGGACGGTCTCGCCGGGCACTCCGACGGCGATGTGGCCGCGCACGCCGCCTGTGACGCCCTCTTCTCCGCCGCGGGCGTCGGCGACCTCGGCGCCCACTTCGGCACCGACCGGCCCGAGTGGTCCGGCGCTTCCGGCGTCACCCTCCTCACGGAGGCCGCGCGGATCGTCCGGGCCGAGGGTTTCGAGATCGGCAATGTCGCCATCCAGGTGATCGGTGTCCGGCCGAAGATCGGACGGCGTCGGGACGAGGCGCGGAAGACGCTGAGCGCGGCGATCGGCGCCCCGGTCTCGGTCTCCGGCACGACCACCGACGGCCTGGGCCTCACCGGCCGGGCGGAGGGACTCGCGGCCATCGCCACGGCGCTGGTGTTCCGTGCGGAGGGACGCACGGAGGGACAAGCCGAGGGACAAGAGGGATAAGCGGCGGCACCCGACCCGGATGCCGTGAGGGCTTCCGGTCGGGGTCCCCCTCGGCGGAGATGGCCCCGGGCCCGGGGTAGCCCCTCCCGGCGGAAGATGCCCCCCCCGCGGAAATATCCGGTGGGTGTGGCGCGCTGCACACCGCGGGTACGCGTATGGCGATCACTCCACGATCAGCCACCGCTCCGCACACCACCAGAAGGGCTGTAGCCATGACCGCGACACTCTCGGACGAGCTCAAGGCACTCCTCGACTCCCCTGTCTTCGTGCACATCGCGACCATCCAGCCGGACGGCAGCCCCCAGGTGTCGCCGGTCTGGGTGAAGCGGGACGGTGACGACGTGTTGATCTCGACCACGATCGGCCGCCGCAAGGAGAAGAACCTGCGCCGCGACCCCCGGGTGACCGTCGTGGTGCAGCCCGCGGACGCCCCGTACACCTACGCGGAGATCCGCGGCACCGCCGAGCTGACCACCGAGGGCGGCCAGGAACTCATCGACGAGCTGGCGGTGAAGTACGTCGGCAAGAGGTATGCCGAGTTCAACCCGACCGCCGATCAGGACGACCCGCGGGTGGTCGTCCGGATCACCCCGCGCAAGGTCGTCGGTCGCATCTGAGCCGCGGACCGGGGACGGCTCAGGGGTCGTTCACCGGCCCGCGGGAGGCCGGGAGGGGTGCCCGCGGCCGGGCGGGGCGCCGCTCGTACAGTGGGGCGTCCACGATCCATACAGCCGTACAGCCGGCCCGGCCTCGTACGACATCACAAAGTTGCCCCCGCGGCCCGCAAGGGTCGCGGGGCACTGCCGTATGCCCACTACCCTTGTTGCGTGACTATTCGCCTGTACGACACCAGCGCCCGGCAGATCCGTGATTTCATCCCGCTCGTGCCGGGCTGTGTCTCGATCTACCTCTGTGGCGCGACCGTGCAGGCCGCACCGCACATCGGGCACATCAGGTCCGGACTGAATTTCGACATCATGCGCCGCTGGTTCGAGTACCGCGGCTACGACGTGACGTTCGTGCGCAATGTGACCGACATCGACGACAAGATCATCCGGAAGTCGGCGGACCAGAACCGTCCCTGGTGGTCGATCGGCTACGAGAACGAGCGCGCCTTCAACACCGGCTACGACGCCCTCGGCTGCCTCCCGCCCAGCTATGAACCGCGCGCCACCGGCCACATCACCGAGATGGTCGAGATGATGCGCGGCCTCATCGAGCGCGGTCACGCCTACGCCGCCGAAGGCAATGTCTACTTCGACGTGCGCTCCTTCCCGGGCTATCTGGAGCTGTCCAACCAGGACATCGACGACCTCCGCCAGCCGTCCGGCGAGGGCGAGACCGGCAAGCGGGACCCGCGCGACTTCGCGATGTGGAAGGCCGCCAAGGCCGACGAGCCCAGCTGGGAGACGCCCTGGGGCCGCGGCCGGCCCGGCTGGCACCTGGAGTGCTCCGCCATGGCGCACAAGTACCTGGGCCCCGCCTTCGACGTGCACGGCGGCGGACTCGACCTGATCTTCCCGCACCACGAGAACGAGATCGCGCAGGCCAAGGCGTACGGCGACGACTTCGCGCGGTACTGGGTGCACAACGCCTGGGTCACCATGAGCGGCGAGAAGATGTCCAAGTCGCTCGGCAACTCCGTGCTCGTCTCGGAGATGCTGAAGAACTGGAAGCCCATCGTCCTCCGCTACTACCTGGGCACTCCCCACTACCGCTCCATGATCGAGTACAGCGAGGAGGCGCTGCGCGAGGCCGAATCCGCGTTCTCCCGGATCGTGGGCTTCATGCAGCGCGTCTGCGAGAAGGCCGGAGGCCCGGTCGAGCCGGCCGCCGAGGTGCCGCTCGCCTTCGCCGAGGCCATGGACGACGACCTCGGCGTCCCGCAGGCCCTCGCCGTCATCCACACCACGGTCCGCCAGGGCAATTCCGCCCTGGCCGCCGACGACAAGGAGAGCGCCGTCGCCCGCCTCGCCGAGGTGCGTGCGATGCTCGGGGTACTCGGCCTCGACCCGTTCGACCCGCACTGGGCGGGTGAGACCGACGGCGGCGAGGATCTGCACGGCGCGGTCGACACGCTCGTACGCCTGGTGCTCCAGCAGCGCGAGGCGGCCCGGGCGCGCAAGGACTGGGCCACCGCGGACGCGATCCGCGACCAGCTCCAGCAGTCCGGTCTGGTCATCGAGGACAGTCCGGAGGGGCCGCGCTGGACGCTCGGCCCGCGCTGAGGGACAGTCCAGGCAGTCGACAATGTGCCGCCCGGCGCCCCGGGCGGCACACTTTCTTACGTACACGCATACGACGATGCAGGAAACAGGTAGCAGTCATGGCCGGGAACAGCCAGCGCAGGAACCGCCGCACGTCCAACAAGAAGGGCGCGCAGGTGGGCAGCGGTGGCAATCGACGCCGCGCCCTTGAGGGGAAGGGCCCGACCCCGCCCGCGTCCGCGCGGAAGGGGCATGTGAAGAACCGCGTCGCCAACGCCAAGGCCAAGCAGGCGAGCCGCCGCCCCGTCGCCCGCCGCGGCGGCAAGGGCTCGTCCGAGATGGTCGTCGGCCGCAACCCGGTCTTCGAGGCGCTGCGCGACGGCGTGCCCGCCACCATGCTCTACGTCCAGCAGTACATCGACAACGACGAGCGGGTCCGTGAGGCCCTCCAGCTCGCCACCGGCCGCGGCAAGCTCCACATCATGGAGGCGCCCCGCGCCGAGCTGGACCGGATGACGAACGGCCTCAACCACCAGGGCCTGGTCCTCCAGGTCCCGCCGTACGAGTACGCGCACCCGGAGGACCTCGCCGCCAGCGCCGCCGACCACAACGAGGACCCGCTGATCGTCGCGCTCGACGGCGTGACCGACCCGCGCAACCTGGGCGCGGTCGTCCGCTCCGTCTCGGCCTTCGGCGGCCACGGCGTCGTCGTGCCGGAGCGCCGCGCGGCGGGGATGACGGCGGGCGCGTGGAAGTCCTCCGCGGGCACCGCGGCGCGGACCCCGGTGGCCCGCGCGACCAACCTGACCCGGGCCCTGGAGTCGTACCAGAAGGCGGGCGTGACCGTCGTCGGCCTCGCCGCCGACGGTGAGCACACGGTCGGCGACCTGGAGGCCCTCGGCGGTCCGGTCGTGATCGTGGTCGGCAGCGAGGGCAAGGGACTCTCCCGCCTCGTCGGCGAGACCTGCGACTATCTGGTCCGCATCCCGATGCCGGGCGGCGCCGAGTCGCTGAACGCCGGTGTCGCGGCGGGCATCGTGCTGTACGAGGCGGCCAAGCGCCGCGCCTGACGCGGTCGCCCCGGGGGCCAGGCGGCCGCCGGGGACGGTCCCGCCCGAAGGGTTACGGAGCGGGACCGGATGGCGGGTACGCGGCGGGGCCGATGACGGCCCGCCACACCGCTCCCCGCGTGTCCGACCCGGCCCCGGGCCACTCTTTCGGGGCTCTCACCAGCCTTGACGGGTCTCGGACAGATCGGGCCCGTCACGGCAGTGTCCAAACCCCATGTCACTCGGTTAGATGAGTGTGGACACCAGAACGCCCCGGTCCGGGTTCGATGATCAGCCTGCGTTGAGCATGATCAAGGTCGACTGCGACCCCGCGCAGGTCATCGTGAACCACGCCAGCTTCCGGGTGCGGCTCGCACAGAGCCCGCGCCCCGCACGATCCTTCGCGGACACCGCCCGCGTCCCCGTCGTGGGCGCCGGGGTGGCGAGGCGCCGGGCGCCCGTCGTCTGGAGCGGCCGATCCGCGCCCGGGGACGTCGGCGCGACCGGCCTGCTCCAGGCCGTGCGGAACACCACCGCCGACCGCGATCCGTACGACCGCGATCCGTACGAACATGAGGGGTACGACCCCGGCTCGACCCAGGTGATCCCCCGCGTCGACGTCTCCGACGACACGCGTCCGACACCGGTCGTCCCCCCCGGCTCGCCCGGCAGACCGCTGCTGCCCCCGATGCGCCAGGCGGTCGGCGCCTACGACTCGTACGACCAGGCGCGGTACGGCGACGACCGGGACGCCCCGGACGAGCTGGACGAGATCGTCGGTGACGACGACCGCGAGCGGCGACAGAACGCCGACGCCGTGCGGCACGCCTACTACCCCGGCCGCCGGATGAACCTGGGCGTGGTGCTGCTCCCGCTGCGGGTCTTCCTCGGCTTCATCTCCATCTACGCCGGCATGGGCAAGCTCTGCGACCCCGTCTACTTCGACGGCGGCGAGCGCGGCTCCATGGTGAAGTGGCTCAACTCGCTGCACCCCTGGGCGCTGGCCGAGCCGCTGCGGGACTTCGCGCTCTCCCACCCGGTGGGGGCGGGGCTCACGGTCGCCTTCCTCCAGGTCGTCGTCGGGGTGCTCACCGTCCTCGGGCTCTGGCAGCGGGTGGCGGCCGTCGTCGGCGCGCTGCTGTCGGCCGCGCTGATCCTCACCGTCAGCTGGAAGACCGTCCCGGCGTACGACGCGCCGGACATCATCTATCTGGCCGCCTGGTCGCCGCTGATCATCGCGGGTGCTCCGGTGTACTCGATCGACGGGCGGCTCGCGAGCGAGGCGTGGCGCAAGCTGGGGCCGCGTTCCGAGCTGTGGGAGCTGCGCCACCGGGTGCTGCGGCGGGGTGCCGTCGTCGCGACCGTGGTGGTCGGTCTGACCCTGCTCATCGGATCGACGCTCGGCGGGGCGGTCCGCTCCACGGACCTGGTCACCGTGCCGGGGCCGAACCAGGACCCGACCAACCACCTGCCCGGCTCCCCGCTGCCGAAGGACAAGCCGAAGAGCGAGCGCAGCACGGCGGGCCCGAGCGGGTCCGGCGATGACGAGAAGCCGACGCCGTCCGCGACCCGGGGTGACGCCCCCGCGAAGGAGAAGTCGGCGGCGCCCACGGCGGAGCAGGAGACGGCCCGGGAGACGGGCCGGACCGCCGAGGACCGGCCGCGCCGTACGGAGCGCTCGGGCGGCAGCGGGGAGCAGCAGTCGCCGCGCGGCTCGGAGCCGGCGCGGCAGGAGGCCCCGTCGGGCAGCTCAGGTCCGTCGTCCAGTGGCAGCGGCGGCTCGACCGACAACGGCTCGGGCGGCGGCTCCGACAGCGGTGGCGGCTCCACCGGCGGAGGGTCGGGGAGCGGCGGTTCCTCGGGCGGCGGCAAGGTGATTGGCGGCCTGCTCGGCTGACCGTACGCACGACGGAGTTGACCGCACGCACGATGAAGGGGGGCGGCCACCGCACGGTGGCCGCCCCCCTTCGTATGCCGTCCTGTCCGCCGGGCTTCCCGTTCGTGCCGGACCGGATCCCGCTGGGGCCTGCCGGGCCGCTCAGCGCGCTGTGTCGGCCCCGGGGGCCCGGGATGCTTCGGCGGGGGGTCTGAGCGCCCTGGGGCCGCCCTCAGCCTCCTGTGCGTGCCCCTCTCAGCGAGGGGGGGCGGTCACCATCGTGCCGGCGGGGGGCCCGCTCCCGTACCCGGGCCCGCTCCCGTACACACATCGGCCGCGGATCAGCCGGGCACCACGCGCCGGGGCGGTCAACGCCCCTGGGCGGCCAGTTCCTTGGCGGCCTCGGTCAGGTCCTTGGCGGTGTCGATGGCCCGCCAGTAGGCGCCGTTGGGCAGCGGGAAGCCCGCCAGCCGGCGCTCTCGGGCGAGTCCGGGGAACGTGGTGCGCTCGTGGTCGCCGCGGTCCGGCAGCAGCTCGCGGAAGGCCGCGGAGAAGACGTACACGCCCGCGTTGATGAGGTACGGCGACGGCGGCGACTCGATGAAGTCGGTGATGTGGCCGAAGGCGTCGGTCTCGACGGCGCCCCAGGGAATCCGGGGGCGGGCCAGCGCGAGGGTGGCGACCGCGTCGCGCTCGGCGTGGAAGGCGGCCATCTCGCGGAGCGAGAACCGGGTCCAGATGTCGCCGTTCGTGGCGTACCAGGGGAGATCCGGGTCGGGGAGCCGGGCGGCGGCGTACTTGAGGCCGCCGCCGCGGCCGAGGGGTTCGGGCTCGACGACGGTGGTGACCCGCAGCGGCAGCTCGGTGTTCTCCAGCCATGTCTGGAGGACTTCGGCGAGGTGCCCGCAGGAGACGACGGCGTCGGTCACGCCCTCGGCGGCCAGCCAGGAAAGCTGATGGCCGATGATCGGGGTCCCGGTCCCCGGGATCTCGACCATCGGCTTGGGGCGGTCGTCGGTGTATGGGCGCAGCCGTGAGCCCTGGCCGCCCGCCAGGACCACGGCCTGCGTCGGATACGTAGGCGTATGCATGGCGTGAACGATATGCGGCGGGTGCCGCGAGGGCCGGGTCAGCTCCCCTGGGTCTGCTGGGCGACGCCGATGGCGAAGGAGGTGTCGCAGACGGGCTGGGAGTATGCCTGGGCGCGGGTGGGGCCGAAGCGGTCGACGGCGGCGCGGCCCAGGGAGCGGGCGATCGACATGCAGTGCTTGGCGAGCGACGGGCGTGCCTCCACCTCGCGCTGGAGGTGGGTCAGGGCGGTCCCCGGGTCCTTCTCCTGGAGCTCGGTGAGGAGCTTGTCGCGCAGGACGTCCTGGGGCGCGCGTGACTTCGCGCGTACGGAGACGTTCTGGGAGGAGGCGGTGAGGATCTGCGAGTCGCCGGTCTGCCCCGCCCACGGGACGCTGGTGACCGCGAGGGTTCCGGAGAGCACCAGGACGACGGGCAGAACGAGGGCGAGAGTGCGGCCGATTCGGCGTGCTGAGTGGGTCACGCGAGCGAGCGTAGCGGTCGGTGATGATTTGGCGACATTTAGTCACTCGCGCGGGGGACGGTTCGAGGAGCCCTTTCGAATCCGGAGTTGACGGTGCGTGTCGAATTATCCCGAGTAGGGCAGGAATCGGCGTGGAATCGTAAACACGGAACGGCCCCGCGGTGTGCGCGGGGCCGTTCCGGAGTGCGGGGTGCGGGGCGTCAGTCGGAGAGGCGCTCGCCCGTCGAGGTCGAGAAGACGTGCAGCTCGTTCGGGTGCGGGAGGACGTGCAGCTCGGCGCCCTTCTCCGGGACGGCACGGCCGCCGACGCGGACGACGAGGTCCTTGTGCTCGCCACCGACCTGGGCGGAGCCGTAGACGTATCCGTCGGCGCCGGTCTCCTCGACGACGTTCGCGGAGATGGCGAGACCGGCCGGGGCGTCCTGGGTGTCCTTGGAGAGCGAGGCGCCGGCGGCGCTGTTGTGCTCCAGGATCTCGAAGTGCTCGGGGCGGATGCCGACGGTGACGGTGGTGTCACCGCGGTCGGCGGCGGCGCTGAGGGCCTCACGCGAGACGGGGACGACGCTGTTGCCGAACTTCACACCGCCGTCGGTGATCGGCACCTCGACCAGGTTCATGGCGGGGGAGCCGATGAAGCCGGCGACGAAGACGTTGGCCGGGCGGTCGTACATGTTGCGCGGGGTGTCGACCTGCTGGAGCAGACCGTCCTTGAGGACCGCGACCCGGTCGCCCATGGTGAGGGCCTCGACCTGGTCGTGGGTGACGTAGACGGTGGTGATGCCGAGCCGGCGCTGAAGTGAGGCGATCTGCGTACGGGTGGAGACACGCAGCTTGGCGTCGAGGTTGGAGAGCGGCTCGTCCATCAGGAAGACCTGCGGCTCACGGACGATGGCGCGACCCATCGCCACACGCTGCCGCTGACCACCGGAGAGGGCCTTCGGCTTCCGGTCCAGGTACGCGCTGAGGTCGAGGATCTTCGCGGCCTCTTCGACCTTCTTGCGGATCTCCGTCTTGTTCACGCCGGCGATCTTCAGGGCGAAGCCCATGTTGTCGGCGACGGTCATGTGCGGGTAGAGCGCGTAGTTCTGGAACACCATGGCGATGTCCCGGTCCTTGGGCGGCAGGTGCGTCACATCGCGGTCACCGATGCGGATGGCACCGCCGTTGACGTCCTCAAGTCCCGCGAGCATCCGCAGGGAGGTGGACTTGCCACATCCGGAGGGGCCGACGAGGACGAGGAACTCACCGTCCGCGATGTCGATCTGGAGCTGGTCGACGGCGGGCTTCTCGGCGCCCGGGTAGACGCGGGTCGCCTTGTCGAAAGTGACTGTGGCCATGGTGTTGTGTCCCTCCACCGGCAGGAACGTGCCGGACGATCCGAGTAAAGGATTGGTGTAGTCCACCTGTGCGGACTGAGGGTGACGCTACCCGGCGTTCCCTGTTCTGTCAGTAACGGGAAGGGAACGAGATCCCCCCGGAGTGCGGCGCCGGGGTTGGTTACACTGCTACGGCTGCCTCCTTAGCTCAGATGGCCAGAGCAACGCACTTGTAATGCGTAGGTCGTCGGTTCGAATCCGACAGGGGGCTCTGTCGAAGCCCAGCTCAGACGGTGTCTGAGCTGGGCTTTTTCGTTCAGCGGATGCGTCGGCGGCGGCGGTCACGGGCGGATCGGGTGCCCGTGGTCTCAACGCTGGTCTCAACGGAGGGTTTCGGGCGCGGTACGAAGGTGTCGCCGATGCGGCGCATGGCGTCCTTGGTGAGGGTGGAGCGGCCTTTCACGTAGCGCTTGGTCTGGCTGATCTGGGTGTGGCGGAGGATCTCCATGATCGTGGGCATGTCGACTCCTAGTTCGTTGAGGATGGTGCCCGCTGTGTGGCGGCTGCCGTCGTAGAGACGGCGGTCGCTGATGCCCGTCTCGGCCAGAAGTTCTTTGAACTCTTGCCAGTCCTGGTGAGGGTCGAGGGGGCGGCCGTCGGGGCGGGCGAACACCACGTCGTGGTCCTGCCAGAGGTCACCCGCCGCCGCGCGGTCCGCCTCCTGTCGCTCCTTGTGCTCGATGAGGTAGGGGATGAAGGGCGGCGGGACAGGGACGGGCTGGCGGCTCTTCTTGGTCTTGGGACGGGTGAAGACGAGTCCGCCGTTCTTGCGGTCGGGGCAGGCGCTGGCGTGGCGGGCGCAGCCCTTCGGGCAGGGCTTGGGGCAGCCGCGTTTGTGGCTTTTGTGGGCGGTGCAGTCAGGCGGGCACGGGGCGAGCCGGTGGAGGCGGGTGCCGCAGGCGTGGGCGTCGGGGCAGCCGTGCTGCCAGGTGAGGCGCTGGAGCTGCCACTGGGGGTGGAGGAGTTCGTTCTCCAGATCGACGTACTTCCAGCGCAGGCCCAGGGTCTCGCCCTGGCGGAAGCCCATGCCGACGCCGACGATCCAGCGCATGGAGGTGGGGCGTCGTGCGGCGGCTTCCAGGAAGGCTCGGGCCTGTTCCCGGGTGAAAGGGTTTGTCTCGGTCTCGTCGGCGGACGGGGGGTCCACGAGGGTGGCCACGTTCTCCGCGACGATGCGGCGGCGGTGGGCGATCTTGAGAGCGCGGGACAGGATGCGGTGGACCTTCAGAACATGGGAGGGGGCGTGGCCCTCGTCCAGCATGGTTCGGTACGCCTTCTCCAGATGTTCGGGTTGGAGCTTGTCCAAGCGGTGGCGGCCGAAGCTGGGGATGATGTCGTTGCGGGTCTTGGACCAGTAGTCGTCCAGCGACCGAGGCTTGAGGGTGAGGCTGGCGATGTCGGTGAGGTAGGTGGTCATCCAGGTCGCCACGGTGGGGACGCGTCCGGCTTTGGGGGCGCGTTTCTCGTCCCGTAGCTTCTCCAACTCTCTTACCTTGCGCTTCACTTCGCGCTCGGTCCTGGCGCTGCGGTGCCGCCGGTCCGGACTGCCGTCGTTCTTGGCGCCCATGGTCACGCGGCCGTGCCACCAGCCATCGGAGCCCAGGTAGACGGACGACTCCAGGTTCGGCTTCTTGGGGCGAGGGCTCATGACTCCACCGCCCGGGGAGCGGACTCGGGTGCGAGGTCGGCCACGTAGCGTTCGAGGTCGTTTCGGCGGATGCGGCGGCAGCGGCCGACTTTGATGTACCGGAGTTCTCCCGCGGCCATCAGTTCGTAGACGGTGGAACGGCCGAGGGCGAGGGCATGGGCGGCCTCCTCCGGGCGGTAGAGGAGGCGGTCGGAGTGCACGGTGACCGGGGCGTGAAGGGTCGTCATGCGTCCGGACCCCCTTCGTGCTTGAACTGGAGCGCGAGCGTCCGTTCGTGGCGGACGGTCGCGGCCAGCAGGCGTTCGCCGGGGGTGTAGCCGGTGCCGAGGTAGGCCCAAGAGGATTCGGTCACCAGGGTCGTTGCGGTGAGGCCGAGGCGGACGCGGGACTGTTCGGTGCGCCAGGCGCGGCGGGTGTCGCGGAGGGCGGTCAGGGTGGTGGAGTAGCGGCGGGAGCGGGTGGAGAAGTGGCCCCGGAAGCCGAGCATGTGGGCCCACTTCCAGAGGCGGAGACCGGCGAACTCCGGGAGGCGGCCGAGTTCCCAGCAGGTGCGGACCATCTGGCGGGTGTGGCGTTCGGTGGCGAGGTGGCGCAGGGGTACGCCCTCACCGGTGCCGCCGCAGGGACGGCACGGGATGGTGCCCCGGGTGCCGCGTCCCCGGCAGGTGGGGCAGTAGAGGGGGTGGTCCACCGTGCCGGAGATCTCCGCGCCCTTGGTGGCGTACTTGGCGACGTACGCGGCCACGGCCCGGTCGGTCAGTTCCGTACGGCGGCCGAAGGCGGTGATCTCCCGTACGTCGAGCTGTTGGCCCCAGCGGATCGCGCGTTCGCCCACGGCCGGGGAGTCGAGGGCCAGGACGGCGCGGTCGGCCGCTTCCCGTACGGCGTGGATCAGGACGGTGGCCGTCGCCGACGGCGGTGGGGGCGCGGTGCTTCCTTCGGGGCCGTCGAGGCGCAGCACGGCGTGGAAGTGGACCAGGCCCCGCCGCTGGTATTCGGCGACCTTGGCGAAGGAGATCCGCAGATGGGATCGGAGAGCCCGTTGGGTCAGGCCGAGGGAGGCGGCGACCGCGCGCCGCAGATGGGTCATGAAGCGGGCCCAGAGCGCGGAGGCGTGGGCGTTCCAGAGCACGGCTCCGGCGTAGTCGTACGTCTCCGGGCGCAGTGGGGCGCCGAGGGCGGGGGCGCCGGCGGGGTGGTGTTCGCCGCAGCGGCAGGGACGGGTGGCGGGCCGGTTGTGGACCGGACCGAACGACGGGGCCGTGAGCGTCAGGAAGACGCGGGGGTGGTCGCGGACCGACTCCGGCACCGTCTTGCCACCCGTGAGGCCCGAGCGGATCAGGTGGAAGGTGTCGGCCGCGTACACCCGCGAGCAGGCCGGGCACCGGGAGGCGCGGCGGTTGCCGCAGGGGACGAGGAGTCGGCCGGTCGGTTCGTCGTCGGTGGTGAAGACGTGCAGGGCCTCACCCGTGGTCGCGTCGAGGGTGGCGCTGTGGCCGGTGAGCTGGATCGGGCCGGTACAGCCCGCGACACGGTCGACCTGGTCGCGGACGCGGTTGAAGTCGTGCAGGCGGGCGAGCCGTATGAGGTCGCGGACGGCGGGACCGGGGCGATGGTCCGGCGTTGGCGCGGATGCCATGCTGGCGGGGTCCTTCCAGGAGTGGTTGGGCACCCCGGCCGGGGGCGGTGAGCTTGCAGGCGGAGTCGTCCCCGGCCGGGGCGAAGAGGGTGTGGCTCAGTCGGAGAGCCGGGAGTGGGCGGCGGTCGCCAGCGGCAGGGCGACACCGAGTCGGGCTTTGAGCTGGGCGGGCGTGATCGCCGTGCCGTGCTGGAGCCGGTGTTCGTCGGCGATACGGCGGGCCGCGTCCAACAGCGGGGCCGGGACCGGTGGGGCCGGAGCCTGCCGGGTGGCCGGATGCTTGGCGGCGGGTGTCTCGGCCGGGGGCGTGTGCTCGCTGTGGAGGTGCCGGAGCAGTTCCGGGCCGACGTGCCCCCAGCCGAGGAGGAGCACGGGTGCCACCGCGTCCAGCGCGGCGCGGCCGTAGTGCCCGGCGAGGAGCGGTTCCGCGATGTTCAGTGCCAGCGTCAGCAGCCCGGACAGGTGCATGAGCCGGTTGGCCGACCGCAGCTCACGGGCCGGGAGCCCGCGCAGGGACAGGTGGCGCAGCGCGACCAGGAGGCCGATCACAGAGAGATCGACCATGGGCGCGATCAGTGGGGCGATGGAGTCGGGGACCCCGAGCCGCAGTGCCAGCGCCCAGACGTTGCCGAAGCTGAAGACGAAGGCGAGCGTGGCGATCACGACCATGACCACCGTGACGGTCCGGGCGGTGAGACGGTCCGGCGCCATGAGGGGTCACCCGCTTCCCACTGCGGGCGTGACATAAGTGAGGAGTGCGGCCGGGTCGTGGGTGAGGTGCGCGGACCGGGCCGCGACGGCGGCGGCGTCCGTGTCGGAGACCTCGGGGGTACGGACGCGGGTGAAGCCCTCACGCCCCTGCACCGTCATGACGGCGACGCCCACGTACACCGGGTCCAGCAGGTGCACCGGGTTGGCGTCGGGCCAGTCGCGGATGGACTCGCCGAGCGCCGCCACCGAGGCTTCCATGGTCTTCTGGGCGAAGCTCAGCCCCACCGGGCAGACGTCCCGGATGAAGGTGGGGATGGCGTCGCCCGTCGCCTTCTGGGTGGCGAGTACGGTCACGATGCCGACGCTCCGGCCCTTCCTGACCAGGTCCTCCACCAGCCGGGCGTTCTCGGCCGCGAGGGAGGCCAGCTTCTTGGTCGCCGGGTCGGTGCCCCTGTGGTCCCGCAGGAAGGTGTGGGCCTCATCGATCACGAGCATGACCAGGGGCCAGTCCCGTTGGGGACCGACGTGCCACATGTTCCGCACCCCGAGGACGGACCGGATGGCGGTCGACCGGTCCCGTCGCAGCCGTACGAGCTTCTGGAAGAGGGCGTTCGCGTCGGCCGGGTCGTCGCCGACGAACGCGAACAGCCGCTTTTCCAGATCGGCGTAGTCGCCCTCCGCCGCCGTCGACGCCTTCCCGTCCGCCACGGCGATCTGTACGGCGGGGAGGCCGCCAGGTCGCAGATCAGCTTGTAGATCAGCGAGGTCTTCCCGAAGCCGGGCAGACCGGCCACCGTCACCCCCGGCACGTTGGCCAGGCTGACCACGACGTCTTCCGCGTACTCGTCCACACCGAGGGCCCAGTGGCTCAGGTCCCGGGGCAGGACCGGGGTGTGGTGGGTCGGCGCGGCCAGCGGATCGCGCCGTACCGCGCGTATCCGGAGATGCCCGGGCCCCTCACGGCTCACGACGACCCGCGTCGACCGCCAGGCGTCGGCCAGGTACGGGGCCGCCCGCTGGAGTTCGGCCAGCCCCACCCTCGGCAGACAGGCCATGCGGACCTGGACACCGAACGCGTCCGGCCGGACCTGGATCTTCGGAACCAGGACGCGTGACGACGCGGTCCGGCCCGGGGGCGTGAGCAGGGCCGTGAGCCCGGTGGGCGTTCGGTCGACCACCGACAGCCCCGCCATCCGCGCCAGTCGCGGCCAGCCACGGCGAATGCGCGCGGCCTGCCGGATGCTCACCCGGGTCATGGTGTCGGCCCGCAGATAGCGGACCAGCCAGAACGTCACCCATCCGGCCAGCACCGCCGTACAGAACACGGCCATGGTGGCGACCACGGAGGCGATGTCGCCGATCGGATCACCGGACGCGAGCCAGCGAGTCACTGGGCCAGCTCCAGGGCGTCCGCGCGGTAGGCGACGCCGTCACTGAGCTGACCGTTGAAGATCCGTGCCCAGGGGATGGCGACCAGTCCGACCGGGCGGACGGGCTGACCCGGGGGGAGGTCCTCCGGGACCCCGGTCGCCGGGATGGTGATCTTCAGGACGTCGGCGCGGCCGTTGGCCATCTCCACCACGCCGATGGTGTGGAGGGTCTCTCCGGTCTCGCGGTGGGTGGCGACCTCACCGGTCTCGGGGTTCTTGATCTTCGGTACGGACGGGGTCACCACCATGAAGGAGGCGCCGACGATGTTCATGGGGATCTGGCGCATGGCCATGGATCAACTCCATTGAGAGGAAAGGGATTTGCTCCCGAGTGGAAGTGATCCAGTTCTACATGGAGCGCTCTAGATCAGTCAAGGGTGATCCATGGCGCTCTGGATGATTGACGGGTTCAAGTCCCGCATTTCTGTCTGGTGCGGTCTAGAGCGCACTATCCTCGGCCCATGAGCCTGCCGACGAACGATCCCCGACCGCCGTATCTGCTGGCGGCCGACCGGCTGCGCGAGGAGATCACCTCCGGTCGGCTCAAGCCAGGCGACCGTCTGCCGTCGTCCAGGGATCTCAAGGACAGCCTCGGCATCGCCAACGCCACCGTCCACGCGGCCCTGCGGGTGCTGCGGGATGAGGGGCTCATCTACTCCGTGCACGGCCGTGGGAGTTATGTCTCCGATCCGGCCGCCCGGCCGGAGGCCGATCCCCTGGCTGAGTTGGCCGCCGCGTTCGCCGGCGATTTCACCGAGCGGGAGAACAAGGCCACCGCGGGAGACCAGTCCCCGCTCACCGACATCCTGTTGACCGTCCGTGATCAGCTCCAAGCCATGGCGGCCGAGGTGGGTGAACTCAAGGGTCAGGTGACGGCCCTTGAGGCGAAGGTGGAACGGCTGGAGCGGAGAGACGATCGCTGAGCGCCGCCAGGCGGATGCGCAGCTCCGCCAGCTCCTCGCGGGTGCTGACTGCCAGTTGGGTGATCTCTGCCAGGAGGGCACGGTCCTTCTCGTTCACGGCAGCACGACCAGGACGTGACGCGTCCAGACTTTCTTTACTGGATCAAGGCGGCCCGCAGACGCGGGCCGCGCGCGCCAGCGGCCCTTGGGCCGCCGCCCGCTCCTGTCTCGCGCCCCGCTCGCGTCGGCCCGGGCCGGGCGCGCACATCCAGCGACCGGAGGCCGGGGTCCGGTGGCGGGGGCGGACGGCCTACGCGGCTTTACCCACCTGTTCGGCCCGGGGCCCGCGTCGGACAAGGCCAGGGGGCCACTCGGACACATTGCGGGCAGGGGTGAAGCCTGCCCGAGCTGCCGGGAAGCGTACGGCCCCCTGACCATGCCCGACCCCAACCCGAACAGGACACCGGCCAAAGCCGCTCCGGCCGACCGCGCGCTCAGGTGCGCCGCCATGTCGGTCGTACCGCCAACTTCCCTGTCTCTTCCGTACATTCGTCGGTCCTCTCTCGGGCGCATGGGTCGGGCAGTGCCGTACGAGAGAACGACAACCACCCCGGTACCATCGGGCACCAGGGTCCTGAACAGGGCTCTTGACCGGACCACCCCGGAAGCTGTCCAGGCGAGGGGTGGTCCGGTCTTGTCGTTTCAGTGGTTCGTGATCGCTCCGGCCGATCCTTGGCGTGGGGGCCGACGACATCGTTGGCCGAACCGGAAACCCTGACTGTCGTCCCGCGGCTCCAACTCCCAGGTGTGTCCGCCGCCATGTCCGGCGAAGTGACAGCACGGCGCCGAGTGGGGTGGAGGGCCCTGGGATTCACAGTTGGGCAGGCTCACGAGGTACAGCGTCGTGCCCAGCCATCTGGCCCAGAGAGCGGCGCCGTCCGTCGTCTCGATCACCGCGTGGTGATCACCGGTCGTGTGCTTGTCCAGGACGCAGAGGACCAGGGTGCTGCGGGTGATGTCCGACAGAGGGCCGTCCGTGGTGGCCACCAGTACGCGCGGAAGGCTGCCCACGGCAGCGCAGTACCGGGTCACGGCCGCCACTCGATGACCGGTGCCAGACCGAACCGGGAAGGAATCGCCGCTCCGTACCGGCCGACGCAGCGCACGCATTCGCAGTCCGGGTACTTCGACGGGTTGTCCAGGAGGTTCACCAGGTCGCCTTCCCGGACGACCGAACGCGGCCCCCAGGTCTTCCCGGAGTCCCGGGAGACCCGCAGCGTCATCAGGGTTCGGGGATCGCCGCCGGCGTTGGAACGCCTCATCCGGCCCACCTCAACAAGTCGCCGGGGTACAGGTCGGGAACCCCGCGTGCGAGATCCCGCCGCCGCTCGTACGCCAGGAAGTACGGCCGGATCAAGTCCACCTCGTGACCGTCCAGCGGAGGTAACGGCGGCGGCGGACCCGGCGCCGCCCGTACGGCGGGACGAGGTGCTTCTACGACCGGACGAAGCGCCGCGAGGGGGCACGGGCGTCCTGGCGGAGTGGGCAGCAGGAACCGGAGTATCCGGATGAACCGAGGAATGCGCAGGGCCACGGCGAGACTCCTCCAGCAGGAGAACGGGGTAATCCAGACTGGCCGTCGCCACCGGCACATACGAGGGCTTACGGAGGACTTCAGGTGTCATAGAGAAGGACTTTGACGGACCCTCACCAACGAGAGGATGACGAAAGAGGACGTGTTGTGGGACCTTCGAGTCACAACCTGATCGGAGGTGCCCGTGTCCCGTCCAAGCGGAAACATCCGCCTCAAGAGCGCCCGCGTCGCCGCTGGGTACGCCTCACAGCAGAGGCTTGCGGAGGCGATGACCGCAGCAGCGCCAGAGTTGGGAATTCGTGGTCTGTCCGTCGGGGTGCGGCAGGTACGACGCTGGGAGTCGACCGCTCCTCCGTGGCCGCACCCGGACCATCGGAAGCTGTTGACCCATCTGCTCCGCCAGGACCTGGAGCAGCTTGGTTTCACCCCACCGCACGACCAGGGCGCGGAGCGTCGTGCGGCCGTCACCAACATGGCCGCCATGGGGCTCTCCCCGGTGCCGAGGTTGACGGCGACACTGACGCAACCCGCCTCGGTGGGCGACGACTACGAAGCCGTGACCCGGTCCCACCGGCGCCTGTACTGGTCCGTCGCCCCCGCGGTCCTGCATCCCGTCGTCATGGCCCACGCCACGATGGGAATGGCGCTCCTGCCCGAGACGACGGGGGCGACCCGTCACCGCGTGGCGGCGGCACTCGCGGAGTCCTGCCTCCTCGCGGCCCGGATGGAGTTCTTCGACATGCGGCAGCCGGAGGCCGCCGGCGACACCCTGCTGAAGGCCCTCCAGGCAGCCGGCGAGGCGGACGATGCCCTCATCGGCTCGGCCGTTCTCGCCCACTCGGCCTTCATCCCGGGGTGGGCGGGGCGCCGGGAAGAAGCGCTGGAACGGATAGTCGCCGCCAGGACGTACGCCCGGCGCGGTCCCGCGTCGGCGGAGTTCCTGGCATGGCTGGACGCGGTCGAGGCCGAGTGTGAGACCAGGTGCGGGGAGACCCGTACGGCTCTGCACCTGATCCGGCACGCGGAAGACGTACTGGCGGTGGAGTCGGAGCACCCCAACCCGAGCTGGATGGACTGGTTCAGCCCCGTACGGCTCGCCGCGTTCAAGGGGAACACCCAGCTCGCGGCCGGGCACCTACCGCAGGCGAGGGCGACCCTGACCGCCGTCCTGGACGGACTGCCCGAGTCGGACGACAAGCAGCGCACGGTGATCCTGGGGGACCTCGCGGCGGTCGAGGTCGCGGACGGGCGCCCGGAGGCCGCGTGTGCGTACGCGGTCCGGGCGCTCGAACTCCTTGCCACGGCCTGGTACGCGACCGGCATGGACCGCGTGCGCGAGGTCAGACGGGCACTGGCGCCCTGGCAGCACGAACGGTGCGTTCGTGATCTGGACGATCGGCTCTACGGGTGGTCGACGACGCTCAGCGCTCTGTCGCGTTGAGCTTGGCGATCTGTTCCGAGAGCTCCAAGAGGCTGCCGATCCGCAGGGTCGGCAGCTCCTTGGCGTCCGGGGTGTTCCACTGGATGGTGGCCCAGGGACCACGCCGGATGAGGGCGGTGGGCATACCAGCCGTGATCGCGGGCCGAATGTCGTTGTCGACACGGTCACCGACGTACAGGGTCTCGGAGGCCGCGTACGGGACCACCGAGGAGACCCGTTCGAAGAACGCGGGGTCGGGCTTGGAGGCGCCCCAGTCGTCACTGGTGCCGATCAGGTCGACATCATCCGTGAACAGCCCCCGCAGCAGCCCTCCGGCCCGGACGGTCTGATTCCCGGCGATGCCGAGCCAGAGCCCGTCCTGCCGGAGCCGCGCCAGCGCGGGGCGCACGTCGGAGTACAGATCCTCTTCACCGAAGTGCTCGGGCTTGCCCGCCGCCGCCCGCCGCTCGCGCTCCTCGGTGAGGTCGAAGCCGGGACGGATCTCCTGGAACGTCTCGCGGTAGTCCCGCCCTTGAGCGATGACCGCCCCGAACATGGCGGCGAAGGTATGGCGAGGGACCCCCAGCCAGTCCGCCCAGGTCCCGTACTCGCGCGTCTCGTCCACGAGACACTCGCCGACATCGAACACCACTGCACGAATCATGGGGCGATCCTATGGGCGGCGGCTGGCCTGCGGGCGATCGACAGCGCGTCGGAGCGAGGTATACAAGCAGGGTAGACGGACTGTATGAAGTGCTCCTGACCCCCGTATCCAAGAAGGAGAGTCGCATGCTCGGCAGTGGCAAGACCCTGAGCAGCTTCAAGGTCGGAGACAAGGTCACGGTCAGAGCACCGAGCGACAGGCCCTTGTTCCACCACGGGTCACACGGGACGATCGTCACCATTGGCACCAAACGGGTCCATGTCAGGATGGACAAAGCGGCGTTTGAGAACCATGACGGAGAGGTGGCGAACTTCCTCCCTGACGACCTGGATTTTGGACATGTCGGAACGCCGCGGAACTCCGATCGTGTTAACGACGCCTTCACTGCCATGAAGCTGGCAGCCGGGGCGGATCTTGTGGCTGTGGCGCTGGATGCTGGCGTCATCACCGCCGAGCAAGGGGAACAGATCAAGGCTGCGTGGGCCACTCACTTGCAGTCGTGACGTCGCGGACGGGCGCCAGCTCAAGTCGCGCCCTCGGTGTGTCTAGCCGCTGACAACGCGGACGAACGACGCCCGGTATCTGCGGACGCCAGCGCACCATCGCAGCAGGTGAGAGCCAGAGCAACCCGAGGTCAGGTAGCCGCCCAGGTTGCTTCGGGCCGAAGCGGTCTCAGTCCTGGTCTCGATAGTCGCCGCATCCCCAGTTGACTGTCCGTGTCCGCATAAGGCCGCAAGGCGGTCTGACCAGGAAGTTCGTCGTGTTGGAGGACGTCGGTGGATGCCCTTGGAGCAAGATCGAACAACTTGTAATGCGTAGGTCGTCGGTTCGAATCCGACAGGGGGCTCTGAAGGACCCCGGGACGCACTTGCTGTGACCTGGGGTTTTTCGCTTTTCCGGGGCAATCGGGGCGGAGCTCGATGGTCTTCACGTCGCCCTGCGTGCCCATTGCGTGCCCATCCTGTTCGGCCTTGACCACGCGCGCGCCGTCGGGACCGTCGAGCGTGAGGATCTTCCCTTCCCACCGGGTGCAGAGCGGGCACTCGTGCGGGGCGTCGCTGACGACGACGAGATCGAGGTCGGCGGCGCGCAGCCGGTCGGCGTGCGCCTCGACGGCGGCCCGCCCGGTGCTCGTGCGCACGGCCATCTCGGCGTAGGTGGTCATTGACCACGTACGGCCGGCCTTGTCGATGAATGCGCCGATTCCCCTGTCTGTGAGCTGCTGCACCGCGCGCTGCGTCGCCTGCCTGCGGGTGTCGATCCCGAGCAGCGGCGTACCGGTGACGGTGGCGACCACCTTCCGGTACATGTCCTCCACCGCCCGGAGAATCCCCCGGTGTGTGGCGGGGCGGTCACGAGCTGCACGGTCTCGGCGGCGAGCCGGTCGATTGCCCGTGTGATCGGGGTGACGTCGGCCGCGCGACGGGCGTCGGCGTCCGACAGCGCCCCGAGCTCGGCCAGTCCCGAACGCGTGCCGACGTTGTATGCCTCGGCGACGGAGTCGAACACCTCCAATGGCATGGCTGTCGCGAGGGCGTCGACAACGGCCTGCGCCGCGCGGCGCAGCGGCTGCACCGCGGCGAGTTTGGTGACCGCCCACCCCGGGGTGTCGTACCCGTCCGCCAACTGCCGCGCCATGATCTCCAGCAACCGCAGCTCGGCGTCGGCGTAGAGATCACGTACACCTGCCGAGAGATCCTCAGCCATTCCGGGGTGGATTGGCACGCCTAACCCCCAAATTTCTCACTTGAGGGAAAGGTGTCCATAAGGACTTAATGGGCTGTGTTATGTGGGTCACATTCTTATCGCTAATGTACCCGGAGGGTTGCAGGTCACCCCGGGCCCTACTTGCTTCACCTGCAAGTTTTGGATCTGGCGACGTCTTTAATGCAACCTGCAATCCAATTAAGCAATTAGCGCTTGACGCAGTCCACTCACTTTTCGCCTATGGTCTATTCGCATGGGAAGTGAATTGCAGATACTCGCCGCAACTGGCCCCTTTTTCGGCCTTGTCGCCGCGCTGCTCATCGTAGCGCTTGCGCATCCCGAGCCGCAGGTCAGGCACCGTGCAGAGCAGCTCTTGGCCATCATCTTTCGGGTGGGGGGCGTCACATGAGAGTGCCAGCCTGCATGGGGTCGGGAACAGTGGCGCCGGATTCCAAAAGAATCCGGTCGGCCTCTTCCTGGACAGATGTCGAGCTCCACTCTGGGTGCAGCATCCGGACCTTGGTCAACACGGATACGGCCTGTGCCTGTTGAAGCAGGGACAGGGTCTGTGCGAGCGAGGATGTGTCCTCGCTGACCGTGTCGCCGAATGTGATCCTCGGCCGCTCGGGCACGATGCGGGGGCGGAAATACTGCTGGTCGAGCAGCAGCATCACGAGCAGCATGTCGACGACCGGCGGTGACCAGTAGCGCACCTTCTTTCCGCGGGTGGTCATGGACCGGTGCTCGCGCGCCTTGACCTCGGTTGCTGTGACGGCCGCGACATGATCGCCGAGCCCGAAGGTCTGTACCGAGTAGCCGGCGCTCTGCACGGCCTGCCGGGTGATTGCGGTCGAGGTTCGCTCGTGCTCGTCGACCCTGATCGCGAACTGCGAGAGGGTGATCTGATTCCCGCCCTGCTCGGTGGGCGGGATGTTCAGCAGTTGTCAGATTTCCCGGTCTTCGTCGAACGAGGCACCTCTGCCCGCGCCGTGGTCGCGCAGGTACCCGTCGGGCACGAGCAGCCGCGCGCGGGCGAGCCGCAGGTCGCGAATCCACGATGTCCATGTCGTGTCGAGCACGTCGAACAAGTCGTAGATCGGAGTGCCGTAGTCCGAGCGGCCGAACACCGAGCCGAGGTTGCGCCGGTTGGGCCTGATGTTGGGGCAGTAGGCGGCGGTGAGCTGTTCGATCCCGGTCTCGATGGCGTCGCCGTCCGGGCCGAGAGAGGCGGCCAGGTCGGCGACCTCGGTGTGCTCGGCCAGCGGCACACGGACCCCGAGGGAGTCGGCCGAACCCTGGTAGAGCCCGTGCAGGACGCGCCCCGGCTCATGCCGTTCGAGGTGTCGCCACACGATGGCCGAGGTCGAAGGGAGCTCGTGCCAGAACGTCACCGCCGAGAGGTGGCCCCATCGGAATTCCGGCACGGCGGCGTCGGGGTGGACGCTGGTCAACAGGGGCCGGTCGGCGAGCGAGCGATCCCAGGTTACGCGCAGGTACACCGAGCCGAGTGCGGCGGCGACCTCGGCCGCTTCGAGCAGGGTGTTCGCGATGCCGTCGGACTCGGCGAGCTCGTCGAGCCGGTCCTGCGTTGCGGTGTCCGTCGCGGTGAGCGTGGGCGGCTCGGAAAACAAGAGGTCAGCCGAGGCCCCGGCGATGTCGCCGGGCAGCGGGATGTGCAGCCGCTGCTCGCGCGTACCGGTGTGTTGCTGCCGGTCGCGCCCCCACAGTCGGCGGCGGCCGTCGTGGCGCACGGGGTTGTCGCGGTAGACAGTGGCGAGCTTGTCGTGATCGCCGCTGTACCAAGCGTCGTCGACCTTGATCTCGGCGTAGTGCCGGGCGAGCTGCGGCGGCGGCGGCCACGCGACGCCGCTATCGGGCAGGGGCACGGTGCACCCCCCCCGCCGTCGTCTCGTTCGGGCGCGCGCTGCCGTGCAGCGTCGGCAGTGCCGGGTGCCGTTGGGGGCGATGTAGGTCGTCGACGTGTCGAACCGATGCCCCCGGACGCAATGCGTCTGCCGGGCACGGCGCGCGGCGGGGGACACCCCGCGCAAAACATTGGTCCGGTGGCTGACCACTTCGAGATGGTCCGGGTTCGCGCAGAGCCGGCGGCGACACAGATGGTCGATCACGAGCCCCTCGGGAATCGGCCCACGGGTCAGGGTGTAGGCGGCCCGGTGCGCGTACTGCGGATGGCCGTTCACCTTGAGCTGCCCGTCCCCGTTGGGCTTGACGTGCCCGGTCCAGTCCCAGCAGCCGAGGGGGCCGTCGACGATCTTTGCGAGGAACCGATCGGTCAGCTCGGGGCGCACGCGTCACCCCCTCGACGTTCAGGCCCCTGGCCGCGACGGCGTCCCGGGCGGGGGAGGGAAGGGAGGGATGTTCAGGCGGCGGTCGTCAGCAGACCGCGCCACTCGTGCGCGGTGCTGTGGATCACGTACCTGAGCGCATCGACGCTGTGATCGTTGACCTTGACCGGACGGTCCTCGCCACGCGCGGCGGCTTCGTCCGACCACACGTACTCGGGGAGCTCGGCGAGCAGCCCCTCGCACGACTCATGGATGAGCAGCAGACCGGCGTCGAGGACGCTCGCCACGGACCGGATTCCGTCGATCACGTCGTTCCGGGCCTTGGCCACCCCAGGGTGTCCGTCCGCCCACAACTGTGTGGAGAAGCTCGACGCGCTTGGGTCGACGAACGTCCACTCGGGACGACGTCGAGCTCGTCGAGCCATGACCGCACGGCGCGGCTGTACTGGGCGTCGGTTAACTGCCGATGCTGTGCACGGGAGTCGTGCCGCCATTCGCTCGTGACGTACAGGCGCCCGTCGTCGCCGAGCCCGAGGGCCAGCGCGGCGAACGGGTTCACGGTGCCGTAGTCGACCCCGGTCCAGTACCGGCGCATCGGGGGAAGCGCGGTCACGACGTGCTGTTGCTCGTCGTAGCAGTCGTAGATCGCGCCCTCGGCGATCACCCATGCGCCGTCGATCACCCGTCTGCGCCAGAGACCGGAATACTTGGCGGACAGAGCGGCGACGTACGCCGAGCTCAGGCTCGGATTGTCGGCGAGGCGGAAGTGCCACGACGCGAGGTCGAGCTCGGCGGCGCGGTCAAGGTAGTTGACCTTGGGCCAGTGTCTCGGTGAATCAGGATTCGTGGTGCCGAGCAGCCGCGCCCCGGGAACGGACAGTCGCGCGAGCAACTGCACGAAGAACGCTTCGGGGAGCAGGGTCACCTCGTCGCAGTAGGCGAGCGAGGCGGTCAGACCGCGCAGCCTGCCCTCGGCCCGAGCGTCGCTCGCACCCACAAGGTGAACGACGCGACCGAGGATGACCGCCGTCGTCGCGCCCCGGGTGTGGCGCACCTCGGCGGCGACCGGCCCGAACAGGCTTGGGTCGGCGAGTGGTTCGAGACAGTTCCGCTCGATCGTCTGGAGACTGCGCCCCACGATCAGGATCAGCCCAGACGCCGGCGCGCCCCGCACGGCCAGAAGGAAGGCGAGCAATGACGCGATCGTCCTTCCCGAGCGCACGCTGCCGTGCCACAGACAGATACGGGCGGTCGCCTCGCGGATTGAGCGAACCTGTTTCTCGGACAGGGGCGGCGGCGAGGCGATCACCCCCCGTCGGCGTCGCCTTCCGGTGGCCCGAGCAGGGCGTCGGCGAGGCGGTCGAGCATTGAGCCCCCGGTACTTCCGGTGGCTGTCTGACGGGAGAGCTCGGCGACCTTGGCGTGCACCTTGGTCAGCGCGCGGGCGGCGGTGGCATGGTCGCGTGCGTCGCGCGCCGATGCGGCCGTGCTGACCCGCTCGACCTGACCGAGCGCGCCGTCGAGCGCGTTGTCGGCGAGCTGCTGGCGCCGCACTGTGGCATCGGAGCGACGGGCCTCGGTAGCGGCGGCGACGCGCGCCCCGCCGCTGAACGCGAGCCCCTCGGCGGCAGCGATCTTCGAGACGGTGGCCGCGCTGCGCCCGGTCTCCCGGGCGATGGCGTTACGGGACTTGCCCTCGGCGTGCAGGGTTCGGACTGCCTCTCGGTCGGCGTCCGTGATCGGGTCGGCCACGGGAACACCTCCCATGGTTGGACACGCGAACGCCCCGACGCACGGGGTGCGGCGGGGCGTTGAGTTCGGGGATTGTTTCCGGGCACGCCGGAGGCGCTCCCCACGTTAGGTCACAGATTGATAACGGTCAAGGGGCTTGGCTTTGCGGGCACATGGGGCTCTTGTCTCGATACGCGAGGGGTCAGGAGCGGCAATGTGTCGCCCACATGTGGAGGCGGAATTGAATTGCACGCCTTCTGATTGTGGTGACGTCGGCCCCGCGTGGTGCTGATGGGGTAGAGTTTTAGGGTCGATTATAGACCTAAAATGTGGAGCGACCGAGTGGATGAGTGGGCCTTGGGGGAGGGGCAGCGATTCAAGCGCGTCGACGTGCACAAGATCTACGGCGGGCGCCGGCAAGGGGGCATCGGACCGTCGCGCGTCTCAGCCAACGTCCTCCTATTCACCGATCCCGCGAAGGGGCGGCAGCACGGGTACTTCGACGGTTGGGGTGCCGATGGTTGCTACCACTACGCCGGCGAGGGGCAGCGCGGCGACCAGCGGATGACGCAGGGAAACCTTTCCCTCCTCAACCATCGCCAGGACGGCCGCGCGCTTCGTCTGTTTCAGGGCGTCTCATCTGGCGAGGTCGAGTACCTCGGCGAGTTCGTCCTGCCCGACGACAACCCCTGGTATCGAACCGATGCCCCCGACACCGACGGCGAGCTTCGTAGCGTGATCATGTTCCGGCTGGAACCCGTGGACGCCGCCCTACATAAGGGTGCGCGCCTGCCGCACACGCCAGAGACGGCGCGCAGCGTCACCGAGGTCGACGTCGAGCAGCAGCACACCGAACGCGCCCTTGTTGACCCATCGCGGGAACCGTATGAGGCGGAGCGGCGCGAGGCGTCGCTCGTCCGTGCCTATATCGAGTATCTGCGTGGCGAGGGGCACGAGATTGTCCGGCACAAGATCCTGCCGGCCGGTGTCCTGAAGGCGCTGTTCACGGATATCTACGACGCAACCGACGGGATCCTCATCGAGGCGAAGGGGACTGTTCACCGCGACGCGATCCGTCAGGCGGTGGGGCAGCTTTTTGACTACCGCCGCCACATCGTCCCGCAGCCGCGGGCGCTTGCTCTCCTCGTGCCGTCCAAGCCCGAGGCTGACCTACTTGATCTCTGCGCATCCGTGGATATCAAGGCCATCTGGCCGGAAGGGGATGGATACGCACAGACAGGTGCTTAACCGGAGAATGCGGGCTCCACTCGTGCTGACCCAGCGTTGACGCACTCTGCTGCGAGGTCTCCTCGCCCGAACGTATAAGTGCAGGCCACCCGCGTTGTTCTCAGGCGCCGCGGGTGGCCCATGCTCTCGCCCTTACGCAGAACAGGAGCAAAGTCCAGTATGGCCGAGCCGAACCCCGTCGAGCCCCCTCCGAGTGACGATGAGGAGCATCAGCCCCCGAAGGGGGCGGCACGCTCTGAGGTCGTCCGCGCTGTCATGTACGGCGGTGCACTGTCCGCCGGCGTCTTCCTCGTGCTCTCCGGGAAGGCCACCGCCGTCGAGGCGTCCGGATATGTCTCGCCGTTCCTCGTGATCTTCGAAGGGACGAGCCGGGGCGTCTGAAGCATGGTGTTGGGGGCGTCCCGCTCTACGCGGGGCGCCCCCAACGCTGTCTGGGTGCTGCTCGGGCCCCGCGCGTCGGGGAACCCGCCGCCGCAACCGGAAGCACCTCCGACTCGCGATCGTGAACAGGTAGCGGTGCAAGCAGGCTTGCCGCTCAAAGGGGCCCTGTCCGGTGTCGTCGCACGGCGGAACGCTGGTGTGGGCCTGTGATCGGCTCGGTGGAGAGCCACTGGCCGGGCTGTCCTCACGGCTCCGCGAGCCCTATTGAGTGCATGGCGTGCGCGGCGAGGCTCCGCTGTATGACGAGCGGAGCCTCCCGTGCGAGGTGCTTGTGTACGCCCGAAAGCGCCCACGATCCAGGGGTTAGTTAGTTCATTCGTTGTTGTTGTTACCTCAGTGGGTGGGGTGTCGCCCCTGGCCTAGATGAGGCCGGCTTGTCGTGCTGCGAGGAGCGCGCCGACCAGGGTGATCAGGATGATCGTGATGAAGGCCCCCATGCCCATCAGGACCATGAGGCGCAGCGTGCCGTCGCCGCTTTGAAGCGCCTCGCGAACCAGTCGAATCCGCACGGTACGAGCCGTGCGGCCCTTTCTGCTTGTCATGGGCCGGTCTTGCGTAAGTTCGAAGGGACTCCGTTTGCGCAGGTCAAGCACTATTTTCTGCGTGCCCAATGCGTGCCCATCGCGTGCCCGGACTGCTGTGAACCGGACGTCATGGGTTGGCATGGGAAAGTGCCGACGCAGGGCGTTGACCTGCGGAAACTGTCATGCGGCGGCACTTCTTGAACCTATCCGACAGATCCCCTCTGGCCCTTGTAATGCGTAGGTCGTCGGTTCGAATCCGACAGGGGGCTCTGGAAGAAGGCCAGGTCAGACTCTGCTGACCTGGCTTTTCTCATGTTCGGACGGTCGTGGGGTGGGGCAGGCGATTACGGTCGCGGGCGGCGCCGGGTCAGTACGATGGGATGTCCCGCGGCAGGCAGGAGCTGGCAGGCATGACGGACCAGGGCAGAGGTGACGCCGACCGGTCTCCGCGGAGGCATGGTCAGGGGGAACTGGAGGTCAAGGTGCTCACCGTGCTCGGTGGGGCGCCGGGGCCGGTGAATGCCGCCTGGGTGCAGGAGCGGCTCGGTGGCGGGCTCGCGTACACGACCGTGATCACCATTCTGACCCGGCTGCACGCCAAGGGCGCGGTCGCCCGGGAGCGGGTGGGCCGGTCCTTCGACTGGACGCCGGTCGCCGATGAGGCGGGGCTCGCCGCGCTGCGGATGCGGAAGGTCCTGGACGGGGAGTCGGACCGGCAGGCGGTGCTGGCGAGCTTTGTGACCGCGCTGCCCCCGGGGGACGAACAACTGCTCCGGGACCTGCTGGCCCAGATGCCCGGCGAAGGGGACGAGTGAGCGTATGGGCGTCTTCGTCTTCCTGCCGCTGGTGCTGCCCCTGACGGCCTGGCCCGTCGCTCGGCTCGCGGAGCAGCGTCTCCATCCGCGGGCCGCCACCTGGCTGCTGACGGCGGTCGCGGGCGTGCTGGCGGTGTGCAGCACGCTCTGTCTCGGTCTGTTGGTGGTGGTGGGCACCGCGCAACTGCCGGGCAATCCGCTGCCGGACGGCTGGTCCGATCCCGAGGTGCGTGCGGCGGTGCCGTACGACGAGTTCGCGGGCAAGGCCGCCATCATCGCCCTGATCGCGGTGCTGGTCGCCGGTGTACGGACGGTGTGGCGGCACCGCCGGGTGCGCCGGCGGGCCGGGCGGGCGCTGGCGGGGCTGCCGCCGCGGACGGTGGCGGTGCTCCCGGACGAGACCCCCTACGCCTACGCGCTGCCCGGCCGGCCCGGCCGGGTCGTGGTCACGACGGGGATGCTGGCCGGGCTCGACGCCGGCGAGCGGCGCGCGCTGTTCGCCCATGAGCGCGCGCATCTGACCGCCCGGCACCACCGGTTCCTGCTGGTCGTGCAACTCGCCGCGCGGGCCAACCCGTTCCTGCGGCCCCTGCGTACGGCCGTGATCTACACCGCCGAGCGGTGGGCCGACGAGGACGCGGCGGTGAAGGTCGGCAGTCGGCGCAGTGTCGCGCGGGCGATCGGTCGGGCCGCGCTGGTCTCGCGTGGCGCGCCGGTCGTGACCCTCGCGGGCTTCGCCGCCGCGGGGCCGGTGCCCCGGCGGGTCGCCGCCCTGCTCGGGCCCGCGCCCGTGCCGCGCGTCTGGCCGCCCATCTCCACCACGGTGGGGCTGGCCGCGTGGGGGGCCGCGGTGGGGGCCACGGTCTCGGCGCTGTCCTCGGCGAATTCGGCCGTCAGCCTGTACTTCATCCTGAAGGCGGCGACACCCCTGTGAACTGATGGGGGAGTCGCCGCCGTGGCCGGTCCGGCACCTGATGGTGGACGGCTCGATAGGAGTTGGGGCCGCCTCAGCCCTCTTCGTCGTCCTCGAAGGAGTCGCCCACCTCGTCGATGACCTCGGCCGCGACCATCCCCGCGGCCACACCGACCGCCAGGCCCACCGCGCCCGCCGCGACGGCGGTGCCCACGCCGGGGGTGGCGTGGTGGGCGTGGGCGTGCGGGGCCGAGTGGGCGGCGGAGTGCGGGGTGGAGTGGTCGGAGAGCAACTGGCGGAGCCAGCCGTCGACCTCGGTGGTCCAGTCGGGGTGCGGCGGGTCGTACCGCACGGCGAACCGGGCGATCACGTCATGGCCGTCCGACATGAACCCGCCGCGCTTGTCGGCCTCCAGGACCACCTCCATCCCGTCGGCGCCCGCGAGGAACGTCACCTCGATCTCCCGCACCGGACGCGCGTACCGGGACGGCGGTACGAGTTCGATCTCCTGGTGGAAGGGGAGCCGCTGGCCGGTGCCGTGGATGCGGCCGTACTCCAGGTCGGCCGATGTGAAGACGCATCCGATCTGCCCGAGGGCTTCGAGTACCGCCTCCTGGGCGGGCAGGGGGCGGACCGCCAGCGGGTCCAGGTCCCCCTTGTCCTTCGCGCCGGCGACCGCCAGTTCCGTGCGGACGCCGAGGACGACCCCGAGGGGCTGGCCGTACAGCTCGGTGAAGGGCGTCTCCCACGGCAGTGTCACATCGAAGGGCACCTCGTGCCGCTCGCCTGCGGTGAGGCGGAACCCGCCGCCGATCACCAAGCGTTCGAAGGTGACCGTGCCTTCGGACTCGCCGTCGTCGTGCTCGGCCTCCACACGGGCCACGAGCTCCAGGGTGATCTGCTCGATCGCGGCGTCGGTCTTGCCGCCCGTCAGCCGGACCCGTCCGGTGAGGCTGCCGCCCGGCAGGGCCGCGCCGGCGTCGAGGATCGTGTCCACGGTGGGTCCGCCCACACCGAGCGAACCGAGCAGCCGTTTGAACACCATGGTGGCGTCCCTTCTTTCTGTGCGTGGTGGTGAGGTGGTGCGGGGCCGGGCGCTCTCCCGGGGGGAGTGGAGAGCGTCCGACCCCGCGGTCATGGGTGCGGGCCTTGTCCGCCCGGAAAGGGCCTACTTGGTCGGGACGTTCAGCGCGGCCAGTGCCTGTGCCCAGCGCACGTACTTCAGGTCGGCCAGATCGGCGACCGTCTTGACGCCGAACGCCTGTTGGAGGAGTTCACCGTCCCGGTCCGATACGCCTTTCAGGGCGGCGACGGGTGCGGAGAGGATCTCGGGCAGGCCCTTGTCGGCCCATGCCTTGTCCAGCACCTTGTCCAGATCGATCGAAGCCACGACAGCACTCCTGTCAGGGGTTGTTGATGGATGGTGGAGCGTTCGCGCGACGCGAGGTGTCCGAACGGGCCGGTGCCTCCCGGCGGCCGCGCGGGCAGCGCGGAGCGCCGGGTTGCGACCCGTTGTTTCTACACTCGTGTAGAAGCATAGGGGTGTGGTGGACGGCTGTGGCGTCTCCCGGGAGAGTCGGCGGGAAAGTCCGAAAAACGTCCCATGGGTGGGGGCGGTAAGGCGCGTCGGACGGCCCGGGTGGGGCGCGTCGGGTGTCGTCGTACGGCGTGGTCACGGGCGATTCCGTACGGTGCGGCGGATGGTGTCGTACGGGCGGACGGGCGGTGGTGCCGTACGGATCGATGGCTGGATCGGCACCTCTGGCGTCCACCTGGTCGGGTCGAGGCACCTCTGGCGTCAGCCCGGTCGGGTCGACGGCACATCCGGCGTCAACCCGGTCGGTCGGCCGACCGGTGGCCCCCGTTGGACGGGCGCCTCCGGGCGCGACGGCCACGTACAGCTCCGGAGCGGGCGCTCCGGGACGCGTACGCGGCGGTGCACGGCATCCTGTGCGGGTGGATTCCCTACCTCGCCCGAGCCAACAACCCTCCGTCGCCGGTCAGATGGTCGTCAGTGGGGACGACTCGCTCGCGTTCCGGCTGGCGGCGGAGTTGCACGGCCTCTACCGCCAGCGCGTCACCCTCCTCGTGCCCGACGCGAGTCCGGCCCCCGGTGACGGCACCGGCGCCACCCGGGTGCTGGAGTTTGAGGCACCCGACTCCGCCGCGCTGCGGGCGGCCGGGGTCGAGCGGGCCGACGCTCTCGCGCTCGTACACGAGGACGACGAGACCAATGTCCGGGCCGCGCTGGCGGCGCGCAGGCTCAATCCCCGGCTGCGGCTGGTGATCCGGCTCTATAACCGCAAACTCGGCCAGTACCTGGCGGACCTCCTCGACCAGGCCGCGGCGGTCGCCGGGACCGGCCCCGACGCCGTGGACTCCGCGACCATCGTGCTGTCGGACGCCGACACCGTGGCGCCCGCCCTGGTGGCGACCGCCGTCGGCGGCACCAGCAAGGTCATCCAGGCGGACGGACTGCTGCTGCGGGCCGCCGAACGCCCCCCGTCCGGCCGGGGCGAGGCCGTCGACCCGGGGCTGTGCACCCTGGCCCTGCTCTCCTCCACGACCAGCGACCCGGCCGGTACGGACGGCACCGACGCCAGTGGTGTCCAGGGGCCCCGACTGCTGCCGGACGATCAGGAGGTCGCCGCATCGGCCGGGCGGGGCAGCATCGTCCTGGAGACGGTCTCCCACGGCGGGCCCGTCGCACCGGTCCGCCGCATCGGCGCCACGACCCTCCCACTCGGGGAACTCTTCTCCCGTCGGGTGCGCTGGTCGCTGGCGGGCTTCGCCATCGCCGTGGGGGCGCTCGCCGTCGCCTCCTGGGCCACCCTCGACGCCCACCCCCTGCACGCCGCCTACATCACGCTGCTCGACCTGTTCTCGATCAACGAACCCGCCGTGGGCGAGCCGACCGACCGCCAGTTGCTCCAGCTCCTGGCCGGTCTCGCCGGCATGTTGCTGCTGCCGGTCATGGTCGCGGCGGTGCTGGAGGCGCTGGGGTCCTTCCGTTCCGCCACCACCCTGCGCAAACCGCCGAGGGGTCTGTCCGGGCACGTCGTCCTGCTCGGTCTGGGCAGGGTCGGCACCCGGGTCCTGGCCCGGCTGCGCGAACTCGACATCCCCGTCGTCTGTGTGGAGGAGGACCCCGAGGCCCGGGGCGTCGCCCTCGCCCGTGGCCTGCGCGTGCCCGTCGTCATCGGCGATGTCACCCAGGAGGGCGTGCTGGAGGCGGCCAGGACCCACCGGGCCCAGGTACTCCTCGCGCTCACCAGCTCCGACACCACCAACCTGGAGGCCGCGCTCTACGCCCGTACCCTCTCCCTGCGGTTGCGGGTGGCGCTGCGGCTGTACGACGACGAATTCGCCACCGCCGTCTATCGCACCCTACGCGCCGCCCACCCCGACGCCCTGACCCGGAGCCGCAGTGTCACCTCGCTCGCGGCGCCCGCCTTCGCCGGGGCGATGATGGGGCGGCGGATACTCGGGGCGATACCGGTGGAGCGCCGGGTGCTGGTCTTCGCCGTCCTGGACGTCGCCGGGCTGCCCCAGCTCGAAGGCAGGACCGTCCGCGAGGCCACCCGGCCGGGGTGCTGGCGCGTGCTCGCCCTCGACACCACGGATCCCGGTGACCGCCGTCCGGACCTGGCCGCCCACCGACCCGACGACGGTACGGACCACACGCCCGGGCTGCACTTCGACCCGCACCCCGGCTATGTGCTGCACCACGACGACCGGGTGGTGCTGGCCACGACCCGGCAGGGGCTGGCGGAGCTGCTCAGCAGTCAGGCCGTACAGGCAGCGGCGCCTGTCGCGCCGGCCACACCGGCCGCGCCGAACGGAGCGGCCGGCGGGGTCGGGTAGCCGGGGCTGGCCGGTCAGTTGGCGCGTGGGTACTTGGCGACCACCTTGCCGTCGGCGTTCGCCTTGAGGTATCCGCTGCCGTATTCGTCCGAGACATAGACGCTGATATCGGGCCCGGTGTTGAAGATCGTCGAACCGGGGTTCGCGATCAGATAGCGGCTGGTGGGCTTCGCCACCCCGAGTTCGCTGTCCGCCTTGCGCAGCAGGGTCGGCAGGGCGTCCCAGTTGAACTCGTTCAGGTCCACGGGCTTGCTGCCCGGGAAGGTCGTACCGCCCGCGCCGTCGCGCACGGCCACGTCTCCGTCCCGGTAGCTGAACCGGTCGTAGCGCCGGGTGCTGCCTTTGACGGGCGCGTCGGCGGTGATGAACTCCGGGTACACGACGAATCGGGTGACCATGGTGCCGCCCATGACCGGCTTCAGTTTGGCGATGGCGCCCCGGATGGCCGCCGGCGTCAGCAGATCGTCCTTGTCCGGGGCGTCCTTCTCGGGGGTCTTCCCGTCCTGCGACGGTGTGTTGGGTGTGTCGGGTGTGTTGGGCGTGGTCGCAGTGCCGGGGCCGCCGGGTGTGCCGGTCGTCCCGGGCTGGCGTCCGGCCGGGACGGCGGGGTGTGACGCGGAGGCGGAGGCCGAGGCGCCGTCCTTGGTGTCGGGGGTGTCGGGCCGCAGCTCCCACGCCATGACGCCGACGGGCACCGCGACGGCCAGCATCACCACGGCCACCGTCCCGTACGTCCGCCACGCCCGGCGCCGGCCACTCGATGCGGTGGTGCCGGCCGGGGTGCCGACGGTGGTGCCGCCGCTTCCGCTGCCGGTCGTGGTCCCGGCAGGGGGGACGGTCGGGGCACCGGTCGGAGTGTGCGGGGGAGGAGTGTGCGAGGGAGGAGCGTACGGCGGCGGGGTGGGCGATGGCGGGGTGGGTGACGGCGGAGCGTGCGGCGGTGGGGTGGGCGGCGCGAGGTGGAAGGAGGTGGGCTCCGGTACGGGGGGCGTGCGCCCGTCCGGTACGGCGTCACGCGGTGCCGCACGGCCGGGCCCGGTGACCGGGTCCGATCCCGCGGCCACCGCCGCGAGCTGTCCGTCGAGCGTCTCGGCGTCCGGCCGCGCCGCCGGGTCCCGTACCAGCAGTGCGGTCAGTACGGGGGCGAGCGGACCGGCGTGCCGGGGCGGTGGCACATCGTCGTCGAGTACGGCCGCCAGCGTCGCGAGCGTGCTGCCCCGGCGCAGCGGGTGGCGGCCCTCCACCGCCACGTACAGCATCAGGCCGAGGGACCAGAGGTCGGCGGCGGGACCGCTGTCCACCGCGCGGATGCGTTCCGGCGCCATGTAGTCGGGTGAGCCGATGACGGAGCCCGTGGCCGTGAGGCTGGTGGACTCGCGGATCGCGGCGATTCCGAAGTCCGTGAGCACCGGGCGGCCGTCGGGGCGGAGCAGGACGTTGGCGGGCTTCACATCGCGGTGCTCGATCCCGCCCGCGTGGGCGGCGCGCAGCGCGGAGAGCACGTCGCGGCCGAGCTTGGCCGCCTCGACGGGCGTCATCGTGCCCTGGTCCAGGCGGCTCTGGAGCGAACCTCCGGCCACCAGCTCCATGACGATCCACGGATAGGTGTCGTCGCCGCCGTCGACGATGTGGTGGACGGTCACCACATGGGGGTGGTCGATCCGGGCGAGCGCCCGCGCCTCGCGGAGCACCCGGGCGCGCAGCACGCGGGCGCCCCCCGGGTCCTGCTCGGCGTGTGCGGGGTCCGGCGGGCGGACCTCCTTCAGCGCCACCTCACGGTGGAGGGCGAGGTCGCGGGCCCGCCACACCGTGCCCATTCCGCCACCGCCGAGCCGCTCCATCAGCTCGAAGCGGCCGTCGATCACTCTTCTCACGGAATCCCCAGCGCTCAGGCCCGCGGGCCGATGACGGAGTCGCAGTTCTCGGCGAGAGCTGCTTCCCGGCGGGAGCCGGGCGGGCCGGACGACCCACGGTGCGGCGCGCACGCGGCGGCCCCCCCGGCGGGCCCGGTGTCGGTCGGTCCGTTCCAGGCCGAACTCTAACTCCGCTGTATGACAGTCGGCTTGGGTCGATCGTGCGGTGCTGGTCACGCGCATGGTGGTCACGCGCGCATGTTGGCCACCCACGCGCTGGTCAGGCCCACGCCGGTCACCTCGGCGCCGGTCACGCCCACGCACGGCCCACCTCCACGCCGGTTGCCCCGCCGCTGGCCCCCCCGGCGCTGGTCACCCACGCACTGGTCACGCTCGCCGACGGGATTCGGCCAGGGGCCGTAAAAGGACTGCTACCGGAGGCTGACCGGTGCGAGCCGGTGTCAGACCGAGGTTCGACAAAGCGCGACCCATTGGATGATTCGCCTGATCCATGCGCCGGGACAAGGTCAACTTGGCATCGACACCAAACGGAAGGACTTACTCCGTGCAGGTAAGACGACGAGTGGCGCCCCTGGTCGCGGTGAGCGTCATGGTGACACTCGCTCCCGCGCTCGCCGCCGCCCCGGCGGCCGCCGCCCCCGGCCCCGCCCCGGCCGCTCCCACCGCTGGCGCCACCTCCCCGGAGCCCTCCTCCGGGCAGCGGCGAGTGGTGTGGGAGAGCTGCGGCAACGGCCTGCCGGCCGCCGTCCGGTGCGCCACGGTCGCGGTGCCGCTGGACCACCGGCGCCCAGGCGGCAAGGAGATCGAGATCGCGATCTCCCGGATCGGGGCCGCCGACCCCGCCAAACGCCGTGGTGTGCTGCTCTTCAACCCCGGTGGTCCCGGGGGCAGCGGGCTCGGATTCCCGTACGCCCTGCGGAAACAACTGCCGGCGTCGGTGAAGGACCGGTACGACCTCATCGGCTTCGACCCCCGGGGCATCGGCCGCAGCGCCCCCGTCTCGTGCGGGCTGACCGCCGACGAGAAGCAGGTGGAACGCCCGTACAAGAAGGCGACGTTCGGCCGGGACACCGCCCTGAACCGGTCCTTCGCGGCGAAGTGCCGGAAGAAGCACGGGCCCGGACTGCGGCAGATCACCACCCGCAACACCGCACGGGACATGGACGCGATCCGGGCGGCCCTGGGCGAGAAGAAGATCAACTACTTGGGCTACTCGTACGGCACCTACCTCGGCGCCGTCTACAGCCAGCTCTTTCCGGCCCGCGTCGACCGGATGGTCCTCGACAGCGCCGTGGACCCCAAGCGCGCCTGGCGCGCCGACTTCCAACTGTGGGCCCCGGAGGCGGAGAAGGCGTTCAAACGGTGGGCGGGGTGGACCGCCGAGCGCTCGGCCACCTACGGCCTCGGCGCCACCCCGGCCGCCGTCTCGGCGACCTTCTGGAAGATCGTCGCGCGGGCCGACCGCGAGCCCGTCGTCGTCGGAAAGACACCGCTCGACGGCGATCGGATCCGGAGCCTGTCCCGCCGGATGTTCTTCACCGCCGCCACGGCGGCCGACTGGGTCGTCCTCCTTAAGGAGGCGGCGGCCGGGCGGCCGACCCCCGAACTCCCCGAACCCGGCGAGTGGGACGACAACGGGGCCTCCGCCCTCTGGGCCGTCACCTGCGGTGACGCCAACTGGCCGCGCGACCCCGAGACGTACCGCAAGGACGCGATCCGGGACAAGAAGCGCTACCCGCTGTTCGGTGACTTCGCCTCGAACATCTCGCCCTGCGCGTTCTGGGACAGCGCCGTCGAACCGCCCACCAGGGTGAACAACACCGTGGGCGCCCTGATCGTCCAGAACGAGTGGGACTCCCAGACCCCGCTCCCCGACGCGCGCGGGCTGCGCCAGGACATGAAGGGGTCGCGGATGGTGCTCGTGGACGAGGGGGAGGGGCACGGTGTCTACGTCAACGACATGAGCGAGTGCGCGGACCGGGTCACCACCGGTTATCTGGTCACCGGCAGGCTTCCGGCCAGGGATCTGACGTGTGCGCCGACCCCGGCCCGGGAGCGCGCGGGGACGGCGGAACGCCCGGCACCGCTGCCGTTGCCCATCCGCTGAGAGCGGGGCCGGTTGACGGTTGTCAGCCCCTCGGCCAGCCCCCCGGTCAGCCCTCCGGGTCGGTGGAGCGGCCAGGGGCGCGGTCGGGGTCGCGGTCGGGGTCGGTGTTCCGGTCCCGGCCGCGCGGGGCCCGTGGGTCCTGGCGGCCGAGCGTGACATCACCCCGGACGACCCCCGTCTGGATCACACCGCCCGCCCGCGCCTGTCCCGAGACGTCATTGCGCACCGTCCGCCCCACGGTGTTGCCCGGTGGCTGCCAGCGTGCGCCCGCGAAACGCTCCAGACCGGCCGCCAGGTCCGACGGGACCGTGGCGCCCGTGCCGAGGACCATGACGAGGAACCAGCCGTCGGCGCACCGGAAGAACCGCGCGAGCGGCGGTGCGCCGGGCACTGGACGGAGCTGGAGCGCGTACACCTTGGTGTCCGACTTCCGGCGCACGAGCTTCCGCAGACCGATGGCCTGGACATCGGACCACGCCATCCGCCCACGTCGCCGACCCATCGCGAACTCGATGTGCTCCGGGGTCATCACCACCTGCCACAGTTGGGGCGGACGCAGCCAGAACACCAACATGATCAGCAGCCCGAGGCAGATCCACGCGGCCATCTGGAACAGCGCCACGCCCCAATTGCCCATCGTGGTGGTGCGGATGACATGCATCGTCATGAAGAGCAGGATCAGCGGCCAGTGGCCGAGGGGGAACCGGCGCTCCCTGCCCTCGGCCCGGAACACGCGCGCGTCCGAGTGGACCGTCCAGCCCTTGCGCTCGGAGAGCGGCATCCGCTCGGATTCGTCGAGCAGGTCCCGGAATGTGGGCGCGGGAGCCGCCGGGGCCGTGGGCGGTGCGGGGGGGCGGCTGGCCATGCCGTACGAGGGGTTCCCGGAGCGGTCCGGCCGGGGCGACGACCGGGGCCGCGGATGCGATCCGGTCCGCCAGGTGTTCCTGGAGCCGCAGATGGCGGAACCGGTAGACACCGCCGCTGCGTTGCAGCAGACCGCCGCGGTGCGCGTCGCGCAGGAACTCCATCAGCGACCAGGGCACCCGCCCCACGGTCGCCAGCCACCCCTTCGCCAGCAGCCACCTGCTCCACTGGCTCATCAGCAGCAGCATCACCGAGGCGCCGAACCAGCCGGCGACCGCCTTCGCCCACCCCATGTCGTCACCTCCCTCCTGGAGCCAGCCGTGCGCGCCCTGGCCCAGGCCGATCAGCACGGCGACCGTGGCCAGCGACAACAGGGCCGCCGTGCGCTCGCCGCGCAGCACCTCGTCCGGGGTGCTCGCGTCCTCGGTGTCGGACGGGGCGGCGATCGCCACCATGAGCAGGGGGGCGAGCACCGTGCTACAGAGCAGCATCACCAGATAGGGGCGTGGGTCGGCGACGCTCAGGGTGATGGCGCCGAAGATCGCCGTCGGGACGACGATCACGGCAGCCGCCTTGGCCGCCCGGCGCACCGAGGCGCCCCGGCCCGCCGAGCGCAGTGCCGCGCCGATCTTGAAGGGATTGGCGCGCCGTCTCGGCATTCCGCGCCGGAAGCCGAACCAGTTCTCCACGGCGAGCCAGACCACCATCCCGAAGAGCATCCCGCCCGTCAGGGCGCTCTGGAGCGTGAGTGATGTGAGGGATGGCCAGCCGCCGAAGGGCTGCCCGGCCGCCCGCTCGGCGGCGAACCAGTCGCTGGCGGCCCCGTAGATGCCGGACAGCGCCACACAGACCAGCAGCAGGGTCGGCAGGGCCAGGGTCCGTACCAGCGTCGCCCGGTGCAGATCCCACCAGGACAGCTCGGTGGTGCGCAGGTTGGTGAGATGACGGGCGAGATACCGGAGCCAGTGCCGGGCCCGGTCCGCACTCCACTGACCGGGCGCGTGCAGCCGGTCCGGTGCGTGCGGCTGCTCGGTGAAGACGGCGGGGAGGATCAGGTCGAGCAGATGGCGTTCGACCGAATCCCGGGTGGGCGACGGCAGCCGCAGCAGCTCCAACGGATCGCTCGGCGGGGTGCGGAGCCCGCGCCGGGCCAGCCAGATCATCAGCGGACTCGACAGTGCCAGCGCGACCGGCCCGTCCGGCTCCCGGTCCGCGGCGTCGAGCAGGAGCTTCCACTCCCTGCGGAGCTGTGGCACGGCCGATGCGAGCAGATAGGCGGTGGCGTCGGCCAGTCCGACCGGCTGGGCCTCGATCACCGCGGCCCGCGCGACGGCCGCGCCCGCGGCCTCGCCCGCACGGTACTCCCGGGTGCGCGAGGCGAGGACGACGGCGTCGTGCCTGCCGAGGTCCCGGTCGATGCCCTGGACGACCAGCGGGCGGCGGTGTTCGGGTAGTTCGTCCAGCCCGTCGAGTACGGGGACGACGCGCCGCTCCTGGATCAGCCGGGCGGCGGGGTGGCTGCCGTCGATCCGGGGGAGGCCGGGGTGCTCCTCGGCGATCCGGCGGGCCAGCCAGGTGTGAAAGTGCTCCTGTCGCGGGTCCCAGGACTCCAGGGTGAGGACGACCGGGACGGGACGGGCCATGTCGTCGGCGTCGGGCGGGGTCCGGTGGGGCGGCAGAGAGCGGTCGGCCAACTCCAGGGCGAGCAGGACGGCGAAGGTGGATTTACCCGCACCGGGGCCGCCGAGCACGACGAGCCGGCGGTGGCCGAGGCCGAGGAAGGCATCGGCCACCGTCGCGATCCGGTCGTCGGGTGAGCCGGGTGAGCCGGGTGAGTCGGGTGGATCGGATGGGTTGGGTGAGTCGGGTGAGCCCGGTGGGTCGGGCGGGTTGGGTGAGCCCGGTGGATCGGGCGGATCGTGGGAGCCGGGCGGGTCCGGCCAGCTCGCCAGCCAGCGCACCGGCAGCGGCTCGGCCGTGGCCAGGTCCCAGGCGTTCAACTCCGCTGTCCACTGTGCCCGGACACTGCGCGCCAGCGCCTGCGCCGCGCGCTCCACCGGGTCCGCATCGGGCGGCAGATACACATGGACATTGCCGTGAACGTGTCCGACCTGGAGCACGTACTCCGCCGTGCCCCGCATGACGTTCTGGACGCCCAAGTCGTCGGCCATAAAGGCATTGTGGGCCAGGAGGCCGGCGACCTTACCCCGGCTCCACGAAGTCTCTACGGAGCCAGCAACTGCCTGCGCACTTCCCCGATCAGCGTGTCGTCGACCCCGAGCACATCGGCCGCGTATCCGCGAACGGAGCCGTGCGCGGCGGTCAGGTCCGCCAGGAACAGCCGCATGATCTCGGCCGGTGCCCGTCCGAATCCGGGCCAGCCCGGGGTGCGGCCCGGATGGGCGTCCCGCCAGTCGGCGATGAGCCGGTCGGTGGCCAGCTCCGTCAGGGCGAAATCCTCGGTGATCTGATCCTCGTCCACCCCCAGCAGGGCGAGTACGAGGGCGGCCAGCAGCCCGGTCCGGTCCTTACCCGACGCGCAGTGGAACACCAGCGGACCGCTGTCGCCGGCGATGACGTCGAGCGCCTGGCGCAGTTCCCCGGCGCCGTCGGCGGCGACCTCCGCGTAGCGGTCCGCGAGAGAGCGCCAGGGGTCGACACCGGGGTCGATCGTGGCCTGGTCATAGGGCCGGTGTTCGACGCTGAGATTGTGGTAGATGAGGCCCTCACTCTCGGGCACGCGGCCTTTCTGCGCTATCTCCCGGGGATAGCGGAGATCGATCACCGTGCGGATCCCGAGTTCCCGGAAGCGGGTCAGATCGTCGCCTTCGAGTTTCGCCAGTGAGTCGGAACGGTACAGATGTCCCCAGCGCACGGTGCGGTCGTCGGCGGTGCGGTAGCCGCCCAGATCACGGAAATTGTGCAGTTTTGTGAACGCGATGTGTCGACTCATGGGGATCACCCTATGAACACCCCGGTGTTCGCCGCCTTCGATGGCCGGGAACATGCCTCTTTTCCCTCCCTCCCGCCCGAAGGGTGTTAGGGCGCTCTCAACTCCCGGTGCCGGATAGCTAGATGATCATCGGAGTCGTTCATCTTCGCTGGTCAGATGGGCCATTAGTGGCGAATCGCGATATGTCGGGAAGTCAATTCGGCGCGTGGCGAGCGACGTTGGGGGCGGAACGTCACACCGGCCCGTGCCCGCCTTCCCGGGGATGTCCGTACGGCGTCGACGGCGGTTGGCGACATCGTCCGTTTGGGCGGTCCTTGCTTACATTCACCGGTTCGGCCGCGCGTCGTGCACACCATGATCGGCCGGAGAGGGTACGGCTGAACTGTGTACCAGGACTACGACATTCAGCTAACCATCGCGATGGGCAATCATTTTGGCCCGCTCTCCGACTGGCCCGAGAGCGCCTCATATGTCTATCCGTATTTCACCATCATCGCCCGTTCGTTGGAACGGGAGGAAGCCGCGCACTTCTTCCGGCTGGCCCGTGACGCGTACTGGACGGAGCGGCGCGCGGAGGGATTCGCGGCGTTCGAGTTCGACGCCTATCTCTCCGCCACCCTTCCCGGCGTGTGGTACCAGGACCGGGTGCTGTCCTACACGTCGGCGCTGGAGGCCATGAAGGTCATCCGGCGCATCGTGCGGAAGGACACCACCGCCGACTTCGAGCGGTACATCGACTGCGCCGTCGAGGCGTGCGCGCGGGGGTCCCGGCGACAGCGGAGGGAACTGGCGTCGGCCTCATGACGGCCTGCTGCGGTGGTTGAGGCCGTGGTGGCGTCGGTGCCCCTGCCCCTGTCCCTGCCGGTGTCGGTGTCGGGGTCGGACGGCGGGTGGCGGGTGGCGGCCCTGTCGGTGTCGGTGTCGGACGGCGGCACGGGTGCCCATCCAGTGGCGGACGGGCACCCGTGCCGAACGCGCAGGTCCCAGGAGGCACCCGTGCCGAACGCGGCAGTTGGCAGCGGGCAATGGTGCCGAACGCGGCAGTTCGCGATGAGCACCCGTGCCGAACGCGGCAGTTCGCGGTCGCCGGCCGGGTGCCCGCGTCAGTGGCGGCCGGCGATCCGGTCCGCGAGCCTCGCGACCGGGTCCGTCTCCGCCGTGCGCGCCCGCGACTCTCGGTGGTCCGCGCCCCGGTAGGCCGCGTACATCCCCCGTACTCCCAGCCAGCGCAGCGGCTCCGGCTCCCACTTGCGGACCCGGTGGTTCACCCACGGCAGGGTGGTGAGTTCGGTGTCGCCCGTCGTCTGGCCCGAGTCCCGCTGGATCAGATCGCGCAGGGTCCTGGCGGCGAGGTTCGCGGTGGCCACGCCGGAGCCGACGTAGCCACCGGCCCAGCCGAGCCCGGTGGCCCGGTCCAGGGTCACCGTGGCGCACCAGTCGCGCGGCACCCCGAGCACACCCGACCAGGCGTGGTCGATCCGTACGCCCGCCGTGGTCGGGAAGAGACGCACCAGCATCTCGCGGAGCGCCCGGACCGTGGCGGGTGCGGTGCTGCCGTCGTGGTCGGTGCGGGAGCCGTAGCGGTACGGGACGCCCCGGCCGCCGAGCGCGATCCGGCCGTCGGCCGTGCGCTGTGCGTAGACGTAGGCGTGCGCCAGGTCGCCGAGGGTCTCCCGGCCGTGCCAGCCGATGGTGTCCCAGACGGCGTCGGGCAGCGGCTCGGTCGCGATCATGGAGGAGTTCATGGGGAGCCAGGTGCGCCGCTGGCCCTTGAGGGTCGCGGTGAAGCCTTCGGTGCAGCGCAGGATGTAGGGCGCGCGGACGGTCCCGTACGGGGTGACCGCGTGTTTGGGCCTGATCTCGGTCACGGGCGATGACTCGTGGATGGTGACGCCCAGTGCCTCGACGGCCGCCGCCAGCCCCTTGACGAGTTTGACCGGGTGCAGTCGGGCGCCGTGCGGGCTCCAACTGGAGGCGACGGCCCCGTTGACCCGTACGCGTTCGGCGGTCTCGCGGGCGCCGCGCAGCACCCGGTCCTTCTCGCCGTAGGTGATCTCGATGTCGTGGAAGGTGCGGAGGCGGGCCGCCTGGGCGGGGGTACGGGCGATTTCGAGGACGCCGCCCTGGTGGACATCGGCTTCGATGCGTTCTGCCGCCGCGATCCGGATGACCTCGTCGACCGTGTCGTTCATGGCCCGCTGGAGCCGGACGGCGGCGTCGTGGCCGTGGAGCCTGGCGTACCGGTCGCGGCCCGCGATGCCGTTGTAGAGCCAGCCGCCGTTGCGCCCGGAGGCGCCGTAGCCGCAGAACGCCGCTTCCAGGACGGTGATGTTGAGGAAGGGCGCGGTCTTCTTGAGGTAGTACGCCGTCCACAGCCCGGTGTAGCCGCCGCCCACGATGCAGACGTCCGCGGTGCTGTCGCCGGGCAGGGGTTCGCGGGGTGCGGCGAGTCCGTCCCGTGCGTACCAGAACGATATGCCGCCGCTGACGGTGTCCGTGTTCATGGTTTCCCTGCTCTTTGGCGTTCGTCGGCGCTGGTCGGGGAGCGGTCGGGGGCGCCGCGTGCGCCCGACTGTACGCACCCGGCCGGGGGCCGTGCCCCCCGCCGGACGGGCCGAAAATCGTGCGAGGGCTGGACACCCTGTCCCTACGATCGGCACATGATCGAAGTTCCGGAAGAACTGGTGAGGCTCCAGAACACGTACGGGGGCGAATCGGGGCGCGCCTTTCTCGCCGCCCTGCCCGAGCGGGCGGCGGAGTTCCTGGAGCGCTGGGAGCTGCGGCACACGGGTGGGGTGATGCACGGGTTCACGGCGCTCGTCCTGCCCGTCGAGCGCCCCGACGGCACCACCGCCGTACTGAAGCTCCAGGCACTGGACGAGGAGAGCGCGGGCGAGGCGGACGCGCTGCGCATCTGGGCCGGGGACGGCGCCGTGCGGCTGCTGGCGCACGACCGGGAGACCAACACCCTCCTCCTGGAGAAGTTGGACACCGGCCGTCATCTCTCCACCGTTTCGGACACCCGGGCCGCCGTACGGATCATCGCGGAGCTGCTGGCCCGGCTGACGGCCCCGGCCGCGCCGGACGGGATGCGCCGTCTCGGCGATCTCACCGCCGCGATGCTGGCCGAGGCGCCCGGCGCGGCCGGGAGGCTCGCCGACGAGAGCGATCGACGGCTGCTGCTGGACTGCGCGGCGGCCGTACGGGAGGTCGCGGACGAGCCGGGGGACCGGCTGCTCCACTGGGACCTGCACTACGACAACGTCCTCGGCTCCGAGCGGGAACCCTGGCTCGCCATCGACCCCAAACCGCTCGCCGGGGACCCCGGCTTCGAGCTGCTGCCGGCCCTCCTCAACCGCTTTGACCCGGCCGATACGGAGTGGCGGTTCGACCTGATGACGGAGACGCTGGGTCTCGACCGGGCGCGGGCACGGGCCTGGACGCTGGGGCGGGCCCTCCAGAACTTCCTGTGGGACGTGTCGGACGGTGAGCCCGCGCTCGACGCGGAACAGGTGTCCATCGCCCGGACACTCCTGGCGCGGTGATCCGGTCCACGGTCATGCTGATCCCATGATTCGTGACGCCCTCCCCACCGATGTCCCAGAGATCCACCGCATGGTCCGTGAGCTCGCCGAGTACGAGAAGGCCCTGGACGAGGTCCGCGCCACCGAGGAGCAACTGCGCGAGGCGCTCTTCGGCGAGCGGCCCGCCGCGTACGCGCACATCGCGGAGACGGACGACGGCGAGGTGGTCGGGTTCGCGCTCTGGTTCCTCAACTTCTCCACCTGGCGCGGGGTGCACGGGATCTACCTGGAGGATCTGTACGTCCGCCCGGAGCGGCGCGGCGGCGGCCACGGGAAGGCGCTGCTGACGGAGCTGGCGCGGCTCTGTGTGGCGCGCGGCTACGAGCGGCTGGAGTGGTCCGTACTGAACTGGAACACCCCGTCGATCGACTTCTACGAGTCCCTCGGCGCGCGACCGCAGGACGAGTGGACGGTGTACCGGCTGACCGATGAGGCGCTGGCCTCGCTGGGCGGGCGGGGGTAACGGCCCCGGGAGCCCCCCGCCCCCGCTTCCCCCCGCCTCACCGGATCACGGAATCAGGACCACCTTGCCGATGGTGCCCCGGTTCTCCAGGGCCCGGTGCGCCTCGGCGGCCTCCGCGAGCGGGAAGCCCTGGACGGCCGGTCGCAGTCGGCCGGTCGCGAGTTCGGTGAGGGAGCGCTCCTCCAGGGCCCGTACGTCGCCACCGGCCTTCTCGATCATCACCGGTCCGAGGACGCCCTCGGAGGTGATGCCGCGTTCGGCCAGTTCCTCGTCGGTGAAGGTGAGCGGTCCGCCGCCGTCGATACCGGCGCTGGACCAGCCGAAGACGATGTGCCGGCCGCCCTTGCCGAGGAGTCCGACGGCGGCGAGACCGGTCTCGCCGCCGACCGAGTCGTAGACGACGGTGGCGTGCCGCTCGCCGAGGTAGTCGCGGACCTGCTGCTCCCAGTCGGGCCGGGTGTAGTCGACGGCGATGTCGGCGCCGTTGGCGAGGACATGGGCGACCTTGGTTGCGCCGCCCGCGAGGCCGACGACGGTGGCCCGCGCGTTCTTGGCGTACTGGGTGATGAGGGTGCCGATGCCGCCGGCCGCGGCCGGGACGATCACGACATCGTCCGGGCCGAGGTCGGTGAACTGGAGGATGCCCAGCGTCGTACGCCCGGTTCCGATCATCGCGACGGCCTCGGCGGCGGTCGCGGTGCCGGGGATCTCGTGGAGTCTGGCGGCCTCGGTGACGGCGAGTTCGGCGTAGCCGCCGGGGGCCATCCCGATATGGGCGACCACGCGCCGGCCCAGCCACTTCTCGTCGGTGCCGGCGCCGAGCGACTCGACCACGCCCGCGATCTCGCGGCCGGGGACGGTCGGCAGTTCGGCGGAGGCCGGATGGCCGGGCAGCCCCGCGCGCAGGGCCGCGTCGAGGAGGTGCACACCGGCCGCGGCGACGGCGATCCGGACCTGACCGGGGCCGGGGACCGGGTCCGGGACCTCTTCGAGGGTCAGGTTCTCGGCCGGGCCGTGGGTGTGGAGGCGGATGGCGCGCATGATTTCTCCCCTGAGAGTGACTGGTCTCGGTGACAGGAACCACTCTTCAACCTCAAGTTTGATTGAGGTCAAGCGATGTCGCTGCGGGTGCCGTGGCGCTTGGTGCGCGCGGCGCGCGTTCGAGGGAGAGACGGATCGGGCCGAGCCCGCTGTGACATCCGCCGCCGGGCGGGCCGGTCAGATGCGGGGGAAGCGGGCCTGCAGACCCCAGATCGCCGGATTGTCGGCGAGCCCGTCATGCAGATCGGAGAGATCCGCGATCAGGTCATGCAGGAAGTCGCGGGCCTCCCGGCGCACCACGCTGTGACTGAAGGTGAGCGGCGGCTCGTCCCCGGGCATCCAGTCGGCCTCCACATCGACCCACCCGAACCGCCGCGTGAAGAACATCCGGTCGGCGGACTCGGTGAAGTCCAGCTCCGCGTACTGCGGCTTCGACGCCCGCCCCTTGAGGGGGTCGCGGTCGATCTGCTCGACGATGTCGCAGAGCGCCCACGCGAAGTCGAGCACGGGGACCCATCCCCAGGCTGTGGACACTTCCCGGTCCTGCTTCGTATCGGCGAGATAGACATCGCCGGAGAAGAGATCGTGCCGGAGCGCGTGGGTGTCCGCGCGGCGGTAGTCGGTCTGCGGGGGGTCGGGGAAGCGGGGGGAGAGGGAGTAGCCGATGTCGAGCACCTGGTGATGGTGTCACGGCGGGGGATGGGGTCGGGCGGTGCGGCCCGTGTGTGGGGGTGAGGTTCAAGGGGCGGGGGGCTCCCGCTCCCCGTATCGGGGGTTCAGTTTCTGCGCAGGGTGATGGCCCCGCCGACGGTGGTCGCTCGGGCGAGATAGGTGTGGATGGCGTTCTGGTTCATGCCGGGGAGGAGCGGGGCGAAGCCGATGGTGAGGTCGGTGCGGCGGGTGCGGGTGACGAGGGACTGCCAGTGCGGCCCGGGGTCGGGGACGCGCATCATGACGTCCGGGTGCCCGTAGTCGAGCGCGGTGAAGCGATGGTTGACGATCAACCGCGCGTGGCTGCTGACCTCGGCGGAGGTGAGCCCGAGGCCGTGGGCGAGCCCGCGCAGGGAACGGTCGATCTCGGCGGCGGTCTGGCCGGGGCGCTGGACGCCGGGGTGGCCGATGAGGATGCGGGCGGTGGACCCGTCGAGCCAGGTGGAGGCGACGACCTCCGCGATGAAGCCGGGGCCGGGCCGTAAGGGGAGGGGGCTGTTCATGGGGTTCGCCTTCGTGTGATGGATGGCGGGTACGGGGTGGGGTGGTCCCGCTTGCAGAGAGCTGTGGGTGGGGCTTCAGCCGGAGGGCCGGTCGGGGGTGCCGGTGCTCGCGGCGGCAGGGTCATGTCCATCAGCCACCGTGCCTGGCGTGGTGGCTGCGGATCTCGACGTTGCAGTCCGTGGCCTTCGAGGAGTCCCCGGCACGGGACGCTTCCGTGCGTTGCCGGGCGAGGGCTGTGCACTCGACACAGCCGGGGGCGGGCTCCGGCGGCTCCAGCGGCAACCCAAGATGCACTGCGGGTCCCATGGTCGTCACTCCGAGGCCCCCTTGCGATCGTCGTTGCTGGTCGCGATGAAGTCAGCGGCCGGCGAGGGGGAGGCCCCGGGCGCGCAACGCGGGCAGGCGCAGGGTGGAAAGCACAGAGATGTCATGAAGGGGACAGGGCCGTCCGCGGTGATCTCCACCAGGGGGCGGACCGTGTGTCGCACCCCTCCGATTCCCACTCGGTACACCTTGATTGTCATCACGAGTGCTCTCCTGTGTGCCGGGGCCCGGGAGGAGATGCAGTTCCCGCATACCGGTCTGCCTCGGGCCGTGAATGTGCCACGCCCTACGGTTCCTTCTCGCTGCCTGCGATGGCAGGACGTCGATGCCCAACCTTTCTGGACACAGCGCACGGTCCTGACGTGCGAAAAGAGCGAGGTGCGGCGCAGAAGATGGACGTCGTGTCACCGATGAACCGGCCAATCGAGACAACGGTATGGCACCGGGTCGCTACATTGAGTGCACGAACTCTCCGTAGTGGAGCCCGTATGACCGCACGCCCCAAGCCCGGTTCCAAGGTTGACCGAGATCGTCTGCGAGGTGAGTTGAGCAGTGTCGGATGCACTCCTGGTCAGATTGCCACGGAGATGCGTGCCCGCTGGGGTATGCGCCCGCGCGAGGCATTGAGACATGCCCACGGCTGGACGCTCCAGGAGCTTTCCGACCGGCTTGCCGAGCTCACGGCTGATCTTCCCGGCGTTGTCATCGCGGCAGACGCTTCACTCATTGCGAAATGGGAGAAGTGGCCCGGGGGTGGGCGCCGTCCCACCCTGCAGAGCCTTGCCCTTCTTTCTGAAGCATTCGGTGTTCCCGTTCTCGATCTGTTCGACCTCGAAGACGTACGCGCCCTGCCCGACAGCGATCTGCGAGTTCTGCGCGGAACCCCCCGCACCCTTTCCGCGCCTCTGTATTCGACTGTTGAAGCGGCACCCCGCGAAGCGGTCCGAGCTTCCCTGGACGGTCCCGAACTCGTGGAACACGCCGCAGTCGAATCCGCCATCTGGGCCCAGTGGGCGGAAGCCACGAATGTCGGCACCGTCGCCCTTGAGCAAGTGATGGCTGAAGTCCGGACACTCTCGCGGGACTACCTCATTGGCGACCCCGCCACCCTGTTCGCACGCACCCGCCAACTGCGCGATCGAGTCTTCCGCCTGATCGAGGGACATCAACAGCCCCAGCAGTCCGCCGATCTCTACATGGCAGGCGGGTACCTGTGTGGGCTGCTCGCCTGGATGTCCAGCGACCTCGGTCGACTCTCGGCGGCGGACACCCAAGGCCGGACGGCTTGGCTGTGCGCTGAACTGTCCGGGCACACCGATCTGCGGGCATGGGTACTGTCCACCCGCAGCAAGATCGCATTCTGGGACAACCGGCTCCGCGACGCTGTGCAGTACGCGCGACACGGAGCCAGCCTCACTACAAATGGCACTGTCCGAGTCCTTCTCTCCTGCCAGGAAGCAGACGCCTGGTCCCGGCTCGGCGCCGCAAACGAAGCGCGCTCCGCGATATCCCGAGCAACCGCCGCCCGCGAACAGGCGACCGGATTCGATGACGTCGACGGTCTCTTCTCCTGCGACCCATTCCGGGAGATCAACTACCGTGCCGGGGTCAGTCTGCGCCTGGGTGACCCAAGAGCAGTGCTTGAGGCCGTAGAGCAGTGCGCCACGCCCAGCCCACACCAGGCATTCGGCACCGTGGCTCAAATGCACATCTCGCAAGGCGCCGCCCATCTCGCACTGCGCGAACCCGAGGGCGCTCTGGAAGCCCTTCGTCCTGTGCTCGACCTGCCTCCTCGGATGCGACTTGACCCGGTGGTGCGGCGCATACGGGAAGTCGCCGACATGATCACCACATCGCCAATTGCCGCGAGTCCGAATGCGATAGCGCTGCGCCAGAACATGGAGACCTGGTGTGCGGAGGCGGGTTCGGTTGGAAACGCCCTCTCGCCAGAGACCGAGAACGCTGATGGGATGGAACCATGACCGTGCAGATGGCGAACCACTGGTGGTGGCGGCCCGGCTGGGGCCCCGGCACCCGCTTCTACACCTGGCATCTCACCTTTGACGACGCCCCGGACGTCCACCGGTACCTGGCCGAGGCCCGCGAAGCCCTCGACGGCGTGCCCGGTCTCGACCTCATCCCCGACCAGTGGCTGCACCTGACCATGCAGGGCGTCGGCGATGTCCAGGACGTCAGCCCGGACGACGTCCAGGCGATCTCACAGGCCGCCGCCCGCAGAATCACCGACATCCCCGTCTTCGATCTCCGCCTCGGCGCGCCGATCATCACCGCCGAAGCCGTCGAAAGCCTCGTCGAGCCCGCCGAACCGGTACGCGCCCTGCGCGCGGCGATCCGGGACGCGATCCGCGAGGTCTGGCAGCGGGTGCCCGAGGACGAGGACGGGTTCGTACCGCACGTCTCGGTCGCCTACAGCAACGGAGACGGCCCCGCCGCCCCCGTACAGACCGCCCTCGACACCCTCGACACCGAGCCGCCCACCTGCACGGTCACCCACGCCGACCTCATCGCCATCGGCCGCGACGAGCAGATGTACACCTGGGAGACCATCGCCCGCGCACCCCTCAAGGAATAGCGCGCGGAGATCCCACCCGAACGCCCCCAACGCGGTCGGGTGGGCCGCCGCTCGCCGTCACGACAGCAACCGCTGCTCCTTCGCCACCGCCACCGCGCCCGCCCTCGTGTCCACGCCCAGCTTCGCGTAGATCCGGCCCAGGTGGGTCTTGACCGTCGCCTCGCTGATGAACAGGGCCCGCGCGATCTCCCGGTTCCCCAGGCCCCGGGCGAGCTGGCCCAGGATGTCCGTCTCGCGGTCCGTCAGGGTCGGGCGGCCGGTGCCGCGCATCCGGTCCATCACGCGGCTGGCGACCGGGGCCGACAGGGTCGTGCGGCCCCGGGCCGCCGCGTGGATCGCGGTGAAGAGTTCTTCCGGGCGTTCGGCCTTCAGGAGGTAGCCCGTGGCGCCCGCCTCGATCGCGCGGGTGATGTCGGCGTCGGTGTCGTACGTCGTCAGGACCAGCACATGGACGCCGGTCGCGGCGATCCGGCGGGTGGCCTCGACGCCGTCGATGCCCGTGCCGAGCTGGAGGTCCATCAGGACGACGTCGGGGCGGAGTTTGGCGGCCATCGCGACGGCCTCCTCCCCGGTGCCGGCCTCGCCGGCCACCTCGATATCGGGCTCGCTGCCGAGCAGGGCCAGCAGGCCGGCCCGGACGACCAGGTGGTCGTCACAGACCAGGATGCGTACGGCGGTCATCCGCGCTCCAGGGGCGACAGAGGGGGCTGAGGGGGCTGAGGTGAGAGGGGGATCGAGGCGGAGACGACCGTGCCCTCGCCCGGTGCCGATTCGATCGTCAGGGCGCCGCCGAGCTGCCGCAGCCGCGCCCGCATCGCCGCCAGGCCGTGGCCGCGTACGCCCGGCGTCACCGGGGCCGGGACGAACCCCCGGCCGTCGTCGGCGATGTCCAGCACCACCTGGTCGCCCAGGTGGCTCAGGGTCAGCGCGGCCACCGACGCCTCCGCGTGTTCGCGGGCGTTGGCCACCGCGCCCTGGGCGATCCGCAGCAGCGCCGACTCCACCCGGGCGGGCAGCGTCGGCGGCGTACCGTCCAGATGGAAGCGGACCCGGAGCGCCGGCGTCGACTCACGCTCCGCCAGCGCCCGCAGCGCGTCCGCGAGGCCGCCGCCCGCCGCGAGCTCGGCCGGGGCCAGGTCGTGGACGAAGCGGCGGGCCTCCGTCAGTCCCCGGTCGGCGATCTGTTCCGCCGTACGGACATGGGAGCGGGCCGTGCCCGGATCGCTGTCCCAGACGCGTTCGGCGGCTTGGAGCAGCATCCGCTGGCTGGAGAGGGACTGGGCCAGCGTGTCGTGGATCTCCATGGAGAGCCGTTCCCGTTCGGCGAGCGTGCCCTCGCGGCGTTCGGTGGCGGCCAGCTCCCGGCGGGTCCTGATCAGATCGTCGACGAGGGCCTGGAGCCGGTCCGCCTGCCGTCGCATATGGATGAAGACCGCCGTGGCCAGCACGGCGACGACGGGCGGCAGCAGGAAGAGGTTCGGGTCGATGCCCTGCCGCAGCCGCCACTCGGCGATGATCACAAGCACACAGAGCACGGCGACCAGCGCCACCGCCGCGCGGGTCGGCAGCGACCGCAGCCCCGTGTAGATGAGCGGGACCGCGCACCACGCGAAGCTCGGCGCGAGGAGCACGATCACCACCCAGCAGCCGACCACCAGACCCAGCCGTACGAGGTCGGCGCGGGCGTACCGGGTCGTCAGACGGTGTCCGGCGAGCTGGAGGACGGCGAGGGCTGCGCTCAGGCCGACGACCCAGGGGACCCGGGGGCTCTCCGGGTGCTTGAGGAGATAGCGCAGCAGCGATCCGACGAGCAGGGCGATGAACGCCGTGTTCATGACCGTGTCCAGCCATCGGGTGTCCCGGTCCGCGCCCCGGTCCGTACGGTGGGTGCCGCCGCGCGCGCTGTCCCGGTCCGCGCCGCCCAGGTCCGTACGGTGACCGTCGCCGCCCAGGTCCGTACGGTGACCGTCGCCGCGCGCGCCGCTCAGCTCCGCGCCGCTCAGCCCCGCGCCGCTCAGCCCCGGACCGTGGGTGTCACGGCCCGCACCCCGTGCGTCAGGGGCCGCGCCCCGGGCGCCCCCGGCGGGCGATCTGTCGGGCATGGCGTTCTCCTGCACGGTCGCACGGTAGGGGGCTTCTCCCTGAAGGGTCGCCCGGTGGTGTCCCCTCCGCATCAGCCGATCGGCTGACCCGTCCCTCACCCATCATGCCTGCGCGGACCAGCCGGTACGCCGATCACCAGGCGCCCCGCCGCGCCGGAGGATCGATGGCAGAGGGTCCCAGCGACCACTGGAACCACGGAACCCAGCCCACAGGAGCCACGATCATGAAGAAGATCTCTCTGCGCGTTCGCGTCCTCACCGGTGCCGTCGCCGCCGCCGCGCTCGGTGCCGGCACCTTCGGGGCCGTCTCCGCGAACGCTTCCGCCCCCGCCGCCGAGTCCCGCGCCGCCGTCAAGGCCGACACCTCGAACCGGTACCTCCAGCAGACCACCCACCTGACCGTGGACGCCGCATCCCGCGCCGCGCAGGCCACCCTCGACGCCGCCGAGCGCGCCGGTCAGCGGGTCACCGTCGCCGTGGTCGACCGGAACGGCAACACCGTCGTCACCCTGCGCGGCAATGGCGCGGGCCCGCAGTCCTACGAGTCCGCCGAGAAGAAGGCGTTCACCGCCGTCTCCTGGAACGCGCCCACATCGGAGCTGGTCAAGCGCCTCGCCTCGACCCCGAATCTGAAGGACATCCCCGGCACCCTCTTCCTCGGGGGCGGCGCCCCGGTGCAGGTCAAGGGCGCGCCGATCGCCGGTATCGGGGTCGCGGGCGCGCCGAGCGGCGCCCAGGACGAGGAGTTCGCCCGCGCCGGTGTCGCGGCCCTCACGCGCTGACGCGCCGCCACCCCGCCGGGCGGGTTCCGCCACGCTGACGCCCACCGGACCGGACCCGGGTCGCCGGTCCACGCCCCGCTTACGATGCGGGGCGTGGACCAGCGACGCTTTCCTCGCACCCTGACGCCCGCCGCCGCGCTGCTCCTACTCCTGGGGCTCACCGGTTGCTCCGGCTCCGACTCGGGTTCCGGCTCCGGCTCCAGTGCCGGAGCGGCGGGTGTCCGCGATCCGCTCTTCGCGACGCTCGGCAACGGCGGCTACGACGTCCGGCACTACACCCTCACCCTGGCGTACGACCCCGGGTCGCGCCGCCTCGAAGGCACCGCCGACATCGTCGCCCGCGCCACCCAGGACCTCGGCTCCTTCCACCTCGATCTGCACGGACTGACCGTGCACGAGGTCACCGTCGACGGCGACCGGGCCGACACCGACCGCTCCGGTGACGAGCTGATCGTGCGCCCCGCCGAGGCCACGGCCGACGGCGCGACCTTCCGTACCGTCGTCCGCTACTCCGGCGTCCCCCGGACGATCACCGATCCGGACGGCTCCGAGGAGGGCTGGCTGCCGACCGCCGACGGCGCGCTGGCGGTCGGTGAACCCGCGGGCTCGATGGCCTGGTTCCCGAGCAACAACCACCCGAGCGACAAGGCCACGTACGACATCGCCGTCACCGTGCCCCGGGGGCTCCAGGCGATCTCCAACGGCACGCTCGCGCGCGAGACGACCACCGCGACCCGCACCACCACCGTCTGGAAGTCCGAGCAGCCGACCGCGAGCTATCTGGTCACCCTCGCCATCGGCCGGTACGACGTCACCCGGGGCACCCTGCCCACCGGGCAGCAGATCCTGTCGGCGGTCGATCCGACGATCACCACCGAGCGGCGGCGGCTGCTCGCCCGGATCCCCGAGATCACCCGGTGGTCGGCGGAGAGGTTCGGTCCGTACCCCTTCTCCGCCGGCGGCGCGATCGTCGTGCCCCCGGGCGAGGTCGGTTACGCCCTGGAGACCCAGACCCGGCCCGTCTTCCCGGCCGATCAGTTCGATCTGCCGACCCTCGTCCATGAGATCGCCCACCAGTGGTACGGCAACTCCGTCACGCCGAAGACCTGGAAGGACATGTGGCTCAACGAGGGCTTCGCCACCTACGCGGAGTGGCTGTGGGCGGAGGACTTCGACGGCACTCCGGCCCGGGAGAGCTTCGACGCCGCCTTCGCCGACGAGGACAACTGGGCCTTCCCGCCCGCCGAGCCGCCGTCCGCCGCGCGGATCTCGGACGCGCCGGTGTACGGGCGGGGCGCGATGGTCCTGCACCGGGTCCGTACGGCGGTGGGGGAGCGGACCTTCCGATCGATCCTGGCGGGCTGGCCGCGGGAGTACCGCCACCGCAATGCGTCGACCGCCGACTTCACCGCGTATGTGGAGAACGTGTCGGGGACCGATCTGGACGAGGTGTGGAAGACCTGGCTCTACGGCACGGAGAAGCCGTTAGGGCCATGATGGGCGGGAAGCCCCCGGCCGTGCGGGGCCGGGGGCTTTCTCAGACACCGATAGCGGTGACGGCGGTGACGGCGGTACGGGGCGGACTCCCCGAGGGCGCCATCAGCGTCCGCACGGTCAGAGGTTGACGCCGAAGTCCCGTGCGATGCCCTCCAGGCCGGCCGCGTAACCCTGGCCGACGGCGCGGAACTTCCACTCCGCGCCATTGCGGTACAGCTCACCGAAGACCATCGCGGTCTCGACGGCCGCGTCCTCGCTGAGGTCGTAGCGCGCGATCTCGGCGCCGCCCGCCTGGTTGAGGATGCGGATGTAGGCGTTGCGCACCTGGCCGAAGTTCTGCGAGCGGGTGACCGCGTCGTAGATGGAGACCGGGAAGACGATCTTGTCGACCTCGGCGGGCAGGCCCGCCAGGTTGACGTTGATCTGCTCGTCGTCGCCGCCGCCCTCGCCGGTGCGGTTGTCACCGGTGTGGACGATGGTCTGGTCCGGGGTCGCCTTGTTGTTGAAGAAGACGAAGTGGGCATCGGATGCGACCTTCCCCGCGGCGTTCACCCCGATCGCGGAGGCGTCGAGGTCGAAGTCCGTGCCGGTGGTGGTGCGGACGTCCCAGCCGAGGCCGACCGTGACGGCGGTCAGGCCCGGGGCTTCCTTGGTGAGCGAGACGTTTCCGCCCTTGGACAGGCTTACTGCCATGGGGAAGTGCCCTTCATGATCGAGTCTGCGGGATTCGCACCCCGGCAGATGTGTGTCGTAAATCCGTGTATCCGTCCTAACGCAGCAGGGGGACCTCTGGGTTCCACACCGGACGCCCCCGGTGAAAACGGGGTGACGGGAACGGCGCGGACGCGGGATCATGGGGGCATGTCCGGGCCCTATGTCATCCGTGGTTCGGTCTCCCTGCCGGAGGCCGAGCTGATGTGGCGTTTCTCCAGGTCGTCCGGCCCGGGTGGCCAGCACGTCAACACCAGCGACTCCCAGGTGGAGCTGCGGTTCGACCTCGGTCGTACGGAGGCGCTGCCGCCGGTGTGGAAGGAGCGGGCGCTGGAGCGGCTCGCCGGGCGGCTGGTGGACGGGGTGGTGGCCGTCCGCGCATCGGAGCACCGCTCGCAGTGGCGGAACCGCGAGACGGCCGCCGTGCGCCTGGCGTCCCTCCTGGCGGAGGCGTCGGCGCCGCCGCCGAGGCCGCGCCGGGCGACGCGGATCCCTCGGGGCATCAATGAACGGCGGCTGCGGGAGAAGAAGCAGCGCGGGGACGTGAAGAAGGGGCGCACGGGCCGCGACTGGGGCTGAGCCGCGCTCCGGCGCCCCCGGTCCCCGTCGAACGGCCGCCCGGAAAGCCCGGTCGGCCCCGCCAGGTCAGTCCAACTGCCGGTAGCGGCCCCGGAAGTACATCAGCGGATCGCCGTCCCCGCTCGGCAGGCCCACCTTCAGCACGCGCCCGATCACCAGTGTGTGGTCGCCCGCCACAACCCGCTGTTCGGTACGGCACTCCAGCGTCGCCAGCGCGCCGCCCACCAGGGGCGCCCCGCTCACCTCGCCGCGGGTGTACGGAATGTCCTCGAAGAGCAGCCGGTCGCTGATCCGGCCCTTCATCGCGAACCGGCCGGCGATGTGCCGCTGGCTCTCGGAGAGCACCGACACCCCCCACACCGGTTCGTCGGTCAGCAGGTCGTCCATCCGTGAACCGTTGCGCAGACTGACCATCACCAAGGGCGGGTCCAGGGAGACGGACAGGAACGCCGTGGCGGTCATGCCGGCGTCCTCGCCCTTCGGCCCGGCATCGGTGTCGTGCGCTGTTACCAGGACCACGCCGGCGGAGAGCCGGGACATGGCGGCGCGAAACTCCTCGTTGGTCACCCCCTCAGCATGGGGGATCGCGGTGGCTGTATCGGGGCCTGAGGTCGTCATAGTCGTCACAGGGGTTTGCAGCACCCGAGAAACGCTAGCCGCGCGTGCTTTGGGCGCGCATCGGTCCTTAGGACCAGGTAAGTCCTAGGACCAGGCGGGGATCAGGCCGGTCTCAGGGCAATGGCTGGAGCCAGGGCGTCGATTATCGGCCACGGCGGGTGCTGTTTGCGTTTCGCGAACACTGGTAAAAGCCAGGCGCACATCCATCCGATCGGTCACCATCCTGTTCGTTTTATGTGACTTGAGTCACAGAGGGCGGTATTTGTTGACCCTGTGTACCGAGTGGACAGCTCGCTGTGATTCAGTGGCCGAGATACCGCATCACGAAGACGCGCCGACGCGTCGAGAAGACCCGTCGGGACGACCGCGACGAGAAAGCCGAAGACATACCTGGAGTTTGCTGTCGAGGTCTCGGGGAGAGCGAGCATGGAGACCGAGTCGGAGCCCTACGTCCGTCTTGCGACCCTGCGGCAGCTACACAAGGTGGTCGCGGATCTCAACACGGCCCGCAGTCTGGCCGACACCCTGCAGACCGTCGCTGACGGCATCGTGGCCGGACTCGGTTACGAACTGGCCTGCGTCAATCTCGTACGGCCTGACGGTGACCTCGTCGTCGCCGCCTTCGCGGGCAGCCCCGCCGCCGAGGCCCTGATCACCGGCCGGGTCGGCTCCCGGCCGTCGTGGGAGCGCCGGCTCTCCATGGGCGAGGCATGGGGCGAGCTGCGGTTCATCCCGCACACCGAGGGCTGGGTACTCATCGACGACGACGTGCCGCAGTGGCACACCGAGGGTCCCGAGCCCCGCTTCGAGGACGAGTGGCATCCGCAGGACCGCCTCTACGCGCCGATGTACGCCTCCGGGGGCGGCCGGGAACTGCTCGGTGTCGTCTCCGTCGACCGGCCGCGCAATGGACGCCGACCGGGGCCCTGGGGGCAGGAGGCCCTCCAGATGTACGCCTCCCAGGCCGCCATTGCGATCAGCAACGCCCGCCTCAGAGCAAATATGCAGCGCGCGCTCGTCCGACTCGAACGGGAGCAGCAGGCGCTGCGGGCCAGCGAGGAGTCGTTTCGGCAGGCATTTGAGTACGCGCCCAGCGGGATGGCCATCGCCGAGATGGGCGGCGATCAGCACGGCAGGCTGCTGCGCACCAATGACGCCCTGTGCCGGCTGCTGGGCAGGCCCGCGTCGGCGATGCGGCGGTACTCGTTCGCTGACCTCGTCCACCCGGAGGACGTCGGCACACTGCTGCGCACCTCGGCCGAGGGCGGGCGGGCCGAGCTGCGGCTCGGGCGCCGGGACGGCACGTATGTCTGGGTCTCGCTGCGCAATTCCGTCGTCGCCGACACCGCCGACGGCCCCCGCTTCCTGATGACCCACGTCGAGGACATCGAGGACCGCAAGCGCCATGAGCTGGCGCTCGCCCACCGGGCCTCGCACGACGCGCTCACCGGCCTGCCCAACAGCGCGGAGCTGCGGGCCCGGCTCAGCGCCAAGCTGTGCGACCGGCCGCAGCAGGCGGGGCGGGACGCGGCGATCGAGGCGCTGGACGCGGCGTACGAACCCGATACGGACTCGATCTTCAATACCGACGGCTATGACTTCGGGCTGGTCGGCGCCGCCTACGACCACCATGTGCACGTCATCGCGCCGGACGACGAGAAGGACGACGGCGAGAAGGGGCTGGCCGTCCTCTTCTGTGATCTGGACGGATTCAAGTCGATCAATGACCGATTCGGGCACCAGACCGGGGACGCGGTGCTCGTCGAGGTCGCCCGACGGCTCACCACCGGTGTACGGGAGGGCGACACGGTCGCCCGGCTCGGCGGTGACGAGTTCGTGGTCCTCGCCGACGGCCTGGGCGCGGCCGATGCGGCCGATCTCGCCGTCCGTCTGCGGAACGCGATCATTGTGCCGATTCGGGTGGGTGGCCGAGGGGTCCGCGTCGGGGCGAGTTTCGGCATCGGATGGGCGAGTTGCGGTATGTCGGTCGAAGAGGTTCTCCGCTCGGCTGACCAGCGGATGTACATCGAAAAGCGGTCCCGTTCGAAGGTGCACCGGCGGGCGGGCTGAGCTCCGGACACGCTTCTGTTCTGGTCTTGTGACAAGGGCCCGATTGGGGTCAACGCCACCCAATCCGTTACTCCGAACCGGGTAGGCTCGCCGGGTCGGCGTAGGGCTGACGATGGTGAGGAGGGACCAGGGATGACGGCCGCGAACAACGGCGCGAGCGAGCCCGAGAACGACGACCCGTTCGGCTACCTGTACGAGGACGGCCAGGCCGCAGGCGCCACACCACCCTCGGGTCGGGGTCGCGGCTACGGCTATCCGGGTCCCGCGGCGCAGCCGGGCGTCCCCAGAACCTCGTACAACCACGTCCGCACGGTCGGCGAGCGTCAGTACGGCCAGCAGGTCCCGCAGCAGGGCTATCCGCCGCAGGGGTACGCGCAGCCGAACCCGCAGTACGCGGCACCCGAGACCTATCCGGGCGGCCCTCCCACCCATCCGGTCCCGCCCCAGCAGGGCCACGGCGGCGGACGCGGCCCCAACACCAAGGGGCTGCTGATCGGCGCGCTCGTGGTGGTCGCGGTCGTGGTGATCGCGATCGGCGTCGCGCTGCTGGGCAAGGACGACGACAAGAACACGGCGGGCGACAAGAAGGAGACCCCGGGCGCGAGCGCCCCGGCCCAGTCGGCGCAGCCGAGTGACGAGCCGCCTCCGGTCAAGGAGTCCGCGGCTCCGGGCGATCTGCCGAAGCAGGACGCGGCGACGCTCAAGCTGGGCGTGCCCGCGAAGCTCGGTACGGAGATCAAGGGCGCCAAGGGCACCGGTGGCGCCTATGTGGCCTTCAACGGGGTCGGTGGCTCCGCGAGCTGGTCGGTGGATGTGCCCGAGGACGGCGAGTACTCGATGTTCATCACGTACAGCGTGCCCGGCAAGGACGCCAAGACCTCGCTCACGATCAACGGCGGCACCCCCCGTGAGATCCGGATGAAGAACTGGGCGAAGGCCGCGGAGGGCGACTGGGAGAAGGGCTGGACCCGGACCTACGCCTACGCCAACCTGAAGAAGGGCAAGAACGACCTCAAGATCTCCTGCGAGCCGGGCGATCAGTGTGAGGCGCTGCTCGACCAGGTCTCGCTCAAGGCGGGCAAGGCGCGCTGACGCGACCGGCCCGTATGGCATGTGAAGGAGCCCCGCCCGTATCGACGGGCGGGGCTCCTTCGTGTTCCGTACGGGACAGCCTTAGTTCACCAGCCCCAGGAAGCCCGCCACCGTCGCCGCCATCGCGGTCCGAGCCGGGGCGAGGTACTTCCGGGGGTCGACTGTGGAGGGGTTCGCCGTCAGGAACTCCCGTACCGCGCCGGTGAAGGCGGTGTTCAGCGCGGTGCCCACATTGATCTTCACCATGCCGGCGCCGATCGCCGCGCGGATCTCGGTGTCCGGGACGCCGGACGAGCCGTGCAGCACCAGCGGGACCGGGACCGCGTCCCGCAGGCGGGTGATCAGGGCGTGGTCGAGGGCGGCCGTGCGCTCCGTCATCGCGTGGGAGGAGCCGACCGCGACGGCCAGCGCGTCCACGCCGGTCGCCGCGGTGTAGGCGGCGGCCTCGGCCGGGTCGGTGCGGACGCCGGGGGCGTGGGCGTCCAGCGGGGCCTCGCCCTCCTTGCCGCCGACCTTGCCGAGCTCCGCCTCGATCCAGATGCCCCGCTCCCGGCCCCAGCGCACGGCGTCCGCGGTGGCCGCCACGTTCTCGTCGTACGACAGTTTCGACGCGTCGAACATCACCGAGCTGAAGCCCTCGCCGTCCGCCGCGCGCATCAGCTCGGCGGAGACGACGTGGTCGAGGTGGAGCGCGAGCGGTGCGCCGGAGGCGCGGGCGACGGCGGCCGTGGCGGCGGCGATGGCGGAGAGGGTGCCACCGTGGAACTTCACCGCGTTCTCGGAGATCTGGAGGATCGCGGGCGCGCCGGCCGCCTCAGCGCCGGCGGCGATGGCCTCCGCGTGCTCCAGGGTGATGACGTTGAACGCGGCGACGCCCCGGTGGTCGGCGACGGCGGCGGAGACGAGTTCAGCGGTGCTGACGAGGGGCATGGGGCGTTCTTCTCACTTTCCGGCTCACTGCGTGGTTCGCTGTGCGGCTCGCTGCGGCTCGCTCGGTGCGTGGTTCGGTGGACGGTCACCACGCGGCGCGCCCCGGCGAGGGGCATTTCCGGTCCGGTCCGGTCCGGTTCGGTCCGGTTCGGTTCGGTCGGTTCCGGCTTCGTGTGCGCGTGGGTTCGTGCGGGTGGGCGTACGTGCGTGTGGGGGAGTCTCCCCGTACGGCCCTGTCCTCACGCCGCCGCCGCGCGTTCGCGCACGGTGACCCGGGGCAGCATCTCGTCGTACGCCCGGCGGTCGAACTCGCCCGCGGCCGGGGCGAGGACCGTCGCCGCCGACAGGGCCACCGCGCGGGCCAGCCGTTCCGGCCAGGGCAGGCCCTCCACCAGGCCCGAGAGCAGCGCGGCGACCACCGAGTCGCCGGCGCCGGTCGGGTTGCCGCGCACCGGGGCCGGCGGGGTCGCCTGCCAGATGCCGTCGGGGGTGGTCGCGAGCAGTCCGTCCGGGCCGAGGGAGGCGACCACGGCGTGCGCCCCCCGGCGCCGCGCGTCCCGGCCGGCGCGCAGGGGTTCGCGGGCGCCGGTGAGCTGGGCGAGTTCGTCGGCGTTCGGTTTGACGAGGTCGGGGCGGGCCGCGATGCCCCGGCGCAGCGGTTCGCCGCTGGTGTCCAGGAGGACGGGGACCCCGGCGGTGCGCGCCCCGCGGACGAGTTCCGCGTACGCGCCGACGTGGACACCGGGCGGCAGGCTGCCGCACAGGGCGACCGCGTCGGCGTCCCGCAGCAGCGTCTCGTAGGTGGCGAGGAGGGCCGCCCACTCCGCGGGGGAGACGGTGGGTCCCGGTTCGTTCAACTGGGTGGTGTCGCCCGTCGCGCGGTCCACGACGGCGATCGTGCGGCGCGTCCCCCCGGCGGTGGGGACGAGCGCGTCACGCGGCCCGAGCGGGGCGAGCAGCTCGCGCAGTACGGCGCCGGCCGGGCCGCCCGCGAAGCCCGTGACCACGGTCTCATGACCCAGGGCCGCGAGGACCCGGGCGACATTGAGGCCCTTGCCCCCGGGGCGTTCGCCGACCTCGCTGACGCGGTGGCTGGTGTGCGGGACGAGGGTGGGGACCCGATAGGTGATGTCGAGCGCGGTGTTGAGCGTGACCGTGAGAATCACCCGCAGCACACTCCTTCGTCAGCCGACATCATTCGTGCACATCCCATGTACACGTCCTGATCATGCCAAAGAGCGGGCGGTTGGCCCAGACCCCGGACCAACCGCCTTGCCGTGCTTTATCTGCCGTATCGGTCTTTAAGCCGATTCGTGGTCGCGCTTTACGCTGGTTCGTGGTCGTGGCCGCCCGCGGCGGGGGGCCGTCGGCCGGGTCAGGAGGGCTCGACCACCCACGCGCCCCGGCGCATCACACCCACCAGCCGGAACTCGTCGTCCAGCACGACCAGGTCCGCGTCCTTGCCGGGCTCCAGCGAGCCCACCCGGTCGTACACGCCCAGCAGCTTGGCCGGGTTGGCCGAGATCGCCTGGACGATGTCCCCGACCGGCAGTCTGTCGACGGTCGCCGCGCGCCGGAACGCCGTGTCGAGCGTGAGCGTGGAGCCCGCGATCGAACCGCCCTCGGCCAGCCGCGCCACCCCGTCCACCACATCGACGGCCAGCGGACCGAGCTGGTACCGGCCGTCGCCGAAGCCCGCCGCGTCCATCGCGTCCGTGATGAAGGCGACGCGGCCCGCGCCCGCCCGGTGGAAGGCGAGTTCCAGGGCGGCCGGGTGCAGATGCGTACCGTCGTTGATCAGCTCGACGGTGACCCGCTCGTCCTCCAGCAGTGCGGCGATCGGCCCCGGCGCGCGGTGGCCGAGCGTGGGCATCGCGTTGAAGAGGTGCGTCGCCACGGTCGCGCCCGCGTCGATGGCGTCCACGGTCTGCTCGTAGGTGGCGTCCGTGTGCCCGATCGCGGCGATCACACCGTGCTCGACCAGCAGGCGTACGGAGTCGATGCCGCCGGGCAGCTCGGCGGCGAGCGTCACCATCCGGGCCGTGCCGCGTGCGGCGTCGATCAGCTTGCGCACCTCGGACGGGTCCGGGTGGCGCAGCAGCTCCTCGCTGTGCGCGCCCTTGCGGCACGGGGAGATGAAGGGGCCCTCGAAGTGGATCCCCGCGAGATCGCCCTGCTCGACCAGCTCGGAGAGCGCCCCGGCGCGCTGCGCCAGGTAGTCCGTCTCGGCGGTGACCAGGGAGGCGACCAGGGTGGTTGTGCCGTGCTCGCGGTGCGTCCGCACCCCGCGCAGGACGTCCTCGGCGCTGCCGCCGGTGAAGGAGGCGCCGCCTCCGCCGTGGTTGTGGAGGTCGACGAAGCCCGGGACGATCCAGTGGCCGGACAGATCGCGGGTGGGCGCGTCGGCGGGTGCGGCGGCGGCCAGCTTCGTGCCGTCGACGATCACCCGTCCGTGCTCGACCGTGCCGGTCGGCAGCACCACCCGGGCTCCGGTGAGGATCGTGCTGTCGGCGCGTGCGGCGCTCTCGGCCAGTGCGGCGCGTGCGGCCATTAGGCGGTTACCTCCGAGTCGGTGGCGATCAGATCCCAGGCGAGCAGCCCCGCGCCCAGGCAGCCAGCGGTGTCCCCGAGCGCTGCCGGGACGATCGACGGCAGCTTCTGGAACGTGACGCGTCCCTCGACGGCGGCCCGTAGAGGTGTGAACAAGGTTTCCCCGGCCTCCGCGAGACCGCCACCGATGATCAGGGTGCGGGGGTCGAGCAGGGTCAGCGCGGTGACGAGTCCGGCGGCGAGCGCGTCGACGGCGTTCCGCCAGACGGCGATGGCCTTGGGGTCACCGGCCTCGACGGCCTTCGCGCAGTGGGCGGCGTCGGCGTTGGGGTCGCCGCTGGCCTCGGCCCAGGCGCGGGTGACGGCGGCGGCGGATGCCAGGGTCTCCAGACAGCCGCGCTGGCCGCAGCCGCACTCGGGGCCGTCCGGGCGGACCACGACATGGCCGATCTCACCCGCGTAGCCGTGGGCGCCGGCCTCGATGGTGCCGCCGATGCCGATGGCACCGGCGATTCCGGTCCCCAGCGGTACGAAGAGGAAGCGGTCGGCGCCCTGTCCGGCGCCGATGCGGCCCTCGGCGAGGCCGCCGGTGCGCACATCGTGGCCGAGGGCGACCGGGATACCGCTCAGCCGCTCGCTGAGCAGTGCGCGCATGGGCACATCACGCCAGCCGAGGTTGGCGGCGTAGACCGCGACGCCGTTCTCGGAGTCCACGATTCCGGGGACGGCGACTCCCGCCGCGAGGGCGGTGCAGCCGAAGTGCTCGCTGCCGTAGGCCCGCAGGTCGTCGGCGAAGTCGAGGATCGACCGCACGACGGCGTCGTGGCCGCGCTCCCGTCCGGTCGCGCGGCGGGCCTCGTAGAGGAGGCTCCCGTCCGCACCGACGAGGGCGGCTTTCATCCCGGTGCCGCCCACATCGAGGGCGATGACGTGTCTCACGTGCACAGTCTGGCGCGAGAGCACCCGAAAGGTCTAGTCCACTAGCCGTGATTGTTGCGCAAACGTACAAACTCGCGCCAGGGGCGCGGGCCACCGGAAATGGTCCGCGCCCCCACGCCCCCAGCGGGAATTCGCTGGTTCGTGTCCGGGAGGGGATCTAGGAGAGGAGCTAGGACAGGATCACGCTCCGGCTCAGATTCCGCGGGCGGTCCGGGTCGAAGCCCTTCGACTCCGCCAGTGTCACCGCCAGCCGCTGCGCCCGGATCAGATCCGCCAGCGGGTCCGCCGACTGGTTGGCCACCAGCGTGCCGCCGACCCGGGACACCTCCACCGACAGGCCCTCCGGCAGTGCGCCGAAGACCCACGCCACCCGGCCGGGGCCGGTGATCGCGATCGGGCCGTGGCGGTACTCCATCGCGGGGTACGCCTCCGTCCACGCGCCCGCGGCCTCCCGCATCTTCAGCCCCGCCTCCAGCGCCAGACCGTAGGTCCAGCCCCTGCCCAGGAACGTCCACTGCTCGGCGCCCACCACGGCGTCGGGCAGCGGCTCGGTGACCGCCAGTTCCGCGTCCACCGCGGCCTCGGCGATCGACTTGACGCCCGGGATCTCCCCGAGCCCGGCCCGCAGGAACGCCAGCGCCGTGGTGGCGAACCGCGTCTGGACGACGGATTCCTCGTCCGCCCAGTCGAGCACCGCGACCGTGTCCGCCGCCTCCATCACCGGCGTCTTCGGGTCGGCGGTCAGGGCGACCGTCGGGACCGAGCCCTTCAGCTCGGTCAGCAGCTCCAGCACCTCCGTCGTCGTACCGGATCGGGTGATCGCCACCACCCGGTCGTACGGGCGGCCGGTGGGGAACTCCGACGACGCGAACGCGTCCGTCTCCCCCTGGCCCGCGGCCTCGCGCAGCGCCGCGTAGGCGATGGCCATGAACCACGAGGTGCCGCATCCGGTGACGGCCACTCGCTCGCCCGGCCGCGGCAGCCCGTCGAAGGCGGCGGCGGCCTCGGCCGCCCGGCGCCAGCAGGTGGGCTGAGTGGCTATCTCTGTTGCGGTACGGGACATGTGGCTTTGCTCCTCGCGCGTACACGTGTATTCGGACCGGCACCTGACCACTCGTGCCGAGACGTGCTTAGCAGGCCAGGACACATGCGGGCAATGGTGACCCTCGGCGGTTCCTTATAAAACGTCCCTGTGGAACAGGAGTTGCGGAAGTGATATCCGGAGGCATAGACCACCGAAGCCCCCATGGTGGAGGATCGCACCTCATCCCGGTGCCGGTGCGGCGGCGACGCCACCGGCTCGCGGCGGGCGTCACGGGCGCGAACCGACAGGGAAATCCAGCCAGTCGAGGGTGGGGAAGTTCTGTGCGACGGCACTTCGTGAAACTGACCGCGGCGGTGGCGGCGCTGGGGACGGTGGTCGCCGTCGCCGGCTGCGGCGCGTCCGACGGCGACGACCGCGTCACGCTCAAACTGATAGCCGCCGACTACGACGTCAGCGGCGGTCAGAGCAGCAAGTCCTACTGGGCGAGCCTGGTCGACGCCTTCGAGAGCAAGCACTCCGACATCGACGTCGAGGTCTCGATCGAGCCCTGGACCGATGTGGACCGCAAGGTCGCCGAACTGGTCAAGGACGGCAAGGCGCCCGACATCGCCCAGATCGGCGCTTACGCCGACTACGCGGCCGACGACAAGCTCTACAAGGCCGACGAGCTCGTCTCCGTACCCGTGCAGTCCAACTTCCTGCCCCCGCTCAGCCACGCGGGTGAACAGCGCCGTACGCAGTACGGGCTCCCGTTCGTCGCCTCCACCCGGCTGCTCTTCTACAACAAGAAGCTGTTCGAGGAGGCCGGGGTGGAGAAGGCCCCCGAGACCTGGGCGGAGCTGCGGGAGACCGCGGAGAAGCTGAAGGAGAAAGCGAAGGTGAAGTATCCTTTCGCCCTTCCGCTCGGGCCCGAAGAGGCCCAGACCGAGACCATGATGTGGCTGCTCAGCGGGGGTACCAACGGTTACGTCGAGCCCGGTGGCAGCTACGCCATCGACTCCGAGCCGAATGTCGCTACCGTCGAGTGGCTGAAGACCAATCTGGTGGGACCCGGGCTCACCGGTCCGCTCGCCCCCGGCAAGCTGAACCGAAAGGCGGCGTTCGCCGCCTTCACCCGGGGCGAGGTGGGGATGCTCAACGGCCACCCCTCGCTGCTGAAGGCCGCCGCCGCGACCAAGATCGAACTGGGCAAGGTGCCGCTGCCGGGTCTCACGGGCAAGCCGAAGTCGGCGATGGGCGTCGCCGACTGGGTGATGGGCTTCAAGCAGAACGGCAACCGGGCCGAGATCGGTACGTTCCTCGACTTCCTCTACTCCGACAAGAACGTCCTCGACTTCGCCTCCCAGAACGATCTGCTGCCGGTGACGGTCTCCGCGTCCGAGACGATGCGGAAGGACCCGGACCACCGGGAGCTCTGGGAGTTCCTGGACGAGCTGCCGACCTCGATCCTGCCCCCGGTCGGCAAGACCTCCTGGGCCGCCGTCAGCGACGACATCAAGAAGAACATCGGCAAGGCGGTCGAGCCCCAGGGCGACCCGAAGCAGGTGCTGGACGCCATCGCGCGGAAGGCCACGGACTCGGAGGGCCAGGAGGAGGAGTGACGACCCGGCCGCGCTAGGTTGGCGCGTATGACCGACGACGAGGTGGCCGCCGACGCCCCGGCATCCGGCGACGAGGTGGCCGGCGACCAGGCATCCGGCGACGACCAGGTGACCACTGACGGCACCGGGGGCGCGGACGCCACCGGGGACGCCCCCGGTGTGACGGCCGACGGTGCCGGGAGCCCCGCCGCCTCCGAGGACACGGGAGCCACGGGAGCCACGGCAGCCACAGAGCCCTCGCCGGACGCGGCGGGCTCGGCGGAAACGGCCGATACGGCGGACGCAGCGGGCTCGGCGGACACGGTGGGCGCGGCGGACACCGTCACCGGCGCGGACACGGCGGCCCACGGTGGCACCGGGGAGGCCGGCCCCGTGGCCGACCCCCGCGCTCTCTCCGAGCGGGACCGGGCCGTCCTCGCCCTGGAGCACCACTCCTGGCCCGGCCCGGGAGCCAAGGAACGGGCCGTCCGGGAGCGCCTCGGGATCTCCCCGGTCCGCTACTACCAGCTCCTCAACGCCCTCATCGACGACGAGCGCGCCCTCGCCCACGATCCGGTCACCGTCAATCGGCTCCGCCGGGTGAGAGACGCGAAACGCGCGCGCCGATAGGGTCGGAGCCATGGCCAGCTCCCCGTACGCGCACTCCTTGCCGTCGCCGTCGACACCCGCGGGCCGTGACGGTCTCGCCGCGCTTCTGGCCCGGCCGCACCGGGCGGTCATCGCCCTCGACTTCGACGGCACCCTCGCCGAGATCGTGCCCGACCCCGAACAGGCGAGAGCCCACCCCGCCGCCGTGCCCGCGCTGGCGCGCCTGGCGCCGAAGGTCGCCTCGGTCGCCGTGGTCACCGGCCGCCCGGCCGGGGTCGCGGTCCGCTACGGCGGCTTCGCCGGTGTGCCGGGCCTGGACCATCTGGTGGTCCTCGGTCACTACGGGGCGGAGCGTTGGGACGCCGTCACCGGCACCGTGCAGGCCCCCGCCCCCCACCCCGGAGTCACGGCGGTCCGCGCCGAGCTGCCCGGGTTCCTCGACAGCGTCGGGGCCTGGCAGGGCACCTGGATCGAGGAGAAGGGCCAGGCCGTCGCGGTCCACACCCGCCGCGCCACTGACCCCCGGGCCGCTTTCGAGGCCCTGCGCGATCCGCTCGCCGGCCTCGCGGCCCGCCACGGCCTGATCCTGGAACCCGGCCGGATGGTGCTCGAACTGCGCCCGCCCGGCATGGACAAGGGAGTCGCGCTCGCCGAGTACGTACGCGAGGTGGGCGCCGAGTCGGTGCTGTACGCGGGCGACGACCTCGGCGATCTGCCCGCCTTCGGCGCCGTCGAGAAGCTCCGCTCGGACGGTGTGCCCGGGCTGCTGGTGTGCAGCGGCAGCGCGGAGGTCACGGAGCTGGCGGAGCGCGCGGACCTGCTGCTGCCGGGTCCCGCGGAGGTCGTCGCCCTGCTGGCCGCGCTGGCGGACCACGTCTGACGCGACCGGCTGGCCGCGCTGGCGGACCGCTCCAGCGCGACTGGCAGCCCAGGGTGGCTCGCTCCAGCGGGACTGGCTAGTCCCGGGCTGGCCGCTCCAGCGAGACCGGTAACCCCGGGTGGCTCGCTCCAGCGCAACTGGCAGCCCCAGGCGGACCGCTCCAGCGAGACCGGTAGTCCCGGGCCGGCCGCCTCCAGCGGGACTGGTAGTGCCGGGTGGATCACGTCTGACGCGGCTGGCTGTGTTGGCGGGACCGACGGCAGTGCGATCGGCGGGCCCGGGCGGAGCGCTCCGGCCCGATCGGTGGGCCCGGGTGGATCGCTCCAGCGCGATCGGCAGCCCGGGTGGATCACGTCTGACGCGGCTGGCTGCGTTGGTGGGACCAGCGGCAGCGCGACCGGCAGCCCGGGCGGACCGCTCCGGCCCGATCGGCGGTCCCGGGTGGATCGCTCCAGCGCGATCGACGGTCCTGGGGGGATCACGTCTGACGCGACTGGCTGTGTTGGTGGGACCAGCGGCAGCGCGATCGGCGGGCCCGGGCGGACCGCTCCGGCCCGATCGGCGGGCCCGGGCCGATCGCTCCAGCGTGATCGGTAGTCCTGGGTGGATCACGTCTGACGCGGCTGGTTGCGTTGGTGGGACCAGCGGCAGCGCGACCGGCAGCCCGGGCGGACCGCCCCGGCCCGACCGGCAGCCCGGGCGGACCGCCCCGGCCCGACCGGCAGCCCGGGCGGACCGCCCCGGCCCGACCGGCAGCCCGGGCGGACCACTTCAACGAGACGAGTACCCCCGGGCGGGGACCGCCTTCAGCGTGACTGACCACATCGGCCGGGGGACCACGTCCAGCGCGTCGCCGGGGAGCGGGCGGTACCGCTTGCCACCCGGCGGCTCAGCCGCCGCTGCCCGGACCCCTGTCCCCGCCCGCGTCGGTGGCCTCGCCGAGCCGGCGCAGCGCCTCCAGTTGGTCCAGGAACCAGCGGTGCGGCGGCAGCGCGGTCGCCGCCGCCGACAGTCGCGCGGTGCGCTCCAGCCGTTCGCCGGCCGGCATGGTCAGCGCCCGGTGGAGCGCGTCGGCGGTGCCGGTGATGTCGTACGGGTTGACCGGTACGGCGTCGTCGCCCAGCTCCTCGTACGCCCCCGCCTCCCGCGACAGCACCAGCGCGCAGCCTTCGTCGGAGACGAGCGGGATCTCCTTGGCGACCAGGTTCATACCGTCCCTGATGGGGTTGACCAGCGCCACGTCGGCCAGCCGGTAGGCGGCCAGGGAGCGCGCGAAGTCGTCCTTCACATGGAGGATGACCGGGGTCCAATCCGCCGTGCCGAACTCGGCGTTGATCTCGTCGGCGACGCGCTGCACGTCGGCCGTGTAGTCGCGGTAGACCGCCAGGTCCTGCCGGGACGGATAGGCGAACGCGATGTGCGTGACCCGCTCGCGCCATTCGGGTCGGGAGTGCAGCAGGCTCCGGTAGGCGAGTAGCCCGCGCACGATGTTCTTGGACAGCTCGGTGCGGTCCACGCGCACGATCGTCTTCCGGCCGGGGCCGATCTGCTCGCGCAGGGTGGCCATCCGCTCCGCCACATCGGGCCGGTGCGCGCGCTCCCGCAGGAACTCGGCGTCCGCGCCGAGCCCGTGCACCCCGATGTGGGTGCCGGTCAGGGCGTCGTCGCCCAACTGGTCCCGGCAGCAGTCGGCGAAGGCGTCCGCCCAGCGCTGGGTGAGGAAGCAGGTGCGATCCGCGCCGAGGAGTCCGCGCAGGAGTTGTTGCGCGATGTCGTCGGGCAGCAGGCGGAAGTAGTCGACGGGCGCCCAGGGGGTGTGCGAGAAGTGGCCGATCTGCAGATCGGGCCGGAGTTCGCGCAACATGCCCGGCACCAGCGCGAGGTGGTAGTCCTGCACGACGACGGTGGCGCCGTCGCCCGCCCGCTCGGCCAGCGCCTCGGCGAAGGACCTGTTGTAGCTCTCGTACGAGCCCCACTGACGGCGGAACTCCTCGTCGAAGACGGGTTCCAGCGGGGTCTGGTACAGCAGGTGGTGGATGAACCACAGCACCGAGTTGGCGATGCCGTTGTACGCGTCGGAGTGGACGGATTCGTCGATGGCGAGCATCAGCACGCCGGGTTCGCCGACCCCGCGCCGGACCGCCTCGCGGTCGCCGGGGCCGAGTGCGGAGCACACCCAGAGCGCGTCCGCGTCGGAGCCGATGGCGGAGAGCCCGGAGACCAGGCCGCCGCCGCCGCGCCGGGCGTCGAGCGTGTCGTCCTCCCGCAGCGTGTACGAGACGGGCCCGCGGTTGGAGGCGACGAGGATCTGGGCGCGGGCCGGGACGGCGGAATGCTCGGAGACCATGTCGCGAACCTAGCCCGTCCCGTCAACCCTCAAACGTCGGTGCTCCCCGGTGGTGGCTGAGTCCCCGCCGGTGCGGGGCCGCGGGCGCCGTCAACGCCCACGGCGAGGCTCGTCCGGGCGATCTTCGCGGGCCCGACGAGACCGCCCGGATACGCCCTAGTCGTTGCGCCGGTCCCGGCCGCGCGCGGCGGCGACCGCGACGACCCCGGCCGCCGTCAGGCTCAGGGCGAGACCGGCGAGCAGCCACAGCCGTTCGGCGCCCTGGTCGCGCTGGGGCGCCATCCCGGTGGCGGCGACGACGGTGACCGTCAGCGCCCCGAGGCGCCGGGCCAACCTCGTAGAGCGGCGCACAGCGCCCGTAACATCTCCAAGTTCCATAAGTAGGATTATTGGGGCAGCGCTCGGGGTCAGGCCGCGCGACGCGCCGCGTACTCGACGATCTCGCGCATCGGCGGCCGCTCCTCCGTGTCCACGGGGTACGTCCTCGGCACGAAACCCTCCTCGCCCCGTTCGAACTGCGTCAGTGCGGGCCGCACCAAATGGCCGCGGGAGAGCCGCAGTTGCGCCGTACGGTAGATCGCCGCCGCCATCCGGCCGAGCGCCTGGCCGTCCTGGTGGCGGTGTTTGCGGGAGCCCACGTCCACCTGGGCCATGGCGTCCAGGCCGACCGTGTGCAGGGCGTCCACGAGGAGGCCCAGCTCCACCCCGTAACCGACGGGGAACGGGAGCCGTTCGATGAGGGAGCGCCGCGCCGCGTACTCACCCCCCAGCGGCTGGACGAAGCCGGCCAGTGCCGGCCAGTGCAGATTGAGCAGCGGGCGGGCCATCAGCTCGGTGACTCGGCCCCCCTGACCTGGGAGATCGCCGAGCGGTCGGTCGTACATCGCCTTGACGAAAGCCACCTCGGGATTGGTCAGCAGCGGCCCCACGATCCCGGAGACAAACGCGGCGGAGAAGTCCTCCAGATCCGCGTCCACGAAGCAGACGATGTCACCCCGGGTGACCATCAGCGAGCGCCACAGCACCTCGCCCTTGCCGGGCAGGGCCGGTATCCGGGGCAGGATCGCGTCCCGGTGCACCACCCGTGCGCCCGCCGCCGCCGCGACCTCGGCCGTCCGGTCCGTGGAGCCCGAGTCGATCACCACCAGCTCGTCCACAAGCGGCACCGCCGTCATCAGCTCGCGGCGGATGACGGTGACGATGTCCCCGACCGTGGCCTCCTCGTTCAGGGCGGGCAGGACGACGCTGACCGTCGTCCCGCGCTTGGCCGCCATCAGCAGACTCAGCGGGCGATCGGCCGCCGACCAGGAGCGACTGGTCAGCCAGCGCTCCACCTCTTCGAGCACGTTCGCCACTCCACTCGGGTCCGGGTTCCGCCCCTGTGTGATGCATCTCGCGGTTCGGACGACTGTCTCCACCACCAGGGCCTTCGGTTACAGTCTTGAACAACGCGGATGCCCATCGCATGTCGGGGTCCAGCGTTCGTTCAACAATCGAATACCGCTCATCCAGAGGGGCAGAGGGAAACGGCCCGTTGAAGCCCCGGCAACCCTCCAGCCGGTCTCCGTCGCTGATCAGTGTCAGCGCCGCGAGGCTCCCGGCTCGGGAAGGTGCCAAATCCGTCTCATGGCGAAACCGCGTCATGAGGAAGATGAGGAGAAAGGGCCTCGCCTCCATGGCTGTGCAGACTTCAGTAAGCACCACCGCCGTCGACCTCGGACCCGCCGCCGCACTCTCGTGCCGCGAGTGCGGAGAGCGTTTCGACCTCGGCCCGATCTTCGCCTGTGCCTCCTGTTTCGGACCGCTGGAAATCGCCTACGACCTGCCGACCGGTGACCCCGAGGGGCTCCGCAAGCGCATCGAGGCCGGTCCGGACAACATCTGGCGGTACGCCCCGCTGCTGCCCGTCCCCGCCGACGTGGCGGACAAGCCCAGCCTCAACCCCGGCTTCACCAAGCTGGTCAAGGCCGACAACCTCGCCCGTGAGCTGGGCGTCACCGGTGGCCTGTACATCAAGGACGACTCCGGCAACCCGACGCACTCCTTCAAGGACCGGGTCGTCGCCATCGCGGTCGAGGCGGCGCGCGCCTTCGGCTTCACCACCCTCTCCTGCTCCTCCACCGGCAACCTCGCCGGCGCGGTCGGCGCGGCGGCTGCCAGGGCGGGCTTCCGCTCCTGCGTCTTCATCCCGCACGACCTGGAGCAGGGCAAGGTCGTCATGGCCGCCGTCTACGGTGGCGAGCTGGTCGGCATCGAGGGCAACTACGACGATGTGAACCGGTTCTGCTCCGAGCTGATCGGCGACCCGCTCGGCGAGGGCTGGGGATTCGTCAACGTCAATCTCCGCCCGTACTACGGCGAGGGCTCCAAGACCCTCGCGTTCGAGATCTGCGAGCAGCTCGGCTGGCGGCTGCCGGACCAGATCGTGATCCCCATCGCGTCGGGATCACAGCTCACCAAGATCGACAAGGGTCTCCAGGAGCTGATCAAGCTCGGTCTGGTCGAGGACAAGCCGTACCGGATCTTCGGCGCCCAGGCGGAGGGCTGCTCGCCGGTCTCCGCGGCCTTCAAGGCCGGCCACGACGTCGTACGGCCGGTGAAGCCGGACACCATCGCCAAATCGCTGGCGATCGGCAACCCCGCCGACGGCCCGTACGTCCTGGACATCGCCCGCCGCACCAGCGGCGCGGTCGAGGACGTCACCGACGCGGAGATCGTGGACGCGATCAAGCTGCTGGCCCGCACCGAGGGCATCTTCGCGGAGACCGCGGGCGGTGTGACCGTCGGTGTGACCCGGAAGCTGATCGAGGCCGGTCTGCTCGACCCGACGCTCACCACGGTCGTCCTCAACACCGGCGACGGACTGAAGACCCTGGACGCGGTCGCCCCGACGACGGGTCCCACCGCGACCATCCCCGCGAGCCTGGACGCCTTCCGCGCGGCCGGCCTGTCCGGCTGAGCCCCTCCGCCAGGACCCCGGTCGGAGCCCCCGGCCGGGATCCTGGCCGGGGGCAGCCCCCCGGCCGCACGTCCTGGCTGAACGTGCTCGCCGAACGTCCTCCGGCCGACATCCGGCCACACCTCGCCGACCGAGACCCCTGGGAGACCCGAGAATGAGCGTCAACGTCCGTATCCCCACCATTCTGCGCACCTACACCGGTGGCAAGGCCGAGGTCCAGGCGGAGGGGACGACCCTCTCCGAGGTGATCACGGACCTGGAGAAGAACCACGCGGGGATCGCCGCGCGCGTCCTGGACGACGAGGGCAAGCTGCGCCGCTTCGTGAACGTCTACGTCAACGACGACGACGTCCGCTTCGAGCAGGGCCTGGCGACGGCGACGCCGGACGGCGCGGGGATCTCGATCATCCCCGCGGTCGCCGGAGGCTGACCGCCCGCGTGCGCCGGTCCGAACCCCCCCCGTCGGGTGTGCTCGGACCGGCCACCGCACCGCCCGATCCGGAACCGGACCGGTGCCCCCGGCCGAGGGGTCCGGACCGCCCCCGGGAGACCTTCGCGGCGGCCCGGAACCGCACCGCGGACGGGCCCCGCGGCCACATACGCAACGTCACTGCGTTTGCCCCCTCGGTAAGACAAACGGAGGGGGCAATTCTGTAGGGTTGAGCACGCTACAGTTGGGGAACGCCCCACCGCTGCTCCCGGCGCCCCGCATATGAGAATGCGCCCGCGCCCGATGAGAAGCAGCCAATGTGCTCCGTGGATTTGTCTCATAAGTCTCCTTTGTCGGGCCCGACTTGCCCCGGAATTTATTGAATTCCCCTCAATTACCCGTTCGCTTGTGCCGGGAATTCTCGTCCGATTGACCTGTTGCAGAGGGCAGTTGGGCAGATACATTCAGCCGCGGTCGACGCGTTCCGGCGCACACCTTCGAGTCCCTCCCCCTCGCTCATGGAGGGGAGAACGCGGCAGGTGAGGTCTGACCCGGGTCCGCGAAGTGCGGTCCTGCGCAAGGGCCAGTAATAGGGGAGTTAGGCATGGCTCAGGGCACCGTCAAGTGGTTCAACGCGGAGAAGGGGTACGGCTTCATCGCGGTCGACGGTGGTGCGGATGTATTCGTCCACTACAGCGCGATCCAGATGGATGGGTACCGCACCCTGGAGGAGGGTCAGCGAGTCGAGTTCGAGATCTCGCAGGGGCAGAAGGGTCCGCAGGCGGACATGGTCAAGCTCGCGGTCTGAATCCACCACATCTGCGACGCGATCGGCCACCGACGCGCACGCACAGCCGTATGGGGTCCACATCCCGCCCAGGGATGTGGACCCCATACGCATGTCCGGCCGCCCCGGGAGCGGCCGGACCCGCGCCCGATCCCCCCGGCAAGATCAAGAGGAGAGCTCCTGGTGGCCTCGGGTGGAGGTGCCGTCCACCCGGGCGGGGCGGGCCGGATCCACCCGGCGCGGGCGGCGGTCCGGGAGGGGTCGGTTCTTCCCCAGGCGCTTGCACTCGAAGGGGTCGAGTGCTAATCATTGGCGTTAGCACTCTCCGGGTGAGAGTGACAAAAAAAGGGACCGGGTCGGTGAGGTCCGCACACCGCACGAGGCTAGGAACCTCGCGGTGGGCAGGCCGTCCGTCGCGGGCGCCAGCGCGGTCCGAGAGCTTCCCACCCAGTCCGTGGAGGACACTTCACATGGCAAAGATCATCGCGTTCGACGAGGAGGCACGGCGCGGTCTCGAGCGCGGGATGAACCAGCTCGCCGACGCCGTCAAGGTCACTCTCGGTCCCAAGGGCCGCAACGTCGTTCTTGAGAAGAAGTGGGGCGCCCCCACGATCACCAACGATGGTGTTTCCATCGCCAAGGAGATCGAGCTTGAGGACCCGTACGAGAAGATCGGCGCCGAGCTGGTCAAGGAGGTCGCCAAGAAGACGGACGACGTCGCCGGTGACGGCACGACCACCGCGACCGTCCTCGCCCAGGCGCTCGTCCGCGAGGGCCTGCGCAATGTAGCGGCCGGCGCCAACCCCATGGCCCTGAAGCGCGGTATCGAGAAGGCCGTTGAGGCCGTCTCCGGTGCCCTGCTCGAGCAGGCCAAGGACGTGGAGACCAAGGAGCAGATCGCCTCCACCGCCTCCATCTCCGCCGCTGACACCCAGATCGGCGAGCTCATCGCCGAGGCGATGGACAAGGTCGGCAAGGAAGGCGTCATCACCGTCGAGGAGTCCCAGACCTTCGGGCTGGAGCTTGAGCTGACGGAGGGCATGCGCTTCGACAAGGGCTACATCTCGGCGTACTTCGCCACCGACATGGAGCGTATGGAGGCGTCCCTGGACGACCCGTACATCCTGATCGTCAACTCCAAGATCGGCAACGTGAAGGACCTCCTTCCGCTGCTGGAGAAGGTCATGCAGTCGGGCAAGCCCCTGCTGATCATCGCCGAGGACGTTGAGGGCGAGGCCCTGTCCACGCTGGTCGTGAACAAGATCCGTGGCACCTTCAAGTCCGTCGCCGTCAAGGCTCCGGGCTTCGGCGACCGCCGCAAGGCCATGCTCAACGACATCGCCATCCTCACGGGCGGCACGGTCATCTCCGAGGAGGTCGGTCTCAAGCTTGAGAACGCCGGCCTGGACCTGCTGGGCCGCGCCCGCAAGGTCGTCATCACCAAGGACGAGACCACGATCGTCGACGGCTCCGGTGACAGTGACCAGGTCGCCGGCCGGGTCAACCAGATCCGCGCCGAGATCGAGAACTCCGACTCGGACTACGACCGCGAGAAGCTCCAGGAGCGCCTCGCGAAGCTGGCCGGTGGCGTCGCCGTCATCAAGGCCGGCGCCGCGACCGAGGTGGAGCTGAAGGAGCGCAAGCACCGCATCGAGGACGCCGTTCGCAACGCGAAGGCGGCCGTCGAAGAGGGCATCGTCGCCGGTGGTGGCGTGGCGCTGCTGCAGGCTTCGTCGGTCTTCGAGAAGCTGGAGCTCACGGGTGACGAGGCCACTGGCGCCAACGCCGTGCGCCTCGCGCTGGAGGCCCCGCTCAAGCAGATCGCCGTCAACGGTGGTCTTGAGGGTGGCGTCGTCGTCGAGAAGGTCCGCAACCTGACCCCGGGTTACGGCCTGAACGCCGCGACCGGCGAGTACGTGGACATGATCGCCGCGGGCATCCTCGACCCGGCGAAGGTGACCCGCTCGGCGCTGCAGAACGCCGCGTCGATCGCCGCGCTGTTCCTCACGACCGAGGCCGTCATCGCCGACAAGCCGGAGAAGGCGTCTGCGGCCGCTCCGGGTGGTATGCCCGGCGGTGACATGGACTTCTGATCCCTCGTGGATCGGTAGCCCGGTTACGTACGAAGGGCGGCACCCCCTCTCCGGGGGTGCCGCCCTTCGGCGTGTCCCGCGCCAGTGCCCTACCGGTCAGCGGACATCGACGTAGTCACCGCTGGCGGTGGAGTCGAAGCGGGTGGAGCTGCCGTAGTAGCGGATGTTCCAGGTGCCGTCCTTGACGGCCGTGGCGGTGAAGGAGGCGCGGCCGACCGTGTCGGTGGTGCCGTGGTCGACGCGGGACCACTTGGTGCTGCCGTTCGCCTGGAACCAGAGCTGTACGGGCTTCTTGCCCAGCGCCTTCCAGGTGCTGCCGATCTTCTCGCCCGCGATTCCGGTGACGGTGAGCGTGGCGCCCTTCTTGACCGGCTCCGGGTTGGCATTGACCGAGGCGATCCGGGTCTCGTTGCGGTGCAGCCGGAAGACCGGACCCACGGTGTCGGTGAAGTGGTCGTCCTCCAGGTGACGGACCCGGAAGTGACCGCCCGCCGAGACCTTCCCGGTGAGGGTGAAGACGGAGTCCGGGTGGGCCCACCCGGTCCCCGAGCCGACCGACTTCCAGCCGGTCTTCCCGTCCGCCGAGCGCTCGATCCGCAGTGCGTGCGGCTGCGCTTCGTGGAACTCCGGGTCCCGGTGGAGGCTGGAGAAGCTCCCGGTGACCTTGACCGTGCCGTTCGCGCCCAGCGACGATTCGCCCGCGGTGATCCGGCCCGGCGTCGGATGGGTCAGCACTCCCGTGACGGAGCCGCTGAGGAACGGGTCGACGGGCCGGGCCTCCCAGCCCTCGATCCGGCGGTCCGACAGACCGGTCTGCCGGACGGTGAAGCGTCCGTCCGCGTCGGTGGTCACCAGGGTCTCGTACGGCTCGTTGCCGGGCTTTAGCTGCTTGCCGATCAGCCGGACGCGCAGGGCGGTGTTGGCGGCGGGATCGGTGCCGAAGAGCGCCCGGCCGGTGATCGTGGCCTGCTCACCGGGCAGTACCCGGGTCCGGTCGCCCGTCGCGGTGATGTCCACCTGCCGGGCCTGGTGCTCGGTGAGCGCCCGGTCGACCTTTGAGGCCCCGTCGACCAGGGCGCTGTGCTCGGAGAACTCGGCACGGAAACTGCCGGACGGCGCCGTGAGCGGGAAGGCGGGCGCGGTGTATTCGCCGTTCTCGCCGGTGGTCACGGCGTGGGTGGCGGCGCCCTTGCCGTCGGTGCGGCTGACGTCGACCGTACGGCCGGCGATCGGGACCACATCGCCGGACCCGGGCTGCACGCCGGTGAGCTTGCCCTGCGGCCGGACGCTGCGCTCCTGCCAGCTCGGGACACCCGTCTCCAGGGTGAGCGCCGGGCGGAGCGTGAAGTGGAGCGTGCCCGCGTTCGTCCGGGTGGCGGTCGCTCCCGTCTTGACGGTGGCGGTCACATCGACGGTGTAGCGGCCGAGCGTGGGGATGGTGCCGCCGTCCTCGGTCAGCCGCAGTGCCGCCGAGTGCGGCAGGGCGAACCGGCCGTAGTCGTCGCGGACGAGCGCGGGGACCTCGGTGACGACGGTGTCTCCCTGCCGGATTTTCGCCGACACACCGGTGATCCCGTTCTCCCAGTCCGAGGTCCAGGCGGTCACGGAGAACGAACCCCGCTGCTCCGGGTCGGTGATCACGGCGCCGATGGTCACCCTCGGGGCGGCGAGCGCGAGCGCGGGCGCGGCCGTGGCGGCGAGGGCGAGGGCCGCCACCGAGGCGACGAGGGAGAGCTTGAGCCCTGTCTGGTCAGCGCGCATCGACGTACGTCCCCTTCGTCTCGCTGTAGAAGTAGCCGGTGGCGAGGTCCGTGCGGACGCTCCAGGTGCCGTCGCCGCTCACCCCGCCCTTGAGGGTGTACGCGCCGCCGCTGGCCGACTTGCCCTTGGTGACGGCCTTCCAGCGCGTCTCGCCCCTGGCCTTGAAGAACAGGGTGACCTTGCCGCCCACGTACGGCCGCCATACGCCGTTGACCTGCCGTTGGAGCGTGCCGGTCGAGGTCAGGGTGCCGTTCTTGGCCGGCCGGACCGGGGTGAGCTTCCCCCCGGTGAACCGGGTCGGCACCCGGTTGAGGCGGACGGCGGGGCTGGACATCTCCACGAACTCATCGGACTCGGGATGGTGGATGCGGTACCGCCCGCCGGTCTGGCCGGGCGCCGTGATCGAGACCCGGCAGTTCGGGTCGGTCGTCCCGGCACGCAGGGTGCGCCAGTTCTTGCCGTCGGTCGACGACTGGAGGGCGACCGGCTGGGCCTCGCAGCGGCTCGCCACGTTGAGGACGGCACCGGCCTTCACCGCGCCGAAGGGGTCGAGGGTGATCTCGGTGTCCTGGAAGACGGCATACACCGGCACATGGATCTGGGTCGAGTCGTGCGCGGTGCTGGTGAAGTACGGCGACGGTTCGACCAAGGTGTAGACCTTGCCGCCGCTCTGTTCGGCCTTCGCCGGGTACGAGAAGGACCCGTCGGCCGCCGAACGGCCCTTGCCCAGCGGCCCGCCGCCGGACAAGCGACTGCTGGTGAGGACCGGTACACCCGCGAAGGGCCGCCAGCCGTCCTTGGTGAGCCGTTCGACCCGGCCGCTCATGGTGAACTCGCCGCCCGGCTTGACCCGGGTCCGGTCGGCATCCGCCGTGATCCGGTACGACATGGTGCGGGCCGGTAGCGTCGGTCCGGGCAGCGAGTCGATCGGCGTCAGCTCGGTGCTCTCGTGGTGCCAGACCCTGATGGCCGTGACCGTTCCCTCGGCGGTGACCGGCAGCGTGAACGTCCCGTCCGAGCCGGTGAGAATCATCTTGGATTCGTCCCGGACGCCGTTGCTCAACGCTATGTGGAGTCGCACCCCCCGGGCGGGCGTCCGTACCTTGGTGAATGGGTTGTACATGGTCAGCAGGCCCGACAGCGCCGCCGTGCGGTTCTCGTGGTCGGTGTACTCGCGGTCCCAGCCGAACTGGGAGATCGAGGCCCGCGCCAGGTACGCGTAGCGGCCCCCCACCCACTCCGTCTCGGTCCCGTCGGCCTCCCGCTCGGTGACGACCACCGGATACCTGCCGAGCGGGGTGCCCTCGGGCAGCCGGAGCGGTTCGGCGGTGATCCAGCCCTGGGGTGATATCGACGGGTCGTTGTCGTGCCAGGACAGATCGTCGGTGGAGGCGAGGACGGCCGCGCCGGGCTCGGTCGACTCCAGCACGGTCACCCTGACCGAGGCCGCGAGCTGCGACGGCCAGTGGACGTTGACCCGTCCGTCGGCGAGCGTGACGGGGTGGTAGACCCGGTCCTGGGTTCTGAGGGCGCCGGACTCGGCGGCGTAGGCGGCCGGGGCGGTGATGAGGGCGGGTGTGGCGACACCCGCCGAGAGTGCGAAGACAGCGGCGGTACGCATCAGGGCGTACGGCAGCATGCGCTTGGAGCGCGTCAAGAGGACCCCCCACAGGTCATGAAGGCGGCCGGCCCGAAGAGTTCGGTGGCCGCGCGACGATCGCGCGAGAGCCGGCGATCGTGTGCGAGAACGATATCCGTGAGACGCAGGTGATTGAAGTCCGTGGTTGCGGAAGTTGCCGCTTTCCATGGAAATCACGGTGATAAGGGCCTTCTGCCCCCCCCCGGATGGGCCGGTGGTGTGCAACAGGGCGGCACCCCGTCGATTCCGGGGTGCCGCCCTGCGGCTTCAGGTACGACCGGTCAGCGCACGTCGACGTAGTCGCCGGTGCCGACCGCGTCCATCTGGACGGTGTTCCCGTAGTAACGGACGTTCCAGGTGCCGTCCTTGACGGCCATGACCTTGATCGAGACGCGGCCGGCCGAATCGGTGGTGTCGTAGGCGATCCGGGACCAGGTGGTCGCGCCGTTCGCCCGGAACCAGAGCTGGACCGGCTTCTTCGCCAGCGCCTTCCAGGTGCTGCCGGACTTCTCCCCGGCGATACCGGTGACGGTGAGCGTGCCGCCCTTCTTGACCGGCTCGGGACCGGCGTTGACGGAGGCGATCCGGGTCTCGGCACGGTTCAGCCGGAAGACCGGGCTGACGGTCTCCACCCACGACTTGCCGGGCATCATCCGCACCCGGAAGTGACCGCCCGCGGGTGCCTTCCCGGTGAGCTGGAAGTACTGGTACTGGTTGACGTTGCCCGAGCCGACCGACTTCCAGCCGGTCTTGCCGTCCGTCGACCGCTCGATCCGCGCCTCCTGCGGTGAGTAGTCGAGGTATTCGCCCTTCTCGTAGACCGCCTTGGCCTTGCCAATGACCTTGATCGCACCGTCGGCGGCCAGCGACGGCTTCTCCACCGCGATCGCGATTTCGGCGGGGTGGGCCAGCTCTCCGGTGGCGGAGCCGCCGAGGAAGGGATCGGCCGGGCGGGCCACCCAGCCACGCAGATTGATCTGGGTCCGCGCGGCGACCTGAACGCTGAAGCGCCCGTCGGCACCCGTGGTCGCCGTGTGGACGTACGGGGATTCCGCCCCGGCCTTGGTCAGTTGGACCCGCACGGCGATGTTCGCGGCGGGCTCGGTGCCGTACATCGCCCGGCCGCTGACCTTGGCCCGCTCGCCGGGCAGCACCCAGGGCCGGTCGACGGATGCGGTGACGTTCACCGGGCGCTTCTCGTGGTCCGAGACGGCGCCGTCGCGGATCGCGGTGCCGTTGACCTCCGTACCGCTCTCGGCGAACACGGCGCGGAAGCCGCCCGACGGCGCGGTGAGCGGGAAGGCCGGTGCGGTGAAGTCGCCGTTCGCCGTCGTGGTGACGGCATGGGTGGCAACGCCCGTGCCGTCGGTGCGGCTGACGTCGACCGTACGGCCGGGGAGCGCGACCACATCGCCGGAGCCGGGCTGGACTCCGGTCAGCCTGCCCTGCGGGCGGGCGTTGCGGTCCTGCCAGCTCGGCTTGCCGACCTCCAGCGTCAGTTCCGGACGGAGGGTGAAGTCGAGCGTGCCCGCGCCCCGTTCGGTGACGGACCCGCCCGCGCTGTCGGTCACGGTCACATCGATCGCGTACCGGCCGAGCGCGGGGACCGTGCCGCCGTCCTCGGCCAGCTTCAGCACCGCATCGGCCGGTACGCCGTACCGGTCCGGCTTGCCCACGGCGGTGAGTGCCGGGATCTCGGCGACGACGATGTCCCCCTGGCGGACCTTCGCCGATACGGCGGTGACCGTCGCCCCCGGCGCGTCCGACCAGGCGACCACGGAGAACGAGCCCCGCTGGAGCCGGTCCGTCACGGCCGTACCGATGTAGATCGTCGCCGGCTCGGCCGCGGCGACGGCGGGCGCCGTGGCCCCGGCCAGCGACAGGGCCGCCACCGAAGCGACGAGCGAGAAGGTGAGCCCCCTGGGGTTAGCGCGCATCGACATAGGTCCCCTTCGTCTCGCTGTGGAAGTATCCGGCGGCGATGTCCGTGCGGACCGCCCAGTTGCCATCCCCGGGCACCTGGCCCTTGAGGGTGTACTTACCGCCGCTGACGGACGTTCCCTTGGTGACGAGCTGCCAGGCCGTCTTCCCCCGAGGCTGGAAGTACAGCGTGATCTTCCCGCCCGAGTAGGACTGCCACTTCCCGTTGACATAGCGCTGGAGCGTGCCCGACGAGGTCAGTGTGGCGTTCTTCGCCGGGCGCACCGGGGTGACCTGGTCGCCGGTGAAGCGGGTCGGGTTCCGGGTCTGGCGCACGGCCGGGGTCGACAGCTCCTGGAAGTGGTCGCTCTCCGCGTGGTGCAGCCGGTAGTACGCGCTGTTGTGGACCCGGGGCGCCGTGGCCGTCACGGTGCAGTTGTCCGTGCTGCGCACGGAGCGCAGGGTGCGCCAGCTCTTGCCGTCGGTCGAATGCTGGAGGGCCACGCCGACTTTGGGGCACAGGGTCGCGTCGAAGACCCGACCACTGGCCTTGACCTGCTTGTACGGGTCGAGTGCGATGGCGACATCGCGGAACTTCATCGGCTTCGGGATGTGCACCGACCTGCCGATGACCGGTTGGGTCGCGAAGAACGGCGAGGGGGTGACCATGGTGGCCGAGAAGTGGGCGGATGTCCCGGCCTTGAAGGTGTACGAGAACGAGCCGTCGGCCGCCGCGGTGGCGCCGCCCAGGATGTTCGGGACCTTGTCGGTGGTGCGCGGCGGGGAATTGAGGGAGGTGATGACGGGTGCGCCGGCGAACGGCTGCCAGCCGTCCTCGGTCAGCCGCTCGACCCGGCCCGTCACTCCGATCTCCCCGCCGGGGCGGACCCGGACCGAGGAGAGCTGCGCGCTGATGCGGTGCTGGAAGGTGGCGACCGGCAGCTTCGGTGCGCTGAACCATTCGTCCGGATCGATGCCGGGGCCCGTCTCGACCACCCGGGCAACGGCGGTGGTGGTCGCGTGCGGTGTGAGCGGGATCGAGAATCTGCCGTCCGCGTCGGTGACGGCGCGCACCTCGCCCCCGATCGACTGCTTGAAGCGGCTCGCCACCCAGAGCCGGACCTGGGTGCCCGCACTGGCGGGGGTACGGACCCGGGTGGACGGGTCGTAGGTCGTGACCGCACCGGAGAGCGTGACCTTCCGGTCCTCGTCGGTGATCTGGTCCCGGTCCCACGAGAGCGAGGTGACGCCGGTGCGCAGCAGGTGCTTGTAGGCCCCGCCCGACACCTGCTGTACCGATCCCTCGGGGAGGCGGTAGGAGACGGCGATCGGGTACTCCCCGAGCGGAGTGCCCACGGGGAGGTGGACCGGCGCGTCGGTCCGCCAGCCCGACTCGTTGTCGAAGTCGCGCACTTCGTCGTAGTGGGTCAGCTCTTCGGTGGCGGCCAGTACGGCAGCGCCGGGTGCGGTGGACTCCAGCACCTTCAGATTGACCCAGAGCGCGTTGGTCGGCACCCACGGCAGATCGACCCTGCCGTCGTCGCCCGTCCTGGCGTTCACGGGATAGGCGGTGGTGCTCGACTCGGCGGCGTAGGCGGCCGGGGCGGTGATGAGGGCGGGTGTGGCGACACCCGCCGAGAGTGCGAAAACAGCGGCGGTACGCATCAGGGCGTACGGCAGCATGCGCTTGGAGCGCGTCAAGAGGACCCCCCACAGGTCATGAAGGCGGCCGGCCCGAAGAGTTCGGTGGCCGCGCGACGATCGCGCGAGAGCCGCGGCGATCGTGTGTAAGAACGATAACTGTGAGACGCATGTGGTTGAAGTCCGATGCGACGGGAAGTTGGCTCGATCTCCCCTTTTCCGCCATGAATCCCTCGGTGATGACGGCGTTCGAACCAGGAGCCGGGCCGGCCGGTGGACACGGCCGCAGGGCGGCACCCCGTCGACGCGGGGTGCCGCCCTCCGGCTCAGGTACTACCGATCGGCCACTACCGGTCAGCCCACCTTGACGTGGTCACCGGTGCCGACCGCGTTCATCCGGGTGGGGTTCCCGTAGTAGCGGATGTTCCAGGTCCCGGCCTTGGTGGCCTTGACCTTGAATGAGGCGCGGCCGGCCGAGTCGGTGGTGTCGTAGGCGACCCGGGACCACACGGTGCTGTCCGTCGCCCGGAACCAGAGCTGGACCGAGGTGTCGTCCAGTGCCTTCCACTTCGTCCCGGCCCGCTCCCCGGCGATACCGGTCACGGTGAGCGTGCCGCCCTTCTTGACCGGCTCGGGACCGGCGTTGACCGAGGCGATCCGGGTCTCGGCGCGGTTCAGTGGGAAGACCGGGCTCACCGCCTCCGTGTAGGTGTCGCTGACGGGGTGGCGCAGCCGGAAGTGACCGCCGCTGACGGCCTTTCCGGTGAGATTGCGGATCTCGCTGCCCCGGGCGACGCCCGACCCTGCCTGCTTCCAGCCGGTCTTCCCGTTCTCCGACCGCTCCACGACGATGGTCGGCGAGCCGTACGGGAGGACGCCGGACTCCAGGACCCGGCGCAGCGTGCCGCTGACCTTGAGCTGTCCGTCGGCGGCCAGATACGCCTTGGTCATCGCGAGCGTGATGTCGGACGGGTGGGCCAGGGGCGCGCCGGCCGAGCCACCGGTGTACGGATCGGCCGGGACGGCCTCCCAGGCGTCCATCCGGTAGTGGGACATCGCCGCGACCCGAACCGTGAAGCGTCCGTCAGTGCCCGTGACCGCCGTGGCGCCGAACGCGGACTCCACGCCCGCTCTCGTCAGCCGGACCCGCACGGTGGTGTTCGCGGCGGGCTCGGTGCCGTACATCGCCCGGCCGGTGATCGTGGCCTGCTCGCCGGGCAGCACCCGGGTCCGGTCGGCGGTCGCGGTGAGGGTCATCGGGCGGGCCTCGAACTCCGAGACGGAGCTGTCGCGGGTCGCGGTGCCGTTGACCTCCTTACCGCTCTCGGCGAACTCGGCGCGGAAGGTGCCCTTGGGGGCGGTGAGCGGGAAGGCGGGCGCGGTGAAATCGCCGTTCGCCGTGGTGGTGACCGGGTGCGTGGCGCCGTCCGCGATGTCGGTGCGGCTGACGTCGACCGTACGGCCGGGGAGCGCGACCTCGTCGCCCGAGCCGGGCTGGATGCCGATGAGCCGGCCCTGCGGGCGGGCGTTGCGGTCCTGCCAGCTCGGCTGGGAGGCGTCCAGGGTGAGCGCCGGGCGGAGGGTGAAGTCGAGCGTGCCCGCGTTCCTCCGGGTGGCGGTGGCACCGGTGCTGTCGGTGGCCGTCACATCGACGGTGTAGCGGCCGAGTGCGGGGATGGTGCCGCCGTCCTCGGTCAGCTTCAGGAGTGCGTCGGCCGGTACGGCGAACCGCTCCGGGTTGGTCCCCGGGGTGAGCGCCGGGATGTCGGCGACGACCGTGTCCCCCTGGCGCACGGTCGCCGAGACGGCGGTGATGGTGGCGCGCGGTGTGTCCGAAGCGGCGAACACGGAGAACGAGCCCCGCTGGAGCTTCTCGGTCACGGCCGCGCCGATGTGCACCGACGGCGCCGTGGGTTCGTCCGCCGCGAGGGCGGGCGCGGTCGTGGCGGCGAGGGCGAGGGCCGCCGCCGAGGCGACGAGGGAGACCTTGAGTCCCTTGGTGTCAGCGCGCATCGACGTACGTCACCTTCGTCTCGCTGTAGAAGTGCCCGGCCGTGAGGTCGGCACGGACGGCCCAGTTCCCGTCGCGGGTCGGCTTGCCCTTGAGGGTGTACGTGCCGCCGCTGCCCGCGGTGCCCTTGGTGACGGTCTGCCACCGCGTCTCGCCCTTGGCCTGGAAGACCAGGGTGATCTTGCCGCCGGGGTAGGACTGCCACCTGTCGTTGACATAGCGCTGGAACGTGCCGGTCGAGGTGATCGTGCCGTTCTTCGCCGGGCGCACCGGCGTGATCGTGTCACCGCTGAACCGGGTCGGGTTCCGGGACTGGCGCACGGCCGGCGAGGCGTTCTCCAGCGTGGCGGAGTCCTCGGCGTGGCGGACCCGGTAATGGGCGCTGTTGTAGACGCGGTCGGCGGTGACCTGGAAGTCACACGACATGTTGTTCCACTTGCCGGCGAGCTTCCGCCAGGTCTTGCCGTCCGTCGAGTGCTGGAGCTCCAGCGACACCCCGGGACAGTTCCCGTCGCGGTACTCGACCCGGCCGACGGCCTTGACCTTGCGGTACTGGTCGAGTGTGATGCGGACGTCTTTGAAGACCGTGGGCTTGGGAGTCGTCAGCGAGCCGCTGACGAACGGCCGGGTTGAGTAGAAGGCCGAGGGCGCCGGATACGTCTGCGCCCAGGTGTCTTTCGCCTTGGGCTTGGTCCGGTACGAGAACGAGCCGTCGGCCGCGACCGTCCCGCTGCCGACCGAAGCGTCCTTCCAGTTGTAGTGGTACGGACCTTCGTTGGAGGTGACGACCGTGGCGCCCTTGTACGGCCGCCAGCCGTCGTTGGTCAGCCGTTCCAGCCGGCCCTTCACTTCGACCTCGCCGTTCGGCAGCGGGGTCTTCAGATACTCCGCGGAGATGCGGTACGGGAACTTCGCGATCGACAGCTTGGGCACGGTGTACGTCGGGCTCAGGTCGTCGCCGGGCTCCGGCAGGGTCGCCCAGCCGCCGCTGATCGCGTTGTGCGGGGTGATCGGCAGCGAGAACTTCCCCCCGGGGCCGGTGACGGCGTTCTCGTAGAGGCGCCCGTACGGCTTGGAGCCGAGCAGCATATAGAGCTGGACCTTGATGCCTTCGCGGGCGGGCGTCCGGGTCCTGGTGGACGGGTTGTACGTGGTGACCGCGCCGGAGACGGTGACGCTCCGGTTGTCGTAGTCGGTGTGCTCACGGTCGTACGAGAGCGAGGTGACGCCGGTGCGCTGCTGGTGCCGGTAGTTCCCGCCGGTCCACCGCTGGACGGGCTCGCCGGACAGCCGGTAGGAGACGACGATCGGGTACTCCCCGAGCGGGGTGCCCACCGGGAGCTGGACGGGCGCGTCGGTCCGCCAGCCGATGTCCGCCTCCTCCGAGACCTGCTCCTCGTAATAGGTCAGGTCATTGGTGGACATGAGCACGGCCGCGTCGGGGGCGGTGGACTCCATCACACTGACGGAGACCCAGAGCGGGTCGCTGGTCAGTCCGTACAGGTCGAGCCGGCCGTCGGCGAGCGTCGCCGGGCGCATCCAGATGGGGTTCTGGACGGCGGCGGACGCCACCGGGGCGGTGATGAGGACGGGTGCCGCGACACCCGCCGAGAGTGCGAAAACAGCCGCGGTACGCACGAGGGCGTACGGCAGCATGCGCTTGGAGCGCGTCAAGAGGACCCCCCACAGGTCATGAAGGCGGCCTGCCGGAATCGGCGCGGGCCGCGAGACGATCGCGCGTCAGCGCGGAATCGTGTGGGGAGAACGATAGCTCTGGGGTAGAAGGGATTGAAGTCCAGGGTGGTGAGAACTTTCCCATATCTCCGAAAACTCCCCCGGGATTACGTGATGGATGGCCCCTTCTGTCACTCCTGTGTCACCGCCCTCTAGGGGACGGCAACGAACTCGGTACGTCTTGGAGACCAAACACCTCTCGTTTGCGTCCAGTCTGAGGAGCGGGAAAACCCGGCCGGACGGTGGACGCACACGATCCCCCCGGCCGGGCCGTACCGACCCGCTGTTGTATCGACCCAGCTCTACCGAATGTTTGATCGGAAGGAACCTTTTCGTGCAGAGACGACGGCTCGTGCCCGTGCTCGCGGTGAGCGTCATGGCGACACTGGCCCCCGGGCTCGCGGTGGCCGCCCCCTCCAGCACCACCGGCAAGGCCCCCGCTCCGGCCGCGAATCCGCTGGACCGGTTCACCCAGCAGAAGCTGGTGTGGAAGAGGTGCGCCCCCGACGCGCCCGCCGCCCTCCGGTGCGCGACGGTCAAGGTGCCCCTGGACTACACCCGTCCGAGCGGCAAGACCTTGAACATGGCGATATCCCGCATCAAGGCGACCAACCCCGCCAAGCGCCACGGCGTCATGCTGCTCAACCCCGGGGGCCCCGGCGGCTCGGGGCTCTGGATGCCGCTGTACTGGCCCAAGGAGGTGGCGGCCCGGTACGACATGATCGGGTTCGACCCCCGGGGCGTCGGCGCCTCCTCGCCGGTGAACTGCGGACTGACGCCCAAGCAGCAGGAGTGGCCGCGGCCGTACCAGTCCAAGACCTTCGCCAAGGACGTGGCGTGGGCGAAGACGGTCGCCGAGAAGTGCCGCAAGAAGGAGGGTGACACCCTCCGGCACATCACCACCCGCAACACGGCCCGCGATATGGACGTCGTCCGCGCCGTGCTGGGCGAGAAGAAGCTCAACTACCTCGGCTACTCGTACGGCACCTACCTCGGCGCCGTCTATGCGCAGATGTTCCCGAAGCGCACCGACCGGTTCGTCCTCGACAGCGCGGTCGACCCGAAGCTGGCGTGGCGCGGCATGATCCAGGTCTGGGCGGAGGGCGCGGAGCCCGCGTTCGACCGCTGGGCGAAGTGGACGGCCGCGCGCTCGTCCACGTACAAGCTCGGCAGCACATCGGCCAAGGTCGAGAAGACCTTCTGGGACCTGGTGGCGGCGGCCGACCGTAAGCCGATCAAGATCGAGGGCGAGTCGCTGAGCGGTACCGACATCCGTGGCGGTATGCGGGGATCGTTCTTCTCGCCGAAGGAGGCGGCCGAACTGGTCGTCATGTTGAAGAAGGCCGCCGCTGGCAAGCCCGCGCGGCTGGGCACCCTCACCCAGCCGCCCCGGTTCGCGCCGGACGCGGAGGACAACATGACCTCCAGCTTCTGGTCCGTGGTCTGCGGTGACAACTCCGCGGCCTGGCCCAAGAGCACCGACCAGTACCGCAAGGACGCGCTCCGGGACAAGAAGCGCTACCCGCTGTTCGGGGACTTCGCCTCCAACATCAAGCCGTGCGCCTTCTGGGACAAGTCCGTCGAGCCCGCCACGGTCGTGAACAACAGCGTCAAGATGCTCATCGTGCAGAACGAGTGGGACGCGCAGACTCCGCTGTCGTCCGCCCTCGGGATGCACCGGGCGCTGAAGGGTTCCAAGCTGCTGACGGTCAAGGGCGGCGAGGGCCACGGCGTCTACGCCTCCAACGTCAGCAAGTGCGCGGACGCCGCGACCACGGCGTATCTGACGACGGGCAAGCTCCCGGCGAAGAACCTCACCTGCACCCCCTCGCGGGCCCGCACGGGTGCGGAGTCGTCGACGCCGAAGCCGGCACCGGTGCGGCTGCCCAACCGCTGGTGATGTCTCGCCGATGACGTCCCACAGGTGGTGCCCTGCTGGTGACGGCCCGCCAGTGACCGATCGCCGGTGACATACCGCCGACCGCCCCGTCCGGGAGCTTCCGGGCGGGGCGGTCGTTGTTCGGTCACCGGACCCGACGGCTCCGGCTCGGCCTGCGGTGCAGCCGCGACTCGGTGCCTGCGCAGGGCCTGCTCGGTGCCTGCGCAGGGGAGGCTCAGGGGTGCCTCAGGAACGGCGGCTGAGCAGCGTCCTCGCGCGGTCGAAGGCGGTGTCGCGGTCCGCCGCGAACTCCGCGTCCGTGAAGACCGGCGCGGCCAGGTGGGGAGGGATTCCGGGGCCCTCGAAGGACACCCCGCGCGCGTCGGTGTACCGCTCGTTGGAGAGCGAGAACCGCCAGCCGTTGGGCAGCGTGCGGTTGAGCGTGTCGGAGAGGATGCCCTGCGTGTGCTCGCCGATCCGGGTGGTCGCCGCGGCGCGCCCACTCAGTGCCAGGGCGAATGTCTCCGCCGCACTGACCGTCGAGCCGCCGGTGAGCAGGGCGATCGGCCCGGTGTAGCGGGGTGCGCCGACGGCAGGTGTCACCCGCAGGGTCTGGCGCGGGGTGAACCGGGCGTCGTCGCGCGGATCGTTCCGGGCCTGCTTGCCGAAGGCGGTGTACGGACGGTCGGTGAGGCGCCCGGCGACGGCCAGCCCGAGCGTGTCCATCCCGCCCGCGTTGACCCGGATGTCGACGATCAGCCCCTTCCAGGCGCCGGGCCCTGAGGTCCGGGCCCGGGTGACGATCCGGTCCAGGGCGCGCCGGAGTTCGGGGCCGTCCGCCGCGTCCCCGGGTGCGCCGTCGGTGTAGGCGACGAAGCGGCCGATGCGCAGGTATCCGATGCCGCCCGGCAGGTCCGCATAGCCGATCGCGCCGTTCGCGTACTGCTCCAGCGGCCTGCCGTCCAGGTCGCGACGGACGATGAACTCCCTGATCCGGTCGTCGTACTCGATGGTGGGCGGGGTGGTGCCGACCCGGACCGCCCGCGCCAGGCGCTGGAATCCGGGGGTGTCGGCCTGGAGGGCGACATGGCCGTCCCGCAGCGGCGCGACCATCGCGGCGAGGATGTCGAAGAGCCGTTCCTGCGTGGTCCCGGCGTGGACCTTCGGCCGGTACTTCGCCCGCGCCGCGTCCCAGTCGACGCCCCGGCGGTCGAAGAAGGCGTAGTTCTCCCGGAACGTCTGCCAGAACACGTCGAACGTCGCCACCGGACCGGTCGCCTGCGGCCTGCCGCAGGTCGCGGGCAGCGCGGCGATCCGGCGCAGCCCCCGGGTGCCCACCGTGCCGCCGATGGTCAGTGACGCGCGGTCGGCGGCCCGGGGCGCCACCGTCAGCACCATGCCGTCGGCGCCGAACCTGACGGTGCCCCCGGGCCCCGGCGCACCCTCCTGCCCGGCGGTCAGCGTGGCCTGGCAACTGATGGCCGTGGTGTCCCAGGCCCGCAGCTCGCCACCGCCGACGGAGACGACCATGCCGTAACCGTCCATCCGCCAGATCCCGTCCGCCGACGGGCCCGCCGCGCGGGTCGTCCTGGTGTCGGGCGCCGGGGGCGCGGCGGCGACCGTGCCCACCGATCCGGCCAGCGCGAGGGCGGTCCCCGCTGCCACCAGCACCCCGCGCCGGGCCCGGCGCGGGCGGAGCGCCCTTGGCTCGCCACCGATCGCCATGGGCTTTCCGGATTCCCCGGATCCGACAGAAAACGTCACTGGTCTCACGGTGTTCCCCTCACTTCGCTGCGGTCGGCGTCATCGTCCCGCGCGGGCCGGATCCGACGCGTCAACCAGCAGGTGTACGAGGGGTGTTGGGAACCCTAGGGGCGGCGCGGCCTCAGCTCGGGGGCAGTCTCAGGGGCGGCTCTCAGGGTGGTGCGGGGCCGGTCCGGCGGCACGGATGCCGCCGGACAGACCCCGGTTCGGAAGGACTCGGGCTCAGGGCCGGGACTCGGGCTCAGGTCGGGACTCGGGCTCAGGTCTCGGGCTCCGGAACTCAGCGCTTGAGCGTGAAGGTGAAGTCGCCCGAGAGCTTGCCGCTCAGGCGGACGGTCGACACGAGGTTCCCCGCGGCGAGCAGTCTCTCGACCTCGGCCCGGGTGAGGCCGAAGCCTTCGGCGATCAGTCGCACCGGCCGTACGGGTATCCGCGCGGCGAAGCGGACCGAGACCTCGACCGCCTCGCCCTCGGGCTGAGCCGCCCCACTCTCAGCCTGACCCGGCTGACTTGGCTGCCCCGGCTGTTGTGGCTGATGCGGCGCGCCGCTGTCGAGTCGCCAGGCGTTGTCCCAGTCGAGCGCGACGTGATTGCGCCGCCGTACGAGCGGGTCCTGGAGCAATTCGGCCGCCAGGACCGGGTCATTGTCGTGCAGCAGGTTCAGGAGATCGTGGCGTACGGACCGCACATTCACCCGCTCCAGGACAGTGAGCCTGGTGGTGTCCCCGCATTCGGTGCACAGGGCGAGGAGCCAGGCGTCGAGGAGTTTGTGGTGTGCGTTGACGCGGAATTTGCCGTTCGCCCGGAAGCGCCCGGAGGGGCACCTGTGGCAGCGGCGGAGGATTATCGGGAGGCAGGTGGGCATGACCACCCAGCTTCTGGACACAGAAATACACCGGTTTCGGTGAGAAGACCGCAGCGAAAAGGAGCACGGCGCATGCATGCGACGCGCGACGAATCAGCGCTAGAGGGTTCTCACTTGGTGTACAACGGCACGTCCTTGCCGAGGTGGTAGTGGGCGGAAGCACGCTAGCGGCGCACGCGAGCGCGGCACCACTGAATTTCGAGCGGCTGACGATGACCTTGAGCACGGCCCTGAGCACGGACCCTGGGCACGGACCCTGGGCGCGGAGACCCGAGGACTGTCCCGCGCCTAGCCGGAGCGCCGGTTCAGCGCGATGGAGTGCCGTTCGGCATAGCGCTGGAGCACGGCCGTGATCGTGTCGGTGTCGTCGTCGGACGGGACGAGCTTGTCGGTACGGATCCGGGTGTCCCCGTCCGGGGAGGTCCGCACCCAGCGGTGCGGCAGGAAGTCAGTCGGTGCCGTGCGCCCCTCAGCGGGCCGTACCACCACCCAGTCGGTGTCCTGGTCGGGGGAGTCCAGCTCCAGCGCGCCGATATCGCCCCAGCGCAGGGTCAGCAGCGCCGGGCTGAAGATCACGGTGATGCCCCGGTCGTCGATTTCGAGCCAGTCGGTCCTGCGGAGCCCCAGCGCCCCCCGCCGGAGCAGCAGGGCGGCGCCGACCCCGGCCGCGATGGTGAAGAGGATCCACGGGCGGTCCCACCCGGGGTAGGTGACGACGGCCGCCGCAGCGAGCCCGGCCGCCTGGAGCAGATTCCCCAGCGCCCTCCGCAGGACGGTCGCCGTGGGGCGGCAGTAGAGCGACGCCGGCTGGGGGTCGCCGTACTCATGAGGGCTTCGCGCGGGGCCCACGCGTACGCCCGTCTCCCCACCGGGGGGCCGCACGTCGGGGAGTTCACGCGACTTCAGCAGGCGAGCCTCCCACGCCTCCCGTACCGGAACCTCCGCGCCGACGGCACCCCGCGCGTCCCCCGCGCCGTCCGGCGAGTGCGAGGTACCGCCGCTCCCGGCGAAGGTCTCCAGCAGTTGACCCGGTGTGGGGCGCCGCCCCGGCTCCTTGCGCAGACACTCCTGAACGACCGGCCGCAGCGCTTCCGGCACCGCCGACACATCCGCCGCGTCCGCCACCGTCCGGTGGGCGACCGACAGGGGCGGCCCCTCCCCGAAGGCGCTGCCGCCCGCCGCCGCGACCAGCACCGCCCCCAGGGCGAAGACATCGCAGGCGCCGTCGACCGCCCCGCCCCGGATCTGCTCCGGCGCCATGAACCCCGTCGTACCGACCCAGACGCCCGGCGCGGTCAGCCGGGTGCTCTCCAACGCGTGCGCGATCCCGAAGTCCAGTACGCGCGGGCCGTCGTCGGTGAGCACGATGTTGCCGGGCTTGAGGTCCCGGTGCACCAGCCCGCACGCATGGATCGCCTTCAGCGCCTCGGCGAGCCCGGCGCCCAGCGCCCGTAACTCCCGCTCCTCCAACGGCCCGCTGTCGGCAACGGCCGCAGCCAGCGTCGGGCCCTTGACATAGGCGCTGGCCATCCACGGCTGCGGGGCGTCCGGGTCGGCGTCGACCACGGCGGCCGTATGGAATCCACCGACCCGCCGGGCCGCCTCGACCTCCTCGCGGAACCGGGCCCTGAACTCGGGGTCCGCCGCGTACTCGGCGCGGACGACCTTGATTGCGACGGCCCGCCCGGACGGGGAACGCCCCAGATAGACGGAGCCCATCCCACCGCTGCCGAGCTGCCGCTCGACCACATAGTCACCGATACGCGCTTCGGTCACGGTCACCCCCCGGTGCTTCCTCCACGGTCCCGCCCGTGCCGCGCGGTGTCAACGAGTCGCATCGCCACTGTCGAGGCACTGAGACATCCCGCGACCTCCCGCGACTTCCCGTGACCTCCCGCGACACCTCGGGCAGCACCGCGGCGACCCGGGCCACACCCCCGACGCACACCGCGGCACCCTGACGCACCCTGAGGCGCCCGTACGACCGGGGGACCAGCACGCACCACCCACCGTCCGCCCTGAGTTGCACCGATCGTGACCCTCGCGGCGGATTCCCCCGAACTGCCCCGTGCGCAAGGGTCGTTCTCTCCGGACGACGATCGGAAGGACCCCTTCTCGTGCGCGTACGACGACTGACGCCGCTGCTCGCGGTGAGCGTTATGGCGACCCTGGCCCCCGGGCTCGCCACCACCCCGGCCGCCGCCACCACCCCGGCCGCCGTCACCCCGACCCCCGCCGCGAACCCGCTGGATCAGTACGCGCGACAGCAGCCGGTGTGGAAGCGGTGCGCCCCCGGTACTCCCGCCGCCATCCGCTGCGCGACGATCAAGGTCCCGCTGGACTACCGGCGTCCGGGGGGCGCGAAGATCGAGGTGGCCGTCTCCCGGATCAGGGCGGGGGACCCGGCCAAGCGCCGCGGCGTGCTGCTCTTCAACCCGGGTGGCCCCGGGGGGCCGGGCCTCGACATGCCGCTGGAGATGCGGAACAGCCTCCCCGAGTCCGTGCGGGACCGGTTCGACCTCATCGGCTTCGACCCCCGGGGCGTCGGCCGCAGCACCCCCCTCAGCTGTGGCGTGCCCGTGGCGGAAGGGTCCGACTTCCTGCGCCCCTACCGGGCCAAGACCTTCGCCAAGGACGTGGCCTGGGCCAAGTCGATCGCCGAGAAGTGCCGTACGAACGCGGGCGAGCGGCTCCGGCACATCAGCACCCGGAACACGGCGCGCGATATGGATGTCCTGCGGTCCGTGCTGGGCGAGAAGAAGATCTCGTACCTGGGCGTCTCGTACGGCACCTACCTGGGCGCCGTCTACACGCAGCTCTTCCCGCAGCGGGCCGACCGGTTCGTGCTGGACAGCGCCGTCGACCCCACCCGGGTCTGGCGCGGGATGATGCAGGTGTGGGCGGAGGAGGTCGGCCCCGCGTTCGTCCGCTGGTCGAAGTGGACCGCCGCGCGCTCCGCCGCGTACGGCCTCGGCGACACCCCGGCGCAGGTGCGCAAGACCTTCCGGGACCTGGTCGCCCGGGCCGACCGGAAGCCCATCGTGGTGGACGGCGTCCCCCTCGACGGCGACCAGATCCGGCTGGGGCTCCGCGCCGAGTTCTTCAGCGTCAAGGCCGCCGCCGATACGGTCAAGGGCCTGAAGGCCGCCGCCGCTTCGGGCGCCCCCATGAACCGGTCCGCCGAACCGGTCCCCGATACCGGCGGCATCGCCACCCTCTGGGCCGTGGCCTGCGGCGACGACCACACCGCCTGGCCGAAGAGTGTCGAGCGGTACCGCGCCGACGCGATCCGCGACAAGGCGCGCTACCCACTGTTCGGCGACTTCACCTCGAACATCAAGCCGTGCGCCTTCTGGGACAAGCCCGTGGAGCCCGCGACGGTCGTGAACAATCCGGTCGGCGCGCTGATCCTCCAGAACGAGTGGGACTCCCAGACCCCGCTGGTGACCGGCCAGGGCATGCACCGCGCGCTGAAGGGCTCCCGGCTCGTCACCGTCGCGGACGGGGAGGGCCACGGCGTCTACGGAGGTGCCGCGCCCAATGCGTGCGCGGACGGGGCGGCGAACGCGTATCTGATCTCCGGGAAGCTCCCGGCGAAGAACGTGACCTGTCGGGCGACGGCCGTCCGCGGTGAGGCGGCCGACCAGCACTCGGGCTCCGTGCCCTGGCTGCCCGCCCGGTTCTGAACGGTGTGGACCCCCAGGTGTAGTTGACCCCTACACCCGCTCCAACCAGAGGCGTAGTCCCCAACAGCCTCGCCTCCCCCTCTGGTTGCACCATGTCCGACTCGTCGGGGGATTCGTCCTTCCGTTCGGCGCGACAGGGTCGAGAGGACCCGTACGCCGAACGGAAGGATCGATCTCTCGTGCAGAGACGACGGCTCGTGCCCGTACTCGCGGTGAGCGTCATGGCGACCCTGGCCCCCGGCCTCGCCGCAGCCGGCCCCGCCGCTGCCGCTCCCGCCGCTCCGACCCCCGTGGCCGGCCCGCTGGACCAGTACACCCAGCAGAAACCGGCGTGGAAACGGTGTGCCACCTCCCTCCCCGCCGCCTTCCAGTGCGCCACGATCAAGGTGCCGCTGGACTACCAGCGCCCCGACGGCAAGAAGCTCGACATCGCGATATCCCGGATCAGGACGAGCGACCCGGCCAAGCGCCACGGCGTCCTGCTCTTCAACCCGGGCGGCCCCGGGGGCTCGGGCCTCGCCGACCCGCTGGCGATGAGCGAGGACCTCCCCAGGTCCGTGACCGAACGGTTCGACCTCATCGGCTTCGACCCCCGGGGCGTCGGCCGCAGCTCCCCCGTCGCCTGCGGACTCGCCGCCGACGAGAAGGTCTGGCCCCGGGTGCACCGGGCCGAGACCTACGCCAAGGACGTGGCCTGGGCGAAGGGGATCGCCGAGAAGTGCCGGGCGAAGGTGGGCGGCGAGAAGCTCCGGCAGATCACCACCCGGAACACCGCCCGGGACATGGATGTCCTGCGGGCCGTACTGGGCGAGAAGAAGATCTCGTACCTGGGCGTCTCCTACGGCACCGCCCTCGGCGCCGTCTACACGCAGATGTTCCCCAAGCGCGCCGACCGTATCGTGCTCGACAGCGCCGTCGACCCGCGCAAGATGTGGCGCGAGACCTTCCAGGTCTGGGCCCCGGAGGTGGAACGGGCCTACACCCGGTGGTCGAAGTGGACCGCCGCGCGATCCGCGACATACGGGCTCGGCGACACCCCGGCCAAGGTGAGCAAGACTTTCTGGGGCCTGGTCGCCCAGGCCGACCGCAAGCCCATCCTGGTGGGCAAGACCAAGTACAACGGCGCCCAGCTCCGCGAATCGCTGCGGCCCTACTTCTTCGCGCCCCAGCTCGCCGCCGAGTACATGGTCCTCCTGAAGGAGGCGGCGGCCGGCAAGCCGACTCCCGAACAGCCGAGGCCCGTGCTGGAAGACAACATGCTGTCCTCCCAGTTCGCGGTCCTCTGCGGCGACACCACCTGGCCGCGAGACCCGGCCACCTACCGCAAGGACTCCGTCCGCGACACCAAGCGCTACCCGCTGTTCGGTGACTTCGCCTCCAACATCACGCCCTGCGCCTTCTGGGACAAGTCCGCCGAGCCGGCCACGACCGTCGACAACTCGGTCGGCGCACTGATCATCCAGAACGAGTGGGACTCCCAGACCCCGCTGGTGACCGCCGTCGGCCTGCACAAGGTCATGAAGGGCTCCAAACTGCTGACGGTGAACGAGGGCGAGGGCCACGGCGTCTACCCGTACGTGAAGAACGCCTGCGTGGACCGGACGGCCTCGACCTACCTGGCGACGGGCAAGCTCCCGTCCAAGAACGTCACCTGCCAGGCCACCCCGCAGCCCCCGAAGTCCCGCTCCCTCCCGACCCCGGGCCTCCCGCTGACGCCGAACGTCCGCTGACCCTTCCGCCCTGACGATTCCCGGTCCGGAGCGGGGGCGGCCGGTGAGCCCGCTCATCGGCCGCCCCCGAAGTCGGTCCGCGTGTCGTGCAACCTTGCGTACCCCTCACAGGTCTAGCCAGCGGTCACAGAACCACAGCAGTAACTCCTATGGGGGACGAACTTGCGCAAGAGCACTCTGGTCACCGCCATCGCGGTGGCCTCCGCCTGTCTGGTCGGCGGACTGGCGCCCGCCGCCGTCGCCGCGCCGACTCAGCCGGTCACCTCGAAGGCCAAGGCCAAGGTCGAGGCGGACTTCAACGGCGACGGCCACACCGACCTCGTGGTCAACCAGCGCAACGGTACGGTCGGCGACCGGGCCCAGGCCGGGGCCGTCGTCGTGCTCTACGGCTCCAAGTCGGGCATCAGCTCGGCCAGGAAGCAGGTCATCACGCAGAACAGCACCGGTGTGCCCGGCACGGCCGAGGCGCACGACCGGTTCGGCGACCAGTCCGTCGTGGCGGACTACGACAGTGACGGCTACGCCGACCTGGCGATCTCCGCCAGCGGTGAGGACGTGACCCTCGACGGTGTCTACCGCGGCAACGCCGGTCAGACCACCATCGTCTGGGGCGGCAAGAACGGACTGACCAAGCACGGTGCCACCACCGTGAACCAGACCGCGCCCACCGACCACGACTGGCGCCGGGGCGCCGCGCTCGCCACCGGGGACTTCAACGGCGACGGCAAGGCGGACCTCGCCACCGGCGACAAAAGCCCGGGCCGTGGCGGCGAGATGCTCTACGGCCCGATCAACCGGAAGACGGGCACGCCCAAGTCGGCGGTCAGCCTCGGCTACAAGAAGGCCGGGCCCAGGGTCAGCGTCGCCTTCGACGCGGGCGATGTGACCGGCGACGGCATCACCGACCTCGTCTTCCAGGTCTACGCGGGACTCCACGATTCCGCGGACCCGAAGACCCGGATCAACATCCACCGGGGTACGAAGAAGGGCCTGGTCAAGAGCGGGCAGCTGATCGGTGCCCATGGGTATCCGCTGGGGAACGTCACCGCGACCGACGGGCAGGTCGCGGTCGGCGACGTGAACAAGGACGGCTACGCGGATATCGCGCTCGGCAACGGGGTGTTCGGAGGGGACAGGGTCACCATCGCCTTCGGCGGCCCCAAGGGCCAGTCCACGACTCTCCCGCCGCTGGTGATCACCCAGGAGAGCGCCGGAGTCCCGGACGACAGTGAGCCCGGCGACAACTTCGGCACCTCGCTCTCCTTCGGCGACACCAACGCCGACGGTTACCTGGACCTCGCCATCGGCAACCCCGGCGAGGCCGTCACCACCCGTCCGCGCAACCTCGGCCAGGTCACCGTCCTCCTCGGCGGCAAGACGGGTCCGTCCGCCACCGGCGCCAGGACCTACCACCAGCGCACGTCCGGGATGCCGACCAAGCAGGGCTTCCACAACTACTTCGGCGCCGCCGTGAAGCTCGCCGACCTCAACGGCGACCGCCGGGCCGATGTCGCGGTCGGCTCGGACGGTTACGAGCCGGTCAAGGGCCAGATCAGCGTCATCACCACCCCCGCCGCCGCCGCTGCCACCAGCGTCAAGGGCGTGGTGTACTCCGCCGGCGACCTCGGCCTGACCTCGGCCGTGAAGACCGGCTTCGGGACCAGCTTCAGCAACTGACCGGAACCGGGCCGCAACCGCGACCGGGACCGGTCCCGAGCCCCACCACCCCTGGATCGGGTGGTGGGGCTCGGCGGTGTGGTCACACCTGCGTGCGCCTGGCGAACTCGACCAGGCCGGTGAAGGCGGTGGGGGAGAGCGTCAGTATCGGTCCGTCCGGGGTCTTGCTGTCCCGGATGGGGACGATTCCGGTATCCGTTGCGTGCGCGGGTGACCATTCGACGCACTGGCCGCCCTCGCCGCCGCTGTACGTGCTCTTGACCCACTCGAAGCCGGTGTGGTCGGGGGTGTTGATCATCTGGCGTACTCCTCCGCGATCTGTTGGAACAGAGCCTGTGAACGCTCAGGGGACAGAGCCGCAGCCCGCAGCCGATCGTAGGCCGCCTGGGCGCTTTCCACAGCTGCGGCCGAATCGTTGACGTGACCCAGTTCCCTCGTCTCCGAGTACAGGACGGGGGCTCCGCCCTTCTGCGTCAGCAGAGTGAACGGAAGAGACGACGATGGGGCGCCCCCGTTGAAGGGCATCACCTGGAGGGAGATGTGCGGAGTCGAGCCCACCGCCGCCAGATGCTCCAGCTGTTCCACCATGGTGGACCGCCCGCCGACCAGTGTGCGGACCACCGATTCGTGCAGGATCACCCACAGCAGCGGGGGCGACTTCCGCTCCATCACCACCCGGCGCCCGACACGAGCCTCCACCCGTGCACTGATCCGCTCGTCACTCTCGCGCGGGTGAGTGGACCGGAAGACCGCCTCGGCGTACGCGGGCGTCTGCAACATGCCCATCACGAACGCGTTGCTGTAGTCGCTCACGTTCTGAGCCGCCCGCTCCAGATTCAGGTACGGGACGAACCAGCTCGGGTGGCCACGCCGACTCACCCGCATCAGGATCCGCGCGAAGTAGCCCGACGTGTCGAAGAACCGGTCGCACCCCTCGACGAACTGCGGTGACGGCATCGCCTTGCCGCTCTTCACCTTGGATACGTAGGGCTCCTTGTAGCCGGTCGCCTCGGCCAGATCCCGCTGTTTGGCGCCCTTGTGCCGCAGCGCCTCTTCGATTTCGTGGCCGAGCCATTCCAGCCCGTTCGCCGGTTCCCGTGTTAACTCGCTCATGTGTTCAACTCCTGGTCTTTCCAGAGCGGTTGGAAAGCGATTCTGTCTTCTCCGCGCAGCCGGAAGCACTCACTGTAAGAGGTGCAAGTGGAGGACCGCGCACGGTGAAGAGGACGACAACCGATCATGACCAGTGACCAGCAGGTGTCCCTTAGTCATATTGGCAGCCCGATGGGGCGGAGTTCCGCCGAATTCCTGAATTCACCGGAATCGGCCACGCGTTCGGGACCGGGGCCCCGCGGAGGGGGCGGGATGAAACCCGACGAGTGCCTGCCGTGTCGGCGGCTCCGCGACCGGCTGCGGACCGCGAATCGCGTCGGGGACGAATCCACGGCCGTCGACTGCCGGGTTCTGCTGCGGCGGCACCCCCGGCACGACGGCGTTCCCGTCCCCGCCCCGGAGGCGGAGGCGTGAACGAGGCCCGGATCTGCGGGGCGTTCTCCACCGTGCCCAGCAGCCTCTTCGCGGACATGCTGGCGATCGGGAACGGCGATTTCCGCGACATGGTGCGGCATCTCCGCTGCCGCCTCGAAGGGCATCCGCCCGGATTCCATTTCGATCTGGTGTGGCAGCTCGATGACGCCCGGCAGGGCGAGATGTGGGCCATATGGTCCGACGGCCGGGACGCGGAGGCCGTCTTCATCCGACCGGACTGCCCCGGTGGTACAGAAGCCTGCACATTGTTCGAACAGCATCCCGGTCGATGCAGTTTCAACTTTTGTGACCCCGTCGCCGACGTACTTCTCGCCGGGCTCGAAAGCGAAATGTGGATCCCCCGTGGGCGTCGAACTCCGCCCACCCGATAAAGACCCCGCTCTCCCCGGACCAGATCAGGGCGGGAGCGGCGGAAGGTCCGTCCGGCGCGGGAACGTGGCCCGTGCCGGACGGATCGCCCCGGACACGGAAGCGCCCCCGGCGGACCGATAGCGATCGGCCCACCGGGGCTTCGTCGGCGACAGCTTTTCGAGGAGCCCACCAACGCATGTCGAATGCTATCCGCCGCGCCCTCTTATGGGTGCTGGAACTCCTACTCCCGGCCCAGGGCCGCCACAGCGGCCGGTTCCCGGCCGTACCGCTCCCGGTCAGCCCCTGGGCGCTGCCGTGGACCACCCCGATCCCACAGCACATCATCGACCGCCACACCCCGCTCCGGGGCGAGGACTGCGCCTTCATCCGCCCGTACGCGCTGCTGGACGACACCATCCGACTCCGCCCCGTACGCCCGAGACGCATCCTCATCCACGCACCAACCGGTCTCAACCTCCGGGTGCCACGACAATCCCCGGCGGCACCCGCGTCCGGGGGTTCTCCGGTCCACCGGCGCCGAGCCCGTGAGGGCAGCCGCTAGGCTCAACGGGCTGATGCAACGGGGGAGTAGACATGAGCCAACACATGCGGTTGCTGGACTGTCCGGCCTGTGATGCGCCGTCCCTCTTCGAGGGGTGGACCGATCCGCGCCGGGCCGCCTTCTTCGAGGCCCCGCCGTCCGAGGATCAGGATCCCCCGTCGGTTTCCTACACCGTCCTCGGCTGCATGGGTTGCGGACAGCCCCAGCTCTGGAAGGGACCCGCAGGGCCCGACAGCGAGGGTGGTTCCCAGCGACTGTGGCCGCAGGTGGCCGTCCTCGCACCCGGAATCCCCGCGCCGATAGCCCGCGAGATGGTCGAAGCACGGGCCTGCTTCGACGCCAAGCTGTACACCGCCGCCGCCGTCATGGTCCGTCGCACGCTGGAAGGCATGTGCATCGAGCAGGGCATGAAGAAGCGAAACCTGTTCCAAGCACTCCAGGAACTCCGGGACGACGGGAAGATCGAGGGTCGCCTGTTCGACTGGGCGCAAGCGCTACGGGTCATCGGCAACCAGGGCGCGCACTTCAGCGAGGAGTCGGTCACCCGGGAGGACGCGGCGGACGCCCTGTCCCTCGCCGAGGCGCTGTTGAACTACATCTATGTCTTCACGGCGAAGTACGAGGAGTTCCAGAACCGTAGGCGGTCGCCGGGCACCTCCGCCGGGTGATGAGAGATCCCTCGACCAGGCCCCCGGCGGTTCGTCCGTGGCGTCGTGGAGCGGATTACTCATCGGGGATGTCCTCCTTGGTCGCCACGATCGTCGCCCTTGGGGTGATGACCAGCCGCTACCCGAGGTCCGCACCCATCCTGCCCGGACGCCCAGGTTGCCGGCCGTCATATCGAACCTTCCGGCCAACGGCCGGAAAAGCCCCGAGTGTTCCGGCCGATCCATGTCCGTCCCCCGCCTCGGGAAACATCGGCACCCCCTCATTCCACAGAAGGTGCTGTAGGCCCGCGAACCTGTTCAGGTCGACCCGATCTTGGACACGCTCTGTAGGGAAGATCAATACTCAGCGTGGAGGTGCGTGCGCATGATCGTACGGTCGTCGGATCGGTTGCGGGCCGCGGAGGAGGTCCTCTCGCAGCTACGGGAGGAACTGGGCGCGATCGGGGTGACACTGCCGTCGCTGCGCGTGGACCCGATCTCGCTCGCCAGTGACGACCCGTACCCACTGATCGACCTCGGGCGGTGCAACCTGGACACGGCGATGCGGCTGACTGCCGTGCTCCACGGCGTACCGAGGTGAGCACCGGATCGGCGGGTGGGGCGGACCGGGGCGAAATCCCGGTGCGCCCCACCCGCCGATCACCGAGAATCGATGGCATGACTGACAAAATCACCCGAATCAATCCCGACCACCTCCACGCGACCCCTGGTTACCACCACATCACCGTCGTCGAAGCGGCCCGTACCGCCTATCTCTCCGGACAGTGCCCGCTCGACCCGGCCGGTGATCTCGTCGGCGCCGGCGATCTCAACGCCCAGATCGACCAGGTCGCCGCCAACGCCCACGCCGCCCTGAGCGCGGTGGACGCGGGCCCGGAGGACGTCGTCCGTTCCGTGATCTATGTCGTCAGCGATGACCCCGAGGTACTGGCCGCCGCCTGGTTCCGGCTGAACGAATCCCCCATCGCGCCCGCGTTCACCACCGCGAGCACGCTGCTCGGCGTCGCCCAGCTCGGGTTCCCCGGTCAGCTCGTCGAGGTCGACCTCACGGCCGCGCTCTCCGGCTGAGCCCACCCCGCCCGAAGGTCCGTACGGCGGCGGGCGTTGACCGCCGCTAGCACTGTTTCGGTGGTGCTGACTAGTCGCTGAGGACTGCGGAGGATCAGTCTTGGAGTTGATGTGGCCGCCGACCGCCGTACGGAAGTCTCGTCCCCATGACCAGTGAGATGGGGGAAGGTCGGATGGCGACGGACATGGAAGCGAGTTGGGCCGTGGTGGGGGTCCTCGGGGCGGCCCGGGGCGCGTGCGGGGGGCGCGGGCGGACGATGGGGACCGAGCATCTGCTCGCCGCCGTCGCCGACACCAAGGGGGACGCGGGGGAAGCCCTGTGGAGCGCCGGGGTGACCGTGACCGCCACCATGGCGGTGCTGCGGGACCGGGAGGCTCGTACGGGCGCCTGGGCCTGCGACGACGACACCGGTGGCAGCGTCGATTCAGTGGCCGCCCTGGGCGAGGACGGTGACCACGGCATCCGTCTCACCGGCGCCGCCCACCGCGCCTTCGGTGCCGCGATGGAGCTCGCGCGGGCCGACGGCGCGAAGAAGTACACCGCGGAACACCTGCTGCGGGGGCTGACGGCGGAGGAGAACCGGGCCGCCGAGATGCTGCGGGTCTGCCGGACCTCCCGGGAGGCCGTCGTCGGCTGGCTGGACGACGGGTTCCACGAGATGGACGACGGTCTCGCCCCGCCGCTCCAGCCCACCCGGGACGCGCTGCTCGGCCGCCGCCCCTACCGGGCGCTGCCGTTCTGGAAGCGGTGGATCGTGATGGGGTCGGGCATCAACTGGGCGGCCGTGCCCACCACGTGGGTCAAGATGGACGCTCATGACCAGGCCCGTCGGCTCTTCCAGGAGCTGGGCACCGAGCATGTGCTGCTGGCGATCTTGGCGACGTACGAAGTGGCCGCGCAGTATCCGCATCTCGCCGGGGAGAACGCTCCCGAACCGGGTCTCCGGTACGCGGGCGGCGCGCTGTTGGCCGTGCGGGGTGTCGACTACGCGCGGGTCCACCGGGCGCTGGCGAACGCCGGTGATCTCGGTCCGGACGAGCGGTCGGCGGACCGGTACCTGGACGCCGCGCAGTCCGAGGACGGAACCGGGCCACTGGCGGAGACCCTCTTGCGGGAGGACACACGTGCCCGGCGGCTGATCGAGTCGTTGGACGCGACGCCCTGAACCACCTCGGAAATCCGGAGCTGGCAGCCCAGTGATCATCCGTACCTCCTTACGCCATGGGGTGACGGCCGCGCTGGCCGCCACCGTCCTCGCGGTCATGGCGACCCCGGCCGCCTCGGCCGTTCCCGCTGATGCGCGGGCCGCGCCCGCCCCGGCCCCGTACGCCCAACTGCTGCCGCTGGTGGCGCTCTCCGCCGACCGGCTGGCCACGGCGGATCTTGTCGCGGCGGCGAAATGGGGCACCGACAGCCCCATCGACGACCCGGCGCGCGAGCAGGTGGTCCTGGACTCGGTCCGCCAGCAGGCCCGGGACATCGGCGCCGATCCGGAGGCGACGGCCCGTATCTTCCGCGACCAGATCGAGGCGAACAAACTCGTCCAGCGTGGTCTGCACCGGCAGTGGACGGCGGACCCCGCCAAGGCCCCGGTGACCCGGCCGGACCTCACCGAGGTCCGCAAGGAGATCAACCGGCTCAACACCGCCCTGGTCCGCGCCGTCGCCGACTCGACGGTGGCGCGCTCGGTGCCCTACTGCGTGCCGGTGCTGGCGGTGTCGGCCCTCCGGGTGCGCCACGAGAAGCGGCTCGATCCGCTGCACACGAAGGCGCTGGTACGGGCGGTGCCGTCGGTGTGCGACGGGTCCGGGTCGGGGGAGCGCTGAGCGGGGCCGGTCCGCCAAGGGGCCGGCCGTCAAGGGCCCGGGTGACGAGGCCCCGGTCGCCGAGGGCCCGGATGACGAGGCCGGCCCCGGCCGCGCCGTGACGGATCACGTTGCGGACGGGGCCGGTTCGGTGGGGGGTGGGGTGTGGTCAGTCGCCGGTGATCAGTGGAGTCCCTGGACCAGCGGGTCACCGAATCCAACGGCGTAGATGGCGCGCAGCGACAGCCGTGGCGATCCGCTCTCACCGGTGCAGACGTCGAACGGCTCGTCCGTCTTCGGCGTCGGAGTGCCCGTGCAGACGCCCTCGGTGAGGCCCCACAACTCGTTCACCTCGACGTTGGCGCCGTCGATGTGCCGCTTGGGCCAGTGGCTGAGGGCCTCCACGGTCCCGGCCGACCAGTTGCCCTTCTGGACCCTGGGGCCGCCCGGAGTGAGCGGAGCGCCCGTGCAGCCGGTGGTCCGGGTGGCGCGGGTGTCGCCCACCCAGGTCTTGGCGAAGACATTGGGCACGTTGGAGCAGCTCTTCTGGAGGGCGAAGTTCAGCGGGGCCGTACCCTCGCTCCAGGTCATACCGCCCTGGACATTGGTGTAACCGGAGAGGGTGTAGGCGTCCTCGACCACGGTCTTGTTCCCGGACAGGTTCAGCAGACCCGGATGGGTCGCCGCTCCGAAGTCATTGAGCTGATATCGGACCACCCGTCCGCCGGGGCCCATGTGGTACTCGCCGGAGACGAGCTTGTAGGGCTTGCCGCTGGTCTTGTCCAGCGAGAGCCAGGAGTGGCAGATGGGCTCGGTCGGCGCCACCGTCCGGTCTCCCGTGCCGGAGGTGCAGCTCGGCTGGCTGTAGAAGTGGACCTGGGGCAGGACGTAGCCGTAGCCGCAGGCGCTGGACTTGCCGCCGTTGACGCCGTACGTCGACACGCCCTCGCCGTAGGAGTCGACCTTCGCCATCTTGTTGATGTCGAAGACGCGCAGCCCACGGATCGTGTCCGTCACGTATATGTAGTTGCCGTACCAGACGATGCCGCCGCCGTGGCCGGTGACGAACTTGAAGTTGGAGTCCGTCCCCGAGACCGTCGGCTCGGCGAGCAGTACGTGACGGTACTTCTTGGTTTCGCGGTCGATGAAGCTCAGCTTGAGCAGGTTGTGCGTCTGGCAGCCGGTGCCGACCGGTTCGTTCTGCTTGGGCTTGTTCTCGTAGTGCCAGGCGACCGCGACGGCCGAGCGGCCCTGGATCTGGCCGTCGGCGCCGTCGGCCGTGCCCGTGGTGCTCATGCCCTGCGGGAACCAGTCCGTGGTGACATCGTCACCGTGGGACTTCTGCCAGCACCAGTCGACCACCTTGTTGATCGGGTCGGGCGGGAGCGCCCCGCGCTCCTTGCCCGCGCAGGACCGCATCTCCCGGAGCTTCATCCAGTCCTCGGTCACACCGGCCGAGTTGGGGAACTGCTGGTTGGTGAGCACGTCCGACAGGTTCGCCCGCGTGGTCAGGTGGTCCGCGAGCAGTTTGTCGGCGGCGGCCTTCTGGTTGCTGCTGGTCAACTGGAACTTGGGCCCCGACGCATGTGTCTGCACGGCGGACGGCAGCGGCTGCGCATTGGCCGGGGCGGTCGTCGCCGATGACGCCGGCAGCGCCGTCATCAGTGCCGCACCGGTGGCCAGAGCCAGGGACATGGTCAGGGTCTTGAAGCTTCTTCGAGCCTTCAAACCCGCCTCCTTTGGTACCATTTCGGTGGCCTTTACAAGTACTTGACACTACACGGTGTAACGCTGATCTTGCGGGGAGTGTGCAGTGGATCACGCGGGCCGGCCCGGTGCGGGTATGAGTGCACGTCAGGCGGTAAATGATGGGGCTCTGTAGCCGCTCTCATGTGATCGCGGGGGCGCGTTGTTGCGCAGCCTCTTCCGCCTCACGAAACAATGCGGATCGCTCTGGTCACTCGCAACCCATCGGGCTCTCCCCGGCGGGCGGATGCGGGACGAGGGTGCGTACGGGCGGCGCGCCACCGGGCTGACCGTCGGTGGCGCGCCGTCGAAGTCCCGTACGGTCCAGTCGGGTTCCCGTACGGTCCAGTCGGTTCCCGTACGGACGTGGTGTCAGTCGCTCTCGCGGGCCGGGGCGGGAGCGGGGGCGTGGGCCGTCGCGGAGGCGAGTGCCGAGCGCAGCCGGCCGTCGTGTTCCCGGAGCAGTCGGCCCGCCGTCGGGCCGTCGACCGCGCCGAGCAGGCTGAGGATCGCGTTCTTCACCTCGCCGTCGGTGTCGGCCAGCGCCTTCTCGATCTCACCGTCCGGCGCGCCGGTCGCCAGCGAGACGATCCGGCGGGACCGGGCGCGCAGCTTCTCGTTGGAAGCGCGGAGGTCGACCATGAGATTCCCGTACGTCTTGCCGAGTCGGACCATCGTGATGGTCGAGATCATGTTGAGGACGAGTTTCTGGGCCGTGCCCGCCTTCAACCGGGTCGAGCCGGTGAGGAGTTCGGGTCCGGTGACCACCTCGATGCCGTGCTCGGCGGCGGCGGCCAGCGGACTGCCCGCGTTGCAGGAGAGGCCGATGGTCAGTGCGCCGACGGTCCGGGCGTGCTCCACCGCGCCGATCGCGTACGGGGTACGGCCCGAGGCGGAGATGCCGATCACCGTGTCCCGTGCGGTCAGCGCCAATCCGTCGAGGTCGGCGGCGGCCAACTCCGCGCTGTCCTCCGCACCTTCCACGGCGGTGACCATGGCGCCGGGGCCGCCCGCGATCAGCCCGACCACCTGGGTGGGGTCGGTGTTGAAGGTGGGTGGGCACTCGCTGGCGTCCAGGACTCCCATCCGCCCGGCCGTGCCCGCGCCCGCGTAGATCAGCCGTCCGCCGTCAGCCATCCGTACCGCCGTGGCGTCGATCGCGGCGACGATGTCCGGGAGCCGTGCCGCGACGGCGTCGGGGACGGACCGGTCCTCGGCGTTCATGAGCCGGGCGAGGTCGATCGTGGACCGCTGATCGATGTCGGCCAGCTCGGGCCGGAACTCCTCGGTGGTCAGCGAGGCCAGCTCGGCGCGGAGTTCACCGTAGGCGGAGGGTGTCGAGGTCATGTAGTACGCACGCTTTCCGTGAGGTCCGAGAGGTCTGTGGAGGTCACCGTGGCCGGAGGGGGATCAGCGGGTGGTCGTCGTACGGGGGGAGTGGCGGTGCGCCAGCGCCTCGTAGGAGGCGGCGAGCGCGGGCGCGGCCGCATCGTAGGTCCGCTGGGCGACCCCTATGAACAGGCAGTCCACGACGAGGAGCTGGCTGGTGCGGGAGGACATGGCGGCCGGGCGCAGCTCGGTCTCGCGGGCGGTCGATGTCGTCAGCAGGTGGTCGGCGTACTGCGAGACCGGCCCGTTGGGTCGGCCGGTGATGGCAACCGTGGTGGCGCCGTGCTCGAAGGCGACCCTGAGGGGTTCGATCACATCGCCGGTGGAGCCGGAGTGGGTGATCGCGATCGCCACGTCGCCGGAGCGGAGCTGCACTGCGTTGGTGACGGCGAGGTGGGGGTCGCTGTGCGCGTGCGCGATCAGACCGATGCGCAGCAGCTTCTGGGCGAGGTCCATGCCGACGAGGGCGGACGCCCCGACCCCGTAGATGTCGATCCGGCGGGCGGTCGCGGCGGCGGCGACGGCGGCGGCGAGCTGGACCGTGTCGAGGCCGGCCGCCGTGTCGGCGAGGGTCTGCTGCTCGTCATGGGCGAGCTTGGCGACGACCTCCGCGATCGGGTCGTCCACGGAGATGTCGGCGGTGACGCCGGGTGCCCGGCCCGACTGCTGGTGGGCGGCGAGTCCGGCGAGGGCGAGCCGCAGATCCCGGTAGCCCGGGTAGCCGAGGAGCCGGGCGGTGCGGACCACGGTGGCCTCGCTGGTGCCGGTCAGCTCGGCGAGCCCGGTGACGGTGAGGGCCGCGCAGCCGGCTGGGTCATCGGCGACGGCTTCGGCGACGCGCTGCATGGAGCGGGTCATGGAGGGGGTGAGGGTGCGGACCTTGGCGGCGAGCGCGGCGGGCGCGGGTGGGATCACGGCGGGCGGTGCGGCCCCGGGGGTGGTCCTGGCGGCTCCGTCCCCACGGTTGAAAATTTCCTTCACTGGGTCGGTCACATCTTGAAAGGTATTTTCACCGTTCGGGTCCGGTCAACCCCCTGGTACGCGGGACGGTGGGTGTGCGCGCCGGACGGGGGCAGGTGGGTGCGCGCCTCGCTGGGACAGGGGGGTGCGTGTCGGGCGGGGACAATGGACATATGACCGACTCCACTCCCCCTTCGAACCCCCTTGAGCAGACCCTCCACACGGCTCGGGCCCTGGTCCTCGCCGACCTGGCCGCGCGGGACGTGGCCGACGCGGAGGTGGTGTCGCTGGTGGAGGCGTCCGTGACGCACCGCCGCTGGTGGGTCGAGCAGTGGCCGGACGGACTGGAGTACGTCGCGGGCCTGGTCGCCCAGGACGTCCAGGACGCCCTGCTGGAACGGCACGGGCGCTGGCCCCTCTGCCCGGTCTGCGACGCGGGCGATCCGCACGCGCTGGAGGTGGAACCGGAGCTGGGCCCCGACCCGCGATGGGTGTGCCACAAGGCCGGGGTCGTGGTGGCGCGGGTCGGCGGGCTCGGCGGATGACGGTCTATATCGACCCGCCGATCTGGCCGGGCCACGGCCATCTGTGGTCACACCTGATCAGCGACGAGTCCTACGACGAACTGCACCGCTTCGCTGCCGGCATCGGCGCCCCGGCCCGAGCCTTCGAACGGGACCACTACGACCTGCCGTCGCACCGCTACGCGGACGCGGTGGCGGCCGGGGCGGTGGAGGTGTCGAGCCGCGAGGTCGTGCGGCTGCTGGTGGGGGCGGGGCTGCGGCGACCGAAGGGCCGGCCGGCGTAGGAGACGCCCCCCGTGGCGTGCCGGGGGCCCCGGCACGGGACCGGGTACGGCGCCGGCGTGGTCAGACGGGGAAGGCCGACGTGTCCAGCTTGACGTCGAAGGGCTCGGGCAACTGGATCGGCTCACCGAACGGCACCCGCAGGGAGGACGCGTACGCCCCCTTCCGCGGATCGCTGAAGAGCGTGGTGGTGGGGCCGTGCGGGTCGAACCTGTCGATCAACAGGTAGATCGCGACGGGTGCCGTGGCGTAGGCCCGGAGCTTCTTGTCCCGGTCGTCCTTGGCGTTGCCCCGCGAGGTGATCTCGGCGACGAGAAGTGCTTCCGCCGCGTCCACGGGGTCGGTGCTGTCCGGTGCCGCCGAGGAGACCAGCTCACTCGGGACGACCACCAGATCCGGTACGTAGAGCCTGTCGAGGGGCGTGATGTGGATGCCGAGGGTCTGGTAGATCTCCAGCTCCTCGGACAGGCTCCGGTAGAGAGCGCGCTGCACCTTGGCCGCGATGTGGTTGTGGTGCGCGTGCGGCGGTGGAACCACGGCGATGTGCCCCTCGTCGATCTCGACGAGCCATCCCTCTGGTGCGTCCAGCTCCCGCCACGCGCTGAGCAGGTACTCCCACGACGGCTTCTCCTCCGGCGGCACGTCTTCCTCCGACAGCATGGGCTCGACCAGTGCGGCGGTCATCGTGAGGTCTCCGTCCTTCTTCCGTGGCCCTGACAGGGCGAACGGAGAGCCGGGGGAGAGCCTCACGGTGACGTATGCGCCAGCCTCCCACGGTCGGGGGACCGGCGCGCCGGGCGTTGACTACGCCTCGGCCCGCGCCGGCTGCCGCGTGTCGGTCGGGGTGGACGAGGCGATCACCCGGGAGGTGCCGTGCAGCCGGAGGGAGATCGCCACCAGGGCCAGTGCCACGATCGTCATGCCCGCGCCCGCCCAGGCCGTCGCGGCGTAGCCGAAGCCCTCGTCGATCACCGTGCCGCCGAGCCAGGGGCCGCCGGTGTTGCCCAGGTTGAAGGCGGCGGTCGTGGTCGCGCCCGCGAGGGTGGGGGCCGCGCCCGCGACGTTGAACATCCGGGCGTTGAGTGCCGGGGCGGTGAAGAACGCCGAGACGCCGAGGAGGAAGGCGAGGACCACCGTGACCACCGCGTTCTCGGCGAAGAGCGCGAGCGCCACCAGGAAGACGGTCGACGCGGTGATACCGCTCAGCAGCACCCCGAAGAGGTGCGCGTCGGCGATCCGGCCGCCCACCGCCGTACCGATCAGCGCGCCGAGGCCGAAGAGCCCGAGGACGCTCGGGACCCAGCTCTTGTCCATCCCCGCGACATCGGTCAGCAGGGGGGCGAGGTACGAGAACGCCGCGAAGACGCCGCCCGCCGCGAGCGCCGTGAAGACGATGGCCAGCCAGACCTGGCGGTCCCCGTAGATCGACAGTTCCCGCTTCAGCCGGGGGCGCTCGGCGGGCAGCGGAATGCGCGGGACCAGGGTGACGACGCCGACGAGGGCGACGGCCGATGCGAGGCCCACCGCCCAGAACGCGGACCGCCAGCCCAGGTGGTCCCCGAGGAAGGCCCCGGCCGGGACGCCGAGGACATTGGCTATGGAGAGCCCGCCGATCATGACCGCCATGGCCCGGGCCCGTGAGTTCATCGGCACCATCGCGATGGCGACCGATGCGCCGACCGCCCAGAAGCCCGCGCAGGCGAACGCGCTGATCACCCGGGAGGCGAAGAGGATCTCGTACGTCGGTGCCAGTGCGCCCGCGACCTGTCCGACGCCGAAGACCGAGATCAGCGCGACGAGGGTGGTCTTGCGGGGCAGCCGGAGGGTCGCCACCGCGAGCAGCGGGGCGCCGATCACCATGCCGATCGCGAAGGCCGAGATCAGCAGACCGGCCTGGGGGATGGAGACGTTCATGTCGTCGGCGATGGGCGGCAGCAGGCCGGAGAGCATGAACTCGCTCGTACCGAGTGCGAAGACGGAGAGACCGAGGATGTAGACGGCGATGGGCATACGGGAACGAGGTGCGGCGGCATCGGGCATGACAGGGCTAACCGGTCCGGTGACGCGCCGCATTCCCGGGCGGGCCGATCACGTGGGTCGGATGGTGCGGATGGTGCGTGTGGCGGGCCGGCTCGGACCGGCGGTATCGGATGGTGGCGCTTCGGGACTGGGCCGGCCGGTCACGCGGGGCCGCCGGGGTCCCGGGTCAGCAGGGTCAGCTCGGTGGTCAGGTTGTGCCGCGCCCGCGCCTCCCACGCCCGGCTGCCGTACGGGGTGTGGAAGAGGCTGGGCAGCTCCAGGAGCTGGCGCAGGACCGCCGCCCGGCCCGCGCGGAAGGCGTCGTCCGGGACGAATCCGTACTCCTCCCGTACCGCCGCCGTATAGGCCGCGTACGGCTCCGGGGCGGCGGCCAGGATCGCCAGGTCCGCGTCGCACAGGACCGCGCCGTTGGTGTCGGCGGCGTCGGGGGCGTGCGTGACCGTGAGCCGCACGAGCCGGGCGACCTCCCGGGTGGCCTCGGCGCCGAGCCCGGCCTCGGGGAGCGCGCGTTCGGCGAGGCGGGCCGAGTGCTCTTCGTTCTCGGAACGGTCGGGGAGGTAGACCGCGTCGTGGAACCAGGCGGCGAGGCGTACGAGATCGGGTTCGGCGGCGTGGGCGGCGAGGGTGTCGATGTGGTCGAGGACGGCCGTGAGGTGGGCGGTGGTGTGGTACCTGCGCTGGGGCTCGGCCCACCGGGTGAGGAGGTCGTCGGCGTAGCGGAGCGGGTCCGGGGCGGTGGCGGGCCCGGCCGGCTCGTCCGGTGTGCGGGCCGGGGCGGTGTCCGGGGCGGTGGTGGCCTCGGGTCGCGTGTGGCTCGGGGGCGTACGGGACTCGTCGGGCGTACGGGCCGGGGCGGTGCGGGACTCGTCGGGCGTACGGGCCGGGGCGGTGCGGGACTCGTCGGGCGTACGGGCCGGGGCGGTGCGGGCGGCGGCGAAGGCTCGCGCCCAGCGTTCGCGGAGGTCGGGGTGTTTGAGGTCGGGGCGCATGAGGTCGGAGCTCATGCGCCGACTCTAGGTCGTGCGGTACGGGCGCCCCCCGTACGGCCACCCACCCCGCCCATGCCCACGAGCGGCCGAACACGGCCGAATGGGGTCACACTGGTGATAAGGGCAGGTATGTCACCCCGGCTGATGGAGGCGGACGCATGATCGGCATCATGATCGGCTTCGGACTCGTCCTGGTGGTTCTGTTGAGCGGTGCCATGTGGTGGGACTCGCGGCGCCGGGCGGAGTACCGCCCGCCGCGCCCGGACGAGCAGCCGCATCAGCCGGCCCGGCGGGAGCACATCGAGGAGGTCCGGGAGGAGGACGACGACGCCTTCCCCGATGCGGGCGCCGACCGTCTCCTCCCGTACAACATGAGGACCCACAGCAGTCACAGCACCGGAAAGGGCCGCGAGGCGCGGCCCAAGCACGGTAAGAACGTCGGAGGCGGGGCGTTCGGCAGCGGCAGTCTGGGCGGCTGACCCCCCCTGACGGCCAACGCGGCCGGGGGCCGATGCGCCGGCCCCCGGCCGCGTTCCATGACCGAGGCCCCCGGGCGGTCGAACCGCTCGGGGGCCTCGGTCATGCGGGGGTCGTGCTCGGATCACCGGGTGATGGCCGTGGGCCACCGTGCCGCCAGCAGGTGGCGGCGGCACCTGGTCACGAGGCCGCCTTGAAGCCTCGCAGCCGCAGGCTGTTGCCGACCACGAAGACCGAGGAGAAGGCCATCGCCGCACCCGCGATCATCGGGCTGAGCAGGCCCAGCGCCGCGAGCGGCAGGGCGCCGACGTTGTAGGCGAAGGCCCAGAACAGGTTCGTCCGGATCGTGCCCAGGGTCCGGCGCGCCAGGCGGATGGCGTCGGCGGCGGCGCGGAGGTCGCCGCGTACCAGGGTGAGATCGCCGGCTTCGATGGCGGCGTCCGTGCCGGTGCCCATGGCCAGACCGAGGTCGGCCTGGGCGAGTGCGGCGGCGTCGTTGACACCGTCGCCGACCATGGCGACGCTGCGGCCCTCCGCCTGGAGGCGCTTGACGACGTCGACCTTGTCCTCGGGCATGACCTCCGCGATGACCTGGTCGATGCCGACCTCGGCGGCGACTGCCTCGGCGACGGCCTGGTTGTCGCCGGTCAGCAGGATCGGGGTGAGGCCCAGGCCCCGCAGCCGGGTGATGGCCTCGGCGCTGGTGTCCTTCACCGCATCGGCGACCGCGAGGACCGCGCGGGCCTCGCCGTCCCAGGCGACCGTGATGGCCGTCCGGCCGTCCTTCTCGGCCCGCTGCTTCGCTTCCCGCAGCTTCTCGGGCAGCTCGATCGCCCACTCGGCCAGCAGCTTCTCCCGGCCGACGAGGACCGCGTGGCCCTCCACGACACCCTGCACACCGAGTCCGGGCACATTGACGAAGTCCTCGGGGGTCGGCAGCGTGCCGACCTCGGCCGCCGCTCCGGCCGCGACGGCCTGGGCGATGGGGTGCTCGGAAGAGTGCTCCAGCGCGCCGGCCAGCCGGAGGACCTCGTCCCGGTCGGTGGAGTCGGCGGTGTGCACATCGAGCAGGGTCATCTTGCCGGTGGTGACGGTGCCGGTCTTGTCGAGGACGACGGTGTCGACCTTACGCGTGGTCTCCAGGACCTCCGGGCCCTTGATCAGGATGCCGAGCTGGGCTCCCCGGCCGGTACCGACCATGAGGGCGGTCGGGGTGGCCAGGCCCAGGGCGCAGGGGCAGGCGATGATCAGTACGGCGACGGCGGCGGTGAAGGCGGCGGACCAGCCCTCGCCGGTCGCCAGCCAGACGCCGAGGGTGCCGAGCGCCAGCAGGATCACGATCGGGACGAAGATGGCCGAGATCCGGTCGGCCAGCCGCTGGGCGGCGGCCTTGCCGTTCTGGGCGTCCTCCACCAGCTTCGCCATCCGGGAGAGCTGGGTGTCGGAGCCGACCCGGGTCGCCTCGACCACGAGCCGGCCGCCGGCGTTCAGGGTGGCTCCGGTGACACCGTCGCCCGGGGCGACCTCGACCGGCACGGACTCGCCGGTCAGCATGGAGGCGTCCACGGCGGAGGAGCCCTCGACCACGATGCCGTCGGTGGCGATCTTCTCGCCGGGGCGTACCAGGAAGCGGTCGCCGACGCTCAGCTCATCGGTCGGTACGCGGACCTCCTTGCCGTCCCGCAGGACGGTGACCTCCTTCGCGCCCAGCTCCATCAGGGCGCGCAGCGCGGCCCCGGCCTTCCGCTTGGAGCGGACCTCGAAGTACCGCCCGGCGAGGATGAAGGCGGTGACGCCGGCCGCGGCCTCCAGATAGATATTGCCCGCGCCGTCGGAGCGGGAGATGGTCAGCTCGAACGGGTGGGTCATACCGGTCATGCCCGCGTGGCCGAAGAAGAGCGCGTACAGCGACCACAGGAACGCGGCGGTCGTGCCGACGGAGACCAGGGTGTCCATGGTGGCCGCGCCGTGCCGCAGATTGGTCCAGGCGGCCCGGTGGAAGGGCCAGCCCGCGTAGACGACGACGGGGGCGGCGAGGGTGAGGGAGAGCCACTGCCAGTAGTCGAACTGGAGGGCGGGGATCATCGCCATCGCGATGACGGGCACCGACAGGACGACGGCGGTGATCACCCGCTCGCGCAGGGTCCGCAGCTCGCGGTCGTCCTCTTCCGGTTCCTGATCACCTCCCCCGGCCTTGGCGGAGTCGGATTTCGGTTTGGGCGGGGTGGCGCTGTATCCGGTCGCCTCCACGGTCCCGATGAGGTCTTGTACAGAGATGTCCGCACCCCGGAAACTGACCTTGGCCTTCTCCGTGGCGTAGTTGACGGTGGCCTCCACCCCGTCCATGCGGTTCAGCTTCTTCTCGATGCGGGCAGCGCAGGACGCGCACGTCATGCCGCCGATGGCGAGTTCTACCTCTTGGTGGGTGGCTGTGTGCGTCATGGGTCCTCCCGGTCCGGAGCTGAATACCCCTGGGGGGTACCTCGTCTGGCTCATGTATACCCCCTATGGGTACCACGTGCAAGTGCCGATCTCTTGGGGTGCTGCTGCGGTCGCCGCCCGTGAGCATTAGGGTTGCTATTGGACTAGACCTGTCGAGCTGTAGCCGTTTCCCAGGAGGAATGGGGTTCCCATGAGCAACCGTGCAGTCCTAGAGGTGATCGCTCTGGACGCGGAGGACGCGGTCGCGGCGCAGTCAGGCGGGGCCGACCGGCTGGAGCTGGTCACCGACATGGCCGCCGACGGGCTGACGCCCCCGCGCGACACCTTCAAAAACATCCGCGCTTCCGTCGACATTCCGCTCCGGGTGATGCTGCGGCTCACCGACGGATTCTCGGCGGGCTCACCGAGCGACACGAACGCACTGGTCCGCGCCGCCGCCGAGCTGCGGGCCGCGGGCGCGGACGAATTCGTCTTCGGCTTCCTCGACGCGGACGGCAATCCGGACGTGGTCATGGTCGAGCGGCTGCTCGTCGAGATCTCCGGCTGCGCCTGGACCTTCCACCGGGCGATCGACCGCGCGGCCGACCGGGACGCGCTCCGCAAGCAGCTCGCGGACCTGCCCGGCCTGGACACCTATCTGACGGCCGGCTCGGCGACCGGGGTCGACGACGGACTGCCGACCCTGCTGGCGGAGGCGGCTCGCCGGGGCCAGCCGGGGTACGAGCCCCAGCTCCTGGTGGGCGGCGGACTGCGCCTGGACCACGTCCCGGGGCTGCGCGCGGCCGGCATCACGGGCTTCCACATCGGCGGCGCGGCACGGCCGGGCGGCTGGGCCGGGCCGGTGGACGCGGACGCGGTACGGGAGTGGCGCGAGGCGCTGGACGGATAGGGCTCGGCCCCGGGGGTGCGGGTTCGTGGGTACGGGCTCGCGGTCCGGGGCGGGTTCGGTCCGCTCCGGACCGGGACGCGGGCGGGGACGCGGGCGGGGGGCGCGTCCCCGCCCGCGGTTTTTCGTGGTTCGTGGCCTGCGACCCCGTGCTCCGCGGCTACGGGTACGTCCGAGCCCGGTCCGTCCGAGCGCCTGGTCTGTACGAGCCGTCCGTCCGAGCCACGGTCGGTCCGAGCCACGGTCGGTACGAGCCACGGACCTGCGCGGATCATGGTCGACGCGGGGCTCGGGGCTCGGGGCCCGGGACGCGGTGCACGGCCGTACGGTCCATGGCGGCCGGCCGGCGCGGGCTCCCCGGCCACCTCGCTACCCGAGCTGCGCCGGCAGCGGCTCCTGGTGCACCACCGTCAGCCCCGAGACGGCCCGGGTCAGCGCCACGTACAGCCGCCGCAGCCCCGTCCGCTCGTCCGGTTCCGCCGCCACCAGCGTGGCCGGGTCGTCCAGCACCACGTAGTCGTACTCCAGACCCTTCGCGAGCGACGCCGGCACCAGGGTCAGCCGGGACTCCGCCGTCGTCTCCGAGCCGGGGTCCAGATGGCCGAGGCCCACCGCCGACAGGGCATCGGCCAGCGCCGGCACCCGAGAGTCCGCCGCGATCAGACCGATCGACCCCTCCCGGCGCAACGACTCCTCGCACGCCGCCACCACCGCCGCGTCCAGGCCGTCCGGCACCTCCCGCACCTCCAGGGAGCCCGGCGACTCACGGACCGAGCTGACCTCCGTCAGACCGGGCGACATGTGCGGAAGCAGCCGGGAGGCGTAGGCGATCACCTCGCGCGGCACCCGGAACCCCGCCGTCAGCTCCTCCACCACGGCGTCCGGCTTGCCCAGATGGGCGAGGGCCTCCCGCCAGCTCCCGGTCGCCCACGGGGTCGTCCCCTGCGCCAGATCGCCGAGCACCGTCGCCGAACCCGTCGTACAGCGCCTGCCCACCGCCCGGTACTGCATCGGGGAGAGGTCCTGGGCCTCGTCCAGCACCACATGGCCCAGCGAGTGGGTGCGCCGCACCAGATCCGTGGCCTCGTCGATCAGCACCGCGTCCGCCGCCGACCAGCGCGCCGACTTCACGCTCCGCCACGGCTTCGGCCAGCGGATCGTCCGCTGCTCATCCGGGCTCAGCACACCGTCGGCGTGCGCCGCGAGAAAGGCTTCGTCCGACAGCAGCCGCAGCACCAGCTTGGCCGGTTCCACCGGTGGCCAGACCGATTTGACCACGGCCTTCACCGCCGGATTGCGCGCCACCGCGTCCTGCACCCGGTCGTCGGGCGCCTCCCCCGCCTCCTCCATCCGGACCAGGACGGAGTGGGCGATCCGCTGGGGGAGGGCGTCCCTGGCAGCCCCGTACCGGATGTCCCGGTCGAGCAGCTCCCGGACCATCTCCTCCAATTCGTACGCCGGCACTCGCCAGCGCCGCGAACCGCGCACCACCACGAGGGGTTCGGTGGGGAGGGTGACCTGGGCGCGGATGGCCCGCCGCAGGACCTCGGCCATCCGGGCGTCGCCCTTGAGCACGGCCACCGGCGCTTCGTCCGCGCCCCGGACCTCGACGTGGTTGACGAGATCGTCGACGGTCGCCTGTTTCACCTCCAACTCGCCGAGGGCCGGCAGGACCTGCTCGATGTAGTGGAGGAAGGACCGGTTCGGCCCGATCACCAGCGTGCCGGTACGGGCCAGCCGCTCCCGGTGCGCGTAGAGGAGATAGGCGACCCGGTGCAGGCCGACCGCCGTCTTCCCGGTGCCGGGACCGCCCTGCACACAGACCGTGCCGTTCAGGCCGGACCGGACGATTTCGTCCTGCTCCGGCTGGATGGTGGCGACGATGTCCCGCATCGGGCCCACGCGCGGGCGTTCGATCTCCGCCTGGAGCAGCTTGCTGGTGTGGTCCCGCTCGGTCGGGTCGGTCAGATGTTCGTCCTCGTACGCCGTCAGTTCACCGCCCGTGTAGCCGAACCGCCGACGCAACCCGATGTGCAGCGGGTCCTTCCGGGACGCCCGGTAGAAGGGCTGGGAGACGGGTGCCCGCCAGTCGACCACCATCGGATCGCCGTGCGCGTCGTGGACATGACGCCGGCCGATGTAGAAGCGCTGGCCCTCCTGTGCGGTGTGCGCGTAGTCGAGGCGGCCGAAGAAGAGCGGGGTGTGCGAGAGGTCCGCCAACTCCTTGATCCGGTTCTCGATCTGCGCCTCCAGCACCCGGGCGTTGACCCAGTTCGCGGCGACGTCCTTGATGTTGAGGGCCTGGACCTCTTCGCGCATCGACCGCAGCGCGGTGCGGGAGGCGGCGAGATGGCCGCGTTCCCGCGCGAGCGGCCCGGGGTCGCCGACGGACTCGGCGGCGGGGGCGGGCGTGGGATCAGGGACGGGATCAGGGGCGGGGTCAGGGGCGTGCGCGGGCACAGGAAGTCGCCTCCGGGCGGGGGAGAACTACGGCGTGGGCATGGCGAACCGGCCGGTTTCCGTCCGGGCGGCGGCGCTCCTCGACGGGAGGCGGGCAGACGGCGGAGTCTAGTCAGAGCCGCGCGACGGGGCGAACGACTTTCCCGGCGCCGGCGCCGGCCCGGCCTCTGCCCCGGCGCCGTTCGGCGGCCGGCTCCCCGGTGGTCCTGGGCCCCGGCCTCTCGCCACCGGGGATGAGGCGGCTCTCCTCCTGAGGTGCCGTCCACCTAGGGGAGCCCCTATGTCTGGAGTCGTACGCGGGACGGGACCGTGTTCAGTCCCGGGGCCGATGTTTCCGGTGGGCCGGAAAACGAAGATGGATACATGACCACAGCGAGCTTCACCTCAGCGGCCCAGGTTCCCGGCTCCCACAGCGGCGCCACCGACTCGTCATCGCACCCCGTCGGCAGCGCACTGCGCGCGGTCAAGGTGTTCGTCGGCGCGGTCTTCAGCGTCACGGTGCTGGGGGAGTACGGCGAGGAGGCGGGCGTCCGCCGCCACTGACACCGCCCGCGGTACCGCCCCCCGTACCGCGCGCCCCAGGTACTGCCTTCCCGTACCGCCCCGTACCGCCCCGTACCGCCCCGTACCGCCCCGTACCGCCCCGTACCGCCCCGTACCGCCCCGTACCGCCCCGTACCGCCCCGTACCGCCCCGT
>NZ_JBIRRE010000012.1:243534-263180 GCF_044333555.1 Streptomyces sp. NPDC020965
ACCGCCCGTACATCCGCCGCCACTGACGTCCCCCGTACCCCCCGGACCGACGCTCCCCCCCCGGAGCCTCCCGTCTCCCGCCTTTCCGCCTACCGCCGCCTCAGCTCAGCAGTTCGTCCGCGTCCACGATCCGGTACGCGTAACCCTGCTCCGCCAGGAACCGCTGGCGGTGCGCCGCGAAGTCCTGGTCGATGGTGTCCCGGGCGACGACCGAGTAGAACCGCGCCTCGTGGCCGTCCGCCTTCGGCCGCAGCACCCGGCCCAGCCGCTGTGCCTCCTCCTGACGCGAACCGAAGGTGCCCGAGACCTGGATGGCGACCGTCGCCTCCGGAAGGTCGATCGAGAAGTTCGCCACCTTCGACACGACCAGTACCGAGATCTCGCCCTGCCGGAACGCGTCGAACAGCTTCTCCCGCTGCGCGTTCGACGTCTCACCCTTGATCACGGGCGCGTTCAGGTGCTCGCCCAACTCGTCGAGCTGGTCGATGTACTGGCCGATCACCAACGTCTGCTCGCCCTGGTGCTTGGCGACCAGCGCCTCCGTCACCTTGCGCTTCGTCGCGGTGGTGGCGCAGTAGCGGTACTTCTCCTCCGTCTCGGCGGTGGCGTACGCGAGCCGCTCGGCATCGGTGAGGTTGACCCGCACCTCCACACAGTCGGCGGGCGCGATGTACCCCTGCGCCTCGATCTCCTTCCACGGCGCGTCGAACCGCTTCGGCCCGATGAGCGAGAAGACGTCGGACTCGCGGCCGTCCTCCCGTACGAGGGTCGCGGTCAGACCGAGCCTGCGCCGGGCCTGGAGATCGGCGGTGAACTTGAAGACGGGCGCGGGCAGCAGATGCACCTCGTCGTAGACGATCAGGCCCCAGTCCCGGGAGTCGAACAGCTCCAGATGCGGGTAGATCCCCTTCCGCTTGGTCGTCAGCACCTGATAGGTGGCGATGGTGACCGGGCGGATCTCCTTCCGCGTACCGCTGTACTCGCCGATCTCCTCCTCGGTGAGCGAGGTGCGCTTGACCAGCTCGTGCTTCCACTGGCGGGCGGAGACCGTGTTGGTGACCAGGATCAGCGTCGTCGCCTTGGCCTGCGCCATCGCCCCGGCGCCCACCAGGGTCTTGCCCGCGCCACAGGGCAGCACGACCACACCGGAGCCACCGTGCCAGAACCCCTCGACGGCCTGCTTCTGGTACGGCCGCAGCGCCCAGCCGTCCTCGGCCAGATCGATGCGGTGGGCCTCGCCGTCGACGTACCCGGCGAGATCCTCGGCGGGCCACCCCAGCTTCAGCAGGGTCTGCTTGATCTGCCCCCGCTCGGAGGGGTGCACGGCGACGGTGTCCGCGTCGATCCGGTCCCCGACCAGCGGCTGCACCTTCTTGGACCGCAGGATCTCCTCCAGCACCGGCCGGTCGGTGGAGGTGAGGACGAGACCGTGGGTGGGGTGCTTGGAGAGCGTGAGCCGACCGTAGCGAGCCATCGTCTCGGCGACATCGACCAGCAGGGCGTGCGGGACCGGGTAGCGGCTGTACTCGACCAGCGCGTCCACGACCTGCTCGGCGTCATGCCCGGCGGCGCGGGCGTTCCACAGACCGAGGGGGGTGATCCGGTACGTGTGGATGTGCTCGGGGGCACGCTCCAGCTCCGCGAAGGGCGCGACGGCACGCCGGCAGGCGTCGGCCAGCTCGTGGTCGACTTCGAGGAGGAGAGTCTTGTCGCTCTGGACGATGAGGGGTCCGTTCACCTGGTGCGTCCTCCGCTGGTGCGCTGTGGCCTGGGCTCGGCCGAATTCGCCAAACATCCAGTGTCGCTCATCGGGCGACGCCTGCGCAGGGACCCCGCTGCTTCCTTCGGGAATCCGACCGTCATGGATCTCGCTACCCGTGTGGGTGAATGGTCTATGCGGTGTCGTTGGGCGGGCGGTATCGTCAAAACTTGACGATACCGCCCGCCCAACGACAATCTCCGGTGCTTGGGGGAGCTGCCATGCTGCTTCGGTTCCAGGTGACTAACCACGCATCCCTGCGGGACGAACAGGAACTGTCCCTGGTCGCGGCCGACCGCCATCCGGACCGTGCCGAGGGCGAGGTGTCGGGGAGTGGCCATCGGGTGGTCCCGGTGGCCGCGATCTACGGGACCAACGCGTCCGGGAAATCGAATGTCATCGACGCGCTGGGCTGGATGCGGCGGGCGGTTCTGTCGTCTTTCCGGCGCTGGGACCCGAGTGGCGGTGTTCCCCGTCGGTCGTTCGCGCTGAGGGCGGACTCCTCCTCCCACCCGAGTGTCTTCATGGTGGACTTCGCGCTGGAGGGGATCCGCCATGAATTCGGGTTCTCGGTCGATGACGAGCGGGTGCTGGAGGAGTGGCTCTACTACTACCCGGAGGGCCGACAGCGTCGGCTGTACGAACGGAAGCCGGGCAACAAGATCAATTTCGGGCGATCGCTGACTGGTCATCGCAAGGTCATCTCGGAGTTGCTGCGCCCCAACAGCCTCTATCTCTCGGTCGCCGCCGCGCAGGGGCATCAACAACTCGGTGCGATCTACCGCTGGTTCCGGTTCGGCCTCTCCATGGCCACGGACGCCGACTTCCAGAACCGCCTCGACCACACAGTCCATCTCTGCCTCGACGACAAGCACCAGAGTGTCGCGACACCCGTTATGGCCCTCCTCCGCTTCGCGGACCTGGGAGTGTCGGGGCTGGAGATCGAGAAGGCGGACGAGCAGGCCCAGGACATGCACAAGCGCCTCACTCAGGCGGTGCGGGAGGCGCTGGGCGATCAGGTCTATGTGGGGGCGGCCCCGCTGGACCGGGTTCGGGTGGAGCACCGGACAGCGGACGGTGTCTTCCCGCTCGACCTCGCCGAGGAGTCGAGTGGGACACGTACCTGGGTCGGTCTGATCGGCCCAGTGATCACCACCCTGACCAGGGGAGCGGTTCTCTGCGTGGATGAACTCGACGCGCGACTGCATCCGTATCTGGTCGACGCGCTGGTCGGGATGTTCCAGTCGCCGGAGATCAATCGATCGGGTGCTCAGCTGGTGTTCAGCACCCACGAGGCGGCGCTGCTGGGCCGGAATGTCCGTACGGAGATCTTCCGCGACCAGGTGTGGTTCACCGAGAAGGACCCGGGCACCTTGGCGACGCGTCTGTTCCCCATGACGGAGTTCAGCGTGCGTGACTCCGCCGAGAATCTTGAGAAGCGCTATCTGGCGGGTCGTTACGGGGCGGTTCCCTTTCTGGACGACGACCTGCTGCGACATATCACTGAAGAATTCCATCGTGGGGGTGGGCGTGGGGCGGGGAAAGCCGCTGAAGCGGGAGAAGGGCAGACGTCCGGAGCAGCGTAGATTCCTGCTCTACTGCGAGGGCGAACGCACCGAGGACCAGTACTTCAGAGGATTACGCGGCGAGCTGCGGGGGCTCCCGGTCCTCATCTGCCTGGGCGGGACGCATGGCGAGCCCAAGTCGCTGGTGAGGGCGGCGATCGCGCACAAGCAGCGGGCGTCGACGTCGGCCGTCGACCGCCACACGGCCTATGACGAGGTCTGGTGCGTGCTCGATGTGGAAGCCCCTGTTCCGCACTCTTCTCTCGACGAGGCACTCGGGCTCGCCGAGCGTCACGGAATCGGCGTCGTGCTCACCAACCCGTGCTTCGAGCTGTGGATTCTGCTCCACTTCACAGCCATGACGGCGTACAGCACATCGGCGGTGATGCAGAGGCTTCTGGAGAAGCACGGTGGGGCGGGGTATTCGGTCGACCGGAAGCATCTGGACTATGCCGTTCTGAGTCCCCACCTCGATCAGGCTCGACAGCGGGCGCGGGCACTACGCGACGGAAGGTCCGATGGCAGGACGGCCAATCCGTGGACCGATGTCGATGTGCTGGTGGAGCGGCTGCGACAGGCGCGGCACGGGTAGCGCGGTCCACCGTGGCCGGTGTGCCCTGCCGGTGTCGCCCGAGGAGCCTGTACCGCGGACGGGGCCGGGGGCGTGTCCTGGTGGGGTGTGGTGGTGCCTGAACGTGGGGTCGGGGGGCATCCGGGGGGTATGGACGAACAACAGCGAGAAGACCGAGGAGATTCACAGGAAGACACGGTTACCGGCCCGCGCCACGCGCCTCTCGTGAGAGTGCTGGTCATCGCGGTGGGGCTGGTCGCGCTGGTCGGGTTCGCGGTGGTGCTGGCCCGGTTGACGCTCACCCCGTCGGCCGCATCGGCCGATATCGCCGGGGCGAACCTCCGTCCCGGGCACTCACTCCGGCAGTACGCGGAGGAGTACACGTTCCTCGCCGCCTGTAAGCAGATCGGCGGCAATCTGGCGCTCGGGGCGCCCTTCGGGCTCATCCTTCCCGTACTCGTACCGCGCAGGTTGCGGATGGTCCGGGTGATGCTGCTGACCACCGTGGTGATCGTGTTCGTGGAGCTGGCACAGGGCGCGCTCGTCGAGGGGCGGGCCTTCGACGTGGATGACGTGCTCCTGAACACCGGGGGCGCGCTGATCGCCTATCTCATGCTGGGGCGCCGGATCGGGCATCGCTTCCACACGCTGGGGGAGCCGAAGGACGGCGCCTCCGTCCCCGGCCCCGTACCCCAGGCGGGTACGGCAGGCACGGGGGACACCGCTGGGGCCGCCGCCGCGCCGGTCGCGACAGTCGTCGGTGGAAGGGCCGGGGAGAGCAAAGGAGGGAAGGGCAGCAGCGGGGACGGGAAGGACGGGAAGGGCGGTCGGTGGTGGCGGGTCAGGCCGGGTCGTCGGCGAGTTCCGCGACGCCCGTGATCCGGTGCAGCGGAAAGGTGCGGACCTCGTCCGCCGTATGGTCGTACGCCGTCACGAACCCGCCCTCCACCCGCACCGGCGCGATCACCCGCTGGCTCGCCGTGCCCTCCGCGTTGACATAGCCGATCCAGATCGAGGAGCCGGTCATCACCGCGGCCTGGACGGTGGCCAGCGTCTCGCCCGAGGTCGAGCGGGGGAGACCGCCGCCGCGGCCGGCGCCGCCCTCGCCGGATGACGGTTCGGGGACCGGCTTCCGCTCCACCGTCGCGGCGAGATCGCCGGCGCGGATCGCCCGGACCGCCGCGCCGAGCAGCGCGGCGTCCGGCAGGGGCGGGCCGTCGGGCACCGGGGCCGGTGGGGTGCGCGGTGGGGTGCGGCGGGCGTGCGCGCGGGTGATCAGGACATCGCCCTCCGCCGATTCGGCGGCGGGCGCGTAGCCGAGCGCCCGCAGGCCCTCCAGCAGCGACGACGGATCGGTCTGGGAGGCGAGGACGGTCGGCGCCAGGCGGCGCAGCCGCAGGCCCTGGGAGCGGCGGTCGGCGAGGATCTCCTCCAGCAGCGCGTCGTCGTCGCAGCGGACGTACGCGGCGGCCGAGCCGATCCGCAGATGGCCGTGGCGCCGGGCCACGTCGTCGATGAGGTAGCTGAGCGGCTGCGGTACCGGTGTCCGCGAGTGGGACATCAGGAAGGTGTGCAGATCGGATGCCGAACGTCCGGCGTCCAGCGCACGGCGTACGGAGCCGGGCGTGAAGCGGTAGACCGTGGCGCCGCCCTTGGACTCGACGTCGGCGAGCACCGCGAGGGTCTCGGCCAGCGGGCGTTCCAGCGGGCCGGGCGCGACGGCGGTGAGGTCGGCCTGGAGGAGGACGTGGTCGAGCGGTTCGGGGAGGAGTGGCGCGAGGGCCACCGCGGCGGCGTCCCGGGCCGCCGCGCGCTCCGCGGCCGTCAGCGCGGGCGCCGGTGCCGCGACGGCGGGGCCGGGGTACGCCGCGGGCGTGGGGCTGCCCAGCAGTTCCCGTCCATGGGCCGAGAGCGCTCCCCGGCCCGTCACCCCCAGCGCCTCCGCCTCGGTCAGCGTCCAGCCCGCGATGCGCGAGCGCAGATCGACATGGCCGCCGTCCGCAGCCCCGCCCCGCAGCGGCCGTTCCCAGCGCAGCCGCGCCAGCACCGTCTCCGGATCGGCCGCGGTGCCGGCCGGCAGGGTCGCCAGCAGTTCGAGCACTCTGCGGCGTACCTCCACGGTCGCCGTGCGGTCCAGGTCGGGGCCGAGCGCGGAGAGCGCGCGGCCCTTGCCGTCGGTGCCGCCGACCAGGCCGGGGGTACGGGTCGCGGTCAGCCAGGCGTCGCCGAGGAGCGCCCACCGCTCGGCGGCCGGGAGGGTGAGCCAGTCGTCGTACGCGGGCGTCGGGGCGTACCGCTCATCGGTCGCGCCGTCCGATGCCAGCAGGCCCGCGGCGTACGCCAGCTCCACCCAGAACGCGGCCATCGGCTCGCTCGCGTCCAGCGCGACCGCCGTCCGCTTCAGGTCGCGGACGGAGAGACCTCCGGCGCGCAGCACGGCGGGACCGCCTTCGTGCCAGTCCTGGAGCAGGTCCTCGACGGTCGAGAGCGCGGTGTACGCCTGGCCGGCCGCCGTGCCGTCCACAACCTGTGGACGGCTCGTCGCGAAGGACGCGGCGGGGGTGATCCGGGGCGGCAGCGGCTCCGCCGAACGGTGCGCGCGGCCCGCCCGCAGATGGAGAGCGGCCTCGCGCGGCAGCACGACCGTGCGCGGGGAGGTGGGCAGCAGCAGTCCGTGGTCCCGCAGCCAGCGCACCGGGGGTGCGGGGTCGGAGGTGACCTCCCCGTACGGCGGCCCCCAGACCAGCCGGTCCAGCACCGTCAGCGCGGCCGACGGCGCCGAGTCGAGCAGTGCGCCCATCCGCTCCCGGTCGGTGAAGAGCGAGGTCAGAGCGGCCACGGCGGATACCGGATCGTGCGTCGTCGGTAGCCCGGCGGCGGCGATGACCTCCTGGATCCGGCCCGGTGACATCCCGGCCGTGGCCTCGGCGACGGTGGGACCGAGACCGGTCGGCGACGGCCGGGTCGGCGACGGCGCCAGCAGCTCCCGGGCCGTCCGCACCAGCCGCAGCCGGTCGCCGCCCCACACCAGCGCCTGACTGCGCAGCGCGTCAACCGCGCGCGGCAGGGCGGTCTCGATCGCGGGATCGCCCTCGTCGCCGGTCAGCAGCGTGAGCAGACCCTCGTACGAGGCGGGTTCGGGGGCGACCGCCAGCGCCTCGGCGGCCTGGAGGGTGAATCGGTCGAGTCGCTCCAGCGCCCGTACGACCGAGGCGCGCGTCCCGGCACGGGTGGCGAGCTGGGACAGATCACCCGGTACGGGGCTCAGCAAGTCGGGGCGGACGCGCAGCAGCGCGCCCAGCTCGTCGTCGTCTCGGGCGCGCAGGGCCTCGGCCAGCGTGCGCGGACTGCTTCCTTCGGGCATGGTCCCCATCCGACCCACGTTAGTCCCTGGAACGCCCGGGGAGTCCCTGGAGCGCCGTCCTCGCGCTACGGTCATGCACAGGGCGGGCCGGACCGGGGAGGACGGGCGGCCCCGGCAGGGAACGTCAGGGGACGCCGTGGGGATCGAGAGCGACCAGCTCGTCTACGACTATCTGAGCCGGATCGGGGATCTGGCCCAGCAGCGGCAGCTTCCGTCCGGCACCCGGATGGAGCTGGTGGCGACGGTGCGGGGGGAGATCGACCGGCAGCGGGCGAGAGCCACCACCCCGGACACCCCGGCCTCGGTGCGGCGCATCCTGGGGCGGCTCGGCTCTCCGGACGACGTGGTGACGGCGGCCAGTAGCACCGGCACCAGCACCAGCACCAGCACCGGGCCGGCCGCGGCCCCCTCGCCCGAGCACCGGCCGTCGGGGGGTGACGGCGGGGGAGCGGCGTCGGGGTCCTCCCGTACGGAACCGTCCGATGCGGCCCGGCGGCCCGGGCGGGTCGCGTGGTTCAAACAGGGCGGCCAGGGCGGAGAGAGTCACCAGGGTGGGCGGGGCGGCCAGGGCGGGGAGAGCGGCCAGGGCGCACAGGATCGACCGGGCGCGTCGGGTGACGGGAGTGAGCGTTCCGGTCTGCTGGCGCTGCCCGGGCAGCGCGTCCGGCGCCGGATTCCCCGTCCACGCCTCGGCAAGAACACCGATCGCCCCGCCGTGCCGCCGCCCCCGGCCGGAGGGCTGCCACCGCACCTCGCTGGCCTGGACGAACTCGGCTCGTCCGATACGGACGTCGACTGGTGGAGCATGGCGCCCCAGTCCTTCGGGGCGGGAGAGCGCGTCGCCGGATTCACCGGCGGGGTCGAGATCCCCGAAATACTCCGGCCCCCGCTGACGGAGGAGGAGATCGCCGCGCTCAAGAAGGCGGGCGCCGATGACGACCTCGATGACGACACCGCGACGGAGGAGGTCGAGCAGGAGTCGCCCGGCGGGCTGCGCCGTGTGCTGTCACGGCTGCGGCGCCGTGGCGCCGAGCCGGAGCCGGAGGCCGTGGCGGCGGACGACGACGGCACCGCCGTACCGGCGACGGGCTTCGACAGCCCGTTCCTGCTGCTCGCCGCGGCCCTGCTGATCGGGGGCGCGGTCTTCAGTTCCTATATCGCGCTCGGGCTCGGCTGGCTCTGCGCCTACGGCTCGCGGAAGCTGTCCGACGCGCAGCGGAAGTTCGCCGTCTTCGTGCTGCCGGGGGCTGTCGCGATGGCCGGGCTGATCTGGATGTGGAGCCAGGTGGATGAGGGCGGCGCCGCGGCGGAGGCCGAGGCCGCCGCGAAGGAAGGGATGCGGGAGGCGATCGGCGGGGCCTGGCCCTGGGTGGTGAAGGGCGCCGCCATCGCCTCCGCGATCTATCTGATCGCGCGGGCGCGGCGGCGCTGATCCCGGCCGGTGGCCGGGTGGGCGGGTGTGCTGCGTGCGGGTGTGCTGCCCGCGGTGGCGGTGCGTGCGGTGGCGGTCGGCTGGGTGTGCTGCCTGTGGTGGCTGGTCGGGCGGGTGTGCTGCCCGCGATGGCGGTGCGTGCGGTGGCGGAGTGTGGCGGTGGCGGGGGCTGGCCGGGACGACGATGGCCGGTGGCGGGGGCTGCCCGGGCTGACGGTGGCCGGGCGGGCGGGCGGGCGGCACGGGCGGTGAGCCAGGGCGCCCACCGCCCCCACCACGCACAATGGCGCTATGGCTTCCGCACCCGCCCTCACCGTCGGCTTCGACCTCGACATGACCCTGATCGACTCCCGCCCCGGCGTCCGAGCGACCTATCTCGCGCTCACCGCGGAGACCGGCGTCGAGATAGACGCCGATCTCGCGGTCAGCCGGCTCGGTCCGCCACTGGAGCAGGAGCTGGCGCACTGGTTTCCCGATGATCAGATTCAGGCCATGGGCGACCGCTACCGCGAGATCTATCCGGAGTACGCGATCGACCCCACCGGCCCCCTTCCGGGCGCCCGTGAAGCCGTCGCCGCCGTACAGGAGCTCGGCGGTCGGGCGATCGTCGTCACCGCCAAGCACGAGCCCAACGCCAAGCTCCATCTCGACCACCTCGGCATCGCGCCGGACGTGGTCATCGGCTGGCTGTGGGCGGAGGGCAAGGCGGAGGCGCTGCGCGAGTACGGCGCGAGTGTGTACGTCGGCGACCACACCGGCGATATCCGCGGCGCGCACACCGCCGAAGCGCTGGCCGTGTCCGTCGCCACCGGCCCCTGTACCGCCGATGAGCTGCGGAAAGCCGGTGCGGACGTGGTGCTCGCCGCGCTGACGGAGTTCCCCGACTGGCTGCGCGGCCACCTCGCCGCGCGCGGCTGACCGGCTAGGAGACCGCCTTCGCCGCGCGCCGCTGGGCCGCGATCGTCCGGAACACGCCGGCCCCGGAGATCGCGAAACCGACGCCCATCAACATGCAGATCCCGTACGCGACGGGCGGGAACGGGTCGGTCCCCAGGAAGAGTGGTGCCATGGTGATCAGCGTGGCCACGGCGCCGATGATGAAGACGATCCCACCGGCGCGGACCAGCCCGTCACCCGGTGCGGGAGGAGTAGCAGTCATCCGGCCAGGGTAGTTCCCTGCGGGGAGGAACCGATCGGTGACGTCTTGTCTCCAGCCCCTGGACCATTAGCCTTGGGTTGGCGGGTCGGACGGCCCGCTGCGGTGAATCCAGAGCCGTTTTCATCGGCGCCCAGCTCCCGGTGGCCCCAGCGCCCCAATGAGTACGAAGACGAGGACAGACGTGCCTACCGGCAAGGTCAAATGGTTCAACAGCGAGAAGGGCTTCGGCTTTCTCTCCCGCGACGACGGCGGCGACGTCTTCGTGCACTCGTCGGTGCTGCCCGACGGAGTCGATTCGCTCAAGCCGGGCCAGCGCGTCGAATTCGGTGTCGTCGCGGGTCAGCGCGGTGACCAGGCCCTCTCGGTGACCGTTCTCGACCCCACTCCGTCCGTCGCCGCCGCACAGCGGCGCAAGCCGGACGAACTGGCCTCGATCGTGCAGGATCTGACGACGCTGCTGGAGAACATCACCCCGATGCTGGAGCGCGGCCGTTACCCCGACAAGACGCACGGCGCGAAGATCGCGGGCCTGTTGCGTGCGGTGGCGGACCAGCTCGACGTCTAGGGTCCTCAGCGGTGAGCCGGTCAGCCAGTCGCCCGGCATCCGCACACACGGACCATCGACGTCCCGGACCCGTCGGCCCCGTTCGCCCGGGCCCGGCCTTCTCGCGCCCCGGCGCCTTCGCCGTCGGGGTCCGTCAGTCCTCTGACACGTACGACAGGAACCTCAGTGCATCCCGGCCGAGGGGCGGTACCAGCCCCTCGGCCGCCGCGCGGGTGAGCAGCCCCCGCACCGCGGCGTAGCCGTCCTCACCGAGGTCGGCGGTGAACTCATTGACGTAGAGCCCGATGTGCTGGTCGGCGACGGCCGGATCCATCTCCTGGGCGTGTTCCCGTACGTACGGCCGTGACGCCTCCGGGTCGTCCCACGCCATCCGCACCGATGTACGGATCGAATCCGCGAGCAGCCGCAGCGTGTCGTCGCCCAGCGACCGCTTGGCGATGATCGCGCCCAGCGGGATCGGGAGGCTGGTGCTGGACTCCCAGTGTTCGCCAAGGTCGGCGAGGCAGTGCAGACCGTACGACGGGTAGGTGAAGCGCGCCTCGTGGATGACGAGTCCGGCGTCCACCCGACCGTCCCGTACCGCGGGCATGATCTCGTGGAACGGCAGCACAACCACCTCGCCCACCCCACCGGGCACCAGATCAGCCGCCCAGAGCCGGAACAGCAGATAGGCCGTGGAGCGTTCGCTCGGCACCGCGACGGTCTTGCCCCGCAGGTCGAGGCCGGGCGCGCGGCTGAGGACCAGTGGTCCGCAGCCCCGACCCAGCGCGCCGCCGCACGGCAGCAGGGCGTACTCGTCGAGCACCCACGGCAGCACCGCGTACGACACCTTCAGGATGTCGGACTCGCCGCGCTCGGCCATCCCGTTGGTGATGTCGATGTCCGCGAACGTCACATCGATGGTGGGCGCGCCCGGGACCCGGCCGTGCGCCCACGCGTCGAAGACGAAGGTGTCGTTCGGGCAGGGCGAGTAGGCGATCCGCAGGGTCACGACGGCTCCTCGAAGAGCGGGATGAGCGGGGGGAAGGCGCTGCCCAGCGCGGCCAGGGCCGGGCCGATGCGCCAGGCGGCCCGGTCGCGCGGTCCGACGGCGTTGGAGATGGCGCGGATCTCCAGCACCGGCACACCGTGGACGGCGGCGGCCTCGGCGACCCCGAACCCCTCCATCGCCTCGGCGGCGGCCCGGGGGTGACGTCCGCTCAGCTCGGCAGCGCGGGCTGCCGAGCCGGTCACCGTGGAGACGGTGAGGATCGGTGCGCACAGGGCGCCGGTCGCCAGCGCGGCGCGCGTGGCGAGTTGGGCGGGCGGAAGGTGCGTGGTGCGGCCGAAGCCGAGTTCGTCCACCGGGAGGTAGCCGTCGGGGGTCTCGGCGCCGAGGTCCGCCGCGACGATCGCGTCGGCGACGACGAGGGAACCGACGGGCGCGTGGGACGGGAAGCCACCGCCGATGCCGGCCGAGATGACCAGATCGTACGGGGAGGTCGCGAGCGCGGTCGCGGTCGCGGCGGCGGCGGCGGCCGGACCGACACCACCGGCGATCACATCGATGCCGTTCCCGGCTCCGTTCCCGGCTCCGGCGACGGCCGCGGCGACGGAGTCCGCCTCCGCCGCCACCGCGGTCACGACCAGTACACGCACGGCGTCACCCCTGGGGTCAGGACTTCTCCAGCGTGAAGAGCCAGATGCCCAGCAGCTTCTTGCCGTTGGTCTCGACGATGCTGATGTTCGCCTTGTTGGAGGTCTCGCCCGTCTGCGAGGTGAAGAACGCGCTGGCGGGAACGGACCGGTACGTCTTCTTGAACGGCTCCTGCTCGGCCGGCTGGCCGCCGATGAAGAGGGTCCAGCCGTGCTCCGCGATCTCCGGGTCGACGCCGAAGCGCACCCGGTCGTCCAGGGAGACCTTGATGGTCTTGCCGGTCTTCCTGTTCATGCACTCCTGGATCAGGGACTCCTTGATGGCCTTGCCGTCGTTGTAGCAGGCCGCCTCGGAGTTCACCGACTCCGTCCCGACCGTCACGGTCGCGAGCGGCGTCGGCTTGTCACAGGCGGAGAGGACGAGGAGCCCGGCGCTGACGGCACCGATGGCGGCAGTGGCCCGGCGACGCCTGCCGGAGAGGAACGCAACGGTCATGGCCGAAAGGCTATCGGGCCCACCAGCCCTGTCCACGCCGGGGTCCGGCGCGCCGCGCCGCCCCCTGCGCGTCGACGCCGCTCGGACGGGGTCGGGCCGGGCACGAAGAGGGTGTCGGAGGGGGCGCCGGAGAGGGAATTGGGGGAGTTGGGGAGGGCCGGGCCCGGGCGGGGCTAGTGGTTGGGGGCTGGGGCGTGCCGTGGGGGCCGGTCGGGTGGGGCTGGGCCGTGCGAGGGGCGGGCGGTGCCGTTCGAGAGGGAGGAGGGAGGGGAGGGGAGGGGGAGGGCTGGGTGTGGGGCGGGCCGGGCGCTGGCCAGGTGGGGCGAGGTGCGGTGCCAGGGCACGCGAGCCCAGCGAGATCCAAACGAGAGCCCTAAGTGAGGCGGGGGCGCGGCCGGCCGCCGCCCCGGGCGCCCTCCAGCAGACCGCGTACGGAGACCGCCGCCCCCGTACTGATGATGGCCGCCGCGACCGACATCCCCAGCGCCCCGTTCAGCGGCAGCACGATCCCGATCGCGCCGCCGACCACCCACGCCATCTGGAGCAGCGTCTCCGAGCGGGCGAACGCCGAGGTCCGCACCTGCTCCGGCACATCCCGCTGGATCAGCGCGTCCAGCGACAGCTTCGCCAGCGCCTGGCACAGGCCCGCCGTCGCGCCCAGCACCGCCACCATTCCGGCGCCGAAGAACACCGCCGCCAGGATCGCCGCCGTGAGCACCACCCCCAGCACCGTGGCGATGATCAGCTCCGGGCCGCGGGCCCTCAGCCACGCGCCGACGGTGGTGCCCAGCGCGTTCCCGAGGCCCGCCGCGACACCGACGATGCCGAGGGAGACGGCCGCGCTCTGCCCGGCCAGCGGATGTTCCCGGAGCAGAAAGGCGAGGAAGAAGATCAGGAACCCGGAGAGCATCCGGAAGGCCGCGTTCGCCTGGAGGCCGTGCAGTACGGACGGGCCGACCGTCCGCAGACTGGGCTTCCGCGCCTCGGCGGGCCCGCGCCGTCCGGTGACTCCCCGCTCGTGGGGGAGGATGTGCGCCTTGTCCTCGCCCTTCGCCGAGTCCACCGTCGGGGGCAGCCGCAGCGCCCAGTACGCGCCGAAGAGGAACACCGCGCACGCCCCGTACAGCGGCCACGCCGGACCGATCCGGTGCAGACCGGCCCCGATCGGCGCGGCCAGGCCCGTTGCCAGCAGACCCGCGAGCGTGACCCGGGAATTCGCCTTCACCAGCGAGAACCGTGGTGGCAGCAGCCGGGGCACGACCGCGCTGCGGATCACCCCGTACGCCTTCGATGCGACCAGCACCCCCAGTGCGGCCGGATACAGCTCGATGCCCCCCGTCGCCACCGCGGCCGACATGCCGACCGCGAGCACCGCCCGGGTGAGCATCGCGCCCGCCATCGCCGCGCGGCGGCCGTGCGGAATGCGGTCGAGCAGCGGACCGATCACCGGGGCCAGCAGGGCGAAGGGGGCCAGGGTGATCGCCAGGTAGAGCGTCACCCGGCCGCGTGCCTCGTCCGTCGGTACGGAGAAGAAGACCGTGGACGCCAGCGCGACGGTGATCATGACATCGCCGGCGCCGTTCACCGCGTGCAGCTCGATCAGTTTGCCGAGGCCCGATTCACCCGCCCCGTGTGCGTGGGTCGCCTTTCGGATACCGCGTGCGGTGCCCCGGAACGGCAGGCGCAGGGCACGCCCGACCGTCCGGCTCGCTCTGCTGAGCGACCCGGGTTCTTCGGACGACCTGGCGGTTGCCACGTCGTCATAGTGCCCCACAGTCCCCGAGGTATGGGTGTGATGCGCCCTTCGCGGCGGGCATCTTGCCGCCCGTTCGGGGTGGTCGTTCCACCGCTGTCACCGCCCCGTTCGCGCCTCGTTCGCTCCTTCTCGTCACCTCTCGCTCACCTCTTGTTGGAGCGCGCAGGTGGGCGCGGGGCTGCGGAGGGGGTAGCGTGCGTAGCGCGCCACCGGCGATTGTTCTCGGCCGCGCGCCTCTTCGGCATCCCGCAGAATGGATGGCGGTAGGTGTGCCCGGGACAGGTTGGTCTGGGCGCGGACGTCGATGCGGCCCTCAGGTCCGCTCCGCCTGCGGCCCGTACTCACCACCCGGCCCGCGCACCCGTGAGACGGCGTAGGAGAGAAGCGAGACCTGTGAGTGCTGCGACGACGCGAAGCCGAACCCCCGACCGTCTGTGCGCCGAGGCGGTAGACCTCGCCCGAGCGGCTGCGGAGGAGACCGCGGCACCGGGGGTGGTCGGCGAGCATGTGTCCCTCGTCTCGGAGGGGGACCGGGTTGTCACCCACTTCTTCGAGTGCAAGGAACCCGGATACCGGGGCTGGCGCTGGGCGGTGACCGTCGCGCGGGCCTCCCGCGCGAAGAACGTCACCCTGGACGAGACCGTCCTCCTGCCCGGCCCCGACTCGCTGCTGGCACCCGAGTGGGTGCCCTGGAGCGAGCGGCTGCGGCCGGGCGACCTGGGACCGGGCGATCTGCTGCCCACCGAGGCGGAAGACCTGCGCCTGGAGCCCGGCTACGCGGGCGAGGACGTACCCCCGCCTAAGTCGGCGATCGAGGAGACCTCCCACGACCTGGCCGAACGGGTCGAGGCGGAGGACGCGGAGCTCACCGACCGCACCCCGGCCGAGACCGCGACCAATGCGCGCGGCTCCATCGCGGCCGTCGCCGAGGAACTCGGGATGCGCCGTGCGCGCGTGCTCTCCCGATACGGGCTGCATGTCGCGGCCGACCGCTGGGAAGAGTCCTTCGGCGCGAAGACCCCCATGGCGCAGGCGGCCCCGGCGCCGTGTGTGACCTGCGGATTCCTGCTGCCTCTCACGGGGTCGCTGGGGCAGGCGTTCGGTGTGTGCGCGAATGAGTTCTCGCCGGCGGACGGGCGTGTGGTGTCGCTGTCGTACGGGTGCGGGGGGCACTCGGAGGCGGCCGTGATGCCGAAGCCGCCGCAGCCTCCGGTGCCGGTCTTTGACTCTCTCGCGCCCGACGTCTTTCCGCTCCATCCGGAGCGGGAGGGGTCGGTGCCGGAGGGGGCCCTTCAGGACGCGGATCTGGGGCATTCCTGATCCCTTGAGCCCCCGGGCCCCCGGGCCCCTTGTGCTGAAGCCGATGCTGGTGTCCGGCTTTCCCGGGCGGTGGGTTCGTCCTCAATCGCCGGACGGGCTGGGTTTGAGCGGCGAGTGTCCTCAATCGCCGGACGGGCTGGGTTTGGGCGGTGGGTGTCCTCAATCGCCGGACGGGCTGGGTTTGGGCGGTGGGTGTCCTCAATCGCCGGACGGCTGGGTTTGAGCGGTGGGTCCGTCCTCAGGTGCCGGACGGCTGGGTTGGGCGGGGGTGTCCTCAAGTGGTTTGGGCGGGGGTGTCCTCAAGCGCCGGACGGCTGGGTTGGGCGGTGGGTGCGTTCTCAAGGGCCGGACGGCTGGGTTGGGCGGGGGTGTCCTCAAGCGCCGGACGGCTGGTTTGGTGCCTCCAGGGCGGGCTGGTTTGGGGTGGTGGGGGGTCCGGGGGTGGGTCTGTGGGGAAAACGGGGGGTGGGGTGGGGTTTCCGGGGATCGGTCGCGCGCAGGCGCGGGGAACCGGGGTGCGGTGACGCGGTACCTTCGGCCGGGCGGGCCGCACGGCCCCCTCGCCGAACACAGAGCGGAGCACCAGCGTGAGCCTCACGACCCCCGAGTCGGCCGACCCGTTCGGGACCGCGCGGCTCCGGCGCGGGGTGCTCGACGCGTGGCGCGCCGCCCCCGCCCGCTTCCGTGAGGACGCCAACGCCGAGGAAGACCTCGTTCTCGGCGGCTACCGGGACCGGCTCATCGTCGAGCTGGCCCAGAACGCCGCCGACGCCGCCGCCCGCGCCCGTACCCCCGGCCGGCTCCGGCTGACCCTCCGGCCCGGCACCGGCACCGGCACCGGGCCCACCGACCACCCGGTCCTCGCGGTGGCCAACACCGGCGCTCCGCTCGACGCGGCCGGTGTCGAGTCCCTGAGCACCCTGCGCGCCTCGGCGAAACGGGACAGCGGAGGCATCGACGGCGAGAAAGACGGCGAGAGCGACGGCAGCGCGAGCGCGAACGGCTCTGAAGGCACCGGCAGTGTCGGCCGGTTCGGCGTCGGATTCGCCGCCGTCATCGCTGTCAGTGACGAGCCCGCCGTCCTCGGCCGTCACGGCGGCGTCCGCTGGTCCCTCGCCGAGGCCCGCGCGCTCACCGAAGAGGCCGCCGAGACCTCTCCCGGCCTCGGCGACGAGCTGCGCCGCCGAGACGGCCAGGTCCCCTCGCTGCGGCTCCCGCTGCCCGCCGAGGGCACCGCCCCCGACGGCTACGACACGGTCGTCGTCCTCCCGCTCCGCGACGGAACCGCCGTTGACCTGGTCGAACGCCTGCTGGCCGGCATTGACGACGCCCTGCTCCTCACCCTCCCCGGACTCACCGAGATCGTGGTGGAGACCCCGGAGGGCGTACGGCGGATCGAGCGTTCGGCGACCGGCCCGTACACTCGCATCCACGACAGCACCCACGGCGAATCCCGCTGGCGGACCGTCACCCACAGTGGCGGACTCGACGCGGAGCTGCTCAGGGACCGTCCGATCGAGGAGCGGCTGCGCCCGCACTGGAGCGTCACCTGGGCCGTCCCGGTGGACCCCGACGGCGCGCCCGCCCGGCCCCGTACGGCCCCCGTCGTCCACGCGCCGACGCCGACCGATGAACCGCTCGGCGTCCCCGCCCTGCTGATCGCGTCGCTGCCGCTGGACCCGACCCGCCGCCATCCCGCCCCCGGCCCGCTCACGGACTTCCTCGTCCAGCGGGCCGCCGTCGCCTACGCCGAACTCCTCGGCGGCTGGCAGCCGGTGTCCACCGGCACGATCGACCTGGTGCCGGGCGCGCTCGGCAAGGGGGAGCTGGACGGGGCGCTGCGGGCGGCGATCCTCGGACTGCTGCCGCGTACGGCGTTCCTGGCGGCGGCGGCCCCCCGCGCCGCCGATGACGAGGACACCGGGCTGCCGGACCGCGAGCTCCCCACCGGGCTGCGCCCCATCGAGGCGGAGGTCCTGGAGGGCGCGGGCACCGACACCGTACGGGTGCTGGCCGAGGTGCTGCCGAGCCTGCTGCCGGCCGGTCTGGAGCGCCGGGTGGAGCTGCGGACGCTCGGTGTCGCCCGGGTGCCGCTGACCGAGGCGATCGACCGGCTCGCGGGCCTGGAGCGTGAGCCCGCCTGGTGGCGGCGGCTCTACGACAGCCTCGCCGGTGTCGATCCGGACCGGCTCACCGGCCTGCCCGTGCCGCTGGCGGACGGCCGGACGACGATCGGCCCCCGGCAGACCCTGCTGCCGCTCGCCGACACCCCCGCCCACCTGGCCCGGCTCGGCCTCAAGGTGGTCCACCCGGACGCCGCGCACCCGCTGTTGGAGAAGCTGGGCGCGCTGGCCGCGACCCCGCGCGCGGTGCTGACGACCCCGCAGGTGCGTGCGGCGGTCGCCGGTTCGCTGGACGCGGGCGAGATCTGGGACGAGGACGCCCTCGACGCCGACGAACTCGCGGAGATCGTGCTCGCGCTCGCCCGGGACGCCGAGCTGGAGCCCGGTGACGAGCCCTGGCTCGGCGCGCTGGCCCTGCCCGACGAGGACGGCGAACCCGCCCCGGCCGGGGAACTCGTCCTCCCCGGCAGCCCCTTCGCCCTGGTGATGAACCGGAACGCGCTCGCGTTCTGCGACAGCGAGCTGGCCGCCCGCTGGGGTGAGCGACCGCTCGCCGCCTGCGGTGTGCTGGCCAACTTCACCCTCGTACGGGCCACGGACGTCGTCCTCGACCCGGACGAGCTGGATCCCCGCGACGGCGACTTCGCCGAGCCCGACGACGCCGGTCTGCTGGACGCGGTCGACGTCTGGTGCGAGGACGTGCTCGACGGACTGCCGGAGACGCCGGTCCCGCCGGTGGCCACCGAGATCGTCGCCGTCCGGGACCTGGACCTCGTGGACGACGACTGCTGGCCGCAGGCGCTCGCGCTGCTGGCGAGGCCGCCGCTGCGGGACGCGCTCACCCAGTCCGTGCGCGTACTGCTGCCGGACGGCACGACGGAGACCGTACGGCCGTACACGGCGTGGTGGCTGCGCGACCATCCCGTACTGGACGGCAGGCGTCCGGCCGGTCTGCGGGCGGCCGGTGGCGATCCGCTGCTGGACGGGCTGTACGAGGCCGTGGACGCGTCCGGATTCGACGACGCGCAGGTCCTGCGGGCGCTGGGGGTACGCACCTCGGCCGCGGCCCTGCTGGACGAGCCGGGCGGTGCGGCGGAGCTGCTGGGCCGGCTGGCGGACCCGGACCGCCCGGTGCGCCCGGCCCAACTGCGTGCCCTGTACACGGCGCTGGCGGAGCTGGATCCGGAGCAGGTGACGCTCCCGGACGAGCTGCGGGCGGTCGTGGACGGGGAGGTGCGGGTCGTGGACGCGGCGGACGCGCTGGTGGCGGACGCCCCCGATCTGCTGCCGCTGGCCGATGGGCTGCCCCTGCTGCCGGTGGCGCCGGCGCGCGCCGCCGAGCTGGCCGAGTTGTTGCAGGTGCGGCGGCTGGGCGATGCGCTGGTGGCGGAGGTGACGACGGAGGGCGCGGAGCGCGAGGTTCCGGAGGCCGTCCGGACGCTGCTCGGGCCCGCCGCCCCGGCCTCGTACCGCGAGCATGACGAGCTGATCGCGGGCGGTGTGGAACTGGACTGGCGCCGTACGCCCGACGGGGTGATCCACGCGGCGACCCTGGAGGGGGTGGCGGCGGGGCTGGCCTGGGCGGCGGGGCAGTGGCCGAGGCGTTTCGAGGTGGCGGCGCTGCTGGAGGATCCGTCGCGTACGGAGGAGCTGGCCCGGGACCGCTGGTTCGACTGATCGCGGCTTCGGCCGGCCGTTGCTCTGGCTGGCGGCTGGCCCGGGACCGCTGGTTCGACTGACCGCGCGCGGGCGTGCGGGGGGCGTGCGCGGAGTACCAGGCGTACGAGGGAGGGGGGGGCGGGGCAGATGTACCGCGCCCCCACCCCGGGGGGGCACGCCCCCCGGGTTGGCCCCCAGGGGAAAGTACACAGGCCTCACACAAACGCACGGGCGGAAACCCC
>NZ_JBIRRE010000012.1:263190-294547 GCF_044333555.1 Streptomyces sp. NPDC020965
TGGCCGGGGACCGCTGGTTCGCCGGCCCGCGCGCGGGGGGGGGGGGGGCGGGCGCGGAGTACCCGCGTAGGTGGGGGGGGGCGCGGGTCTGGATCCCCGCCCCCCCCTCCCGTGCTGCTCAGGCCCCGTCGTTGGGACCCGTGGGAACTGTCAGCGGACGTCCACGAAGCGCAGGGGCGATACCGCGGCCCCCACCCCCGGCGTACGCGGCAGCAGCCAGCGCCAGTTGCCGTCGGATGTGGCCTTCTGGGTCGACTTGACGGTGCCGGTCGCGCTGGACTTGACCGTCGCCGCCTTGATCCAGGCGGTCGTCCCCGACTTGCGGAACTCCAGGTTCACCGACTTCGCGGGCAGCGCGTTCCAGCGGCCGGTGGACCAGTCGGCGATCCCCGCGATCCCGCTGATGGTGAACGCCGTACCCCGGGTGACCCGGGTGGCCGGTCCCGTGATCGTCATCCGGCTCTGGCGCAGGATCTGCCCGGTGCCGAGACCGCTGCGGTCGGTGAAGCTCTCGCCGTCGGCAGAGGAGGCCCAGGCCGCCACCTGCCACTCACCGGAGAACTCGTTCCGCCCGAGCTGGGCGCGGGCGTTGAGCCGGAACTCCGCCACGCAGTCGTAGCTGGTGGCCTTCTTCTTGACGCAGGTCGGCGTCCAGGTGTGCAGCAGCGCCTCGGGCCGGGCCGCCGGGCCCCGGTAGAGCGTGACCCCGGAGGAGGCCACACCGGCCGGGTCGGAGACCGTGTAGCGGACGTTGAACGGGGGAGAGCCGAAGTCCTCCTCCATGTGCGGCGCGATCACCCGGCCGCCGTTGACGACCACATCGCTGATCCTCGTGGCGCCGACGGTCTCGTCACCCAGGGGTGCCGGACCGGCGAAGGCGCGGATGATCGTGCGCCGCACGTTGGAGCTGTCGGAGCCGCCCGCAGTGGCGCGCAGCGAGATGAAGCGGGCCTTGTCGGGGACGGTGAGCTGGGCCGTGACGGTGGCGCCGCTGCCCTGGAAGGGCAGCTCGGTCCAGGTCGCGCCGGAGTCCGCCGAGAACTCCAGGCCGGTCACGGCCGCGCTCTCGGACGCCGACCGGGAGGTGGCGACCGCCGTCACGGTGACCGGGTCGGTACCGGAGGCGTTGCGGTCGTCGAGTCCGTCGACCCGCAGTGCGACATCGGTGAGCGCGTTGATGCCCAGCTCGGGGAGGAAGCGCATGGGATGGAAGTCCCATTCGGTGGTCTGCGTCGGCGTGAACCGGCTCGGCCGTCCGTTGTGCCGGATCGTCTGGACCAGGGTGTGGGGGACGTCCATCCGCTGGATCGCGGTCCGCCACGATGTGCCGAGGGGGCCGTTCCGCAGCCGCCCGATCTCCGTGCCGCCCTGGCTGAGAGTGAGGTCCTGGGTCGCCTCCCGGGCGTTCGCGGCCTCCGGGGCGTCGCGGCCGATCTTTCCCGACCCGTCGCTGTAGGCGCAGGTCTCGAACACCTGGAGGTGGCGGTTCCGGATGGAGATCCCGTCGCAGGGACGGCCGGCGAGGGGCGCGATGCCGAAGCTCTCGGCCGGGTTGGCGCCCTTGACCGGGACGCGGGCCTCGGCGCTCAGGTGGTGGCCGTCGGCGTAGCCGACGCCGTGGGAGACGGTCGTCCCCGGCGTCAGATACTCGGTGACGGCGGAGGGGAAGCGGACCGGGGAGTGCGCGGACGCACCGGCCTCGTCGCCGACGTCCCGCCAGGACCAGAGCAGCCCGTGGGAGTCCCGGCCCTGCGACCGCAGGGTGACCGCCCGCTTGGCCAGATCGGCGGTGCGGACCTTCACCCGGGGCGAGGTGGGCACGGTGTTGTCGAACGAGTGGTAGAGGTCGTAGCGGTACGGGCTCGGCCGGTTCGGCGTGCTGCCCTCCTTCACCAGCACGTCGTGGACGCGGAGCGAGAGGCCCGGCAGCGTGATCGGGGTGACATGGACCTTCTCGCCCCAGCCGCCCTGGAAACCGGCGACGTTGCCGTTGGGCAGCCGCAGCCAGACGGAGGCGGTGTAGCGGCGCGCGGTGGGCTCGTCCGTGGTGAGGCCGGTCTCCTTGGCCTTGGCCGCGTCGAGGTTGACCGTCTGGTTCGTGTTCTTCACCGTGAACGACGCGGTGAGCATATGGCTGGGCTGGTCCCAGTTGCTGAACATGCCGAGGGCGAGATAGTCGCCCGGGGGCAGCTTGACCTTGCCCTTGTTGCCGAAATCGTCCTGGGAGACGGTGTGGTACACCCAGGTCTTGCGGTTCCAGACGCTGAAGCCCCGGCCCCAGTGCTCCGAGTTGGTGAGCTGGAGCGTGACGGAGTACGTGGGCGTCGCGGCCCGTGCCGCCGCGCGGGGCCGCTCCGGCGCGCGCGTGGTCACGGTGGTGGCGGGCAGCGGCTTCGACCGGCCGGCCGGGGTGATCTTCAGTTGGCCATCGATGTGGGTGTAGGCGTACCGCTCCGGTACGGACCCTTCCTTCGGGACGACCCGGAAGCCCGGCCCCTTCTTCCCCGTACCCTTTCCGGCCTTTCCGTCGCCGCCGAGCAGCTCCAGCCGCTCCCCGGTCGCCAGTTGGGTGCCGGACGCCGGGGCCGGTGCCCGCTCGGTCCGTGGGGCGTCCGGCGCCTTCGTCGTGACGTCCGCCGCCGCGCTCGTGACGGGCGCCAGCATCACGCCGGTGGCCGCCAGCGCTCCGGCCAGGGCCCCGCCCATCACTCTCCGTGCTGTCCCGTGGTGCCGCATGTCTACGGTGATCTCCCCCCTCATGGTCCGGCGCGTGAGAAAACACCGGATCGGATCAGTAAACCTTCAACAAACCTTTACAGCCAAGAGGTTTGAGGCTGAAATGTGGCTGGAAGTCAAGGCAACTTTTTGCCGCGGCGCCGCGGCGCCGCGGCGCCGCGCGGCTCGGTGCGTGAGGCGGGCGCGGAGTACGGGCGCGGAGTACGAGAGTGGGGCCCGCTGGCCAGAGGAATGGGGAAGCGGGGTCGGGACACGGGGGCGGGGGCGGCGGTCGCCATGACCCCCGCCCCCACCCCCGTACCGAATCCGCCATCGGACGCCGTACCGAATCCGCTACCGGACCGGCCACCGCATCCGACTACGGATGGCGTCCGTTCAGCGCACCACCACGTAGTACGCCGGTGAGAGCGCCGCCCCGACCCCCTCCGTCCGGGGCAGCAGCCAGCGCCAGTTGGCGTTGAAGGCGGCCTTCTGGACGGAGTTGATGGCACCGGTCTGGCCGGTCCGCACCGTCGCCGCCCTGGTCCAGGCGGTGACGTTCGGCCTGCGGTACTCCAGATCCACCGGTGTGCCCGGCAGCGCGTTCCAGCGGCCGGTGGACCAGTCGGCGATCCCGGCGATCCCGGTGACGGCGAACGACCTGCCCCGGGTCACCGTGTCGGGCGGACCGGCGATCGTCACCCGGGTCTGGCGCAGGATCTGTGCGGTGCCCACCCCGCTCTGCCGGGTGACGCCCGCACCGTCGCGGGAGCGCGCCCAGGCGTCCACCGCCCACTCGCCGGCCAGTGCGTTCCGACCGAGCGCCCCTCGCGCGTCGAGGGCGAACTCCGCCGTGCAGAGGTTGGTGGTGAGGTTCTCCTTGACGCAGAACGGCCGTCGGGTGTCCAGAACCGCGTCCGGTCGGTCGGCCGAGCCCCTGCGGAGTCGCACGCCGCTGCTCTCGACGCCCTCCCGGTCGGTGACCTCGAAGGTGACCCGGTACGGGGCCGTGGCGGGATCGTGCACCAGCGCGGGTGCGATCACCCGGCCGCCGTTGACCACCACCTTGCCGATCTTTATGGCCCCGATGCCGCCGGGGTTCCCGTCACCCTGGCGCTCCGGCCCATGGAAGGCGCGGACGATCGTGCGCCGTAGGCCGGAACCGTCGGAGCTGGTGCCCGTGGCGCGCAGCGAGACCGCGCGGGCGTCCCGGGGCACGGTGAGCCGGGCGGTGGCCGTGGTGCCGGAGCCCTCCAGCGGCAGTGCGGTCCACGTCCCGCCGTCGTCCGTCGAGAACTCCACTCCGGTGACGGCCGACGTCAGATTCCGGGTACGGGATGAGGCCGTGGCCGTCACAGTGACGGGCGCTGCGCCCGCGCGATTGCGGTCGTCCAGCCCGTCGACCCGCAGATCGACCTCCGTGAACGGCACCGCGCTGAGCCCGGCCGACGGCGGGGTGAAGCTCCACTCATGCGTCTGTACGGGGGTGAGCCGGGTCGGGTCGCCCTGCTGCCGGATCGTGCGGGTCAATGTGTGCGGGACACCTGACCGCCCGATCCGGTGCTGCCAGACGCCGATGGTGTCGCGGTTGCGCACCTCGTCGACCGTCACCCCGTCGACCGCGTAGGTGAGGTCCTCCACTGCGTTGAAGTCGATGCCCTGGTTGCCCGAGGCGTCGCCGAAGGCGCAGTGCTCCCGCAGGTGCAGCATTCCGTCGTGGACGTATGTCTCGGACCCGGTGCAGGCGCGGTTGGCGAAGGGCGCCGCGCCGAAGGTCACGTCCGGGTTGGCGCCCACCACCGGGATGCGGAACGGTGAGTAGAGGTAACCCCCGTCGGGGTGCGCGACGGTCTGCAGGATGAAGTCCCCCGGTGTCGCGTACTCGACGACGCGATAGGGGAGGCGGACCCGGGACGACAGCGGTGCGCCCTGGAAGTCGGTGCTGCGCTGGGACGTGATGACCGCGGTGGAGTCGGCGCCGGACGGCCGGGCCGAGACGGTGGTCCTGGCCAGCTCGGCGGTGCGCACCTGCACCTTCGGCGAGGCGGGCAGGGTGCGCTTGAAGACCCGGAAGAGGTCGTACCGGTAGGGGCTGGGGTTGTTGACCGAGGAGCCCTTCCTCACCAGCGCCTGGTGGACCCGCAGCGAGGCGCCCCGCAGCGAGAAGGGCGTCACCTTGACGCTGCCGCCCTGGGCACCCAGATGGCCGACGGTGTCACCGCCTGGCAGCCGCATCGTGACGCTGGAGCTCTCCAGTTGGGCCGTCGGGTCATCCGGCGTCAGGGCGACCTCTCGGGTGGTCCTGGCGTCGAGCGGCACCGTTAGGGCCTTGTCCTGCACCGTGAACGACGCGGTGATGAGGTGGCCGGGACGGCTCCCGTCGGTGAGCGCGCCGACGGTGAAGTAGTCGCCGGACGGCAGATGGGCCATGCCGTAGTTCTTGGACTGGAGCTCTCTGACGTTGAACCACTGCCAGGTCGTGCGGTTCCAGACGGAGATCTGGAAGCCGGTGTGGGTGGCGTTGGTGAGCTGGAGCTTCACCGGCTGGGTGAACTCCACCGGTCGCGCGGCCGGCGCCGCAGGCTTCGCCGTACCGCCCGTACTGCTTGGACCGCCGGTGCCCGTACCGCCCGTACTGTCCGTGCCGCCGGTGCCCGTACCGACCGTGGTGGCGGGCAGGGTGCCCGTCCGGCCGGCGGGCTGGACCTCCAGCCGGCTGTCGGTCCGGGTGTACACATACGGTTCGGGCCCGGCGCCCGGCCGGGGGACGACCCGGAAGCCGGTCCCCGCCGTGCCGCCGCCCCCGGGCGGTGTCCCCCCGCTCCCGGTCAGCTCCAACCGCTCACCGTTGGCGAGCCGGGTTCCCGACGGCTCCCCCACCGCCGGAGCCTTCCCGGCCGTGTTCCGCGCGCCGTCCCGGGCCCGTGCCGCCGCCGTACCGTCGTGCGCCACGGCCTGTGCCGCCGTGCCGTCGTGCGCCACGGCCGGGGCCTGGCCCGGCGCGAGCAGCAGCGCGGCCGTGAGCGCCGCCGTGAGCGCGCCGCCAACGGTCGCGCGCGCCGCGCGATCCGTTCCGTGCGCCGCGCGATCGTTTCGTCTCTGGATGGTGATCTCCCCCCTCGTGCCCCGGCGCTCCCGACGCCGAGGTTCACCGACACATCAGCAGCCGCTCGGGCCACTGGCGCATCGTGAACAGTAACCTTCACCGTTCCACCACCAACAGCAGGTTTGAGCAGGGAGTTTGTGGTTGCCTCTCCTCGGTGCGTGGACTCGCGATATCACCCGCGCCGTCACGGTGATCCCGCCCCATCACGCGAGCCCCACGCCCTCCCGTACGGAGAAATCCGCGCCCTGCGCGGCCCCACCCCCCTCGCCAGGGCCTACGCGGGGAACCTCCGGTCCACCCACCGCCAGCTCAGCTCCAGCAGCCCCGCGCCCGCCGCCGCGATCCCCACGGCCGCCCACGGCATCGTCGTCCCCACCAGCTTCAGCGCGAAGAAGTCCTGGAGCCACGGCACCACCAGCACGATCAGGAACCCCAGCCCCATCGCCGCGACCAGACCGACCCGCCACCAGGTGTAGGGGCGGGCGATGATCGCCAGCACCCACATCGACACCAGGAACAGCGTCAGCGTCGCCGCGCTCGTCTCCGCCTCCAGCGCGCCGCCGCCGCTGTAGTGCGAACGGGCCAGCAGATACGAGGTGAAGGTGGCCGCCGCCGCGATGACACCCGCGGGGATCGCGTACCGCATCACCCGCCGTACGAAGTGGGGTCGCGCCCGCTCCCGGTTCGGCGCCAACGCCAGGAAGAACGCCGGGACGCCGATGGTCAGTGTCGAGAGCAGCGTCAGATGGCGGGGGAGGAAGGGGTACTCGACCTGGCTGCACACCACCAGGATCGCCAGCAGCACCGAGTAGACCGTCTTCGTCAGGAAGAGGGTGGCGACCCGGGTGATGTTGCCGATGACCCGACGGCCCTCCGCCACCACCGACGGCAGCGTGGCGAAGCTGTTGTTCAACAGCACGATCTGCGCCACCGCGCGCGTCGCCTCGGAACCGGAGCCCATCGCGACACCGATGTCCGCGTCCTTCAGCGCCAGCACGTCGTTGACGCCGTCGCCCGTCATGGCGACCGTGTGCCCCTTGGACTGGAGCGCCCCCACCATGTCCCGCTTCTGCTGCGGGCTGACCCGGCCGAAGACCGCCCCCGCCTCCAGCTCGCGCGCCATACCGTCCCGATCGGCGGGGAGCGTGCGGGCGTCGACCGGGCGGTCGGCGCCGGGCAGCCCGAGCTTGCCCGCCACCGCGCCCACCGAGACCGCGTTGTCACCGGAGATGACCTTGGCGGCGACATCCTGTTCGGCGAAGTACCGCAGGGTGTCCGAGGCGTCGGGCCGCAGCCGCTGTTCCAGCACCACCAGCGCGGTCGCCAGCGCGCCCTCGGCGACCGACGGCGCGTCGAGCGCCGTCCCGGCCGTGCGGGCGAGCAGCAGCACCCGCAGCCCCCGCTCATTGAGGTGCTCGACCTCGGTGAGCGCCGGGTCGGCGGCGGGCAGCAGCACATCGGGCGCGCCGAGCAGCCAGGTCGAGACCCGGCCCTCCTCGTCGGTGAGGCTCGCACCGCTGTACTTGCGCGCGGAGGAGAACGGCAGGGTGCCGGTGGCCCGCCAGCCGGCACCGGCCGGGTAGGCGTCGATGATCGCCTGGAGCGAGGCGTTCGGGCGCGGGTCCGACGCGCCGAGCGCACCGAGCACCTTCCGTACGTACGGTTCGTCCGCCTCCCCGAGCGGGCGCAGCTCGGTGACGTCCATCCCGCCCTCGGTCAGCGTGCCCGTCTTGTCGAGACAGACCACATCGACCCGGGCCAGCCCCTCGATCGCGGGCAACTCCTGCACCAGGCACTGCTTGCGCCCGAGCCGTACGACGCCGATCGCGAAGGCGACGGAGGTCAGCAGTACGAGCCCCTCGGGGATCATCGGCACGATGCCGCCGACGGTCCTGGCGACCGAGTCCTTGAAGTCGTTGTCCTTGACGACGAGCTGGCTGATGATCAGGCCGAGCGCGGTCGGGACCATCATCCAGGTGACGTACTTGAGGATGGTGCTGATACCGCTGCGCAGCTCGGAGTGGACGAGGGTGAACCGGGACGCCTCCTCCGCGAGCTGCGCGGCATACGCCTCGCGCCCCACCTTCGTCGCGGTGAAGGCGCCGCCGCCGGCGACCACGAAGCTGCCCGACATCACCGGGTCGCCGGGGCGCTTGAGCACCGGATCGGCCTCGCCGGTCAGGAGTGACTCGTCGATCTCCAGGCTGTCCGCCTCGGCGACCTCGCCGTCCACGACGACCTTGTCGCCGGGTCCGAGTTCGACGAGATCGCCGAGGACGATCTCGGAGGTGGAGACCTCGGTGGCGGTGCTGTCGCGCCGCACGGTCGGCTTGGCCTCGCCGATGACCGCCAACCCGTCGAGGGTCTTCTTGGCGCGCAACTCCTGGATGATGCCGATGCCGGTGTTGGCGATGATCACAAAGCCGAAGAGGCTGTCCTGGATCGGCGCGACGAAGAACATGATCACCCAGAGCACGCCGATGATGGCGTTGAAGCGGGTGAGGACATTGGCCCGAATGATGTCGGCGGTGGAGCGCGAGGAGCGGACGGGCACGTCGTTGACCTCGCCGCGCGCGATCCGCTCGGCGACCTCACCCGCACTGAGCCCACCGGCCCGGTTCCGGGAGGGTGGTGGCCGCATGGGGTGTACGGGGTCGAGTTCGGCGCCCGCGTCGATGGTGGGGCCGCCCCGGTCGGGGCCGTCGGTGTCGATCCTTGCCCGCTGCGTCATGGTTCGTACGGTACGGGCGCGCGGGCGGGCGCACCCGTGCGGCGCGGGAACGGAACCGGAGAACAGAAGCGGGGATCGGGGCTTGGGGTCGGACCCGGGGACCCGGGGACCCGGGGATCAGCGGAACCAGTGCGGCGCCCGGGCGGCGGCCGGTGTCACTTCGCCACGAGGTCGCGGGGCCGGTGCCACTTCGCCACGGGGCCGCGGGGTGTCACTTCGCCACGAAGGACGTGCGGGGTGTCACATCTCCACGGTGCTGCGGGGGGTCACTTCTCCGCGGGGGACGCGGGGTCGGCGGCCGGCGCCGGTTCCGTGGGCTCGGCGGTCGCGCGCCGGATGGCGGCCTCCCGCTTCTTGGCGTACCAGATGCCGATCAGTCCGAGCCCGGTGCCGGCCAGGCAGGTCCAGACCCACCACAGCAGATCGTGGTCGGCGAACCAGCCGTAGAACGGGATCTGCGCCACGAAGAGGACGAACCAGAGGATCGTGCCCCCGGTGATGGTGGCGACGACGGGCCCCTCCAGGGGCTCGGGTGCCTCGTGCTTGGGGGTCCACTTCGCCATGGGGTCAGTGTAGGCAACGGCTCGGCGCGGTACGCATCTCCCGAGGCGGCCACCGCCCGAGTGATGGAGCCCCGTCGCCAGCCGGACTCCGGCGATACCCGCGCGGGGGCTCCTGACCGTGGGAGGCCAGGCGCCCCATGGGTCTACGCGCGGAGATGGCGATCTTCCCTTTATATGTTCATACTGAAACGGTTTCCCCCTGACCGGATTTATTCGTATGAAGATCCAAGCACCGAGGTGCCGGTGGATCGGGTACGGATTCGCCAAGCCTGGATGAGGACCGCATGACCCCCTCGGCCCCCGCCGCCGCCCCCGAGCAACAGCCGAAGGGCACCCCAGCCGGGCTGGACCGCTACTTCAAGATCTCCGAGCGCGGTTCCACCGTCGCCCGCGAGGTCCGGGGCGGCTTCGCCACCTTCTTCGCGATGGCCTACATCATCGTGCTGAACCCGATCATCCTCGGCAGCGCCAAGGACATGTACGGGAACCAGCTCGACAGCGGCCAGCTCGTCACCGCCACCGTGCTCACGGCGGCCTTCTCCACCCTCCTCATGGGCGTGATCGGCAACGTCCCGATCGCGCTCGCCGCCGGCCTCGGTGTGAACACCGTCGTCGCCCTCCAGCTAGCGCCCCGGATGTCCTGGCCGGACGCGATGGGCATGGTGGTCCTCGCCGGCTTCGTCGTGATGCTGCTGGTCGCCACCGGACTGCGGGAACGCGTGATGAGCGCCGTGCCCCGCAGCCTGCGCAAGGGCATCGCGATCGGCATCGGCCTCTTCATCATGCTGATCGGCCTGGTCGACGCGGGCTTCGTCTCCCGCATCCCGGACCTCGCCCACACCACCGTGCCGCTCCAGCTCGGCAGCGGCGGTCACCTCCAGGGCTGGCCGATCCTCGTCTTCGTCCTCGGCGCGCTGCTCACCCTCGCGCTGATCATCCGCAAGGTGCCGGGCGCCATCCTGATCTCGATCGTCGCCATGACGGTCGTCGCGATGGTCATCGACGCGCTGGCGACGGTCCCGAGCTGGGGTCTGACCACGCCGAAGTGGCCCGGTAACCCGGTCGACACCCCCGACTTCGGGCTGGTCGGCGAGGTCAGCCTGTTCGGCGGCTTCGAGAAGGTCGGCATCCTCACCGGCGCGCTCTTCGTCTTCACCGTGCTGCTCTCCTGCTTCTTCGACGCCATGGGCACGATCCTGGGCGTCGGCGACGAGGCCAAGCTCATGGACAAGGACGGCAACCTCCCCGGCATCAACAAGGTGCTCCTGGTGGACGGCATCGCGGTCGCATCGGGCGGCGCGACCTCGTCGTCGGCGACGACCTGCTTCGTGGAGTCCACGGCGGGCGTGGGCGAGGGGGCCAGGACCGGACTCGCGTCCGTGGTCACCGGTGCGCTGTTCTCGGTGGCGCTGTTCCTGACGCCGCTGGCCACGATGGTGCCGTCGCAGGCGGCGACACCGGCGCTGCTGGCGGTCGGCTTCCTGATCCTGGCCGGCTCGATCCGGGACATCGACTGGAGCGACTACACCGTCTCCGTGCCCGCGTTCCTGGCGATGGTGATGATGCCGTTCACCTACTCGATCACCAACGGCATCGGCATCGGTTTCATCGCGTTCAGCGTGCTGCGGCTGGCGGCGGGCCGTGGGCGTGAGGTGCCGGTCGCGATGTACGTGGTGTCGGCGGTCTTCGTCTTCTACTACGCGATGCCTGCGCTGGGCCTGACGTAGCGGACGTAGCGGACGGAGCGGACGGAGCGACCCCGGGGCACGCGCGCCGCGTCCCCCGGCGCCCCCCGTGTCCGCCCCGCACTCCCCGTACGCCACTTGAATACCGCCAGACACCCATGAGCGTCCAGGACCATCCACGGTCCTGGACGCTCATGGGTGTCTGGCGGTGTGCCACCCGAGCACGGCCGAGTGCGATCGAGCGCGGACCGGGCCGGTCGGGCGCGGCCGAGCGCGGACCGGGGCGGCCGGGGTGCGGGCCGGGGGCTCCGCCGCGCCGGCCCGGGGGGCGTCTCCGCGCGCCCTCGCCCGCCCGGGGGCCGGTTTCCGATACCGATGGACGCGGCGGTCCCGGCAGTCCCGGCAGCCCCCATGGGCCCCCGGCAGGCCGGCGCCGCGCACCGTCGGAGCGGCATACTTAACGACTGGTATTTAGGCAGGGTAATGAGTTATGCTAACAAACATGTCTGACCTGTCCTCCGGCGAAGCCGCCGAACCTCCGGAATCCGCCCCACCGGCCGATACCGCCGTCGATGACATCGCGGCCGTGAACGCTCTGCGCTCGGCCGTGATGCGACTGGGTCGACGGCTGAAGCACCAGCGCGTCGACGAATCGCTGAGCCCCACCGAGATGTCGGTGCTCGGCACCCTCGCCCGCTGTGGTTCGGCCACCCCGGGGGAGCTCGCCCGCAAGGAGCACGTCCAGCCGCCGTCCATGACGAGGATCGTCGCGCTGCTGGAAGCCAAGGGACTGGTCCGGCTCGAACCGCACCCGGACGACCGCCGGCAGAAGATCGTCACCCAGACCGAGCAGGCCGAAGCCATGCTCGAAGAGAGCCGCCGCAAGCGGAATGCCTGGCTGTCCGGTCTCGCCGAGGGCCTCGACGAGGAGGAGTGGGCCAAGCTCCGCGCCGCCGCCCCCGTCCTGGAGAAGCTCGCGCATCTGTAGCAGGACCCACCGAAGGAGGCGACCACTTTTGCGTACGGGACCCGGAGCAGACTCCGCACCCGCACCCTCTCCGATACCCGGCCGGGCATCGGAGACCCCGCCACCCACCACCATGTTCAGCTCGCTGAGGATCCGGAACTACCGGCTCTTCGCCATCGGCCAGGTCGTCTCCAACACCGGCACCTGGATGCAGCGCATCGCCCAGGACTGGCTGGTGCTCACCCTCACCGGCTCCGCGTCGGCGGTCGGCATCACGATCGCCCTCCAATTCCTCCCGATGCTGCTGTTCGGCCTCTACGGCGGAGTCCTCGCCGACCGGCTCCCCAAGCGCCGGCTGCTGCTGGCCACCCAGATCGCGATGGCCCTGACGGGTCTCGCGCTCGCCGCCCTCACCCTCAGCGGCCAGGTCCAGGTCTGGCACGTCTATCTGATCGCGTTCCTGCTCGGTCTGGTCACGGTCGTGGACAACCCGGCCCGACAGACCTTCGTGGCCGAGATCGTCGGCCCCGCCCAGCTCGGCAACGCCGTCAGCCTGAACTCGGCCAACTTCCAGTCCGCCCGACTCGTCGGCCCCGCCGTCGCCGGTGTGCTGATCACCGCCGTCGGAAGCGGATACGCCTTCCTCTTCAACGGCCTCTCCTTCATCGCGCCCATCGCGTCGCTGCTGCTGATGCGCACCGCGGAACTCCATCGCACCGAGCGCGCACCGCGTGGAAAGGGCCAGCTCAGAGAGGGTCTGCGCTATGTCTCCGCGCATCCCGAGCTGATCTGGCCGATCGTCCTCGTCGGGTTCGTCGGCACCTTCGGCTTCAACTTCCCGATCTGGCTCTCGGCCTTCGTGCACGATGTCTATGACTCCGGAGCCAGCACCTACGGGCTCCTCAACACCCTGATGGCGGCCGGCTCCCTGGTCGGCGCCCTCCTCGCGGCCCGGCGCGGCACCTCCCGGCTGCGGGTACTGGTCGGGGCCGCGGTGATCTTCGGCGTGCTGGAGATCGTGACCGCGTTCGCCACGAGCTTCTGGATGTTCGCGGCGCTGCTCGTGCCGATCGGCATGTTCGGTCTGACGGTCAATGTCACGGCCAACTCCAGCATCCAGATGGCGACCGATCCGGCGGTACGGGGGCGGGTGATGAGCCTCTACATGATGGTGTTCGTCGGCGGTACGCCCCTGGGCGCGCCGCTCTTCGGCTGGCTCACGGACGCGTACGGCCCGCGGATCAGCTTCGCGGCCGGTGGCGTGGTGTCCCTGCTGGCGGCGCTGGGCGTCGGCGTGATGCTGGCCCGCGCGGGCGGCCTGCGGCTGAAGGTGGATCTGCGCCGGGGCCGCAAGCACGTCGAGTTCGTACCGAAGCGGCCGAAGGCCCCCGAGGAGGCGCGGGAGGGCCTCACGACCGTGGCGTAACGATTCGCCGCGCCGGGGCTCCCGTACCGCCGGGGGGTGCCCCACCGGTGTCCGATACGGGTGTCCGGCACCGGCGTCCGTACAGGTGTCCGGTACGGGGCTTCCCGGAGGAGGCGGTTCGTCGGCGAGACTCGACCGTATGAGACTCTTCGCCGCCGTACTGCCCCCTGCCGAGGCCGTCGCCGAACTGGACCTCGCCGTCGACCGGTTGAGAACCCTGCCCGGCGCGGACCGCCTCCGCTGGACCGGCCGGGAGGGGTGGCACCTCACCCTCGCGTTCATGGGCGACGTGGACGACAGGCTCCAGCCCGACCTGAGGGAACGGCTCGCCCGGGCGGCGGGCAGAACACCCCCCTTCGCGCTGCGCCTGCACGCCGGCGGCCACTTCGGCGGGCGGGCGCTCTGGGCCGGAGCCGCGGGCGGCCTCGCCGAGCTGAGACTGCTCGCCGAACGCGCCGACGCGGCGGCGCGCCGGGCCGGCGTCCCCATGGACGAGCACCGCCGCTACACCGCCCACCTCACGATCGCGCGCAGCCGGGTGGACGCCGCGCTCCGGCCGTTCGTGGACGGGCTGAGCGGCTTCGAGGGCACGCCCTGGGAGGTGTCGGAGCTGGCCCTGGTCCGCAGCGAACTGCCGGTGAGCGGGGTGCCGGGGGAGCGGCCCCGGTACGAGACGGTCGCGAGCTGGCACCTGGGCGCGGGACCGGTCGTACGGCCGCGCTAGTCTCGTCGGGTGAATTCGAAGACCCGAAACAAGATCATGGCCGGTGTGCTGGTGCTGATGTTCGCGATCATCGCGGTGGCGGCCGTGGCCGGCTAGGCCCTGTCCGGACGGAAGACCCCCGGCCGGATCCCCCGCCCCGGCCGGCCGCCGTGACCACCACCGCGACTCGCTGCCCACCGTGCTCAGCGGGCGGGTCTCACCAGGCGAAAGCCTCCGGCGACGGTCCGGTCCCGGGGAAGATCTCGTCCAGCGAGGCGAGCAGCTCCTCACTCAGCTCCAGCTCCAGCGCGCGCAGGGCGCCCGCGAGCTGCTCCGCCGTGCGCGGCCCCACGATGGGCCCGGTGACCCCGGGCCGGGTGAGCAGCCAGGCCAGCGCGACCTCGCCGGGTGCCAGCCCGTGCTTGTCGAGCAGCGTCTCGTAGGACTGGATCTGATCCCGCACCCCGGGCGCGGCCAGTCGCTCCGCCGCCATCCCGGCGCCGCGCCGCCCGCCCTGCGCCTCCTTCTTGAGGACACCGCCGAGGAGACCGCCGTGCAGCGGCGACCAGGGGATGACCCCGAGGCCGTACTCGCGCGCCGCGGGAATGACCTCCATCTCGGCGCGCCGCTCGAAGAGGTTGTACAGACACTGCTCACTGACCAGGCCGTACGAGCCGCGCTGACGGGCGATCTCGTTGGTCTGGGCGATCTTCCAGCCGGGGAAGTTGGACGAACCGGCGTAGAGGATCTTGCCCTGCTGGATCAGGGTGTCGACGGCCTGCCAGATCTCCTCGACGGGGGTGTTCCGGTCGATGTGATGGAACTGGTAGATGTCGATGCGGTCGGTGCCGAGCCGCCGCAGGCTGGCGTCGACGGAGCGGCGGATGTTGAGGGCCGAGAGCCGGTCGTGATTGGGCCAGGGATTGCCGTCCGCGGTCATGTCCGCGTAGACCTTGGTCCCGAGCACGACCTTGTCGCGCCGGTCCCCGCCGCCCGCGAACCAGCTACCGATGATCTCCTCGGTACGGCCCTTGTTCTCGCCCCAGCCGTACGCGTTGGCGGTGTCGAAGAAGTTGACGCCCGCGTCGAGGGCGGCGTCCATGATCGTGTGGCTGTCTGCCTCAGTGGTCTGGGGCCCGAAGTTCATCGTCCCGAGGACGAGTCGACCGACCTTGAGTCCCGTGCGTCCGAGCTGCGTGTACTCCATGAGCGACAAGCCAACGCCTTCGAGCGCCCTCAAGGCAAGGACGTGTCCGTCAGTCGCGCGGGAAGTCGTCGGTGGTGAGGGTGAGCCCGACGGGGGTCCGGGTGAGGTCGATCGGGTCGCCGAACTTCCTGACGGTGGTGACGGTGTAGGCGCCGTCGAGCGGGTCGGTGTGGAGGTGCCACTGTCCGGTGTAGGGGTCGATGATCAGATAGACGGGGACCTCGGCGGCGGCGTAGGCGTCCTTCTTCGGGCCGTAGTCGTTGACCGAGGTGGATTCGGAGATCACCTCGGCGATGAACTCCACATCCGCATAGCGCCACCGCCCGGAGTCGTCCTTCACGGCGTCGTCGCTGAGCTTGGCGACATCGGGCGCGAAGCCGTTCAGGCCGCCGGGGAAGTCGATCCGCACATCCGACTTCACCTGCACGCCCATGCCGAAGCGGTCCTCCAGGGCCCGCACGACACGGCGAATGATCTCCCAGTGCGTATCCCGCTGCGGTGACACGAAATAAGTCCCTTTGACGATCTCGGTCTTGAAACCTTCAGGGGTGGGCTTGAGCTGGTCGAACATCATGTCCAACAGGTCCGCGTCGCTGTTGCCGGCCATTTCGATCCTGTCGTCGAGAACAGTCATCGTGGCGCTCCTCCCCGCTGCGCATCCGTATGCGTTCAGCCGCCAGTACAACGATATGCACGGCACCCGGTTCACGGCCCGGTAGGGACAGGCCGTGTCGCGCCCGGTAGGTACACGCGTGTCCGCCACCCGCCGTCACGCGACCCCGTACCCCGTCGGCGGTGCCCCTGAACTCTCCGCTGGACTCTCCGGGGCGGTGGCGGCGGCCGGGGTGGAGCCGCGGTGGGCGGGGGTCCAAGGGAGTGAAGATTCGATGCCACCGATTCGGCGCGGGACACGTCTTTTACCGAGAGGGCCGCGCCCGTGGGGCCGTGGGGGGCGGCGCGGGTCGGTCCCGGGGGGAGTCCGGGGTGGCCGCGCCACGGGGGCGGAGCTTTCCGGATTCATGGCCGGACGCCTGCGCACTATAGAACTGACGTCACATCAGGGCGGTGAATCCAGAGCGGTCGGAAGAACAGCGACGGAGCTAGGAAAGCAGCAATGTCAAAGATTTCGATTGTGGTGCCTTGTTTCAACGAGAGTGAGGTGATCGAGGACTTTCACAGCGCACTGTTAAGCGTGCTTGAGTCGACCGGCGAGAATTTTGAGATCTGCTACGTCGACGACGGCAGCGACGACGGCACGCGCGCGCAGTTGAAAGCCCTCGCCGCCGCTGATTCCCGTAATCGCTACACATCCTTCAGCCGTAACTTCGGCAAGGAATCCGCCATACTGGCGGGCCTGCGCATGGCCGACGGGGACGCGGTCGTCGTCATGGACGCCGATCTCCAGCATCCGCCGTCGCTGCTTCCGCGCCTGCTTGAACTGCACCGACACGGCTACGACCAGGTGATCGCCCAGCGCGACCGTACGGGGGAGGGTGTCGCGCGCACGGTGCTCAGCCAGGCGTACTACCGGCTGGTGCGCCGATTCATGGATGTCGAAGTCATGGACGGCGCGGGGGATTTCCGGCTGCTGTCGCGCCGCGCGGTCGACGCGCTGCTGTCCCTTCCGGAGAGCAACAGATTCTCCAAAGGGCTCTTCTCCTGGATCGGTTTCGACACCGTCAGCTTCACGTACGAGAACGTGCAGCGGGCGGCCGGGCAGTCCAAGTGGGGCGGGCGGCGGCTGCTGAATTACGGGATCGACGGGCTGTTGTCGTTCAACAGCAGGCCGCTGCGGCTGGCGATTCACACCGGACTCTGGCTTTTTCTGTCGGCGCTCGCCTATGCGTTGTGGATCGTGGTGAATGCGGTGGTGGACGGGGTCGAGACACCCGGTTACGCGACGCTGATCACGGTCATCGTCGGCCTGGGCGGCGTGCAGATCGCGACGCTCGGGGTGATCGGGGAGTACGTGGGCCGGATCTATCACGAGTCGAAGCGGCGCCCTCATTACGTGATTAGGGAGACGGATATGACCGCGGTGGCCGTCGTGGCCGATGTGGCCGCGGTGTCGGACATAGCGGCCCGGGGGGACCTGGCGGTCAGGGGGGAGTCGGCGGACGCGGACGGTCTGGGTGAGGTCCTGGTGCTCAACGCGACGAGCAGGAGCGCGGGGGAGAGCGGCGCCGACGGCGCCGCTGAGGAAGAAGAGTTGAGGGAGACGGCCGTGTCCCTGCCGAGCGGGCTGACCACCCGCCCGGCCGGCGCGCGCCTGCGGGAAAGGCAGTGGTGACGGTGGCGGTCGACACATCGAAGACGGAGATCGCGCCGGAGCCGGAGCGGGAGGACAACGGATCGCCGGGCGGCCGGTCGGGGAAGCCCTGGCGGTCCTGGCCGCTGGCGCTCTCCCTGCTGCCACTGGGGCTGCTCGCGCTGGCGTCGGCGTACGGCCGCCATGTCCGCCCCAGCGGCGACGACTGGTGCTTTCTGCCGCACACCCGCGACCACGGTGTCGCCGGCATGGTGGACAAGTTCTACTCGCTCGACAACGGCCGGGTGGGCAACGGCGTGTTGGTGGGCCTGTACGCGAAGTACCCCATCGGCGGCCACCAGTGGTTCGGCCTGCTCAGCGGTGTGCTGATGCTGGCACTGCTGTGGGCGGTCACCGTGGCGCTGCTGCGGCGGGCCGAACTGCGGGTGCCGCGCGGGATCCCGCTGCTGGTGGCGGCGATGATCACGGCGGTGTTCCTGTTCGCGAGCGCCAACACGTACAAGACGTTCTTCTGGCCCGCGGCCTCCGTCTCGCACACCCTCGCCCCGGTGCTCGCTGCCGCCGCCGTGGTGCCCCTGCTCCTCGCGCGCGGTCGCGGGGGCTGGGTGGCGGCGCTGGTGACGGTCGTCGTGACGGGGGTGTTCCTGGGCACCCTGTCCGAGGAGGCGTCGGTCGTCGGGCTGGTCGTGCTGGCGGCGCTGGTGCTCTTCGCCCACCGGCTCTTCGTCGAGCGGGTGCGGCGCGGTGTGCGCCTCTGGTCGCTCGCCGGGATGGTGGGCATCGCCATCGGCACGCTGGTGCTGGTGACGTCGCCGGGCTCGCGCAATCGACGGGAGCGCTTCGACGCCGACCGGGTCTCGATGCTCGCGCCCGAATCCCTCGCCGGTTCGCTCTGGGGCTTCGTGGAGATCATGGCCCGGGTCGCGCTCCAGTGGCAGTATCTGGGCGCCCTCGCGGCGGGAGTGCTGCTCGGTCTGGTCGCCCGGCGCGGCGGCGGGGACCGGGCGCCGGTGTTCCTGCCGGTGCGCCCCCTGCCGCTGCTGGCGCTGGGCGCCGTCGTCTTCCTCATCTGCGGCTACCTCTGCACGGTGATCACCTATCCCGTGTTCGGGGAGCGGGTGGTGACGACGGAGCGGACCTGGAACGACTATCTGCTGCTCTATGTGTTCCTCCTGGCCGGCGCCGGGGCGCTGCTCGGCCGCCGACTGCGCGACCGGGAGCGGTCGTCGGGCCTGCTGGTCGCGGCCATGGTGGCGACCGCCGTCTCGGTGCTGGGGATGGTGGTGCCGCTGGTGGAGCTGGGGGACCAGATGCGGGTACGGGCCGACCAGTGGGAGCGCCAGGACGCCTATCTGAAGCAGGGCGCGGCGAACGGCGAGAAGGTGCTCCCGTACACGCCGACGCGGGTGGGGCGGATGCTGGAGCCGTTCGCCAAGAAGGGGACGAAGGTGTGGCCCGCGCAGTGTGTGGCGGACTGGTACGACCTGGACCGGGTGACCTACGCGGAGCGGGCGGTCTACCCGGAGCGGGCGCGCTGAGCGCGGGGTGGTCCGGCGATGGTCCGGCACCGGGCGGCCTCCCGGCCCGGCCGCGCCGGACCGCCCCGGTCGGCCGGACCACCTTGGTCGCCGGACCGCCCCGGTCGGCCGGACCACCCCGGTGCACCAGCGACCTCGGTGCACCAGCGGCCCCGGCGGATCAACGGCCCGGTGCACCAACCACTCTGGTTGATCAGCGACCCTGGTAGGGACCGCCGAGCCCCCACCCCTGGTGCATCGCCGTCGCGAACGCCGACGCCAGCTTGTGCTCCCCGGCCGGACCCGGATGCGTCCCGTCGTAGGTGTCGGTGTCGAGGTCGTACGAGTCCGGGGGCGACGCCAGCAGAAGCGGCGACGAGGGCGCGTCCAGGTCCGCCACCGTCTTCGCGAGGAGTTCGTTGAAGCGGGCGCACTCGGCCGCGAAGGGCGCGTCCGTCCGGGCGCGGATGTTCGGGATCACCGGCAGCAGGACCATCCGGACGTGCGGGCGCGCGGCGCGCGCCTGGGTGATGAACTCGCGTGCGTTCAGCGCGGTCTGCGCGCTGTCCGTGTAGAAGCCGAGGTCGATCAGGCCGAGCGAGACGAGCAGTACGTCCGCCGACTCCTCGCGCACGGTCTCCCGGATCAGCGGAGCCATATGGAGCCAGCCCTCGCCCCAGCCCGCGAGATGGCGCCTGGCCGGGTCCGGGAAGGGGGCCGCGTACGCCGTCGAGCGGGCGGCGTTCGCCTCGGGGTCGTACAGCGTGGAGCGCGGTCCGACGATGGCGTACGGGCCGTCGATGGCGGTGTCGAGGTGCCGCCACATCCGATAGCGCCAGGTGTAGTCGCCGGCGCTGCCGACGGTCATGCTGTCGCCGACAAACAGAAAACGCATGGGGGCCATCATGGCGGACGGGGTCGGGCCGTCGCGATGGGCGTCGGGGGCACGGCCCCCGATCGGGCGACACCCCGGCCAGGAGTGCGATATCGACACGGTGCAGCTCCGGGGTCCGCAGCGGCGTCGGACCGGTCGGGCGGTGCCCCCGTACGGCGTCACGGGGCGGGGTTCGCCCGTACGGGATGGCAGGCTGGGGTCATGCGTTCGCTTCCGTACGTCACCGGTCTCGCCGCCGCCCTCGTCCTCGGCGCCGTCGCCCCCGCCGCGGCCGACTCCGCCCCCGATCGGAACTTCACGCTGGAGGACCCGCGGATCGTCGAGTCCAGCGGTCTCGCCGCCAGCCGGCAGCACCCGGGGGTGTACTGGACACACAACGACCAGGACCAGCCGCGCGTCTTCGCGGTGGACTCCAGGACCGGGCGGACGGTGGCGACGGTCACCCTGCGCGGCGTCGGCAAGCCCCGTGACATGGAGGCCATCTCGATCGGCTCCGACGGGCGGATCTACGTCGGTGACATCGGCGACAACCTCAACGGCAGTTGGCCGCACGTCTGGATCTACGCCTTCCCGGAGCCGAAGACGCTCGGGAATGTGACGGTGAAGGCGACGCAGTACACGGTGAAGTACGAGGGCGGGGCGCGGAACGCCGAGGCGCTGATGATCCACCCGAAGACCGGGCGGGCCTACATCGCCTCCAAGAACGAGGACGGCGGCGGGCTCTACGAGGGCCCGGCGCGGCTCTCGGCGGCCGGGACGAACACCTTCCGCCGGATCGGGGAGGTGCCCTGGGTGACGGACGGGGCCTTCTCGCCGGACGGGAAGGAGTTGGTGCTCCGCTCGTACTTCAGCGCGCGCGGCTACGCCTGGGCGAACGGCCGTCTCGGCGCCGACCACCGGGTGAAGGCGCCGCTCCAGAGGCAGTCGGAGTCCGTCACCTACACCGCGGACGGCTCCGCGCTGATGTTCGGTTCGGAGGGGGAGCGGAGCGAGGTGGAGCGGGTCGGGCTCGACAACCGCCGGGGGAGCGGCGCGCCCACGAAGGGCGGCGGTTCGGCCTCGGGCGGCGGCGAGGACGAGGGCGAGTCGAAGGTGACGTTCGGGGTGGTGGCCCTGGCGGCGGTGGGCGTGCTGGTGTTCGGGGCCAAGCGGCTGCGGCGCCGCGACTGAGCGGGCGGCGGCCGGGCCCTCCCGTACCCCCCCGGCCCGTACGTCTCCGGCACCTCCCGGGCCGTACGCCTTCCGTACCCCGGGCCGTACGTCACCCTCCGCGGCGCCGCGACTGAGTCACCGCGACTGGGTCACCGCGACCGCGTCACCGGGATCGGGTCACGAGGTCGGTCACGGGTCGAGTCACCACGACCGAGTCACTGCGGTCGGGTCACGGATCGGGTCACCGGGATCGAGCCGCCACGGTGATCATTCCTCCGCGGCGGCGCCCGAGCGCTCCCGCACCAGCGCTTCAAGCCCGGCCATCAGTCGCCCCAGACCGAACGCGAAGTGGTCGAACTCCACGCTGAAGGTGTCCGCGCTCATCCCCGCCATGTGCGGGTACTCCCCACTCAGCATCGCCCGGTTGAGGAACGGCTCCTGATTCCGCCAGAACTCCTCGTCGCTCCGGCCGGTCGCGTCCACGGCCTCCCGCGATTCGGCCTCCATCCGGGCGATGCCCTGGGCCAGGCTCTGCGTCGTGATGATGACGGAGATCGTCTCCGGGTCGGCGAGCCGCATCCCCTTCAGCCCGATCAGCGCGGCCTCCAGGGCCCGTAGCGTGCTCGGCCCCAGGACCGTACGGGCCTGATTGACCTTGAGCAGCCAGGGGTGCGCGCGGTAGAGGTCGAGATAGCCGTGGGCGAGTGACTCCACCGCCGCGCGCCAGTCGGCCTCCTCCTCGGGCGGCGGGGGTTCCCAGGGGCCGGGGTCGCTGACCCGGTCCAGCATCAGATCGAGCAGCTCGGCCTTGCCCGGGACATAGCGGTACAGGGTCATCGTGCCGGTGCCCAACTCCGTGGAGAGACGGCGCATCGAGACCGCGCCCAGCCCCTCCGCGTCGGCGATCCCGATGGCGGCCGTCACGATCCGGTCGAGGCTCAGACCCGGCTTGGGGCCTCGGCTCGGGCGCTCGCCGGTGCCCCACAGAAGCTCCAGGCTGCGGCTGATATCGCCACTGCCGCTCGTTTCGGTCGTCATGTCCTTCACTTTAAACCGGCTCCCGGGGTCGGTGGACGCCGCGTGAAATAAAACTGGGTACGGTGTACTCACATTCGGGTACGCTGTACGCGGTTGTCTGAAACTCCCCGTCCCCACGCTCTTCTGGAGAAGCCGTGACCGACCATGTCGACTACGCAGTCCAAGCCGAAGCGCTCGAAAAGCGGTACGGCGAGAAGCGCGCCCTCGCGGGCTTCGACCTGCACGTCCGCCGGGGGACCGTGCACGGTCTGCTCGGCCCCAACGGAGCAGGGAAGACCACCGCCGTACGGGCCCTCGCCACCCTGCTCTCCCTCGACTCCGGGCGCGCGCTGGTCGCCGGCGTCGATGTGCGGCGCGAACCGCGCCGGGTCCGCGCGAAGATCGGCCTCACCGGCCAGTACGCGGCCGTGGACGAGATGCTGACCGGCCGCCAGAACCTGGAGATGTTCGGCCGCCTCTTCCATCTCGGCGGCGGCCGGGCCCGGCGCCGCGCCGTCGAACTGCTCGCCCAGTTCGACCTGGTGGACGCCGCCGACAACGGCGTCGACACCTACAGCGGCGGGATGCGGCGCCGGCTCGACCTGGCCGCCTCGATGATCCTCGCGCCCGATGTGCTCTTCCTGGACGAGCCGACGACCGGGCTCGACCCGCGCGGCCGGGGCGAGGTGTGGGTCGCGATCAGGGAGCTGGTCGCGGGTGGCACGACCGTCCTGCTCACCACCCAGTATCTGGAGGAGGCGGACCGGCTCGCCTCCCGTGTCACCGTCATCGACCAGGGCCGCGCCATCGCCGACGACACCCCCGACGAGCTGAAGAACACGGTCGGCGGTGACCGGATCGAGGTCGTCGTCAGCGACGCCGCCGACCTCGACACCGCGCTCCGGGCCGTCAGCCGGGTGGCCGCGAACGTGCCCCAGACGGATCCGGCGGAGCGCCGGGTGCACGCGGCGGTGACCGACCGGGTGGCGGCACTGACGGACGTCGCGCGCACGCTCCAGGACGCGGGCGTCGCCGTGGAGGACATCGGACTCCGCAGACCGAGCCTGGACGACGTCTTCCTGCGCCTGACCGGCCACCGTACGGAACCGGCCGAGCAGGCCGCAGCGGAGAAGACAGGCACAGCGGAGAAGACAGCCGCAGCGGAGAAGACAGAGGAGAGCGTGGCATGAGCGAGGTCATCGAGAGAAGCGCCCCCAGGACGGCCGTGGCGAGGGTCGACCTCCAGGTGGAGGGCCCCGGGGAGCGCCGTATGTACTGGGCGGTCGCCGACTGCTGGAGCCTGGTGCGCCGGACGATGCTCCACTACCGCCGCCGCCCGTCGTACATCGCCTGGCAGCTCGGCTTCCCCATCGTGTCGGTGCTGCTGTACGGGTATGTCTTCGGCGGTGCGATGAAACCCCCGGGCGGTGGCGACTACCGCGACTTCCTGCTGCCGGGCATGTTCGTGATGACGATGGCCTTCGGCTTCATGAACACGGCCATCAGCATGGTCACCGACCTCACGAAGGGGGTCATCGACCGCTTCCGCTCGATGCCGATGGCACCGTCGGCGGTGGTCGCCGGGCGCGCGACCACCGATCTGCTGATCTCGGTCGCCGAACTGACCATCCTGGCGGCGACCGCCCTGGTGATGGGCTGGCGTTCGGACGGCGGGGTGCTCGCGACCCTGACCGCCTTCGCGCTGCTGATACTGCTGCGCTTCTGCCTGATCTGGGTCGGCATCTATCTCGGCCTGCTGCTGCCCAGCCCGGAGGCGGCGGGCGGGCTGTACGCGGTGGTGTTCCCGCTGACCATGATCTCCAGCATCTTCGTACCGACCTCCACGATGCCGGACTGGCTGGGCACGGTGGCGGCCTGGAACCCGATCTCGTCCACGGCGATGGCGACCCGCGAACTCTTCGGCAACCCGGTCGCCGGCGGTGGGAGCTGGATCGAGGAGAACGCGCTCCTGATGGCCACGGTGTGGCCACTGGTCCTGACGGCGATCTTCCTGCCACTGGCGGTGGCCCGCTTCCAGAAGCTGAGCCGATGACGGGTACGGGGGGCCGGGGGGGCTGGGACCCGGGGTGAGGGTGGCGGGAGGCCCCGGGGTCGCTCACCGGCTCGGGGTATCCCGCGCGATGCCTATTGTCTGGGTGTCGCGGCCTTGAGGAGAGCTTCCACATCGAGCTTGACCTCGGCCCCGATCGACTCGGGGAGGGTGACCTGCTCGCCTGGCGCGTGGATGCGGTGGTGCGCGTACTCGTTGTCAGCCGGGTCCGTCAGCACATGGAGACGCTGGTGCTTTCGGTCAACGATCACATAGACCGGGATCTTGGCCTCCGCATAGGCGGTGACCTTGTTCCGGAGGTCCGCCTGGTAATCGCTGGAGGTGACCTCCAGCACCAGTCGGAAGGCCGACGGGGCGTAGCAGTTGAACTCCATGAGATGTTCTTCGACATCCGCGTCGACCACGGCGAGATCGGGGATCGCGTAGTCGTGCGGGCCGCTCGGCAGCCAGACACCGATGGCCTGAATGACCTCGGTCTCGCCACCGTCGAGTCCCGCCATCATGAACGGACGCATCAGCTTGGTGAGGGCCCTGCCATGGGCTCCGTCTGCGGGTGGGGCCACGATAAGGACGCCTCCGATGATCTCGACGCGTTGGCCGGGATTCCGCTTCCGGAGGTTCTCGGCCTCGTCGAGCAGTGTCCTGGGCTCGCCTGCACAGGGGTGCTCTGCTGCTGCGGCAGACATACGGGCCTCCTGTTGGCTGGTGTCGAGACCATCATGGTAGGCCGATGCGGCCGTACCCGTCCCGCATCCACACCCTCCCCCGTACGCGTGAGGACCCCCCGGCGGAATTGACTCCACCGGGGGGCCCTCACCCGTACACCGCACCACCGCCGCCGTTCACCGCCCGCCATCGGACGGTGAACGGCGGCTCACAGGTCCGCGATCAGAGGTTCTCGATTCAGAGGTTCTCGATCACATAGTCCACGCACGCGGTCAGCGCCGTGACGTCCGCCGGGTCGATCGCCGGGAACATCGCCACCCGGAGCTGGTTGCGGCCCAGCTTGCGGTACGGCTCGGTGTCCACGACGCCGTTCGCCCGCAGCGTCTTCGCGATCAGCGCCGCGTCGATGCCGTCCTCGAAGTCGATCGTGCCGATGACCTGCGAGCGCTTCGCCGGGTCCGACACGAACGGCTGCGCGTGCTTGGACGCCTCGGCCCAGCCGTAGAGCGCCGCCGCCGAAGCCGCCGTGCGGGCCACCGCCCAGTCCAGCCCGCCCTGGCCGTTCAGCCAGGTCAACTGCTCGTTCAGCAGGAAGAGGGTGGCGAGCGACGGGGTGTTGTACGTCTGGTTCTTCAGCGAGTTGTCGATTGCCGTCGGCAGGCTGAAGAACTCCGGCACATGGCGGCCGGACGCGTGCACACGCGCCGCGCGCTCCAGTGCGGCCGGGGAGAAGACACCCAGCCAGAGGCCGCCGTCGGAGGCGAAGGACTTCTGCGGGGCGAAGTAGTAGACGTCCGTCTCGGCGATGTCGACGGGCAGCCCCCCCGCGCCGGAGGTCGCGTCCACCAGCACCAGCGCGCCGTCGTCGGCGCCCGGGACCCGTCGGATCGGGGCCGCGACGCCGGTGGAGGTCTCGTTGTGGGTGAAGGCGTACACATCGACGCCCGCCTCCGCCGCGGGCTCCGGGTGGGTACCCGGCTCGGCGGAGATCACGGTGGGATCGGCCAGCCACGGGGCGAGCTTCGCCGCCTTCGCGAACTTGGAGGAGAACTCGCCGAACGTCAGGTGCTGGGACTTGTTCTCGATCAGCCCGTGGGTCGCGATGTCCCAGAAGGCGGTGGAGCCGCCGTTGCCGAGGATCACCTCGTAGCCCTCGGGGAGCCGGAACAGGTCGCGCACTCCCTGGCGTACCTCGCCGACCAGGTTCTTGACCGGTGCCTGGCGGTGAGAGGTGCCGAGGAGGGACGTGCCGGTGGCGGCGAGGGCGTCCAGCGCCTCCGTACGCACCTTGGAGGGGCCCGCGCCGAAACGGCCGTCGGCGGGCTTGATGTCAGCGGGAATCTGGATATCAGCCACGGTCGGAGCGTAGCCCCTCGCGCGCGGGCGCGGACGGGCGGTCCGTCGGCTGAGACACCGGCTGGGACACCGGCTGAGACACCCCTGCCGGTGGCTCAGCCCTTCTGGCGTACGGAGAGCGCGTGGAGGTGCTCCACCAGCGCGATCAGCACGAACTTGCTGGAGGAGTGGTCCCGGGCGTCGAACTCCACCAGGGGCACGTCCGGTCCCAGCGCCAGCGCCTGCCGGATGTGCTCGTCGCTGTGCAGCGGCCCGCCGAAGTCGTTGACGGCGACGATGAACGGCATCCCGTGGTGTTCGAGCCGGTCCAGCGCGTACCAGGCGTCGGTGAGCCGCCGGGTGTCCACCAGGAGGACCGCGCCGATCGTGCCGGCCAGCAGCCGTTCCCAGAGGAACCAGAAGCGTTCCTGCCCGGGGGCGCCGAAGAGGTACAGGATCGTACGGGCGTCGATCGTGATCCGCCCGAAGTCGAAGGCGACGGTCGTGGCGTTCTTGGTGCTGACCCGGCTGGTGTCGTCGATGGTGCGGCCGGCGCGGCTCATCACCTCCTCCGTGTGCAGCGGACGGATCTCGCTGACGGAGCGGACCATCGTCGTCTTGCCCGCCCCGAAACCGCCGACCACCACGATCTTCAGGGCGTTCTCGGCCACGGTCAGGGCGTGCCGGGCCGTGCTGTGGCCTGTCGGCTGCGCCGAGTGTGCCGGGTCTGTCGCGTGCGCCGGGTGTTCGGCGGCCTGGTGGGCCGCCCTCATGCCGGGCGTCATCGCCGCTGGGCGGTGCCGGTCGCGGTGCCGGTCATCGAGTGTTGCCTTCCGAGGGGTGACGGGGGCATAACTGGAGCCGCTTGTTCCTGATCAAGTGATCGTCACTATAGGAGAGTTGCCGATCACTTTGGGCGCTACACCGGCCCTTTGCCAAGGGCGACGTGGACGCAACGGTCTCAATCGGCATGTTTTCCCCCTGTCGGGAGCGCCTGAGGCAGTGTTTTCGACCGACGCGGCCCCGATGGGAACGGACGCGCGGGGGGCATCCTGAGACACATGGCTGAACCGCGACACACCAGGGGCCGGCACCCGGGGCCCGCGACGGAACTCGCCCGCGCGCTCACGGCCGCCGTCCGGGGCGAGGTGGATTTCAGCACCGCCGCCCGCGCCCTGATGACCATGGACGCCTCCAACTACCGCCGGGTGCCCATCGGCGTCGTCGCCCCGCGCGACGCCGACGATGTGGCCGCCGCCCTGGCGGTCTGCCGTGACCACGGCGTCCCCGTCGTCCCGCGCGGCGGCGGCACCTCCATCGCCGGGCAGGCCACCGGAGTCGGCGTGGTCCTCGACCTCACCCGCCATATGAACGCGATCCTCCAGGTGGACGCCGACGCGCGCACCGCCGTCGTCCAGCCCGGCACCGTACTCGACACCCTGCGCGACGCCGTCCGCCCCCTCGGCCTCACCTTCGGCCCCGACCCCTCCACCCACGCCCGCTGCACCATCGGCGGCATGATCGGCAACAACGCCTGTGGTGCGCACTCGGTGGCCTGGGGGACGACCGCCGACAACGTCCGCGCGCTGTCGGTCACCGGCTACGACGGCACCGCGCGCCGGATCGCCCGCGGCTGGGACGGCGCCCCGGACGGGCTGCGCACGCTGATCGACACCCATCTCGCCGCGCTCCGCACCGGCTACCCCGCTGGGCTGCCCCGCCGCATCTCCGGCTACGCCCTGGACGCGCTCCTCCCGGAACGCGGCGTCGACCTCGCCCGCGCGTACTGCGGCAGCGAGGGCACCCTCGGGGTGGTGACCGAGGCATCCGTACGCCTGGTGCCGGCGCCCCGCGCGCGGGCCCTCGCCGTCCTGGGCTACGCCGACGAGAGCGCGGCGGCGGACGCGGCGCCCGGACTGCTCCCGTACCGGCCGCTGACCGTCGAGGGCATGGCCGCGGACCTGGTGCCCACCGGCCAGGGACTGCCGCGCGGGCGGGCCTGGCTGTTCGTCGAGACCGGGGGCGACACGGCCGCCGAAGCACGGGCCGCCGCGACCGCCGTGGTGCGCGCGGCGGACGCCCTGGACGGGACCGTGGTGGACTCCGCCGCCGCCATGCGCGCCCTGTGGCGCATCCGCGAGGACGCGGCGGGCACGGCGACCCGCACCCCCGACGGCGCCGAGGCGTGGCCCGGCTGGGAGGACTGCGCGGTACCCCCCGCCCGCCTCGGCGCGTACCTCCGCGACTTCCGCGCCCTCCTCGCCGAACACGGCCTGCGCGGCACGCCCTACGGCCACTTCGGGGACGGCTGCGTCCATGTCCGGATCGACTTCGATCTGCTCACCCGGGACGGCGTACGGGGGTTCCGCCGCTTCTCCGAGGAGGTCGCGGAGCTGGTGGTCGCGCACGGCGGCTCCCTGTCGGGCGAGCACGGCGACGGGCTGGCGCGCGCCGAACTGCTGCCGAGGATGTACGGGGAGGAACTGGTCGGGCTCTTCGGCCGGTTCAAGGACCTGTGGGACCCGGACGGCGGAATGAACCCGGGCGTGCTCGCCCGCCCCGCCCGGCTCGACGCCGACCTGCGGTTCGCGGTGCTGCCGAAGGAGCCGGTCGACGCCGTCTTCGCCTACCCGGACGACGGCGGGGACTTCGCGGGCGCGGTCCGGCGGTGCGTCGGCGTCGCCAAGTGCCGCGTCGCCACCCCGGGCACGGGCGTCATGTGCCCCTCGTACCGGGTGACGGGCGAGGAGAAGCACTCGACGCGCGGCCGGGCCCGGCTGCTGCACGAGATGCTGGCGGGCGATGTCGTACGGGACGGCTGGCGCTCGCCCGAGGTGCGTGACGCGCTCGACCTCTGTCTGTCCTGCAAGGGATGCCGGAGCGACTGTCCGGTCGGCGTGGACATGGCCACGTACAAGGCGGAGTTCCTGCACCACCACTACGCGGGCCGGCTGCGGCCCCGGTCCCACTACGCGCTGGGCCGGCTGCCGCGGCTGCTGCGGCTGGCGGCCCCGTACGCCCGGGTGCTGAACGCGCTGGCGCGGGTACCTCTGCTCGCGCGGCTCGCCAAACGGGCGGCCGGAATCACGCCGGAGCGCGCGCTGCCGGCGCTCGCGCCGGTGACCTTCCGCCGCTGGTACGCCGCCTCCTCTCCTTCAGTCGGGCCCGGCCGTACGGTCGTCACGCTCTGGCCGGACACCTTCACCGAGCACCTCTCCCCCGAGGTGGGCCGGGCGGCGGTACGGGTCCTCACGGCGGCCGGCCTCGCCGTCACCCTGCCGCCCGCCGGCCTCTGCTGCGGACTCACCTACATCTCCACCGGCCAGCTCGACCGGGCCCGTACGGTGCTGCGCCGCACCCTGGACGCGCTGGAGCCGCTGATCGACGCCGGGACCCCGCTGACGGTGCTGGAACCGAGCTGCGCGGCGACCCTGACGACCGACCTCCCGGAGCTGCTGCCCGACGACCCCCGCGCGGCCCGCCTGTCGGCGGCGGTCCGCACGTTCGCGCGCACCCTGGAGGAGTGCGCCCCGGAGTGGCGCCCGCCCCGCCTGGACCGGGAGGTGGTCGGCCAGACCCACTGCCACCAGCACGCGGTCCTGGGCGACGCGGCCGAACGGCGGCTGCGGGAACGGGCCGGCCTGCTGGGCGGGCTGAGCGGCGGCTGCTGCGGCCTCGCGGGCAACTTCGGCTTCGAGAAGGGCCACTGGGAGGTGTCGGTGGCGTGCGCGGAGGAGAGCCTGCTGCCCGCCGTACGGGGAGCGGGGGAGACGGCGGAGGTGCTGGCGGACGGCTACTCCTGCCGGACCCAGTTGGACCAGTTGGCCGACCGGAAGGCGCGCCATCTGGCGGAGGTGCTGTCGGACGGGCTGGCCCGGACGGAGGGGCGGCCCCCGGGCGGGCGATCCCCCGGCGGGCGGCCCTGAAAAGGGTTGGTGCGCCGCCGGGGAGCGTTGTTACCGTGCTGAGGTTCCGGGGGCCGCGGTCATCGTGCTGAGGTCCCGGGGCCTTGGTCACCGTGCCGAGGTCTCAGCAGTCTTGGTCACCGTGCCGAGGTCAAGGGAGCCATGGTCACCGCGCCGGGGCTCCCCTCCCGCCGATGTACCTCGGGCTCCACCCGGCCTGAGAAGGAGTTGTTGTATGCCCCAGCCCGAGCCGAGCACGCCGTCACCGAACCGTGTGAGCGTCCGGCATCCGATCAGTCGCCCGACCTGTCGTCCGACGGGCCCCGCGACTCCCTGATCGACTCTCCGACCCGCCACGATTCCGTGAGCTGCTCGGCCTCCTCCTGCTGCCATCGCGTCAAGCCTTCAGCCAGGAGTGATTCCGGGTGTCCAACAACCGACCCCACCCCACCCCCTCCCCTTCTTCCCCCACCTCTCCTTCCTCCTCGTCCTCCTCACCCAACCCCGTTCAGCGGACGAACACCTTCGCCTGCGTCCGGTGCGGCCTGACCGTCACGACGCTCGCGCCGGACGGCACCGTACGCAACCACTGCCCGAGCTGCCTGCACTCCCAGCACCTCCACGACCACGTCGACGGCGGTCCCTCCGAGTGCCGCTCGCGCATGACTCCCATCTCGATCGCCGTCCTCAGAACCGGCGACTGGATGGTCGTGCACCGCTGCGTCCGCTGTGACGAGCTGACCTCCAACCCGGTCTGCACCGACGACAACCAGCTCATCCTGATGCGCATGGCGGTCCGCCCGCTGGCCCAGCCACCCTTCCCGCTCGAAGTCTTCGGCGAGCTGTGAGGGAGGACGACCATGCCACGACGGAGAACGACCAATCACCGACAGCGCACCGGACGGCCCCAGCGCCACAAGGACGTGCTGCACGGCCGGGGCGGTGAGCCGGGCGACGCCTTCCGCTGCGTCGGCTGCCGACTCGACGTCCCCCTGACCGCCCCCGGCACCGCCCACCGCAACCACTGCCCCACCTGCCTCGCCAGCCTCCATGTGGACCTCCGGGTCCCGGGCGACCGGGCGGCGAGCTGCCGGGGCCGGATGGTGGCGCTGAGCATGTCCGTACGGCAGGACGGCGAGTGGATGATCATCCACCACTGCCTGTCCTGCGGCGAACTGAGCGCCAACCGCATCGCGGGCGACGACAACGCGCTGGCCCTGCTGCGGATAGCGGTCCGCCCGCTGGCCGACACCAGCGTCCCGGTCCGCGCGCTGCTGGCGCTGTAGCAGGTCGCGGGGGGGGCCCCCCCCGGGGGGGGGGGGGGGCGGGGGGCGGGGGGGGGCCCCCCGGGGCCGGCACCCGCGGCGGCCCCCGGGCGGCGGGCCCCCCCAACCCCACGCCGATGGCGGTCCGCCGGGGCCCCCGCC
>NZ_JBIRRE010000013.1:0-246194 GCF_044333555.1 Streptomyces sp. NPDC020965
GGGGCGGGCGCTAAAGCGCTAAAATTTTGGCCTTTCGGCCAAACAAATACCGCCCGGGAATTCCCCGTTGGGGAATTCTTTTGTGGTTTATGCTGGCCCCTTTCGGGGCCTTGTTTGGCGGCTTTGAATTCCCCCGTTGGGGGAATTCTTGCTTTGTGGTGGGTTTTGAATTCCTTCGGAATTCTGTTTGTGGTTTGTGTTTTGGGTTTTTGTTGGCCCTGTCGGGCCTTTTGGTTTGGTGTTGGGTTTTCAGTTCCTCGCCTTCGGCGAGGTGTTGGTTTGGGGTGCCGCCCGTTCCGGGCGGTTGGGGGTGTGGTGGGGTTGATGGTGGGGCCCTGTCGGGCCTTGGAGTGTGGGGGTGTCAGTTCTGGGTTGTGGGTGGGTGGGTGGGTGGGGCACCTTCGGTGCTGTGGGGGTGGTGGAGGGGTGTGTGAGCTGTTCCTGCTGGTGGTGGGTGTGGGGGGTCTGTCGGGCCTGGGTGTTGGGGTGTGGCCGGTGGTGGTGGATGTGGGGGTGTTGTCGAGAATTGCAATATTCGGAGTTCCGGCGAGGTGTCCTGTCCCTGACCGTTGGTCAGGGGTGGTGCGTGTCGGGTGGGTTGGTGTGCGGGGCGCGTGGCTGCGTGGTTGGCCGGGGGGCCTTTGATGGCTAGGGCTCTGGCGGGCTGGCCTCGGTCATTGGAATGCTGGCGCTGGTCTGTTCCTTTTGTGCCAAGATTCGTAGGAGAGGATCGGTTCTGGGTGTGGGGGTAATGGGGCTCGCATTCCCGTGCGTAGCGGATATAGTTGCCCTCTGTCGGGTCTCTTCTTTTGACGCTTCTCTCTTTGTTATGCGCTGGTTCATATAGGCGGTCGGGGTGGGCGAGAGTGCGCCTTTCGGCGCTTTCCGGGGGTGATGGCAGAATAGATACTGGTTGGCGTTTCGGGTTATTTGCTTCCGGTGCGGGATAAGCGCATGGAGTCGACCGGTAGAGAATGAATAGAAAGGGTCTCTCTTTCTCTTTTGACTCCGGCGTTGCCGGAGAGAATAATTGCACCGTATTTGGTAATACGCGGGTGTTTTCCTTGCCAAGCGGGCTACGGGGCGCGGCAGCCTGGGCCGGCTGCCTTCTGGAGGTGGGTGTGGTGCGCCCGTTGGGCGCACCGGTTCCGGGAACCGGGTGCCTGGGGAGGGTGCGGCGGGCTGTGTGGTGGGCGAGACAGCGGCGACGGCAGGTGAGGTCCGGGCCTGACGGGCCGCAGGTTCGTGGAGCGGTCGGTCAGAGCCGGGCCTGCAACTCGGCGTGCCCTTGGCGGGGTTCTAGACTCCGGCGGGTGGCCAGGGGTGCTTGCCAAGCAAGTCCGGACCGGAAGGGGCAAGATGACCAGCAGTGACAACCCGGAGGCGAGCGGTCCGCGGTACGCCGATGAGCTGACGGCTGGCATGGTGTGGGAGATCGGCGACTGGCTCCTCCCCCGGCTCGAACGGGCAGCAGCCGCCCACCCGCCAGGCAGCGAGGAGAGCATCACCGCCTCCGCACTTGAGGAAGCGGTGGCCACCCTGGTCCTCACCCTGGAATGGGCCATCACCGGCAGAACGCCCGGCCGGGTCCGTGCCCGCATCGGGGTTCCGCCGCCCCCGCCACTTCCGGAGCCAAGCGAGGCTGAACGGCGGGTACGGGCGGAGGAGCGGCTGGAGCGCCGCCGGGAGGACTGGAACACCCTCTGCCGTCTCGCAGGCCACTGGCGCTCCGCACCTGGCTATCAGGGCACCCGCTGGAGCGAGATCCGGTTCCGCGACGCCGAGCGGGAACGCTGGTATAACCAGCAACTGGCCCACCGGCGCCTAGAGAGCCGCGTCATCCAGCAAGCGGAAGAGGGCTGACCACCGTGGTCCCCGCGCGCAGGCACTGAACGCCGGGCGCCGCCCCGGGAGCGGGGCCGGAGGGTCTGTCCCGACCCGGCGGCAGTCAGGAGGGAAGCCCCGGGCGCTCACCACGACGGCGACACCGTCCCTTGGGACAGGCACCCGGTCACCGAACCCCGGGGGGCTGGTCTGATCAGGCAGACCCTGGCCCTGCACCGGGGTGGGCTGTGCCAGACGGCTGGCTGTCCCTTGTCCTGAACGGCGGGTTCGTACGCCCGCGCGATGTAGGCCGGAACGCAACCCCGGTTGTTCACCAGATAGCCGTTCTCCCGCGCCCAGAGGCGCAGCACCTCCCACTCAGCCGGCTCAACCGCCGCATGGAGGCCGGGCCCGTTGTCCGCCATGCTCCACTCCTTCACGATCGAGGGTCTGACGGTGCACGCTAACGGGCCCCACCGGTACAAACACCCACCCCCGTAGACCGGCCCGGGGCGCCAGGAACGGCAACAACGCGCGGGAGCGCAAGCTCCCCGGCGAGCTGGGCGGGCTGCAGGTGTTCACGGGCTGTTCCAGTAGCCCTGCATCGAACCAGCAGATGAAGCGGAGTGGGAGGCGTTCCGGCAGAACCGGCTCGCCGGTCTCCGCTCCTCCACGCCCCCGGGGCACCCCGTCGACGGGGATCGGCAGAGCGCGCGGGGCGCAGCGCGGTCGGATTGCTGCGGGGCCCGGGGTCGAGGCGCTCGGCGCGGGCCCCGGGGTATGTCGACAGCAGCCGACCGGGAGGGGATGCGGGCAGGGGGCGGAGGGCGCGCCGGGAGCAGGCAGGAGAGGTGAGGAACACCATCGGAGCCGGCTGTTCACCGGCGGAGGAGCATCTGGGCGCTGCGCCGGTCACGCCCTGCCGGGACGCGGCGGAGCACACCAGGCAGCCCGGGCTGGGCGCTCCGGGGGTCCTGAAGCCAACCAACGGCCCGAACAGCCGGGACCGGGGCAGCCGATGGGCGCATGGAGGCCGGTTGTCGGGTCGGCACGGGTTCCACAGCGGCGAGCGACGGCCCCGGCAGCCGGTTGCCGGGGCCGCGTGTCCGGCCGCGGGCGCACCAGCACCCCCGGGGCGTGGCACCCGCGCATCGGCTGGGGAACGCCGTGGCCGGCCCACGAGCGGGACCCTCGGCATTCCCGTTTCAAGACCGGAACCCGGACCCGAAAGGCGTGGAATACCATTGCTCAATAAAGAGAAATCCTCCCCGTGGATATACGGGTAACTTCTTCCTCGAATTCGTCCCGGTTCTTGTTTTCGCGGGTTCTTCGGGTGCGACCTCAGAGACAGGGGCGTGCGGAGGTATGAAAGGGCGTGGCCCGACGGCACGGGCGCCGCTCGGTGTGCGCTGGGATGGCTGGATCCAGCCGGTCGGCTGGTGGGGCGTCAACTCGGTTCGTCGTAGCGTGTGTTGAGCATTGCAATATACGAAGTCCCGGCGGAGGCACCATGGCTCGGAGTGCGGTACATGCGGTGTGGATCGCGGTGGGCAAGGGCGTGCCCGAGCGGGTACGGGCAGCAGCCGACGAGCACAAGTCGCGGCGGGTGAAGCTCTCGGCCCAGCCGCGGTGGAGCACTCGCCGGCTGCCGCGGGAACAGGCGGCCGAGGTGCGGGCGGCGTGGCGGGAAGAGGTCCGGCGGCTGCGCACTGAAGGGCTGCTGCTCGACACCCACGACGCGCTGATCGAGTTCGGGGTGCGCGAGGAGATGCGGGTACGGGGCTGGGACCGGCAATGGGATGAGGCGCCGGAAGAGGCGTGGGACCAGGGCCGCTGGCCCGGCTCCCGTGACAGCGGCCACCCCGGCCGCCTCGCGGCCCGCCTCGATGCCGTGCTCGTCGGGCAGGTCGTCGCCGCCTGCTGGCACACCTCCTCCCCCGCTATCCGGGCAATCCGTGTCTGGCGGGACAACCATCCCGGCATCACCCCACCCCGCCACCACCAGGATGGGACCAGAAAGGACGTCGGACCGCTCGCCGAATACGAACATCTCGCCCGGCAGATCACCACCACCGGCACCATCTGGCGCGCCGGCATCACTCACGGCCTCGCGCAGGCCGCAGACACCGGACTGTGAGTAGCAGGCCACGTCAGCCGATGACCGGGGAGGCCGGCAGCGCCACTGGTCACGGTCACCGCTCGGGGCGGACCGGGAGACCGGTCGAGCGGCTCCCACCATCTGCGAATATCGGGGCCTGACCTTCGGATCGCAGGAACGATTGCGCCCTGGCGTCTGCGATCCGAAGGCAGTCAAGGGTGAGAACCCTCCCATCGTCAGGGCGCGGCTGGTGCCCTCAAGTTCGGAGGTGTCCGTCTTCGTCCGGGCGGCCCCTGGCGAACACCTCGCCTGCGATGTTGGGACCACACCCGATACCCAGCACAGTCTCCCGGGGGAGATCCACCGTGAACAGTCCCGCCTTTGTTCTGATCGCCACTGGCCTGGTCGTGGTCGTTGCCACCCTCACCGCAGCCGGAGCGGCCAAACTCGCCCGCCTCGCCGGCGCCGACTACCCCACCGCCCTCACCCGCGCCGCCGCGGCATTCGGCGCCGCCCTCACCCTCGCCGCTGTCATGACCGTCGCCCTCGCGGCCGTCCTGTGAAATCCCGGGACGGGTACCGGGATACGGTCCGGACTGGGACTCGTGACAGCCGGTGCTCAGACCCGGGCCCAGACGCGCGAGCGGCTGCGGGATGCAGAACAATGCAGGGCTACAGAACACATGCCGGGGGCGGACAGGTGAACGTTGTGCGACGCGGGGAAGCTCTCGAGGAACTGCGCCGAAGGCTCACCGACGCCCTTGCGATCAAGGGCTTGGCCAAGACAGCTCTCGCCGCGCGGGCGCGGCGGAGCCGGACGACTGTGCAGCAGGCGTTCCAGAGGGACGGGCCGGTGCCGTCGGCGGAGACGGTCGCGGCCCTGGCTGAGGCCTTGGACCTGCCGGTTGGCGAACTACTGGAAATCCGCCGAACCGCGGCGGAAGGGAGCACCGAAGACGACCACGCCGGTGCCGGGTGCGCTGGGCCGGGACGGCCGGTCGGGGAATGGGATCCGCACGACCTGGAGGTCCACCCAGCCGGCCCTTCAACCGGCTTCCGCCGAGAACGTGCTTTACCCACCTACATCCCCCGCGCTCACGACCGGGACTTGGCCGAAGTGGTCGAGGACGTGCTGGCGGGTCGGAGCCGGATGGTGGTCCTGTCCGGCTCCTCGTCCACGGGAAAAACCCGTGCCTGCTGGGAAGCTCTCCATCTCCTACGCGAGCAGAAAGAGCGATGGCAGTTGTGGCATCCCCTTGTTCCTCTTCCTGTGGAATGCCTGGTGCAGGGACTGCCGGAGGTGCGGCCGTACACGGTTGTCTGGCTCAATGAGACCCAGCAGTATCTGGGCGGAACCCGGGGGGAGGAAGCTGCGGCCGCCTTGCGTGAGCTGGTGCGGACTCCCTCACGTGCCCCGGTTCTCGTGCTCGGCACGCTGTGGGAGGAGCGCTGGCAGGACCTGGTCCGGCCTGTGTTATCCGCAGAAGCTTCCTCGCATGACCAGCGGCGCGCTCTCCTGGACGGGGTGTCCCTGAGTGTGCCGGACCGTTTCTGCCGTGCTGATCTGCACCGGTTACGGGCTGAGGCTGTGCACGATCCACAGCTCGCAGAGGCACTGGAAAAGGCGCGGGAAGGCCAGGTGGCGCAGTACCTCGGTGGCGGGCCGGCGCTGGTGGAACGGTATGTCATCGGGCGGCCGCTGGAGCGGGCGCTTCTCCATTGCGCGATGGACGCGTGCCGTCTGGGGCACAGTCGTGTTCTGCCTCGGAGCCTGTTGGAGGCCGCTGTTCCTCATTACCTGCTGGAGTACCAGCGTGAGGACGTTTCTCCTGAGTCGCTGACGCAGGCGCTCGGCCAGTTGTGCGGGCCGGTGCGCGGAGGGCAGGCGCCGCTGCGCCGGAACCGGTCACCGGTTCCGGGGCACGAGGGAGCGGGCTACAGGCTGGCCGACTACCTGGAGCAGCATGGGCACCGGGTCCGCGGAGGGGTGGCGCCGCCGGGTGGCCTGTGGGAAGCCTTGCTGGCTCATGGCGACGTCAATTCCCTGGTTCCTCTGTCCCTCAGCGCAGAGGAACGCGGATTCCTGCGCTTCGCCGTCCTGATGAGGACCGCTGCCACACGGGCCGGTGTAGCCGGTGCCCGGGAGGAGGTGACCAGCATGCTCCGGGATTACGGGTGGTGGCATGATCTGGAACAGTGGTCCAGGGCCGGGGCGCTGGCAGGGGATGCCGAGGCCATGTCGGATTTGATCCAGGCGCTGTTCCACACCGGCCGGGCCGACGAGGCGATCGAGTGGTGTGACATCGCCGCTGCCCACGGGCACATGGATGCACTCGTCAATCTGGCTGTCACCCTACCCAAAGCGAACCGTCATGAGGACGCCCTGCGTCTGCTGCAGCAGACAGCACCTACGGGAAGCGATATCTCCGCGCTCCTGATCCCCGGGCTGCTGACGGCGCTGGGGCGCGATGACGAGGCCCTGGACGCATACCGGGAACAGGCCGCGGGCGGATGTGACCATTCGGCTGCCGGGGCCGCGAGCCTGCTGGCGGCGCAGCAGCGCTGGGACGACGCTCTGGACCTTCTCCTCTCCCACTACGGCGGCGCCGATGACGGCAGTACGAGGACTTTTGTGGACATCATGACTCTGCTCAGCCGGCGTGACATCTGGATCGACGCTCTTGCCGGGACGATTCAGAGTGCGGAGCAAACCCTCACCACTGCCCCCATCATGGCCGGCATCTACCGTATGGCGGGCCGTGACGAAGACGCTCATCCGTGGACCCGGGTAGCCGCGGAAACAGGCCACAGTTACTCCATGGCGCACCTGGGCAACCAGTTCGCATCAGAGGGATGTTGGGAGCAGGCAGGTTCGTGGTACTCCCGGGCGATCGACGCCGGGCACACGGCCAGCGTGACCAGCCTGGCCCGTATGCTTCAGCGGCAGGGCCGTGCAGAGGACGCCCTTGCCGTCTTCCAGCGTGCGGCGCAGAGTGGCGACGAGGGCGCGCTTGCTCCCATCGCTGAACTGATGACAGGACTTGATAGCCCGGACGCGGCATTCGACTGGCTCATCGCCCACTCCGAGACAGCACATACGAGTCACCGGAGCGCTGTGCTGTGTCTCCTCCAAGAAGCAGACAGAACCGAGCAGGCCCTCGAATGGCTCCACACCTCGGCCCAGGCCGATGACACCGACGTCCACCGAGACATGATCAGTGTTCTCCGCAGAGCTGGACGAGAACAGGAAGCCGACCAGCTCGACCGCTATGGCTGGGAACCCGATGGCACCGTCTCGCCCTGGACCGTGCCCATGCCTTGCGACACTCCGCAACATCGGTAGAGGTTGCGGAGTGTCGGGTCTGGTTTCCCCGGCGGTGACCTCAAGTGGGCAAGGATTTGCAGATCCGGGCCGGACGCGACGCCGTCGTTCTTGAGGCCAGCCCGGGTTGGCCTTCAGCAGAGTCGAGGGCTGAACGGTGAGTTGCCGGGAGAATGCTGTGCGCCACGTTCGCTGTCGCTGGCGCGGCGCGAGCGCCAAGCGGTCAGGGCCGCGATCAAGGAGAGTGCGGTGCGGGCGGTGGTCACTTTCCTTGCTGCTCCGTCTCGACAGGTTCGTCCGTGTGACGGCCGAACGGCTCGGACTCAGTCTCAAGGGGTGGGCAGTGTGGCACAGGGATGAGAGCTGTCGCTTCCTCGACAGCGCTGTCCGGCGTCCTTGCCCTGGCCGCTGCGATCCGGTGCGGCCCGGGGGCCGGTGTCCGGTCATGCGGTCGTTCGCCGCTTTCGATCACTGCGCACAGGATTCGGCCGGGTGGGTGCTGTTCAGTCGTTCGGCGGTTTCCAGGCCCGGATTTCCAGGTGGGTGATTCTGGCGCCTTCGGCGAGGCGGCCGGTCTCGACCATCCAGGCGGTGACGGCCGAGGCGACGTCGCCGCCGTGCTGGGTGACGCGGCTTTGCCATTCCCGTGCGTCGAAGCCGGCGGCTCCGGTTCCCTGTCCGCGGGTGGAGTTGCCGTAGCCGCGTTCTTCGGTGCCGTCGCTGCGCTGGACGACGCCTCGGAGTACTCCTGGGCTGTCGTTGGCGTCGCCGGAGTCGATGAGGAACCGGCCTTTGGAGGCGCGGATGGAGAAGGCGATGACGCCTCCGGCCTGTGCGGCGGCGTCGATGACGGGTTTAAGGCGGGAGGCTCCGGAAGCGATGTGCTGCCTTCCCGCACGGGCGAGAGCGGAGGTCCACTGTTCGTCGTGCCGGATACTGACGGCGTCTTTGGACCGTACGCGGGCGAGTCTGCCGGACTTCGTCCGGCGCCGTTTCACATATGGGGCGGCCAGTTGCCGGAGGGATTCGAGGTCGCGGGGGCCGCCTGACTGTACTTCCTGGACGATGGTGCGCAGTGCTTGCACGTAGGCCTGCCCGGCCCGGGGCCCTCGGGTGGAGAAATGGCTGATGATGGCGGAGTCGCGGCCGAGGATCTGTGCGATCTGCCGTTTGGAGAAGCCTTCGCGCAGTAGTTCGCCGGTCAGTCGGGCAGCTTCGTTCGGCGGTTGTTGTGCGGCGGCTCGGGTGCTTGTTCGCCTGCGCGGAGGCATGGCGCTTCCTCTCATTCGTGGTCGTGGATGCCGGGGCGCGGGCAGTGACGGTTTTGTGGTGGGTGCCTACTGCTGGGCGTCCGTCGCGGGCCGGTTTCGGGCGAGGGCCTGAAGGGAGGAGAACTCCTCCATCGTGTTCGGCGCGGCGACGGGGTGGGGCAGGTGGCCTTTGCGGCGGTATTCGCCGGGTTCGCCGTGGTAGGCCCAGTCGGGTGTGGTGGTGGTGTAGATGGCGTCGGTGCGGAACGCGATGATGCTGCCGGGGGGCAGGTGGAGGGCGCCGACGTGGGCGGGCCGGCCGTCGGCTGTTTTCGCCCGGGTGGACAGGAGAGCGGCGCGGGCGGCGGACCAGACACCGGAAGCCCATTCGGGGTGGGCCCAGGGACTGCGGCTCATGGAGGTGCGTTCCCAGACGATGCTGTTGCCCTCCATACCGGTGACCCGTGCGCCCTGGGGAATGCGGTTCTCCTGTCCGGCGGGGACGCTTCCGGTGGTGATCCGCGGGCGCTGGGCGAAGGAGCCGATACCGAAGAGCAGGATGCTGCGGACCGCCCGGGAGGCGAGCCGGTAGGCCAGGCGCAGTTCGTCGGTTCCGGCGTGCTGGGCGGTGGCGGTGAGGGAGGCCCAGGCTTCTTTAAGTTTCTCCGACCATTCCCGCAGGGGCGTGCCGGCTTCCCACAGGAGGCCGTCGAGGATTTCGATCCTCCAGGGGGTGAGCGGGTTGCGGAGGGCGGCGTTGATCTCGGCTCCTCCGGCCCAGGTGGTGAAGGTGCGGCCGGGTTCGCTCGGGTAGGTCCAGGCTTTTTCGCCCTCGATGGCGGCGGGGAGCAGGCCGATGTGGTTCCAGTTGTCGGGGACGGTCACTCTGACGTGCCAGTGCGAGGGTGCGAACAGGGCGTTGGTCTGCTGCTTCTCGGTCCAGGAGGTGAAGGTGCGGGCGGTGACGCGCTCGGGTGGGCCGACGCCGCTGGCCCAGGTGTGCTTGCCGTAGGCGAGGGTGCGGTCGAGTTCGGTCCACTGCGGGAGTTGTTCGGGGACGCGCGGTGGGGTGATCAGTTCGGTGCGGCCCTGGCCGGAGGTGGCGTGCAGGAGTTGGCGGATCTCGTCCGACATGACGGGGTAGCCGTCCGTCCAGCGTGCGCCCTGTTTGGTGGGGATGGTGCGGGACCACAGGTCGCGGCCGGTCTGGCTCGGGGAGCCCATGAGGACGACGTCGGACCAGTGGCGTTTGAGGGCTTCCCAGGTGAGGTTGAAGGCGTGGCGGACGACGGTGGGGTCGGCTCCGTCGGGGTCGAACCACTCGGTCACGCTGCGGATTTCTGTGCGGACCGGGCCGCGCCGCCAGCGGCCGACCGGGCGGCGTTCGTGGACGAAGTGGCCGGCCAGAGTGTCCTTGCCGCTGCCGGTGTCCACCTGCCAGCCCTCCGGGAGAGGGGCGTCCAGCCAGGCGGTGACCGCGTCTTTCAGGTAGGGGTAGCGGTCGGCGTCACGGTGCCAGGGGTCTCCGGTGGTGATGTAGATGCGTTCCACGCTGTCGGGGACGGTGGCATACACCGCGGTGAGGATTTCAGCGGCGGATCCGGTGGGGAGGTTGAGCTGGTAGCGGTGGTCCCTCCACGCGAGGACGCCGGTGCTCGCGTCGAGGAAGACGGCGAGGGTGATCTTCTGGGGGTAGTTCGGCCGTTCGGAGACGAGTCGCGGTGTCACGGCGAACCAACGATCCCCGTCCGCGCCTTCGGGAATGGAGGGGAGCTCACGGAAGGCGGTCCCGGTGGCGGAGGCCAGCCCGGTGGGGTGCGGCGGCACCGGGATTCCCGGCGCCGGCCGGGAATCGGCTTCGGGCGCAGAGATCGGCTCCTCGCGGTGCGCCGCGACCGGTTCTGCGGTTGGCGGTGTGGTGGCGGTTTCGCCAGTCGGGGCCCCGGCGTTGGTGTCGGGGTGAACCCGGAGCGGGTCGAGGGCGGGGGGTAGCGCTCCGGCCCTGCTGTCGGCGTCACCTCGTACGGCGGCTGTCGTCTCCTGCACGGGTTGGCGGGGTACGGGTACGTCGTCGTCCGGTGAGCCGGGTGCCAGTTCCGGCACCAGGGCAACGATGGCTTTCACCGCGAGGCCCGCCGCGGGGGCGAGGCGCTCGGCCTTGGCCTTGGAGTACGCGCCCAGGGCGGTGATCTGTTTGTCCCGCTGGGCATACAGTCTGGCCAGGGTCTTCTCCAGCGGGCGGATTTCGTCCCGAAGTTCACGCAGCCCGGCGAGGCCGTCGTTGAATGCTCTGGAGTCCATCAGCTGCTCCTGTCCGCGGATGCTGTACGGGTGTGAACGGTGACGGTGTAGTCGGCCGGGATCGACACGGTGAGGTGGCGCCCGCCGTCGCTGCTGACGACGGCCTCACCCAGGATGACCTGCCGTGCGGAGGTGTCGGCGGGAGCGTCGCCCTCCAGGAGGGTGTCCAGTGCGAGGACCTTGACCGGAGTGCCCTCCCCCTGCTTCCAGGTGGGAGCCGGTATGCCGAGTTGCGCGGCGTATCGCACGGAGGGACGGCCGTGGAAGGCGATCCGGGGGCGCGGCTGGTCGCCCACCCAGCGCCAGCGCTTGCCGGCCGTGTCGGGGACGATGTCGTAGACGGCCATAGCCTGCCCGCGGCGGCAGGCGACGATGACGGCGATCCTGTCGGGGTCGAAGAGTTTCTTGGTGGTCGACAGGCCCAGCCAGGGTGACCAGGCCGACAGGACCACGTCCGCCTCCGTGCTGGTGCCGGCCTCGACTTCACTCCAGCGTCTGGACACATTGACCGCCAGTACCTGCAACGGCTGGTTCGGATCAGTCGGCATGCACGGCTCCTGGTTCGGACGTCTGGCGTCGACACCCACCCTAAAGCACTCGCGAGCGCTTCTTCAAAAGTATTCGCAAGTTACCTATCGCCTGAGGAAACGGATCACCGTTCGGCACGGCTGGCGCGCAGTTCGCTGCCGGTGACAGATTTGCCGGACCAGCGCGGTCCCAGGAACAGGAGGCGGGTGGTGTCGCCGGCCAGGATGGTGGAGCACCACCTGCAAGGAGAAGGTTCATGTCAAGGGATGTCGCTCATCGCGGGGCGGCATCCTTCGCAACTGGGCTTGCTGGTGGATGCCTTGTGCCCCAGTGAGCGAGGAGAGCAATACAAGCGGCAAGGGGGCGGGCTGTCGTGTGACGTGACCGAGAACTTCCGGTGCTGCGGAGAAGGTCGGCTGCAGGGTAGGCATGGCCGCGCTGCTGAGTGCCGTCGGGGTTCTCGGCTTCGTGCTGATCGCGGCCGTTATACGGGTGGACGTGGAGGAATGCCGAGTCACCGTGTGGTTGAAGTAGGGGTCGACGGCGGCGAGGACCAGGTGCCGGAGCTCATCCGGCTCCAGCGCCTCCACCTCCCACTGCACCGGCCGGGCGGGGTCGAAGCCGTAGCGGCGGGCCAGCGCGGGTCGCCGCTCATGCCCTCGGTCTCGGGCAGCCCGTACCGCTGCACCTGGCCGTAGGTGAGCAGGACCCGCTCAGTGCGGCTCCAGCAGCCCGTACACGCGACCCAGTCCCGCTCGATGTCCTCGCCGGAACAGTCGAAGTCGCCCACCATTCTTCGGGGCGCCGCGAGCGTGCGGTTCGAATCCACGCAGCTTAGAAGCCGTCGAAGCGAACATAGCTGATGCAACACCTGTGGTGCACGGTGTCGCTGAGCGGTTCACGCACCTGTACGCCACGGCCCCAGCCATGGATGCGCCACACACCCAATTCCACGTCTTCCAGTGCAAGGAAAACGAGATTAGGGGCTTGCATCGCGTGACGCGCAGCGCTCCGTCGCCGCGCTCCACGAGATCGGCCACGCCGTCGACGAGAAGCGCGCCCGGCAGATCCTGCACGACCTCGCCGCGGACAGCATCCTCCAGCGCCTGGACACCGATCGAGCTGTCTACCGCCCTGCTGACGACGCGGAACAGTAGGTCACCGGGAGGCCGAACCCGCCCGGCACCGGCCAACCCTCAGCGCCCTACGGGCTGGCCATGGCCAAGGTGGTGACAAGCCGCCCGGCGTCAAGGTGGTGGATGAGGTCGAGACCGCTGTCGATCAGGGTGAGGACGGCGTGATGCCGGGCGGCGGGGATGGCGGCGATCTGGTTTCCGTCGCGGTTGACGCTGATGGTCGCCGGCTTCTTGCCTGGGTGGGTCAGGGTGACCGGCCCGTCTCCGGTGCCCGGGGCTACCCGTGCAAGAGGGATGGTCACGGGACGGCCTCGCAGCAGTTCGTTGAGCGGGTTGGCTGGCTTGCTCACGTAGTCGAGGAGGTCCTCGACCTCGTACGTGTTGGCCTTGTACGCGGTGATCCAGCCGTCGATCTGCTGATCGGCGAGCCAGGTGCGGAGCTCGCCGGAACTGATGCGGGCATCTACCGCGGCGCGGCCGATCTGGTGGGCCAGGCGGCGGGAGGTGATGCCGGAGGTGAGCAGGGTGATCGCCTGTTCGGTATCGACGCCGTGCCGGATGTGCCAGGCCGTCTGTGCGAACAGGCGGGGTGTGGTGGGTGTCAACAGGGGGTGGGTATTGACGAGATTGACCAAGGCGCCGGCTGTCCAGCTGATCGCGTGCTCGAAGGCCTTGCTGATGCTGTGCACAGCCTGCTCCAGCGGCTTGGGGTCGGACGGCGCGCTGTCGGGCATCCAGGTGCGGGCCAGTTCCGGGATGGAGGTGCCGGAGATCCAGTCCCGGATCGCGCCGCTGATCGGCACGTCGGCGGCGAAGCCCCCGTTGTGTGTCCCGGTGTACTTCCAGCACTTGGAGGTCTCGGGCATCAGCAGAAGGCTCTCGAAGACGTCTTGCTCGGACAGGAAGCTCAGGGTCTGCTCCAGCGGCCATTCGGGCGGCCCGAAGAAGACGCTGATCTCGTCCAGGGTGTCTGCGAGGGCCGCTTGGGCGACCAGTTGCTCCGCGAGGCGCTGGGCGATGCTGTCGAGGAAGCGCGCGGATCCGATGCTGGTACCGGTGCTGGCCCAGCGACGCGCGGAGCCGGGGTCGGTGGTGTCGTAGACCATGACGACCTTCTCCGCGAGCGCCATCCAGCGGTTTGGGACGGACTCGTCATCGGCCTGTTCCATCGCGAGCAGCGACCGCACTGGGTCCAGCCGGTCGCCGGGTGCGGGGAGGGTCTCGGCCTGGGTCTGCAGGACGAGCCACACGAACGCGGCGAAGTCGGCCGCGACAGTCCCCGACACGTCGAAGAGGGCGTCGAGGGAGTGCTGCAGCTGACTCTCAGCAAGTGCCAGGGCTGACAGCGCTTCCTCGCTGAGCAGTTCGGAAGTGACGGTGAGTTGCTCGGTGTCGGGGGTGAATGTCTCGAACTCCTCTGGCCGGGGCGGGTAGGGGCGGGTGAGGATGACCCACCCCTCACTCTCGCGCCCGGCCCGGCCGGCCCGGCCGATGGCGTTGAGCAGTTGAGCGGGTTTGAGGCCGCGCTGGTTCCCACGTGTGGGATCGCCCTCGACCGTGTGATTGATGATGACGGTGCGCACCGGGAGGTTGACGCCGTCGGTGAGGGTGGTGGTGCTGGCGATGGCCAGCAGGTCTCCGTCGCGAAGTCCTTGTTCGACGGCGTGGAGAACGTCGTCGGGGAGGTCGGCGTGGTGGAAGGCGACGCCGTGGCGGGTGCAGTTGACCAGGGGGTGCTGCTCGCCGACGGTCTCGGCCAGGAACTCGGTGAGCGCCGCAGCCTCGGGGCGGACGTCCAAGTGCTTGGCCATGGCGTGCGCGGCGTTCCTGGCGATGTCCTTTTGGGAGACGACCATCAGGACGCTGCCGGCCCGGGTCAGGGCGGCGGCGCCGGCGGCGAACACCTTGTAATCGGGGGTGCTGCCGGTGAGCTTGGTGGCAGCCTTCCACTGCCAGGAGTTGGGGGAGGCGTACACTCTGGTGCCGACACCGGGGAAGGTCAGGCCGAAGGTGCCACTGGTGGCGGTCGGCCGGACGTCGAGCCGGGGGGCCACCGGCACAGTGGCCTGGGTCGTGGAGGGGCGGTTCTTGCTCGGCCTGCGCGGGGTGCGCTCGGCCTGGCCTTTGAGCAGCTGCGGGTACATGAGGCCGTGCAGGCGCCTCGGGCCGCGCCAGTCGTCGGTGAAGTACACCTCCTCCGCCGGCCGCGCCGGGTCCAGCCACGACGCCAGGGCAGCCCGGTTGCCGACAGCGGCGGACAGCAGCACCAGCCTGATGTCGGAGCGGGTCCGCAGAAGGGCGAGCAGGCTCTCCAGCACGAACCCGCGCTGGCCCTGTGCGATGTGGTGGGCCTCGTCGACGACGATGAGGCTGACCTCGTCCAGCGCTGCGCCCGGGTTGTTGCGGATCATGTGCATGAGCCGCTCCGGGGTCACGATGTCCACGTCCCCGGCGAGGGAACCGCTGCCGTCGGCGAGCGGGAAGTCCGGCTGCTCGGCGACCAGCTTGCGTTCCAGCAGCCGCAGCCGGCCCCGCAGCGCGGCCCGCATCTCCCGGCCCAGGCTGCGCATCGGCGACACGTAGACCACGCGGCCGGGTTTCTGCGCCAGGTGGGAACAGATGACCAACTGGGCCATCAGCGTCTTGCCCGCGCTGGTGGGCACGCTGATCAGGCTCCGGCCAGTGGCGGGGTCGACCGGGTTGCCCCGCTCCAGGTTCAGCAACTGGCGCTGCGGGCGCCACAGGGTCATCACCGGCGGATCGGACATCGCGAAGGTCCGGGCGACGGCATCCGGAGTTCCCTCCGGGAGCAGCGTGTACAGGCTGCTGGCGGCCATCTCGTCGCTCAGGCCGAGGAGGTGGGCCGCGACCCAGCGGGCGGACGGGTCACTGCGGCCGGCTCGGCCGTCGAGCACGCTGCCCAGCAGGTCCTGTGCGTCCTGCAGGCGGTCCGGGTCGCCGAACGAGAGGAACAGGCGCAGGAGGTGGACCGCTTCGACGACGGCTTCGGCAGGTCCGTACATCGTGCCCGCGAGCGGATCGCCGTCCATCAGCTCACGGAGCTCCGCGAACTGCCGACGCCAGGCGGACAGGACCCGGTTCAGGTCGGACCGGTCGAAGCCCAGGAACACGACGCCGGCCTCCAGGGCCAGGGTGTCGATGTGCGCCGGGAGCGAGGAGGTGAAGTTCACCAGGGTCTTGACGTGGCGGTAGACGGCGGTGGCGTTGGGCTCCTGCTCGCACCGGCGGTACCCGGCCTGGGCGGCGAAGGCGATCCTCAGCCGCTCGGTGGGGGAGTGTCGCTCGTCGGCCAGGGCCAGGTCCATCACGTGCGCGCTGACCGCAAGGGCCTGCCGGGTCCGCATCGGGTCGAACCCGGGTGTCTCGGGCTCAACCGCGGCCAGTCCGTGCAGGAGCCATGCCGTGGCCAGCACGTCGTCCGGGATCTCCTGGTTCCTGTCGAAGGCGGCGATCTCCAGTTGGGTGATGGCCGCCAGCAGTTCCTGCGCCGAGGGCAGGACCCCGTCGGGGCGGTGTTCGCCGAGGGCAGTCGCGAGAACAGCCGGATCTAGAGTGCGGTCCACACGTACTTCCTCACCTCATGGGCGAAGCCCTCAAGATCGTCGATCGCCACCACCAGGCCCTGCAGCGCGCCAGCGTGCTTGTGGGTGGTGAAATGCTCGTGCGCGAGATGGAAGGCCTTCGTCGGGATCGCCGAGGTGTTCAGCGCGACGCTGACGCCACCGCCGGCCGACTCCTCCTCATCGACCCACTGCTCGGCCAGACTGCCCACGAACTCCCGGGTGTCGTCAGCGAGCAGTCTGTCGCCCCAGGAGAGCATTCCCAGGTAGGTCGCTCCCTTGGTGCTGAGCTGCGTCCAGCCCTTGCGGATCGCCCCATCCGGCTGGTTCGCCGCCCCGGTGTACTTCTTCATCTCCCACAGACGGAAGGAGAAGCCCCGGGCCATTCCGCCTTCCCGGTAGACGATGAGTCCGTCGCCGCCTCCGTCGTTGACGGCGGCCTTCGGCGGTCCGAGGATCTCCACGGCGCGCGCTGGGTCCTCGGGCAGGTCGCGGGTCAGGAGGTACCAGAGCCACTCGCCCACGTACCCGGCCAGCCCGTGGTTGCCCTGCTTCATCGCGGCTGCCGCTTCGAAGACGGGCTCCGCGAATGCCTTCACCAGGACGTGATCCTTCCCGGTCAGCTTCGCCCCGTTCAAGGTGGCCTCGCGCCACTTTCCGTAGGTCCGTGGGCGCCCGCCGGTGCGTTCCCGCATGATCTCGTCGGCGACGATCCACCCGGCGGCCGCCCGGTCCTCGGGGCTGCCGCTGAGGGTCACGACGAGCTCCCAGCGGCACGTCTGGTTGTCTCCTCGGGGCTCCTTTCGTACCAGGTCGGATATCCGCCCACCGACGGCCGTAGCTCGGGCCAGCGCCTGAGCGGGCGATATGTCCGTCACCCGAACCCCCTGCTTGTCCCAGACCACCCGCGCCGTACCGGTTGGGTACAGAGGGCCGAGGCGACCCTCGGCAAGGTCACCCTATCGAGCGGTCCGCGCCGGTCCTGGAGGACGGTCGGCAGACCGTGGGTGATGATCTGCTCGGGGGTGACCGCGACCCCTCGAAGGCCACCTCGGCGCCGGATCCCCGTCTCGGCGAGCCAGCCGGTCAGCTGCTGCCGCAGGGTGTCCTTCTCCGCCGCGACATGCAGGTCGTGGGTCTGGCCCTCGGCGCGGTCGAGGCGGAACCAGCCGGGCATCTGCTGGACGAACGCGTCCGCGCCGTCCCAGGCCGGAAGGGCTCGCGAGTGACCGCCGCTCCCCGCCCTGGTGTCACCGAGCACTGACTGCCCGGTCCGGGCCCCGCCCGACGATGGGAGCACCCACCTGCGCCGTTGGCGTCACCGGGTGTGAATAGACGGCCCCGGTGCCCTGGCTCGGACACGGTTCCCCCGCGTGTTGGCGCGGTGCCTGTCGGGATCGCCCGTCCGGTGCGGGCAGCCCGAGTCGACCAGGAAGCGAATCGCGTCGACAGGGGCTCGATCAGCGCCCACTCGGCTTCCGTGGTGTCCGACGGGTACCGGCGCGCCCGCATCTCTGCCCCCATTCTTCGCTTGGCAGGCGGTGCCGTGCGGTCAGGCGATGAGGTCGAGGGTCGACTCGACCGAGTTGAGCTGGGCGACGACGTGGCGGATCCACCGGTCGTCGGGGTCCAGGGCCGCGTGCGGGAGCACCGTCGAAGTCATCAGCCGGCGGATCTCGGTCAGCCGCTGCCGCACCACCAGCAGCTCATACGCACGTAACAGACTGGGGAGCAGGCAGTGTTTCGACCCTGCGCTATTCGGGTCTGAACAAGCGCACCTTCGAGCCTCTGCCTTCAGGTGGGACCTTGATGATCGTTGGCGGCTCGGCTAGCGTTCGGGGACCTGCCAGCACCGGCATCTTCAGGAAGTCCACATGCCTCGCCGTACACCGGGCGAGATCAGGTCCCAACTGCCGCTTCGGGACACCAGGCACGACAGACGAACCGTCATACCGGGACTGTCTGCGTCAGCAAACCGACAGATCGCCACGTTCGAGCGCGGACGAGGCTTGCCAAGGGGCGATGTCGCACTCGCGTTCCGGCGCTGGGCTCTGCGGGCCGGCCGACCCCGTAGTGCTGAAGAGTGGCACTACGGGTATTCGGATGTTCCAACCGGGCATATCCGCACGCTGCTCGAAGTGGCGGCCTGGAACCTTCGGTCCCGGGGCCGACGAGAACTGCGAGCCGCGCTGGCCCCCATCGACGCCCGCATCCTCCGTAGAACAGTCAACGACCCGTTCGCTCCACAGCACCTGCCGTGGTGGCAACGGTGCATCGAAATCTGAAGTGGCCGGGGCCGGAGGAGGCCCACGGATCGAGCTCGGGCTTATCCGTCCTCCTGGCAGGCCGCGAGGTAGTCGGCCCAGCTGTCCTGTGCGAAGCCGGCCCAGGTGTGAGCGTTGCTGGCGGAGACGCCGAACAGGTCGCTGACGACGATGGGCGGCAGCTCGCTCACCGCTTCGAGCATGGCCGTGTTGCGGGCGGCGAGGACAGGGAGGCCGTGCTGCTTCATCAGGTTGGTGACGCTGGAGGCGCTTCGAGGCTTGGTGGGTGGCCGACCAGGCAGCAGAGGGCCGGCGTCCGAGGCCCGGCGGAGCATGGAGGTGGGGCGAGGCCGGGTGATCTGTTGCTCGATCAGGTGGGCGAGCTTGGGGGCAGCAGGACGGGGTTCCGGTCGAATGTGAAGTAGGCGCCGTCCTCTTCGCGGTGGAACCGGTCGGTGGTCAGCTCGACGGTGCGGGTGATGGGCAGGGCATAGAGCCGGACCAGGGCGCCGACGATGCGTACTTCGACCGGCAGCGTGTCGTCGTTGAGGCAACGGCGGAGCTGTTCGCCGTACTCGTCCTCGGTGAGGAAGTTCGCGGGCAGGCTCTTGCGCTTGGGAGGGACGGAGAGCTTCGCGGTGAGGCAGCGCGCGACCGTCCAGCGGATGAAGGAGGAGAGGCCCCGGCGCCGAGTGGTATGGGCGGTGAGCCAGAGGTCGAGTTCCTCCTGAGCAACGGTGGCGAGGTCAAGCTGGTGGGCATCGAGCCAGGTGAGGAACTCGATGGCGACGCGGATGTCGGTGCGGTCGGCGGACACGGAGCCGGCCGTGTAGCGGCCTCGCTCCGCGCGGCGCCGGGCGTCGCGAACGACGTGCCACTCGGCGAATGGGCGAATGATCCGGGCCTGGTGCGGCGGAAGTTGTTCCAGCACGCTGTCGAGCCAAAGTTCCAACTGGGCGAAGTGCTCCTGCCGACGGGGCAGGACGCCGGTGGCAACAAGGACCGCGCGGACGTAGCGGGTGACCGCGTCCTGCGGCAGCGAGTCCAGGATGTCGTGGGTGATCTCGTCCTGGCGGGTGGCAAGTTGGGGCAGGATCTTCGCCCCGGAGTTCTCCCGTCGCAGCCAGTCGAGGATCGACCAGGCGTTCTCAACCGCGATGAGGGCCTCGGCGAGCGGGAGGAGTTGTGGGGCGATCGTGCCGTCTTCGCCGCTGAGGAGGTCGTGAACCTGATCGTTGACGACACAGCGGGTGCAGTTGCTGTCGGCGTAGATGTCGCCGGGGAAGCCGCATCGGCGACAGGCAAAGTCGATGTCCGGCCGGCCGGCGCAAGGCCCGCAGAGGCCGTGGCCGTCCGGGGTACGGCCGACCAGGACGCGGGTGGTGCCGCACTGCGAGCACGGTTCGGGGTTGCGCTTGCGCCGCTGGTGGCAGGTGCCGCAGAGGGTTCCGAGCGGCCAGACCGCCTTGACCTGTCTGATCGCGCCGCAGTCGTCACAACGACGGGACGGTCGGGGCTGGCAGGAGCGGCAGTAGAAAGCCCATCCCCGCTGGCTGACCCGGACCCCGTGGCGGCGCCGGCCGCAGACGACACACTCGTCGATGGGGCCGCGGTAGCAGCGGTCGCAGGTGTCGGGCCGGTTGTCGGTGGCGCGGACCGTGATCCGGCGGGTCTGGCCGCAGAGCCCGCAGGGCCGGGTCGGCCGCTCATAGCAACGGTGGCAAAGTGCTCCGTCATCGCTGATGGACGAGGCGGGCCCCATGGTCCCGCAGCCGACGCACTGCCGTTCGGGCCTTGGAGCACAGCTCTGACAAAGCACCGTGCCGTCGTCGCGTCGGACGGACGGCGGCTTGAGCCGCCCGCACTCGGCGCACTCTTGAAGGAACTCGGGGTCCTTGCGGTAGCAGCGGCGGCAGATCTGACCTTCTTCACGGCGAAACGGCTCTGCCTATGAGGTCCGAGTTGAAAGCCTTTTGGAACGGCAATTTGCGGGGCCTCACAGTGCGGTCGCTCAACGAGTCCAGCGAGCACTTCGGCCTCGCCCTACACCGCGTCCCGCGCTCGCGGCCACACATCTCCTTCCCCTACGGTCCGGCCCGCGTTCAAGGCAGTGTCGTGATCAGTTCCCGGAGTGGTCCGGTGAGCTCGGGGTGGTCTCCGCGTGAGGTGGACTGGAGGAGGTCGGCCGCGACGATGAGCTGGGCGGTTTGGCCCGCTTCGGTGTTGAGGATGTCGGTGAACGCGGCGTGGATGCGGGCGGCGGTGGCGGGTGCGAGGAGCGTGTAGGCGTACAGCAGGGCGGCGTCCCAGCCGCGGGGTGCCATGCCGAAACCTTCCCAGTCGAGGATCACCGCGCTGGTGGTGATGTTGGCCAGGTGGAAGTCTCCGTGGGCACAGGTCCAGTCGGTGATCTGCGGGGCCGGGCGGCCGGTGAAGGTGGGGACGGCGCGGTCGATCCACTGCTGCCGGACGCTGGTCCGTTCCGTTGGAGTAGCCGCGATGGTCTCGAGGTCCGCACGGATCGCTGTGAACCAGGAATCGTGCAGATCGACTTCCGCGCGGAGGACCGGTTCCGGGGAGAGGGCCGGCTCGTGGATGTACTGGGTGAGTTCGGCGCGGTAGGCGTATTCGGCGGTCGCCGTGTCCCGAATCGCGTGCAGGGCGGGCTTGCGTACAGCCGTGAAGAGGTGGGCAGCCTGTTCGGTGCCTTCCCAGAGTTTCCCGCCCTCTGTGCCGTCCGGGGCTAAGTGGAGGCGGAGCCAGCAGGCGCCGTGCAATGGGTGGTCGGCGCGGCGGCCGAGGGTGCGGCCCTGGTAGCCCCAGACGAGCGGCCCTGCCGGTGTCGCGTCGAGGGCGGCCACTGCCCGGGTGTGGGCGGCGGTCATCCGGTCGGTGTCGGCCTCAGTCGTCGGCGGCGAGTACATCGAGGACCATCCGCAAGGTGTCGGTGGGGACAGGGGGCTTGTCGAGCATGGCGCGTGCGGTCTCCCAGTGTTCCGCATTCGCTGTCGAGATGAGGACGGTGGTGATGCCGGGGCAGGAGGCGACGGCCGTGAGACAGGCTTCGGCGATCGTGGCGCCGGGTCGGATCAGGTGCGCGAGGTCGGCGCCGCCGTCGAGCTGAGTGAGGGCGCCACCGTGGAGTGGGGCGGAGGCGTGTACGTGCCATCCCCGGGCGGTGGCGTGGGTGATCGGGCCCCGGCCGTACAGGGCTTGGTCGAGGGCGGTGTGCTCAACGAGGTTCACCGGGAGTTGGATCGTGCTGAGGTGGTGGTCGCGGGTGCCGGCCGCTTCGGTCGCGATCCGGTCCAGACCCGGGACGGTGAGCTGCCCGGTGGTGAAGCCGGTCCAGGTGGCGATGCCGTAGGAGCTGAGCCTCCTGGCCTCTGCCTGTTCCTCAAGGACGGCGAAGGCGTCGCGTAGCTGTTCGTGCAGATGCCCCTGGTCGGGTGTTCGCTCGGGGTTGTGTACGAAGACCGTGTCGAGGTGGGCGCGGTCGAGTTCGGTGCGGCTCCGCTCTGTCTGCCACTGGACGAACGAGGCGGAGAGACTGTGTCTGGTCGCTGCTTCGGCCGCGTCCAGGACGCCGTCGGCGACTGCTGCCCGGGCTGCTTCTGCGGTGAGGAACCCCGTTTTGGTCGCGACTCGCAGATGTGGGTGTGTTCGGAGTACGGGGGCGAGGAGTAGGTGGGCGCGGCCTCCGCAGTAATGGGGAGCGGTGTCGATCCACGGCACAAGGCTGTTGGCGGCGCGCTCCGCGGCGGCGGGCAAATCTTCTTGGGCGATCCGGTAGGTGCCGAGCGCGAGCGTTGCGGTCATGGGCGGGTCCCGCGGTGCACGGTGGCGATCTGTGCGGCGATGAGTTCCTGGATCACCCGGGCGATGTCGTCGACTGGCAGGCCGGTGGTGTCGGCGAGGGTGCCGAGCGAGATCCATGAGGGGGCGGTGAGGAGGGTGTCGAGGAGCGGTCCGGCTGCCGGGTCGAGGTCGATCTCGTTCCCGGCGCCGGTGAGTCGGAGGATTTTCTCCTTGTCGTCGGTGATGTGTGTGGTGTGGGCACGGGCGGTGGTGAGTCGGACCAGCAGTTCCCGGTCGGCCGGTATGGCGCCCAGGTGCGGTAGGGAGGGCCGCATGCGGCCGGGGTCTTCGGCGTCCCGGGCGGCTGTGTACTGGTCGAGGAGGCGGGGGTCTTTGAGGAGGGCGTCGAGTTCTGCGCGGAGGGCGTTGAGGTAGTCGGCTTGTTCGTCGGCGGGGGTGTGGAGGGGGAGGTCGGTGCGGATGGTCGGGCTGGATCGGAGGCGGTCGGCTGCCCAGGTGATGAGGTCGGCGCCGGTGTGGGGGGTGAGGCCGCATGTCAGGTGGAGGGAGTGGGTGCCCTGGTCAGCGGTGACGGCGTGCCACCAGCCGCGCGGTAGGTACAGCAGGTCCCCCGCGTGGAGGATGATTTCGGCGATTGGGTCGCTGGTGGGTGGTTCGGGGGCGGCGACGTCCCGGTACATCGGCCTGTCGCGGGTGGGTCCGTAGATCTTCCAGCGTTTCGCACCGTCGATCTGCAGCACGATCACGTCATGGTCGTCCCAGTGTGTCCCGAACCCTTCGGTGGCGTTCCAGGAGGCGTAGGCGTTGATCTGGACGTGAGTGTGCAGGTGTCGTTCCAGGGTGGCGGCGAGGGTGGCGGCCGGCTCGTGGAGTTCGTCGATCGCGTCGATGACGAGGGAGGCGCCTTCGGTGAGCCGCTGGTGGAGTTCGCGGGGGTGGAGGCGTTGCCAGACAGTCGCGCGGCGGGTGGTGACGGGCACGGTGTAGTGGTGCTGGGGCAGGGTCTCGCCGTGGGCGGACAGTCGGAGCCGGGGTGACTCGAGGCGGTGGGTGGCCAGTAGGTCGTTGAGGGTGTCGAAGGAGATGAGGCAGCCAGGGGTGTCGAGGACGCCGGGCAGGTGCAGGTGGTCGCGGCCGAGCGTCTGGGCCAGGAAGTCCTGGCCCAGACGCTCCGCGATGAACGAGAGTGTCATCGCTGGTCCTCGTTCAGTCGTTGCTGTCCGAGCGGCCGGTGCCGCCGCCGTCGGACTCCGACAGGCCGGTGCCACGGGAGCGCGCCGTCCGGATCGCCCGACAGGCGCGGATCAAGCCACTCCCCTTCTGCTCCGGTGCGGTGGTGGGCTTCGGTGTCATCGTGTTCCTCCTCGGGGTGGTACGGCCGGGGAGCTTCCCGGTCGTACGGGGGCGCCGGCTGGAGGGCGGGCGCCCCGGTGGATAGGCCTGCCGGCTGGCGGGCCCGCAGGGCGGGCGGTTTCGGAGGGCGAGTGGCTTGCAAGGCTTCAGGGCGTGGGACGGGCTGCGGCGTTGCGGGCGGCATCAGCTCGGTCGAGGGCACGGTGGAGCGCTTGGACGAGCCGGGCGCGGGACTGAGCGTGGGCAAGTGGGCCGGTCAGGCTCCGGTGTACGGAGAGCTGACGGGTGGCTTCGGCTGAGGTGATCCGCCCGAGTACGGCGGCGAGGTGGCTGTGCGGGAGGCGGGAGTATGCGCTCCTGACCTGGTCGGTCAGGAGGCGTGCGTAGCAGGTGAGTTGGAGAGTGATCTGCTCGATGTCGAGCGGTGGTGGTGTGGTGGTGTCGCTCTGGCGCCAGTCCAGTACTGCGTCGGCGAGGTGCTCGTGGGGGGCTCGGTCGAGGCGGATTCCCGTGTGGAGGATGGCTGTCGGATCGTGGACGACGCTGCCGTAGCGGTTCATTTTCACCCGGCCTCGTTCATGGCGGGCTCGCGTGGTCGGGCGGTGCGGTGAGGGGCTGCTGCCGGGGTTGGTGGCCGGGGGCGGCATCGCGCGCTGTGAGGAGGGTGACGGTATTGGTGCGCGAGGGGGCCTGGGTGGGATGAGGGTTGGTGGATTTCCCAAGGGGTCTGTGCAGTCCGATGTAGAAGCAGCTGGTACGGAGCGCGGTGGTCGGCTGCCTCGGAGCCCGCTCGTTCCCGTACGTACAGCTTGTACAGGAGCGTGTGGGGTGCGGGGTACTGCGGTCTTGCTGGTACGCAGAAGCGTGGCGTTCCTGGCGCTGGGGCGGCCGGTCTGATCAGCGGGGGCTGTCGATGTTCCCGAGGCGGGTTCACCGGACGATCGCGAGTGGTGAGGCTTGCGGACTCGTGCACGTCGGCGCCTCCAACTCGGCTCTCGGAAGTGGACGTTCGGATACGGTGTGAACTGCTTGCTTCACCGATCCAAGCCGTTGCCGGGCCTTGGTTGGGAGGCTCGGGATGGGGCCCTGTGCACTGGCTCTCCGGGCCTCATCGGGGCCATGGTGGACGCGTCGTCATCGCCCTGGGCATCGGGGCGGGGTTGTTTGAGAGGGCGTGGGGCGTGGGGCAGCGGCCGAACGAGCTGACGCCCGGAGCCGGCCCGTGGCACCGGTGGGGTCACGAGCTCCGGGAGAGCCGGATCGCGCGTCGACTCTCCCAGCAGGAGTTGGCGATGCTTACGCTGGTTGACCGGTCCCACCTCGGACGCTTCGAGCGCGCCGAGCGGCCGGTCCCCCGCCACGTTGCCGTCGCCGTTGACCAGGTTCTCGATGCTTGCGGGGCGTTGGTCCGGCTGTGGGAACGGGCGGAGAGAGAAGCCCCCCGGGCCTCCGCCGGCAGTGCGCCGGAGGCACAGTCCTGTGGGTTGTCCAGAGGCGGAGCGTGGGGCCATGGGGCCGGTTCCATCGCTGATGGGGCCAGTTCCCCGGCTGAGCTGGCCACTTCCGTGTTCGGGCGGGCAGGCTCAGACGTTGACGACACGGACACGGTCGTCGTCCCCTGTCGCATCCAAGGAAGGATCCTCTTCGTGCCCGTGCCTCGGCGCGTCGTCCTCGCCTCCGGCATCGCCGGACTCTCCGCGATCACGCTCCCGACGCCGGCTGTCGCCGGTGACATGGGCCCGCCCATCGAGCACTACGCGCAGCTCCGCCGCGCGCTGATCCAGACCGACAATCTCATCGGCCCCCGGCATGTCCTGCCCACCCTGCAGCAGCACCTCGCCCGTCTCACCGTCCGCCGCCGCGCGGCCCGCGGCACGGACGCCGTGAAGTTCCTCGCGCTGGAGACCCGATACGAGGAGCTCGCCGGGTGGCTCGCTCAGGATATGGGTGACGAGCGGGCGGCCCGTGGGCACACCGCCCGAGCGTTGGACGCCTCCCATGTGACCGGCGACATGGACTTGACCGCGTACATCCTCGGCCGTAAAGCCCAGCTTGCGGTCGACACCGGCCATCCTGCGGATGCCCTCGGCCTCGCGGCGGCCGCTCGCCGTGCTGCCCGCCCCGGCAGCCGGCTGGAGGTCATCGCTGTTATGCATCAGGCTCATGCGCACGCCGTCCTTGGCGAAGAGTCTTCCGCCTTGGGGGGCTACGAGATGGCGCTCGCCCTCTTCGCTGCGGCGGGCGGTGATGATGTCTGGGGCTCCTGGCTCGATGTGTCGTACCTTCACACCTCCCGTGCCCGCTCCTACGCTGCTCTCGGCCGGTATGAGCAGGCAGCGGGCGGGTTCGAGAGCGCGCTCGCTGTCCTGCCGGTGGCCTACCGGCGCGATCGTGGCGTCTACCTCGCCCGGGCTGCCCGCGCCCACGCCGGTGCCGGTGACCACGCGCGGGCTGCCGCGATCGGCCTGCAGGCCGTCGGGATTGCCGCAGAGACGGGAAGTGCCCGCACCATCGGCCCACTCGGCAAGCTGGACCAGGCCCTCGCGGCCGTCCCTCGCGTGCCCGGTGTGGCGGAGTTCCGGGGCGCGCTCGACCGGATCGTTCTTCACCCCGCCTGATCTCGCCCGTTTCACGCTTCTTCCCTCACTCTGGAGCTGCCCCGTGTCCGCCCGCCCGTACGTTCTGCTGTCCGCCGCTGTGTCCATCGACGGATTCCTTGACACCCGACGGGGCGAGGACCGGCTCATCCTCTCCAATCCGGAGGATTTCGACCGGGTGGATGCCGTCCGCGCCTCCGTCGACGCGATCCTCGTTGGCGCCGGCACCCTGCGTGCCGACAACCCCCGGCTCTTGGTGAACTCCGAGGAGAGGCGCGCGGCGCGGGTTGCGGCAGGTCTGTCCGAGTATCCGCTGAAAGTAACCGTCACCGGCACCGGCGATCTCGACCCGGACTGGAATTTCTGGCACCACGGCGGCGAGAAGCTCGTCCTTGCTGTCGGCAGCGAGGCCGCCGAGAAGGCAGGAAAGGCGCTCGACGGACTCGCCACCATTCAAGGTGTCCCGCAGGGCGCCACATGGCCGGTCGCCCTGGATGTGCTCGGCGACGTCTACGGCATTGAGCGGCTGATGGTGGAAGGCGGCGGGACCATCCACACCCAGTTCCTCGAAGGCCATCTCGCCGACGAGCTCCATCTCGTCATCGCCCCGCTTCTTGTTGGCCAGAGCGATGCCGTGCGGATGCTCGGCCCGGCGCACTACATGGGTGGCCCCGCCGCCCGTCTCCGGCTCCTGGAGACCCGGCGGATCGGTGACGTGGTACTTCTCAGATACGCGCCCAAGGACATCGCCATGGAGCCCCGATGAGTGTCATTCCCACCCCGCCCAGCCTCGGCCGGCCCGGTCTTGGCCACGAGCCCAATGCCGCCGACCGGGCCTGGCTCGCCCTCGCCTGCCGCCTCGCCACCCGCTGCCCGTCGTCCGACACCGCTTTCAGCGTCGGCGCGGTCATCGTCTCCGCAGATGGCACTGAACTGGCCCGCGGCTACTCCCGCGAGCACGACCTCCACGATCATGCCGAGGAAGGTGCCCTCGCCGCACTCGACCCGGCCGAGTCGCGACTGGCGGACGCCACGATCTACAGCTCCCTCGAACCCTGTGCGCAACGCGCCTCACGGCCACGCCCGTGCGCCCAGCTGATCCGCGACGCCGGTATCCCCCGTGTCGTCACCGCCTGGCGCGAACCCGATACCTTCGTCCCCGGCGCCAACGGCACCGAACTCCTCCAGCATGCAGGGGTCACGGTCGTCGAGCTGCCCGAGTACGCCGACACGGCAAGAGCCCCCAACCAGCACCTGCTGTAAGCAGGTGAACCAGGTGCAGAGGTCCTGAGGAGCGTCGCCGCTTTCGCGCAGTACATCGCGCGCAAGGGCGAGGCGACGGTTTCCAGGGCTCACGTCGAGCACGCGGTGAAGCTTGAGGGCGGGAGCAACACCAATCAGAGGCTCGACCGACTCATCGAACACCAGCGAACCGTCTTGCGGGATCCCGGTGTGGAGTGGGCGTGACACCGCCTCCGACCGATTGTTGAACCAGCAGATCAAGCGAAATACACACGAGGCCCTCGGCGTGGAACTACCCGGGGCCACGCGCCGTCAGCTTCCCGACTACTGCAATACGGAGCGCAATACACCCGGCTTCACCGCCGCTGCCCGACGTCTCCGCTGTTCAGAACGGGGGTTCTTCGCTGTATCCGCCGGAAGTCTCCTGCGACTGCCCGGTAGCCCAAAGATCTTCCTGTGAGGAAGTGCCCCAGCCCGTTCGTTGCGTTGGTGGGGATGCCGACGGATCAGAAGCAAGCTGTGGTGGTGGTGCATCCTCATCGTCGTCGAGGTCGATGTCATCGACGGCGTTGTTCCACAGCAGGCGCAGATGCTCGATACAGGTCGAGGGGTCGTCGTCGGATCGATCTTCAGGGTGGGGCCAGCGCCGCCGATCAGGGGCCTGGTTGGCCAGCAGGCACATCGCGCGCAGGACGAGTTCGACGCGTGCCCAGTCGCTCAAGGTCTGTCCTGTCAGCAGCCGGCGCACTGTTTCACGGCTGACCGTCGTATCACTACGGTCGATCCGTTGGGCAGCGGTGGCGATCTTCTGGGGCGACGCCCTTCCGGTCTGGCGGAAGTGATGATGGAGCTCGATCACGAATCTCCGCAGAGGGCCACGCGGAAGATCCTCTTCGCTTGGTATGCGGAGCAGTCTAGGCATCACCCAAACATGCCACAGCTCAACCCAGTTGCACTCCTGTCTACTTAAATATCCATAGGTACGCCTGTGGAAGCTCAGATTCACTCATGGTGGCACCCATCCACTCCACCTGAGAACTCGTGAGCACACATATGAACAGCTACTGCCCCAATGCGCCTTGTACAGACCTGTCTCAGCAACTGACAGCCCTTGAGAACTCTCTTGGACCAGACACTGTTTTTGCTGCTCAGGAGGTCTTCCGAGATGGCTTCGTTGTCGTCGTCCGTCCCGGAGACACACTTTCGTCTCACAGTGTGGAACGGTGGCACGGCCATCATCGGAAACGGCGACGGCCTCCTGGTGTGCAGGGAGCCGTCTACTGAGAACAGGCCCTTCCCCGAACCGAGGAGAAGTCCATGTTCAGGACCGAGAATACGGATACGGGCAACGTCCCGGAACCTCGCGCACCGCACCCGCCAGGCCGCTGGACCGCGAGAGCACGGCGGGTGCGCAACGAGGCTGGTCTCTATCTGCTCCGCGGAGCCGCGACCGCCATCGGCAGCACGATCGTGGCGTACGGGACCCTCTGGATTCAGGCCCGCTAAAGCCGTATTCCTCAGCGCTCAGACGGCACGTGGGCCCGGTCCATCCGGACTAGGCCCACAAAGCCTCGGACGGTTCATCGGTCACGGTCCGTCGATTGGGGACGATGGTCTGGGGGCGTGGGTGGTGCTGATTCTCATGGCAGTGAGCTGAGGGGCTCGCAAGAGACTGCCCGCCCGATCCTCACCCCGTCCCGCCCGAGGTCCGACTACGTCCCCGTCCTGGCGGACACCGAAATGAGCACTAGGACAGCAGAGCGAGAATCAGCACCGTTCTTCGGCGCGGGGCCGGCCTGTGGGGCGAGTCGCCGCGAGGTGACGGCGAGGGCGGTCCTGGTCAGCAGGTCTTGCGGTAGGGCAGGTCAGGGAGGTGGTCCTGCCATTCTGCGGGCGACAGACCTGAGCCTGCTCGTCTGCACACGGTGGCGGCCAGCCGCGGGGGATCGATGTCGTACGTCTCCAGGCCGGCGTACAGGCCCGCCGTGTACAGGGTGTGGCCGTCCGCGTCGAAGGCGAGTGAGAGGACCGGGTCGCCCGGGGTTGGGAGGGGAGAACCCAGGGGGCGGCTGGACGCCACATCCCACAGCTGGACGGTGCCCGAACTGTCCCCCACGGCCAGAAGGCTCCCGTCCGGGGAGAAGGTCAGGGCCGTGACGCCATTGAACTGCATCGCTTGGATCTCGTCGTGGCCATCACGAATGCTGCTGCGGACGATATCGGCTTCTTCGGGACTCGACAGCGTCGCCAGGCGTTTGCGCAGTTCGCCGTCCCAGACGGTGACCTGCCCCCGGTTGTCGCCCACGGCCAGGTACAGGCCGTTGGGGCTGAACGTGATCGCCTCGTTCTCACCATATTCCTGGATTCGCTGTTCCACTCGGCGGGTCCGGAGGTCGGCGAACGCACCGCCCGGGGCTGCGAGACCGGTGCCGTCGCGCCGTACGGCAAGTGCTTTCCCCTCAGTCACGGGGAGCGTCGCGACCCTGCGACTGCGGGCTCTGTCGCGTATGTCCCAAATCTCCACGCGTTCCGTGTCCTGCACGACCCCTGCTATGTAGAGTCGGTGGCCGTCGGCGCTCAAGGCGAAGCTCTCGACGCGGACCGGGTCCTCCTTACCGGGTGTCGGACGCACGCGCGTATGTTCACGGCGCGCGGTCACATCCCATACCGCCAGCCGCTCGGACCCGACGTCCCAGTAGGCGAAGAACCGGCCGTCGGCGCTGAAAGCGGAACGGCCGAAGCAATCCGCAGGAGGCTGTTTCCTGGCCGGCCGGTTCGCCGGCGGGCACGGCTCGCCGGGCGGCTCGCCGACGGTCCGGCCATCACGTGTGTCCAGGAGCCGAAAGCCCTTCTCGCTTCCGGTGTAGGTCACCTGGGCGAGTGTGCGGCCGTCCTCGGCCAATTGCCCGCCGGTGGGTCCCTTCTTGGTCCACTGGTTCGTCGTCACTCGCCCCAGGCTCAGAGACCTCACTGTCGCCTCGTCCCAGTACTTGTACCGGAGCGACCCGTCGGCTACGTCCAGGGCGAAATCGCCCAGCGGTTCATCCTCCAGGGCGTGCCGGAACACTGGCGCTTCGGCGAACGTCAGTCGCCACACGAGGAGTTCGTCGTTGCCGGTGGCCATGAGGTATGCAGCGTCTTCGCTGAATCGGATAGATTCCGGTTTCTGGCTGTTGAGTCTGGCGAGTTCCCGGCCCGAGCCGAGGTCCCAGCGACGGATTCCATCGTCGGTGGCGAAGGCCACCGTCCGGTTGTCCGGGGCTATGGCAAACGACTTCGAAGAGCATAAATAGGTCTTCCCCATCTGTTTTGCCCAGGGCATGGCAAGTCTCTTACCTCGGGCGACGTCCCAGAATTCCGGGGGGCCATCGCCTGTGCACAGGGCCAGCCGGCTCCCGTCCGGACTCAGGGTCATATCCGGCGAGTCGTGAGATTCGTGGTTGGGGATCGGCACGGTGAGTACGCGCCGACGGCTCTTCATCTCCCAGACCTCCACGACGTCCAATGCCCCGTTCACCGCGGCCAGTGAAGCCTCGTTCCGGCTGAGAGCGAGCCCGGTCACTGCCTCCAGAGGGAGCTGCCCGCGCGCCCGTCCGGCTCGTACGTCCCACAGCGTCACGCCGTCGCCCTCTCTCGGAAAAACGAGAATTCGGCCATTGGCTGCGAGCTCGTACCTCGGGTCAAACGGTTTCCCGGGCCCTGGGTAGGTGCGGGCACGGCTCGGGTCACGCAGGTCCCAGGTCTTGATCCGGTCCCGCTGTACGGAGACCAGCGTGCGGCCGTCGGCCGTCAGCCTGAGCTTCGACCCCTTGATGAGACCGCGGTCGGTGGCGTCGCGCTCGGGAACATTGAGCGCTTCGTCCTCGTGCTGGGTCATGGCGCCGAGGAGTGCGGAGCGGGTTTCGGTGGTGTCGGCGAGCCGCCAGGCGGCGACGCTCAGACGCATGGCCCGCTTCGGGTCGGTGTGCCGCATAGCTTGGGCGACGGTGGTGATGCGGCGGGCTTCGACTTCGGCGTGTCTGCGGCCGCTGGTGGTGTTCTGCTGCCAGGCGATGACGCCCGCGATGAGGGCGAGGGCCATCACCAGGGTGAGGGTGGTCAGCAGGGTGCGACGGCGGTGGGTGTCGCGCGTGAGAGCGGTGTGGCTGGCGGTGAGGAAGGCTTGTTCGGACGGGGTGAGGTCAGCGGCCCGTCCGGATGGGGCGAAGTGCTCCTGGGCGGTGGTCAGACGGGTGCCCCGGTAGAGGGCGCCAGGGTCCCGGCCCAGGTCATTCCATGCCTGGGCGGCTTCGGTGAGGTGGCGGTGGGCTCGTATGCGTTCGCGGCCTTCTTCGATCCAGGCGTTGAGGCGTGGCCAGGCGGTGATGAGGGCTTCGTGGGCGAGGTCGATGGTGTCGTCGTCGAGGGTGAGGAGCCGGGCGTGGGCGAGGCGGTCGACGACGAGGAGGGTTTCGGCCCGGTCGCCGAAGTCGAGTTCGGATCGGGTGACCGGGCGCCGGGTGTCCTGGGATCCGTCCCCGGGTGTGATCAGCCGCAGGAGAACCAGCCGGGCCAGCTGTTGTCGTTGGTCTGAGAAGCCGGCGAAGATGTCCTCCGCGGTGCGGGCGATCGCTCCGTGGGTGCCCCCCGCCGCCTCATAGGCGGCCATGGTCAGGGTCCGGCCCCGGCGGCGGCGCCACGTCTCCCGCAGGACGTGGGAGAGGAGCGGCAGCCCGCCCGGCTCACCCTCCACCTCGCTGATCAGCCGGGCGGTCACCTCTCGCTCCACGATCAGCCCGGCCCCCTGGGCCGGGCCGATGATCGTCTCGCGCAGTTCGGCCGGGGTCATCGGCCCGACCAGCAACGCCGCTTCAGAGACGGTGTCCGCGAGATCACGGTGTTCGGCGCAGCGGCTGTAGAAGTCGGCGCGGACGGCGATGATCACGCGTAGTCGGCTGTCGGGGTTCTGTGCGGTGAGGAGTCGGTCGATGAAGGCGGCGCGTTCGGTGGGGTCGGTGCAGAGGGTGAAGACTTCCTCGAACTGGTCGACCAGGAGCAGAGTGTCGCCCTGGGGGGTTCCGTCCGTTCCGGTTTCCTTCGGGGTCAGTGCCGTTGCGTGGGTGCGCAGGGGGTGTTCGCCGGGGGTGAGGATGCGGATCGCGGCCAGACCCCGGCCGTCCTGGCGGAGCGCGGGGACGAGGCCGGCCCGCAGCAGGGAGGACTTGCCGCTGCCGGACGGTCCGAAGACCGCGGCGAAGCGGTTCTCGCGGGCGAGTTCGGTCACTGCCGTGACGAGTCTGGCGCGTCCGAAGAAGCGGTCGTGATCTGCGGGTTCGAAGCGGGCCAACCCCTGATACGGAGACTCGCCGACGTCGTCCAAGGTGGGGGACTGTTCCGCGATCGCGGCCACAGTCTCGTGCCAGCGCCGCTCCCACTCCCCCGGGTCACCACCACACGCCTCGACATAGGCCAGGGTGACCTCCAGCGACGGCAGCTGCTCACCGGCCGCCGCCCGGGACAGCGTGACCGCCGAGTACGAAACCCCGCGCGCCATCGCCCGGTAGGTGGGACCGCCCGCCCCCTCACGCAGCCTTCTCAGCTCGTATGCGAACCGCTGCACCGGCCCGGCCATGGGATCGACGGGCACCTCACGACGTCCCACTCGTCACTCTCCTTTTAGAAACGAACCCTCGGCCGAGGCTAGGAACCCGTCGAACACGTTCACAAGCCCGATTCCAGCCGGGCCCCGGTGCGGCACTGGCCAAGTGCTGTCCGCAGTACCGGGTCGTGGGAGTGCGCCTACCGGACGGTGCCAATCCGATGTCCCCGGCGCAGACCAGCCGGACCACTGAACTGCCGCAGGTCCGCAGGAACTCGGCTGGGCCGAGAAGTCCTGAGTCGGCCCGACCTGCTTTTGATTCACCTGGTCAAGGCGGGATGTGTATCAAACCTGGTCCCCGGAAGCTTGGTGACGAACAGCAAAACGGCAGCCCCGGGGGAACTGCTCGGATCCTGCGGGACGGGGGTCCACAGGAGCAGCCGTCCGTCCAGAACCTCTGTCCTGCCGGGCACCACGATCACCTGAGAGAGGAGCGAGATGACGGTGGCAGAAACACCGCCGCACCGCCCCACACCCGTACAGCGCAGCACAGTCAGTGAATCGCCGGACAGCCTAAAGGGAGAGATCCATGCAACCGCTGAATCTGAAGAGGGCTACGGGGGATACCACATGGTGAAGACAGTGCTCAGGCGTGGAGTTATGATCGGCGCTGCCGCTACCGTGATGGTCGGTTTCGCGGCGGCTCCGGCTTCGGCTGCCGACCTCAGCATCGCGCTCCCGAACGCCCGTGGCTACATGAAGTTCACCGACGATGGGGACAGGTTCACCGTCTGCGACACCAGGGCTGACGGCCACGGCGTCACCGGATATCTGCGGACCATCAACAACGGCCGCATAGTCATCCATGGAACCTGGGACGACGGCGGCGACAGAGGCTGCGACGGAGGGATTCGCGACATTTACCACAACTCGCCGCACGACATGCTCCTGTGCTGGCACGGCGGTGGCTGCGTGGTCTCCCGGGTCTTCCGCGAGAACGAGTAGACCCCCGCGAAGTATCGAAGCTCCGCCCGGGTGCAGACAATCAATCGATGCACCCGGGCGGGTTCGAGCGGCCGTTGCAACACATGCGCGAAATCGATCAGGCCGCGAACAGTTCAGCCAGACGCTCGGCTGGGGAACCCCAGCCGAGCGTTCTGCCTGGGCGGTCTCTCAGCTCAGCGGGTGTCCCGGAAGCCTTAGCCGGAGGTGATCAGCCCGCAGCAGAACAAGCCGGGCCAGGCTCTACCGTTCATCCAAGAGGCCAGTGAAAATTCCTCCGCGGGCGGGCGATCGCCTCGTGGGTGCCGGTCGCGCGGCGGCGTACCGGGCATGCTCGGCGCGCAGGCCCGCCTCAGCGTTCGCGTGCAGGCCAGGCGGCGAGCGGCGGTCCGTGTTCAGGCGCGGACGGTGGGGGGTCGCCGACCCCGTCGAGGGGGCAGCTGTCAAAGGAGCAGCGTCAGGTAACGAGCAGCCCACGGCCGATCTGAGCTTGTCAGTTCCTGGCACTATCAGCGATTGCCCCGGCGAGGGTGCCTGGCTTGGGCAGTATTGCCTCCATGAGTGTCACAGACTTAGGCGTGGTGGTCGCCGCCTTGCTTGCCCTTCCTATTGGCTTCCTGACCGCCTTATGGGCCAGGCGCAGCGGGGAACGCGCAGCAGATGCGACAGTCAGTGCGGGGCTCAGCCAGGCTGGCGCCTCCATAACTGCGGCTCGGGTTCAAACTCACGGGGGACACCAGCTCAGGCATCACGCCGTACTGGCCGGCACAGTGTCGGCCTTTCTCTGCGCGGCTGATGCTCTGGCGCGTTCGGTAAGGCATCTGCCTGGCGTCGCTCACGATCAACGCAGCGCGCAGCTCGCCGTGCACGGCATGGCAGTGCAGACCGCGTTCGGACCGCTGGAGCTTTCGGCTCCGCCAGATTTGCTGCCTCACGCGAAAGCTCTGCTGGAGTACTGCGGGACGCTGGAAGAGCTTGCCTTGGACAGGGCTGTGCTCCGTTCGGCCGTGGAGACCTTGGAATCCGGCTGGTGCCCTCTCAACGCGGAGATCTGCGACGATCAGAGCCACCAAGCGGCGTTTCTGGCGTGGGGGCTCCTGTGCGACTGGCCAGGCAAGGAGGAAGAGGGACGGTGGAGTGATCGGGACTTCCTGAAGTCCTGTCTGCAGGACAGTGACTGCATGCCCAGCGATGAGGCGGCTCGGGTTCTCGCGCTCGCCGACCGTTGCCCGCCGGCCTGGTCTCGGATGATCGGTGGCTTTGTTCGCGACCCGCTCATGGAGGGCTATACGGCCTTGCGCACTCAGTTTGTGGAATCCGCCCGTTCGGCCCGCACGCACGCCGCTTGCCACGGGCCTCACGTGGGTGGGTGAGACCTCCACACATCGTTTACTGACGGCGGCTTTCCCAGCCAGCGAGGATCCCGGTCGCGCCGGCCGTCGAGTGTAGTCCCAAGCCCGGCTGACGTTCCGACCCGCGTCATCGCGTCGCCAGCCCGCTGAAGGCCACGATTGGTGAGCCAGCCCGGCCTGCCCAATTCGGTCGAGTTCCGACGCGGATGCAACTGCCGGATCCAGGAGCCTGTCCGACTCGTTCCCCGTTCCGGGCTCGCCGACCCGATCCGATGTCGGTGTCGGTGTACGTCCGTCCCTGCACCGGCACTGGCGCGCTTGCATCTACGGGGCGACCTGGTACTCCACCAGCGTGTCCGGGCAGGCTGCGGCCAGCTTCTCCAGCGCGGCCTGCTCCGTCTTGTCTGCGCCGAGTTTCCAGCGGAGCTTGGTCGCCGTCCAGTCCGCGGCGTAGACGCAGTGTGCGGATGCGGCCGGAGGAAGCCACTGGGAGGGGTCCTTGTCGCTCTTGCTGCGATTGGACTTCGCCGTCACCGCGATCAGGCTGCGCTCGGAACCGAGATCGTTCGCGTATTGCTCGCGTCGCTGTGCTGTCCAATCGGAGGCGCCCGAGTCCCATGCTTCGGCCAGCGCGACCATGTGGTCGATGTCGAGCTTCTTCGCGTCGGTGACCGCGGCCCCGTCGTAGAACGAGGTCCACGCACCGCCCGTGATGGCACACCGCGCGGCCTGGGTGGGCTTCGTTGTCGCCTCGGCCAGCAGGACCTCCCGCCTGGTGTCACAGCCGTCGCCGTCCTCGTCGATCCAGTGCTGGAACGCATCGCGCTCATACCCGGAACGGCTCTCCTCCCCTACCACGAGCAACGCGATCGCCTCCTTCAGAGGCACCCCGCTACCGCTCGCAGGCGCGCCCGGGGCAGCGGACGCCGATGGGGCCAGGGCTGATGGGGCGGGAGTTGCTTGCTCGTCGTCGGGGTCGGTGTTCGCAGGGCCTGGACTGCATGCGGTGAGGCCTACGAGGAGCACCAGGCTGATCATGGCGTGGCGGTGTGCTGTCACTGCGGGTACTCCGGGTGGTGGCAGGGGCTCGGGGGCATCTCATGGTCGCAGCGTGAGGACGTTCGTGACAGGGCGTCATATGTTCTGGTGCTGGGTGGGTTGATCCGCTGGGTTGTTCATGCGGCTGACGGGCGGGGGCGCGGTCGAGTGGCGTGCCACCGAGGGGCACGCGGGAACGAACCGTCGGCGGTGGAGGTTTCGTGCCATTTCGCGAGGTGCATGCGCACACCAGCACTGTGCGCAATATGGGCGGCGCGTGGCATTCATCACCTGAGCTCTTGCGGACTTTCACCCCATGAGGTCGGTATGTCGGCATGCCGACCTCTAGACCGTCCGTGATCACGCGCTTACTGTCCCTTTAAATTTCCTTAAATTGATCATGTTCAGCACACCTCGGGTGCTCCTGATGGAGGATGTGTCGATTCTGTGAGTGGTAGATGGGGTGCCGGCGCGGCAGGGCTTGCGCTGTCCAGCGCGATGGTGGTGAGCCTGCTCGTCCCGACGAGCGCGCACGGTGCCGTACGGGACAAGGCGCCGGTAGCCCCGGCTGCGGCCCAAGCCGCCGAGCCCACGGTCGCGGACAGCGAGACGGAGGCAGTGGATCTGGCCAGACGCACCGGCCGGCCGGTGGAGGTCGTCTCCAAGAGGGCGGAGAGCAGCGATGTGTTCGCCACTCCCGACGGCCGTCTGGAGGCTCGGGAGTATCTGCGGCCGGTGCGGGCGCGGGTGGACGGTCAGTGGCAGCCGGTGGATACCGGTCTGGTGCGTTCGGGTGCGGGGACGGTGGCGCCGCGGGCGGTGACCGTCGGTCTGGAGTTTTCCGGTGGGGGCGATGTGCCCTTGGTCAGGATGTCCAAGGCGGGTCGTGATCTGACGCTGGAGTGGCCGACGAGTCTTCCGGTCCCCGAGTTGCGTGGTGACACCGTGACGTATCCGGAGGTTCTGCCGGGGGTGGATCTGAGGCTCGGCGCGCAGGTGGATGGTTTCACCCAGCTCCTGGTCGTGAAGTCGGCCCAGGCTGCGGCGCATCCGAGGCTGGCCGAGCTGCGGTTGAGGCTCGGCAGCGGGAGTTTGAGCGTTCGTGAGACCCCGAGTGGTGGGCTGGAGGCGGTGGATGAGGGCTCGGGTGGCGTGGTCTTCGCGGCGCCCCAGCCGGTGATGTGGGACTCCAGCCCGGGGCCGGCGCCGGTCAGCAGAGCGGCGGGGCGGGCCCCGGCGGCGCAGCCGGGGCAGGTTCTGGGCGGGCAGGGGGAGCCGGGGGCCGGGGAGTCGGGCACACTGGCGCCGGTCGGTGTGGATATTCCGGCGGATCAGAGCGCGTTGGTGCTGAGGCCCGATGCCGGTCTGCTGAAGGGGCCGGACACGGTGTATCCGGTCTTCATCGATCCGCAGTGGCATTCGCCGAAGGCGACGTCGTGGACGATGGCGTCGAAGTACTGGGCGTCGTCGCCACAGTGGTTGTTCAACGGTGACCCGGATGCGGGGATGGGGTACTGCGGCTGGGCCTACTGCCAGCCTCAGGACACCAAGCGGCTCTTCTACCAGATTCCGGTCTCTCGGTTCGCGGGCAAGACCGTGCTGTCGGCGGAGTTCGTGGTGCGTAACACGTGGTCGGCATCGTGCAGTGCGCGTGCTGTGGAACTGTGGCGCACCAAGGAGATCAACGACCAGACGACCTGGAACAAGCAGGACGCCGAGGGGTTCTGGATCGAGCGTTTGCGGACGGCGTCGTTCTCCTACGGCTTTGACGGATGCGCCTCGAAGGACGCCGAGTTCGACGTGACGGCGGCCGTGCAGAAGCGTGTGGGCAAGGAGTCGCACATGACGTTCGGCCTGCGGGCCGACAGCGAGAGTGACGCGTACGCGTGGAAGCGGTTCTCGGACGACGCCTACCTGCGCGTGAAGTACAACCGTCCGCCACCGCAGGTCCGGATGTCCCAGTTGACCATGGAGTACGGCGGTGTCTGCAAGAAGCCGGCGGACGCACCGCGTACCCGCAGTCTTGGCGCGATCTACGCGAACAACATCAGTGATCCGGATGGCGATGCGGTGGCGGTGCAGTTCCAGGCCACTTGGAACGATGGCGCGGGTGTGTGGCGGGGTGGGCTGACGAGGTACAAGAAGTCGGGATCCGACTTCGCCATCCTGCTGCCGGCGACGATCCCTCAGAACCGGCAGATCGCCTGGCAGGTCCGTACGTGGGACAGCGCACAGTTCTCGCCATGGTCGTCGGCCGGTGATCCCACCGCCTGCTATTTCGTCTACGACGCCACGGCGCCCAGGTCGCCAGCGATCACCTCGGGGGACTATCCCGCCTCCGACCCGGAGAATCCAGACGATCCCTGGCTGGACGGCACCGGCAAGTACGGCTCGTTCGAGGTGCGTGGCAACAGTACTCAGGTGACGAAGTACTGGTACGGCCTCAACACCGGTGCGACGTCGGCGAACACGGTCACCACGACGGAGGGCGCGGCCAGGACAATCAAGCTGCTTCCGACGAGGGCCGGGCTGAACACCCTCGAAGTGATCTCCTTCGACGCGGCGGGCAACGCCTCCGCGCCGGCCAGCTACCGTTTCCGGATCAAGGCGGGGCAGCCCGAACGGGTGACCTGGGCTCTCGATGAACCGTCGGGCAGCCAGCAGGCCGCGGGCACGGCTGCCGAGCGGACGGCCGATCTGCACGGCGGGGCGACCACCGGGGTGACGGGCGCGCTGGGGAAGGCGGTGCTGTTCGACGGGGTCGACGACTACGCGCGGACTGAGATCCCCACGGTCGCCACCGACACCGGATTCTCCGTCTCGACGTGGGTGAAGCTGTCCAGGAAGCCGGGGAACACCGCGATCGTCGCGGCGCAGCCGGGCAACCACTCCCCCGGGTTCCAGCTGTACTACTCCACCACCTACGACCGCTGGGCGTTCGCCCAGTCCCGGTCCGACACTGCGGGAGCTACGGTTGCGCGCGCCATGCAGGCGCAGGCGGGAGGGGTGCGTGCGGGTGAGTGGGTTCACCTGGTGGGCACCCACAGTTCCACCGAGAACGAGCTGAAGCTGTACGTCGACGGTGAGCTGGCGGGTACCACCGCCTACGACTCGCCGTGGGACGCCCGGCGTGGTCTGCAGATCGGTGCGGGCTCCTCGAGCGGGGTACCGGAGTTGTTCTTCCCCGGCGCGATCGACGAGGTTCAGATCTTCGACAAGCCGCTGGCGCCCGGTGAGGTGACCCGGCTGCACGGAAAGGAGTCCCTGCGCTCGGGGCGTCCCGCGCGGGCCGTCTTCGCGATGGACGAGGCAGCGGGCGCGACGCAGCTGACGGGAGTGCCCGAGGTCCTGCCCGCGGCTCTCCATGGCGGCGTCACGGCCGGGGCCACGGGTGTGGTGGGCAAGGCACTGGAGCTGAACGGTACGTCCGGGTACGCCAGCACGGATCGGCCCATGCTGAACAACCAGCGGGGCTACGCCGTCGCTGCCTGGGCCAGGCTGACGAAGACCAAGCCGAACCATGCCGCCGTCGTCGTGACCCAGGCGGGAGTCAACAGGCCGGGGTTCGAGCTGTATTACTCCAACACGTACGACAGGTGGGGTGTGCGGGCCTACACGGCCGACACCGCGGATGCCCCGCAGGTCCGTGCCCTGCAGACGGAGGGCAGCACGGCACGTGGCGGGGAGTGGGTGCACCTCGTGGGGGTGTACGACACCGTCCTGGACGAGCTCACCTTCTACTTCAACGGACGGAAGGCGGGTTCGACGGCACTGCGCAGCGACTGGTACGCGGGCGGTCCCGTGCAGATCGGGGCGGGTCAGTACGGAGGGCAGCCCGGGTCCTTCTTCCCGGGCCGGATCGACGATGTACGGCTGTTCGACCGGCCGGTGTCGGCCGGTGAGGTGCAGCAGATGTTCCGGCAGCGTCCGCTGGTCAAGGCGCGGTGGACGTTCGAGCAGTCGTCCGGCTCTCCCGCGACGACTCCGGACGCGTCCGCGTCGGGGCATGACATGGCACTGCATGGTGGGGCCCGTGTGGGACGGGACAAGGGCGGCCGGGTCGACGGTGGCATGGTCCTCGACGGTGTCGACGCCTACGCAACGGCCGATATGCCGGTGGACACCACCGCGAGCTTCGCCGTCACCGGATGGGCGCAGGCGGCTGCTGTTCCCGGGAGGCCGGTGACGCTGCTCAGCGCTCCGGGCGCCGCGCAGAATGCCTTCGCCGTGCGGTATGAGCCCAGTACCACGCCGACGACGGATCCGGGGCGGTGGCGGGTCACGACGGCCGACAAGGATGCCTCGAGTGCGTCCGTCACCCAGGTGGAGAACGGTATGTTCTTCGGTCCCACCGAGTGGACGCATCTCGCCCTGGTCTATGACGGCTTCGACAAGCAACTGTCGCTGTATGTGAACGGTGAACTCGAGGAGATCTCGTGTACCGATGCCGACGGTGATGGTGTGGCCGACTCCGCGGAGTGTGCGGAGCGTACGTCGTGGTCCGAGGATGTGCTGACGTTCTCGGCCGTGCAGTCACTGCGGGTCGGCTGTGTGAAGACCGGGGCGACCTGCGGCGGGTTCTGGCCCGGTGTGGTCTCCGACCTGTGGGCCTTCCAGGGCACGTTGTCCGAGGCGCAGATCGCCAAGTTGGCCGTGGGGCAGCGCGGTATGCCGACCGAGGTACCCGGTATGTGATGCCCCCCTTTCTTCTCTGTCGGGGGCGGCCTGCGGGCGCGTCTTTCGCGGCGCCCGGGCCGCCCCCGACGACGTCTGCTCAAGAGTTTGTCTGCCCTGCTCCGCGTGCGACGCGGTGACCGGGGATACGCGGTGGAGGACACGATAGAGATGATCAACGGCAGATCGATGAGACCGTTCCCCGGGATGCGCCGGCGGATAGCCGTGGCTGCGGCCGTGGTGATGGTCGGCACCCTTCTCCAGGGAGTGACACAGCCCGCGGTCGCGGCGGACGACGGTTCGGGCCGTCCCGATCTTCCGGCCGCTGAGAGCCCGGTCGCCGGGTCCAGGGTCGTCGGCGGGCAGCGGGCGGACGCGGTCCGGCCTCACGAACCGAGGCGGATGCCGCACGCGACGTGGCCGAAGGCGGCGACCACCCGTATCCAGTTGACCGCCGGGGCGAGGGGCTTGGCTTCCTCGGAAGCCAAGGACGGTGTGCCGCTGGAGCTGGACACCGGGCTCCGGGCAGGTGTCAAACCCGCCACCGGGGCAGTGGAGGCGCGGGTACTGAGCCGGCAGGCCGCACGGGCGGCCGGGGTGGAGGGCGTGCTGTTCACACTGCGCTCCGAGAAGGCGGGTACGCAGGGCAGTGTGCGTGCCCGCATCGACTACTCCGGCTTCGCCGAGGCGTACGGCGGGGGCTACGCCTCCCGGCTCACGCTGGTCGAACTGCCCGCCTGTGCGCTGACCACCCCGGGCGTGGCGGCCTGCCGCTCCGCGAAGCCCGTCGTGACGGCCAATGACACCGCGCGGCGGACTCTCACCGCCGGGGGGCTCGCCTTGCGAGCCGGTGCGCCGACAGTCCTGGCCGCGGTGGCGGGTGCGTCGAGCGGGAACAGTGACTACAAGGCGACCGCGCTGTCCGCGTCGGCGACCTGGAACACCAACCTCAACACCGGTGACTTCAGCTGGTCGTACGGGATGCCGGTGCCCCAGGTCCCCGGCCAGCTCATCCCCACGGTCGGCCTCTCCTACTCCTCCGGCGGAATCGACGGCCGCACCGGGAACACCAACAACCAGTCCTCCTGGGTGGGCGACGGCTTCAACCTGTGGCCCGGGTCCATCGAGCGCCGCTACAAGCCGTGCGCCGACGACGGCGTCAAGAACGCCCAGGGACACAAACCGGGCGACCAGTGCTGGGCCTATGACAATGCGTTCATCTCGTTCAACGGTAAGGCCGGTGAACTGGTTCCGGTGGGCGCCGACGCCTTCAAGCTCCGTGAGGACGACGGCACCAAGATCGATCGCCTGAGGTCGGCCAACCGCGGCAATGGCGACAACGACGGCGAGTACTGGCGCCTGACCATGCCTGACGGAAGCCGCTACTACTTCGGCTACAACCGTCTGCCCGGGTGGGCCGACGGCAAGGAGACCACCGACTCCACCTGGACCGTTCCTGTCTTCGGCGACGACGCGGGTGAGGAGTGCAACGGGGCGACCTTCGCTGCCTCCTGGTGCCAGCAGGCATGGCGGTGGAACCTCGACTACGCCGTCGATCCGCACGGCAACGCCATCGCCTACTACTACACCAAAGAGAACAACTCCTACGGCCGCAACCTGGAGTCTGCGGACAACACGCGCTACGTCCGGGGCGGCACGATCGACCGCATCGAGTACGGACTGAAGTCCAGCTCCATGTACGGCACCAAAGCACTGGCGCGCGTCGACTTCACCAGCGCCGAACGGTGCCTGCCGACCTCCACCGTCGACTGCTCGTCCATCAGCACACAGGCCGCGCACTGGTACGACACCCCGTGGGACCTGAACTGCGGCACCGGCGAAACCTGCGACCAAGGACGCCTCTCCCCCGCGTTCTTCACCCGCAAGCGGATGACCGAGGTCACCACCCAGGTCCTCGACGGCGCCGCCTACAAGGACGTCGACACCTGGAAGCTGGCACACCACTGGGGCAAGGCCGACACCGACTACCAGCTGCTGCTCTCCTCCATCCAGCGCACCGGACACACCGCCGTCCCGGCCATCACCCTGCCGAAGACCACCCTCGGCTACACCCAGCTCGTCAACCGGCTCGACCGAACGGGCGACGGACACGCCCCCTTCGTCAAGGACCGCCTCTCCACCGTCACCGACGAGTCCGGCGGTCAGCTCGACGTCAACTACACGGCCCCGGCCTGCAGCTGGACCGCACTGCCGACCCCGGAGACCAACACCACCCGCTGCTTCCCCCAGTACATGGGAGGCAGTGACACCGAGGATCCCACCCTCCAGTGGTTCAACAAGTACGTGGTGGACTCCCTCACCGAGACCGACCGCACCGGCGGCGCCCCCGACAAGGTCACCCAGTACGACTACCGGGGCGGCGCGGCCTGGCACTACGACGATGACGACGGCCTCACCAAGGAGAAGCACAAGACCTGGTCCCAGTGGCGCGGCTACGGACACGTACGCGTCCAGACCGGCGGGCAGGGCAGCGGCCCCTCGGTGATGAAGTCGCAGGCCGACTCCTACTTCCTGCGCGGCATGGACGGCGACCGCAAGACCCGGGCCGGCCAGGTCAAGGACGTCACGATCACCCTGGACGAAGGAGAAGGAGCCCCCCTCACCGACCACGAGTCAGCCGCGGGGTTCACCTACAAGACCGCGACCTACTCGGCCCCCGGGGGAAAGGTCCTGGCCAAGACCCTCAACCGCCCCTGGCGGCACGAGACGGCTAAGAAGGTCCGCGACTGGGGAACCGTCACCGCCAACTTCAGCGGCACCGCGGAGGCACGGTCCCTCACCTCGCTCGACGACGGCGCCGGCGTCAAGTGGCGCACCGTCTCGACCGCGACCTCCTACGACACCGTGGCCGGCCGGATCACCGAGGTCGACGACCGCGGCAACCACAGCACGATCGCCGACAACACCTGCACCCGCACCACCTATGCGGCCACCGGCAGCGACACCATCCTGGGCCTGCCCTCCCGGGTCGAGACCGTCGCCAAACCCTGCGGCACCGCACCCACCCGGCCGGCCGACGTTCTCACCGATGTACGCACCGCCTACGACGGCCAGGCGTACGGCGACGTCGCCACCAAGGGACTCCCGACCACCACCGCCATCCTCAAGGAGTACGACGGCACCACAGCCGTCTACCTGGAGTCCGGCGGCACCCATGACTCCTACGGCCGCCCGGTCACAACCACCGATCTGACCGCCGACGTACGCGTCACCGCAGCCGGAGCCGTCACCCGTACGCCCCGTACGGACGGCCGGACCACGAAGACCGAGCGGAGCCCCGCCACCGGCTTCGTCACCACCCTGGAGGTCACCAGTCCGCCGGCCAAGCCCACGGATCCCGCGACCGCGCTGACCAGCACCACGACGCTCGACCCGCTGCGCGGTCTGCCCCGGACCCAGACGGACGCCAACGGCAAGGCCACGAACTTCGACTACGACGCTCTGGGCCGCTCCTCCAAGGTCTGGCTGGCCGACCGGCTCACCGGCCAGACCCCGAACTTCGAGTTCGCCTACAGCACGGCGGCCGACAAACGCCCCATCGCCGTGAGCACCACATCACTCGGGAACAACGGCACCCAGCGCACCTCGTACGCGCTGTACGACGGATTCCTCCGCCCGCGCCAGACCCAGGAGCCCGGCCCCGACGGCGGCACCCTGATCTCCGACACCTTCTACGACGAACGCGGGCTCACCTCCAAGACGTTCGCCTCCTACTACGTCACCGGCGCGCCGAGCACGCGGCTCTTCCAGCCCGACAACGCGCTGAGCGTCGAGACCCAGAGCCGCTACACCTACGACGGACTGGGCCGGCAGACCGAGCACCGCGAGATCGCGGGCAACGGCGACGGCGGCACCGTCCTGTCCACGACCAAAACCATTCACGGTGGCGACCGCACCACCGTGATCCCGCCCACCGGCGGCACGGCGACCACCACGCTCACCGACGCCCGTGGCAAGACCACCGAGTTGCGCCAGCATCACCAGCCCACCGCCGACTCCCCCTACGACACCACCGCCTACGCCTACACGCCGCGCGGAGCACTGCAGAAGGTCACCGATCCCGGTGGCAGCAGCTGGACCCACGCCTACGACCTCCTCGGCCGCCAGACCACCAGCAGCGACCCGGACGCCGGCAGCACCACCAAGACGTACGACGACCGGGGCCAGGTCCTCACCTCGTACAACGACGCCACCAAGGTCACCCTCGCCAGCGTCTACGACGGGCTGGGCCGCAAGACCCAGTTGCGCAAGGACTCGGCCACCGGGCCCAAGCGGGCCGAGTGGACGTACGACACCATCGCCGGGGCCAAGGGCCATCTGGCGAAGACCACCCGTTACGAGAACGGTCACGCCTACTCCTCCCAGGTCGAGCTCCTCGACCGGCTCTACCGGCCGCTGCGTACCTCCGTCACCATCCCGGCCACCGAAGGGAAACTGGCCGGGACCTACGACTCGAGCACGTCCTACAAGGTTTCCGGCGCCGTCCAGGCCGTCGGCTACCCGGCCGCCGGCGCGCTGCCCGCGTCGGTCGTCAGCTTCACCCACGAGGACGCGACTCTGCGCCCGATCGCCATCAGTGACAGCCAGGGCGTTCAGGGCACCACGAGCTACAGCCTCACCGGCAAGCCGCTCCAGCACGAGCTCCTCCGGGACGGGGGCAAGAAGACCTGGGTCACCAACGGGTTCGAATGGGGAAGCCAGCGGCTGTCCACCACCCGTGTGGACCGCCAGGACGTCGCCGGGGTCGACCAGTCCAGCACCTACCGCTACGACGACGCCGGTAACGTCCGGTCCGTCTCGGACGTGTCCCGCTCCGGCACCGACAACCAGTGCTTCACCTACGACTGGGCCCGCCGCCTGACCCAGGCGTGGACCCAGCCCACCACCACCTGCGCCGCCAGCCCGAGCGCCAACGCGATCGGCGGGCCCGCACCCTACTGGCACTCCTACACCTACAACACCGTCGGCGCCCGCAGTACCGAGACCCGCCACGACACCACCGGGAACACCGCCAAGGACCTCACCCGCACCTACGAATACCCCGCCCAGAGCGAGCCCCAGCCGCACACCCTGACCTCGGTGTCCAGCGCCGGGCCGGTTGGCACCCCGAAGGACTCCTTCACCTACAAAGCGGGCAGCATCGTCAGCCGCACCGTCAACGGTGTCACCCAGAACCTCGACTGGGACGCCGAGGGCCACCTCGCCAAGGTGACCGAACCCGTCACCACCGGGCCCGACAAAATCACCCAGTACATCTACGACGCCGAGGGCAGCCGGCTGATCGGCCGCACTCCGACAGAGACCACGCTCTACCTCGGCAGCACCGAGATCACCCTTACCAAGGGGTCCACCACCCCGAAGGCCACCCGCTACGTCGAAGTCGGGGGCGGCCACCAGGCCGTCCAGGAGAACGACGGCAGTTTCTCCTTCACCCTGGCCGACCACCACGGCACCGCCCAGCTCGCCACCGACGCCGCCACACAGCAGCTCACCCACCGCCGGAGCCTCCCGTTCGGCGGCACCCGCGGCACCCAGCCCGCGAACTGGCCCGGCACCAAGGGCTTCGTCGGCGGCACCGACGACACCAAGACCACCGGCCTAACCCACCTCGGCGCCCGCGAGTACGACCCCTCCACCGGCCGCTTCATCAGCGTCGACCCCCTGCTGGAACTCGACAAGCCCCAGACCCTCAACGGCTACACCTACGCCGCCCAGAACCCCCTCACCTTCACCGACCCCACCGGCCTCGGCATCGGCTGCGGCCCCGGCATGATGGCCGACTGCCCCAGCAACGACCCGAACGGTGACGGCGTCGTCAACCCCGGACGCCCCGACACCAACCAGCCCGGCGCCAGCAGCAACACCGGCAGTACCAAACCCTCGGGCGGCGGCGGCGGAAAGGCACCGGTGATCCGCCCCAAGGGGGATTCCATCGAGATCGCCGGCGTGTATCTCCCCACACAAAGTGAACTGATACGCGACTACCCGAACATGTACGACCACGACCGGAGTTACCAGAGCAATCTGCAGAACTGGGCCCGCACCATGAAGTGCAGCGGGTTCGAAAATACCGAAGCTTGCGGCATCATGGGAAAGCTCGGCTGGTTCGGATCAACGCCCGACGCCGACATCCTTGAAATCCTCGGCCTCAGGAACGCTGCCGACTGCGCCCAGGGAGAGGGAGGCGGCAGCTGCAAACGCGCCCTAGGGGACGCCGTCGTCGCGGCAGCGGGCGCCGGAGTGGGCAAAGTCGGCAGCATCATCTTCAAGGGAATCAAAGCCAGTCTGAAGCGTGGGAAGGCCGTCCCTGTCCAATGCCTCGTCGGGGCAGCCGGCAACAGTTTCACGGCAGGCACCCTCGTTCTGATGGGCGACGGAACAACCAAACCCATCGAAGACGTGAAAGCCGGCGACCAGGTCCTCGCCACCGATCCCGAAACCGGCATATCAACCGCACAAACCGTCACAGCCGAATTGGTTCACCTCGACAACGACCTGATCGACCTTCGCGTCCGAGGTGACGACGAAAATCCGGCAGTCCTCAAGACCACGGCACACCACCCCTTCTGGGACACGACCACCCAATCCTGGAAACCAGCGGGCGCCCTCACAGAACAGAGCCGCCTCGCCACGGCGACCGGCCAACCGGCCGCAATTGAGGCTGTCGACCGTCGCGCCGGGTCGGAGCGCATGTACGACCTCAGCGTCGCCGACTTCCGCACGTACTATGTGCTGGCGGGCGAGACGCCGGTCCTCGTCCACAACAGCAACTGCGGAATTGGCCGGGAGCTGATCGGTGACAATAGGTCGGATCACATCCTTGATGGTCACAGATACCCGGGGGCTGGGGGTAAAGACGCTTTCCCGAAGGGGTGGTCTGATGACCAGATTCTGGATGCTGTTGCTGACGTGGTGACGAGTCCAAATAGCCAAAGGACCTGGTACCAAGGATCTGCCGTGCATGCCGAGAGAACCCTGAAGACCAGAAAGGGCGCACCTGCGGTTCAGGATGTGGTCGGGACCTCAGGAGGGGTGAGAATTCTGGTGCGTTACGAACCTCTCACTGGAAAGGTACTCACAGCGTTCCCGAACTGAGGAAATAGTTCAACCGAGTCCGAGTGTTGCATTTTCGATGATTGGAGGATCATGGAGAGAGATGCGAATCTGATGGAAATGTTGCATCGTCTGGACGATCCCGAATGGCTAGAAGCGCCAGCTGACTACAATCCAGCCGACACTGCAGCTTCATTCGACCGTCTCGCTGCGCAGGTTGATTCTCGCTTCTCGACGCGTTGTAGAATCGATCGGGACATCCAGGATTCTGCTCAATACGGACGAATCGAAGTCCCGGGAGAAGCCACGGTTTGCGGAACGAGGATCGTTTTCCTGGCGAGCAGGTTCAAGCCTTTGACGATGGTTGCGGCCGATAACCCTGGCGCCTTCTTGAGTACAGACGAAGCGCGCGCTGAGGGTGAACTCGACGCGAGTGACCTTGAGAAGGCAGAGCAAGCTCTTGCCGAATTGGGGTACGTCGCAATTCCGGAAGAACTTCTCACAAACCGCTACGACGGGGTCACTCGGCTGCGTTTCCATGGCTCTGGGGAGCCTACTTGGTGGGACCGGTTCTTCGGTTCATTCTGAGCGGTCTCCATCATCAGGGCTCATAGCGTCAACCTTGGAACCTTGCGGGCCCTCTGGGATTCGCTCGCCGCCGACTGGCCAGGAAGGCGAATTCAGCAGGAAACATCAGCCCCGCCGAGCTGTGCTTGGCGGGGCTGATGTGGTTTCTGGCAGCAGCAGTTGACGGCAAACGTCAACGGACGGAGACTGCGCAGTTCAACGGGACGTCGCCGGGTCTCGGCGGAGTCGCGGAGCCGACCAGCGAAGTCAACTTGCACCACTGTCTACGCACTCAGATCCCATCCGTCGCTGGACCCGCCTCTGGGGCACCGGTCGCGTCAATCCACTTGGAACGATTTCAGTCACACAGACCAAAGGCACTGCAGATGGACCAGTCAACGGAGGACGTCTTCGCTTTGAACGAGCAGACCGCCGTCGTCTCAGACATCTGCGCCGCCATGCTGATCGTCCCGAGCCTGGCCAGCTCACTGAGGACCGCACTTGCCCAGCGAATCCTGCCGGGGCGGCTCGAGGAACTACTGAGGCACACCCTTTTCGATGGTTAACGTCCATACCCGGCATGAGAGTCGGCGTCAGGACCGAAGCCTGCAACCTAGTAGAGGCCGACAACGACAGCACCTTACCGACCGCTGACCACCTCACCGCCGACACAGGTCTCGCCCGGCCCGCGGTTCGGGGACCTCGATCCGCAGCGATCGGCCCATGCGAACGTCACATACGCCTCCGTCCTGTGACGGAATGGCCTTCGAGTATTGCCTTCAGGTACGGCAGAGGATGCGGGCCCAGACGGTTTTGCCGACGTCGTTGCCGAGAACCTGGTACCCCCATCCGTCACTGAGTTCGGTGATGAGCTGGAGACCTCGGACCGCTTCACTCGCGAGGGCCTGGTTGTGTCGCTGCGGCAGTTTTGTGCTGGGATCGCGGACGGCGCACACGAGCGCGCGATGGATGCCGTGGAGTGCGAGCCAGCCCGATTGGGTGGGGGCCGGGGCCAGGGCGTGTTGGAGTGCGTTGGTGACCAGTTCGCCCGCGACAGCCATGACGCGCGCCTCCCACTCCTGGGTGGCGGTGGGGTACCAGGCGCTGAGGGTGTGGCGGGTGAAGCGGCGGGCCGCGCTGAGGGTCCCGGGGGCTGGGGTGATGCGGTGGGCAGTGAAGAGAGGGACGCCCAGGCCCCTGGGGAGCCCCCAGTCCAGAGGGCTGGGTGTCCGGGAGGGCTTCGACACTGTCAACTCCTGTCGCCCCCGCCAGGGGCAGGCGGTGGGGGCTTCACGGGTATGAGAACGGACCGCAGGAACACTCTTTCGGGGGAGAGTATTTGCGCTGTTCGGACCCTACTATTTCGACTACCCACCGCCCATGCAATTGCATATGGGATTTCACGCACGCTAGAACATGCGTGCGGGCCACCCGTCCCGGGCGAGCCCGGTGGGGCGTCTGGTACGGAGGCGAAAGGGGTCATGATGCAGTACGACAACGGTGTCCCTGCATGCGACATCGCTGATGCGGCATGGTTCAAGAGCAGTGCGAGCACAGCGACGGGCAACTGCCTGGAGGCTGCCGCACTTCCCAACGGGTACGTGGCTCTGCGGAATTCACGCTTCCCGGCTGGGCCAGCACTGGTGTTCTCCCCCGAGGAGATCGCAGCGTTCCTGTCGGGTGTGAAGGGTGATGAGTTCGACCGGCTCGTAGGGCCGGTCAGAGCCTGACTCGTGAGGGGAATCGGCGGACACGCGGGTTCCGTCCTGGAACACTGTCCTGGACCATTGTTCCCTCTCTGGAGCCCGTATGTCTGCGAGCCATCCAGCACCGGTGCCTTCCGATGACGCCGGCGACAAGGATCGTCTGGAAGACCCCCGCCGGGAGGCAGCAAGTCGCATCCTGGGCGAGAGCCTTCGGCGTTATCGCAAGGAGCGAGGTCTGGGGCTGAAGGATGTCGCCCCGGTCATCCGCGCTTCTATCTCGAAGATGAGCCGCCTGGAGCGTGGGGAGAGCCCGCCCAAGCCCCAGGATGTCCTGGATCTGGCCCGGTTCTACCGAGTGACGACCAAACAGCAGCGGGAGATCGACACGCTGCTGCAGCAGTCACAGAGCAGTGCCTGGTGGAACCAGTACACCGACGTGACACCGAGCTGGCTGCGACGGTTGATAGATCTGGAGATCGCGGCAACCGACATCATCATCTACGAAACGCATCTGGTGCCGGGCCTGCTGCAGACGCCGGCTTACGCCCGCGCCGTGGTCCGGGCCGGACTGCCGCAGGCAGACGAGCGCGAGATCCGGATGCGGGTCGAGTTACGGGAGCACCGCCAGCGGCTGCTGCGCGGGAATCAGCGGCCGACGGTCGTCGCGGTGCTTGACGAAGCAGTGCTTCACCGGCCGACGGGCGGTCCGGCGGTGATGGCGGAGCAACTGCGCTATCTGCGGTCGGTGGAGGTGGGCTCTGGGATCCATGTACGGATTCTGCGGTTCGAGCACGGTGCGGATATTGCACCGTCCTACCCGATCACTCACCTGCGGTTCCGTGACGGCGGCCCTGCGGAGATGGTCTATGTGGAACACATGGACAGCGCGTTGTATGTGACCAAGCCTGCCCTGGTCGAGCAGTACCGGCTTGTCCTGACCGAGGCACGGCTGAAATGCGCGCGCTGGGATGACTGTATGACGCTGCTGGACGAATGGATTCAACGGTACGCCGCACAGGCCGCCGCCGGCTGAGGCGGCGGCCCCGATGTTCAGGTTTTAGTCACGCGTCCGAGACCGCCCCATTCGATCCAGTCGTCCACATGCTGGCGGGGTACGACTTCGTTGTCGGGCCGCCAGTGAGTGACGTCTGTGAGGCCAGGGTCTTCTATCACCAAGCCCTCGAAGTACCGTTCGACGTCCTGGCGTTCGCGGACCCTGCCCCACTTTCCGCCCGTGGCCTCCTGCATGAGGCGGGTGGCGTCCTCGCGGACATGCGAATGGTCGCTGACCAGTTGGCAGATGACGATGAAGCTGCCGTGGGGCAGTTTGTTCGCGACTTGGCGGATCAGGGTGGCGGCCTCGTCATCGTCGATGCAGTGCAGTACCGACACGAACAGCGCGGCGATGGGCTGGTCACAGTCGATGAGCCGGCGCACTTCGGGACGATTGAAGATCTGGTCCGTGTCCCGCATGTCCTCGTCAACGACCGTGGTGAGGGCGTTCTCCTCCAGTACGGTGCGCCCGTGTGCGAGAACGATGGGGTCGTTGTCGATGTAGACGACGCGTGCCTGTGGGTCGATGCGCTGGACGATCTCGTGGACGTTGTCCTGGGTGGGGAGCCCGGAGCCATGGTCGATGAACTGCCGGATCCCGTAGTCCTGAGCGAGGATCCTCACGACCCTGCGCAGGAAGCTTCGGTTGTTGAGTGCCAGCGCCTTGGTGCTCGGCGCGATCTTCAGGAGTTCACCGCATGCCTGGCGGTCGGCCTCGTAGTTTTCGATACCGCCCAGCAGCCAGTCGTACATGCGGGCGACGCTGGCGGTGGTGATGTCGATCGCGTGAGAATCGGATTTCTCTCCTCTGTCCATCAGCCCCCCTGCGCACGGGTCACAGACCCGTTCGGATATGGGAAGCCTCCATCTTAGACGGGGCGTCAGTTCTGAGGCCATCCCGCTTTTGAGGGACGCGCAGTGGAGGGAAATCGTCCGCATGGCGCAGAGAAAATGCGCGCTCCGCGCACCTCATGGAGAGGGGCACGCTACGTGGCCGCGCCGCTCTCCCGGGACCGGGCGCACAGGAGTCGCTGGGCGGAGGCGAGACGGACCCGCAGGAGTGAGTCGTCGATGCCCATCACATCGGCGGCTTCTGCCACGGGCATGTCGAGGTGGCCGTGGAGGAGCATGGCGTCTGCCTGTTCGGCGGTGAAGGCGGGGCCGGCCGGTTCGCCGTCACTTGCGCGGGGTCGGCGTTCCACCGCGTGGCGCAGAATGCGCCACGCGAGTGCCGCCGGGCTCGGGCTGCTGAGGATCTCCTTCCAGACGACGGAGAGATCGGTGAACGTCTCGGCGACCGCGGTGGCTGCGGCGGCCGGATCGTCCAGACGGGCACGCGCGTAGCGCAGGTAGCGGTCGTGATGGAACTGGGTGAAGGCTTCGAGGGTGGCTGAGGCCGCTGGACGTTGGTGGTGGGTGGGTGTGCTGAGGAGGTGAAGGGCAAAGGTGGGCAACAGTGTTGTGACGGCCATGGCCGCCTCCTGTTCCGGTGCTGCCGGATTGGGGGGACCTGGTTCAGCTGTGGGGGCGGGGCGGGCCGGTCTGATCGTCTGGGTCGTTCGGTGCCAGGTCCTGGAAGGGGATTCCTCCTGCGGGGAAGACCTCGCGTGAGGCGAGGAAGGCGTAGTGCACGGCCTCCCACAGAGGTTTGATGAGGGCGGGGTCCGCGGTCAGCCGGGTGGCGATGAGGGCGGTGGTCGGCCAGTCGGGTACGTGGTCGCCCTTCAGGACGGCGTCGAGGAGTTCGGCGGACAGGCCCGTCCCCTTGGCGAGGGAGTCGGTGTTGGGTCGGGCTGCGGCGAGGTGCAGACCGCGCAGCGCGGCGTGCAGTCGGCGTACGGCGTTGTCCTCGTCCTGGCGGGTCGGGTGCCGGATGCCGGAGGCGCTTTCCCACAGGGGGCGGACCTCTTCGGGGCTGCCGCCGAGGATGGTCGTGAGCATGTGGGTCACGGGCCATGCCGGTAGCCGTTCCCCGGCGAGGATGCGGGAGAGGTACGAGGGTGAGAGGTCGGCAAGTCGGGCGGCCTCCCCCACGGGTACGTCGGACATGCGCTGGAGGTACGACAGGGCGGAGCCGAGTTTCTTCGTCGGCATCATCGTTTTTGTGGTGGAGTTGTTTTCCGGCTCGGGTGCGCCTTTGCGGCGACGTCCGATCTGGGGGGTCCAGCCGGGGCGTTCTTGCCGGGCGCGGTGTGCGAACAGGCGCTTGGTCCTGTTCTGGCTGAACTGGGCCCGGACCGCGTCCGTGCCTGCTCCCGCCGCTTCTGCGATCTCTTCCCAGGTGTGTCCTGTGGCGCGGGCGTCGTGGACGGCGGCGAGGGCGTAGTAGTCCGCTTCACGGGTCAGTTGGGTGATTTTCGCGAGCACGGCGTGGAGGTCCGCGCCGTTCAGTTCGGCTTCGACCAGTTCCACCGCGATCGCGTGCAGTTCGATGGCCACGTCCCGTCCCCATGGGCAGGCGCGTGGCGGCTTCTGCTGGCCCTCACGGTCTCGTTCACGCTGGGCGCGTCCGCGACACAGGGTGCTGCAGTAAGTTTTGCGTCGTCCGGGTCCGTTGTGCTGTCGAACCTTTTTCCTGCAGAACTTGCAGCGGATGTACTGGGGTTTGAGCTTGGATGATCCCACGTCTTTTCTCTCTCCCGAATGGCGGGAATCCGGGCAGCCCGGACAGAGGAACGCCTACCGCCGTGGTTGCCTGCCGAGTGGCGTCGGGGGTGGGGTGCTGCCGGGGACACGTCCTGTCCGGCAGCACCCCACCCGCTGGCTCAGCGCGATCGAACGCGCAGGTAGGACATCGTCGACCGGGCGGCGAGTCCACCCAGGACCACCAGGGTCAGAGGCTGGGGGAGCTTTTGCTCGCTACCGGTGAGGATCATGGCGATGGCTACGGCCACGATGGCCAGGCTGGCGCACAGCCTGCCACTCCAGACACAGAAAGTCTGGGTATGGGGAGGTGGGGACGGGGGAATGATAATTTCGCGGGAAGCCGACGGAAGGTGTACGCCTTCCGCCCGGCGCGCAGGGTCGAGCATCAGTTCTCCTCAGGAATTGCTTGATCCTCTGGCCCCGGGTGTTGACGGCACTCCGGGGCCAGAATCATTTGCGCACGCGCCCCGGCAAGAAGCCGGGGATCACACATCACAAATGTTAACCACACTTCGCGGTGCGCGTCGCCGCTTTCTTTCCCTGCGAAAATTCAACAACTCAGGCGATCACGCATGCGAATTCATCATTGACAAATTCGTTCAGATCGAGGCACCGAAGCGATCTGGCCTGATCATTTCCTGGCATTGAGCGAAAAGGATTCGTTCGCGTTTGGAGATTTCCGTCCAGGCATGAAGCGGCTGCAAGGGAACCGCAGTTCACGGGGCATGGACGTCAAGGCGGTCACCCGGGGCCTCTCCCTCGTTCCAGGGGGCGGCATTCACCCAGAAGTGGACTCCCACATTCCCCTTAGATGCACGTGCAGATGCAAAAATGCACTTGTCAGGCACCTGTAGAAATGGCGATGAAATCCCAGGCCGGTGACCGGTAGACCGTTTCTTCATGCTCGTGCGCGCCTTGCATTGAACATGATTCAGCAGACTGCACTTCCCTCGGAGCAGCGGGGCTGCTGCGGGACACATAAAGACGCCGCGCGGTGGGTGAACGGTTGCCCCCTGGCCGGAAGCGCCATGAGGACTCATTGCCGGGCTACGGCAGCACGGCGTAGAGGCGGCCTCCGCCCATCCCCATCCGGATCACCGGAACTTTGCCGGCGTCGCCGCTGCCACGAGAGACACCCGCACCCGTCACCGCCGCAGGGACCGGGCGGGTGGCGCGGCGGCCGGAGCCACCCACGGCGCCGATCGCAAGGTGCAACGGTTCACCCTCGGACGGCGGGTGCCTCGGCCCTCGGCTCAAGGCACCCGGAAACGAATCGGGGATCAGTGGACGCGGGGATGCTCAGCTCGTGTGCCCCGGTCGCCAGCGCGAAGCGGAGACATGCCCAGTAGCGCCGGGCCGGGCCGTGCCAGCCGTGAGGGCCGGCTGTCCGCCTCGAGGCAGCGGCGGCGCGGTCCGGCAACTGGGCTGCGGCATCAGCGTTTCGCCCTGGTGCGTTGCCCGTGTGTGCCGCGGATGGTTTCCGCCGCGCTACTGATCTTCGCGGTCCGGGGGGAGATGTCCGTCGGGGTGGTCGTGGATCCAGGACAGGCCGCCGAGGTCGAGGCGGTCGCGGGCACGGGTGACGGCGACGTAGGCGAGGCGCGCTTCGCTGTCGCTGATCGGGCAGGGTCCGGAAGATTGGCCGTTCCCGGGCTGCTGGCGGGAGGGTTTGGGCGGTTCGAAGTCTCCGGCGATCAGGACGGTGGCCCACTCTCGCCCCTTGGCCCGGTGGGCGGTGGAGATCGTGACGTCGGCGTCGGCTTCCGGGGAGAGCCGGTCGACGGCGTGCAGGAGTGCTTCGGGGCCGTGTTGGTCGATGAGGTCGACGAATGGTTTCAGATCGGCGCCTGCGGGATCGTGTTCTGCGTAGTCCTGCAGTTCGCCCCAGTTGGGGAAGAGGAGGAGTTCGGGGTGCCAGGGTCGGCGTCCCGCTGTGAGGTCGCGGGCGGCGATGGCCAGGGTGCGCAGGCTTCCGCCTCCCCCGGCCAAGGACACGTGATGTCCGGCTGCGAGGTACTTCATTACCTGGGTCACGGCTCCGACGTTGGTCCGGCACAACACCGCGTCGGGTTCGTGAACGGGGGCGATTTCGGTCGGGATCGAGGTGGTTCCGGTGAGGCGGATGGGGGCTCGTGCGATCTCGAGCCACCGGTTGGCTTCCTCGGCGAGGCGGGGGCCGAAGCGGAAGGACCGGGACAGGGACAGGTGCTGGCCGTCGAAGCCGGTCATGACGTCGCGGGCGCCGCGCCAGCCGTAGATGGCCTGGGCCGAGTCGCCGACCATGACGAGCTGGGCGTGGTCACGCTGGGCGGTGAAGACCTGTTCGAGGACGGGGTTGGTGTCCTGGGCCTCGTCCAGGAGCAGGAAGTCGGCGTCGATCCTGGGTTCGGTGAGGGCCCAGAGCTTGAGGTAGTGGTCGTGTTCGAAGCGGACCACCCCGCCGTCGGGATCGCTGATGTCGGCCCAGGCCCTGCGGGCGAACGGCAGCACCACGGAGGCCAGCTGGGCGTGCAGGGCGGGGGTGTCGAGGCCGCGGAGGCGCGGGATGTGGTGGCGGTCGAGGGCACGGTCGGCCGAGTGGCAGTAACAGGCGACCGTGCGCAGCACGGTGTCGGAGAGAGCTTTGTGTGTGACGGCGCGGTCGCCGATGCGGATGCCTTGGGTGATGCCGAGGGCTCGGCCGGTTTTCCAGCCGGGCTGGCGGGCGCTGTTCAGGCGGCGGGCGTAGCGGTGGCCGACGGTGGCGAACGCGAGGGCGTGGGCGGTTTTGCAGGCGACGGTGGATGGGAATCGGGTGGCGGCGTCGCGGGCGATGTCTTTGTTGAAGGCGAGGTAGCGGCCGCGGCGGGGGGTTGAGGAGGCCAGCAGGATGAGGGTTCTGGTTTTTCCTGTGCCGGATCCCGCTTGCAGGGCCAGGTGGTGGCCGGCGCGGAAGGCGTCGACGGCGGCGGTCTGTTCGTCGGTGGGGATCAGCACGGTGGTATTCCCAGGAGGTGGAGGGGGTGCTGGTAGAGGGGTGCGGCGCGTTCGGACCAGCAGGGAGTGCCGGGTGGTTCCGCGCCGGGGAACGGTTTGTTCGCGCGGGGGAACGGGCGCGGGGAGTGTGTCAGGGGGTGTACGGGTGTCGTGGGGTGGTGGTTGTGGGGAGGCGGGGGTGGATGTGTCGGTGGTGCAGCAGTGGGTCGAAGGACTCCCAGTCCGCCAGGGCGAGGTCGGCGGCACCGGGTGTGGCCGCGTGCGCCGGGCACCGCTGGGTGCGCCAGCGCCTCTGCTCGTCGTAGGGCAGGTGGGTGAGGTCGTAGACGGCCATGTCGGCTGCGGGGAGCGCCAGCTGTCCGCGGGCGGCTGTGGCCGGCATGAGCTTCCAGACACCGGCTGACGTACCGGGGGTGAGAACCGGCTGGGAGCAGCGGGTGCGTCGGCGGGTTTGGGCGACGCATTGGATGGCGTCGATCGGGTGGGCGGCGAGGTAGCGGCCGTAGAGGATCTGGAGTACGGGCCGGGTAGGTCTGCAGGTCGGATCGGGCGCGGGTGGGGTGTCGTTGGGCGGGGTGAGGGCTCCGGTGTCGAGGAGTGCGCGGGTGCGGGTCGCGAGGTGTCGGCGCAGTTCGGTGAGCTGGGGGGTGAGGTCGGTGGTGGCTTCGTTCGCGGGGCAGAGGGTGGTGTGGAGGATTCGGCACCAGGGGCTGCCGTCTGCGGCGGGGTGGGCGACTCCGGAGGAGACGTGCCAGCGGCAGGATGGGGGGACGGCGGCGGCGGTCAGCTCGCGTGGGTGCAGGCCGATGGGGCGGCGGTCGGGGCGGGTGTACCAGTCGATGGGGTTGCCGCAGTGGCGGCAGCGGCCGGTTTGGGCGGTGCGCAGGAGCCGGCTGGGGCTGTGGGCGGCGATCTGCAGGGTGCGGGGGTGGCGGCGGAGTGCCGGGGGACGGTCCCGGTGGTGGCCGGGGGCGGGGGAAGTGCACATGGCGGTGACGGTGGCAGGCAGGCGCGCCGGTGCTGGGGGGCCTCGCTCCCGGTGTCGCCCGAACAGCCCCATTGGTACGAACGTGTGGGCGGATGCTCGTACGGGCGTGTGGGGCTGGTCGCCGGATCGGGTGGTTCGCGGGGGCGGGTCTTCGTCCGGTCAGCTGGCCGGTTCGGCGGGGGGTTCGTGTCCTTCGCAGAGAGTGAGAAGGAGATGGTCGACCGGGACGTTCAGGGCGTGGGCGAGAGCGTGCCAGGTCTTGAGGGAGCCGATGGTGCGGCCCTGCTCGATTTCGATGAGCGTGCGTCTCGCCAGGCCGCTTCGGCTGGCCAGTTCGTCGTAGCTCCACCCGCGGACGCTCCGCAGCCGCCCGAGCTCCAGGCGGAGCGCGGTGAGGTTCGGGTCGGGCGGGTAGATCGTCACTCCACCATCCGACGGTGCAGAGGCCTGCCCTGTCAGTGCAGACCTCTGCCCTATTTCCGCAGGTGGCCGTCCTGAACGACAGGGCAGAGGTCTGCACTACGGTGTCGGCGATCACCCCGTCTCCCCCGTCCGCGGGAGGCAGAACCGGCTTCGCGCCGTCGTCGGGAGGAACGCGCGTGCCATGAGGCTGTGCACCATCACCCCACCGGTGCCCCGGACCTGGGTCGTGGAGTTACGCCCCCGACCGGGCGGCCCGGTACTCCACTGTCCGCGCTGCGCTCCCGAGGGCCAGGCGCTCCCGGCCGTCTCGGCCCGGCCCGCGGCTCTGGCTCATCTGGCCCGGCACGCCCGCCGCGACATCGTCCCCACCCACCTGCGGGTCTGCCAGTGCCACGAACGCGGCTGCCGCTGGCATCCCCGCCACCGCGGCTGCGCCGGTCCCGTTCTGCTGGTCCTGACGCGCGAGCACGGCGGCCGCATCTGGCGTCTGTCCGACGTCTGTGCCGGCTGCGCCACGGCCACCCCGCACTCGGCTGCCGTCCCCGACACCATCCTCACCGCCGCCCCGGCCGATCCCCCCGCCGGACGCCGGACACGGACCCGGCGTCCACGGGACCCTTCCGCGCAGATCCGGGTGCAGAACACACTCAGTTACCTCGCGGCCGTGCTTCCCCCCACCATCAGCCCGGAGGCACGCCTGCTGGCCCTTCAGTGCGCGCTGCGCTCCGGCCGCCACGGGCAGGTGCGGCTGCCCGCCGGACTGCTGCGCGGCATGCGTCTCGGTCACTCCCCCGCCCCCTGGCGGGAACTGGAGGAGCACCGCTGGCTGTACCGGGTGGACGAGCACACCGCTCCCGGTCGCTGTTTCACCGCACAACTGATCGACGTGATGACGCACCCGCCCGGCCGTCCCGACCGTGTGCGCGCCGCCGACTGGGCCCAGCGCACGGCCTCACAGTTGCCGCTGAGGAACTCCCCGGCCCAGGTCCGGCTGACCGCGCTGGCCGTAGCGGCGCACCACTCCCCCGGCCAGACGCACATCCGCGCCGAGACAGAGCGCCTCAGCCGCGCCTGCGGCATCGCGCCCTCCGCGCTCGGCCCGCTGCTCGACCGGCTCACGGCGACCGCGACGATCGCCCAGTGGTCCTACGACCCGTCCGGGAACGAACTGCTGTGCCAGCCCTCCCGTCCCACAGCATCCATGTCGCCGGAACCTCCCCACCCACCGGCCACTGACCTCCTCCGCGCGCCGCGCCAGCCGGGTTCGTCAGGCAAGGCTTAGTGCCTGTGTCTGAGCCTCGTGTGGATGCTCGCTGGTTGGAATTCGACAGTGGGGTGTCGTTGCTCGGTGAGTCCCGGTTCGTTGAGTGGGCATGGACGTAGAGACAACTCGGGACTTTCCGCCGGTGCATCAGCTTGCGGAGGACGTGCTGCTGGAGTGGTTCCGACGCCAGGTTGCAGAAGATCCGGCGTTGGCGTTCGCGGCGGTCGAGCGGCTGGTGATGGCGGTTCATGAGGTGTCGTGTCCGGCGGTGGAGGCGGCTGCGAAGGCAGGGATCAGCTGGCACCGGATTGGCCGGGCTCTCGCCGTGTTGGAAGGAGGTGGGCTGCTCCTTCGCCAGGGGGTCGCGCTGCTTCTCGGAGCTCCAGCCGCCGACCGTGCCGCCGAGCAGGCCGCGTTCGCCGGGCTTGCAAGCAGGGAGCGTTCTGAAGACGGCGAGGATCAAGAGTCGGAATTGGAGTGGGCCGAGCCTGCCGAGGAACAGGTCTGGTCGGTGGCGGTCGACAGATTCCGGGCTAACACCAGGGTTTCGGTCCCATTCGGCCTTGCGGGGCTGTGGAACGTGGGACAGCCAGGTGTCCGCGGTGGGACAGTGGGACCGGCGGGGACTTCGCCGAGGTAGTCCTCAACACGGCGACCGACGTATTGAAGATGATCAGTCGCGTTGGGCTTCGCGGGTTTACGGATAGGAAAGCTAGGGTCAGAGAAGTCCCGTCAACCGGCCTTCTTGGTGAGGTAGCAATGTCGTCCCCCACTCCGGATCGCACTGACCTGGTGGCTGCCCACTTCGGCCCGGACGGGCTGCGACGGTTCGAACCGGGCCATATCCTGGGCTCTCTTCTTCCGGTGACAGCCAGGACGTTGTTGGAGACAACAGGGGTCCCTCGCACCGTGGCTCCCTATTTCCGCAGCCCCGGACCGGATGAACCGATCGCGCTGGGCGTCGCCGCCGCGCGGTCGTCCCGGCCCGCACCGCCGGCCGCGCTGCAGTCCTGGCCGCGGATCGGATCGGATGGCCTGGCTGACCTCTGTGTGCGTCCCGACGGCGCGGTTCAGGCCGTGGTGCTCGCGGACATGGTGGACGACATGTTCGTCAGCACAGATGTCTCGACGCTCAACGCGTCCCTGCTGGCCCTGGACCGGGCCCAGCCCGTGATCGCGGCCTCGTCAGGGCTGGCGGAAGCGGCCGACGCCTTCCGGACCCTCAATACGGAGCTGCGGCAGATCGACCCGGCGGCGTTCGAGGAACGCGAGGCGTGGTGGCCCCGCGTGCTCGACGACATGCGACACACCCTGAACTTCCCCTTCTCCGCGGCATTTGAGTACGTCGACGGTATCGGCACCCGGCAGGTGGTCACGGAAGCCACCGGGCCGGGACTGGGACATCCGGAGGAGATCATCTGGACCCGTTTGTCCGGCGCCGGCGTGGACCCGGCCCAGGTGCGCCGTGTCTACAGTGAGCTTCAGCCGTGTCTCATGCCGGGCCACTACTGCGCGGTGTGGATGCAGAAGGCCTTCCCGCAGGCGGAGTTCACCCACAGCTTCGACTACGGGGACACGGCCGCCTCCCGTGAGGAGGGATTGAAGCAGTTGATCATCCACGCCGCCGAGCAGGCGAGGAATCACTGATGCGCTGGGATCGCCCCGCCGCCGGCCGGGAACCGGCTGCCGCGGCGCTGCTGGGCTGGCTCGCCGATCCGCACGCCCCGCGCCTGTGTCTGGTCTCCGGGTCGACAGGGTGCGGAAAGTCGACCCTGCTCGCCTGGCTCGTCCAGCACGGCAGCCGGCACGGGGCCGCGACCGAACGCGCCGTCCACGCGGTCGTTCCCTTCGCGGAGGACAGTCTGCGCGGCACTGTGTGGTCCCTCGCCGACCAGCTCGGGGTGGTGGCGCGGGCGCCCGGAGAGCTCGTGGCGGCGCTGGGGAACGACCCGCGCCGCACTGTGATCGTCCTGCCCGGTCTTCCCGGCGAGGACATCGCCGAGTTAGCGCTCGCCCTGGTCCGGTTGCCGCATCTGCGGCTGATTGTCGAGTGCCGTTCCCACAGCCCCGTTCATCGCCTTCTGGCAGCAACCGGGTGCGCGGAACTGGACCTGGACCGTGCGTGGTCGACCGACCGGGCACGGTACGAGCAGTGGCGGGCAGCCCGGCCCGACAGCAGTGACGCGATCACGTCGTCCGCCGACGTCGCGGTCGTGGATCTCTCGGACCCGAGGGCCGTCTGCGAGGCCGACCCGTGGACCGTCACCGTCGCCTACGAACAGGAGCGCGAGCACGGTCACGGAGGGCTCCGTGACGCGTGGCTGCGGGCCGGGCAGGCACTGGGCGGGGAGTCGTCACCAGCCTCGCGGGCTCTGCTCCTCCTGACCGCCCTGGGAGACCACGCGGACCCCCGGCTGGCGCCCGTCCTGTCGGACCTGGCCTCCCAGGCGCCATGGCGTATGGAGTGGAGCCGAGTCCGCGGTGACCTGACCCCGCCCTGGCCCGGACCGGTGACCGGACTGGCCCTGGGGCGGGGGCCGCTGTCGGGCTCTCTCATCGTGGCCGGCCACGACGGCACCGCACGGACGGTTCACGTGGCCGACGCCACCGCACGGGGACGCTGGCCCTGGGAACAGGGACGGCCGGCGGCGATGTCGGTGATGGAAGACGGCACGGTACTGCTGCTCGACCGCAACGGCCGTGTTCACGCGGACACGACCTGGGCCGCCCGGCCCGCCAAATCCGCCATCGAGACAGTCCTCGACGCCAGACCCACCGGCGGCAGCCGTCTCGTGACGATGCTGCGGGGGCAGACAGGTACGTCTCTCGCCTGGGGAACGGCAGAGCGCGGCACCGATATCGTGGCGATCGGCGACGCTCAGGGCACGGTGCGGGTCTTCGGTGACGTGCACGGGAAAGCGGATCTGCACCACGGGCAGGTGACGGCCCTCACCGCGTTCCGCCTGCAGTTGGACCATGACGCGGCGCTGCCGCTCCTCTACAGCGGCGGAGCGGACGGCACTGTCCGAGCCTGGGCACCCGGCCACGCGCCCCAGAGCACACCCGTTGTCCAGCGCTCCCGTTCCGTGGTGTCCCTCGACGCGGCCGACACAGCGCGCGGGCCGGAGCTGGCAGTGGCCTGGGACGACGGCGTGGTGTCCCTCCACGGTCTTGACGACGGCACCCTCCACACGTTCCGCTCGGGCTCGCCCGTCCGAGCGGTCACCCTCATCGGCGACGAACGCGTTCTGATCGGAACGGACGAGGCCCTGATCTGCCTCACTCCCCAGCACGGCACACCACGCGGTGACTCCGCGACCTCCTGAAGCATCCGGGACTGTCTGATTTCACAGCCTCCTCACCCAGACGGAGTTGACGATCATTCAGTGCTCGTCGGAGGCTGGACCGTTGGTCCATGACGGGGGGACACATTGGGGATACGGCTGCCCGACGACCTGGTTGAGGTCCTGGACCTCATCGGCATCGACTGGCCGCAGATCGACGAGGACGAGGTCAAGGCCTCGGCCAAGGACTACAGGAATCTGTCCGAGGGCATCCGGGACGCGGTCAAGGAGGGCAACAACGCCTGCTCGCACATCATCGCGGGCAAGAGCAAGGGTGACACGGTCCAGGCCATCGACCGCCGCTGGGGCGGGCTCACCACGCGGGACCTGGGGACGTTCGCGAAGGGGTGCGACGACCTGGCCGACGCGCTCGACGACTGTGCTGGGCTCATCGCCGGCTGCAAGACCGCGATCATCGCCAAGCTCACCGCCACCGCCGCGACTGCGACCGCCGGCGTCGTGGGCATGTTCTTCACCGCGGGACTCAGCGGCCTGGTGTCGGCCGGAGTCATCGCTGCCGCACGGCTGATCATCCAGGAGGCCATCGACCTGGCCATCGACCGGATCACCTCGATCGTCACCGACAAGATCGAGAGCAAGATCCTCTCAGAGCTCGACAAACTCTTCTCGAACCAGCCCGGCAGCGGCACCTACGACGTCATGGCCTCAGGTAGCGCGGGCACGGCCCAGGACCTGGTCATCGAGTTCGACGAGTTCGAACGCGCGGCAGGGGACTACCAGAAGACCGCCACCAACTTCGACAAGAAGAAGGGCGACTTCACCGGCGGCGGCTCCCAGCGCAAGACATCTGTCCGCAAGGACAGCCGCTTCCACAAACTCGCCACCGTCATGGACAAGGCCGAGGACGCGGTCGAGAAGAAGTCCGACGACATGGTCAAGACGCTCAAGGACCACGGCGGCAAGATCGACGCGAGCAAGGGAAGTCACAAGGACCACGAAGACCGACGCAAGCGCGAGTTCGAGAACTGCCGAGATCACGGCGACAACGAGGTCCGCACCTACCTCCTCAACGCCGACGGCACCGTGGACCGAGTCCTGCCCACCGGAACCATCGAACGGAAGGGCCTCGACGAGACGGACAAACTCAACCTTGCCAACATCTCCACCGACGGCAAGGTATGGAGACCCGTCAATGATTCAGAGAAGCGCAAATGGAACACTCCGGGCGACCACACCGGAACCGTAACGTCAAAGAAGATCGACCCCAATAGCAGCGAGCTCGCCCAAGCCACCCAACTGGCCCGCAAAGCGCACGACTACTACGGCGGAAAGAACTACGCCGCAGGAAAATACGTCGATCCAAAGAACGGGCGGGAGTCGATCCTCGTCGGACGCAGCGATGGCGGATTCCACTCCGAGAAGGCGATCGGCCACCCTCTGCTCCACACGGGCAACGCATCCGGCCTCAAAGAAATGTTCACGGAACGAGAACCCTGCCAGAAGAACCCGCAATGCAACAGATGGCTGGACCACTACTTCAAGTCGGCCAATCCAGACCTCAAGGTGACCCACGCCGCGAACTACGACCAGTTCAGCACTGAGAAGGGCAAGGAACACAAGCAATACATGAATGACCTCAAAAAGGCCCACGGTAAGAGCTAGAGTAGGATGAGAAGCATGAACTACCCGGTGACGCATGCCCACCTGACCGAGCTTTACGGAATTGATGGCGTAGTGATCTACCCCATCCAGGCCCACAGCAGCATGGATTCCGCCACCGCCCAATTCCTCGGGACAGTGGGACTGCCGAACGACAGGGTCTTCACCTCGCGCGCCGGGGTGACAGGATCAGGACGGGACCCCTACGAACTGGGGCCCCTCTTCGACCTCGACAACCGCTACTGCCCGCAGGAGTCGCGCACATGGCACGTGCTCGGATACCTGCCCGCAGCCCTCGTCACCCTGGACCCCTCCTCCGGAGCGGTGTACATCTTCCAGGAGAGCGCACGCGATTACCAACGCGCACACCGGGACACCGCATCACTCGTCCACTGCCTGACCGAGTTCCGAAAGCTCGAAGACGCGTACAAAGCCGCCTACCCCGATGCGGCCGATGTCGAAACCCTGGTCGACACCTTCCAGGAGGCAGTCAACTCCGTCGACCCCACCCCACTGAATGACCCAGAATCAGAATGGAACCGCATCCTCGAAGAAGTACTGGAGGAAATGTGGTAAATCCACAACCTGCCGCCCCCGTCGGATCCGCAGCCGGCGGTTGATCCGCAAGAGCGTTCCTCGACGTGGTCGGATCGGTGGACGACATCGCGGCGGACACGGCCCGGGGCGTCTCCTCTGCATGGCGCAGTGCGTCGACGGACTGCAGGTGACCGTTGGCGAGTTCGACGAAGCGGTGCTGTGCCTGCTCGTCGGTAAGGTCTCCTGGGGAGAAAGCGCCTCGGGAGCGAAGTTGCTGGGAGGAAACGCCCTTTACTCTAGCGACATCCGACTTCCGGCGTTCAGAGACGGTCGTTCCATCGGTTCACTGCCCAGTTCCTCATGCAGCCACATCGGTTGGCCTTCGGGCAGGTAGCGGGTGGCGGTAACGAGGAGCGCGTGGGCCGTTTCCATCGCCTTACGCCGGCCCGTGCCAAAGGTACGGTAGCGGTGCAGGGCCTGGTGTACGCGTGCAACGTCCGGGTGTACGCCCTCGTCCAGAGTGGCGTCCGAATACAGGTCCAGCAGCCGGGCGCCGTCGGACGCGCCGGCGGAATCCGTGTTGAAGAGCACGTTCAGGGCCATTTTGCGGACCCGTAGCTCCGACCCAAGCGCGGGCGGCACGGTCACGCCGTGGGCCTCGTCGAGGGCGCGGAGCGCGCGGGTCAGGGTTTGACTGGCGCTTTCGACGCGGTCGAGGGCCATTTCGAGCGCGCTCAGGTCGATCAGTGCGATCAGCAGGCGTGAGAGTTCGTCGTCATGCGTCCAGTGGTCAACGGCCAGGACACTGAACTCCAGTGCCATCTCCAGGTCGTCGAGCGCTTGAGCCGCACGGGCGCCGCTCTCGCATATGACGGCGGCGTTCCACCACTCGCGCAGGGACGCGTACTGGGCCTGCGCGCGCCGTGCCAGGTCGACCGCCTCGCGATGGTTGCCCGCCCAGACTTCCGCGCGCTGTCTCTCGAACAGGGCCGAGGCCCGCATAGGGGCAGTGCCGTGGCTTTCGGCGAGCTCTCCGGCCTGCTCCCCCAAGCTGCGAGCCTCATCCATGTCGGTGCCCCGGAGTGCCAGCTTGCAATTGTTGATGGCTACCGGGACCGCGGTCGCCTGGTGCCCCAGTGCGACGAGGGACGCGACGGAACGGCGGCCGGCGGCGAGTGCTCCGGGCAGGTCCCCGCATTTCCACAGAAGCAGGGAGACGGTGAAGTCGACCTCGGCGGCGCAGCCCTTCAAGCCGTGCTCAGCAGCTATGCGTTGCGCCCTGATGGCGGACTCCAGGGCGCGGTCCTCAAAGGCGTCACGTAGGGCCGTCACGTTTTCCAAACATGTCTGGACTGCCTCGGCGGGGCGACCCAGACGCAGGTGGAGGCCGATGCGGACGTCATTGGCCGCCACGACGGCGTCGAGTTCACCGCGCGCCGAGTACAGGCTGGACAGGCCCAGCGCCAGCTCGGCGGCCTCGTCAAACCAACCGCGCTCCTCCGCCAGGCGTTCGGCCGCGTGGAAGCGAGCGGGGTCAAGGACGCCGGACAGCTCGGCTTCCGACACTCCCTGGGCGGCTCCGGCCAATTGGTCGCGCAGACGGGCGATGACGCGGGACTGGACATCGTGCACCACCTCGACCGGTTCCTCCTGTTCGAGGCGCTCCTTGGCAAACAGCAGCACGAGGTCGAAGAGCGTGAAGGTGGCCAGCATGACTCCGGTGGCCGAGCGGACGAAGGTGGCGTGCTGGGCGAGGCTGCGGTCGACGAGTCGGTTCAGGTACAGCTCCTGTCGTCGCAGCGGGACGGCCAGGCATGCGTCCAGTTCCTCGCCGGTCGTCACCGCCCCGGGCACTGCGGCAACCAGTCGGAAGGCCTGTTGTGAGTCCGTGTCCAGGTTGTCGTAGCTGAGTCTGATCGCGGTGCGTACGGCCCGGTCCCCGGAGTCAAGGTAGTCGAGCCGGGTGGACTCCTGTCGCAGGAGTTGCAGGAGGTAGTCCAGCGGGAGGTCGGGACGGCTCCCCATTCGGGCACCGATCATGCGCAGGGCCAGCGGTACGTCCGCGCACAGTTCGGCGATTTCACGCAGACGAGCCGGGTCATGATGGCGCTGCGGGTCCAGGGAGGCGAGCACCTGGACCGAGGCCGCGCGTGTCAGCGGTTCCACCCGGAAGACCAGCGGGTGGTCGGCGTAGCCCTGGACGCGGTCGCGGGAGGTCACGATGACCGCACAGCGTGCCGTGGCCTTCGCCAGCGGAGCGACGTGGGCCGCGTCCAGGGCGTCGTCGAGCACCAGCAGCACTCGGCGGCCCTCCAGCCCGGCCGCGAAGGCGGCGAAGAGAGCCCCGTCGTCCCGGGAGTCCGTCCCGATGTCCAGGTCCAGAGCTTCCGCCACCATGCGCTGTGCGGTGCGGGCGGGCCTGCGGGCCTCGGGGACCAGGCCGTACAGATTGACGTAGAAGACGCCGTCGGGAAAGTGCGGCGCGAGTTCACGGGCGGCCGCCACAGCCACGGTGGAGGTGCCGACGCCGGGCTGCCCCGACAGGAACGCCGTTGCCCCGCGGTCGTCGGAGATCGCCGTGCGGATCGCGCGGACGACGTTCGCCACGAGGGTCGAACGGCCGGTGACGACGGGGTCGGGGTCGGGGAGCCGGCACATCTGGGCCGCGACTGACACCAGCCGAATGCGGCGCGTCTCCGCTCGCACATCGGCACCAGCGGCGGATCCGATCCCTGCGGTCGGCGGTGGTTCGCCGGGACCTCCTGTTCTCCGGGCCAGCACACCCCGGCTGGAGCCGGTGCGCAGCTTCGGCAGGCGCGCGGTCAGGGTGGTGAGGAAGGTATCGAGGTAGGGTTCCCGCCCGCCGGTCAACGCCGCCCGGAGGTGTCGCCGGCACGCTGCGGACAGCTCGGCGAACAGCTCCTCCGACAACTCGTCCACCAGGACGCGCCGCAGGGAGGTCAGGAGGGTTACGGGATCGGACCGGTCGGTACCCGGGATGCACGGTCCAGCGCTATCCGGCTGCGGATCGGGGGGCGGGAAGGGGGAATCGAGCGGAGCGGCCCAGCGCCGGAGGGCCTCTTCATGTTCAGGGTGGGCCAGCAGCAGCACCCGGGGGTCGAGGCCGCGCAGCCGGGTGCGGCGGTTCACGTCCCGTACGGTCTCGTTGTCGTGGTTCCCGTGGCCGGCTGCCCTGGAGAGCAGCCACTGCGCCGCGTCCCCGGCCCCGCCGATCCCGCGGTAGGCGTCGTCGAGTGCCGTCAGGGTGCGTTCGGCCTCCAACGCGGCTTCATGTAAGCCACCGACACCTTCATTCGGACTGCGCCCTGGAGCGGGGGCACCGTCCGGCGCGACCCTGGTTGCCAGTGTTCCCAAGGGCCCGTGGACCAAGGTGGTGCCGACAGTGCGCACGGAGAGCACCGTTCCCACCTCGTCGGCCAGGACCAGCCGGCGGCGTACGTCGAGCCCGGGGACGGTGACCAGCAGCGCGGCCAGATCGTCGGTTCGGGCCACCCAGACCGAGTCGCGGAGCCAGCCGTCCGAGCTGTTGTACCGCGCCGATACAACGCCGACCGCCGTGCGGTCCGTCAGGCGCAGCACGGGTGCGCCGCTCATTCCCCGCACGACGCCGGAGGATGTGATGCGCCACAGCTTGACCTCGTCGTCGCGGAGGGCGGCCCCCTGCCACGTCCCGGCGGCGTCCAGGAACTGGTATCCGTGCCCGGGGTCGTCCACTTCGCAGACGCCGGTCACCACGACGTCGGCGTTGGTGTCCACCGGGCGGGTGGAGACGGGGACGGATTCCTCCAGCGGCAGCGCCCGGCGCACCACGGCAAGGTCGCGGGACGCGTCGATCGCCACGACCTCCGCGGGCGCCGCCCCGGCTGTTCCGTTCAGCGCGTCGATCTCCAGCAGCGCGCCCGTCCCGTCACAGCCGACGTCAGCGAGGACGTGGGCCGCGGTCACCAGGACGCCGGGCGACACCTGGAAGCAGGTGCCCACAGGTGCTCCGTCCACGTCGAGGACCCGGCCGAGGAAGCCTGCGACTCTGTCGTCCCACACCGCGCCCACCGCTGCCCCCGTGCCCAGCCGCGTAGTTGTCATGCCCCCGGGGCTGACCCGCGCCAGTCGGGGTGCCCTGGGGATGCCTCGTTCGTTTGGATCAGTGCGCCCGTGTCCCGGCTCGGTCAGCCGGTACCGTTCGGCTGTCCAGTGCCGTTCGGCTGATCGGCGTCGTCGGTTCGAGGACCGTGCTGTGCGTCCCGGAGCCCGGGATAGGTGAGCCGGATGACCAGGGACGCCTCACCTGAAGCGCCGGCGACGAGAACGTTGCCCTGGGTGGAGAACTTCAACCCGAACTCCACCTCCACCTGCTCGGGCCGCGTCGCCTGCTCGGTCAGCCGGCCGATCGCCTCTCCCGTGACCGAGGCGATCTCGACGATCGCGTCCCGGGCGTGATCGAAAGCGTCCACGACCCGGCCGCTCGCGTTCCGCAGGCGCGACGTCGGCTCCGAACCAGCGACCTGGACCGCCTCGACGATGAGGTCCACCTCACCAACACGCAGCGGAAGAAGTCGAGTTGTCATACATACACCCTGTCACAAGGGAACGCCCCCCGGAAGGCGATCAGTGCCAGCCGCGGGTAGTCTCCACCGACCTGCGTCCGCGGCGCACCGCGGGCACCGACACCGCAACGCGCCGCCGAACGTGCTCGCGCTCATCGACTGGAGGGGCCACCGCCGAGTGAGACGACGGCCGGAGGAGCCGAGCCCGCCACCCGATACAAATCGGGCTGTCAACAAGGCCCATCTGGTGGTGTGCGGGCACGTCAACGGCGCAGAGCCCACAGCGGGCGCCGCCAAGTACGGGACCTGAGGGTTGTCTCGTAAATGATCTCCGGATTGCCTCGGGCAAGGCTGGCCGCCGTACGACCCACCACTGAACTCTCCGGCAACGGCAAAGTTGAACATCCGGGCGATACCGAGCGTGTCGTGGTGAACTCACGAGCATGGGGCGCCTGACCCTGGATGCCTCAACAAGATCGCGTGGAGCCGAACACGCGGCCTCGAAGAGCCCTCGGGGGGACCAGTTGCACAGGACCTCGTGGTGTACGTCCAGGTCCCTGGCCATCTGCCAGATTGCCGCTTCACGTTGGCGGCCCGATACGCGGCATCAGCTCACTGCCGCAACCCAGGCGGACACTTCTTTGGGCCCTGTGCATCATGAAAAGCACGTCAGATGGCCTGGTGTGCGTAGCGTCGGGAGACTCGGGTAGGTCCGGGACGGTAGTCCACCGACAAGGTCATCCGTCCGCGATGCCCCCTGTGAGCTGACGCGCGCGGTGCAGGGATCGCTGAGAGGTGAGGATGGCTACCCCGGCCCGTTGTCAGTGCCCGCCCGTAGCCTCGTAGAGGCAATCGTGCTGAAGGGGGCCCCATGGCAGTCCGAGCCTGTTCCAGGTGTGGCGAGAATGAGAGTGCCAATCGCAAAGGCAAGCCAGGACGCTGTGTTGAGTGTATCGATGCGATCTACCGTGCACTCAAGGTAGATCCGGAGGGGACGTTTGTATCTGCTGGGGCCCCGAGGAACTACCGGTGCCAGACCTGTGGCAGGCCCGGGGCGATTCCGTACAAGGAGATCCAGTCGCGAAGTATTGAACTCTGCAACTGGTGCGTCGGTCGCCGCATGTATGAGGACGGTCTGGCGCGGGACCCAGAGCACTGGCTGATGGATCAGAGCGACGTGGCGCGAATGGTCCGCGAAGCAGGTTTTGAGATGGTGGATGGGTCTGGGAGGACGCTTCCCGAGAGGCAAATGTTCAGCCGTATCGAGGAAGTTTGGGAGTCGATCGATGTCGCGTGCGTACTCTGTGCCGCCCCGAACACCTTCAACGCCGTTCACATACTTTCGAGTGCGAGTAAGCCATGGACGCATTGCCATGCATGCTTTACGTCGAAGCTCGCCGGTTGGCAAAACGAGTTCTATGGAAAGTTCGGATTGATTCGAGAGCACGACGGGTATGCGAAGCTATCGGATCCAGTCTCTGCGCACTGTTCTGAGCCCGACTGTGGTGCGAGCAGGAAGGTCTCCATCTGTGCGCTCGCTGCTGGCACCCCTCCTTGCTTGCGGTGCGCAGAGGGGATCGACCCGGATCTCCCTCACTGGATATATCTGATCCACTTTCTACCCCTTGGGCTGATCAAGGTCGGAATCACGCATAGCGAGCCGAGGGTGTATGACCGCATCGCTGCCCACATCTCTCGGGGCGGTGTCCTGATTGATCGGCGCCTCGTTCCGAATCGGGAGGCTGCTCGCACTGTCGAGGATTGTGTATTGGAGTCGATGCGCCAGCATTTACGCTCTGGAGATCCGAGAGACTTCCCTCAAGGAGGGTGGACCGAGACCTGGGTCGACAGTGCTCCCTCCTTGGACCTCGGCGCGATGATTGATGAAATCGCTACCCAGAAGGCCCCTGGATTCGATCGAGTGTCAAGAGTGGAAGACTCCCCTTCTTCGTCGGCAGTGGACAGCGGTATGCACAGTAGGTTCGTGTTATCTGAGGAGGTTTCGGAGAGTGGAGAGGTCACTCATTCCGTGGCCTTTGTTCATCCACTGCTTGAGTGATCAATTTCCGTCTCAGCTTCGCTGTAGTTGGACAGGTGGGGTGGAGTGGTACGAAGTAAGGCGTCAGCATGGGCGTATGACTGATCTTGATCACCAACGAGCGGTGTAGATCGCGAATTCACAGGTCGCGGGTCTGGTGTGAATGACGAGTGGGGTACTCGCGCCGGTCGGCGGCCAATGACCTTGGTGTAGATCATTGGGTGGGTCCGGTTCCGGCGGGATGCCTGGTTCGGCTGCGCCCGCAGCTTGCCCCAGCCTACGATCCGTCGGCAGGTCGGCATGCCACAAGATCGTGGGAGGGCCCGGGATGCAGGAGCGGCTGCCGAAGAGCGCGAGGTGTCGAGCTGGCTGGCCCGTGAGCTGAAGCGACGGCTGAGAGACCGGGCGGCCGTCTTGCGGGAGGTCGAGATCAACCTGCGGCTGGCGGAAACCGACGGCGATATCCCCGGCCTGCTGGCCGTCGCGCACACCACCGGTGCCCAGGCGCTGTCCGTGCCCGGCGAGGTGAAGTGCAGTTGGCACAGACAGGTCGTCACTGCCGTCCGGGACCAGTTCGGCCTTCGCTACCTGCAGGGCCCCCACGGGACAACGGGTGTGTATGTGATCGTCCATTTCGGCGGCAGCGCCTGGGACACCGGGGACAGCCGACGGGCGCAGTCAGCCCGCCTTAGTTTGGACGGGCTCCGGCAAGACCTCCGCCAGGAGGCAACCGATCTGGCCGAGCGAGGCGTCACCCACCCATGTCTGCGTTCTGGATGCCTCGCTCGAAGTCGATGCTCCGTCGGGGTCAGACCCTGGGATGAGCGGGCCACGTTCACATGGTCACCGAGCCTGACCTGTCGGCCGAGTGCGCCAGCGAGCAGCCACATCCTCCTCGCTGGCGCATGCGCCTATGCCAAGACCCGGGCCAAGGAGAACCTTTCACTGCGTCCTGCAGCGCGTAGCGGTAGCCGAAGCGTTGTGGGAGGTATCCCGCAATCCGAGTCGCTGCTGGGGCTGCTGGACACGTAGAGGGGGGTAGACGGGTTCGATGGCCACGGAGCAGTTCACTGCTACGGCTGGTGCCGTCGTCCTCGCGTCTGATAAGACGTGTGCGGGCTGGAGAGCGCTTGAGATGAAGGGCTGCCCATGGGGTCGTGGGTGCGCCGAAGATTGATCCGGTCCCGGTTGCGAGCAGCGTGACTCGCCAGCGAGGTGGTCAGACCTGTCTGCACTCCCGCGCTCGTCGCACGTGTATGCCGACTCGTGCGTTTCGGCTCCAGATCACGCCCGACAGTGATCCGACGTCATTCTGAGATCTCGATGCGAGGCCGGGTGTGGCCACACTCGCACTTCCCCACCTCCGCTGGAACCACTGTTCCGCAGTTCAGACAGGTCCACTGATGAGCGGGCACGGTCAGAGCTTCCTTGAGCACGGGCAGCTCGGGCGTGGGGATGTCGGTGAGGCCGCGGGCGGTCTGCTGACGGACGAGGAGATCGGGGTCGGAGAGCAGTGGGTGAGCGTCGCGGTGTCGCAGACTGTCGGCGAGGGCTGCGGCGCGAGCGTGTGCTGCTCCGGCCCGGATGAGGGCGTCGTCGTCGGGGAGGGAAAGATCGGGCCAGTGGCAGGCGAGGAACTGGGCCGTGCGCAACCGGGTGCGCGGGCCGAGGGTGGGCAGTTCCGTCACCAGGTGTGTGCCGAGGTGGCTGGGAACTTGGGCGGTCTCAGCCAGCGCCAAAGCGAGAGTGACGAGCCAGGTGTTGCCCTGCCGCAGAGCTCGCAGGAGCAAGTAGTCGTCGATGAGGACTGCGGCGTGTCCGGGCGCGGGGGCGCGGGTGCTGGGTTGGTAGAGGAGGCTCCAGTTAGTTCTTTCGGGGTTCTCCTGGCTGAGGCTGCGCAGTTGGGCGCTGATGAGGGTGCTGTCGTAGCCGCAGGCTTTGATGGTGAGGCGGAGAAGGCTTCGGGTCAGGTCCGGCTGCTGTCGTACCGCCGCCGCCGAGATCTTCAATGCCCCGACGGTTCTCATTCCAAGGACGCCGATGAACGCCGCTGCCTCATCGAGGTGCCAGGCCTGCGCCGGCGCGAGCGTGACGGGTTCCTCGTCGAGGCTGGTCAGAAGGTGGAAGAGCGCCGTCATGTCCAGAGCCGACTGGGCCAGCCATGTCAGTGCATCCGAGCTGCCGAGCTGCCGGATGGTCTTGAGGGTGACTGTGTGGCCCAGCCTTGGGAGCTCCACATCCAGCCATTCCAGTGTGTCCAAGGTGATGTGGGTGGCGATGTTTGCGACGGCTGATGCAGTCTCCGGCCGTTGGGGCACCAGGTGGGTGACAGCGGCGCGTATCAGTTCGTCGGAGCCGTGGATGCGCCCCAAATCCGCCTCGGCGTCATCGTCGCCGAGAGCTTCCAGGGCTGCCTGGAGAACGTCGAGTTCGCCATCTGTCAGTTCTCTGCCGCTCCGGTGGGCCTCCTGTTGCAGGCGCAGGGCGGTTACGACGGCTTCCAGCCGAGGGCTCATCGCAGCCGCGGCTGCGCATAGCTGCTCGGTCTGTGCAGCGTTGAGGTCCTCGCCAGCGAGACGGATGATGAACTCGGCGCGCGGGGATTGTCCCTCGCTCAGATCGATGACGTGCTCGGAGGAAGCCGGCGGATAGCGGTCTAGAAAAGTGGTCAGGCGGTCCAGCTGGGCCTGCCGGTAGGTGTGCAGGGCCGCCTCTGGGAACACGGCTCCGTCCTGGATCGCGGCATGGACGAGGTCGAGGGTTCCATCGCCCTGGTCGATGGCGAGGGTGATGAGGGCGTCGGCGGCCAGCGGGGACAGGCTCGCGGCCAGCCGCGCGGACTCTGGCCGTTCGACGGCGGCCCCGTCCATCCACTCGCTCAGGGCTGCTGCGTTCCGCACGGCCCAGCGTGCCTCACCGATCTCGGCGAACAGGCGGGTGCGGGCGGTGAGGGTGCCATGGGGGGTGTCGGAGATAAACACCCCGGCGGTGGCATCCCAGTGCTCCAGGATGTGCCGGGCGGCGGCAGCGGCGGTGCCGGGCGCTTTGCCCCAGTGCTGCTGGAGCCGGTCGCTGACCGCGCTATGGGCGTGTTGCCATGGGGTGCTGCCGTGGGCGGCCACCAGCCGGGCGATGTCGTCAAAGCAGTCGAGGAGAACATCTGCGGTCAGTTCGGGGGCCGTGTCCGGCACGGTCAGGGTGGTTCGGCGCATCTCCCATAGGCGGACGCTGCTGTCGATCACCTCCTGCAGCAGACCGGCGCGTCCCGAGGGGACAGCTCGCGCCAGCTGCTGGGCGATGAGCAGCACCATCAGTGTGGCCAGCAGCGGAACACGCCACAGGTCGGGTTCGGCGTGCCGGGAGTGTGCGATACGCGCTCTGCGCTCCGTCTTCCACCCGGCGTCCGCTGCTTCATCGCCCAGCTGCTCGGCCACGTCAACCAGGAGCCGGTCGAGGGTGCCGGTCAGATGCCAGGGGTCCTGCAGCCGGTATACGGGCAGCCGTAGCAGCCCGGCAGAGTGGAGGCAGGAGTGCCGGGAGGTGACCAGGACATCTAGATCCGCGGGTAGCCGGTCGAGGAGGTCAGCCACAGCTTCCACGACCGGATCCCGGCGCCCCAGGGTCTCGTCGAGCGCATCCAGGACGAGGAGGGCTTGGCCCTGTTCGACGCGGGCTAGCAGCTCTTCGGTCAGTAGAGGCTGGGCGTCGCCGACCGCGGCACCGATGAGATCACGAACCTCCAGCCTGTAGGGGCCGGTGGCGGGCAGGAGCGGGATGAGGTCGCGAAGGCGTAGCCATACGGGGACAGGCGCGCGATCGTTCGCGGCCCAGCGCGCTGCGATCAGCCGGGAAGCCACGGTCTTACCCGCTCCCGGTCGCCCCACCAGAAAGAGTCGCCCCTGGCGGCGTACCGCGTCGACAAGCCTGTCGTCTTTGTTCTCGCGACCGGGCGGTGTTGCGCGAAGGTTTTTGGTCATGCCCGGCGCGGTCATCGACGTGAGTCCCAGCCCAAGGTCAGCGAGAGGCAGGACGTCCTGGTTCTGCGCCCATTCTGCGCGGTAGCGCTTGATGGCCTGATCCCGGGCTTCCAACTGGGCTGCGGCAGAACCGGAGGCATCGGCGGTGAGCGGCAGGTGGGCGTCTGTGAGCCAGCTCCGCCAGATGCCCTGGTTGGAGGTGGCACGTTGCTCTGCCTGGGTGCGGGCTGCGGCGCGCAGGGCGCGGAAGGCAGCCTGCCCGTTTCCTGCGGAAACGACGGCCGCGTTCAGGCACGCGGTGCCCAGCGCCTCGCCGGGGTTGTTGTCCCGGGCGTCCACGACGCGGATCGCGGCTGCGTCCAGCAGACGTTGTATGCCCGAGGCATCGAGACCGTGCCCGGCTGCCAGTCGCCGCAGCTGCTGAAGGTGCTCGGCTGCAGTAGCGGTCGGGGAGGCACCGTCACGTCGGGACACCAGGGCATCACCCAAGCTCTGATAGGTCACCGTGGTTCGGGCGACCACGAGGAGCAGCTCGTCACCCGGCTTGCACTCGCCGGAGGCGACAGCACGGCACCACTGGTCGACTGTGTCCTCGAACGCCTTGCGCCCGGCGCTGAGTTTCGCCTGCATGAAGGCACGCGTGCCATCGCCGAGGTCGACAACGACGTCGTCAACGTGGAGGTCCACCTCCATCCGCAGCAGAACCGGAGGCGCACCAGAGCGCAGCCACGGGACCGGCTCCCCCAGCAACCCGTAGACGGCGAGCAGAGCCGCCACTCCGGCCCGGTGGCTGGCGCCCGCTTCATTGCTCGCCCCGCCGAGCGCGCCGCGCTTCGCTGTCCGCATAAACCGCATTCCTCCCGGCACCGAGCCTTTACCAGGCTGTGCCCCAGGACCGACCTCTTCTTCGCGTTGATGCTATGCCGAACCGGGGCACGCCGATGCCGGAGGCTCAACGCCCCTAGGACCGATCATCGGCCGTAGGACCTCTGCGGCGAGTCGCTACTCGTCGACGCGGACGGCACCCTGCGGCCGCAGATCAAACTGATTCAGGTCACCGATGCCTATCGGCACTAAAGTGTGGGCACCTCGCTCATCCCGGCGCTTGCCCACGACTTTGTCCGCCCTGTCGCGAGGTGTCCTGGTCTGCTCCGATCAGCCGGTCAGGGCGGCACCTCGAACACCAGCTCTCGCCCAGTGGCACTGGGTGCGCTGAATACTCGGAGCGTCGCGGTGGCGCAGAGAGAGCACCGGCAGAGCCGTGTACGAAGGGCGTCACCATCACTGACTCGCCGAGGGAGCGCCGGGCCTGGGAGGCGGCGGGGGCGTCTTGCCCCCGCTGATGCCGCCTGGGTAGGCTGCCCACGGCCATGCGGATCCCGGGCTGAAGCGCCGGGTCTGACAGCGACTCACCTCCGACCCATGCGGACGAGCCAGTAACTCGTGCGACACGTCGGTTGACAGGGTTCCCTCATTCTTCTGCGGCCCAGGCGCGTTTTCGTGTCGGCAACCGCTCCTGAGATGTGATGTGAGACAGAAATGATTCATTCGTTCATCGCGCACACCAGCCCTGGCCGGAGCAGGGTGTTCGCCCTGGTGAAGGGTCCTGGGGACGAACTGGAGACGGTGACCACGCTGGGAGCCGGTGATCTCCACGTGACCGGGGAACTGGTCAGTGCGCTGAACTGTTTTCTGTACGACCGGGACGACCATGCCCTTGGAGAGGTGCTCGACCGGGTGCCCAAGGCGGTCCGCATGGCCGTGCAGCAGTACCTGAAGGACAAGTGCCCTCCGGTCATGGGGGCCTTCACCGAGTGCGGGCCGGTCGAGGTCGTTCGCGAGGCTGTGTATTTCGGAAAGATCGACGAGGAACTTGAGGAGTACCTTGAAGGGGCTTACATGATCGGACTCGGTATCCGCATGTCGAATGAGCGGCAGCGCGATGGGGGCGTCGGGTGGGTCATCCGCCTGCTCAACGACGAGGTTTCCGTACCGGCCAGCGCCGAGCCGCGCACCTGGGCCATCCCTGAGGGCGCGAAGCTCGCGCGGACCTGGACGAGCAAGCAGAGGTTCAGCGGTGCCGGTCCTGTTCGCGGCGCGCTCCAGGTGGCGGCAGACGCAACGGATCAGGACAGGTGGGTGAGGATCCATACGCTGCTGCACAGCCGCTACGACGTCGACTTCGAAGGCAGCGGAACCTCGGAGTCCGTCGTCGACGTCTTCGATGCCCCCATCCCGCTGAAGCAGCGGGGCGAGTAGGACCGGAGGGGGCTTCGGCCCGGCTTAATCGTCGGACCACCCAGAACGGCGCAAGAGGGATTGCTTGCAGCCGGTGCCGCCACGGACGTGGACGAGGGGGCGCCGGCCCGTCCGGCTCTGTCGGTTTCTCAGGCCTCTGCACTGGTGATGCTGCCCACTATCGTTCGGTCCGTACAGACAACGGCGCGCCGGCTGCCGCGGCTCCGCTGGCGGCGCCCCCAACGCATCAGCGGCACCGCCCGGCAACTCCACGGCCAAGAGACCTCCACGCTCGCAGAAATCGTGCGCATCGGCAGTCGTCTATCGCCTGCCCGCACACGTAGAACCACTGGCGCTGTACGTCCGAAGTTGAGAGAGGCGAGATGGGTGCTGATGCGCTCCTCGACCGCATGTAGACCCTGCGAGGGCGTTTCGGTCTGCCGTGTCGCTCGCCGTTACTGGGAACGGCCGCTTTCGGAAGTCCCTAGGGCTCGGATGGTGGAGGCGATATCTGGACGACCGTACCTGTCGATGAGGGTGGCCAGGGTGTCGATCAGATGGAGTCTGGCTTCGTCAGGAAGCTGGTCGGCGAAGGCGTGGAGCATACGGGCAAGAGGCGCCCAGTGACCTTGCGGTGCGTAGGCGGCTGCGGTGCTGTGGAGTTTTTCGAGGCGGGAGAGCGTGTCCTCGTCGATGGTCTGCGGTGCGGTAGCGAACCAGTAGGACAGGGCCAGTGAGGGGTCGCTCATCAGCGTGTCGCGCAGGTCTCGGGCTTCCTTCAAACAGCGGTTCCGCTTGGCGACGCGCTGTTCTTCCTCGTGCAGGTGACGCTGTTGCTGGGCGATTGTGCTCACGGCCTCGGGGTCGGCTGTCAGGCTGGCCTGTGCCCAGGTCAGTCTGACGGGCGCGTTGGGGATGTTTGTGGAGTAGCCGAGGAGGGTGTTGACGCGTGCGGTGGCTGGAGTGATGTCGGTCAGGGCGTGGGTGGAGGTGATGTTGCGGGCGATGGTTAGGGCGTGGTGGGCTGCGACGGCTTCGGGGGTGTGGTGGGGATGGGGCGAGGGGAGTTCTTCCCAGGCTCCGTCAAGGGTGAGGGTGAAGGGGTAGCCGGAAGTTGAGCTGGGGGCCGAGCAGGTGGTGTGGAGGCTGCCTGCGCGGGGTGTGGGCCAGCCACTGTTTTTACGGCGTGGTCGGCGCAGCATGTGGGCGCGTAGGAGCGTTCGGGTCTGCTTCTCGGAGGGCGATGAGGAGTTCGTCGCGCAGGTGGGTGCGTTCGGTGGGCTGTTGTCCTGCGTGCGCGGGTTCCCAGCCGTTGGCCGCGTGATTGAGGAGGATGTAACGCTGTGGGAGGTATGTCCGGTCGGCGTGGGAGCGGAGGATCGCTTCGGTGAAGGTTTCGATAACGGCGGTCCGCAGTCCGGGATGGGCGAGGGCGGCATCGAGCCATGTGTCGACGGCGGCCTGGACTGCGGTTGTCGTGCCGTCGAGGGCGCAGCGCCAGCCCGTGAGGGTCCAGGTGTCGGGTTCGGTGTTGTCTGCGGTCAGGAGGATGGGAATGCCGTTGGGGACGGCCCTGGCCGCGAGATGAAGGAAGGCGCGGCGGGCGGCGGCGGTGTAGTGGGGCTGGGTGGCGTCGAACCAGGAGGTGAGGGTGGTGCGGATCGTTTCCTGGAGCCCTTCTTGGTCCCATAGTTCCATCAGGGCGTCACCGACGGCGTCTGTAACGCGGGGTTCGGTGGTGTTAGCGGCGATTTCGGCGAGTCGTTTCAGAGCGATGTTGGGGTAGGCGGGGCCGAGCTGTGCCAGGGCTCCGGCAAGTGCCTGTTTGAGGGCGACGGGTGTGTGCTTGCTTTTGGTGGCGTCGGTCGTGTCCGGGGCTTTGGCCCAGGCGAGGTATCGAGTGCGGGCGAGTCTGCCGGTCACGGGGTCGATTGCGGCGGCGACGAGGAGGTCCTGGGCGTGGTGCCTGAAGTCACGGGAGTTCGTCCAATGGGTGGCGATCGCGCGCAGGACGGTGAGGTTCTGTTTGGTGAGGGTGTAGCGGGTGACCCACTGGCTGACGCGGTTGGCCAGCGGGGTGCCGAGTTCGCTGGGTAGTGCTGCGGCCTGGTCTGCGGTCCAGCGGGTGAAGGCTTCGACGTGATGGGGGCGGTCGACCCAGAAGTAGTCGACGGTGGCCTCTGCGTATCCGGGCTTCACGAAGCGGATGCGGTTGTCAGATCCCAGCTCCGCGCCGATCGCGTGGGTGAGTTGGATGATGCCTGGGCCTTGTTGCCCCTTGGTGGGTTCGGGGGTGTCGCCGAGTGCAGTGCCGAGCTCGGTGTGGGCTTCGTAGACGGTTCCGGCGGATGCGCCGTCGAGGACGGCGGCAGCGAGTAGGTAGGTGCGGTGGCCGCTGTCCGTGTTCTTGGAGTGCCAATCGAGCAGCTTGGCGCGCCAGTTCTGGACGGACTGGACGACGGATTCGACGAGGTCCTGGAAATCTTTGCGCTCTTCGGTGGAATGGTTGAGCTTGACGGCGGTGTTGATTTTCTCTGCCCAGCGGACGGCCTGGGCGGGTGTCGCGCCTTCGAGGTGCTGTGTGATCTTCCCTTCGCCGAGCCATCTGTCCAGTTGGTCGACAGGGGTTTGCTGAGCATCAAGGTGGGCGCGCAGTACGTGGAGGGCGTCTGGTGGGTTCAGGTGGTGGGCTAGGTCCGGGGCTTCGTCGGCGACACGGGTCCAGTTGTCGGTGTGGGTGATCACGGCGAGGAACGAGCTGGTTTCACGCAGGTGGTCGGTGACTTCTCTCAGATGGAGTCCGAAGCTGGTTGGGAGCACCTCCGCTTCGTCTCTGAGGTCCAGGATCCAGCCCGTGTCGTCGTCTTTGAGTCCTTCGAGCTCCACCTTGTCGTTGGGTTCGCGCCGGACCTGGCGGATGGTCTTCACGTCTTGGGAGGTGAGGACGTGGAGGGCTGTGGTGTAGCGGCCGGTGCCGGCGCGGGCGTGGATGACGGCGACTCGGTGGGCGGCCAGAATTGTGTCGATGGCTTGCGTCGTCTGATCGTTGGCGAGGTAGCAACGGAGGCGACTGTCGATCCACTCTGCGGGCAGGGGTGTTCCCCGCAGGCGTTGGATCTCGCTGTTGTTCTGTACGCCGATGACTGTGCCGTGGTTGACCGGAACGCTCTGCTCGACTCTCGCACCGCGTCCGCCCTCGGCGGCAGTCTCGGCACTGCTGTCTTCGCGTTTGTCTTCGGTTTCTGGAAAGGGGTCGGTGTCGGGCGTGATCGCCGGAGAGGGGGGCGGCGTCCCTTCGGCGGACGGGTTGCTGGCTTCGGGGCCTTCGGCAGTCTGTGCCAGCGTGATCGCAGCGGCTTCGTCTGTGTGCTCCGGTGTGTCATGGGGTGCTGCATTGAGGGTGGGGGTGGTGTTCTCGTCGGCTGCGACGGCCGGTGCGCTGGCAGGGAACGCCGGAACAGTGGCGGAGGCTGGCGGCAGGGAGGTGGCCGGGTGCGGGTCGGTGGGTTCGTTCAGCGTCAACGCTCAGCCCTTCGGGCGGAAGTATTGGGCACGGTCGCACAGTGGGTGGTGGGAGGTGTGCTATCCGCCGATCCGCCGGCCCTTCATGCCGATCAGTTTGGCGCCGGCGTCGACCGTTCCCACGTCCTGGACGACCTGGGCGTTGCCGACGACCTCGTCGGCTTTCATCCCGGTGGCCTCTCCGGTCAGTGTGGAGAGCGTCTGGTGTACGAAGGGCCCGGAGGCGGGGCGGCTTTCACCGGCGAAGGTCAGTCGCTGGCTGTAGACGTCTTCGAGGGCTCCGCGCAGTCGTGCCACGTTCCGCAGGAGTTTCTGGTCTGAGGAGCTGACGGGGACGTCACCGCAGGCGTAGGAGGCGAGGACGTCCCGCAGGATTTCGAGTTCCGCCTGTCGGGCCTGGAGCCTGTCCTCGTCGGGTTGGAGCGGCAGCTGGAGCGTTCCGACGAGGGCGTCGGGTGTGGTGACGTCCGGTTCGGGCTCTCTGCGCCGGGGGCCGAGCAGGTGCTCCAGGCGTTGGAAGGCGAAGGTCAATACGGCGGGCAGGGCGGAACTGATCAGGGTGATCTCGACAGGATCCGGCATGCTGTGCTCCCCCGTTTTCCGGAATGACGGACCGCCTGATTCTTTCCGGGGTCCAGGGGTGCTGGTGGAAGCTTCCCGAAAGGTGACGAAAACCTTTCGCCTTATCGATCTTGAATTGTTCGACCAGAATTGAGCGGTTCCAGATTCGGCCATCTGGCCGGTCAGTGTGGATCGTGCTTGGGATGATCAGTATCGTTCGGCGGCGCGTGGCCATGTTGAACATAGGGGGCTTCGTCAGGGAAGCGGGCTACTCTGACTTGCCGCCAGACCACGTCGAACGAGGTACTCCCATGGCTCTTTCTGAATTTCTGTAAGGCTTGCCAACTTGTGACGGGGTCGAGAATCCAGCGGAGCAGGTGAAGTCGCATGACCACAGCGTCCCCGCGCCTCAGCTAGCGGGGAGGGAGATTCGTGATTCGTCAGGTTATACCTCCGGTTCGTGCGAATATTTTCTGCCACTGCCTCTGCGTTTCCGAAGGGAGATTTGGCAACTTCTGCTTCTGTTGATACTCAAGAGGTTTCGGCTGGGTGGCCACGGGCCCAGGTATCTCAGCCACCGCCTGCCCGCCGACGGGAGCCGGGAGGGCTCTGTTTTTGGCTCTGGCCCTCCCTGGACTGCCGCGAGGAGTCTTCGGGCTGGCGCATGAGGGGGTCGGAAGCCCGTGGTTTGGCCAGCGAGTGTGAGCGTCCCGCAATTTGGGGCTGGATTACCGGTGGCCCTGTGCCAGCCATGGGTGCTTTCCCCTCTTGTCGACTGCAGGACCGGCTGAACGTGAGGATCGCCGTTCACCTGCCCGGTGATCCACAGGCGCCTCGGGGTGTGCGGCATCGTCTCGCCCAGGGTGGCCACGACCGTGTGTTGTCGCGGCGGGGCGACTGCCGCGCCCACGCCGCGTGTCTTGCTCAGTTTTCGCCCGGTGGGGGCGTACCTGATTTCTCTGCCTCCACTCGGGCCTGCGTTTCCCGCTCGGCAGTATCGGACATGGGGCGATCGACGCCGGCTGCTTGAGCAGTCCACGGCTCCACCCTGCTCGATTCGCGGCCCATCGGCGGGAGGGGGACGGCGGACTTCTTCTCGTGTCGGATCGGGTGCTGCTCGCCGTCCCTGCGCGGGTTGGCCTCTCCCGATCTGTTGCTCACCCCTGTCCCGTTCGTCCGGGGAAGACAGGCGGTATGGCCGCGGGCGGATGCGGGAGGGCTGATGATGTCAGCCCCGTGGCGGTGTGTGGCGGGTGGTGGGGTCGAGGCGGCTGAAGGCCCAGCGTACGAGGTCTTTGGTGAGGGTGAGTCCTGGGTTGTCGTCGAGGGCATCGCGGAGGTGGAGGGTGAGTTTGGCCCAGTTACGGAAGGAGCCGTGGCCTGCGTGGTCGTCGGTGTAGAGGACCAGGCCGGGGTCAGCCTGGTTCCAGATGGGGTGATAGGCGGGGATGGTGTTTTCCACTTCGGCGGGGGTGAGGGGGGCGAACTGGTACCAGTCGAGGATGCGGGAGTGCAGGGCCGGGCAGCTGAGGATCTTCTGCCGGGTGTTGCCGCTGCCGACGAGTATGACGGCGGCCCGCTGTTCATCGTCGCCCCACAGGTCGCGGATGTATTCAAGGGCGGTGTGACTGAGCCACTGCACTTCGTCGAGGAGAAGAACGCGTCGGGGTTCTTGTTCGAGGGCCTCTTTGATGTCCCGTCCGCACAGGTCTGCGGAATCGGGCGGGTCTCCGGGCAGCTCCAGGGCGCGCCAGAGGTTTCCGCGGAGTTCGCTCATGTTGGGGGCCTGGCGGAAGCGCAGGCGCAGGGTGGTGTCGGGGGCGTGGCGGCGCAGGGCGGTGTGGACGGCGAAGGTTTTGCCGAGGCCGACGGTCCCGTGGATGCAGACGATGGCGGTGTGCTTGATGGCTTTCTTGATGCGGTCTTCGGTTTCGGCGACGGCTTTGGTTCCCATGGTGTTGGCCTCGGTGAGGCCGAGGTAGTGGTCTTTGGCGGGTGGGGGCAGCTGGCTGGGCCGGCGGGGTGGGGTGGGTGTCGTCTGGGTCATGTCGGGTCCTGTCCGGGGTGGTGGGGTGGGGTGTTGAGGGGGCGGGTCCACTCGTCTGCGGGGGTGGGCAGGGGGATGAAGTCGGGCAGGGCTTCCGCTTGGAGGTTGAAGCCGTCGAGGTCGCGCAGGTGTTGGAGTGCCTGGTCTTCGGGCAGGGCGACCAGCGGGGTGGGGTGCTGGGGTTCGGTTGCGGCGGCGTAGCGGATGCGCCGGTTCTTCTCTGCCTTTTTCAGTCGGGCGCGCAGACGGTCGGCTTCGCGGCGCTGGGCGCGTTTGAGGTCGCGGATCTGTTGGGGGGTTGCTTGGTTGGCCATGAAGGCCGGGCCGAGGTGGTGGCCTGTTCGGGGGTCGTAGAGTTCGACGCGGTGGTCGTGGTGGGGGAGGTAGCGGAGGGTGACTTTTTCGCCGACGAAGCCGTGCATCCAGTCGGCGATGTAGTCGCTCTTGTGCCAGCGCACGCCGGAGTTGTTGATGGTGAGCGGTTTGCCGTGTCGCTCGAGGGTGTAGGTGTGGAGGGCTTCGGCGGTGATGGTTTCGATGAGGGCGGTGTCGTTGTTCCAGGCTTGGGCCGGGGTCTGGTGGTCGAGGTCTTTGATGGTGTGTTCGTGGTTCCACCAGTGGACCCATTCCCGGACCCGGGCGACGAAGGCTTCGAAGTGGATCAGGGGCTGGTCGGGGTCGACGGGCTTGCCGCCGTGCAGGGTGGGGGCGTGGGTGTAGCCGGGCATGCCGGCGAACAGTGTCTTCTTGATGGCTCCATTGACGGCTTCGACGGTGGGTTTACCTTCGGGGGTGTAGGGAGGCAGGGCGATGCGTTCGGTTCCCAGGGCGCCGAGTGCTTCGCCGACGGTGGTGCAGAGGAATTCTTTGCCGCCGTCGACGCGGACGCGGTCCGGGATGCCGCCGAAGGGACCGTGGTGTTCGTCGATGAGGACGGCGTCGCGGATGGCGACGAGGACGGCTTCCCGGCTGGGCCGCTGGGGGGTGATGGCGAATCCGCAGATGGCGCAGGTGGCGCAGTCGACGAAGAAGGTGATCCAGGGTTTGCGGGTGTGGCCGCCGATGGTGATTTTGACGCTTGCCTCGACGTGGTCGGTTTCCCAGGCGTAGTTGCGGTGGTGGCGTTGGCGCTTGCCGCCCACGTCGTAGGAACGGCGGGCCTTTTCGCCGTGTCGCAGGCCTGCGCGGAGTCCGGGTGAGAGGGCCCGGTTAGCGGCTTTGTGAAAGGTGGGGAGAGAGGGCAGCGGGGGGTCGCCGGGCTCGTGGTCGGCTTGGAGTTCGCGCCAGGCGGCGGTGACGTTGCCGCGCCAGCGTGCGACGGCGTCGAGCATGACGGCGTTCAGTTCGAAGCGTTGGCGGGCGGTGGGGGTGTAGATGCCGTTGTTGGCGCGGGCGTTGGCGAGCCAGCGGTCGACAGTGCGGGGGTCTACGCCGAAGGCGTCGGCGACGCCGGTGATTCGGGGGCGGGTGAGTTGGTGGTCGTCCTGGAGTGCGAGGAGGCGGCGTACAGCGACGGTGCGCAGGGCCGTCATGTTCGGGGGTGGCTGCATGGCAGTTCCCTTCGCGGGAGGGTGGGGTCAGGTGGGTGAGAGGGAGAGGAGGCCTGCTCCGTAGGTCTTGCCTTTGCCGATACCGCCTCGCAGGGCGGAGGTCAGGAGGTCGGTGTTGGTGACGCGGGCGATGCCTTCGAACTGAGTGAGCTTGTGGAAGGGCCCGGGGCGGGTGCGGTCCTGGCGGGGGAAGGGACGGGGGGTGGTGTGGCAAGTGAGGACGTCGAGTCCAGCTGTCTGGGCGCGGCGTTGCCACCACTGGAGGGCTGCGGGGCCGGTGAGGGGGGTGGTCTTGCCGCGGCGTTTGCCGGTGACGGGGTGGGGGTGGGGTGTGCCTGCGGAGCGGTCGATGGTGGGTGCGGCGGTGATGCGGTAGTGGGCGGTGATGCCCGGACGCAGGGCCTGGAACATGGCGGTGAGTGTCTTTGTGTGGGCGGTGCCGTACTGGTGGGGCAGCGCGGCCAGGTCGGGCTGTGTGGCGGTCTGGATGAGCACGATGGGTTCGTGTGTGGTTTCGAGGCGGAACAGCAGGCCCGCGGTGGCGCGGGGCGTGGAGCCGAGGTTGTCGGGGACCAGGCGCATGAGGGTTTTGTGGAGGCTGACGGCGTCGGCGAGGTCGGCCCGGACGGCACCGTGGCGGGGGTTGAGGGTGAGGCGGGTGAGGGTGGGGGCGTTCACGCTCGGTCTCCGAGGATGTAGGTGGTGAGAGCGTCGAGGGGGCGGGGGCCGGCGTAGAGGCTGGCGGGGAGGTGTTCGGTGGTGAGCCAGAGGGGGCGGGGCAGGTGGCGGCGGGCGTGGGTGGTGAGGTCGGCCGGTTCGCTGACCGCTTCACGGTCGGGATAGAGGGGGCTGGCGCCGGGCGGGGGGTGCTCCCATACGAAGGTGACGGAGATGGGGTCGGTTGTGCGAGGCGGTGTGGCGCGGGTCAGTGGGACGCGGGTGCGCAGTTCGGTGACGGGGTCTGTGGTGTGGGCGTTGATGATCAGGGGTTCGTCGGGCGGGCAGGATCGCCGGCCGAGGAAGAGGCCGAAGTGCGGTGCGGTGAGGGTGTCGGTGATGTGAGCGATGAGGGCGTCGGGGCCTTCGACGGCGACGGTGAAGCAGGCGCCGGTGAGGTAGTCGCGCCGGGAGACGAGGATGGATGCCTTTTCCGGGCGGCGCTTCCCTTCTGCGGTGTGCAGCTGCTGCTCGCGGAGGTAGCCGCCGCCGACGGTGTGGAAGTCGCGGTAGCGGGTGCCGGGGTCGTCGATACGGATCGTGAAGGTGAGGTCGTGGTGGCTGGGAGTGCCGGGCAGGTGGGGGTAGGAGTCGAGGGCGTGTTCGCGGGTGCGGCCCTGGGCTGCGGCGAACATGCCGATCAGGGCGGAGCGGGTGGGGAAGGCGCTGGTGTCTCGGTTACGGAAGACTCCCCGTTCGCCCCAGGACTGCTGGAGGCCGGCCAGGCGCAGGATGAGGCCGCTCATGCGGGTATGGCGGGGGTGAGGGCTGCGGTGGCGCAGGCTGCGGCGAGGGTGTCGAAGGAGGTGTGGTGGGTGCCGAGCGGGTCGGTGAGGGGGCCGGTGGTTGTGGCGTGGCCGTGGGCGATGCGGCGCCGGGTTCCCATGAGGCGGTTGATGGTGGTCGCGTAGTCGGTGAGGGCTGTGATCGCCGGGGTGCTGTAGCCGCCTCGGGGGGCGGCTTTGACGGGTTGTTCGAAGGCGGCGCCGTAGGAGATGGAGCGGCTGTCGCGGATGGTGTAGTGGACGAGGTCGGGGATGGTGTGGGGTGCGGTGGCGGTCTTCTTGCCGCTCGGCATGGCGGTGATGAAGTGCCAGGTGAACAGTTCGATGAGTTCGTGGATGGTGTCGGCGGGAGTGTCGGCGCCGAGGTTGCGTTGCAGTTCGGTGATGTTGACGGTGGCGAACCGGTAGAAGACGCCGGTGGTCAGGAAGGTGGTCTCCAGATGGGCACTGCCGCTGTCGCCGGGCTGGGGCCAGTCCTCGACGGCGGTGAAGTAGTCCGGTTGCAGGTCGCTTTGGTGCACGGTGAAAGCGGGTGCCATCTGGACGGCGGCTTCAATGTGGCCGGCGGGCAGTTCGGCGAGCATGCGTCCGAAGAGGTTGATGCTGGCGGTTCGGCGGATCAGGTGGCGGGCGACTTCCTTCGCGTTCAGTACCGCTGGGGGCTTCTTCCTCGTACCGGCGGTGTCTTGCTCGGCGAGGGTTTCTTCCAGTTCGGCTCGGTTCTTCTCGCACAGGGTGATCAGGTCGTCGATGACGTCCTTCGGTAGATAGAGCATGGCCTTGGTCTGGTAGTTCGGTTCGTGCTTCAGTCCGTCTTTCTTGGCGGACAGGACGATCTGGGCGGCGGCGAAGGCGGCGAGTTCCTCGGGCCATCCGTTCTGGTGAAGGCGCTTGGCGAGAACGAGGGGAAGCATGCGGGTGCGGGCGGCGGGCTCGTTGAGGTCGTGCTCGACGGCGTGGCGTACGGCGCGTTTCCAGCTCTGGCTGGAGACGAATCCCCGCACGGTGTTGCCGAACTCGATCGTTTTGGGTTCCTGGTGCTCGTTGCGGTTGAGGTTGGCTGCGGTGATGGGCTGCAGGATGTGCAGGTCGAGGAAACGGGCGGGGACGTGCAAGGGGGTGCTCCTGTGGGTGGGGTGGTGACACGGGTGGGGCGCCGTGTTGCCAGGGTTTGAGGCCGCAGCCGGGCGCGGGGCGGGCGAACAAGGCGGGGCCGGATGTCCATGGCCGGGTTCCGGGGGTGGTCGGGGGGCTGATCGCAGTGCGGCGGAGGGATCAGGCGGCGGGCTCGTCTTCGAGCGCCAGGTAGAAGGAGTCACTCCAGCGCAGTGCGACCTTGTCGCGGTGGTAGGAGCGCTGGATGAGGTCGTTCAGCAGCACAGCCCAGTCGGGCGTCAGGCCGCTGCGCAGCAGCCGGGTCACGTCCTGCGGCAGGCGGCGGTGGAGCTGGTCGTCACCGAGGCGGTTGAGGACGTGGAGCCTGTCGCCGGTGCGCTGTTCGCTGTACCCGGCGTTCCGGACCGCGGTGGCGAGGGTGGCTCCCAGATTGGGCCGGGAGAACCAGGGCTGGACGGCGACCGGCCCGGTGGAGTCTGGTGGTGCGGCGCTGGCCGTGCCGACAGTCGGTACCGGGCCGGGTGTCGGCGCGTGGGGGCCAGGGTCGTCAGCGTCGTGGCAGGTGGGGTCGGCCAGGGCGATGAGGGAGGCGGTGGTGTAGAAAGCGCGGCGTCCGGGTCTGCGGATGGTGCGGCGCAGGTAGCTGTGCATGAGGGCGCATTCCTCGATGGGCCGGCCCCGTCCGGTGCTGAGTTTCTTGCGGATACCGGGCTGCCGGCACAGTTCGTGGATCATGTCGACGAACTCGTCGTAACCAGCGTGGTGTCCGGCTGCGGTGGGCATCAGGTGCTGCTCTTTCGGTGTGGGGCAGATTGCCGGCGGAGGTCGCGGACGGCGATCGCGACGGCGCGGGCGGCCGCGGTACTGCGTTGCCGGGCGGTGCGGGTGGTGGTGCGGAGCGCTGTGGCGGCGGCCTCGGTGAATGCCGCCGGTGCGGGGGTGTCCGGTTGATCCAGCAGTCGCCAGAAGACGGCTTCCGCCAGGGGCCAGTAGCGGGTGGCGGCGTCATCGGTCCAGGCGGGGTCGCGCCCGGTTCTCTTCGACCGCGGCTTCGCTGCGGGACTGGTGGTTGCCTGCCATGCCTGCCTGGTGACCGTGGTGAGTCTCTTCGCGACCTCTTCGGCGGCCCGGCAGCAGTCGGCGATGCGCTGTGCAGCGTGCGGGTCGTGTTCCTGTGTCCAGTGCAGCAGGGGCGGCGTGAGGGCGGTGTACCACTGGTGGTCGATGGTTTTGCCGTCCTGGTCGAAGCCGTGGACACGTATGCGCAGGGTGCGGCGCAGGTCAGGGGGAAGGTCGTTGAGGGTGCTGAAGATGTCGGGTCTGCGGGTGGTGCTGTTCTCGTCGGGGGCGAGGAGGAGGGTGTCCAGCTCGCGCCACCAGGCGCGGTCCGCGTCCGCGCGCCGGGTGCTGCGGCGGCGTTCCACCGGTTTGGTGGGGTCGATGGTGTAGGCGAGGTAGGGGTCGGTGGTTTCGAGTCTGGGCTGCCGGGAAGGCACGGCCCAGGTGAGGTAGGCGTCGGTGACGGTGGCGCCGTCGTTGCCGGGTATGAGGAGGATCGCGTGCCGGGAGCGGCCGGTCAGGAGCCGGCCGGGCCAGGTGACCGGGTGCGGTGGATCGAACGGATCAGCCGGCTTAGGGAGTTCCCAGGGGCAGTGGTCATCACTGAGCTGCTCGTCCCCGGTGAAGGAGGGGCATCCGGCCAGGAGGGTCTCGTGCAGAGTGCGGCCCAGTGGGTGGAAGGAGACGGTCGCTCTCAGCGGGCCGCTGCTGAGCTGCTTGCTGGAGATGACGTCTGCGGTGCGGGGGGTACCGGTGCCGGATCGGCCGTAGAAGTGGTGGATGAGCAGGTGCTGCAGTGCCTCGGCGGTGGGAACGGGCTCGGCTCTGAGGTCGTGGTGGGGGCTGAACCAGGCGAAGTTGTTTCCTGCCGGGCGGCCGGTGACGAGCGTGTTGATGCCGGTGCTGTCGTCGCAGTGGGCGCGTAGTGCGGGGTCCTGCAGCCAGGGCCGCACCGGGTCGAAGACATTCCACTGGTGCTGAGCGAAGTACGTGTGCACCTGGTCGGGATCGAAGCGGCCGGCGTCGAGGCAGGAGCGCCGCAGTCGGTTCCACTCGGATGCGCCGAGTTCGGGATCGTCCAGGCCGGTGATGCGGGCGGTGATGGCGACCGCGATGCGCAGCAGGGCGGATGCGGCGGGCGGATGCGGCAGTGCGAGGTCGTCGAAGGTGTGGGCGCGCAGGAACAGGTCCAGCAGCCCGACCCGGTCGTGGCGGAAACCTGTGCGCACCTCGATCCATGGGTCTGTGGCGGCGCTGAAGGAGGTGGGTAACGGTATCGGAGGCATGAGCAGGAGCCTTTGTCGTACGGCGTGAGGGTGCATCGCCCTTGCGGGGCGAACGTGAACGGGTGGTCCGGGGCGTCATGAGCCCGGGGACGGTGGTGTCTGGGTGTTCAGCGCGGGAGGGGCATGCGGCGCCTGCGCGGGGACACGAAATCGCGTGGCGGGCAGTGTGGGGCGCAAAGGTGCTGCAGCCGGTCGGGCAGAGTGAGTGGACGTCCTTGTGGGACGACGCGTCGGGCCGTGCGGGTGGAGCTTCGGCGCTCGCGTGGAAGGAAGCGAATCACGTGGCGCAAGCAGCGCACAAATCGCAAGATTGTTTCAATATTAACCTGTGGCCTGATAGCACCTGGGAGGTGCTTCCTCGTTCCGGATCATGCCTGGTCCTTGCGTTGGACGAGTCCGAGGTCCGGGTCCATCCGCAGGATGTACTGACCGAAACGGTGTTCATGTGGTGGTTGGTTCGTCTCGGTGGGGAGCAGGACCGTGCCGGTGAGCAGAGCGTGCTGCTGCCAGCTGTCGGGCGGCTGGTGGCGTGGGCCTGAGCGGGAGACCCAGGCTGCGGGGACGGGCAGGGTGTGCTCGAGGATGCGCCGGACGTGCTTCGCGCTCAGATGGGGCTGGTCGGGCAGTGGGTGATGGCCGGCCGCGTCGAAGGTCAGAGTGCCGTTGGCGGTGCGGTAACAGGGCAGCAGTCGGCGCGGCAGGGTGCCCAGGCGGGTCGCTGCCTGGGCCGTGGTGAGGTGCTGGCGGTGCAGGTCGGCCAGGGAGGAGACCCGCTGCGGGGCGGGCACGAGGTGGACGGCGCTCAGGTGCTGTTCTGCGGTCATCCGGGTGTGATGGCCGGCCATTAGGGTCCGCAGGCGCGCGGTTTCGGCGGCGAACGGCGAGGAATCACCGTGAATCGCTTCGACCAAGTCCTGGACGTCGTCGGGTAGGGACAGAGGCCCTCCCGCCCGTTGCTTCAGCAGGCGGGCGGTGGCGTGCACGACGGTCGCGGGCTCAAGTTGGCGCCAGCCGGGCGGCAGAGCTGTGGTCCTGCGGCTGTTCACCGGATGCAGGACCGTCAGACACGGGCCCTGCTCGGTGTTCCACCACGCGGGGCGGCGGGCGCCGGCGGCCCACTGGCGGGAGAAACGGCCCAGGCGGCCCGCGCGCTGCAGCAGGCGGGCGACCGAGGCCAGGTCGCTGACCATCAGGTCGACGTCGATGTCCAGACTCATGTCGAGCAGGCTGGTGGTGACGACGACCAGCCGCTCGGGGCGCTGGCCTGTGGGGCCGAGCAGGCGCCGCAACTGCGACACAGTCCTCTCCCGGCGGCGGTCCCCGACCCGGGCGTGGACCAGTAACAGCTCGTCAGATGCCCCGGGCCACGTGCCGTGGAGGTGTTCGTAGGTGTCCTGGGCATCGGCGACGGTCGCGCACACGACCGCCGCGCAGCCGCCATCGTGGAGCACCGGCTCGAGGGCGTCGGCGATCACGGCGAGCCGCTCCCCCGCGCCGGCCGGCCGGCCGGGCTCGAACCGGCGGTGGACGACGTCGCGGATCTCGACGCGGACGGGGCGGCGCTGCCGGTCCATGTGCCGAGCACGGGCACCGCTGTCCATGTGCGTGGTGCGGGCGGTGGCGGCGTCAGCGAACATCCAGCCGGGAAAGGTGGGAGCCAGGATACGTCCGCCCAGTACGCGGGTGGTGTGCCCGGCGCCCGACAGATAGGCGCGCACCAGGTCGGTGCTCGTGGAGGCCGGCAGGGTCGCGGACAGCAGCACGACCGGGCATCGCAGTGCCCCGAGCCAGTTGAGCAGACGGCGCAGCTGGAGCTGGCTGAACGGAGCCAGGGCGTGCGCTTCGTCGATGATGACGGTCTTCCCCGTCATGGCCAGCAGGCGCAGCGCGCTGTGGCGTACCGGGAGCGCGGCCATCTGCGCCTGGTCGACGGTAGCGACGGTGAACTGAGCGAGCAGCGCGTTCTCCCAACCGCGCAGCCACGCGTCCGGCCCGGCCGGACCGGGCCCCTCCTCCCCTTCCACCTCGTCACCTTCCTCCGGAAGCGTCCCGTCGGCGTCGGCGGGCGGTTCGCGGGGGCCGTCGAGGACGGACCCCTCGTCGGAGGCAAGGAGGCCGTCGGTGTACGCCCGGTTCAGCCAGGCGGCACTGTGCACGAGAGTGACCGGGGCCGACTCGGGGCGGTGGGCGCGGACGTACCGGTCGAGGACGTCGTAGGCCGCGTCGGCCGCCGCGGTGGTCGGCAGCAGCCACATCGCCCCCTGCGTTCCGCAGTACTCGCTGAAAATCCGTGCCAGCTCCAGAGCGGTCGCGCTCTTGCCCGAACCGGTGGCATCCGTGACCACCACGATGCCGCTCCCCCGCGCCGCCACTGCGGCCGGCATCTGCCCGAGAACTGATGCCTGCGCCTCATTGGGTTCACCCATACCCCCGTGCGCGGTGTTGAACGCGGTCGGCCCCAGGCCGAACCGGGTCAGGCCTGAGTCCTCCACCGCCTGTCGTGCCTGGTGACGGGCGTGGGTGTAGTGCTCGTGCGCGCCGAAGGCGGGCATGTGGGCGTTCGGCAGCCAGAACCCGCGCCGGCTCGCGAGCCGGTCCGCGAGCATGGTCAGTCCGGTGATCAGTACCGAGGCCTCGGCCGTCATCCGGCCGGGAGCCTTCTCCACACCGAACAGGTACCACAGCAGGCGGGTGTAACGGCGGCGCAGATCCTGCCAGAGCGGCCCGCCCAGTGTGGCGTTCACCCGCCCCGCAGACGCGGCCTGATCCACATCCACCTGCAGGAAACGGCCATGGTGTCCACCCAGACACTGAGCGGCCCTGACAGCCGGACTGTCATTACCCCCCAGAGCAAACCCGAGCTCGACCAACAGCCCCAGCCCCACATGCATCGACGCCCGGGCATGCCCCACCGGCGCCACCGGACCCATATCCGCCAGCAGTTCCTCCCCCACCCGCAGCCGCGCCGACGGCTCACAACACTGAAAGTGCGGGGTCAGCTTCCCGAGGTCATGCATGCCTGCGAGGAAGGCCACCACCCGACGGGCATCCCCCACCGGCATACCCAGCCCGTGAGCGATCACGTCCCGTTGGCTGGCGGTCAGGAACCGGTCCCAGAGCTCGGCAGCGACCGCACCCACATCAACCATGTGGAACAACAGCGCATACGACGCACGTGTAACAGCGTCCCACTTCCCCCACGGACTCAGATCGATTGCACCGTAACGGCCGTCCTCCACAAATCTCACGAGGCCAAATCTGCCATTGTTGAGACAGGTTGATCCCCGGAAAGCTGTAGCGGGACACAAGAAAATTCTACGCTGAACGGTGCCGGCACACCCGCCACACTAACCTCGCCCAAGCGAAGGCGACTCGGGCTCCGGGCACTCCACCGGTCGCATAAGCAGCTCATCTCGCGCAAGCAGGGAACCCAGTGGACCCGCGAAGCCCTTCGACCATGCAGCTGAGGGAAAACAGACCCGCGCGCCTGCTACGCTGCGGCTCAGCAAGCCTCTACCCCTTGTGCAAGCAGGGGGACACCGCGGCCCCTCGCTCCCGCCCGGGATCCGGCACTCCGCCCCGCGCGAGCAGGGGTGACACGCACCAGCTGTGCGGCCCCCTGGAGATCCACGACTCAACCCCCGCGCAAGCAGGGGTGACTCAGCCATCTACTCCAGATTCACCTCGACAATCGGCTCGACGCCGCGCAAGCGGAGGTGACACCTGCTCACTCAGATAAGGACTGCCCTGGTCAGGCTGCTCAATCTTCTCCGCCCCTGCAGAAGCGACACGACGGACACGCACAGTAATCTGCCGACTCACCCTTGTGACGGCCCGGACCCACGCTGTCAACTCGGGCTCCGCGCAAGCAGGGGTGCCACGGTTCCCGGCATCTGGCTGGAGGACCTCTCATCCATCCCTCGCGAGCGGAGGTGACACCCGCGCCACCTCTGTCGGATCACGCGACGTCGACTCCACCCCGCGCAAGCAGGGGTGACACCCGCGCCAACGTCCCGCGCTCCACCGTCTCCACCTCGCCCCCGCGCAAGCAGGAGTGACACCGGGTCCAGCGCCACGCGGTCGAGGGGGCCGTCCTCCGCCCCGCGCGAGCTGGGGTGACACGTCGGTGAGCCAGCCCGGCATGCCCGAGAGATTCTCAACCCTGCGCGAGCAGGAGTGACACGTGGATCGGGTGAGTCGGCGGCTCACCCGGAAGATCAGCCAGCCCAGCGCAAGCAGGGGTAAAGCCAGGTCGCCGATGTCCGCGAAGGCTCCAGGGCCCTCGACCTCGCGTAAACAGGGCCTACTTGTCGGCCAGTGAGCGGTTAGTCTGCAGCGTCGCCGCTGCAGCCGTGTGAGAAGGGGCAACGCGGCAGCTGGCTGGCGGATTGAGCACGCGCTGATCCCGACCCCGCGCGAGCAGGGGTGACACTGATGTGCTCACACACCCTGAGGCAGCGCAGCCCACAAGCCCCGCGCAAGCAGGGGTGACACCTTCACCCAGCAGGACCGCTCGACCGTCTTCCTCTCAGCCCCGCGCGAGCGCGGTTGACTCAAGCTTGCCCTGATCGACGACGACCATCTGCGGCTGGCCAGTGACTCCGCCTCAACCTCCTGCACACGCTGGTGGAACACCTTGGCCCCGCGCGAGCAGGGGTGACACCTGCTGGCTCAAATGGGGACTGCCTTGGCCCATCTCTTACTCCGCTTCAGCAGAGGTGGCTCGAACTTTCCCTGATCGAACCAACTGCGGCGGACTTCCCGCAGAAGCACGAGCGACTCAACTCCGTACAAGAAGACGACTTGACGGACTCGCAGAGCTCGCCGGCCATGCAGAGCTGAAGAAAATAGGCCCACGTGCTCGCTACGCTGCTGGCCAGCAAGCATCCGCCCCGCGCGAGCAGGGGTGACTCGAAGTCGCACAGGGCCCCGAACAGCTCCGGGTCATCCGCCCCGCGCGAGCAGGGGCAACTCCACGCATGTGCCCTCGTGATAGTTCTATTCGGTCCAAGCCCTGCGCGTGCAGGAGTGACACCACCTGTCTGCGTGACATCGAACCTGGTGAAGACCCGAACCCGCGCAAGCGAGGGGTGACATGACGGCATGCAGCACCTTGACCCCGCGCGAGATCAGGATGATCCTGCAAGGTCAGTCATCTGCGACTAATCTCCCACGACAGTAAGACACAGCGGACCGTATGGCATTTTGACCGTACCGAACCGAACGAAAACAGGCCCATGCCCTTGCTGAACTACAAGCTCAGCAAGCCTCAACCCCGCGCGAGCGGGAGTGACACGCACACTGCTTCAACCCCACGCTCACCGATGATCTCGACCCTGCGGAAGCAGGGGTGACACGACATACGGGATCACTGGCGCGCGCGCTGGCATCTCAACCCCGCGCGAGCAGGGATGATCCAAGGTCTCCGCTGCGCACAATCAGATCAGGCTGCTCGGCCTACGAGAGCGGAGGTGACACAAGTGCGCCCTGCCTCACGTCAGCGTCATGGTCTCAACCCCGCGCGAGCAGGGGTGACACGAGTGTGGAGACGTCGATCTCCCAGTGGTCGGCCTCAACACCGCGCGAGCAAGGGTGACGCCACGCTGCTGGAACGCCACGGATCCCCGACCGCACTACCCGGGACGCCCAAGGACATCGAACTCGCCACATAACCCCAAAAACCCCAATCCAACGCAAACCATACCCAGACACCTTGACGAAAGGCATAGCCCCCCGCCCCGCGCAAGCAGGGGTGACACCTGCTCACTCAGATATGGGCTCCCCTGATCAATTCCATATCCATACTCCGCGTCAGTAGAGGTGACACGACGGGCACAATGATCCGCGCGACTTTGGTCGTGCCCACCTCGCGCGAGCGAGGGTGACCGACATCATCTGCGGCTGACCTCCTATGGAAACAGGAGTGACACGTACGAGGGTGGTTCGAGGGAGCCCCTTCACCTCAACCTCGCGCAAGCAGGGGGCCTGGCGGACTCGCAGGCTCTTCGACTGTGCAGAACTGAAGCAGAACGGGCTCACGCGCTCGTTGCGCTGCAGTTCTGCCCCACGCAAGCCAGGGTGACTTGGTCGTCGTCTCGAAGCACCCTCCGCACGGCATCGACCCCGCACGTGGGTGCCAGCTCCACGATCCAGGGCCGGTCGATCCCTCGACGGCGAGCAACCGCCCATTTATAAGGCGAGGTCAACAGACCTATCGTATTGGATTATCGCGTCGCTGAAGAGGCCTCTTACGAGTGTCGGCGGCCAGTGGAGAATCCCCGTGTACGGCCAGCGTGATTCCCCACTGGATTGCCACACTCAGTAGTCGCAACCCTGGGCGGTCTTCGACGACTCGCGCGAGTCCGCCGTGCGGTCATCGCAGTGAAACCCCTCGCCATCGGCGCCTGTTCAAGGGAACACTGCGGCCATGGAGTTCCTCTGCTACCACCGCGATCGCACTGGCTCACTGTCGCTGCGCTACGAACTGAACGATGCACACTCGTCCTACATGGACGGATTCGCGAAGGAGATGATCGCCCGAGGGCCGACCTTCGCTGACGACGGCGAGACCCTCACCGGCAGCGTGCACATCCTCGACCTGCCCGATCCCGCTACCGCCCGCGCGTTCGCCTTCGACGAGCCGAACTACCAGGCCGGCGCCTACCGGGACGTACTCGTGCGACGGTGGCACAACGCCCTGGGGCGCACCATGTGGGACTTCCCCGGCGGCCGGACTGGAGGCAACCGATACCTGGTGCTCGGCCTCGGCACAGGAGAGGCCGCCGACCTCGCGCTGCCGCCCGAGCCGAAGGAGCTGATTGCCTACGGACCGCTGCTGTCCGACGACGGGACTCTCTGGCTGGGCACGGCGGCGTTGCTCCGGGCCCCGGACCCGGCCACCGCACGCGCCATCCTCACACACGACCGGTACGCCGACATCGAGGTGCACAACTGGGAGTCCGGCGGGCGGCCATCATGAACGAGGCGCCCATCGGTGCCATCGCGGGCGCATCACGCTCTGTAGAGGAAGTGGCCACAACGGGGAGCTGAAGTGGCCACGGGCGGGGAGAACCAACTGGCCGCAATCATACGAGCGAGCGCACGGATTGCTCAGCGAGAATTTCCTTGGGCTACGAAGTGAGAGTCAGCAACTGGAACTGCCCGTGACCCCTGGACTGGCAGCGGCACTACCGCGTCCTCGCGGACCTGGTCGACCCCGACGGCGTCCTGCCGACCATCGCACCAGGGGTGCTGTTCGAGGGAGACGACCTGAGCAAGTGGCTCCAGCGACAGAAGAATCCGGGCACCTGGAAGCTGCTGTCGACCGAGCAGCAGGAGCGGCTGTCCAAGCTGGGCGTGAGCCCATCCAGGCACCGTCTCCGGCCCCGTCGGCCCAGGGTGCGGAAGGGCCCGGGCAAGGCGCAGCAGGCGTTCCAGCGCGGCTTGACGGCCCTTGCGCAGTGGGTGGAGTGGGAAGGTCATCGGCCTGTACCGCGCGGCCACGCTGAAGAGATCACGGTCGACGGCCAGACGGAACCGGTGATCGTCAAACTCGGCGTATGGATCTCCAACACCAAGAGCCGGCGGGACTAGGCACTGTTTCTCGGATCTCCGGACGTGAGTGGGGTGTTGGGGTGAGGCTGGCTGTATGGGCCGTGGGGATCTGACGAATGCGGAGTGGGGCCGGCTGGAGTCGTTCCTGCCTCCTGGCGGTGCGCGCGGAGGCCGGTGGAGTGATCACCGGCGAGTGATCAATGGGGTCCTCTATCGGGTGCGGACAGGTGTCCAGTGGCGGGACCTGCCGGAGCGGTTCGGGCCATGGGAAACGGTCTATAAACGGCATCGCCGCTGGTCAGCGGATGGAACATGGAAGATGCTGCTGTCTCGCGTCCAGGCCGGGGAGGATGCTGTGGGTGGCATCGACTGGGATGTGTCGGTGGACTCGACCGTGGTGCGGGCCCACCAGCACGCCGCCGGCGCGAGGAAAGCCCCCCGCGGTGCCTCAAAAGGGGGCCGACCGGGGGACGAACCAGGTCGATCCGGCACTCCGGAAACTGGCCGTCCGTCTGGAGGAGGTGGTCAGATCGGCAAATGCCTGGGACGTTCCCGCGGAGGATTCACCACCAAGATCCACCTCGCCGCCGACGGACGGTGCCGCCCCCTCGCCATCGTCCCGACACCCGGACACTACGGAGACAGCCCCCAGCTCGAGCACGTGCTGGAACAAGTCTCCGTGCCCCGGGCCGGAGTCGGACGGCCCCGGACCCGGCCCGGGCATGTCCTGGCGGACAAGGCCTACACATCACGGAGAAACCGCCGATACCTGCGACGACGCGGAATCCGGCACACCATCCCCGAACGCCTCGACCAGCAAAGACACCGAAAGAACCGAGGGTCCCGAGGCGGACGGCCCACCGGCTTCGACAGCGAGCGATACAAGAAACGCAACACCGTCGAACGCGGCATCAACCGCCTCAAGGGCTTCCGGGCCGTCGCCACCCGCTACGAGAAACGCGCCTACATCTACCTCGGCACCGTCACCCTCGCAGCCCTCATGATCTGGCTCCGCACATGATCCAAGAAACACCGCCTAACTCACCCCCGAACAGCTCCACGCACCACCCACCGCTCCGCGGTCGGCGCCCGAAAGGGTTGGCGACCCGGCGCTGCCTCGGAGGGGGACCGAAGGTTAGTCGGTCTGGGTTCCGGGCGGCCGGCAGTCGAGGACCCGTGCGCGGACTAGCACGTCTTGCTGTGCGGCCAGTTTCTGTTGCTCGTGCTCGATCTGCCGCGGGGTGTGGGCGGGCGAGCAGCGTTTCCGTCGCTCGGAGCGCCACTGGTCGCAGTCGAAGAAGCCGATAAGGAAGATGCCTGCGGTGCGGGGGCGGCGCAGGTAGCGGTTGACCAGCTGATCGGTGAGGGCTGTGTGCAGGGTCCGGTTCCAGCAGCCTTTTGCTTCGATGATCACGGTGAACGGCTCGGTGTTGTGGGAGGGGTCGGCAGCTTGGATGTGAATGTCTGTGCGGCTTCCTCCGGCGCCCGGGCGGTCGACTTGGACCTCGCGGTTGAGGATGATGCGCTGGCCGCTGAGGTTGATCTTGAGTAGGCCCATGACGTGGTCGCTGAAGTCTTCTTCCCATGTCGGCCACATCGCGTTGTAGTCGGTTGCGGCAGCGCGGTTCCATAGCAGGATGGCCATTCCGTTGGGGCCCGAGAGTGCTTCCTGGACGCGGTCGATGGCTTCCATGACGACGTCGAGGAGTTGGGCTTCGTCGGTGATCACGCGCAGGCTGTGATCGGCTGCCAGTTTCCTCAGCCGGTGTGTGGGCAGTGGCGGGCTCTGTCGCTGGGCCGCATGGCGGGTGGTGCGGCGGACCAGGCGCCGCAGCCATGACGTGTGGCGGGTTGTGGAGGCGGCCAGTTGACTCAGTTGGTCGGCAGCTTGTTGGGTGTGTTTGTCCGCGATGAGCTGGGGCAGGGCGTCGGCTAGGTCGTGGAGGGTTTCTTCGCGGGTAACTGTGTAGGCGACTCCGGGCTCGTGCTCGGGCGGGGGCTGGCGCAGTTCCTCGCGTTCGGACAAGCGTGCGTAGAGATCGGCGAGATCGTCTACATCGAGTCCGGCCATTCCTGAGGGCCAGCGGCTGGAGCCCCTGGTGATCAACAACCTGTCGATCACTGCTCGGAACAGCTCGGGATCGTCGAACGCCCGGCGGATCGGCGGCCAGCTTTCCAGGAGGTCGGCATAGGACATGAGGGTGAGGACTGCGGTGACCCAGCGCCCCGAATCAGGTCGTGGGCCTTCATGGGGCGGGGCAGCGGCCACGGTGTCTTTGACCCGGGCGAGAGCAGCGGTGTCACCCAGGTCAGACAGGGGGAGCATCACGGCGGCCCAGGCTGCATCATCGCGGCCTGGTGCAGAGGCCCAGTCCCTCAGAATGACAAGGGTTTCTGCCGCATCCAAGGTGTGCAGGAACCGGGCCAGCTCGGTGAGTGGGTAGGGGTCGAGGCGGTCCAGGCATGCTGCAAGCGCGGCCTCAAACGTGGCGCTGGCGTGACGAGCAGACCGCTTGAAGAGGCTGTGGTGCAGATCCGCCTCCTGTGCGGGAAGTCTCATTGTGGCCAGCGCGAGAGCCCAGCCTGTCCATCGCTCGATCTCTGTTGCGGGCACTACGGCCTGCCAAGAGTCGATAGACACGAACGCGGCCGCGGTCAGCTCTGGTACTTCGATCCACTCAGTGCCCCAATCCGAGACGTCGTGCGGCCTCCATGCGGGGGCGTCGGCCAGGACACGCAGGGCAGCTTGGAGCAGCTTCGCGTGCAGTGGGCTGCCCTCAGACGGGCATGACGGTGCTGCGGCGACTGCGTTAAGGGAGAAAGTTTGTTCGGCGGTCCGGCCGTCGCTGGTGCGGTAAAGGTGGCCAAGGACCGTGAGCCAGGCTGCGCGGACCTCGTCCGGGGCGGCAGTGTGGACTGCCTCCAGCGCTGCGGTGAACTGATCCTCGTCGAAGGTGTTGCGGCGCCGCTGCTCTTCCTCGCGCTTCTGTCTACGCAACTTCCACTCCCGCTCGGGGGGCGGAGAGTCCCACCACGCGGTGGCGTCCCTGAGCTCGTCATCGGCTTGCCGGGCCTGTTCAAGGGCCTCGCGCAGCCGGGCATCGTCCGGCCGCTCCAAGCGGCTGAGGAGCGGTTGTGCTGTACGCCGCATCGCTTGTGGCAGGTTCGGCCAGCGCTCGGCCCAGTACAGCAAGTCCTCCTTCGGGAACAGTCCCACCTCTGGCGTGATGAAAGCGAGTTCGAAGACATGCTCCTGGCGGCCGTGGCGCAGGATGTAGTCCGCAAGGCTGCGGCGCAGAGCGGGCACACCACCCAAGGAGTCGCGCAGGTGCTCGAGCGGGGCGTGAGAGTCGCTGGTATGGGACAGCTCCGGATAGTCCGCCAGAGCGATGAGCGCCTGGCCTGCCCGCTCCTGGCCGGGCGCCGAACTGCCGGGGCCACGGTGGCCAATGTGGTGGATGCACCTCACCAACAGCGCGATAGCGATCAGGGATTTGGAGTTTTGGTCTTTGAGGGTCGTGATGCACCATGCCAGGACCTCGTTGACATGCTCTGCCGTGACCATGTCCATGGCCTTCTCCATCTGCCGTCGGTGGGCGAATGTCCGTCGGGCTGGCAGCAGGTCGAGGTACTCGGTCAGTGGCAAGTGCTGCGGCCATAGGTGATCGAGCGCTGCTGTGGCAATGCTGGTCTTTGCGTCCGCGGCAAGAGCGCGCAGCCGGGCAACAGCCTCGTCGCCGTGGACGGTCTCTTCGGCGATCGCGTGCAGGGCGAAGGAGCGTAGCCGTGTCGGCAGCGTGGTGTCCTCCGCGAACAACAGCAGGGTGGGCGTCAGCTGGGCTAGTCGGCACTGTGCAGCAATCCACAAAGCCAGGTACGTCTGGTCCGGGTCAGCGTCGCGGACCAGGAACGGCTCCAGCTGCCCCGCCAAAGTGGGGTGGGTCAGCCGCTTGAGGAGCGCGAAGTCGAGGCGGTCGAAGCCCTCGTCGGGGGCCGTGTCAAGAAGTGCCTGGGTGGCTCGTTGTCGGCTTTCGGCTGGCTGTGAGGGCAGGTCGGCCAGGAGAAGGACCCGGGGATCGTGGACAAGTAGATCCTCGAACAGCTCCGGGTCGTCGGCCGCCAAGCGGGCGGCGATCTCCTCGTGCTCCGGCACGATATGGCGTGCCGGGCCGCTGCCTGCCCACAAGAGCTCGCTTCGCACCGCCGGCGCGATGAACTCGCGCAGGTACTGCGCCGCCAGGTGTTCCTGGTAGCTGCGGTGGGCGAACACCCAGCCCCGCTGACCCACCGGTGTCAGCAAGGAAGACTCGGTCAAGTGCAGCAGCTCGTGACGGCGGCACTCCAGTTGCGGCACCGGGCCAGGGAGAGCGGGGCCGACCAGGCTGTCGAGGTGTAGTTCGCCCTCTCGCGCCGGCTCCCGGTCGGCGAGGGCTGGCACGCGTCCGAACTGCAGAGCGGAGGCCGCCCAGCGGGCCACATGCAGCAGGTGGTCCACCGGAGGCCGTTCCTGGCGCAGTGCAAACCCCTGCGACCAGGTCTCCGTGCACAGCCTGCGACAGGCCTGGTCGTAGGCGTCTGCCACAGTCCTGGGAAGTTCTTCTCCGTCGGCCCGAGCATCCAGCAGCGGGATCAGCGTGACCGGCTGCTCTGCGAGGGCGGCAAGGCCCCGGTCGCTCACCTCCTGGGTGAACGCTGCCCCGTCCAGGTCTCGCTGCCGGGCGGCGCTCTCCACATCGTGCACGGTCAGGGGCTCCAGCGCCATCAACGCCACCTGGCCCGTATCAGGCCATAGTGCACGCAACCCGCTGTCCAGTGCCTCGGGCCAGCGGGTGGTACGGCAGGTGATCCGCAGACGCAGCCTTTCACGCTGCGGCTCAGACAACGCCCGGAGCTGGAGAAGGAGGACTCTGTCGAGGCCGGGGATGTCGTTCAGGCCCTCATCCAGCCCGTCCAGCAGCACATGCCGCGGCCCATCTCCATGCCCGTACAGATGCTGCTGCAGAGTACTGGTTGCCGTGGCCGTGTCGGCAACATCCCGGCCCAGATGCAGCCATGGCGCAACATCAGCGCCACCGTCGCTGAGCAGACCGTGTTCCTGTTCCAGAGTCACGGACTTGCCCGCACCGCGCTCCCCCAACACCACAACGACCTGTACATCCCGCATCTCGTCCAGCCGCACCGGACTGCCGGCCCTTCCTCCTCGATCAAACGCATCAGGCCGGCTGCCGCTGTCGGCCTGCAGGGGTCGCAAAGACCGTTGCCACGCATATCGCATCGGACCATTCTCACCGCCCTCAGGCAGGCGGGTCAGGGCCTTCCTGCGACCCTCAGCGTCGCCTCGCAGCACCTGAACAGATCGCCGTCGTCGCATACCGAGCACTAGCCTCCGAGAACTCCGATTGGAACAGCCGCCCCCACGACAGCCAACCCGCCCAGCCCCCACTGCTAAACAGCAGCTGGTCACCTCATGACAGCACACCAGCACACGCCCACACCGCATGACCAGCCAATCAACAACCGAACACCGCTGACGCACAACCACTGCCACGCACACCCGCTCACACCGCCCCGGGACAGCATCACCGATTCCGCATACCGGCCCACGGCAGTGACCGAACTCCGAGCCAGTCCCCACCAGCCGGAACATGGGACACTTACGTGCTGTCACTGACCGCGACCCGCTGACACCAAACCAGGACATCAATGCCTTGGTAGGAGCAGCTGGGCAACTCTGCCACGGGGAAGCTTTACCGCTGCCAGTTAGGTCAGCCAGTTAGGTCACTTGAGCAACAGCTGTGGTAGATCGCGCAGGTCTGATGTGACGTGGGCAGTCAAGTGGGGGGCGTGTCTGCGCAGGATGCTGCCCCAGTGCTTTTCGCCGACCACGATGTCGCAGTATGCGGCAGCTGTGCCCAGGGCGGTGATGTCGTTGAGGTCACCGAGATGCCAGCGGAAGTTCTTGTCTTCATGGGCGGACATCCGCATCCGGCAGATTGCTGCTTTCGCGGGCAGAGACATCATGAAGTCGGTGAGTGCGGCCCGGTCGTCGACCAGAGCACGGATGTGGCTGCCTGCCGCTATCTCAGCGTTGAGAGGAGCAATGATGTCGTGAGCTTCCTGAGCCAGTACGAGGCGGTGAGCGCGGTCGCTTGTGTGGCCCCAATGCCTTAGTTTGCGCGCTGTCTCTCGTTCGAAGTCGAGCTGACGTTGGCTGAACTCTCGAGTGGGCAGGGCGATTCCGGCGGCGGGTAGCTGCTCCTCTGGCCCCATGAGCAGGGCCTTCTCGAAGTGGTCGGCCACAGCATCCGCGCCGAACTGTGCGATAGCGCGCCGTTCCGTTTCCGGGTTAGTGAAGTAGCCCTTCATTTGCTTGAAGGCGTGGTTGGCGCCAATTCCGAAGGGCACGGGGGCGTGGTTCGGTGTGGCGCCGGTCAGGACGGAGACTGCGACGTGCACTTCGGCGGCCAAGAGGTCGGGGGCGCCCGCGATCGTGTGGTACCGGGAGATTTCGGCCATGAAAGCACCGAGGCGGCGGCGTCTGTCAGGGTCCCGTTGATGGTAGGTCTCTTGGTAATGGACGGCCGACAGGGGGAACGAGGCATGCCCGGACTCGGAGGCCTCTCGTACCATCGCCAGGATGCCCGCGATCGCGTCGTCATGCGATCGCCCGTAGTGCTGGCGGGCGAGGGCAACCCAGTCCCGCTGGTCCAGATACACCCGCTTGAGAGCCATGCGATCACGCTAGCGGCAGCCACTGACAATGGGCGACGAGTGCGGTCCCCCGGAGCGGAACTCCATGAGGATCGCGCATTGACGGGAAGCGGCACATACGGCCGGCCGCACTGGTGGGGACGTACCGCAATCGGTGTGGCAGCCGCAGTGCCCGGCTACGGGCCACATGGCGTGCTGCCCGTTCGGCCTGTTCCAGCCTTCACATCACCCTTCGTGAACTTGGGGCGCTGACGCGAGCGGGGTGTCCCCGGCCGAGAGACCCGGGCTGGCGTACGTCTGAGCCCCGCGCGAACGGGGGCTCGCCGACGGCCGTCTCATCGGGCACCGCGCTCCCCCACAAGGTCGAAGATCATCGAAGTGAATGAAAGAGCCCTCGCTCTCGCTACGATGCCGGATCAGCCCCCGGCTGAGCCTCGCGCGAGCGGGGGTGACTCGGTGTCCGACGGCCACCGGACCGGTTGCGTGTTCGCGTCCCCAGACCGTCGACGGGTCCGTGCAGGCACCCGTGGAGACGAAAACCACTCCGCTCGCAGGCCTTCCAGCACTGGATCCTCCACGACCCTCCATCAGCCGGAGTCACCTCCGCTCCGTGGGACGACGCTCCCGTCCGGAACTTACGTTCGGTCAGGCCACCGTTCACCAGCGCACAAGACTGCAGGTCAGAGCCCACCCCGTATTGCGATTGTCGCTTCACCGAACAGGCATTTCTCATTGACGCGCTCAAGTAATTCTCACCAAGTACCCAACACGGACACCAAACTTTCCTGGCTTCCCAAGGGATCAACAACCCATGGGCAGAGACATTGGAATGAGAAGCATGCCGGGCAACGGCGTGAGAGTCAGCACCACGTGACGCGGGACGCGGACGGGCAGATCATCCGCACCGGCGAGACGGACGCGGAGGACCAGGAGCAGCAAGACGACGGCAGTCAATCCGCGGTCGAGTCCGCCCTCCTCCACTTCTCGTCTCCGAGGGATCCGGCGACCATCGCCGCATTCCTCCGCACCCGCGTCTACCGACCCGAAAGTCTCGTCTGGCTCGAGGGGTACGAGGCACGGCGGAAATGGCGGTTCGAAAACGGCATCACCGGGCTGGTGGCCACCCCCTACGACACCGAAGTGCCCGTCGGCGTCGTGAACTACCCCCTCGGACGCTGGGAAGCACAGCAGCGCCGCGCGGCCCGCACCGGGGATCTGGAAGACCGGCGCCGGATCCTGCTCGACGAGGAAGGGATGGTCTGGGAACCCGGAGACGAAGCCTGGGAGACGAAGCTCGCGTTCTTCCGCTCCTACCACCGCGCCCACGGCCACCTCGCCCCCCGGCAGGACGCCATCTGGGGCCAGACCGAGGCGGAGGCGCAGCCGGTCGGCCGGCATATGGCCAACCTGCGCAGGAAGGGCGGGCTGGGGAAGGACGTCGAGCGGGCCGAGGCCAGGGCGGCGCAGATGACGGCGATCGACCCGGACTGGGCGTGCCCGTGGCCGCTCGACTGGCAACGCCACTACGCCGTCCTCCGCGACCTCGCTGCCGAGGAGCCGGGCGGAATGCTGCCGCACATCGAGCCCGGTGTGCTGTTCGAGGGCGACGATCTGGGGGCCTGGATGGTGCGCCAGCAGAAGCCGGCCACCTGGGCTCAGCTGACCGAAGAGCAGCGGGAACGGTTGACCGGACTCGGTATCGCACCGGTCGCGCAGCCCGCCCCCGACCCGGCCGGGAAGAACACGACGGAGGCCGGGGTGGAGAAGCTGTCGGCGCCGTTCCAGCGCGGTGTCACCGCCTACGCCCAGTACATCGCCCGGGAAGGAAAAACCACCGTCCCCCGACCCCACACCGAACACATCACCATCGACGGGGCCGAGCACACCGTCAAACTCGGTGCGTTCGCCACCAACACCAAACAGAGACTGGAACGGCTCACCCACCACCAGCGGACCGTACTCCGGGAAGCAGGAGTCGAATGGGCGTGACACCGCCTCCGGCGAGTCGTTGAACCCGACGGTCAAGCGAAGTGCACAGGAACCCCCGGCACGGCGGCGCCCGGGGTTTCGCGCTGTCGGTGTCCTGGATCAGTGCACTGTGGCTCTCGCTGCGTACCTGGTGTGGAGGTGCTGGAGGAGAGCGTGGGTGTGCTGAGCCAGTGGACGGTGCTGCGTCTCATCGATGACCAAGGCCATCATGAAGTTCTCGGGGCCGGTCTGTATGGCGTCGACCGGCGTGGAAGCCCGCAGGCTGGGCCAGTAGCGTCCGTGGGCGAAGCCTGAGGCGGCTCGCCAGACAGCGGTGACCTCGCGGGCTCGGAGGCCGACGTCGTGGGCTGCTTCGCCGATGATCTTCCCTGCCTCGGGCTTGGCAAGGGAGGTGGCGGGAATGCCCAGGGAAATTGCGAGGTTGGTGATGTCCTGTCGGCGCTCGCGGCCGGTTTTTCCGCTTGGGCCCGGAACGTGATCTGTGTCTTCTTCGTGCTGGGCCCGGTTGCGCATGTCCTCACGCCACAGGGCAAGGGTCCGGCGGCGGCGCTCGGTTCGGCCATTGCCGCCCAGGAGCCAGACGGCGGTCGCGAGGTTCTCCAACGCTCCGCGCATCAAGGTCCACGGGCTCTGCGGGTCGACCTCCCCCGCCAGGATCAGTCTGCGCAGTGCGTCGGCGTGCGCCACTCCCGCGCTGTAGGAGTTGCGTATAAGCGTCGACGCCGAGTAGGAGCCCAGTGGCGCGTCGTCGGTCGCGAGACTGCTCGAAGGCTGCGGTGCCGGCAGCTGCCGGTAGGCGCCCTCCCCGCGCAGGCTCTCCACATCCGCGAACAGCGGGTGCAGGTATGCGGCATTGAATCCGGGCTGTGTCATGAAGGGCAGAGTAGGGCCCGTCACTGACACCAAAGGGAAAGAACGCTGCGTGTACGGTCGTGGGGTGAACGCGTCTGCCGGTCCCGACCCGCGTCGTCTGGGAGTTCCGAAGGAGATAGTCGACGAGGGTGCGCGCACCCTTCGCCACGCATGCAGGTCCCTGAACGATTTTCTCGGGAGCCTCGCCGAAGGCGAGACGACTGGGGGAATGTCACCGCTCGATGGTGACTGGGTTGGGGCCTCGCATCACCGGCACCGTACGGCACGCCGTCGGCTGTGGGGATGGTCGGTCTGGAACACGCAGGTCACCCTCGGCAACGTTCTCGACCACGTCCAGACGATCCAGCGAGCCCTGATCGGTGAGCCCGTGACCATTTGGTCCCTCGTCTCGCTGTCCCGCGTGGTGCAGGAGGGCGTGGTCCGTGTCTGCCATCTTTACGAGGCAGGGCTCAGCCCGGAGCAGCGTGCGGTACGGATCGCGGCCGCGTGGCTCAACGGGGCACGGCAGCATCAGGTTGCGGCCAGGGACGTCGGCCCCGAAGCGGTTCCGAAGGCGGACCGGATCTGGGAGGACGCATCGCGCACCGTTCAGCGCGCGGGAATGAGCATCGGGCTGGACGGCAAAGGCCGGCCGAACTCCGCCGTGCTGGGGTCCGTGAAGGCGTCGTTCACGGTGAACCTGACCGAGGCATCGAAGCAGCCGCCCCACCTCCCGGCTTGGTACCGCATATCCTCCGCCGCGTCCCACAGCACCGTCTGGATGGTCGCTCAAGCCTATGGCTTCGACGAAGACGAGCCGGTCATGCGCGCCGACCCGGAGATCGTCACCGCGTCAGTCCTCGCCGTGCTGGGCGCGTTCGAGGAACTCGTCCAGACCCTCGGCACCTACCACGGAAAGGATCCACAGCCTGCAGTACTGACCATCCAGAGACGCACCGTCGCCGTCATCAACCGCCAACACAAATGGCGCAAACAAGCCCGCGAAGACGCACGCCCCCTCCTCGGTGACGACATCTGAACAGCGCGCATGACTGTTGCAACCCGCTCGGCCAGATCGCTGACGCGCCTGGTTTCCGCAGGTCAGGTCTGCAAAGCGAGGGGCTGTTGCACTGGTACGTTGCAGCCACACGGCCCCGGTAGTGCGAGTCTGAGGGGCATCACCCCGCTGGTCGATTGGGCCGCCTGTGGGAACGCACTCCGACTCCGCCATCTGTTGGATAACGTCCCACCATGTACATGAAAATAGATCCTCTTGAGGCGTGGGAGAGGCTGCGGGCCAGCCGATCCAGCCGGCCGGGTAGAGCGAGCGGCGGAGCGCGGGCCAAGACGTACGCCACGGCTCTGGAGCAGGCGCAGCAGATGTTCAGGGCAGCCGAGGTCGTGGGCCCGCAGACCCGCCCCCTGCTTGTGTTCTACGGCCTGAGCCAGGCTGGCAGAGCGATTGCGGCCGCGGCCGTCGGCCTCAAGGGCGAGGAGTGGAACCTGACCTCTCACGGCATCCATGCCTCGGGCTACCACTTGGACTTCGCCGACATCGAGATCCGCACGGATCCTGCTGGCAGTGCTGGCAGCTTCGTGCGGCTCAGCCAGCTGCTGCGGTCACCGGTCTGGGGCAACGACACGGTGGTGCGGCTGGAAGAAGTATGGGACACCCTCCCTGCCAACTTGCAGTACCCGTTGACCGACCGGGAGCGGTTCACGCCCCTGTACGCCAGCGCGGACTCGATCGACGGCACTGACTTTCACCCACTGCTCACCCTGCACGTCGGCGACATTCTGGACCGCGTCGTAGACGACGGCAGTCGCGCGGCACTGGATGAATTCCTGCAGACCTACCCCGGCACCGCCGGGTACGAGGAGTTCGCCCGTCGCCGGACGGGAGCCGATGCCGAGCCGGACTACGTGCGTCATCACCCGGACGCCGGCTGGCTCTACATGCACTGGAAGATGCCCGCAGGGACAGGCACTCGAGAGGAGCGCCTAGAGCGCCTGTCCGCGATGACCCGGAAGTATGCCGGGCATCGCTACTTCTTCCCCGCCGTCACGGGCCTGCCGCGTGAACTCCACCCGTTGATGGCGTGGTGGGCGGTGCTGTACGCGCTCTCGATGCTCGCCCGTTACCAGCCCGCCCAGTGGGCGAACCACATCAACGTGGACGGCAGCCGACATGCGGTGCCCATCGAGAAGATCCTGGAACGGGCCATGGAACACCTGCCCGTACTGATCGCGGACACCATTGAGGAAGTCGCCGCCTGGCCGTAGACGCTGAGCGAAACTCGCTCCCACCTACCTACAAACTCCTCCAGGGCGCGGCGCTGCTGTCCTCGTGGGCGATCTGTCGGGCGAAGACGTCGCGGTCGATGTACGGGGGACGGCGGCGAGGACCAGGCGCCGGAGCTCGGCCGGCTCCAGCGCCTCCACCTCCCACTGCACCGGCCGGGTTGAAGCCGTAGCGGCGGGCGAAGCCGGGCCACCGCGGGTCGCCGCTCTTGCCCCCGGTCGCGGGCAGCCCGTACCGCCGCACCTGGTCGTGGGTGAGTAGCACCCTCTCGGTGCCGCAGCAGGCCGTTGAGCTGGGCGAAGACGCCGTCACGCTGCCACTTGGCGAAGTAGCCGTAGACGCTGTTCCAGTGCGGGAAGTCGTGCGGCAGGTAGCGCCACTGGACGCCGGTGCGGTCCACGTACAGGATCGCGTTCATGATCTCGCGCAGGTCGAGCTCGGCGGGCCGGCCGAAGACCAGCGCCCGGCCGTGGCGCTCATAGCGCCACGCGGACAGCACCGGCTCGATCAACTCCCAGCGGGCATCGGACAGATCACTCGGATACGCGCGACGGTCGGCCATGACCTGGGCATACCGCAGGTCTGGGGCGTGCGCCCAGGCGTGCGTTCGCCCGCATGGAAGCACGGAACAGACTCGGGCGTCCTGGAATGGGACAGGCGCAAGCCGCTCTCTGCCCCAGGCGTCACACCACTCGTCACGACATCCACTACCAACCCGACTACTTCACCGGCACCAGATCGCCGGACGGTAGAAACGCGTCTACATAGCAATCATTCAGGCGAAAACGACCTCGGAGGAACCGCCGGGCGGTACAGGGGGTCAGACCGGGATGAATTCGAAGGTGTCGTTGCGCGACCCGGTGCCGGGGTTGTTGCAGAAGTGGGTGAGCAGGCCCGCGCCGTCACCGGCCGAGGCGTTGTGGACGTGCAGACAGAGCGTGCCCACGTACTCGTCAGGGTCGTCGAAGGAGTGGATCTGCGCCCCATCCCAGGGGTGGCCCTTGCGAAGGGAGTAGGCGATCCGCTTCCAGTACGTGTCGCAACTCGCTGTGAAGATGGTGTCATAAAGAAGAGGAGCGCCATCGATCCCGCGGTTTTCGCCCCAGCACTTTCCGGAGTCGGTGACGATGGCGTAGTGGGCCCACCCATTGAAGCGACCGAAGTACTCCAGGCTGACGCGCTGGGAGGGACGCCCGTCGCAGGGCTGCTGGTGAATGGGCACACCCTCGCCCGTGCTGTCGTCCTGAGGGGCCAGGCACTTTCCGGAGTGGATCGCACGGATGTTGTAGACACCGGCGACGAATCCCTCCGCCGCCCTCGGTGTCGACGGCTGGGCGGCCGGCGTGGGGGCTGCGCTCGCGGAAGGCGTGGTACCCAATCCGAGAACAGCGAGAGCTGCCAGGGCAAGAACACCCCGAACCGCGCGAGAACGGGCAAAAGGCATGGGTTCACTCTCCATCGGGGGGGGAAGGGCGTGGGGGCGCTGTGGCGTACGGGCCGGGGGGAACAAGCCCTGATCGCAGTCGCGTTGAAAGAAGTATGAGGAACAAGGCCCGTTCCGGAACGGGGACGAAGCCCTCCCCTTCGGATGAATTCGAGGACACGCGTCCGATCCGGGGCGGAGCGACTCATCCCTCCACATACTCGGCCGATGACGTTCCCTTCACCGTCACCCGCGCCAACCCGAACGAAGCCCGGCAAACTCTCAGACCGCACCCCTGTCACCTGCGGAGACGGAAGAGGAAAAGCTTCTGAAAGTCCTCACCGTCGGCGCCACACCCGCCTGACCCCATGCCTCCGATACCCGCCCCGGCCTCTGTCCGTCGGCTGGGGCCGGAGCCGTCACAAGGGATACCGGGGCAGCGATCGGGCCGTTGAGGAAGAGCTCCGGCGTCACCGGTCGGGTCATCCGTGCCGGTCTCCCACCCTGCCTCGCCGTACGGGAGCCGGGGCAGGACGGTCGCCCGGTCATGCTCGTGATGCGTGGGCTTCAGCGGTGCGGCTGGGAGTGTCCCGGCCGGCCGTGTCGTGGCCGGCCGGGACACCACGGTGGCAGCAAGCTCGATCTTCCGGCCCGGACCGGGCTGCTCACCGTGCGGGGCGGTGGGGGCGGGGTCAGACGGGCCGGAGTTCGAAGCGCTCCCCCGGCCGGCCGCAGCCGTTGAAGAGGAGACCAGCGCCGTCGTTGTTGCTGCCGCCCTGGACGTGGAGGCACGGCTGCTGGAGTCCGCTGTCGACGGTGGTGATCATCCAGGTGCCGTTGGGCATGGCGTGGAAGTGAAGCCCGACCTGCTGCCACCATTCGCCGCAGTCGACGGTGCGGACGGGCTGGTCGATGTGCCAGCCCCCGGGAAACCCTAGCTCGGTGGCGCCCCAGCAGTAGCCGGTGGAGGTGAAGACGTAGTGGTAGTCCTGTCCCTGGTCCTCGCCCATCCGGGCGATGTAGACGCGCTGGGTGGGTCGTCCGTCGCAGGGCTGCTGCACCAGCAGGATGCCCCACTCGCGCCGGTTGTCCTCAGGACCGAGACACTTCCCGGAATGAGCCGCACGAATCGTGTACTCGCCCTCCGCCGGCCCCTGCACAGCCGCCCGCTGGACAGGAGCGGTGGAGGAAGCGGCACCGGTGGTCGGGGCGGCGCCGAGGGTGAGGGTGGCGAGGGCGGTCAGGGCGAGGGCGGCACGGGCGGTACTCCGGCGGGAACGGACAGGGGGCATGGGCACTCTCCAAGAGGAGGAAGAGATGGGGGATGCGCGCGGCGGCGCTCCGGCCACGAGGGACACCGTCCGGGGCTCCCGCTGAGCTGATACGAAGTATGGCGAGACCCGGGCCGCGGAGTGAGAGAGCGGCGGACAGTCTCCTTCAGGTGAATCCGGGGACGGGCGTACGACATGGCGGAAGACTGCGGCGAACACACACGGAGCAGAACCGCCCGATCCGCACCCGTGCGCAGGACGCCCGGCAGGAGCCCGCCCTTACAGCGGTAGCGGACCAGCGGCAGTCACGGGGTCCGGTCTTGTAGGCCGGGCGTGCCGGAGGTTGGAACGGTCAGAGCGGGAGGAATTCGAAGCTGTCGTTCCGTGCTCCGGTGCCCGGGTTGTTGCAGGGGTGGGTGAGCAGGCCCGCGCCGTCGCCTGCCGAGGCGTTGTGGACGTGCAGACACAGAGGGCTGGGAGCCTCGTACGGATCGACCAGGGTGAGGATCTGCTTCCCTGCCCAGGGGTGCGTCTGGGGAAGGGAGTAGGCGATCCGCTTCCAGTACGTGTTGCAGGACTTCGTGCGGATCACGAGGTCCCTCACGGGGACGGGCCCCACCCAGTCGCTTTCGCCCCAGCACTGTCCGGAGTTGGTGACGAGGGCGTAGTAGACCGTCCCCCTGAAGTCGCCGTAGGACCACAGGCCGACGCGCTGGCCGGGGCGTCCGTCGCAGGGCTGCTGGTGGATGGCGACCCCCTCGCCCGCGCTGTCCCCTTCGGGGGCCAGGCACTTTCCGGAGTGGACCGCGCGGACGTTGTAGGCACCCACGTACACCGGGTCCGCCGCCGCGCGCTGGGCCGGGGCCGGGGCAGGGCCCGCGGGCGCGGCGGCGGTGGGTGTCGCGCCGGCACCGAGGGCCGCGAGAGCGATCAGGGCGAGAACGCCACGGACCGCACGCCGGGAAGAAGAAACAGAAGAGGACACGGGCTCACACTCCGGCACAGGAAGGGCAGAGAGGGGAACTCAACAGCACTCCGGCACACGCGGAACACCGTGCCTCACGCTGCGGAGATATGAAGTATGACGAGCGAAACCCCTGGTGAGAGCACCCGCAGACGGTCTCCTTCGACTGAACCCGGAAACGCGTGTGCGATCCCCACCCGCCGCACCAACACCGGCGCATACCGGACCTGGGTCACCGCCAGGACCAGCGTCTGAACGAAACACCACCGCACGCCCCGCACTGGGCGTCTTCGTCACCGGATGATTGGCCGGTGACGAAGACAACCGTGCCTGTTCCCGTGGGTATCGGTCACGGTTGGTGTGCCAGAGGCGCTCGGCGGCTGGACGCGGTAGTCGGCGCCTCGAGCCGTTCACGCTCGTTCGGGATGTCGGCCAGGATCCTTGTTGTGGACGGTGAACCGCAGCCTGGCCGGCCGGTGCGCGGCCGACCAGCACGAGGCCACCCACCGGTGGGAGCGAACCGCCGAGTACACCAGACCGATGTCCTCGGCGAGCGTACGCTGGGCGAGACGGTCAGACCGGGATGAATTCGAAGGAGTCGTTGCGCGCTCCGGCGCCGGGGTTGTTGCAGAACTGGGTGAGCAGGCCCGCGTCGTCGCCTGTCGAGGCGTTGTGGACGTGCAGACACACAGTGCTAAGACCTTCCGCTTCGCCGTGGGTCTCGATCACCTTCCCTCCCCAGGGGTGATGGCCGTCTTTGAGGCTGAAGGCGATGCTCTTCCAGTACGAGTTGCAGGACGTCGTGCGGATCACGTACTCCAGCATGGGGGCGGGCGCGGGCCCCGTGAAGACGTTGCCGTCCCAGCATTTTCCGGAGCCGGTGATGAATGCGTGGTAGTCGATCCCCTCGACGTTGCCGAAGAGCCACAGGCTGACGCGCTGGGAGGGGCGCCCGTCGCAGGGCTGCTGCCAGATGGCGGCACCCTCGCCCGTGCTGTTCCCCTCCGGGGCGAGGCATTTCCCGGAGTGGACCGCACGGATGTTGTAGACACCGACGACCCCCTTGGCCGCCCTCGGTCCCGACGGCTGGGCGGTCACCGCGGGGGCTGACGCGCTCGCGGAAGGCGTGGTACCGAGCCCGAGGACGGCGAGAGCGGCCAGGGCAAGACCGCCCCGGACCGCACGCGAACGGACAGAAAGCATGGATTCACTCTCCTGCACCAGAGAAGGAGGCACGGCGGCCTGCCGGCCAGGAGGCGGGACGCCCCGCCCGCCACCGCGCTGGTATGAAGTGTGACGAATGAACTCCCCGTGAGAATGGGGATGGAGCCCTCTCCTTCGTGTGAACCCGGGGACACGCGTCCGACCCGGACCACACCGCCAGGAGCAGACCTCCGGATATCCCGCCACCCCACCACCACACATGCCGAACGCTTCACCGTCACCCGGACGCCCACCCGAACGACACGTGACGATCTCTCCCGAACCCAGCCCCGCCACCTGCGGAAACAAGAGAGAAACAGCTTCTGCGAGTGCGATGCCGTGGTCTGTGAGCAGCCGCGTCGTACTGAGGCGCGTATGGGCTGGGAGTCCGGTCCGGTCCTGTCTCCCGTTTCCGGCTGAGCGCTTGGGCGGGGTGTGTCGCCGTGAGCTTCGGCGGGGCGGTCGCCGCTGTCCGTGATGCGGAGCGGCTCGCCGGGCGATGCTGGTGGGGCGGGGTGTTCAGGAGCAGGCGGCGACGTTGATTTTCTGGGTCTGTGAGGTGTCTCCCGAGGCGTCGAGATTGAAGGAGTGGGTGGATGTCTGTTCGTAGGTCCATTCCCCGACGGCGCATGGGTGCGTTGTGGTGCCGTAGATGTCCCAGTAGTACCCGGTGCCGTTGGGGAGGGTGCCGTTGTAGACGGTGCCGTTGGGTGCGGTCAGGCGGTAGGCCAGGTTGCTGGCACTGCACTGGGCGGACTTCCAGCCCCAGGAGTCTCCCGCCTTGCACTCGCTGGTGAGACTGGGGGTGAGCTGGCCGAGGTTCTCGCCCAGACAGAGCATGGCCCTGACCTCGTGGTCGGGGGACGGGTAGCGCCAGGCCGAAGAGGCGCAGGACCAGGTGGTGGCTGCCGCGGCGGTGGAGGAAGCGGCGGCAGGTGAGGCGGGTACCAGGCCGGCGGCGGGGAGCGCGACGGCGAGGGCGGAGAGCAGAGTCATTCTGAGGGTTTTGGGCACGGTTCAACCCTTCCATTCGCAACACAAGGTAGTCGCGCGGAGGCACAACGTAGCAGTCGCGAGGGCAGGCGCCCCTGTGGTGTTCGATCAGCACACTTGCTCGCACCATGCCTCCCCGGAGGAGCTCCCCGAGCGGTGGCGCGAACCCACATCCCCACCACCCCTCTCCGGGTGAGTCGTCCTGGGTGGAGTTCCAGGAGAGCACGGTCCCGGCTCCTGAGATGATCAAGAAATCCATCAGGCAGGGAAGGAAGGGAAACCATGACGAACGTCCTCTTGACCACCACCCTCGGGGAGATAGAGCTCAGCCTCGACGAGGAGAAGGCCCCGAACACCGTGAAGAACTTCCTCGAGTACGTCGACGCAGGGTTCTACGACGACACGGTCTTCGACCGGGTGATCCCCGGCATGCTGGCCCAGGCCGGCTGCTACACCGACAAGATGACTCCCAAGCCCACCCGGGGTCCTGTCCTCAACGAGTCCGGCAACGGGCTCACTCATGCCCGGGGAACCGTGGCCATGGGCCACCGCGCCCTCAGCGAGGCCACCTCGCAGTTCTTCATCAACCTGGCCGACAACACCCGCGTCCTCGCGCACTCCCGGCCCGGCCACGCCGTCTTCGCGACCGTCGTCAGGGGAATCGACGTCGCCGACGCGATCTCCTCGGTCCAGACCACCAACAAGCTGGGCATGGACAGCGTCCCGGTCCAGCCGATCCACATCACCTCCGCCAAGCGCGTCGGCTGAAACACCTCCCGCTCACCGCACAGCCCCGGCCGCCCCTGCCCAACAGGCAGGGGCGGCCCCGCACCCGGACCGCGGTCACGGGGAGCCCGGGGATCCAGGTGGTGGCCCGGGGCGAGGGCGAGGATCTGCCGGTCAGGTCAGGTCAGGTCAGGTCAGGTCAGGTCAGGTGAACACTGGCTGACGGCCACCATCGGCGACGACGCTGGTCACCAGCAGCCGGACGAGATCATCTCTGCCAGGCGGACCCGAAGGGCTCCAGCGGCAAGGCCGCTCGGCGGCGCCGCCCGCCGCCAACAGCCGGGCCTCAGTCTTCACACCGCAGCCGCACGGTTGTTGGCCATCACCGCCCCGGCGCCGCACTCGGACCACGTACTCCGGCCGGGCCGGCGGCCGGCAGATCCGGCCGGGCTCCGGCCGCGAAGGAGACGGGACCGCTTCAGCGGCGGAGGCGTCTTCGACAGACAGTCCAGCCCCCGGGACGATGGTCTGGTGCCGTTCCGTCATGGGAGGGTCCAGGATCGGTGACAGCGTGCCGGCCGACCGGAATAGGGAGCCACATGTCCGAGTCCACACCCAGCTCAAAGGGTCCCGCCCGGGTGCAGATGCCGTCCGAGCCGGTGACACACCCGGAACCGGCACTGGTACCGGCCTCCGAAGTCGACCCCGAGGGCGTGGCAACGCTGGCGCTGGAGTACCGCGACGGCCGGCCCGTGATCGTCGCCCGCGGCGGAAAGTTCATCCCGGCAGGGCTCAAGGTCGTGAGCGAGGACGGCGAAACCGGGGTGGCCTACAGGAGCGGCAACACGGACCAGGACAAGGCAGTGCTGACGGCGCTCATGGCCCTGAACATCGTCATCCGGTAGAGACACCCTTTGGGGCCCGGGAAGGCCGCCGTACGTCAGCTCGCGCCCAGGGTCGCCGGCCGCGGCGAGGGTCTGCACCATGAACTCAACCGTGGCCAGCAGCTCGTCAGGGGCCAGGGGCCGGCCGGCCGCGTGGGTGGGTGGGTGGGCAGCGCCCCGGCGACGGGTGAGAGAACACACTCTTGGCGCCGCTTCCGGGCCGGTGCGGGCGGCGTCGTGAACACGGCGGAAACAGCCCCGGGCACGCTGCGCGCCCGGGGCTGTTCCACTGCCCGGGGTCGGCGGCAGCCCGCCCCAGGGCCTACACACACAGGGCGATGCGATGCCGCTGCTCAGAGCCTGGCATCGCACTGGCGTTCGTGCAGGCCCGGGCCTCCTGGGGCCGCTCCCCCACGTCGTGAACTAATGACGGGCTGTAGGGCGGGTAGCTCTGGGTTTGTACCGGCAGCGTGAAGTGCTGCGGCGGGCGCTCGGAGAAGAACGCCCGCCGCGCGGTGTGGCGTCAGTCGTTGATGCCGTAGTAGTCGGCGAGGAACTGGGTGATCTCGATTGCGTGGGGGAGGAGTTGGGGGAGGTGGGTGGTGAGGGCGTCGCGGGTGGCGGTGGTGAGTTCGCCGAGGGAGCCGGTGGCGGTGGAGGTGTACGGGTCGAGGCGTTGGATGAGCTGGTAGTTGCTGGGGATGTCGATGTCGCGGAGGGCTTTGTCGAGTGGGGGTGTGGTGGCGGTGGGGATGGCGGGGAGGATGCGGGAGATGTAGGTGACGCGGTGGAGGATGCGCCAGCAGGGGGGTTTGGTGTCGCTCTGGCGGGCCTGTCGGAGGGCTGCGGCGGCTGCGTCGTTGCTGTTGGCGAGCCAGGTGGGGTCGGCGACTTTGTTGTAGAAGTCGTCGAAGTGGGTGTTGTCCTGGCCGAGGTAGAAGGTCATGAAGCGGTAGGCGTCGACCTTCCCGGGGGCCAGGATGGGTTCGCCCTTGGTGTCGTACCGGGGGTTGCCGGTGGTGTCGTACTGCTGGAGGTCGCGGGTGGGGTTGCACTCGACGTCGAGGCTGTGGGTGCGGGTGGATTCCTTGGAGCGGTGGCGGGTGGTGGTCATGCCGCCGCCGATGGAGGCGTCCATCTGGAAGCCGGCGCCGACGCCGGCGACTTCGAAGCCGATTTCCAGGCCGAGGGTGACGGAGCCGGAGAGGCTGTAGGAGCCGCCGGTGGTCTGGGTGACGACGTCGACGGTGCCGGTGGTTTCGGCGAAGAAGCCGCCGTCGGCGGTCCAGACGTAGGTGTTGGCGATGTTGCGGTTGGCGAAGGCCGCCGTGGCCTGGTCCGGGGGGTTCTTGTCCGGCGCGGGGGGCAGGGGGCCTGAGAAGGATTCCAGGAGGCGTTTGGCGCGGTCGCCGGTGGGGTCGCTGTCGCCGGTGTCGGTGGAGACGCCTGCGTAGTAGCTCTCCAGTTCCTGGTGCTCGCGCAGGATGCGGCGTTTGAGTGCGTAGGCTTCGCGGGGTTTGAAGTAGCTGTAGTCCCCGCGCTGGCGGGCGTTGGGGTAGGCGGGGTCGAGGACCTTGCCGCGTTCGTCGAAGCCGACCCCGCCGTCCAGGGTGCCCTGTTTGGTGTACTGGGGGTTGAGGGGGAAGTCGATGATGTTCCAGTCCTTGGGGATGTCCGGGTTCGGGAGCATCCGGTAGGCCACCAGTGTGCCCGTGTGGGTGAGGCGCAGGGCGTAGACGTCGGCGGTCTCGGACTGGACGAGGGCGTAGCCGGTGTTGGCGGGGACGTAGCGGCGGCCGATCGCCTTGTTGAGGATCTTGGCGGGGTCTTCCCAGTGGCCGGTGAGGGTGGCGGTGGTGTCGCGTTCGGTGGTGGTGCCCTGGGAGACGGTGGTCTCGTCGGTCCAGGCGTTGGAGAATTCGAAGCTGCCGCCGGCGCGGACCTTGACGTTGAGGCTGGCGAGGGGTTGTGCGGTGCCGATACCGAGGGGGGCGGTGATCATGAGGATCTGGGCGTCGGTGTCGAGTCCGGCGGCGATGTTGAAGGCGGTGTTGACGCTTTTCTCGGTGTCGGAGGAGAGGGTGGAGGTGACCTCTTCGGCTTGGCGGAAGGTGACGCTGGAGCAGCCCTCGGGGTCATGAACCGTGGAGGTGAGGTTCTCGGAGGGGACGGGGGGTGCGCCTTCGATGTAGCCGATGAGCTGGGGGTCGTACTGGATCTGGCTGACCCATTCGCTGATGAGGTTGCCGACTTTGTAGCCGGTGGTGAGGTGCCAGGTGCCGTCCTTGAGGTGGGTGTAGGCGCGTTTGAGGACGCCCTGGGCTTCTCCGGCGGCGGTGTACTGGAGGTCGGCGTACTCGGTTGCCGTGGGGGGTGCGGTGATGAGTTCGTGGAAGGAGGTGCGGATGCCGGAGAGGGCGGAGCGGACGGCGGCGGTGTCGGTGGAGACGGGTGCGGTGGAGAGGGTGAGCGGGGGGTTGGTGGTGGCGGGGTCGAGGTGGTTGCCGCGCAGGGACTGGTCTTGGAGTGCGGCGGCCTCAGAGGTGGTGGCGATGGAGGAGGTGTCGAAGGGCCAGTAGCCGAGGAGGTCCTCCTTGTTGCCCTTGAGGCGGGTGAAGAGGCTGTCGAGGATCTGCTCGGGGGTGCGGGCGGTGCGCCACAGGCGCACTTCTTCGAGGACGCCCTCGTAGAACTGGTCGTAGGTGGCGCCGGTGTTCTTCCGGGCTCCGAGGGTGAGCTGGTCGCCGCCCCAGTCGCCGAGCGGGCTGCCGGTGGGGGTGTCGGCGGGGATCGGGGTGCCGTTGCGGTAGAGGGTGAAGGAGGAGGCGCCCGGGTTGGGGTCGGTGGTCCAGCGGGCGCCGCGGAGTTTGAGGTCGTAACCCCCTATGGCGTCGGTGGTGGTGTTGCCGGTGTTCTCCTCGAAAGTCCAGCGGGCGATCAGGCCTTCGTCGCGGGGCTGGACCGCGATGCCGAGCTGGGCGGTGTCGCGGGCCTTGGCCCACAGGCGTACCTCGCCGATGGTTCCCCAGAAGTAGCGGGCGCTGCTGCCCTGCCGGGCGCGGCCGATCTCCAGCGGGCCGTTGTTGCCTCGGGGCCCGGGGCCGGTGTAGCGGCCGGTGCCGGCTTCGGTGCCGTCGATGACGAAGACGATGTCGTCCCAGGTCTTGGTGTCGACGCGGTCGATGACATCGACGGTCCTGGTCTGGCTAACGCCGTTCTCGTCCTTGTAGGTGATGTTCTTGGTGCCCTTGATCTCCTCGGTGGACTTGCCGGCCTTGCGGACGACGGCGAGGCGGTGGAAGCCGTTGGTGACCGCCGTGGTGGAGGTGTAGCGCCTGATGACGGAGCCCGGCTCCTCGAAGGCGAACTCCAGCTTGCCGCCCGGGAGGATGGAAAGCTGATAGGGCGTGCTGCCGCTCTCACCGTCCCCGAGCTGGCCCTTGGAGACGAGGCCCTGGCGGATACCGATCGAGTCGATCTGGGCGAAGACCTCGATGGTCAGGTCCTCGGTGAGGTCCAGCGCGTCGGCGTCGGGGGTTTCCGTCCAGGAGGAGCCGTTGAACCGCAGGGCCCAGGACTCCTCGTACACGGCCGCGAGATGGGCCCACTGGCCCGCGGGATAGACCTCCCGGCTCATGCGGGCTTTGTCGCCCGCGCCGGCCAGCGCGCGGTAGCCCTTGATCGCGGACTCGTTCATCGCGGGACTTCCCCAGACCCCTCCGTGGTGGCCCTTGCCGCTGGTGTCGGTGAAGAGCCACTGGGCGTCGGGGATGGTGGTGTCCTGCGCGGTCCTGTCGTAGATCCACGCGCCGGTCAGGCCGGCCTCGCCCGGGATGGCCCGGCGTGTCCTGGCGGTGCTGATGTCGGCCGCCGTGCGGGCGGTGTTCCATGTCCGCAGCTCGGCCAGCCCTCCGGAGAAGAACCCGCCGGGACCGCCATCGGCACGTCCCACGATCAGGAAGGTACTGGCCGCGGGTACGGCGGTGGCGGTACGGCGGGCGACTTCCACGCCGTCACGGTGGATGACCTGCACTTTGCTGGTCCGGTCGAAGGTGACCGCCCAGTGGTGCCAGTCGCTGTCGGTGTAGGCCACCGTGGTGGTAAGCGTCTGCGTGGCGGTGCCGGACCCGAAGCCGAAGCTGAACTTGCCGTCGGCGGTGAACCCCACGGCGAGGCCGTTGGTTGAGCAGGCGACGATGGTGTCCACCACGGCGCGGTTGGCAGCGCGTTTGAGCCAGCACTCGATGGTGAAGTCCGTCTGGGTGGGGTCGGCGCCGTCGATCTTCATGGCGTCGTCGGTGCCGTCGAGGAGCATGCCGCCGTCCAGCGGCCCCTGTGCCAGGGCGAGCGCAGCCCGGGTTCCCGCGCTGTTGAGGTGTATCAGCCTGACCCCCGGGGACGGGATGACCGTGGGGAGGACCCAGGTCTCCATACTGAGGTCCCCGGCCGGTGCGGTGACCTGCGGCAGCCGGGCGGCCGGCAGGGACAGCCGCTGGGCCTTGCCGTCGAAGGCGAACGCCCGCCCTGGGGAGTCTCCCCGCCAGCGGGGCCCCTGCCCGGGGACCAGGGCGGTGGCGGTGCAGTTGGCGACCGGGACATCGGCCTTGGACGCGCTGACGGTGACCCACTGCGACCCGCCGGAGAGCGAGGCCCCCGGGCGGGAGGCGGTAGCCAGGGAGGGGTCGTAGCGGACCAGGGACACGATCGCGCCCACCGACTCGGCCGGTGGTTCGGCGGTCAGGGTCACTGTGGTCGCGCCCAGGTTCACGGCGGTGGCGACTTGGTGGAAGGTGTCCCCGATCCGCACGTATCCGGAGGCGGGCAGCGCGACGGGGGTACCGGCGGCCAGGGTGACCGTACGGTCCTGGACCCTGTCCACTGTTCCCACCGGGACGCCCTCGTCCGTGTTCCCGTTGACGACCGCCGCCAGTTCCCGCGCCACGCGCGGCAGCCCGCGGAACGTCTCGCTGGCCGTGCCCCGGGTGAAGGTCAGGTCGCACAGCCGGCCCACCACCGCCCCGTCCACGGTGTGGTCGGTGACCTCGATCCTCGTACCCGCCAGGTCCACACCCGCGTCACGGGCGGTCAGCAGCACGGTCTGCCCGCCGCCGGCCATCTGGCGCACACCCCGCTGCACCGAGGTGTCGAGGTAGGCGGCGAAGAACTGGTTGTTGGCGCCCTGGAAGTAGAGAGCGACCCGGCCCGCTGCGCTGTCCATCAGGGCGGGGGTGGCGGCGCTGCGGGCGAATTTCAGCAGGGCGCCCGCGCTGCTGAGGCCGTTGATGTCGACGGCGATGTGGGGAACGGGCAGGACCAGGTCGGAGTCACCCAGCAGCGCGGCGGTACGGCGAGCCAGCTCCTCCCGCGCGGGCTGGATCTCAGCCGTCTTCGCGATCAGCTCCCGTTTGCGCTGATCGAGGAGCGGATTGACCACAGCGAGCCGGTCGACCTTGGCCTGGAGTGTCGTGTCGGGGATGACCCCGACCCTCTCGACCGTATAGGTGATCGCGGTCTGGTCGTTGGTGGTCTGCCAGAAGGGCAGGAGACTCATCCAGGTGCTCTGTCCCACGCTCTGGAACTGCACACCACTGCTCCATGTGCCCCGGACGTACCACTGCTGATTGACGTCCGAGGTGTTGAGGGGCCGGAACTCGGTGGCGACGCCGAAGTTGGGGGTTTGGATGGCCTGTACGCCCACATTCGGATTGTTGTCGTAGACCAGTGCGTAGGTCGGGTTGCCGTATAGGGAACCGGACCCGGCCCTTACCAGCCGCCATCGGGTGTAAGGGGAACCACTTTCCACCAGTCCGATCCGTTCCATATGACTGGAGCTCGTGGAGCGGATCCCCAAGAGGCCTCCCGCTGCGGAGAGCTTGACGACCCAGCGTGCCGGGTCGCTGGCCACGGCGCTGTTGGATGCTGCGATCGCCTGCTCCAGGGTCGTCTTCTCTCCGGTCAGGGAGTTGATCTCGGTCTGGATGGCGGCGGCCTGCTGTTCGATGCCGGTGAGGATCTGCTGCTGGGCGCTGACCAGGTCGCTGGTCTGCTCGACGGGGCGGCCGAGTTCGGCGAGGGTGACTACGTCGGGGATGTCGGCGAGGCGTCCGTCGATACCGACGCCGAGGTCGACGGTGGCGATGTGGGCGTCGGCCGCGGTGTTGCCGGTGGGGCGGGTGGCGCAGGCGAGCAGGACGCGGGCGTTGTGCTTGGCGGGCTTGGGGGTGTCCTGGTAGCCGGAGACCGCGTCTTCCTGCTGGTAGTAGAGGGTGGAGGTGAGTCCGGAGACGATGTCGCGGCCGGTGAGGGTGAAGCTGTCGCGGCGCACGCCGGGATGTTCGCCGACGGGAGCTTCGGACGTCACCCACAGGCGGGCGCTGTCCAGGCTGGCGTGGGCGGCGGTGTCGGTCTGGTCGTAGGCGGTGGTGCCGCTGCCTTCGTCGAAGCGGTAGTAGGCGGCCAGGCCGGGTTCATTGCCGATCAGCCGGTAGCGGCTCGCGTCGGCGATCTCGCTCCGGCCACGCGGCCGGTTCCAGATCCGTACCTCGTCGATGGTCCCGCTGTAGAACGGGCCGCCCGGCTTGGCGCCGATGTGCAGGAGCGCGGTGCCGTCGCCTGAGGTGGGGAGTGCCTTGTCGCCGCTGAACTCGCCGTCGATGTAGAGGGTGGCGGTGGTGCCGTCGAAGGAGGCGGCGATGTGCGTCCAGGTGCCGGCGGGGATGTTCTTGAGGGAGGTGAGGGTGCCGCCGCTGTGGTCGAGTGCCACCTGGCCGGTGCTGGTGATACGGAACTGGAAGCCGCCCTGGCCCGCCGTGCCGGATCCACGGGCGAGGACCGGGCCGCCCGCCGTCCGGGGGTTGACCCATGCCTCCACCGCGTAGGCGCGGCCCTGGAACTTCAGCTTGGGCGCGTCCCCCAGGTTGAGGTAGTTGGTGGTGCCGTTGAACTGGAGCGCGGTCTCGGGGTGCGGGATGTCGGGGGTGACGGGGACCAGGGGGAGGCTGGTGAACGGGCAGATCCCGGGCGCCCGCTCGTACACCGACCCCCGGTATTTCGGGTCGAGGCTGGTCCAGTAGCGGCTGCCCTGGGTGTTGAACAGGCCGTCCGGGTCCTGCTCGATGTTGAAGGAGTCGATCCGGTTGGTGGCGCTGTTGTGGGCGAAGAACTGCCACCGCTGCTGCCCCTGCACCGCCGTGGGGGTGAGGACGGCGGTGAACCTGCCCCCGGTCAGGTTCCGGATCAGGTCCAGCTCCTGGGTGGGCTCGAAGAACGCCTTCCCGTCCATGTCGGCCGGCCCGAGGCTGTCCTTCGCCGACGCCGGCCGCGTCTTGTGCCGACTCCGCTTGAACCGCACCTCCGCCACCGGCTTCAGCCGACCGCCGACCAGCAGGAACCGGTCACACAGCAGCGTCCCGTCCACCACCGGCGCCGACACCGAGGGGGTACCCGTCTTCACCACATCCGCCCGGGTACCGTCCCCCGTCGAGCCCACACCGTCGGCGAGGGCGAACACCGCGTCCGCGTGACCCCGGAGAATCGCCTGCCGCAGCACCACGACGTGCGCACCGTCGGAGATCACCTGGAACGGCGCATCGGGCGCGGTCAGCCGCGCCGTCGACGACAGGAACGGATCAATCTCCTCCAGGGTGAGGACATCCGCCGGTCCGGCCTCGGTCTTACTGCCCTTCTTCACCACCGGCATCGCCGTCGAGCCGGCCACCGCGTAGCCGACCTTCACCACCTCGCCGGGGAACGGCAGCTCGGCCGGGTTCTCCGACCAGTACGCGACGTCCAGCTCCCCCTTCTTCTCGTCGAAGGAGGACAGGTCGAGGACCGAGTAAACGATCCTGCGTGCGTCATCGACCGCGAACGCGATCACCGTGCCCTGATGCCGCACCATCGTCGTATGGGTGTACGTGCGGTCGCTGTAGATCTTCACCAGACTCTGATCAGCGGTGCTCATGGGCCATCCGTCCTCGAAACAGCCCCGCACCCCCACAGACAGAAGAGAGGGGACGGGGCGGGCGGGTTGGAGCAGGGGCCGGGCAGGAAAAGACGGCCCGCCGTTCCCGGGGAGCAGGGAGCGGGCCCGGCGACAGGCGGGCAAAGACAAGGTCATGACAGGTCGGGCACAGCAGACCACACCCCGGCCTCACCGGAAATCGAACAGAAAACGGGACCGCTGCCACACGACGGCGGAATGGCCTGTACCTGCCGCATACGCGAAGAACCACGCAGCGTCCCCTCGGGAAGAACCCCGCGCGCCCCGGCAGGTAGCGGCCCCCCGGACACGGCAGCGGACCAATCCCCCTCCGCAGGTTCACCAGCCCGAACAACCAACCGCACCGGAGACAGACCCCATACCCGCCAGGCGCGGAATTCCAGAACAGCCCGTCAGGCTGCCGTTCACTCAGCCCGGACCACGCCTCCCCGCACGGACCCTCCGGCTCCCGGACAACGACCTGAACCCACCGCCCGAAACCAACAACCCCCCACGCACACCGAGCCCCACCCGTCCACCCCCGCACCAACCGAAACCCCACAGCGACACCGGGGCAGGCGGACCGGCGTGGGCGGTGTCGTGAACACCGCAGAAAACGGTCCCGGGCGCGCCGTGCGCCCGGGGCCGGTTCGCTGCCCGGGGCCGGCGGCATCCCGGCCCAGGGCCCACACATGTCCGTGCGATGCCCTGTTCTCAGGGCAGGGGCATCGCACGGGGTTCGCGAAATTCCTGGGGTCCCGGGGCCGCTCCCCCGCCGTGTGAACTGCGGGCGGCCGGGGCGTGTTCGGCAAGGCGGTCCAGAGGGGGCGTCAAAGACGCCGGTCGCACCGGCCGCGGCGGTACCGGCGCGGGCAGGGCAGCGCTCATGGCAGGGATTTTCGCGTCCGGGCGGGCGGATACCGGCGATCCGCCGCCGAGAAGAGTGAAGCCACGGCCCGCAGGGGCGGGTACAGCGGTCGTTCACCGGCCGGTACCGGGGACACCCCTCTACTCTCGGGCCATGACTTCCGTGAAGCGGGCACAGACAGCGATCCGGGGTATTCAGCGCATCGGGGCGGGGACGGCCGCGGCCTGCCTGCTGTTCCTGGGAACACCGGCCGGCCCCGCCCACGCCGTGACCGCGCCCCCCGCCCCGGACTACCACATCTGCGGAGCCGTCCTGTGGAGCGCCGCAGCCGGGGTGACCGCAGCGCACTGCCCGGACATCACACTCCCCCCGACTCCCTGAACCCGGCCCCCCGGGGGGGGGACTGGTCTCCCCAGGGGCCCTGGTGCGTGCGGCCTCGGGCTCAGGCTCCGGGCGCCGCCGATGAGGCTCAGGGGGCGGCGATGAAAGTCCAGCCGGTCTCGAAGGCCGCCCCCTGGCTGAAGGCGATCAGGGTGCCGGAGGCGGGGGACGCGTCGACCGGGTCGTGTTCGAGCATGCGCAGGCGGGTGCCCCTCGATCCGGTGGGGTGTGGCTGGGAGGGTTTGGCCGGTTCGAAGGTGCTGCCGTAGAAGCCGGGATAGCCCATGGCCCACAGCTGCCGGCGGCCTCCCTGCTCGTATGGCACCTTGGGCTGCTGAGTGATCGTACGGTCCGGGTGCACGGTCAGGGCCAGGCCGCTGTGCACGTTGACAATGTAGAAGAACGTGTACTTGCCGCTGTAGTGATCGACCTCGAACCGCCACCGCTGGTTCGCGCCGTTGTTGCGCGTGTGGATGATCGGGGCGGTGCCGGGCACGGTGGACAAGCGCGGCATGTCCCACACCAGCGTGGGATGGGACGCCAGAGCGATGTAGAGCTCCCCGTCCGGAGCCTGATGCGACTCGTCGAGATCACGGAACTGTGCCACGTACTCCCCCTTTTGTTCGGCCGCGGCCCCGACAGGGAGCGGAACTCTCGCTGGTCCTCGCCCGGGGCCGGGCACACGACATGTCCGCCACACAGTAGGGACCCCCAACGGCCGCTGCCCAGAACACCAAACCGGCCACCCGGCCCACCCGCGGCGGGAAAGCGCTGCCCTCCCGGGCCCGGTCCACGACGACCGGCCACCGGATCCGCTGACGCGCCATACCGGTACGTGTGCCCATCGCGCCGCCGCCGGCCCCCACGGTCGGAGCTGACCTCTTCTCCAGGGCTAGCGCGTGGAAAGAGGTGTCGTCGTCCGGAAACGGCTTGCCCACCGGGTTTGACCTGCGAGAACGGGCGATGTCTGAAGGGGGGCGACCTTCGGTCACACCTGCGGTCCGCCGCCGGAGGCAACCGTCCAGACAACGGTTCAGCCCCCGCTCGGTGCAACCCTCTCCGGGGCGAGCGCGGCCTCCAGGCGGTCCAGGCGTTCGTAGAGGGCGCGGACCAAGCGGGCGCGGTTCTGGACGCAGTCCACGGTGCCCTCGATAGCTGCGGACAGCCGGTCTTCCGCCTCGCGCAGGACAACGTCGGCAAGTGCCCGGGGCCCGCTGCTCTTGGGTAGCTGGTCGGCGCGGCGCCGGACGTCAGAGGCGAGGGCGCGGGCGTGGCCGGTGAGCTGGAGGGCGATCTGCTCGTAGTCGCGTACGGCGAGGCCGTCCTCGCCTGTCCACGCGAGGACGGCCTTGACCAGGCTCTCGTACGGTTCGCGGTCGAGCGGGAGTTCCGCCTCGATGAGCCCGTCGGGGTCGTACAGGACCGTGTGGCTGCTGGAGTGCATGGCGGGCCTCGCTGCCGGGAGCGTCTCGTGCGGGTGGCCGGCGGTCACCGCTGGGGGTCCTCGCTGCCGTCAGGCCGGGCGTCCTGGTCCTCGCCGTGCCGGCCGAGGAACCGGGCGAAGCCGCGGTCCGCGCGGGCGATCAGGGCCGGGGAAGGGACGCCGTGGGCAGGCGGCTGGAGGCCGCGGCCCTCCGTGGCCGGGACGGTGGTGTCGTGGTGTGCGCGCATGCGGCCCCGCCTCTCCGGCTGGTGGTCCGTCGGTGACTTCGACACTACGGAGGCTTCGGTTCCGTCCTCAACGGGGTTGCGGGAAATTGCGGAACTTCACTCCAGGGCGTCGATCGCGGCCGCGATGAGCGCGCGGACGTCATCGCCGTAGACGGCCATCGACGCGAGGCCGGTGAACGCCTTGAGGTAGTCGGCGATCTCGCGGGGTTGGGTCACCTTGATCTCCGCCGTGAGCGTCTCCACCACGGCGCTGGTGTCGTCGTGGACGTAGAACGCCTCCAGCGGCCACACGGTGCGCTGCGCGGTGAACGGGATGATCCCCAGCGAGAGGGAGGCGAGCGGCATCACCGCCAGGAGGTGGCGGAGCTGACCGCGCATCGCCTCCGGGTCGGCGGTCCGGAACCGCAGGACGGACTCCTCCATGAGGATGAGGTAGCGGTGGCCGCCTTCGTAGAGGAAGCGGGAGCGGGCGATGCGGGCGGCGACGGCTTCGGTGACGTCGTCGGGGGTGCCCTGGAAGCGGGTGATCTGGGTCATGAGGGCGGTGGCGAAGGCCGGGGTCTGGAGGAAGCCGGGCGGGAGGTTGGAGAGGTAGACGCGGCAGATGCGGGTCTGGGCGTGCAGGTCGTACCAGTCCTGCTGGATCTGGCGCATCCCGTTGCGGTGGAGGCGGCGCCACTCCATGTACAGGGAGTCGACGGCGCGGGCCGTGGCGATGAGGTCGTCGGCCTGGTCGTCCGCGCCGCATGCCGAACACCAGGCGCGGATGTCCGCGTCCGAGGGCAGGGCGTCGCCCTTCTGAATGCGGGTCGTCTTCGCGGGGTGCCAACCGCACCGGGCGGAGAGCTCTTTCCCGGTGAGGCCGGCGTCCTTGCGCAGGTGCGAGAGCCGCACGGCGAGCGCCTCGCGCGCCGACTGCGCGCTGGACGAAGGAGAAGCGGTCGTCATGAAGTCGCGGCCCTTGAGGTGCGCGGGTCAGATGCGGTAGTCGGCGTGCTCGGTGGCCAGCTCCCACACCGTACGGAACGCCTCCGCGCACAGCTTGACCGCGCTGGGGTCCTCGGTATGGTCGGGCTCCAGGGCCTCGCCGTCGCCGGAGAAGACATTGAACCGCACGACCTGGTCGTCGATGAGCCAGAAGTCGTTGCCCGGCAGGGCGAGCGTGGAGGCGCGGCGGCGGGGCAGCCAGCGGACCTGTTCTCCGGCGCGGAGGTTGGCGTCGGTGATGGCGTGCTCGAAGCGGATGTAGTCGGTGACCGGCTCGGACACGACCCGGGCCCGCCGGACCTCCACCCCGCGGGCAACGGTCCGCTCCACCAGCGGCAGCCACCCGCTCCAGTACACCGAGTCGTCCGCGGGCACGCTCCCGTCGCGCAGGAAGGTGTCGTAGACCTCCCGCTCCTCCCCCACGGCGTACACATCCCGCAGCTCCAGGTGCAGGGCGTGCCGCCGGGCGGAGTCGAGGAGGTCCTCAAAGCCGGGGGCCGGCGGCCTCTGCGGCATCGCACGCCCTCCTGATCTGATCCACCATGCTGAGCGGGATCCGGACGATCCCCTCGTCGTCCGCGGGCGGACTGTCCTGACTGCACACGGCCCGGGTCGCCGCATCGGCGGACTTGCCCTGCAGAACCAGTTCCGGCCCCTGCGCGGTGTCGGTGTCCACCCACACCGCCGGGCAGTTCCCTCCACCCGACTCCGGGTCCGTCCCGAAGAAAAGTAACGCCATGATCCCCTCCGGTGAAAGCCAGTTGCGGGTAGTTGCGCACCGACCGTCCCGCAGGCCGGAGTCGGCGTCAAGGGCCTCTCGCCGGACCGGGAGCGGCGCCTTCGGCGGTGACCATGACGGGTGCCTGATCCGTCCGGGTGACCGAGCGCCGCGACTACGGTGTTTGCCCGCGCCGCGCCTTTAGCGTGCCGGGCATGGAAGACACGCAGATGCCTGAACCCTTGCGGCAGGCGGTTCACCAGCTCGTCTCCGAGGCCGCCCTGAACTGCCAGGAGGTCCTGCGCTATACGGAGCCGGACATCGCGCGCGACTGGAAGCGAATGACGCTGATCCGTGCCACGGACGTCTCGGACACCATGGACATGGCGTCCATGCTCATCGCCGCGTACTGCCAGCAGCACACCGACATCTCCCGGACACGCTCGCCTCGTACCTGCAGACCCGGCAGCAGCGCAGCCGGGCAGCCGGTCCGCGGGAGTCGGACCGGCAGGAGGTCGCCGGGATGCTCGCTGCGCCGAATCCGCCCGAGTCCGACACCTCTGCGCGGCGGTCGTACCGAGCCGGCCAGGGGTACGCGGAGGGCGGGCTGATGGCCGAGCCCGATGAGCAGCGGCTGTTCACCGAGGCGTGTCTGCACGGGCTTCGGGCCCGGCTGTGCGACGACGTCGACTCCCTGGACAGCTTCCTGCCGCCGCAGGTCGCGGAGCTGGCGCGGAAGGTCGCCGGGGTGCTGGAAGTGCCGCAGCTGGCTGCGGTGTGACACCAGGGTCGCGGCGTCGCTGGACGATACGAACCTGAGCAGACTGCGGGCCCCGGGCGCACACGTGTGCGCCCGGGGCCCGCAGCTTGGCTGGGGTCAGCTCTCGGTGTCGTCCGGGTCGGTGAGCCAGTTGACAACTTCGGCGTCGGTCATCACGATCGCCTGCGTCTCGCTGGACGGTGCCCTGCTGGATGACGTGGAAGCGGCCGGGGTGCCTGCTCTGCTTCAGGGCGGGCATGGCTACGGGTGCGAGCCTGCGCCAGGTGTCGGCCGAGAACCGGGCCAGGATCACCGTGGCGAACTGCTCGCGGACCTGAGCTCCGAGGACACCGGCCGGGTGCCCGTCGAGGATGACGTGGACGCGGGCCGCGCGCCCCGACCAGAGGGTGTCCTGGAGCGCGGTGATGGCCGGGGACATCTGCGGGTCATCCTTGTGCCGGAACGTCTTCCAGTAGCGGGCGAGCTGCCGCACGGTGGCGTCGGCCGCGTCCATCGCGACGATCAGGCGCGGCACGCCGTCGAGGTCGCCGTCGAGGTCGAGGCGGCGCTCAAGTTCGGTGGCGAGGCCGACCAGGGCATCGTGGATGCCGGCGATGTTCCCGCGGTGGGTGACCGTCGGCAGGGCTTTGGCCCACAGGTGGGAGATGCGCTGGGGGTCGAGGACCAGGGCGTGGGCGCCCTGGTGGAGGAACTGGGCGGTGAGGGAACGCAGCATCGTGGTGCTGCCGCCGCCTGTGGCGGTGCAGACCAGGACGTGGGGGGACTCGGCGTCCAGGTCGACGGCGATGGCCCGGCCGGTGGTGCTGATGCCGATGAGCGCTGTCCCTGCGGGGAGTGCTTCTATCTGCTCGCGCAGGTCGGGTGCGGAGAAGCTCAGCATCTTCGGGAGCACGGTCTTCTTCATCGGGTTCATGGGGCGGTGTTCCGTTTCTGTGCTGGTGCTGGTGCTGGTGAACCGGGTGTTCTCCAGGTGGGGGGATCGTGTCGGCGAAAGCGGACAGGTCCTGTTTCGGCGGGCGGCGGGGGCCGGTTTCCCGGTCCGCCGCCCGCCGCTGGTCAGTCGAGGCCGGTGCCGCCCGTGGCGGCGCGGGGCCGGTTGCGGGCCCACTTCTTCAGGTCACCGGCGCGGTAGAGGAGTTCGGCGCCCCGCTTGCCGACCGAGCCCGGGAAGGTGGAGTCGTTGGCGCGGGCGAAGCGCAGCGCGGCGACGGTGATGTCCGGCAGATGGTGAAGGTGGGCCTCGCGCAGGCCCACCGCCTGGTCGTCATCGGCCGGGGCCGCGGGCGACAACGTCGGGACGACGGCCACGCCGTCGGCCGGAGTGGGGAGGCACCGTGCATCGGCGGAGACGTCACGGTCGGCGGCCGGGGCCGTGGCCGTCGTAGTGGTCCGGGTGTCGGTGAGAGAGCCGGCGGGAGGGGCTCGCTCCGTCCGCGTGCGGGACCGGTTCCCCTGCCGCCGCCGGTGGCCGTCGTGCCGGTGGTGGCCCACTGGCGGGCTTCGGCCTCGGTGAAGAACAGCACCTGCGTCTCCCGCGCGGTGCCGCCGCTGACGACCTGGGCGCGCCCCTGATGCTTGGTGGATTTGGGTGCCGGGTGGACTTCGGGTGCGAGCATGCGCCAGGCGTTGACGCTGTAGCGGGCGAGGATGCGGGTGGCGAACTGTTCGCGTACCTCGGGGCCGCCGAGAGCGCGGGCGGTGGCGGACTGGGCGACCAGGAGGACGTGCATGCGCAGCTGGCGGCCCATGTAGAGGATCTCGTTGAGGGCGTCGATCGCCGGGGAGACTTTCGGGGCGCCGGGCTCGCGGGTCTTCTCCCAGTAGCGGGCCAGCTGCTTCATCGTCGCGTTGACCTCTTCGAGGAGGATCAGCAGGCGCGGCCCGATCGCGTGGGGGTCGGCACCGATGCCGAGTTCGTCGGCGATGCAGGTACGGAGTCGGCCTGTCTGTCCGAGTTCGATGAGCTGGTCGTGAATGTCGGCGATGTCGCGGCAGTAGGTGACGCCGTCGATGCCGTGGGCCCAGGGGTGGGAGATCCGTTTGGTGTCGAGGACGAACACGAGGGAGCCGTGGTGGAGCATCTGGCAGGCGATGGTGCGCAGGGGCACGGACTTCCCGCCGCCGGTGGGGGCGTTGACCAGGATGTGCGGGGACTCGGCGTCGAGGTCCACGGAGACGACCCGGCCGCCGGATCCGATGCCGATGACCGGCGCGGACTCCTTCGCGGCGGCCACCAGCTCGCGCGTTTTCGGGTCCTTGAAGGCGGCCTTCGCCGGGGGCTTGCGGGTTTTCTTCACCAGCACATGGGGCTTGGCCCCGGCCGGGTGCCAGGAGAACGACACCCCTTCGAGGGCGAGCTTCTGGGTGACGATGTCGGCGACGACGTCGCGGGAGAACCGCAGATGCACCGGCAGATCGACCCGTATCTCCGCGTCGTCGTCGCTGAAGTTGTGCGGGATGTGGAGGTAGCGGCGCGGGTCGGTCTGCTCCGCGATCCCCAAAGGGCCGGCGAGCGCCTGGTGCAGCGGGTGGATCCACTCGCGGCGCAGTTCCCGGTGCCCGCGCCCGAGGATCCCGCCCGCGGCCGCGGCGGTGGCGGCGTTGACGCCGCCCGTCTCCAGCGCGGCGAGGACCGGGCCGGGGTTGTTCCAGAGGCTCTGGACGCTCTCCGCAGTGGCATCGAGGTCCCGGGTGGTCAGGTAGCCGCCCGCGCCGAGGCCGCCCAGTACCGCGAGGCGGGGTATCAGGCGCTGCCACCCGGCCCGGTACGAGCGGGCGGGCACCCGGCCCTCGGTCTTCGGCAGGATGCGGGTCCCGGCCCGCCAGAACGTGGCGTCCGTCCGGCGCACCCCGTCCAGATCACGCCCCGCCAGGATCCTCCCGATCCCGACCGCCAGCGACCCGGCGATCTCCTCCACCTGCCGGTCGAACTTGCTCTGCCCCATGGTCGTGCCCTCTCGCCCGTGCCGTTTACTCCGGGCACCCAATACCCAGAAGCGGACACGACCGTAAACGGGGGACCTGTGGATAGATTCCGGCGAATCCCGGGGCACTTGTGGATAACAAAATCGGCTGGGCCGGGTGGGACGGTGGCGGCCCGGTGCTGGTCGTCAGCCGCCCGCGGCCGTCACCGCGTGGTCGATCACGGCGGTCAGCACGGGCAGATCGGCGGTGTAGTCGCCGTAGCCGTGGAGGTCGGCGGCGAGCCGGGCCGCGCCGGCCACCGCGAGCACCGCGGCCCTCTGGCCGGGCGTCAGCCCGCCCCCGAGAATCACCACGCCCTCCCACAACTGCTTTCTCAGTTCAGGTACGGCGTCCGAGCTGTGGTCGTCAGTCGACTCTGCGGGCGTTCGGTTGTGTCTATCGCGGAGCCTGCTTCTGATGCACGCGTGCTTCAGAACGCAGTTCCTCGATGTAGCGCAACATTGCCGACGAGTAAGAAGCCGCTTGGAGGCGGGCCATCCGGCTCAGAACTTCTGAGTCGTCCAGGGACGAGATCCATGCCCTGATCGTTTCCGCGCCTATGTCTGAGGGAGGCATGGAGAGAATCTCAGGAAGTTCGAGCCGGATCTGGGCGGCCATGAGTCTGAGGTTGCCTCGTTCCGCCGCGGTCACGGTGTCGGCAGACCGCAGGGCATGGCGAAGGTCGATGTGCCCGACTGTGATGTCAAGCCCGGGAGGGATCGGCGTGCTCTGGCGGGATCCGGTGATGAGTATGGGGATGGCCGTGGTGCGGACCCAGTCTTCGAGGTAGCCGAGTTCCTTCAGCGCTATGGCCCATTTCCCGGTGTGAGGGCGTTGCAGGGAGACGGTTGAGAAGATCGATATCTCGATCCGGGCGTAGCGGGGGCCGCTGGCCAGGATGTCCCCCGGCCGGAGAGGAAGCCCGTGGCCGGGCTGGGGGTTGCGCTGCAGAGGGAGGGCAACGGTGAGGGCCTCATGTGGGCGGTCGGTATGGATCGCTCCGAGACGTGTGGCGGCGACGGCCGGGGTGCGGTGCTTGGCGAGGTTGGTGTGCATGGCCAGGAGCCGCAGCGGGTGGTCCTCGAAGTCCCGGCGCTCGAAGGGCTGCAGGGTTCGGATGCGCTTCACGAGTGGGGCGCTGGCAGCGAGTGGTGCAAGGGTTCTCCGGCGCCCGTGCGCGAGCCAGGTTTCAAAGGCGCGTGTTTCTGTGCAGGCGGGCATGTCGATGCAGTGCGCCTCCTGGTCGGTGAGGGGGCGTTCCAGGAGGTGCTCGACCTCGGCGTAGACGGTGTGTTCCAGGGCGGCGCGGAGCTGGGTGAGGGCGTCTGCGATGAGGCGGGGTATCACCTCGGGGATCGGTGCGATGGCGGTCACTGTGGTGTGGGCTCGATCGCCGTCCAGGACTTCTGTGAGGGTGAGCGGTCCCTGTTCGGTGTAGTCGTGGACGAGGCGGGTGACGCGGTCGATCAACTGGTCCACATGCGCCAGGGTGGCCACGACGTGGAGCTGGTGATCCGGCAACCAGTCGGCGGCGGAAGTCGTCATGCCCGGGAGCCTAGCCACGACTCACTGGTGCTGGCCTGTCAGTATCACGGATGGTTCCACGGGGTGTGGCTGCAGTCGACGTCAGTCCCATATCCGGTGCTCGTCGGTGAAGTGCGGCCAGGGCTGGCCGCTGGCCGGACCTCGGCGAAGGAGCTGCTTGATCCCTTCTGCCCAGGTGGGCAGGTCGGTCAGCTCCAGCAGCAGGCGTTCGATCTCCCATCTCGTCATCGTGATGCGGCGCCCGTAGCCCTCGACTTCGGCGATGACCTGGCTCGGTCCCATTTCGGCGCCTTCGGGAAGGACCCAGCGGGCATCGAGTCCGTTTTTGCGGATCTCCTCGATGAAGCAGTCGGAGGATGTCGTGACGGTGAAGACCAGAACGTCGGCGATGAGGCCGGCGCACTGGGCAGGCTGAAGCGGGTAGATGGCCCATGGCGCCAGCACCGTATTGCGGGCAGCCTGGTCCCCGCTGCCGAAGCGGATATGTCGCCCGGTCAGTCTGGTACGGCGGAGCAGTGCCGTGTGGGCCGATTCGAGCTGCCGGATGGATTCGTTCAGCTCCCACCTGTTGCCCGCGGCGGAGATGTCCATCGCGACCAGGCCGCGCTGTCCGGGCACCCGCATCGTCTTCAGGCCCTCCCTGTGGGCGAAGGCGAAGGCGTCGCAAAGAGTGTTCAGGTGGGTTTTGTAGGGGATGCCGGTGTCGAAGAGGTGGGCGTTCCCAGGGCCGGGAAGCGGCCCATTCACTCGGAGGGCGTCAGCCGCCATCCGTGTACGGGCGAGCTGCGCACCTCCCTGCTGTTTCGGGTTCTTCTTCAGCTCATACAGGAGGATGTCCTGCTCGCCGTTCGCCCGGGGAGTGTCGAACACGGTCACGTCGCCGATGCGCAGGCAGTTGGTGAGATCGTGGAGCATCGCGAAGCGGCGGTGCTCGCTCCACTCCTTCTCGGCGAACTGGATCTCGTGGACCGTGCCCTCCTTGCTGAGGGTCATCGGACCCGGCGCCTCACTGCGGCGCAGCGCGAGGATGTGACGGCGGTCGTAGGCAAAGGCGCGCCAGGCCATGGCGTCGCCGATGGAGCGCAGCTGCCGGCCGACCCGTTCGAGGACGTCCGACTCCAGGCGCCACGCTTCGATGTCGTGCTGGTCACCGACGGCGAGTTCGGGGGCATCGGCCGGGAGGCGGATGCCCTTCATCAGTCGTTTGATCACCCGGGACCGCTGCGCCCGTGCCTCGCTGGCGGCCAGGGTGGCGACGAGCAGCTGCCGCTGAAAGCCGGCGAAGTCCTCCGGGGTGGAGCACTGACGCAGGTCGCTGATGAGACCGACCAGCCGCTCACCGGTATCCCGGTGAAACGGGTGCTTGATCAGCGCGTCCAGGCGATCGGTCGGCATGTCGGTCAGCATCACGGGCATGCAGCCATCATTCCGGGCAACCACTCTTGTGTTCCATCGAATTCGGTTGAAGAACCCACGCCAGACAGGCAGCAGCCGGGCTACCCGTACTCCAGCGTCGCGGGAACCACCGCGCGGCAAGCCCGGGGTTCAGCACCCCACCGTGGCGCGGATCAGCGGCCCGTCCGGGTGCCCTGGCACAGAACAGAAGTCGTCAGTCTCCCGCAAGGGGGCGGGCCCGGCCGCGCGGCCGGGCCCGCCGTACTCACTGGGCCTTCGGAAGCGCCGCCAGCGCGCGCCGTTCCTCGCCATGGCCAACGGCCCGCCACACCGAGCGGCCAGCCCCGTCACTGGTCAGGAGGGCCAGGGTCGTGGTCGCCACGGTGATCCGGTAGCCGACTCCCCCGGTGTGGCGGGCGCGGGCGTGGAAGGCGGCCTCCCGTGTTTCCGGTGCCGCCCTGTTCGGCGCGGGGGCGAAGACGAACAGCAGCGTGGGGAAGGGCCGCTCCAGGTCCGGTCCGGCGTAGGTCTCCTGCCAGTGGGAGCGCGGCGGGCGGGCGGCGTTCCCCCGTCCGGCAGCGGGTGCGGTGCGGTAGGCGTCGTAGCGTTCCAGCTTTTCGATCAGCCGCGGGTAGGACATGGTGCGGTCGATTTCCACGAACGCGCTGGAGCCGTCGGCCAGGAGCACCACGCCGTCGGGCACGAGGTTCCCGGCCGGGGTCGGGTGAGCCACCTCAAGTTGCCAGTCGGCGTGGTCGGCCGCCTCAGCCTGGTGGAAGGCGATGACGGTGTCGACGAGGGCGAGACCGTGCTCACGCAGGCCCGTCTTGCTGGCGGCGATGCGCTTCCCGGTGGTCCGGCCAGCCGTCGAAGCAAGCTCACCGGAAGCCGCGGCTTCGGCGAGACCGGCCGGGGTGCAGTACCAGTAGCTCTGCTGGGCGCGGTGGGACCGGCCGGCCAGAGACGGGGACTCCCCCCGCAGGTTCCGCAGCGCCAGGCGGATGTTGTCGGTGCTCTTCTGGTGCGGCAGGAGCAGCGTCTTGAGCTGGAGGGGTGCGGCCAGGCGCAACCGGGCGAGGGTGAGCAGGACCTCGCCCCGGATGTCCGCGCCGGCCCTCGCCGCCGCTTTCCTCCGGGGCCGGGACGCTTCTCCACGTACATCAGTAACGGGAGAAGAGGAGTTGCAACCGGCCGGAACGGGCGGGCAAGGGGATTGACCAGCAACAACGGCGAGATGGCGGCCCGGGGCTGCGGTGCTGGGTGCGGGGCCCGCAACAGGGCTCACCGTGGGGCTCGCTGTCGCGGCGGTGCCGGACAGGCCCGACGGGGTGTGCAAAGTGGGGGTGGTGGTCATCGTGTTCTCGCGGTTCCCCGGCCATCAAGGCCGGATCGGTGACAGGTCCGGCCCGCACACAGAAGTGCGCACGGGCCGGGGCCACCGTGAGGAACACCCCCTTGACCGCCGTCTGGCCATCACCGACAACGGGTGTCCGATTTACCCCTTGACTGCCCCTTGACCGACCGGAATGTCCGTGACCGACACCACACCGCAGGAACGGAGTTCAGCGGGCGGGCCGGGTGCTGGACGGCGAGGAGCCGAGCCGCCAGTCCGAGGGCTTCTGGCCCCGGAACGTCTCCCCGGCCTCGATCCGGGCCTTGTTCCGGGCGAACTCCCGCTCCGCCGCCGACAGCTTCCGAGGGGCGCAGCCGGGATGTCCCCAGCCCTCGGTCACCTTCGTGATGACCTCGCCCTTGCCGTAGTCCTTGAAGCAGGCCGGGCAGGTGCCGCCTTACGCGGCCCGCAGCAACCCGCGCGGCAGCGGCACCGTCTTCTTGGCCGCCGTCTTCTTCGCGGCCGGCTTCCCGCCGCCCGCGTTCTTCTTCGCCGCCTGCGCCCGCTTGATCGCCTCGCGCTGCGCCTTGCCGGGCCGCTTCTTCGGCTGCTGCCCGCGTGCCGCCTTGGCGGCCTTCTGTGCCGGGGTCTGTCCCACAACGCGGGAGCGTAGAGGCGCCGGACGGTGCACCGGTGCGGGTGTTCATCCGGATGCCGGTGGCGCACCGGTGCACGATGCGGCGCGCCCCCGGGGGCGATGCGCGGGACCCGATGCACCGCACTCCCCCACCGGATGCCGCGCACCGGATGGATGCCGGGGCCCCAGTGGACACCCCCATGGCATCCACATCCCCGACCGGCCGGTGAACACGATGTCCGTGCACTCCCCCAGTGGTGTCCACCCTGATGCGCGAGTGCACGACATCCCCGCATCACGCACCAGCGCTACCCACGGTCACGATGCGCGGCACGGACCGGACGGAGAGATCTCCCCTCCCCCGGCCGGATCCGGAGTGCATCGCCCGCCGGTGCACGGCATCGCTGCCGCGATGCCGCGATGCCGAGCGTGGTCAAGGGGAATCACCGGAATCTCGTACCTGGTCAAGGGTTGCATTCCACGCGATGGACGCAGCGGTGCCCAGAAGGCACCGCTGGTCAAGGGGTACCCGTCGAGTGCACGACATCCGGTGCGCCATCACCCTCCGTATGCACGGAGGGTGGAGCGGAACCGAGGGCGGAGTTCCCTCTCGCCAGCATCGTGGTGCGCATCGTGCGGGCGAGGAGAGTGCTCAGCACCGCCGGCGCGTGCACCGGATGGGCCCGGTTGGGTGCATCGTGCCCACCCGAGCGAGTGCACGGCATCGCCGACACGGTACGGGACGGGTGCACGGCATCGTCACCGCGCGCACCCGATGCCGGGATGTCCTCGTACGTCACCGCCGGCGGCGCGGGCGCATGGTGCGCCGCGGGTTCGGCCGGCCGCCGGGGTACTGCCGGGAGAACCGGCGGCGGACCGGGGGCGGTTCCGGCGCCAGGTACAGCGCCCAGCGCAGCCGGGACGCGTCGGCGAGCTCCTCCAGGCGCTCGATACGCCGGTCCAAGTCCTCGGCGAGCTGCTTCAGGTACTCCGCTGTGACACGGGGCGGGGTCGGACCAGCCATGCGAGCCTCCGGCGCTCAGGAAGGGAATCGGTTCCCCGTACCCTCGCCCCTCCCGGATGGCTGCGGGGGCGGGCGGCTGGTCGCGTCCCGGGAGGCGGCGCGGTGACTTCGGCCCCTGTCCCGTCGGGCGGTCTCCCGCCGCCCGGCAGCAGTACCGCCGGAGTCCCGGTCGTCACGGCTGCACACCACCCCGGCCCTGGTTCTGGCCGTGGCCGGGCTGCTGCGGATGCTCGTGCCCCCGGCGGCGGCGGGCGTCCGTCGGGGGTTCGGCGGCCGGGCCCGGGAGGCCGGGGCGCTTGGTGGCGGCCCGGCCCCGGGGTCGGTGCGGTGGAGGCGGTGGGGTCAGCAGCTGGTGGTGGTGTCGCCGGTGTCGGCGGCGCAGGTGTCGTTGCCGAGGTTGCCGTTGGCGGTGTCGCCGGCGACGCCGTCCTGGACGTCGATGCTGTCGTTGCCGAGGCCGCCGCTCATGTCGTCGGTGCCGTCGTGGTCGAGCAGGACGTCGTTGCCGTTCTGGCCGTCGAGGGTGTCGTTGCCGGGGCCGCCGTAGATGTGGTCGGCGCCGTTGTCGAACAGGTGCAGGAGCGAGCCGATGAGGGTTTCGCCGTCGTTGGTGTCGTTGCCGGCTTCGCCGTGAAGGTGGTCGTCGCCGTTGCCGCCGCCCATGCCGTCGTTGCCGTCGCCGCCCCGGATGGTGTCGTTGCCGTTGCCGCCGTCGATGGTGTCGTCGCCGCCGCCCGCGTGGACGGTGTCGTTGTTGTTGCCCGCGTTGATGGTGTCGTTGCCGCCCAGGCCGCAGATGACGTCGGCACTGTTGGTGCCCGTCAGGGTGTCGTTGCCGTTGGTGCCGGTGATCGTGCACCCGAGGGCGTTGTCGACGGTCGTGTTCTGTGTTGCGGTGTCGTTGCCGGGTGCGGGGTCGGGCTGGGTGGCGTCGACCGTGGCGGTGGCGGTGACCGTGCCGGTGGCGGTCGGCGAGAGGGTGAGGGTGATGGTGGCGCTCGCGCCCGATGCCAGGTTTCCCAGGGTGCAGGAGACGGTGGGGGCTGCGATGGTGCACGAGCCCTGTGAGGTGGTGGCGGACAGGATGCCGGCCGGGGTTCCGGACAGGGTGACGGCGGTTGTGGTGCCCGTCGCGGCGTTCGGCCCGTTGTTGGTCACCGTCACGGTGTCGGTGAAGGTGCTGCCCAGCGGCGCCGGGTCGGCGGAGTCCGTCACCGTGACCGTCAGATCGGCGCCGGGGTCGAGGTAGGTGTATTGGTCGGCGGGTGTGGTGGCGCTGGTGCCGGCGGACTTGGTGACGGTGATGTGCACGGTGCCGGGTGCGCCCGCCGGTGCGGTGGCGGTGATCGAGGTGTCGCTGTTGACGGTGAAGGACGTCGCGGCGGCGGTCCCGAACTTCACGGCGGTGGCGCCGGTGAGGTTGGTTCCGGTGATGTCGACCGCGGTTCCGCCCGCGGCAGGGCCCGAGGCCGGGCTGATCGAGGTGACCGCCGGCTGCGGCACGTTCACCACGGCCAGGCCGGCCGGACGGGAGCCGACCGTGATGGTTCCGGTGGCGGTGTTGGTGGCGGTGTCCACGACGGACACCGTGTTGGTGCCGTTGTTCGCGACGTAGGCGGTGGAGCCGTCCGGGGTGAAGGCCACCCGGTTGGGGCCGGCGCCCACCGCGATGGTCGCGGTGACGGTGTTGGTGGCGGTGGAGAGCACCACGACGGAGTTGCCCGGGGCGTTGGCGATGTACAAGTCGGCACCACTGGGGCTCAGGGCCATGCCGTTGAGGTTGCCGCCGATGGTGACGGTGCTGGTCACCGTGTTCGTCGCGGTGCTGATCACCGCCACCTTGCCGCCTGAGTTCTGCAGCAGATAGGCCTGGGTGCCGTCGGTGGACACGGCCACGTCGACGGGACGGCCGCCGGCGCTGACGGTGGCGGTCACCGTGTTGGTGGCGGTGTCGATCACCGTCATGCCACCGGCGTTGGTGGTGTTGCCGTTGTTCGCGACGTAGGCGGTGGCCCCGCCGGGGCTGAACGCGACGGCCCCCGGAGCGATGCCGACCGGGATGGTGGCGGTCACCGTCTGCGTGGCCGTGCTGATGACCGAGACCGTGTTGGAACCGGCGTTGGTGACATACAGCGAGGAACCGTCCGGGGAGAGGGCCGCCCCGAAGGGGTTGGTTCCCGCGGTGATGGTGCCGGTCACCGTGTTGGTGCCGGTGTCGATCACCGCGACGCCGCCGCTGTACCTGGTGACGTAGGCGGTGGTCCCGTCCGCTGAGGCGACCAGGCTGATGGGGGACGTGACCGCAATGGTGGCCGCGGTCGTACCGGTCACGGTGTCGTAGGCGGTGACCGAGTTGCCGCTGCCGTTGGTGACATACACGAACTGGTGCGTCACCGGCGCGGCCAGCGCCGCAGCGGCCCCGGCCGGCGCGGCCGCGCCGAGACCGACGATCGCGAGGAGAGCGGCGACCACCGCCGCCAGCACTCTGCGCGCCCTGTCACGGAGCGGTCCGTGACGCGTGGTGGAGTGAAACATGAGGGAACCCTCTTCCCGAGGCATGCGCCGCGCCTGGCAGGCCCCCGGGTGGGGTCGGCTCCATCAGAGCGCGGCACGACTACCCGCCGGCTCCAGACATCTCTGGACCACCGACGGCCCTGCATCTCGTGCAGCACCCACCACCGGCACACGACAGTGACGCGGCATCACCGCATCACCCGCCACGTGCGGTGCGGGAACCATGAAAAAGCTAGCAAGTCATTTGGGGCTTGAGGACCGAACGGCATGAATACGACATCGGGCCCCATACATCCAGCCATGAACGGCAACGGCCAAGCGGACCCTCGCACTCAGCCCACCGCACGCGGGAACATCCGAAAGCACGATCGGCGAACTCACCACAGCGGACCACCACCTGGCGAGCACAGACAACGGTGAAGTCCACCGACACCGTCCAGTCGAGACCGCCATCGGCTCCCTCACGCCTCACCGCCATCCCCACCATGCACCGTCGGCTCCTCGACCCCTGAAGCCAGCGGCAACGCCGGCGTCCCGTACGGGGCGACCGCCGTCTGAGCGGGCACAGACTGGCAGTCCCCGGGTCGGGAAGTGGGAGCTCTCCTGCCCGGGGGGCTGCCCGGGCAGGGCAGGGCGCGCGGTGCAGGGGTCAGCGAGTGGCGCGGTGGCTGGACGGGGACGAGCCCAGTCGGACGGCTCCTGCGAGCGGAAGGTGTCGCCATTCTCGAAGGCGGCCTTGTTGCGGATGAAGGCGCGCTCGGCCGCACTGGGCCGACCAGCCGTCGCCGACTTTCCGAATCACCTCGCCCGGTGCGTACGGTTTCCCGCACTCCGGGCAAGTTCCCAGGAAGAAGGCCCGGAGCGCGCCGCGGCAATGGCACCGCCTTCTTCGGCTGCCTGGCCCGAGCCGCCTTCGCGGCCTTCTGTGCCGGGGTCTGTCCCACAAAGCGGGAGCGCGGAACCGGGGCCGGCCGCCAGGCCGCAAAACCCCGATCCGTGAGCGGGGTGGAGTGCTTCCGGCTCACCGCCCGCCTCCCCGCATCATCAGACGCCCCTCAGAAACCCCGCTCCCCGGGCGGCGTCCCCTCGCACCTCTCCGGCCGGGTGTCGCACTCCGCGAAGCTCGCCCGGACAGAGGTGACGATCGCGACCAGCAGACCGGCGAGCAGGACGAGATAGAGGACCCGCCATGGCCAGGCCATCCGACCGGGGCCCCGCAGCAGCCTGATGCCCAGGAGCACCATGATCAGCAGAGCGAACAGGAGCAGCACCACCAGAACATCCAGCACGGCATCACTCTATGAGCGCACCGGCCGAGCGGGACAGCCCTCTGCACAGCAACTTCCCCCCGAACCGGCGCAGTTGTGCCCACCCACCCGTCAGGAGCACGGAACCCCCGCTATCCCCGCCCGGGACCGGGAAAAGGGAGCGGGCCCGGACGGAGCACCGCTGCCGGTGTTCATCCGGATGCCGGTGCGCACCAGTGCACAATGCGGGCGCCCCAGGGGGCGATGCGCGGGACACGATGCACCGCACTCCCCCACCGGATGCCGCGCACCGAGTGGATACCACGGCCCCGGTGTCCCCCACCATGGCATCCGCATCCCCGGCCGGCCGGTGAACACGATGCCGCGCACTCCCACCCGGTGCTGTCCACCGTGATGCGCGAATGCACGGCATCCCCGCATCACGCACCGACGCTACGCACGGTCACGATGCGCGGCACAAGCCGGACGGAGAGATCTCCCCTCCCCCGGCGTGCACCGCGGGCCGGTGCAGGGCATCGCCGCGATACCGGCGAGCGTGGTCAAGGGGAATCACCGAAATCCCGTCGCTGGTCAAGGGTTGCATTCCACCCGGTGGACGGAGTGGTGCCCGGAGGGCACCGCTGGTCAAGGGGTACCCATCGAGTACACGCCATCCAATGCACCATCACCCTCCGTCTGCACGACGGGTGGAACGGAGCCGGGCCAGAGTTCTCTCCTGCGGGCATCGTGGTGCGCATCGTGCGGACGTGGAGAGTGCTCGGCATTGCCGGCGCGTGCACCGGATGGGCTCGGTGCGGTGCATCGTGCGCACCCGAGCGAGTGCACGACATCGCCGGCACGGTGCGGAGGCGGGTGCACAGCATCGTCACCGCGGGCACAGGATGCCGGGACACCCCTGTACTTCACCGCCGGCGGCGCGGGCGCATGGTGCGCCACGGGTTCGGCCGGCCGCCGAGGTACTGCCGGGAGAACCGGCGCGGGCGACCGGCTGGGGACGGTTCCGGCGCCGGGTACAGCGCGGCACGCAGCCGGGCGGCGCCCGCGAGCTCCTCCAGGCGCTCGATCCGCCGCTCAGATGTTCGGCGAGCAGTTGCAAGTACTCCGGTGTGACGCGGGGCGGGGTCGGATCAGCCATGCGGGTCTCCAACGCTCAACGGGAGATGGGTTCCACCGCACCCTCGCCCCTCCCGCACGGCTGCGGGGGCAGGCACCCGGCCACGTCCCGACAGCCGGCGCGGTGACTTCGGTCCCCGTCCGGCCGGGCGGTCTCCCGCCTCCCGGCAGCAGTACCGGACGTGGCGGCGGTCCCGGCCGTCACGGCTGGACGCCCCCGCGCTGATTCTGGCCGTGGTCGTGGCCGGGCTGCTGCTCGTGCCCGTGCCCCTGGCGGCGCAGGTCGGCCGATGCCTCGGTGTCCGGGACCGGGACCGCGCTGTCCCAGCCGGGACGGCTATCGAGGGGCGGTCGGCTGTCTGGTGCGAGGCGCGGTCACGGCCGGCTCTCTGGTGGGTACGGGTCTGTGGGGAACCGCAAGCGAGGGTCTCATCGCTCCGGGGCGCCGACGGGAGGGGAACCGGGGGCAGGTCTGACGGGGCCGGCCGTTCCTCCCGGGTGCGGGGAGGAACGGCCGGTGATGGGCCGGTGTCCGGCCCTGTCGCAGCGGGGGGTGCGGGGGTGTCAGGTGCAGTTGATGAGGAGTGCGGTGGTGGCGGTGCAGGTGCGGGATGCGCTGTCGTTGGCGGGGTTGGGATCGGTGGGTGTGCCGGCGGTGCGGGTGGCGGTGACGGTGTAGGGGGTGCCGAGGCTGAGGACGGCGACGGGCACGGTGATCCGGCGGGTGACGCTTGTGCCGGGGGTGAGACCGGTGGCGGTGCAGGTGGCCTTGCCGGTGGTGAGGGTGCAGTCGGGGCTGGTCGCACCGGTGGGACTGGGCAGGTCGAGGGTGACGGTGGCGGAGGCGAGGGTGCGGGGTCCGTGGTTGGTGAGGGTCAGGGTGTAGTCGATGCGGCCGTTGAGCAGGCCGGGGCGGGGTGTGGCGGTCAGTTCCACGCCGAGGTCGGCGGTGGGGCGCTCGGCGATCGCGATGTCGACGGGGGTCGTGCCCACGGGGATGCCGGTGGTGGTGTGGGTGCTGGTGTCGATCACGGAGACGGTGGCCGAGTTGCCGTTGGCGGTGTAGACGTGGCCGCCGTCGGGGGTGACGGCCACTCCCCTGGGGGTGTTTCCGGCTGCGGTGGTGGCAGTCACGGTGTTCGTCGCGGTGTCGATCGTGGCGATGGTGGCGCCCTGGCCCCGGGAGACGTAGACGCGCGCGCCGTCCGGGGAGGCGGCGACGTCGTAGGGGCCGTCGGTGAGGGGGATGTTGGCGGACACCGTGTTGGTGGCCGTGTTGATCACCGCGACGGAGTTGGAAAACGGGCGGGTGAGATAGGCGCGGGTGCCGTCGGGGGTGACGGTGACGCTCTGGGGGAATCCGCCGGCGTTGATGGTGGCGGTCACGGTGTTCGTGGCGGTGTCGATCACCGATACGGAGCGGGCGTTGTAGTTGGTGACGTAGGCGCGGCTGCCGTCCGGGGAGACGGCCACGTCCTGCGGGGCACTGCCGACCGTGATGGTCGCGGTCACGGTGTTGGCCGCGGTGTCGATCACCGTCAGGCGCTCGAGGGCGCTGTTGACGACGTAGGCGCGGGTTCCGTCGGGTGAGACGGCGATGCCATTGGCGCCGTTGCCGACGGGGATGGTCGCGGTGACCGTTCCGGTCGAGGTGTCGGTCACGGTGACGGAGCCGGCGTTCCCGTTGCTCACGTAGAGGCGGGCGCCGTCCGGGGAGGCGGCCACGCCTTTGGGGCCGTCGCCGACCGGGAGGGTGGACGCGACGGTGTTGGTGGCGGTGTCGATCACGGAGACCGTGTCGTTGCTGTAGTTCGTCACATAGGCGAGCGGTGCTTCAGCAGCGGTACGTGCCGCGAGTGCGGCGGGGGCTGCGGGGGCGGAGTGCGCGGCGGGGGACATGGCGGTCGGCGAGGCCATGGTCAGGCCGCAGGAGGCGGCGATCACGAGGAACCGGCGGCCGGGCCGCTTGCCGGGCCGAACGGATGTGGTGGACAGGCTCATACAGGGATTCCTCTCCCACCGGGCTCCGGCGTGGGAGCACATGGCCATGTGGCCGGCCGGTGGCCCGTGTGGTGGTGTCGTGGAAGTGGGTCGGACGGTGGTGTGGCCTGGTGCCGGCAGGACGCGCGGCCTTGATTCGGGCCGATTCGTGTGCGGAGAGGCTCGTAGTCGTCGGCCGGGGCGATGTTCTCGGGCGGGCCGCCATCCATACGCCTTCTCTTTCCCAGGCAGTCGGCGCGGGCCGCCACCACCGGGAGTCCCGGGACATCCGGTCCGGGAGCAGAGGCCCATGGAGACCCCTGGCTCCGGGAGCCGCCTCGTCCCGCCCCGGCGAACCTCGGGCGACGTACCACCGCCACCCACCCCCCTGCGCCATCGGCATGGCACCCGCTGATCACTGTGGTGCCTCCCGCACCGGTCCGATCGCAACCACCGACACAACCATCCGAACGGATGATCATCCGATCATGTGTTCAATTCGTCGGTCTGCGCTGCCCGTGCGCATCGTGCGGGCGTGGAGAATACACGGCATCGCACCGGGCACCGGATGCCGGGATGCCCCGTACTTCACCGTGGGCGACGGCCCCGCGCGGAGTGCCACAGGTTCGGCCGGCCGCCTGGGTACTGCCGGGAGAACCGGCGCCGGACCGGCGGGTCGGATCAGCCAGGCGAGCCTCCGGCGCGCAGGAAGGGAATCGGTTCCATCGCACCCTCGCCTCTCCCGTAGCGCGCCCCACGCACCACGCCGCTCTGAAGGCAGGCATGGTTCTGGTGCACGATGCGTCGAAGGACGGCTTGGCCTACCAACGAGGTCTCCGGCGTGAGCGGAAGGCCCCTTCAGCGGTCGGCGGTCGTGGCCGCCTGCGGGGCAGCATACCTGGGGTGTGACCGAGATACGGGACAAAGGGGCGATGGGATGATCTTGAAGCCCTGAACGCCCGGCCTTCATCCATTCGACTTAGCGTCCTTGGTGGTGATGCTGACCGTCACCTGGGACCTGGGTGGATTGTTGCTGACGTAACCTTCCGCTTGCGCCTCCGCTCTCCGTACCACGGCGACCCCGTCCAGCATCTGCGCTGGGACCGGATAGGCGACCTCCTCCGGGAGGGGCTGCCGACGTCCCGGAGCGAGGCGGCCGTCCTGGCGGTGGCCGCCTCACTCGTCGTCTGCCGGGCGCAGCAGCGCGCCCAGCACGTAAGGGCCAGCCGGGGCGAGCTCGGCGGCGTGGCCGGCCAGCCACTCCCCCGCAGCGGGGGGGGTGGCTCTGTGTCCTTGGTCAAGGTTGTGGTGCCGAGTGTGTGGCTGTTTGGGGTGTTCAGGCGGCGAGGGTGACGGTGGGAGTTCCGGACTCGTAGAGGGTTCCGTCGCGGAGCATGGCGAACAGGACGCTGATGCGTTGGCGTGCGAGTCGCAGGAGAGCCTGGGTGTGGGTTTTGCCGCGGGCCCTTTGCCGGTCGTAGTAGGTGCGTGAGGCCGGGTCTGCGTTCATGCAGGCGAAGGCGGAGAGGAACATGGCGCGTTTGAGCTGCCGGTTTCCGCCCCGGGGTGCGTGTTCGCCGTGGATCGAGGTCCCCGAAGGCTTCGTCCTCGGGGCAAGGCCGGCGTAGGGGGCGAGGTGGGCGGCGCTGGGGAAGCCGGTGCCGTCGCCGACGGTGACCAGCAGGACGGCGGCGGTCCTGACGCCGACTCCCGGCATCGAGGTCAGGACCGGGTGAAGAGGGTGGGCCTCCAGCAGGGTGCTGATCTGGGCTTCCAGTGCCCGGCGCTGGTCGTGAACCGCCGCGAGCGAGGCTGTACCCAACCCACCAGAGGATCGGCGCCCGGGCGCAAACACCGCACCGCCTGTGCACCGTGAACGGGAGCGTCCTCCAAAGGGGGCGCGGCTGACATCAGTCGGCGCTCCAGCGGTGCGCGCCAGCGCCGCGCCACTCCACCCAGGCGGGATCGTCGAGGATCGGTTCCGGGTCGGTGATGCCTGCGGTTTCCAGAAAGACCTGGAGATCCGTATCGGAGAACGCCAGGCCCAGGATCTCGTCCCGGCCGTGCCGGTGCACACTCACCCGCCGACCGCCCGACGGCGACGGCCGGTGCACGGTGATCGGCGCACTCTCCACACCCTCCAGCGTGCGCGCACCCCGCCCCGGGCGCAGCACGCGGCAGCGCCAGCGGGCGGGTTCAGAACCCTGTGCCGATGCCCCGGTATCCGGGCCCGAGGCCGCGCCGTCTCGGCCGGGGCCGGGGCGGGGTACCGGGGGTGGTCTGCTGTCCAGTACGCGGCCGGGGCACGGCCGGCTCCCCGACGGGTTCGGGGTCGGTGGGGAGACCGAGCCGGCGGCGCGCGTCGGTGGTGACCGCCACCACCGCAGCGAGGGCCTGCGCGGTCTCCGGACTGATCTGGGAGAGGGCCGCGGCCAGGACGTCGATCGCGTACAGGGCATCCTCCGCCGCGCCCGTGCTCCAGGACGTGGGGGTGACCCGCGTCAGCCAGATGACAAGCACTCTCGACCGCCAGCTCGGCCCGCTGCTCGACTCCGGGCGCGGCCCGGGAACTTAAGTCCCATGCCCTCTTCAACGACGCGGCCGGTGAAAATGATCGCCCCGGGGCGGCGCTGATACCACAGCCACAGAGAAGCGGCTGCTCCTGGCCGCCAGGTGGGGCCGCCCCTGGGGTCAGGTGCAGAAACGGGAGAGCCAGTCCGTCTTCCGCGCGTCTGAGGCGACCTGGGCGGGCGGCGGCTCCCGCTCCTGGCGCTCCTTCTCGACCGCCGCCGCCTCGCACCCCTCGCACAGCCCCGGGTGCCACCCCGGGGGCGGTGTCGGATGCGCCTCAGCCGCCTTCCAGCGGGCATCGGTGAACCTCGCCCCACAGCCGTCGCAGGCCGGACGGTGGGCCTCGCGTTCGGCGTGACGTTCCCGAATCTCCCGCAGCTGGGCCTGGTACTCCTCCTGCCGGGCCTCTTGCTCCTGGCATGCGCGGGCGAGGGCGGCGTCGAGGCGGGGGTTGCCGATCGCGTCGAGGAAGGTCTGGTGCGCGGGGCGGCCGAAACGCCGGAAGCATGGCCCGGCTGGGCCGTGCTCGCGGAGGTTGCGCAGGCCGGTCGCCACCATCGGGATCTTCCCGTCGTCGAAGTGGTGGCCGCCGCCGTCAGGGTCCCGCTCCCCCGCCCACAGGTGCCGGGTCAGCTCGGCAAGACGCACGATCGTCCGGTTGGGATCCCGGGCGCCGATGTGGTTGAACACGATCAGGACAGGCGGGTGCTCGTCCTGGCCCGCGGAGACCGGCCAGCGGGTGCGCCACAGCGGGAATTGGCTGCCGGCTGAGTCCTTGGCCTGCTTGCGGAAGAAGCGGGCGTACTTCTCCAGCTTCGCCGCGAGCTCCTCGGCGGTCTCGTGGCAGTTGTCGGTCTCGATGAACAGCAGCGGCACCCCGGCCTGCGGAGCGGTCAGCACGATGTCGGCCTGCGCGCCGCCCTTCCCAGGCACGTTTCACGTCCCGGTGATGAGCAGCGGTATCTCGGTCCAGTACGAGCCGATGGTCCCGACCCCCGGGGGCGCGCCGGCGACGGCCCGGGCCGCGTCGACCGCTTCGGCCGGCTCGCCGGTGAGGAGCTTCAGGTCCGGCTTCGGGCGCAGCATCGCGATCACCGTCTCGTTCACGGCCATGGCGTGGGAGCAGGCCACCGGATGGGACTTGAGCAGGCGGCTGCAGTCGAATGGGCGGGGTGATCCCACTCACCGGTCGGAATCTACAGCTCGAATTCCAGATGGATCACGTCATTGATTCGTACTTCTTCGAGGGAGCCGGCGCGGCGGCCGTCGTCCTGGAAGTACATCTCTTTGAGCGCCTCGGCGGTGATCTCCTTGAGCCGAGCCTCGTCGGCGCCCTGTTCCTTGGCGTCGAAGAGGCGGGCGGTGTGTTGCGGGGGCAGGGCGATGGTGAGGTGTCTGATGCGGTCCTCGTCCGTGGATCCGATGGGTGCCTGGTAGCCCATGCGGGCGTGGATGTTGATGACGATGCCGTCGGTGGTGGCTGCTTTCTTGCGGGCTTTGGCCTTGATCTGGGGCTGCCAGCGGGCCTTCACTTCGCGTTCCATGCGGGCGGCGAGTTCGGGGCGGGGTTTTTTGATCTGGCCTTTCACGTAGCGTTCGACGGTGCGCTGGGAGACTCCGAGCAGTTGGGCGACCGTTCTTGTGCTCCTGTGCTGCTTGACCAGGTATCGCATGCGGGCGCCCGCGGTCCTGGGTGCGGGGCGGGTGAACGCCTTGTGCACCGCGGTGTCGAGCCCGTCGCCGAACTCGCTGCTCATCGCTTTCCCCTACTCGCCGTTGTCGGTGTCGGTGACAGTGCCGTCCTTGATGTAGCGGGCGAGGTTGAGGTCCGGGGCGTCGAACCGTTCGCGGACCTCCTCGCCCCACAGGAGAGGCTGGGTTCCTTCGTGTTTGACCAGGCCGGGGTTGATGCCGAGTTTGAAGCCGCCGGGCAGTGGCGTGCCGTCGCGGTAGGGGAGGAAGTCCAGCGGCGAGGGTCCGTGGGCCGGGTAGACGACGCAGTCGGACAGGATCGCGATCGGGTACTGGCCGGTGAACGCCGCGTGTTTGACGATTTTGCGGTGGAGGTTGATCCGGGTGCGGGCGATGACGGCCGCGCGGATGTCCGGCCGCCACGTCGGGCGGGACAGCGCCCGCCACGGCTCCCCCGGCCGCCAGCCCTCCCCCCGCGGGCGTTCGCGGAGCTTGCCCAGGCCACCCTTCACTGTCGCCTTGATGGCGGAGACGACGATCGCCAGCTCCAGGTCACGGGTGCGGTGGCCGTCCATCCCCGCCAGGAAGTCGGCCGGGGACTGGCTGGCGCCGATGCCGAGATCGGCCATCGTGGCGAGGTAGGCGTCGCGGAGCCGGTTGTACCAGCCGTCCAGGTAACGGCCGTTCTCGTACCGCACCCATGCCTCGGTGGGCCGAACCTCGTAGCCGAGTTCCTGGGCGTAGGCGACGGTGGGCGTCGCGTACCAGGCCGGGCCGGTTGGGCGCTCGCCCTTCGGTGTGAACGGGCTGGGCAGCAGACTGCCGTCCAGTGCCACCCACTCCTTGCCGGCCTTCACCTTCGACAGGTCGACGTGCGAGAGGTCGACCAGCCACGAGCCGGGCAGCTTGGGGTCGAAGACGGGGTTCGTGACGTGGGTGGGCGCGCCGAGGCCGACGATCAGGCCGTTGGCTCCGGCGGCGAAGGCCATGTTGACGTCGATACCGACGAGGTGGCGCAGGGTGCACTCGTCGTCGGTCATCGGCCGCGCCCAGTCGTACGCCTCCTCAAACAGCTTCTCCCCGGGGCCTCGGATGTGGAACCGGGGCAGGTCCTTGAGAACCGGGTGGCCGTCGGGGGCCTCGCAGGGCGCCGGGTCGACCGGGTCCTTCCCCAGGGAGCCGGGGTTGTGCTCGGAGTGCCGGCGCCCGTCGGTGTCCGGGGCGGAGGCGCGGGTCGGCGGGTGGAGGGCGGTCATCAGTTCCAGGCCGGTCACCGCGGTGGAGCCGCGCGGCGTCATCACCCGGGCCGCGTACACGCCCAGGATCCGGGCGAGTTCCGCGGGCGGGAGCTGCCCGGCTGTACCCCAGTGGCGGGTGTCCAGTGCGTTCCACGACGGGATGCACAACTGGACGCAGGCTCGCTCCGATCCGGTCGCGGGGCGGTAGATCCGCGCCCACGGGCCGAAACCGCGCTTGGTCAGCTTCCATTCCGCCCGGGCCAGCTGTTTGATGACTTTGTGTCCCTCCGGGATCCGCCCGGCGGTCCGCTCCTTTTCGGTGAGCGAGACGGGGAGGCCGTACCGCTCCAGCGCGGTCTCGGTGAGCACGAGCAGCGGATCGGCGCTCTTACCGGGACCGGACAGCTTCGGCGCCCCCAGTTTCGCCTCCTGAAGGGTCCAGTCCACCAGCGACGGCAGGGACTTCGCGGGCACGTCCAGGACCAGGCCGCCGGTGCAGTACGCCAGCACCCGCCCGTCGGCGCCGACATCGACGACCGCGAGCGGGCCGTTGGCGAACCGCGGGTCGCCGGCGGCCGGGAGGGCGGTGTTCTTCGCCTCGGGCCTCTTCACCACCGAGCGCCCTGACACCGACGGTGGTCCGGCGGTGCCCGCAGGCTCGGCGTCCGCTGATGCAAGCCCTTGCCGGGGCGGCGGTGAGGAGGCCGTGGGCACATCGACGGTTGACGGAGCCGGCGCGGGGTAGCGCTGGTCAAGGCCGTCGAGCAGCCTGCGGTAGGCCTCAAGGCGCTCTCCCTTCGGCTCCGCGCGGCCTTCCTCCCACGCCTGGATGCTCGGCACGCGTACCCCGAGAGCCTGGGCGACGGCGGCCTGGGTCAGCCCGGCCGCCGCACGCAGCCGGACCCGCTCGGCCGGAACGGGCAGCACGGTGCCGCCGTCGACGGCTGCGAGCAGCGAGTCGACCGCGGTGAACAATTCCTGCGGCTGGTCCGTCATCTTCTGCTGCGCTCCTTCAGCGGATGCCTTGGCGGATTTCTTCGAGGCGGGTCATCAGCCGCTGGTAGCGCTGGGATGCGGCCTGGGAGGAGTTCAGGCCCTGGTGCCGGGCGATCTGCCGCCAGTCCATGCCGCGGCGCCGGGCCTCGATGACCACCTGGGTCTCCAGCCGGTCCAGCTGCTCTCGCATACCCTCGAACAGGACCAGTGCGGCGCCGACATCGGCGGGCGCCCCGCCCGGAGCCTGTCCGTCATCGCCCTGCTCGCCGGTGGCGGCCAGCATCTGCCCGATCAGGGACGCGTCCCGCTCCAACCGGCGCGCGGCTGTGGTGTCGCCGGCGGGTGCGGGGGCCAGTGCGGACAGTCGTTCACGGGCCTGCTGGCGGGAGTCTCGCGGCATGAGACCACCCTACCGCACCCTGACAATGGAACAACGATCCATTGTTTTATTGAAGCTAGGGGGCTGACACGCAGTCCCGGAGATCCGTGACAGGCACAGGATGCCGGCCGGGCCGCGGCCCGGCACAGGCCGGCGCCCCGCAGCAGCCGGTCACCGGTGCCCTCTGCCCGCCCAGGACTCCCCCGCCGTCCCAGCCGACGGATGCAGCGCCCGCACCGCGGTGCGGGTGGTGAGGATGCGCTGGTGGCAGTGGCGCAATCGACCACGGTCCCCCGCGTCCAGGCGAACGTGAACGTGTGAAGCACTGCGGACAGATGGGCCCGGCCTCGGCCTGTCAGTTCGGCGCGTGGTGCCGGGTGCCGGAAGTACCGGCCCGAGCGCGCGAGCAGCAGAAAGCACGCCTGCTCTCATCAGGCGGGAACTGCCGTCTGTATCCGGCCACGCAAACCGGCTGTCGGGCCCGAGCAGAGTCGGCGCGGCGGCCATGAAGGCATGGGTCGCCGTGGGATCGCGCACCGCCGGGAGCGGGCAGCCGCCGGGTTGGGCTGAACCCGGCTGCCAGGTGAGGTTCCGCGCCCCGACGGGTGGTCTTGAGCATGATGGCAGGGCCGGCGGCGGTATCACCGCAGCCTGGGTGGTGGTGTGCCGGCGTCGGGGACCGAGACCAGGGCGCCGGCCGCGGTCTGTGCGTCCGTGAGGGGGTGGGCAGTCAGACCGAGGGCGAACAAGACGTCCGGGTGGGGAGTGGGCTGTTCCCCGGACGGGGCGAGTAAACGCTGGTTGGCCAGACGTGGGATCTGCTCGGCCGGCAGGTCAGTGGGGAAGCCCCCGGCGGTGCGGTGCAGCTGGCTGGTGATGGCGGCGGCCTCGTCTGGGCTGAGGGAGGCGGCGGTGTGGAGGTTATGCCGCTGCTTGGGGCCCAGCAGGCCGGGGCCGGTGGTCAGGTGGATAGTGGTGCCGGTGTGGATGAGCCGGTGAGGGCTGCTGGGCTGTTCAAGATGTGCGGCCAGAGCCGTAGCCGCGTGCTTCAGGCGGTCCGGGGGCCATTCCAGGGCGGAGGCCAGGTCGTCGGGGTGGATGCGGCCCGTTTTCAGCAGGGCGGCGTGCAGCACGGTGGCGTGGGTGGCTGCGCCCGCGCCCGGGCGGGTGGTGTGCTCGGGCTGGAAGAGGAGAGATTGGATTGGGGTGGTGTGCAAGGCGCGGGCGAGGGAGAGCAGAGCTGCGGCGGGGAGGGTGTGGGGCGAGATGGGTTGTCCCAGTCGGTGGTGGGTACGCCGGTCAGTGCGGTCAGTGCATCGTCGGTGGGCCTGCACTCCATGGCACGTGTCCGCAGGAACATCGAGTCGAACGCGGCTCCGGAAACATCGCCGGGTGAAGGGAGCCGGCCGGTCACCGCTGCACTCTCACAAGCCGCGGCAGGATACCGGGGGTGGGCGAGGCCGGGGTGTGCAGGTGCATAGCTGCTGACGCGGCGACCTTGCGCCGCGCCCGCGGCCACGCGCTGAGTAAGGCACTTGCGTGTCTACTCGTTGGCGATGACGGAGTCCACGGCCGGCCCGGGGGAAAGGCCACATGGGGACCGCCAGCAGACGCGGCCCTGCGACGTCTACTGAGATGGAACTCATGAGGTCGTAGGGGCTGACGGCTCGTGGGTCCTGCGATATCCCCAAGGACATGCGATATCCACCGGGAGCCGGGCCGACCGGCCACGGGCCCGTGGCCGGTCGGCTCGGCAGGGCGCGCTCACCATGCTCCCTCGGCCTGGCGAAGCTCACCGAGGACATCGTCGTACCCCGTGCGTCACACGACGTCGGACAGCAGTACGTTCAGCATCGCCTCCTCCTTCACGCGGACAGCCAACTCCGCGAAAGCCAGGGGCAGATCAGGGTCCCAGGGAGCCTCGGTCGGCTGTCCGGCGAGCGGGCGGGCCGTCAGGCCCTGTGAGCGCCGCCGCGCGGTAGTCGGCGGCTGTGTACCGCCAAGGGCGCCAGGGGACGCGGCGCAGTAGGGCGGAAGCGATGCGGGGCCCGCCCCAGTCGAAGTCCCCGTGGTAGAGGAGTGTCGCTCCGCCTTCGTGCAGCCGACGTAGGAGGGCGAGTGCCGCGGCGGAGGGCTGGCCCTGTAGACACATCAGTGGTGCCGAGTGCCGGCCGTGCGCATCGGGCGCCGCTGCGAGGACCGCGGAGTTCTCGCAGATCCTGACGGTCGCGGCGGAGACTTCCGGGGGGCGGATGAGCTGTCGCAGGGTCAGGACGGCCGGCTCACCCGCGTCGGCCATCCAGTCCAGGGCGGGTGTGCCGTGCAGGTTCAGGGTGAGGACGGTGGAGGACAGCTCGTCGCGCAGCAGTCCGGCCGACGCCCAGGCGTCCGGGCTTCACTCGGCGCCCGTGCTGTCGGCGCTGCGTCTGACGTTCGCACCGTGCCGCGGGGGAGGCGATGGAGTTCGCCTCGCGGCCCGGTGCTTTCCGCATGCCGCTCCACGGCCGGATCAGCGGGAAAGTGCAGGTAGGGAGCTGCGAATCCGCCCTGACCAGCTCCCACAATCAGGGCAGACGCCCAGCCACCGTGCTGTGGGCCTCTCTGTGTACCGCCTCGTCGCTCACGTCGACCGACAGCACCGCGACATAGGCGAGCGACGAGCACAGCAACTCCTTCAGCCGGAGCACCACTTCTTCCACGGGCCGAAATGTCAACCACACGTCACTCTGTACGGCTCAATTCCGGGTAGCTTCTCCAGGGCTGGGACTGCAAACGCTTCAGCTGCCGCCTCGTCAGCACGATCCCCGGCCCGGACGTCCACCACCCGACCTCGTCCGTTCGCCAGGCGCACGAAGTAGTCGGGGGCATGCCGACGCTGGCCGTCAACGCCAGTGCGGCCAGAACGGCTGTGACGCGATGCCCGCCACCTGCGGATCGGCGTCCAGAAGGATCAGACCCTCCCGCTCCAGCGACGACTCGTAGCCGACGTGCCCGCGAAGCTCTCCGCCCTTGGGTCAACGGAACGGACGCACCGGCGCCACAGCAGCAGCGAAGCGCACATCCCAGCAAGCCGCAAGCCGCCGCCGAATCAGGACGTCATCCTGGAGGGACCTCAGCTCAAACGAACCAAGCTCCGGATCCGCGTACGCCTCCGCGAGCTCCCCCGCCGCCGCCGCTCCTGAAGTAGGTGTTCTGATCCGTGGTGGTGAGGTGCGCGGGCCTGGACGATATGAGGTGTGGGGGCTGGCGGGACGGCTCGGTGGTTTGGCCGGGTGCGGTGATCCGCTGCCTCAGGTGATGGCGGCTGAGGCGGAATTCTGCTCGGGTCGGTGCAGGTCACCCGGTCACAGCAGGCCGGGCTGCTGCCATGCGGCGCCGAGGACATGGTGGTCGAGGAAGTTGAGGAATGTCTCGTACCACAGACGCGCATGGTTCGGCCTCACAACCCAGTGGTTCTCGTCCGGGAAGTAGAGGTACTTCGCGGGGACTTCGTGCCGCTGCAGTTCCTGGAAGAGCTTGGCGCCCTGCCCGACGGGCACGCGGTAGTCCTTCGCGCCGTGGATGACCAGCATCGGGGTACGGATCTTCGCGACGTTCAAGTGCGGCGAGTCGGCCTCGTACCGCTCGGGGCGGGTCAGCGGGTCGCCGAAGATCCGCTGGAAGTACCAGGGCGCATCGGTGTCGCCCTGAAACATCCGCAGGTCCCACAGACCCGCATGGCTGATGATCGCCTTGAACCGGTCCGTGCTGGTGGCGACCTGGTTCGCCATGTATCCACCGTACGAGCCGCCGGCGAGTGCCGTACGTGAGGCATCGATGTCGTCCCGGGCCTCGGTTGCGTCGGCCAGCGCGATCACATCCGTGTAGGGGCGTCCGCCCCACTGCCCCCAGCCGCGCAGGTGGTTGATCTGCCCGTAGCCTGTCGACAGGGCCGGATCCGGCAGCAGCACCGCATAGCCGCGTGCGGCGAACGGCCACGGGTTCCACCGCCAGGTCCAGCCGTTCCAGCTGAACTGCGGTCCGCCGTGGACGGCGACGAGCAGCGGAGCGGGCTGCTCGGCGGACGCACCCTCGGGCATGACGAGCCAGCCGCGCAGCACGAACCCGTCGTCCGCCTCCGCATGCACCTCGGTGAGTGTGCCGGGCAAGTCCCCGATGCCCCCCGGGGCGGGCAGATGGGCCGGAGTCTGGTCGACGGCGGCGGCGTCTATCCGGACGGGCGTCGGCGGTGTGTCGACCGCGTGGCGCAGGGCGTAGAGCGTCCGCCCGTCGGGGGCCACGGTCAGCGAGCCGTACGCACCCGAAGAGGTGAGGCGTGTGACGCCACCGTTAGGGTCGCGCCGGAAGACGGGCGCGTGCCCCTGTTCGTCGGACGTAAAGAAGAGCGTGTCGTCCACCGGTGAACAGGCCACGTCATGGGGCCAGTTGTCGAACCCGGGCAGCAGGTCCCGCACCGTGCCGTCGGCCAGATCGATCCGGACGAGCGTCGATTCCCAGGGGTGGCTGTACGTCGGGTAGCGCATCCGGCGGCACACGACGGCCGAGCCGTCGTGTGTGAACCGCGGCGCCTCGTAGAGGTGCTCCAGATCACCAACGACGTGGATCTCCTCACCGCTCACCGCGTCGGCCACCACCACGGCAGTGCGGTGTTCGTCCGGGACCCGCCCGGGCACGAACCGGCGGTACGCGACCCGTGTGCCGTCTGGCGACAACGCCGCGTCCCCCGGGTTCTCCAGACCGATTCCCTGCCCACCGGCGACGACCGGTTCCGCGTCGGCACCGGCACGGACGAAGGTGTGCGGCTCCGCCGGACCGAGGTCGTGGTCCCAGGCGCGGGTCGGCCCGGCCTCGTACAGAATCGCGGTGACCTTCGCGTCCTTGCGCGCCGCGCGCAGCTTGCCGTGCACCTCGGCATCGGCGGCGCCCGGCAGTAGCCCCGCGGTGTGGCACAGCGCGCCGGAGTCCCGGGCAACGGTGACCGCGGCGATCCCGCCTGGGTGCCGGGCCACGACGACGGCCTCCCCGCGCGGCGGCAGCGCCCACAGCGCGGCGCCCTCGTCCTCGTCGCCGTCCGCAGCGGCGCGTCCGGACAGGAAGTACAGGGTCCCGTCCGGACCGAACACCGGCCCCGACTCACCCTTGTCGGAACGGGTCAGCCGCAGCGCGTCGCGCGCCCCGGTCGGATCGATCTCCCACAGACCGGACACGAATTGCGTCCCGTCCCCGGACAGCGACTGCACGGCGGCGACAAGACGAGTGCCATCGACGGACAGGGCGAGAGAGCTGACGCGGGGGCAGGCGACGAAGGCGGACAGGTCACGGAAGGTGGACGGGCCACCGGAGGGCTCGATCATGTGGGCGATTGTCGCTCGCGCGCGACGCGACGGCCAGGGAGCCGGACCCGGGCCTCCCGTCACAGACATGAGCGTACGCGCCGTGCGGCAGGGCTATGACTTCTTCTCCCAGGCTGTACTGAGGTTGAGCTCTTTGCGGGTGAGTCGCCTGGTCATGAAGGTGTTGAAGGTCCGGTTGAGGTGGGCTTCAGATTCTCTGAACTATGGACCGGATCTCGTGGGACCCCGCTTGTGGGGTCGTCTCCTGGCTAGGTCATGATGCGGCGATGAGCGTGCAGCATCCTCAGGAAGTTGGCCAGGGGCATGTCGTGGCCCGGTATGTCGCTGGTGAACAGCGATACCTCGAGCTGCTGGGTGGTGGTTTCCTTCATCTCGGGGAGGAGGAGCGGACCTCATTCGCAGCCTCGCTGCAATCCGATTCGCTCCAGGCGAGTGACCAGGAGATCGGTGCACTTTTCGGATACGAATGGCGTGCTCGCCTGACCGCCGCGTGGTTGGTCGGTGTGGCCAGGCGGGTCGAGTGGCGCGAACGTATCGGAAGCCTCCTGCTGGCCAGCGAACTCACCTATGCAGGTCAGGGGTACTGCTTTGCGCTTGCCCGCTTCGGTAGCGCGGAAGATTCGGAGATCCTGGTGTCCTACTTGGACCGGTATCTTCCCCGATGGGAATGCCGGTATGACCAGGAATCCGCACTTGGAGCTCTCATGAGGCTGGACTCCCAGTTGGGCACGAGTCACGCGCAGCGGTTCGTCGGTCCGGACGGCCCTTGGGAACACTGGGTCGATGCACTTACGCATACTCGCGGGACCGCGTCCACGTGGGCGGACGCATCCAGAGAAACAATCGACGCGTGGTGCGGCTTTTGGGACGCCTAATCGATTCTAAGGTTGGACTTGTGACAGTGAGTCGAGGCCGGTGGCCGAAGATCGATCAGGACAGCGGCATCGAGGATGCGGTGCTTCTCATCCTGGAGTGGTTGGGGGAGCAGGGTGTGGGCGCCGCGATCAGTGGTCCGGCTCGCCCTTTGCATGCCTGGCCGGCACACGGCCGAGCTTGACGTAGGCGGGGTACGCCGAGACGAGGGCGACCTGGCGGCGGTCGATGCGACGGCCGCAGCCCTCTCCGCCTGGCGCACCGCGCTGTCGGCCTTGCCTGACAGTGCCCCCGCTCCCGGGCCCTGACCAGGCTCTTTGGCAGACTGTGCGGATGGATGACGATGTGTTTCGCCCGGTGCACCGGGAACCCGCCCCCGAGTTCTACGGCCGGCTGCGGGTGGTGCGGACCGCCGGTCTCGCCCCCGCCCGCTGGCTCGCCGAGCACGGCCCGGCCGAGGGCGACTTCGGGACGGTGGCCGGCGTCGCCGTCCCCGGCTTCTCCGCCTACGCGCGGATCCTGCACCCCGCGTCCCTGGACGAGCGCCCGGTGCGCTGGTCGGCCGTGGCCGCCGCTTACGGCCGTACGGTGGCGCCGACCACCCACTGGCACGAGGTCATCGGTGCGCAGGAGTTCGACCGGAACTCCTCGGACCACGGCCTGCCCGGCGTCTGGGACGAGCACCCGTGGGAGGGCCCGACCCCTCCGGCGATCGCGGAGGTCCTGCTTCCGCTCCTGACCCGTCACACCCGTACCCCCGACCACTGCTGGTTCGGCCTGTGGGAGGGCTACGGATGGCTGGACTTCGACGGCTTCCCCACCTTCGAGACCCCCCACCGGGACCGGGTACTGCTCTCCGGGTCCCTCGCCGATGTCACCTCGCCCGCCACCGGGAACGACGACATCTGGGTCGAACTGCCCGACCTGTGGTGGCCGCAGGACCGCGCCTGGTGCGTGGGCGGCGATGTCGACCTGGTCGGCACCTATATCGGCGGATCCCCGGAACTCATCGCCGAAGTGCTCGCCGCTCCCGGGCTGGAGGCCCATCCGGTGTCCCCCGGCGACCCGGTGAACTGACCGAGGAAGAAGCCCGGCCGCGCGAGTGCCAGGCTGCCGGTGGCGGCCCCCGGCGGCAGGCCCGGAGCGGAAGCGTACTGTCGGCCCAATGAGTTGGCGGAAGGGGGCGCGGAACCACCGCTCCCACCAGGAACATCCCGTGTATGCGGCCCATCCGGGCGGCCCCGTGCAGTCATCGCAAAATGGTTTCAGCGACCGGTTGTGGGCCCTGTCGCTCGCCTCCGCGGGACAGCTCGTGGTCATCGCCGCGGTCGCGTTCGTGCTGTCAGTACGCACCGACGACTACGACGTCGGACACGGCGGCGCGCCCGCGGCCGCCGGCCTGCTGTGCGCGTTGTTCTTCGCCCCGTTCGTGCTGCCGTTCCTGGGACTGCTCCACTCGCTCCTGCTGATGTGGCCCGCCTCCGCGTTGGCCGGGCGCATCAGCGCCGGGGTCGGGGGGAACCACCTCCTCTGGTCCGTGGGACTGTCCCTGGCGCTGGGCGCCGGGTACGCGGGCCTGCTCGGCCCGGAGTGGTGGTGGGCCTCGGCCACCGGGGTGCTGCCGCTTCTCGGAGGCGCTTACGCGCAGCGGCACGGGCTCGGCGGGCGCCGGATGGCGGGGCGGACGACGGCCGCCGCAGCCGTCGCGTCGGTGCTGGTCCTGGCGGCCGGGGCGGTGGCGACGGCGAACGGCCTGATCGAGGAGTACCGGCCGCCGACGCTCACCCCGGCGAAGTACCAGGGCACCTGGCGGGGCGGGATGGGCGCCGAGCTGGTGCTCGGCGCCCACGGAGGGGCCACCGTACGCAACCTCCCCCGCGAAGCCCACGAAGCGGACGACTCCGGCAACGCCGTCTGCGACGGCCCGGCGTCCTGGCGTTTCGAGCCCGCCGACGACACCCACCGGGACCGGGCGGTCATCGAGAACCACGCATGCGGCGAGATGGCGTGGGAGATCACGGGAACGGAGGCCCGGCCCGCCCTGTTCATCCTGCTCGGCGACCCCGACGCCGGTGATGTGCGCATCCTGCACAAACAGCCCGGGTGACAGAACCCCCGGCGGAACCGGCCAGGCGGGACCGATGACCGACCGGCCAGCGAGGAGCCGGTCTGCCCCCAGCCGGGGTGGCCGTCCGCCGGTCGTGTGTCCCAGCGCTTCCAGCACGGGTTTGCAAGTGCGGCGTGACGAGAAGGTCGCGGGCCGGCGCGGGCCAGTTGCACGCCGGGGCCGGAGGTGGTGCTGTCGGGAGGTGTTCATCCCCGGCGATGCGGGCGCGGCTGGCTGCTACAGGCTCGGCTGACGCGAACGGCCCGTGCCGCATGTCGTGTGGCACGGGCCGTCGTTCGGGGCACGGGTCACCGGTCTCCAGGAATCGGGAACAGGAGTCAGGCGGGAGTCAGGAGACGGTCACCGTGGCCAGTCCCCGGTAGAAGGTGTGATCCGACAGCTTCAGGTACTTGCCGGCGGAGTCCTTCGCGGCTTCCTCCGGCAAGCGCGTGATGATCGTGCGTACGGCGTCCTTGAAGTACATGGGGAGGGCGTCGCCGCTGAGCGTGGCGTGTGCGGTGGTCTCGGAGAAGAAGATGTAGTCGATTTTGCTGTTGCGCTGGTCGCCCACCAGCGGCGACACGTCAACGATGGTCGACTCGCCGGTCCGGCAGCTCGTGGCGGGGGCGACACAGTCCGGCTCCGGCAGGTTCCAGTAGGTGTTGTCGTCATGGTCGGCCTCGTAGAACCTGCCGATGCCCCCGCCCGGCATGGCGCCGGCACGGTAGAAGCTGTCCAGGGCCGGGGTCTTGTTCGGCTGCGGGAGCGTGTTGAAGTCCCCGCCCACCACGACGACCTTGCCGGCTGCGATGTCCTCGTCGAGTTCGGAGGCGAGGCGCGCCGCCTGCGCGACCCGGGCCCGCTCGTTGACCTGCGTGGCGTCGGGGTAGGCGCGCAGGTGCACGCTGCAGCCCTTCACCTTCCCGGGGACGCCGACGAGGGCCACGTCGTGGCAGAGGGCGTTGAACGTCCGCGCCGGGACGACCGGGCTGCCGTCTTCCTTGATCTGGTACTGCTCGCCGCCAAGGGGGATCTCGTCCTTGGCGCCCAGCGCCCCGCGGGCGCCGACGACCTGACCGATCCAGCAGCGCTTGTCGTCGTTGGCCGGGTCGTTGTCCGTGTTCACCGAACAGTCGGACACACCACAGCCCGTGTAGGTGGTGAGCAGGGGCGTGAAACCGAAGTCGTAGGTGCCCTGGTGCGTGGTGTCGAACCACTCGTACTGCTGCCAGCACACCTCCTGCAGCATGACCAGGTGCGGGGCGAAGTCGTTGATCTCTTTGGTGATGTGGTTGAGCTTGTCGGTGCCGCCCTTGTTGCACAGACCGCCGCACATGTTGAAGGTGACCGTCTTGAGCTGGACCTCGGTTCCGGGCCCGGCGTCGGCCGGCTCCGCGTCCGTCACCGCCGCACGGTCGGGCCGCAGCAGGTCCGCCCCGTTCTGGGCCAGGCCCGCCATCAGGACGACGGAGAGTGCGACCACGAAGGCCGCCAGGATCCCACGTATTCTCATCGCTTCCCCTGTATCGAAATCGGCAGGGCGATGATCCTAGAACGGCCTGTGAGCATGTCACGTTCGGTGGGGCCTGGCTGGGACTGTCCGGCGTATCAACGTGGAGCCAGAATCTGGTGGCTTTGGTGTGGTGGTCGCCCGCCTGTTCCCGAGGGCGGTGATGCCTCCGCCTTGGGCCCACGACCGGCGGCCTGGGGGCGTGACCTCCGGGAGTGGTCTACTCGGCTGCGAAGAGTGAGGTGAGGACGGTTGCGGACGCGAGAGCTGTCATCGCCCGGTGGACGGCGGCGTACAGACGCTGTCGCGCCGCCGGGGCGGCCACAGGCTGGACGGGCAGAGGCTGGACGGGCAGAGGCTGGACGGGCAGAGGCTGGAGGGCGTCCCGCCCTTCCGCGGCTTCCACCAGTCGCACGGCCGCTCCCGCCGGGGGGCACCGATCTTGGCCGGGGGTTCCGGTCTGCGACCGGAACCCGGTCAACGGCACCCTGCAGCAACCGGACCTACACCCGCACGACGATGGTGCGCCATCAGGGGGCCGCGCCGGCGTTCGCCTTGGACCTGACCGGCTGATCGTCTACACCGTGTTCAATCCTGTCCGCGCGTGACGAGGCGCGGGGCGCCGGATGCGGCGTACTTGTCGGCGGAGAGTCGGGCCGTGACTTGCCGCGGTGGCGGCACGGGCGAACGGTCTGGCCGCTTGGGGCGGACGAAGTCCCCCCCGCCGGGGGGGCTCAGGCGGAGGCTTCGGTCAGGAGGGTGAGATCCTCGCCGGTCAGGTCCAGGTCCGCCATCGCGAGCAGGGCGGGGAGCTGTTCGGTGGTGCGGGCGCTGGCCAGCGGGGCGGTGACCGTGGGGCGGGAGGCGAGCCAGGCGAGGGCGACTGCCGCCAGGTCGGTGCCGCGGTCCCCGGCGACGGTGTCGAGCGCGGCCAGGACCCGCTGGCCGCGTTCAGTGTCCAGATGAGCCGCCGCCGTACCGGAGCGGACGCTGTCCACGGTGGCCCCGGGGCGGTACTTGCCGGTGAGGAACCCGGCGGCGAGCCCGAAGTAGGGCACGGCGGCGATGCCGGCCCGGGCGGCGGTGTCTTGGAGAGGACCCTCGTAGGTGTCGCGGGAGACCAGGTTGTACTGCGGCTGGAGCACGGTGTAGCGGGTCAGCCCTTCCCGGTCGGCGAAGTCCAGTGACTCCTGGAGGCGTTCGGGAGTCAGGTTGGAAGCGCCGACCGCGCGGATCTTCCCCGCGCGCACCAGGCCGTCGAGTGCGGTGACGATCTCCTCGACGGGGACGGACGGATCGTCGAAGTGGGTGTAGTAGAGGTCGATGTGATCGGTGTTCAGCCGCTTCAGCGATGCCTCGGCCGCCGCCTTGATGGTGGTGGCGGACAGCCCCTGGTAATCGGGATGGGAGCCGCCCTTGGTGGCGACGACGATGTCGGAGCGGTTGCCGCGCGCGGTGAGCCACTGGCCGATCAGGGTCTCCGACTCACCGCCTCGATGGCCCTCCAGCCAGGCGGAGTAGGCGTCGGCGGTGTCGACGAAGTTGCCTCCCGCCGCGGCGTACGCGTCGAGGACGGCGAAGGTGGCCGACCTGTCGGCGGTCCAGCCGAAGACGTTGCCGCCCAGGGCGAGCGGGAACACATCGAGCCCGGAGGTGCCGAGCGGACGCAGAGAGGTCATGGAACGGCACTTAACACTACTTAGGTCAACATTTTCTGCATTTACGCGTTGGGAATCTGGTTCGGCGCCTACTGGTGGGCTCTCCTGATCAACTGCCGCCGGTGGCTCGTGAACTCCAGGCTGCTGGTGACCGTGGCTTGAACTCCTGGGACGTATCGGTTCCCTGCCTGCTCGTTGCGGAGCCGGGTGGTGGTCTTGTCGTGGTCCGCGACGACGGGGGCGGACATCTCCAGGCTTGCTGTCGGATGGCGACGCTCCGGGCGACTGCGGCCGGGACGCCGACTTGGTTGAGGAGTGCGCGGCCAGCTCCGCCGACGGGTGGGGGCCCCGCTCTGCCGACGGGTGAGCAGTGCGGCGCGGTCGTCGGCGTGCTGGGCAATTTCATTAGGCAAGTCGGCTGTCGGGATCGACGGGCACTGCCTCTGTGCCTGGCACCGTCTTGGTCGTAGTGGGTCGCCTGGTCGGGCGCTGCCGTTGCCGACCTCCGGTGTGGCGAGATCCGAGCAGCGCGAGTGAGTCGGCGTCTGCGCTCCCCGGCTCCGCGGTTCCGCGGTTCCGGCCAGCAGATACTGCCCTGGTGTTGCCTGGACCTCGAATGCCTGGTAGGCGAGGGTGATCCGCCCCACGTCCGGGTGGTTGAACACCTTGGTCTTGCTTCCCAGTCCGCTGACCCGGTGGTCGCGCCAGAGAGCCGCGAATTCCTGGCTTTCGGCGAGGAGTTCGACAACCAGGGTGGTGATCTCGGGATCGTGCTGGTCGTGGCCGGCAGCCAGCCGCAGCGCCTCGACCGTGTCACGGGCGACCGCATGCCAGTCGGCAAACAGCTCCCGGGCGGACGGGTCGCGGAACAGGGTACGGACCATGCTGTGGCGGTCGGCCAGCGGTGCCAGCAGCGCGTCGGCGAGGGCGTTGGAGGCGAGGACGTCCAGCCGCCGGTTGACGATGCAGGCGACGGCGGTGGGGAAGGCGTCCATCGGCCGCATCAGGCCGGGGTCGACACGGTCCTGATCAGGGGGACGGGAGCGCGGTTCGGTGTTCGGGGTCAGGCCGGCCAGGCGGTAGGCGTGCCGGTGGGCGTCGTCCTCCAGCCGTAGCGCGCGGGCGATGGCGTCGATCACCTGGCCCGTCGGATGTCTCTCCCGGCCCTGCTCCAGCCGTTCGTAGTAGTCGGCGCTGACGCCGGCCAGGACGGCCACCTCCTCGCGGCGCAGTCCGGCGACCCGCCGCGCACGGGTGGCGGCCAGCCCGACATCGTCGGGCTGGAGCAGGGAACGGCGGGCGCGCAGGAACTCTCCCAGATGGTTACCGCTCATCCGGCCAGAACATGTCGCCCCGGGCCTGGTCGGTGGTCATCTTCCTGGGTGCCGTACACCTGGGAAGGACCGGCCTTCCTCCCTTGCACGGAAGGGGCGACAGTGCACGTCATGAACGCGATCCCCGAGCCGGAATCCACCGGCTTCACCCTCACCATCGGCGGCGCGGCCGTGGCCGCGCCGCCGACCTGCCCGGTCGTCAACCCGATCGACGAATCCGTCGTCACCCACGCCCCGTCCTGCTCCGCCGAGCAGCTCGACCAGGCCGTCTCGGCCGCCCGCAACGCCCTCCCGGCCTGGTCGGCGACCTCGCAAGTAAGGTCGCCCCGAGGCGCGGCTCTCCCCTGCCCCTGCCCCAAGAGGCGGGCGGACAGGCAGCGGGCGGGGCGGCGGATTTCCCCGGCCGGTCACGATCGTTCGCTGCACGGTGAACGGTGCCGGGTCGCGGTAGTCGGCGGCCTGCAGGACGACGGTGCCGGTGAAGGTGTCCGGTCCGGGCAGGGCGGGGCGGTGGGGGCGGCCGAACGACCCGGCCCGTGCTGACAGTTCGGCATGGGCGAGTCTCCGCTTGCCGCCGTCCGGGGACGTCAGCCGCGCGGTGCCGGCATCGCCGCCAGCAGTTCGCGGGTGTACGGGTGCCGGGGAGCGCCGAGGGCCTGCTCGACATCGCCGTACTCGACCAGTTCTCCGCGGTGCAGTACGGCCACCCGGTCGCAGAGGGCCCAGGCGAGCCCGACGTCATGGGTGATGAACAGCAGCCCGATGCCGTCGTCGCGGCGCAGTTCGGCGAGGATTCCGAGGACCTGGGAGCGGATGGAGACATCCAGTGCGGAGACCGGTTCGTCACAGATCAGAGCCTCGGGGCGGAGTGCGACGGCGGCGACGATCACCACCCTCTGGCGCTGGCCGCCCGAGAGCTGGTGCGGGTAGCGGTGCCAGTAGCGCTCGACCGGGTCGAGTCCGCAGCGTTCCCACGACATCGCCTACGCGGGTCAGCTCACTCTGGGCGCAGAGTCCAGCAGCACGGCAACGGACAGATAGCTCGATGCGAAGGAGAAGTAACGAAACTCAACATCGAACGCGTCGACGAACTCGGTGAAGGCGCGGTACTCATGCTGGCGCCATCCAGGATAGTTGAGGAACTCATCGAAAACGATCATCGAACCTGCCCGCAGCCGTGAGGCAAGTCCGAACAGGGCCGTGTGGGCGCTGGAGTACAGGTCCGAGTCGATGTGGAGCAGAGCAACGGGAACGTCGGTGCCGGCCAGGTACTTCGGCAGCGTGTCCTCGAACAGGCCGATGTGCAGCTTGGCATTGGAGGGAAGGTGACTCGGCCGCTTCCCCTCCGTACTGTAGGTGCCGCTCGGACTGTCGTGGGTCCAGTCCTCGGGCAACCCCTTGAACGAGTCGAACCCGTGCACAGTGCGTTCCTTGAACTCCTCACAGAGGACGGCCAAGGTCTGACCACCCATAACACCGAATTCGAGCACGTCGCCGTCCATCGCCACCGAGTCACAGGCGTGCCGGAGGAGGTCTTCTCGCCCTCCGAGGTTCTGCGCCGACGCGAAATTCTCCTCCAAGAAGCGGGCGGCGTCTATTACTGACAAGATCTTTGCCATTCGCGCATAGTCAGTCAGCAGGCTTGCGATGTCCGTGCCGCGAAGGTCTGGAAACTGGCTCCTCAGCTCTGGTAGTACGGGTTGCAGACCTTTGGCAACGCCGTCGTCCATGTTCCTCCTCGACTCGATTCGTGAACAGCACGGTACAGATGGCCGTACCGCGCGACAATGGTGAGCGAGTAATGGTGCACACACAGAAAGTCTGTATGTGCCGTGCACTGGTCCGAGTTCCAACAGGCCCATTACATCAACAAGAGCGAGTCGACTCCCCCCTCGATGAGCAGGGATCTGGCCAGCACTGGCTCCCGCGCCAATCGGCTGCGGGCCAAGATGACGTGCGGGCCGGCCGCTTGTGGCCGCCTGGTCCAGCCGTCCCGTTGACAGGACAGCCGCACCGTTGAGCCGCTACCGCCGCGCTACCCCCGGCAAGAGGTGCTTTCCGGTTCACCGCGCGTATCGGCGCAGGGTACATTCCATGGCGATCAGAATCGGAAACCCCGGATGCAAGAGCGAGTGCGGTAAATCGACGCTGCCCAGATCTCCCGTCTGCATCGGTCGACCGGCTGAACTGACTCGTATGTGCTGTGTTCGGCGGTGTCGTAACTGTCGTCACGCGCCCACCAGGGATTACGGGATAGCCCATAGCCGCGGCAACCCACCCCCGGTCCCGCCCCGCAAGGGCCCTCCCATCGGCGGGAGAGGTCACGTACGGCAACCGCTTGCTCGTACCGGCACCGGATCTGTCTTGACCGGCTGATCCGCTTCCGTGAACGTGGAAATAATTCGACGACGTCAGAGGCGCGCAGGGCAACGAGGGGAATCGGCGTGGGAGACACCGGCATGGACACGGACGTGGTGATCGCGGGCGCCGGACCGACGGGCTTGATGCTCGCCTGCGAACTGCGCCTGGCGGGCGTCGACGTGGTGGTGGTCGAGCAACTCGCGGAGCGGACGGGCGAGTCGCGAGCCGGTGGAATGCACTCCCGAACCCTGGAGGTGCTGGACCAACGCGGAGTCCTGGACCGCTTCCTGGCGGTCGGCGACCTGACACCGGTGGGCCACTTCTCCGGGCTCATGCTGGATTTCGATGGGTTGGAGTCCAGGCACCCCCTCCCGCTGATGATCCTGCAGTCCGTCATCGAGCGGCTGCTGGAGGAGTGGGCCGCCGACCTCGGCGTGCGGGTGCGCTGGTCGTACGAGGTGAACGGGGTCCGCCAGGACGAGGCCGGTGTGACGGTCGAGCTGCGTACGGCGGAGGCGCCCTCCGCGACACTGCGCGCCCGCTACCTCGTGGGCTGCGACGGGGGACGCAGCGCCGTGCGCAGGCTGTCAGGGATCGCCTTCCCGGGCACCCCGGCGACAATGACCGCGCTGATCGGCGATGTCGAACTCCCCGAGCTGTCCGAGGACTACATTTGGGCGCGGCGCTGCCCGGGTGGCGACTATTCGGCGATCGCCTTCGAGCCGGGCTGGCATCGGGTGATCACGTCCGAGTACGACCGCGTCGCGGACCGCGACGAGTCAGCGACGTTCGAGCAGCTCCGGCAGTCACTGGTCAGGCTCGCGGGCACCGACTTCGGCATGCACAGCCCCCGGTGGGTCTCTCGGTTCGGCGACGCCGCACGGCAGGCCGCCCAGTATCGGGAAGGCCGGGTGCTGCTCGCGGGCGACGCGGCGCACATCCACTTCCCGGCCGGCGGGCAAGGGCTGAACCTAGGAGTGCAGGACGCGGTCAACCTCGGTTGGAAGCTCGCCTCAGTGGTGCGCGGTCAGGCGCCGGAGGGCCTACTGGACAGCTACCACGCCGAGCGCCACCCTGTCGGGGAAGGCGTTCTCCAGAACACCCGGGCGCAGGCGGCCCTGACCCGCCCAGGTGCCCAGACGGACGCGCTGCGCGACGTGTTCGGCTCGCTCCTGGTGTTCGACGACGTCAACCGGCATCTGCGTGGCATGCTCACCGCACTGGACATCCGATATCCGGCCGACGGCAACCACACGCTGGCTGGCCGTCGAGTCCCCGACGCCGACCTCAAGACGCCTGACGGCGCGAGCCGCATCTACGAACTGCTGCACGCCGCCCGCCCCGTCCTCCTCGACCTGCGCGGCAATGCCGAGCTGGCGATGGTCGTCGAGGGCTGGGCCGATCGCGTCGACCTCGTCGAAGCGCGGAGCGTGCAGGACCACTGGCCCGTCCCGAGCCGCGGCGACATCGCCGCTCCCGCCGCGCTCCTCATCCGCCCGGACGGGCACGTCGCCTGGGCGTCCGCCACCTCCGGCGCATGGGACACCTCGGCGCTCCGGACCGCCCTCGCCACCTGGTTCGGCCCGGCCCTGCAGCGGTGAGACACCCGCCCGACACGACCGATTCATGAAGGCGAAGCCCCGCGCTCGTCGCCGTCCGAACCGTCTTCGACTGCGGAGCACGTGAGCTCCCCAGCGCTGTCCGGGTTCGGCCCCGCAGGGCCGGACGGGCGTAGGGGTCCAGCCGTTCACCCGTGCGGAACTGAATCGCCACCTGCGGTGAATGCCCTGCTGCGCGGCACGCGTCGGCGGACCGTCAGCCACAGCCGACGCACTTGCCGCACTGCGAGCGCGAGAGCACTGGAGTCGCGGCGGCGTCACGTCAACGAACGGCGAACCCGCGGAGGAAGCAGATACCTCACGTCCCGGTTGTGTTCACCGAGAATGCCGGCACAGCGGATACAAGCCGACCACCTACCCTCTTTTGATCCCTGCTGACACGCGCAAACTCACCACGAATTCGAATCCATGCGGCCATCATTTCTCTTTCCGTATCCGGCAACTGTTTTATGGTGACGGTTCCTTCCTTCATTGCGCCGGCGACAATGGCGAGCCATGCTGGAGAACCTGACTGTCTCGTCGACAGGACAGCACGACGGTTTCATCCATTATCCGCCGCATCCTCGCAGCGCCCCATGGCCTCGACGCCGAAAAGTTCTTTCTTTCGCCACACCATGAAAGGTGAATGCCGTATGTTCGTCCCCAGCCACTACCGGCCGCCGGATGTTTCATGGATGGTCGATCTGATGCGTGGGAATCCTCTCGCGCTGATGGCAAGCAACGGAAAACCCGCTGACGGACCGTTCGCCACCCATCTTCCGGTCATCACTGACCCTCGGTGGGAGGGACTACCTGCTGCGGACCTGACCGATGTGCCTTTGCTCGGCCACATGAACCGAGCCAATCCGCACTGGGCGGCACTGGACACCGGGTCGGCCATCCTGCTGACGTTCACAGGTCCGCACGCTTACATCTCACCCACGGTCTACGACCTTACTCCGGCTTCCCCGACCTGGAATTTCACCTCGGTGCACGTGCACGGAATAGTAGAGAAGATCGAGTCGACGGAGGAGACGCTCGGTGTCGTGCAGGCGACGGTGCAGGTGCTCGAAAAGGAAGTCGGCGACGGCTGGGACATGAGCGAATCCATCGACTATTTCCGCAAGATAGTGCCTGGCGTGGGCGCTTTCCGTGTCCGAGTAACCAAGGCCGAGGGCATGTTCAAACTCAGCCAGGAACAGTGCCCCGAGGTTCGAGAGCGGGTGATGCAGTCGTTCGCAGGGCGCGGATGCACGCGCCACGCGCAGACGGCGGATCTCATGAACCGCCTGCCATGACGGCCTTTCCCGTGACGCGGGGCCCGTACCCCCTTGGTGTACGGGCCCCGTCACTCTCATCGCGCCGGACGGGCACCACCGCTCGCCTCGACGCGACCGTCGTACGGGCCGGTGACGGGTCAGCCAAGAGGAGACAGGTGCCGGTCAGACTCCTTCAACACCTGGCTGGCGGCGGCGTCGAGCGTGGCCGTCACCCACTCCCCCAACTCGGTGCCGGAATGGGCCGCTGCCTTGTGCCACCACTGGAGCCGGTTGTCGGGCACGGCGAGCCGATGTGTCGCCGCCACAGCGCTCGGCTGCTGTGAGGCGTCCTCGCGCTCGGCACGAACAGCGTTGCGCAGCCGCTTGGTGTTCCACTTCATTCGCTCGGCACGATCGAGCCATGCCTCCTGCTCGTCGACAGGGAGCGACGCCAGCTCGGCGTGGTGCTGAAAGCTGAGCGCGGGCCGGCGCCGGTGCAGCTCAAACCGCCTGGCGACCCAAGCGTAGTTGCGCAGCGTCTGGTATTGGAGGCCGGCCGCACGGATGCCGCGCTCATAGCGGTCGGCGTATTGGTCCTTACCGTAAATGAGCCAGTCCCCGAGCCACCAGGACGAAGAATTCAACAGCCCGGAGAGCTGACGCCCGGCGCGTTCCCAGTCCTCGAAAGCGAGTCCTTCGGGTATGTGCAGCCCCACCTTCGTGGTGAGTACCTGATCGCGCCGTGATTCCGCCCCGCCGGATCTCCGAGCCCTCGACGCGGTCTCTCTGGTATCTCCGAATGTGAGCGCCTTGGAGTCTCTATAGTCCTCGACCTGATTCGCCATCACGCCTCCGTGGCAACGCGCGGATAAGCTGGTCGGGTTCGGTGGCTTCCTATCGAGTGCAGAAAGCGTTCACCCCCGTTGTTCACACAAACGTGCCCAGAGCGGTGACCACCACCCGCAGATAGCTACGGGCAACCTGAAAGGACGGGACCTTGCACGGTTCCCGTGAGGATTGAGATGACCAACCGCCGCGCTCCCGAGTAGATCCCGACAACGATGGTAAGGGCAAGAATCTCGACACCATCGAGCACTACTTTGCAGAGTTCGATCGTTTAACGAAACTTTAGCGGCCCAGTACACTGAATGGCTTGATTTCGGTACGCATGTAGAGGTTCAGACACCTAGGGTGGCTGCCGCAGATCTCAGTCCGCCCGGGCGGCACCGCCAGCCCCCCGCCGAGACGCACGCACCCGGTGTCCTCGCAGGCCGTAGCTTGGCCACCAACGCGAGAGGCGCTCCTGGCACGGGCGCCAGGACTTGTCGAGGGTCCAGATCCGCCGCGGAGAGCCACGGGCCGTCGTCAGATCCTCCACCTTCGTACCACGGGTCCCAGAGACATGAAGTCACCATCGCCCTCGGACCGCTTGACCACCTACCCCATCCGGTTTGACCAGCACCTTTCCCATACCTGCGAGCAGCCCCCGGGGGGCGGAGCAGGGAATCCCGGCAACGACCCGGCGCAACGCTCGGGGTGGCCTGCCCGGCATCAGGCACCGCATGCGACACGGTCCGCCAACTCCGGCGACGGACCGTCAAGAAGGCTACAGTTGGGCGAAATCCGGCCATCGTTCCCCGCATTTCCGCCCGGTACCGATGCCCCATTCGCAGCACTAGACGAACTAGCCAACGTCAGAGCGTGGCGCCGACGCTGGAGCACAGACTAGAATCCCGCCAACGCCAGTGACGCTCGGGGGGTTATTGCGCCATGCATACCGTCCGATCGGACACGTCATCGCCTTTCCGAGGCGCAACTTACGTCAACGGTTCTGAATTAACTCTGGACCTGTACTGCAGAACGATCTTCAAGAGTCTGCGACGAATCGATCAACGTAACTGGGCACACGCCTATCTCAAAGGGCTGCTCGTCACCTCTGGCAAGAAGTCCGTGCGCCGACTCGCCGCCACGATCTCCCGCGATCCGTCCACCGTGCAGTCGCTGCGACAGTTTGTCAGTCTCAGCCCATGGAACTTCGACGAGGTTATGAAGGAGCTCACTCACTGGGTGGCGGACCATCGACCCGACCCCGTCTGGTCCATCGGTCGCGCTGTCCTGCCTAAGCGCGGTGACCGTTCGGTGGGTGTCCACCGCTACTTCGACCTGTCCTCGGGCCGTACCCTCAACTGCCAACTGGGACTGGGCTCCTTCCTGTCCATGGGCACCGTTCAGGTTCCCGTCGACTGGTGCCTGTACTTGCCGGCGGCCTGGACGCGGGACCCCGATCGGCGCAGGGAGGCGCGCATACCGGACGGCGAGCAGCACCGGCCGCTGTGGTCGCAAACGCTTCGACTCGTCGATCGGCTGTCGGCCCGCACGAACTGCGCTTCCTCCATCGTCCTCGTCGATATGAGCGATGAACCCGACATGGCACACCTACTGCTCGGACTCGCCAAGCGCCGACGCGACTTCGTCATCGCGGTGCCACCGCACCTGGCGGTACTGCACGCCGGCGAGGGGCCCCCGACACCCGTGAGCGCAAGGCACCTGATCCTGACGCAGAGCCAGGAGACAACGGCAGTGAGTCGCCTGACGGACAGACAGCAACACACCCCACACATCCAGGCGTCCCTCGTTCATCTGCCGGGCAGCTCCCACGGGCGCTCCCCCGGCCCTCTCTACCGGCTCTTCACCGAAGTGGGCCCCAACCGCGCCCCGGGCACACTATGGCTCACCAGCCTCGCTGACCACGCCGTCGCGGAGGTCAGCTCGATCGCGGCGCTACAGAGCGGGACGAAAGCTGTGGTCGGTTCCATGGAGCAGGACTTCGGTCTATTGGACTTCGAGGGACGCTCGTTCCCCGGCTGGTACCACCACATGGCCCTCGTCTCCGCCGCATACTCCTTCCGGCGCATGCAGGGGCTCCCCGCTGCGCCGCCGTCCCGCACCACGGCACAGCCGCTGCTCTAGGAAGCAGCGCGCGACTATCTCGACTGTCGCGTGTTCGTACGCCGCGGGCTGGACGTCAGTCGGCGTGACGCGGGACGGCGTCACGCCCGTCTCGGCCCTGCGCCCGTACGGAGCCCGTGGTGCACGGATCGCCGGTCTCGATAACCCGCGGAGCTGGAATGTCGAGGACAGAGTGCATCAGCCAGGAACAGCCGACGTCACCACGAGGGAGGTCAATCAGCGGTCGGTGCCTGCACGGCGTGGGGTGAGTGCACTTCGACGAAGGGGAGGATCTCCCGGAAGCGCAGTACGGTTCCGTGGCAGTAGTTGGCGTTGTGCTCAAGGCTCCGCTGCGGCATGTAGGGCATCTTCTGCCGAGCATGATGGTTGACACGCACCATGACCCGTCCGGATTCGGCGCCCTGCACGTCGGCGTCGAGCATCTCGCGTTCCGTCAGTAGCTGGGCCAGCTCCGCGGAGACCTCCACGATGAAAGTCTCGGCATCGCCCAGGCCGTGCACGGTGATCTCCGTGAACTCGTAGTCCGGCACACTGACCGCTTCGCGGTAGATGTAGGGCCGTGCGATGAGGTCCATCTCGAACGCCTGCCGGGCCATGGGGTCCGACCACCAGTCCTGGGATGTGACGTAGTCGGCCAGCACCGCGTCGAATTCCTCACGATGGGTGCTGAGGATCATGTGACCGATCTTTCCGCTGAGGAGCACGTCGTAGTTGGTCAGATTGGCCAATGAATCGGTGATGAGCTGGAGCACCTCAGAACCTGTGCGCTGTTGGAAGTAGCGCGCGACGCTGGCGAACAGATCGCCGTAGGAGATGACTCCGGTCGCATCGAGATAGCCGGAGAGCAGGAACAGTCCGCGCATGTTGTAGACGGTGTGCATTGCGTTGTACAGCCAGTAAGCATCGCGGCATTCCTCCTTCGTCACCCAGTTCGTTGCGACTACGACCTCAGCCTCGGACACGTCGCTCGGTACGGACTCCGTCGTCAGGCCGTAGAGTTCCACCTGCTTGTACATGGGCGTGTTGTGCAGGAGAAGCTGCGGATAGACGATGACGGTATCGGCGTAGGACCGGGATAGCTTCGTCAACCCGTCTTTGAACGATTCGAAGGTCTCCCCCGGCAGGGGCCAGATCAGTTCCACATAGGAGCTGATCTGCTTTTCCCTGAGCGTACGTTGCAGCTCAACGAAAGTCTCCTCGCGAATGTTGGCCCGCTCGACAAGCTTGAGCGACTCAGGATTCAGCGTCTGAAGCGAGATGGGCTGAGTCACCATGAGGTCGCCGCGTACGAAAATCTCGGTGATCTGCGCCATGCGCTCCGGCCGGTTCTTGGTGGCCGCCATGTAGACGACCAGCGGATAGCCGACTTCCTTCTTGCGCGCCACGATGTGCTCGGTCATCGCCACGTCACGGGGTGACTGCCCCCAGTTCGCGTCAGCGATGAAGAGCCCGGAGAGCCCGTTCTCGGCGATCCAGTCCAGCTCGGCCCTGATCCGCTCCTCCTCGAACTTGATCACCTTCGAGTTAGTGGCCGCTCCCCAGTAGCAGAAGGTGCAGCGGAAGGGACACCCACGGTTCGTTTCCAGGATTCCCATACTGAACTCATGGCCATCGAAGACGCCTGTGAGGAAAGGCGAAGGGATTTCCATGAGATTGCTGATACGCGGCGCGGGTTCCGTGGTGACGAGCTCACCTCCGGCCCAGAAGCTGAGGCCGGGCACCTGGCGCAGGTCTGACCTGAGGTTGCTGAGCTGCCTGAGCAGCTCCACGGCGGTCCGCTCCCCCTCTCCGTTGCACACATAGACGTTCTCCGGCTCATCCGCCAGATACGTTGCGGCATGATTCATGACCTGCGGCCCGCCGAGCAGGTAATGGGCGTGGGGCTGCCGCTCCCGTAGCTCCTTTAGTAGCCAGCTGACCAGCTTCATGTTCCAGATGTAGCAACTGAAGGTGTAGATACTTGCGTGCTTCCCAGCCAGGTCCTCCAGGATCTTGTGCCGGTCGTCGGTCATCGGGTAGGAGACTATTTCGAATGTATGAGCCGCTCCCACCGCGACGTCCTCCTGCGCGCACGCCTGGATGTAGCCAGACGCAAGCGGCAGGATGTTCTCGTAGGTAGGAATCTCGACAAGCACAACCTTCTTACGCTCTCGGTCGCTGCTCCCATTCCTTATGGGGATGCTTTCAAAGAGCATTCTGGACCTCCCGCCCCGAATCCTGTGCCGCTATCTCGTCGATGTACTTGGGTATGAAGGCTGCAACGGCCGCCGCACAGCCGATTTGGGACAGCAGCACAGGAATCCGGGCGCATTCATGCCCGATCGGGTGCAGGTGCCCCGGTGTCCTTGCTGACCCACCGGTCTATGCGTGCGGCCAAGTCAGCGAGGACCGGAGTGTCGATGAGAACGCGCACCGTGAAATCGATGTCCCAGACGCGGCGGGCCTCCAGCACGACCTTGGTGGCCAGCATCGAGTCCCCGCCGAGGCCGAAGAAGTCCTGGTCTCGTCCGACCTTGTCAAGCTTGAGGACAGCGGCCCAGATCATCGCGAGGCGATGTTCCGTCTGCGTCTCGTAGTCACCTTCCATGTGAAACCCCTGTCTACGCTGGCGTTTTGTTCGCACGATCGACGAGAACCCGCCGAGAACGCATCGGTGCGGCACCACGGACGGCCGGCCCGCAGCGCCTGGCCGACCCGCCTGCACGGGAGAGCACTTCGTTATTCCTCCGCATCAGCGGCCAGGCTGTCCATGGCCTTGCAGGTGCATACCGGCAAGCGTCTGGGCGACCGCCTTGCGGTCCGCCTTGCCGCTCGGTGTACGGGGCAGTTCCGGCAGGACCGTGATGGAGACGGGCACCGATGGCCCGGGCAGCAGCTCGGTCAGGGCGGCCATCGCTCGGTCGACGTCAAAGGCGACTTCCTCTCCGTCGACCGTGACGGCGGCCCGTAGCTGACGGGAGCCCTCGGTGATCTCGATCGGCACGCATACCGCTTCCGTGACGCCTGGCTGCTCCAGCAGACAGGCGTCCACCTCCAGCGGATTCACCCGGACTCCGCGGATCTTCACTTCGTTGTCGGCACGGCTGACGTAGTGGATGACGTCGTCCTCGACGCGCACCAGGTCTCCGGTACGGAAGGCCCGGTTGTGGCCGTGCCGGGTGAGGTTCAGTGGGATGTAGCGCGCCGCGTTGAGGCCAGGCTGGTTGAGATAGCCGGTCGAGAGAGGCAGGCCGGTGACCAGAAGTTCCCCCGTCGCCGGCTCGCCCTGGTCGACCGGATCAACGATCACCTCACAGCCCGGCAGAGGGCGTCCGATCGGCGGCAACGTCGGCCAGTCTTCGGGCTGCCCGGTCAGCGTGTACGCGGTGACCATGGCGGACTCGCTCTGGCCGTAGTGGATGTTCAGTCGGCAGCCCGGCAGGCGCCGGAAGAAATCCCTTACGGCCGGGGTACAGACGAGCTGCTCGCCGCCGAGGTTCACCTCTTGGAGGGCCAGACCGTCGAGTGAATCAGCGGCGGCAGCAACGACGGTGAGCATGTTCAGCGCCACGTACGGCAGGAACAGGCGCTCGATGCGCTGGTCCGCCAGCCAGTCGAGCAGGGCGATCGGGTCACGGCGCAGCGGCTCGGGCATGATCACCAGAGTTCCCCCGCCGCACAGCGTGCCGAGGACTTCCTGGAACCACACATCGAAGTTGAGCGGTGTGAACTGGGCGGTGCGGAGGTCCGGTCGTACCGAATGGCTCCGCTGCCATTCCGCCATGTTGTCGATGGAGCGGTGGGGCAGCACGACCCCCTTGGGAAGGCCCGTGGACCCCGAGGTGTAGATGATGTATACGGGCAGGTCCGGTTGGCACGAGTGCTGCGGCATGGCCGCAGCACTGCGCGTGCTCGCAGCCGGCCGGCCCGGTGCCGGCGGTATGCGCAGGGACTGCACACCGGTCATGAACGCGGGCTCCTGGCCGGCGAACAGCAGCAGCTTGGCAGCGCTGTCGGTCTTCATGTGCTCAAGGCGCTTCACCGGGTAGCCGGCGTCCAGCGGCACATACGTGGCACCGGTGTACACCGTGGCGAGCATCCCCGCCACGATCGCGGCACTTCGCGAACCGGTGATGGCCACCCGATCGCCCCGGCGGATTCCACAGTCCACCAAGACCGCGGCGATGCTCCTGATCCACCTGGCCAGGTCGCGGTAGGTCAGCTCATGGTCCTCATCGCGGACCGCGATGTCCCCCGGCCGTGCCGCCGCAGTCATGGCCAGCGCCGTGAGCAGGCACGGCGGATCTGCCGACCCGCCCCACAAGGAGGGGTGCGGGCGGGGCACGGTCAGCGCTGTCGATTTACTTGCCATCTGCCATCCCTAGGCCAAGGACGCTCAGCAGGTGAGTTCACCAATGAGGCATTACTGGATTCGACTCCGGCAATGGAGAGAAGTAATTCACCGGGTATTCCTGGTCCTCGTCAGCGACGGAGGACAGTTCGACCGTGAGGCATCCTACAGATACCCATAAGTGAAGCCTCGATCGAGCTACACATTGAAAGTCAACTTACCACGAGTGCCCACCGATGGTGACCAAAGCGCGATTCATTTCACCCCTCAGGCCGCAGCGAGCGAGGGCACACATATAACTACTCCCCGCAGCAACGGAACGTTGTTTCAGCGCATGAGAAGCATTACGAGACGGTCTTCGCACGGGACTTGATGTCGTCCAGTACGTGATTCAAATCCGCCAGGAGTGTGGCCTCCTCGGCTCTGAGATAGAAATGCCCACCGGGCAGCACCAGGAGACGGAAGGCGCCGCGTGTCAATTCTGCCCAGCCGTGCATCTGCTCCGGCGTCACTTCAGAATCATTGTCACCGGTGTAGCCGTACACCGGGCAGTCGAGCGGGGGTCGGCTGCCACCGGAATAGTCGTCGACCAGGTGGTAGTCCGCGCGGACCGCGGGGAGCACGATCTCCCTCAGGTCAAGGTCGGCGAAGACTTCGGCACGGCTCGCGTCGAAGCCCACGACATGCGCGATGACCTCCTCGTCCGTGCCGGAGATCAACTGCCGGCCGGCCAACGCATGGGTAGGCCGCCTACCGGAGACGCACAGGGCGGCCGGCGGAGTCCCCCATTCCTGGAGGCGCAGCGCCACCTCGTGCGCCAACGAAGCCCCCATGCTGTGACCGAACAGCACCAGCCGATACCGCGTCAGCTCGCGGAGCGCGTCGGCGATGTCGTCCGCAAGGGCCTCCAGCCGGGACGGAAACGGATCGCCGAACCGGTCCTCCCGACCCGGGTACCGGACGGCGAGCACACCAATGTCCGAAGGCAGGCCCGAAGACCAGGTGCGGTACGCGCTCGCCCCAGCGCCGGCGGCGGGGAAGCAGACGAGCTTCGTTTCGCACCCGTCGTCATCCCGGTATCGGCGTATCCACCGCTCTTCCACCGGACTACTCATCGAAGGTTCCCTTTCCCCACTGGAAGGAATCATCAGTGCCATGGGCGAGACCGGGCGTCACGGACTCTGCGGGCGTTCACCTCACATCGCCTCCGACCTCGGCGAGGACTGTGCCCTCACCGCTCAGCTCCGCGCGCCGGGCGACGATCGAGTCGACGATCTCACCGCTTCGTACCGCGATGTTCGACAGCAGTGAGGAGGTCAGGCCGTGGGTGTGTTCGGTACCGCCCTGAAGATAGATGCCGCAGCGTATTTCGGGGGTGGTGACGATGCGGTAGTCCCGCCCGATCCGGTACCGGCCCGCCTCGTCGCGCAAGCAGTGACGGTCGAGATCGCCCAGCAGGTCCGTGGGTTCCATTGCGTCGTAGCCGGTCGCACAGACGAGGAGGTCGAAGTCGAGTTCGCGTACCTCGCCATCGAAGCCCTTTTGGAGGGAGACACGAGTCTCGGCGCCGGCGCGCTTCACGCCGGTGACCCTCGTCAGGTTGAGGACCTGGAGTCGGCTGACCCCCCGTACCTCGTCGTCGTACGACCTGCGGTACAGATCCCGGATCACCTCGTCGTCGACGACCGAGTAGTTCGTGTTGCGGTGGTACCGCCAGAACGCCTCCCGCGTCTGCTCGGTAGCGAAGTAGTAGTCGTCCACGGCTCTGAGGTCGAAGACCTGATTGGCGAACGGGGTGTCGTCCGCGACGGAGTAGCCGTAGGAGGGGATGACCGCACAGACCTGGGCATGCGGAAGCTCGTCGTACAGGAATCTGGTGATCTCAGCGGCGCTCTGGCCCGCTCCGGCCACCGCCACCCGACGCAGTTCACCGCGGTCCGTCCGGCGGTACCTCTCCAGGAACTCGGAGCTGTGCCACACCCGTTCGTCACGCTCGGTTCCCTCGGGCATCCTCGGAACCAGGCCCGTCGAGATCACCACGTTCCGTGCCTCGACGATGCGGCCGGCTCGGCCGGCGGCATCCGCCACCTCCAGGAGCAGACGGTCCGACTGTTCCGGAACGACGCCCGGCGACCGCCTGATCGATCTCACTTCGGAGCCGTACACGATGCGGTCGGCCACTCGCGCCTGCGCCCACTCGAGGTACTGGTGGAACTCCTGACGCGTGGGGAAGAAGTTCTGGTTGTTCACGAACTGCGGGAGCCGCCCCGACGCGTGCAGGTACGCGATGAAGCTGAAACTCGACGTCGGATTGCGGAAGGTGGCCAGGTCCTTCAGAAAGGATACCTGCATGGTCGCCGACGGCAGCAGCATGTTGCGGTGCCAGCCGAACGAGGATTGACGCTCGAAGAAAAGGCTGCTGATCTCATTCTCCAGACCATGCGCCCCATATTCTTCCAGGGCGATGGCGAGCGACAGGTTGGATGGTCCGAACCCGATTCCGATGACGTCGTAGAGCTCCGGTTCACGATTACTCATAGAGAATTCTCCCGCTGGCAGGACCGCACAGTCCGTACTCGCATCCGACCGGTAATCTCCCACTCCAAGAATTACCCGCGTCTGGGCGGGCCGGCATTTTCATCGGTCGCGCCGCCAACTTAGACCCGATTCGATGAACCATTCAAGTGCGCCGGACTGAGTCGGCACATTCCGATGTATCGGTGTTTCCGTGGAGGCCGTGCATTCCTGTCCTGCCGACGGGACAGCCCTTAGGGCCTGCGCCCCTCTGTCGCCGAAGCTCAGAGGGCTTCACCGTCCCTCGTCCGCCTTCGTAGAGTCGGCCTGCTCGACTGGGCGAGATCCTCCCATCTGTCCGTGAGACCGGTGATGGTCCGTGTCGCGAACAACGTGCGGATGGACACCTCGATTTTCAGCTCCGCCCGGATCATCCCGACCAGCCTGATCGCCCGCATCGAGTTGCCGCCGAGGTCGAAGAAGTCATCGTCGGTGCCCACCCGGTCCAGTTCGAGCACATCGGCGAACGCCTCGGCCAGAACCCGCTCGGTGCGGTTGCGCGGCGCCCGGTACTGCCCGCCATCGACCGTGGGCTCCGGCAGGGACGCCCGGTCCACCCTCCCACCGGCCGTCACCGGCAGACGGTCCAGCACCACGAACACCGACGGCACCATGGACTCCGGCAATCGCTCTGCGCCGAATCGACGCAGTTCCTCAACCGGAGGGACGGTCCCGCGGTCGCGTCCGCCGCCGGGGACCACATAGGCCACCAGCCGTTGCTGCCCGCAGTCGTCCTTCTGGGCGACCACCACCGCCTGCGCCAGCCCGGGATGCTCGGACAGCACCTCTTCGATCTCCGCCGGCTCGACCTGAACACCGCGTATCTCCGTCTGGGCGTCGGCCCGGCCCACGTAATCGAGGCGGCCGTCGGCGTTCCACCGCACCCGGTCCCCGGTCCGGTACATCAGCCCGCCGACCGGACCGAACGGGCAGGGTACGAACCGCTCCGCGGTCAGTCCGGGGCGCCCGGGATAGCCACGTGCCAGGCCGGGCCCGGCCACGTACAGCTCTCCGACCACACCCACGGGGACCGGCGCCAACCCCGGTCCGAGGGCAAGGAGGGCGGTGTCGTCCATCGGTCGACCGACCGCGCCCGCGGGGTACACCGCTGCGCCCGCGGCCAGGCGGTGGAACGCGGCGAACACGGTCGTCTCCGTTGGACCGTGACCGCCCACGATCATCAGCTCGGGGCACCCCTCCCGCATCCGTCGCACGGCCGCCGCGGACACACGGTCGCCACCGCCGGTCCACAGTTCACGCAACCCAGCTACGGACGTGGGACGTTCTGCCGCGATGGTCGAGAAGAGGCCCGGGGGCAGCCACATCATGGAGATCTCGTTGGCCGCTCGCACCTCGGTCAGCGCATCGATGTCCAGCTCTCCTGGAGGAGCCAGGACCACCCGGCCGCCGTTCAGCAGAGGCACCCACAGTTCGAGGACGAGCGCATCGGACGTGGTCGGCGAATGCCACAGCACTGTGCTGTGGTCACCCTCGCGCCAATGACGGTCCATGACGAACTGCCGCATGTTCCGGTGCGTCACAGCGACTCCCGTGGTCACGCCGGTCGGTCCGGAGCCGTACATCACGGCCAGCAGGTTGTCCTGGTGCAACGGGACCGGAACCTCCCGCGCACGATCGCTGTCATCTTCGCCGGCCTCCGACCAGGCGTCGTCGAACAGGACTGTGGGAACATCCAGAGCGACGGAGAGCGCTCCGGCTGTCGCCGCGTCGGTGAGCAGGACGCGCGCCGCAGCATCGCCGACCAGCGACCTCACCCGCTCCGCCGGGAACGTCAGGTCCACCGGCAGGTAGGCCCCGCCCGCCTTCACCACCCCCAGCAGGGCAACGACCAGGTCCACCGATCGGGGCATCGCCACCGCCACGACCGTCTCGGGTCCGACGTGCCGACGTCGCAGCGCCTCGGCCAGACGGCTCGACCGCTCGTCCAGCTGACGGTACGACACCGCCGAGTCCCCGATCACCACCGCGACGGCATCGGGCGCCCGCTGCACCTGGCGAGCGAACAGGTGCGGAACCGTCAACCCCGACATCGAAGCGTCCGTGGTGTTCGGCGCCGTCAACACCCGGTCCCGCTCGGTACCGCTGACCACGTCCAGCGCGCCGACCGGCCGCGAGCCGTCGGCCAACACGGCACGGGTGTAGGCGATCAGCTCCTCGCCGATAAAGCGCAACTCCGCGCGGGAGGAGAGGTCGGCGGGGGCGTCGAGCCGGATGAGCAGGTCACTGTCGGCGCTCCCGTCGGTGTAGACGCTGATCGACAGTTCGTCGAAGGCTCCGGTCGTCGCGCCGAGGTGGCGCGCCGCATGGCCGGCGAAGTGGAGTTGCTCCGCGAACTCGACGACATTGAGAACGACACCGAAACTACTGCGACCGCTCAGGACGGTATCGCCGGCGCGTTGGATGTCCGAGTAGTGGCAGGCGGTGTGACCAAAGATCTCATACGTCTCGTCGACGATCGCGTCGGCAATCTCGGTGAAGGTCGCGTGGAGCGGAACAGCTACCCGCACCGGCACCACGTTCACCGCCAGACCCGGCGTCCTGCTCGCCACTCCGCCCCGATTGGCCACGGCCAGCGAGAGGAGGAACTCCGGGCGATCGCAGCGGTGCCGGAAGAACACCGCCGCCGCGGCGGCCAAGAGCGACGACATCCATACGCCCATGGATTTCGCGGCCTCGGTCCACGCGTCCGCCTCGGCACGCGGAACAGTCAGTGTTCGGCTCACCACACCGATGGAGTCGGCCAGCTCCGACCAGCGGTCGGCGCCGCTCATCGGTTCGGAGAGCGCGGCACGCATCGCTTCCGACAGGGCGACACGCGGCACCTGGGCCGGCGCCGGTGCGTCCGTCAGATAGGTGCGCCAGAACTCCGTGTCATCGGCGAACGTCTCGGAGGCGCGGTAATCCGCCGCCTCGGCTGCGAACGACTCGGCATCCCACGGGTGCGGCAAGTCCGCCGGCTGGGAGCCCGTCGCCAACGCCGTGTAGACCTCGGCGAGGCGCCGGGACAGCAGGCCGCCCGCGCCGTACCCGTCCGACACGAGGTGGTGGTAGGCGACCACCACGAGCGAGCGGGCCGTCGCGAGCTTGACCACGCCCAGTCGGAGCAGCAGATCACGCTCCAGATCGAACGGCTGCCCCACCGTGTCCGCCAGCGCCTCGCGGGCCGCCTGCTCGGGATCGGCCGCGTCACTGAAATCCATGAAGAACGGCTGCCAGTCCACCCATTCCCTGGGCACCAGACGCAGTTCGCCATCGTCGTCGATGAAGTTGACGCGCAGCACTTCCGCCTCGCCCAGTACGTGACGGAATGCGGATTCCATGACCGCCACGTCCAACTCACCGTCCACATCCCACATGAACAGCGCATGGTTCAGTGTTTCGGGAGACATTCTTTGCGCCAGCCACAACCCTTTTTGCGCGGACGACGCACCGAGCGAACGCACACGGATCATCTCCTCAGCGAAAAAGCCCGGGAACCGAAGGAATTCGTAGATCAATTCCACCTTCACAGGTGTGGATCGGCCGGTCAAGACACGAGGGTGCCGGGGCCGGCAAAGCCACGGAAGAACTCGTGGTGTCCCGTCGACGGGACGGTCCTACGGGGCAGAATGGCGCCCGGAACACGGCGGGCTCACCGTGGAACGCGGGGAGCCATCGAGGACATGATGTGCCCGGCGACCAGTCTCGGTGACGGGCACCGCACCACCAGATTCGCCCTCAGCTTGATTCCTGTCGACGCGGCCAGTCGCTTGCTCAGTTCCACCGACAGCAGCGAGTCGAATCCGATGTTCCTGAACTCCTGGTCGGGGTCGATGGTCTCACTGGAGGAGTGTCCGAGCACGACGGCGACCTTCTCCAGGATGTGCTCCAGCACGAGTTGCTCCGCGTCGCCGGCATGAAGAGTCGCGATCCGGTCCGACAGTGGAACGAATTGATCATCGTCTGTGGGGAGCTCCGTCGACGGCACCTCCGCTTCCACCGCCGCTGTGGGTGTGGAGTTCAACCAGTACCGTCGCCGCTGGAAGGCGTACGTCGGCAGATCCACCCGCCGGCGCGCCCCGAACACGGCGCCCCAGTCCACGGCGCCGCCCCGGACGTGCAGTTGCGCCAGCGAGCCGAGCACTGCGTCCACCTCGTGACGGTCCCGTCGCGACGACGACAGGACCACCGCGTCGTCCACTTCGTCGACCATCTCCTGTACCGGGACTGTCAGAACAGGGTGCGGGCTCATCTCGATGAACACCCGGAAACCGTCGCCGGCCAATCGCCGGACGGAGGTTTCGAAGAGCACCCTCTCACGCAGATTGTTGTACCAGTAGTCGCTGTTCAGCTCCGCCGTATCCATTGTTTCGCCGTGCAGCGTCGAGTAGAAGGGCAGCGTCGACGTCTTCGGACGCACATCGGACAGCGGCCCGATCACTTGGTCGCGAACTCGGGTCACCTGGTGCGAATGAGAAGCGTAGTCAACCGATATTCTCCGAGCCTGAGCGCCTTCGGTCTTCATTTTCTCAACGAATTCGTCCAGTGCGTCCGGTTCCCCGGACACCACCACTGAGCGGGGTCCGTTGACAACGGCGACACTCAACCGGTCGTGCCACGGAGCCAGACGTGCCGCCACGAAATCCGCGGACTCCGCGACCGACGCCATCCCGCCGTGCCCGATCAGATCCACCAGAGCCTTGCTGCGGAGCGCCACGACTTTGGCGGCGTCGCGCAGCGACAGCGCACCGCATGCGTGGGCTGCGGCGATCTCGCCCTGGCTGTGCCCCACCACGGCGGCCGGTGCCACGCCCCAGGACCGCCATAGCGCGGCCATGGAGACCATCACCGAGAACAGCGCCGGCTGAACGACATCCACCTGGTCCAGGGAGGGTGCGCCCTCCACACCGCGCATCACATCGAGCAGCGACCAGTCGACCCACTCGGCCAACGCAGCCGCGCACTGGTCGAGACTGTGGGCGAAGACGGGGAAGGCATCGGATAGCTGCCGTCCCATACCGACCCATTGCGATCCCTGGCCGGGGAACATGAAGACCGTGCCACCGAGGCGCCCAGCGACACCGTGCACGACCCCCGCGGACTCGCTGCCGTCGCTCAACGACGCCAGTCCGCGTCGCAATTCGTCCCGGCCGCGGCCGAGCACCACCGCACGGTGGTCGAAGTGCGACCGGCTGGACACCAACGACCAACCGACGTCGGCGACATCCGCACGCGGTTCGGCGTCGGCGAAATCGCGCAGCTTGCCCGCCTGTCGCTCCAACGCCGCCGCGTTCTTGGCGGACACCACCCACGGCACCAGCCCACCGGCGACGGCCGGGCCCGGACCGCGCTCGTCCGTCCGATCCGGCGGCGGTGCCTCTTCCAGGATCACATGCGCGTTGGTGCCGCTGACTCCGAACGACGACACCCCGGCCCGCCGCGGACCGTCCGCCCTGGTCCACTCGCGCCCCTCCACCAGCAGTTCGACCGCGCCGCACGACCAGTCCACGTGCCGTGAGGGAGCCTGCACGTGCAGGGTCTTCGGCAGGAACCCGTGGCGCATGGCCATCACCGCCTTGATGACCCCGGCGACCCCGGCTGCGGCCTGCGCGTGGCCGATGTTCGACTTCATGGAGCCCAGCCAGAGCGGCCTGCCACCGGCCCTGCCCTGTCCGTAGGTCGCCAGCAGAGCGCCTGCCTCGATGGGGTCCCCCAGCACGGTTCCGGTGCCGTGGGCCTCGACCATGTCCACCTCCCGGGCCTCGATCCCCGCGTTCGCCAGTGCCTGCCGGATCACCTTCTCCTGGGCGAGGCCGTTGGGAGCGGTCAGACCGTTACTGGCGCCGTCCTGGTTCACCGCGGAGCCGCGCACGACCGCCAGCACGGGATGGCCGTCGCGGCGGGCGTCGGACAACCGCTCCAGCAGCAGCCAGCCCACCCCTTCGGCCCAGCCGGTCCCGTCGGCGGAGTCCGCGAAGGACTTGCACCGGCCGTCGGCCGACAGGCCGCTCTGTCGTGAGAACTCCACGAAGATCGCGGGCGTCGACATCACCGACACTCCGCCCACCAGCGCCAGCGAGCACTCCCGCGAACGGAGTGACTGCGCGGCCAGGTGCAGGGCCACCAGTGACGACGAACACGCCGTGTCCACTGAGACCGCCGGCCCGGTCAGCCCCAACTCGTACGCCACCCGGCCGGAGGCGACGCTCAGCGCGCTGCCGTGCATCAGGTATCCCTCCAGCTCGTTCCCGCTCCCCTCCAGGAAACGCGACCCGTACTCGGAGGAGCTCACCCCGGCGAAGACTCCGATGTCGGCCCCACGCACCCCGGCTGGGACGATGCCGGCCCGTTCGAAGACCTCCCACGAGGTCTCCAACAGCAGGCGCTGCTGCGGATCGATCGCCAACGCCTCACGCGGACTGATGCGGAAGAAGTCCGCGTCGAAGTCGGCCACGTCCGTCAGGAACCCCCCATGACGCACGTACGAGCTGCCGAGAGCATCAGGATCCGGGTCGTACACGTCCCGCCACCCGCGGTCCGCCGGGAACTCGTCCACGGCGTCCACGCCGCCGCGGAGGAGGTCCCACAGGTCCTCGGGCGAGGACACGCCTCCCGGGTAGCGACACGCCATGGCCACCAGGGCGAGCGGCTCGCCGCGGCCGGCTTTCAGGGCATCGTTCTCCTGACGGAGGCGGTCGCGCTCTTCGATCAGCGTGCGCAGCGCCCGCTCGACCCGGTTCGCACCATCAACCGTGGGGTCCGTGGAGTTGCTCATCTCAGGTGCCCTTCTCGTCCAGAGCCAGGTCGACCAGTGCTTCCAGATTCATGGCCGCCAGGTCGTCCGCATCAGTGACCGCGTCCAGGTCCGGCGCGTCGGTGGTCGGCCCGGGCGAGTCGGCGCAGGCCAGGACGAGGTCCAGGACGCCGGCGCTCCGCAGCCTGTCGATCGGGACGTTCCGTAGCACTTCTCGGATCTCCCCGTCCTCGGCCGGGCCTGCGCTCGGTGCCGGACGCAGTTGGCCGAGTAGGTGTTCGCCCAGCTCGCGCGGTGTCGGGTAGCTGAAGACGAGGGTGGACGGCAGGCGCAGCCCGGTCGACGACGCCAGACGGTTGCACAGTTCGACCGAGGTCAGCGAGTCGAACCCGAGCTGGGTGAACGTCTGGTCCGCTTCGACGGCTGTACCGGAGGCGTGTCCGAGCACGGTGGCGACCTGCGCGCGGACCCAGTCCCGTACGGCCGTCCCCGCCTCGTCGGCCGACAGGCCGGCCAGAGCGGGAGGGCCGTTGCCCCTGGTCGTGCGCGTCCGGTTCCGACGTGGGCGGCTGCCGTGGACGAGGTCCCGTAGGAGGGTCGGCAGCTCGTCGCCGCTCTGGTTCCGCAGCGCGCCGACGTCCATCCGAGCCGGGATGAGGACCGGCTTGTCGATCGCGCGTGCTGAGTCGAACAGGGCCAGCGCCTGGGAGGTGGGCAGCTCGACGACGCCCAGTCTCCGGACCCGCGCGAGGTCGACCTCGTCCAGGTCCGCGGTCATACCGCTGCGCTCCTCCCACCAGCCCCAGCACAGCGATGTGCCGACCAGGCCGGAGGCCCTGCGCTGTGCCGCCAGACCATCCAGAAACCCGTTCGCCGCGGCGTAGTTGGCCTGCCCCCCGGTACCGAGCGTGCCCGCGAGGGCGGAGAACAGGATGAACGCCGTCAGGTTGTCCTCCCTGGTCAGCTCATGCAGGTTGACCGCCCCGCCGACTTTGGCACGCAGCACCCGGTCGAGGCCCTCCGCAGTCAGTGACTCGACGGTGCCGTCCGCCAACGCACCCGCAGCGTGCACCACCGCCGTCAGCGGGTACCCGGGGGGCATGTCCGCGAGCACGCCCGCCACGGCGGTCCGGTCCGCGATATCGCATTCCACAACCCGGACCACCGCGCCCGTCGCCGCCAGCTCAGCGACCAGCTCGGGAGCCCCGTCGGCCGCCATGCCTCGACGGCTCGCCAGCACCAGACTCCGTACCCCGTGTTCGGTGACGAGGTGCCGCGCCACCAGCGAACCCACTCCGCCGGTCCCGCCGGTGACCAGCACGGTCCCGCCACCGAAGCCGTCGCCCATCTCAAAGATCATTTTCCCGATGTGACGGCCCTGGCTCATCCGGCGGAACGCCTTGCGCGCGTCGCGGATGTTCCAGACGGCGATCGGGTTCAGGCGCACCCGTCCGGCCGCGAACAGCTCCATGACGGCCTGGAACATCTCGTGGATCACGTCCGGGCCCGCCTCGTAGAGGTCGAAGGCCCGGTAATCGACTCCGCGGTGATCGGCTGCCACCTGCTGGGGATCGCGGATGTCCGTCTTCCCCATCTCGATGAAGCTCCCGCCCTCGGGGAGCAGCCTCAGCGAGGCGTCGACGAACGTGTGCGCGAGGGAGTTGAGGACGACGTCCACACCGCGACCGCCTGAGGTTTCCAGGAACTTCTCCGCGAACTCCAGATCCCGCGACGACGCCAGGTGCGCGTCGTCCAGTCCCAGAGCGCGCAGGGTGCCCCACTTGGCCGGGCTCGCGGTGCCGTACACCTCGGCACCGGCGTGTTGCGCCAGTTGGACTGCGGCCATCCCGACACCGCTCGCCGCGGCGTGGATGACGATCCGTTGGCCCTTCGCAACCTTCTTCAGGTGGAAGAACGCGTAGTAGGCGGTGAGGTAAGCGCCCGGCACGGACGCGGCCTCGGCGTAGCTCCAACCGTCGGGGATGGGCATGAGCAGCCGGTGATCCGCCACGGTCACCCGGCCGAAGGCGCCGGTGAAGATGCCCGCCACCCGGTCGCCCGGCGAGAGACGTGTCACGTCATCCGCTACCTCCAGCACTGTTCCGGCGCCCTCGCTGCCGAGCCCGGCATCGATGGCGGTTCTCTCCACCAACCCCAGGGCGATCGTGACGTCCCGGAAGTTGAGCCCCGCGGCGTGTACGGAGATGCGGACCTGGCCGCTCGTGAGGGGCTCTTCGACCTCGGGGCAGGGGACCCAGATCAGGTTCTCCAGCGTTCCCTTGCGCGGGATGCCCAGCCGGTGGGCGCCGATGGGCGGCGGCTCGATCTGATGGTGCGCGGGTGGGGTCGGCGTCATATGGGGGGCGAGGTGCGCGCCGCCCCGCAGTGCCAGTTGGTCCTCACCGATGGCGAGCGTTTCCGGGAAGCGTGCCCAGGATGTTCCCTCGTCGTCGATGTCCACCAGTCGGAACCTGCCGGGGTGCTCTGTCTGAGCGGATCGGATCAGGCCCCACACGGACGCGCCGGGAAGGCTTTCGACGCTCTCCCCGCCACCGGTGTCGAGGGCCAGGCGGGTGAGAACCACCAGCGTGGTTCCAACGAGCCGCTCCTCGGCGAGAAACCGCTGGACCCAGTCGAGGACGCGGGTGTCCGCGCCGCCGACCACGGCGAGCACATCGGATTCAGCGGCGGCGACGTCATCGAGGCAGAGGACGATGTGCCGCGGTGCCTCCCCCGAGACCACATCGTCCAGGGACTCGTACCACACGACGCTCTCGGCGTTTGCCTCGGAGAGCCGAGAGGCCAGGCCGTTCTTCGCACCGAGGATGCCCCACTGCCCGCGGTGGGTTTCCCGTCCACTCTGCTGGACCGGTCGCCATTGCAGTTCAAACAGCGATTGCTCGTGCCCGCCGGGTATCGAGCGCAGTTGCTCGGCGCTCGCCGGCCGGAACGTCAGTGCGCCGATGTGGGCGATCGTGCGTCCGTGCTCGTCGGCGACCGTCACGGACACCGTGCCGGTGCCGACCGGGGAGACCCGGATCTTCACGGTCGAGCCACACTCCCCCACCAGGTCCACCCCTGACCACGAGAAGGGCATCCAGCCCTGTCCGCCATCGGTCTCGATGACACCGCCGACCACCACCGCGTGGAGCACGGAGTCGATGAGTGCCGGATGCAGGGCGAACCCGCCGCCGTCCGAGCCGTCGGCGGCCATCGGTAGCGTCGCCGTCGCGAAGAGGTCGTCATCGCGCTGCCACACTTCTCGCAACCCGCGGAAAGTCGGACCGTAGGCGAAGCCCGCGTCCGCGAGGGACTCGTACAGACCGTCGATGTCGAGCTGTGTCGCCCCGGCCGGTGGCCACACGGCGAGTGATCGCGTGTCATCGGTCCCCACGGGCGTCCGCGGTGCGCTCGGTGTCAGGCTCCCCGTCGCATGTCGGGTCCAGCCGCCGACCGTTGGGGCATCCACCGCGGGACATGCGTATATGTCCAGGGAGCGGCGCTCCGTCTCGTCCGCCGCACCGACGACGATCCGCACCCGCACGCCGCCCGAGCCGGGAAGAATCAGGGGAGTTTCCAGGGAGAGTTCCTCAATCGCGGCACACCCGACGAGGTCGCCCACCGACAGCACCAGATCCAGGTAGGCCGTCGCCGGTACGACGACCGCACCGAACACGGCGTGATCGGCCAGCCAGTCGTGGGTCCGCAGGGACCACAGAGCGGTGAACACCACCTCGTCGGTGCCGGGGTGGTCCACCATGGCGCCCAGCAACGGGTGCTCCGGAGCCGAAAGACCGGCGGCGGCGACGTCCGCCGTCCCCGTCCCGCCAAGGAAGTCCAGCCAGTACCGCTGCCGCTGGAACGCGTACGTCGGCAGGTCCACCCGCCGGCGCGACCCGATCAGGGCACCCCAGTCCACCGCTTCGCCCCGGACGTGCAACTGAGCGAGCGCGCCGACGAGCGTCTCCACCGCCCCGCGGTGGTGCCGCGACGCCGACAGGACCACCACGTCGTCCACGCCCACACGGGCGAATGCCTCGGTGGTGATGCTCGCGAGGGCCGAGCCCGGTCCCACTTCGAGGAAGACGTTCGCCCCGGCCGCACGGGCGCATTCCACCGCGGCGTAGAAGCGAACGGGTTTGCGGGCGTGGTCCACCCAGTGCCCGACGGACGTCAACTCCTGCGGCGTGACCTCGCGGCCCGCCGTGGTCGAGAAGACCGGGATCGACATCTCGCCCGCGGGAAGCTGCTCGATCGACCCCGCGAACTCCTGCACGACCTGGTCCATGAGCGGAGAGTGGAACGCATGATCGACGTCGAGCAGTTTTGCCGCGTCGCCGCCGGCGATGAGTTGTTCCCGGACTTCGATGACCTGGTCGCGTCTGCCCGAGACCACCACCGATTCCGGTCCGTTGACCGCGGCGATACAGATGCGGCTGTACGGGCGGAGCAGAGCGTTCACGTCGTCTTCCGAGGCACGCAGCGCGAGCATGGCGCCGCGCTCGGTGACCGTCTGCATGACCCGCCCCCGGGCGGCCACGAGCCTGGTCGCGCCGTCCAGGTCGATGGCTCCGGACACGTGGGCGGCGGCGATCTCGCCGACCGAGTGACCGATCAGATGGTTCGGCCGCCCGCAGTAACGCACCAGGAGCCGGTACAGGCTGACCTGCAGGGCGAACAGCGCCGGCTGTGCGATGTCCGTTCGGCCGGCTTGGCCTTCCATGAGCTCTGCGGCGAGGAGTAGGGGCTTCAGACCGTAGGGCAGATGTGTGTCGAAGCGTTCGCAGATCTCGTCGAGGCTCCGTGCGAACACGGGGAAGGCGTCGTACAACTGGCCTGCCACGCCGACCCACTGCGATCCCTGCCCCGGGAACATGAAGACCGTTCCACCGATGTCCCCGACGACACCACGCGCCACCCCGGCTGACTCCGCGCCGTCGGCCAACGACGCCAGACCGTTCAGCAATTCGTCCCGACCGCGGCCCAGCACCACCGCGCGATGCTCGAACCCCGTCCGGCTCGACACCAACGACCAACCGACATCGGCGACGTCCAGCCCCGGATCGGCAACGGCTGCCGCACGTAGTCTCTCCGCCTGCGCCCGCAGCGCCTCCTCCGACCGCGCCGACACGACCCACGGAACCCATCCGCCCGCACCGCCGTGCACGTGCTCGACGGCATCGGGCACCGGCTCGTCCGCAGGTGCCTCTTCCAGGATCAGGTGCGCGTTGGTACCGCTGGCCCCGAAGGCGGACACGCCCGCCCGCCGGGGGCGTCCCGGAGTGCTCGGCCACTTCATGGCCCCCACCAGCAGCTCCACCGCCCCGGCCGACCAGTTCACATGCCTCGCCGGGCGATCCACATGCAGCGTCCTGGGCATCATCCGGTGGCGCATCGCCATGATCATCTTGATCATCCCGCCGACGCCGGCTGCCGCCTGCGCGTGGCCGATGTTCGACTTCAACGCCCCAAGCCACAGCGGCCGATCGGGATCCCGGTCCTGCCCGTAGGTGGCCAGCACCGCCTGTGCCTCGATCGGATCGCCCAGTGTCGTACCGGTCCCGTGGGCCTCCACCACATCCACATCGCTCGCCCGCACCCGGGCATTCGTCAACGCCGCTCGGATGACCCGCTGCTGTGCCGGCCCGTTCGGCGCCGTCAACCCGTTGGACGCGCCGTCCTGGTTGATCGCCGAGCCCCGGACCAACGCCCAGATCCGACGCCCGTGGCGCCTCGCGTCCGACAACCGTTCAAGGACCAGGACCCCGACGCCCTCGGAGAAGCCCGCGCCGTCGGCCGCATCGGCAAACGCCTTGCACCGGCCGTCCACCGCCAGGCCCCGCAGCCGCGACATCTCCCGGAACACCTGGGTTGTCGCCATGACGGTGACGCCCCCGGCCAGCGCGAGCCCGCACTCGCCCTGCCGCAGCGACTGCACCGCCTGGTGCACCGCCACCAGCGACGACGAGCACGCGGTGTCGGTCGACACCGCCGGGCCCTCCAGACCCAGCGTGTACGCCACGCGCCCGGACGCCACGCTGAGCAGAGAGCCAGTCTGACCGTAGCCCGAGATGATCTCGGGGGTGAAGACGTGGTTCCCGTACCCGAAGTACGCCAGACCGGCGAAGACGCCCGTGTTGCTGCCGCGCAGAGTCCATGGGTCGATATCAGCTCGTTCCAGGGCCTCCCACGACGACTCAAGGAGCAACCGCTGCTGCGGGTCGGCTGCCAGCGCCTCGCGCGGGTTGATCCCGAAGAACTCGGCGTCGAAATCACCCGCGTCGTACAGGAACCCGCCTGAGCGCGTGTAGCAGGTGTTCGGCCGGTCCGGATCAGGGTCATACAGACCGTCCAGGTCCCAGTTACGGTCCTCCGGGAAGCCTGACACCACGTCCCGGCCCGTCCGCACCAGGTCCCACAACGCCTCGGGGGACGCCACCCCACCAGGGAATCGACAGGCGACACCCACGACCGCGATGGGCTCGGCAGCGGCCTCCGTCAGCTGCTCCAGGCGCTGACGTGTTGCGATCAGCTCGATCGAGGTCCGTTTGAGATAGTCGAGAACATCGGCGTTGTTGTCGTTGGTCATCGCTCTCCTCTAGCCGAGCTCTTCGTCCAGCAGCGAGAGAAGCTCTCCCGCTGATGCCGAACTGATCCGGTCGACGATGCCAACCGTTGATGCCTCACCCGCCATCGAACGGAATCGGCCCTGCAACGCGCCGAGCCGTGTGGAGAGGGCGGCCTTGTCCTCGTCCGCGAGACCGAGGAACGCGTCTTCGAGTCGAGCGCCAAGACCTTCGATCTCCCGGGTCAGCCGATCGGCCGGAGACGCCTGGTCGCACCCGGGGCCAGGGGTGATGACCCCGATCAGGAACTGCGCGACGGCGATCGGGTTCGGGTAGTCGAAAGCGAGCGTGGCGGACAGCTTCAAGCCGGTGACCGTCGACAGCCTGTTCCGCAGCTCAAGCGCCGTGAGCGAGTCGATTCCCAGATCCCTGAACGCCACCGCGGGACCGATCAGCCCGGTGTCGGCGTGGCCGAGGACGAGCGCGGTCTGCACCCGAACGGCATCGAGCACCAGCGTCTCCGCTTGGGCCGGTGGCAACGACCCCATCTGCTGTGCGAGTCCGACGTCGGTGACCTCCTGGCTCCCCGAACCGCCAAGCGTCTCAGGTGTTCCGATCAGACCGCGTAGGAGCGGCGAACCCGCTTGGCCGGCGTGCGCCGCGCTCAGTGCGGCGAGACGCAGACGTGCCGGCACCAGCACCGGTTCGTCCCGCGACATCGCCGCGTCGAAGAGCGCGAGCCCCTCATGCGAAGCCATCGGCTGCACGCCCTGCCGTTGCAGGCGTCCGATGTCCACCGCACCGAGATCGGCGCCCAGCTCACTGCGTTCCGCCCAGTAGCCCCAGCACAACGAGGTGGCGGCCAACCCCTCGGCGCGGCGGGCCTCCGCCAGACCGTTGAGGAAGGCGTTGGCCGCTGCGTAGTTGGCCTGCCCCGTCGTCCCGAGCACACTCGCGATCGAGGAGAACAGGACGAACGCGGACAGGTCCAGATGCTGGGTCAGCTCGTGCAGATGCCAGGCGCCATGCGCCTTCGGCGCGAGCACCGAATCCACGCGGTCCTTGGTCAACGCCGTGACGACCCCGTCGTCCAGCGTGGCGGCGCAGTGGATCACCGCCGTCAGCGGGTGCTCGTCCGGCACCGCGGCGATCAGCTCGGCGACGGACTCACGGTTCGTGACATCGCACGCCACGACCTCGACCTGCGTCCCTGCCGCGGTCAATTCCTCCCGCAGCCCTGCCGCCGCGGGAGCCCCCGGTCCTCGCCTGCTGATCAGCAGCAGCCGGCGTACCTCGTGTCGGGCCACGAGGTGCCGGGCCAGCATCGCGCCCAAACCGCTGGTACCACCGGTGATCAGCACCGTCCCGGATCCGAGAGCGGAAGCATCTGCCGCCTTGCCGAGGGTTCGGCGACCGACGGATGCGGCGCGGGCGTGCACGAGTTGCGGGATGGTCACCACGCCGGCTCGGATCATGAGCTGGGGTTCTCCGGTGGCGGCCAGCGTCGGGATGCCCGCCCACGAAGCGGGCTGGTCGTCCGTGTCCACGAGGGTGAACCGGCCCGGGTTCTCGGTCTGCGCGGTGCGCAAGAGTCCCCAGGTCGCGGTTCCCGCGGGGTCGGCGGGGGTTACCCGGTCGTGCTGGATCGCTCCCCGCGTCACGACGACCAGGCGTGCGTCGGCGAACCGGTGGTCGGTGAGCCAGTCCCGCATCCACCGCAGCACACGGTCGAGGTTCCGCTCGACGGCGGCGAGGGTGTCGCCGGCGACCGCCCGGTCGATGCCGGCGATGACGACAGGGGGTATCTGCTGGCCGGAACCGGAGAGTTCGTCGAGGTCGGCGAAGACCGCCCCGCCCGGTCCCAGGGACGCGGTGAGCGCGTCGGACTCTCCCAACACGGCGTACCGGCTCTCGCCCTCCGCTGACGGAACCGGGAAGGGAACCCAGTCCACCTGGAACAGCGCGTCGCGGTGGTCGCGACTCAGTTCGGTCAGCTCCTCAAGGTCCGCGGGCCGCAGACTCAGCGATTCGATGCCACCGACGGGTGCTCCGTTCTGATCCACGATGGTCATGGACAGCGTGTTCTCCCCCGCCGGCGCGAGACGGACGCGCAGCACGGTCGACTCGGTGGAGTTCATCCAGACGCCCGTGCAGTGGAACGGCAGCCAGCCTTCGGACCTGGTGTTGCCGATAACCTGCCCCAGGCCGATCGGGAGCAACGCGGTGTGGAGCAGCGCCGGGTGGATCTGGAACCGGCGGCCCGGAACCGCGTCGACGGGCGCGGGCAGCTCCACCTTCGTGAACAGGGCGTCGTCGTGGCGCCACACCTCCTTCAGACCACGGAACAGGGGTCCGTGGTCGAATCCGATGGCGGACAGCCGGGCGTACTCCTCCTCGAAGGGCACCTCGACCGCACCCGCGGGAGGCCACGCGACGAGGCCCTCCTCCCGGCTGGTTCCTCCGGCACTGGACCCGACGACCCCGACGGCGTTCCGCGTCCACTCTGGTTCGCCCTCGCCCCGTGAGTGCACACCGATCACACGGTTGCCGTCCATCACGACGCGGATCTCGCGATCGGTCGTACGAGACAGCACCAGCGGTGCTTCCAGGGTGAGTTCGTCGACGGTGTCGCAGCCCACCTTGTTCGCCGCCCACACCGCCATCTCCACCAGTACGGTTGCCGGTACCAGGACCGCGCCGTGGACCATGTGGTCGGCGAGCCACGGGTGGCGCCGCAGGGACAGGCGCCCGCTGGCCACCACTCCACCGCGCTCTCCGTCATCGGGCAGGTCGATCACGGCATCGAGGAGCGGGTGGTCCGACGTGCTCTCGATGGTGGTTTCGCCGGGTGTGGTCAGCCAGTAGCGCTGTCGCTGGAAGGCGTACGTGGGCAACTCGACCCACCGGCCGTGCTCGGCCGGGAACACCGCCTCCCACGACACCGCGACGCCCGCGACGAAGACCTCGGCCGCCGACCGGTACAACCGTGCGATCCCCCCCTGACCGCGGCGCAGCGAACCCGCCACCACCCCGGCGACACCGGGGGTGTCGTCGAGCATCTCCTGGAGGTTGACCGTGAGCAGCGGGTGCGGGCTGACCTCGATGAACGCACGGTGCTCCCGTTCGAGGAGGTTCCTTACGGTGGCTGCGAAGCGGACCGGTTCCCGCATGTTGCGGAACCAGTAGGCCGCGTCCAGCTCCATGGTGTCCAGCAGCCCACCGGTCACCGTCGAGTAGAACGGCACCGACGAGGACATGGGGGTGATCCCACCCAGCTCGTCCCGTAACGGGGCCTCGAACCGGTCCATCAGCGGCGAGTGTCCGGGAACGCTCGCCGGGATCCACCGCGTGTGTATGCCCTCGGACTCACAGCTCGCGACCAGCTCCCTGACGGCCGAGGCCGCACCCGAGACCGTCGTCGAGTACGGTCCGTTGACCGCGGCAACCGCGGCCCGGGACGCCATCCGCTCCAGCAGGTCCCGTACCCGGTCTTCGGTCGCCACGATCCCGGCCATGCCGCCCTCCCGGGTGGCCGTGGCCAGCAGCCGGGAGCGCAGGACCACGATCTTGGCCGCGTCCTGCAGTGTCAGGGCTCCGGCGACGCAGGCCGCGGCGATCTCACCCTGGGAGTGGCCGATCACCGCGTCCGGTGTCACCCCGAGCGAACGCCACACCCGGGCCAGCGACACCATCACCGCGAACAGCACCGGCTGGACGACGTCGATCCGATCCAGGTCCGCCGCGGCCGGGCCCCCGCACACGGTGTCCGTCAACGACCACGACACCCATGGCTCCAGCGCTTGTGCGCACGCGCGCATCTGCTCGGCGAAGACCGGGTTCGTCTCCCATAGCTCGCGCCCCATGCCCACCCACTGGCACCCCTGGCCCGGGAACACGAACACCGTCTTGCCCACCGGCTTCGCGACGCCGGAGACCACGCCCCGGGGATTCCTGTCTCGTTCGACAACTGCGGTCAGGCCGAAGAGCAGCTCGTCCCGGTCCGCACCGACCACCACCTGACGGTGCTCGAACAGCGATCGCGTCGCCACCAGCGAGTATCCGACCCCGGCGACCGGCAGGTCCGGATCCGCTGCCACGCTGTCCCGCAGCCGCAGCGCCTGCTCCCGCAGTGCCTCCGCCGAGCGCGCGGACAGCACCCAGGGCACCGCCCCAGGGGGGCCGGTGCCCACCTGGCCGGGTGCCCGCTCAAGGGTCTCGGGCGCCTGCTCATGGATGTCGACCGCCTGTTCGATGACGAGGTGCGCGTTCGTGCCGCTGACCCCGAAGGACGACACGCCCGCGCGCCGTGGCCGTCCCGGCGCGCTGGCCCACTCCCTGGCTTCGGTCAGCAGCTCCACCGCCCCGGCCGACCAGTCGACCTGCGGGGTCGGCCGGTCCACGTGCAGCGTCCTGGGCAGCGCTCCGTAGTGCATCGCCGTGATCATCTTGATCATCCCGCCGACGCCCGCGGCCGCCTGCGTGTGGCCGATGTTCGACTTCAGCGAGCCCAGCCACAACGGGGCACCGGGGTCCCGGTCCTGTCCATAGGTGGCCAGCAGCGCCTCCGCCTCGATGGGGTCGCCCAGCTTCGTGCCGGTACCGTGCGCTTCCACCGCGTCCACCTCGCCGGGCGCCAGTCCGGCATCGGCCAGGGCCGCTCGGATGACCCGCCGCTGCGCCAATTCGTTCGGTGCGGTCAACCCGTTAGACGCGCCATCCTGGTTGATCGCCGAGCCCCGGATCAACGCCCGGATCCGACGCCCGTGGCGCCTCGCGTCCGACAATCGCTCAAGCACCAGCACGCCCGCGCCCTCGCCCCAACCGGTTCCGTCGGCCGCCTCCGCGAATGACTTGCACCGCCCGTCGACGGACAGGCCCCGCTGTCTGGCGACCTCCACGAACAGCCCCGGAGTCGGCAGCGCAGACACCCCTCCGGCCAACGCCAACGCGCACTCCCCGGACCGCAGGGAGCGCACCGCCTGGTGGACGGCGACCAGCGACGACGAGCACGCGGTGTCCACCGACACCGCGGGACCTTCCAGACCCAGCACGTACGCCACCCGGCCCGAGGCCACGCTGGTGTACGTCCCCGCGATCGCGAAACCCTCCACATCGGCGGCCGCCCCGCCGCCCATCCGCGGGCCGTAGTCGACCCCGTAGATCCCGGTGAACACCCCGGTCGCCGAGCCCCGCAGAGCGGACGGGTCGATACCCGCCCGCTCCAGCGCCTCCCACGACGTCTCCAACATCAACCGCTGCTGCGGATCCATCGCCAGCGCCTCGCGCGGGCTGATGCCGAAGAACGCCGCGTCGAACTCGGCGAGACCGGACAGGAACCCGCCCGACCGGGTGTACGTCCTCCCGCGCGCCTCGGGATCCGGGTCGTAGAGCGCCTCCACGTCCCAACCACGGTCCTGCGGGAAGTCACCCACCGCGTCCACACCGTCGGACACCAGTCGCCACAGATCTTCGGGGGACATCACCCCACCCGGGAAGCGACAGCCCACACCGACGACCGCGATGGGCTCGCGAGCGGACTCCTCCAGCTCGCGCACCCGCTCGCGCAGCGTCTGCGCGTCGCCGACGGCGCGTCGCAGGTAGGACCGAAGCTTGTCGATGTCCTCCACCCATGCCTCCCCAACAGTCGCTCAGACGTATCCGCGGTCGATCAGTTCGTACAGTTCGTCATCACTACGATCTTCCGGACTCTCCGGGTCCGGGGTATCGGGCACTTCCGGCGTGAGGAGGGAGAAGATGTGGTGTCCGAGCGCTCGCGGGGTGGGGTAGGTGAACGCGACGGTGGCCGGGAGCCGCACACCGGCCACCGTGGTGAGCCGGTTGCGCAGCCGGACGGCCATGGCGGAGTCGAAACCCAGGTCCTTGAAGGTTTCGCTCGACCTCGCCGCGAGATCGACACCCGTCAGGGCCGCGTCCTTCGTGCTCAGCACCGCTGCGGTCGCGGCGCACACGAGCTCGAGGGCCGACGCCAGCGACCCGATCACCTGCGCGGTGGAGCCCGTCTCCGTGGTTCCGGTGTCGTCGGGTGCCGTCAGCCAGTACCGCTGCCGCTGAAACGCGTAGGTCGGCAGGTCGATCCGGCGTGGTCGATGGACGGCGAACACCGCCTCCCAGTTCACCGGTGTACCTCGTGCATACAGCTCGGCCAGCGATGCCAGGACCCTGCCCGCGCTCCCGTCGTCCTTGTGCAGGGTGGCCACCACCGGCGGCGAGGCGGCCAGCGCGTCGGCAGTCTCCGCCATCGCCACCCCGAGCACCGGATGCGGACCGACCTCCACGAACGTTCCACCGCGTTCACGCATCAGGCGCTCGACGACCTCGCCGAATCGCACCATGGAGCGCAGGTTGTCGTACCAGTACGAGCCGTCGAGCGTCTGGGGGTCGCGCACCTCCCCGGTGACCGTGGAGTGGAACTCCACCGCCGTTTCCTTCGGCGAGACGTCGGCGAGGTCCACGAGCAGACGATCACGGATGCGTTCGACGTGGTGGGAGTGTGACGCGTAGTCGACCGTGACCCGACGCATCCGGACCCCCTCGCCGGCGGCCATCGCGGCGAACTGGTCCAGCGCCTCGTCGTCCCCGGAGAGCACCACCGAAGCCGGCCCGTTGATCGCGGCCGCACAGAGCCGCCGGGACCACTGTCCCATCTGGCTCCGGACCCATGCGGGGGACGCGAACACCACGCTCATCCCACCGCCCAGCCCGGTGAGTTCAGTCAGGGCCCGGCTGCGCAGGGCGACGATGCGCGCCGCGTCCTCAAGCGAGAGCGCGCCCGACACGCACGCCGCGGCGATCTCTCCCTGCGAGTGACCGATCACCGCGTCCGGTGTCACCCCAAGCGAGCGCCACACCCGGGCCAGCGACACCATCACCGCGAACAGCACCGGCTGGACCACGTCCACCCGGTCCAGCGACGCGGCCGACTCCGCACCGGTCAGCACATCCACCAGCGACCAGTCCACCCACGGTGCCAGGGCCTGCGCACACGCGTCGATCCCGCGCGCGAAGACCTCCGACTCCGCGTACAACTGCCTTCCCATACCGTCCCACTGCGAGCCCTGACCGGGGAACACGAAGACCACGGGACCTACCGGTCCTTCGACCACTCCCCGGAGCACCCGCGCCGAGTCCTCGCCCGCCACCAGCGCGTCCAGGCCGACCAGCCGCTCCGCACGGTCACCGCCCAGCAGTACCGCCCGGTGCTCGAACGACGACCGCGTCGACACCAGCGAGTACCCCACATCGGCCGCCGACAGCGACGCGTCCGCGGCCACGAGACCGCGCAGCCGCGCCGCCTGCTCCCGCAGTGCGGGCCCCGACCGCGCCGAGAGCACCCACGGCAGTACCGCGGAGGACGGGCCCATGCTCTCCCTCGGTCCGGCCGCGCCCGGCGCGCCCACGGCAGATGCCTCCATCCGCCCCCCTGGCGCCTCTTCGAGGATCACGTGTGCGTTCGTGCCACCCATCCCGAACGCCGACACCCCCGCCCCCCGCGGCCGGCCCGGCGCACTCGGCCAGGGCCGTGCCGTGCTGAGCACTTCGAAGTCCTTACGGAAGTCGGGCATGGCGGGGTTCGGGGATCGAAAGTTCAGACTCGGAACCAGCTCAGCGCGGTCCAGGCAGAGCGCCGCCTTCAAGAAGCCGACGATCCCCGCGGCCGGCTCCAGGTGTCCGACGTTCGTCTTCACCGAGCCGATCACCAAGGGGCGGCTGCGGCCGGTCGCGCGGAACACCTCGCGCAGGCCGGATATCTCGGCCGGATCGCCAAGGCGTGTTCCGGTGCCGTGGGCCTCGACGTAGTCGACATCGTCGAACGGGACGGCCGCGCGTCGCAGAGCGGACAGCACCGTCGCCGACTGCGCACCGGGGCTGGGGTCCGGCATCCGGGAGGAGGCGCCACCGCTGCCGACACTCCAGCCACGGGCCACCGCGTAGATGTGGTCACCGTCGGCTACGGCGAGGTCGAGCCGCTTCAGCAGGGCGAATCCGCCGCCCTCCCCCCGTACGAAACCGCTGGCCCGCTCGTCGAAGGCGAAGCAGCGACCGTCGGGCGACAGGGCGCCCAGATTTGCCAGGCCGAGTCCCGCCTCCGGATCGACGATCAGGTTCACCCCGCCCACGAGCGCCATGTCGACCGCGCCGACGTGTATCCGTTCACATGCCAGCGCCAACGACACGAGGGAGGAGGACTGGCCCGAGTCCGCACAGAAACTCATGCCGCGGACGTCGAACAGATGGGAGATCCGGTTCGCGATCAACGCGCCGCTCGAACCGAGCGCGGCGTAGTGGTCGGACCGGTCGCTCCGGGACAGCCGGCGCAGCACGTCGTACCCGGAGGACGCGGCACCGACCAGTACGTCGATCTCGCGGCCCGCAAGCGCGGTCGCCGGGACACGGGCGTCCTCCACTGCCTCCCAGGCGAGCTCAAGACCCAGCCGCTGCACCGGGTCCATGGCAGCCGCCTCCGCCGCACCCGTGCCGAAGAACGGCGCGTCGAACCCGTCGATGGACTCGAAGAACGAACCCGAGGTCACGGTGGCCGTGTCCGGGTGCGCAGTGGAGTTCGAGGCGCCTGCTCGATGTTCGGGGAACCTTCCGACGGTCGACTTCCCGTCGAGCAGTAAGCGCCAGAATCCCCCCAGGTCGTGAACGCCGGGGAAACGGCACGACATACCGATGACAGCTACTGCGGGCTGCACTCCGTTCACCGCCAACAGGTCAACACCTTCCGCAATGCGTCGGGCGCGTCCGCGAACGCGTGATGCCCGCCGTCGACGACCCGGAAGTCGACCGAATCCGAGTACTGACGCCATCCCTGGAGCTGATCGAGGCTTACCTCCGGGTCGTCCCGCCAGTGCACGACGACGATCGGGCATCGCACCACGACCGGCTCCGCCCGCCGGTACGCCCGCGCGGCGGCTCGATCGCTGAGCAGCACGGACAGCCCCATGTCGATCATGTCCGGTCGTAGTTCGATCCCTCGGCTGCGAACGAACGACACCACCTCGGCGCGGAGTTCGGGTTCGGTCATGGTGAGCATCCGGTCGCGCGAGGCGTCGTGCGGTGCCGGCTGGCCCGACACGAAGAGGCAGTCCGGTCCGGGCAGACCGAGAGCGGCGAGCCGGACCACGGTCTCGACCGCGGGCAGCGCGCCCGCACAGTGCCCGAAGAACGCGAAGGGCCGATCGATCAGCGGCACCAACGAGTCGGCCAAGTCGGCGGCGAGGTTCTCGTAGGTGCCGTAGTGCGGATGGGACAGCCGGTTCTCGCGACCCGGGAACTGTACCGGGCAGACCTCGATGTCGTCGATGACGGCCGGCCAGGCGCTGAAGGCCGAAGCCCCGGACCCGGAGAAGGGGAAGCAGAAGATGCGGGCGGGGTGCGCGGGGGACGACGGCCGGACGAACCACGGCGACGCGGCGGTGCCGGAGCCAGGTGTCATGGCGTCCTTCGATTCTGCACGACGATGGGGAGATGGGTCATTCCGGCGATGAAGTACGACCGCAGGTGCTGCGGTTCGCCGGCGAGGTCGATCGATCCGAACCGCTGGAGCAGTTCTTCGAAGAAGATGCGCAGGGTCATCCTGGCCAGCGGTGCCCCGACGCAGAAGTGGGGCCCGAACCCGAACGCGACCTGGCGCTTCGCGCCGCTCCGCGTGACGTCGAACGCGTGCGGATCCGGGAACTGGGACTCGTCCCGATTGGCCGAACCGATCCACGCGACGACCGCCCCACGGGCCGGGATCGTGCCCCCGCCGATCCGGACGTCGTCCACCGCGTACCGCATGAAGTTGCACGCGGCCGATGACCAGCGCAGCCCTTCCTCGACCAGGTTCGGCACCAGCGACGGGTCGGCCTGTGCCTTCGCGAACTGCTCGGGCCGCTCGATGAGGGCGTGCACCGTGCCCGCGACGGTATGCGGCGTCGTCACGTTGGCACCCAGGAGAATGCTGTAGCCGTCGAGAGCGATCTCCTCGTCGGTCAACGGCGCGTCCCCCACGCGGGCGCTCATGAGGTGGTCGAGCAGGCTCCCGTCCGCGCCTCCGGCCAGCCGCCGCCGTTTGACCCACTCGGTGACGTAGCTGACGAGTTCGTGGTGGGAGATGGCCAGCGTCGCGGCTTCGCTCCCGTGCTGGAAGTGCGGGTCCGAGGGTGCCGTCACCATCGCGGTTAGCTGGACGAGTTCGTCCCAGTCACGCTCCGGGATCCCCAGAATGGGGCCCGTGACGATCGCGGGGAGGAGCAGCGCCTGCTCGGCCAGGTCGAAGACATCGCCATCGCTCGCCGGTTCGAGGAAGCGGACGATCACCTGCCGGATCCGGTCCTCCCAGGACGCCAGCGCCCGCGCGGTGAGCCCGGCACCGATCGCCCTGCGGACCTGGGTGTGTCGCGGCGGATCGGTGGACGTCAGCAGCTTGCCCGCCGCGACATCGTCCATGCCGAGGTGGGTGACGACCGTGCCACGCTCCGAGGTGAACGCACGGTGGTCACTGAGCACGCGGGAGACGTCGTCGTATCGAGTCACCGACCAGAACTCCCGGCCGTCCGGCAGGACCTGGTGGTGCAGGGGCGCCTTCCTCCTCATCACGTCCCAGATCGCGTGCGGATCGCCCGAGCTGTAGAGGTTCAGATCGAACAGGTTGACTCGGCCGAGATCGATGTCGCTCCCGGTACCCGGTGTCAACCTCACGTCCGCGCCCTCCCTTGAGCGATCAACTCGGCGACCTGGGCCGGGGTCTGCGCCAGGTAGAAATCGCGCACGGACAGTTCAACGCCGTAGTCTCGTGACACTCGGTCGATGATCCTGATCCCGATCAGAGAATTGCCGCCGAGCGCGAAGAAGTCGTCATCGGCCGCGACCTCGCAACCGCCGAGGTATTCCCCCCACAGCGCCGAGATCTCCTGCACGAGTGGCGCCGGCGCGCTTGAAGGCGCGGCTTGTGGTTCTGACGCCCCATCCTGTCCATCTCGCTGGTGGACCCCCGGCCCCAATGCCATTTCCAGCCCTTCCTTCTCCGCCGAACGGGACGAGTCTCTGGTGATTCTCTTCTGCTCACAGCGCACCGGTGGTGTCCGGTCTGAGCAGAAGGTGAAGTGTGCATCGACAAGCCATGGCCGGCTGCTGGTGTCCGCGACGCCGTCCCGACATTGATCATTTACCCGACCCCATCGGAGGGCGTCATCGGGGGGACACCATCGGGACGCCACGGTAAAGAGCCGAGGAAACCCCGCGCAAGAGATGACCGGGCGGACACCTAGCCGGGGGCACCGGTTGTCCCGCTGACAGGACAGGAGGTGGCGGTGAACGAGGAAGACCTGCGCGACATGGGTGAGCGTGCCTTCACCGACGATCGTAGAGCAGTCATTACCCACGCGGACGACTGCGCTCGCTGACTATTACCCACAACTCTCTGGCTATGACCCACAATGTGCGGCTAGCCTGCCACACTCCCTGGGCCATTCGACCTCGGGAGCAGCCAGGTGACGATCCGGAGGAATATCCAGCAGTTTCCGGGTGCGTCAAACCAATCGCATACTGAGGGGGATTTAGTTGCTTAAGTCGCAACGGCTCGCGGTGCTGCCCATCGACTCATACGATCTGGATTCTGAATTCTCCGTCGTGGACCGCCACGAGTACGGAGGCGAGTATGACGCCCTCACCTTCGGGTCGTGGACGTGCCATGTGCTGGCCAACGGCAGCGGCGCAGAATCCGACATCGCCTTCCGCCCCCACAGTGGCCGCCTGGCCCTCACCGAACTGGGGAGGCAGTTGCCGGGCATCATGTCCCTGGTGACCGGGCATTTTTCCCTGGACCGGTTGCAGTGGGTGCGTATCTTCAGCCTCCGTGACGGAGTCATGGCCCCACACGTGGACTTCCTTGAATTCGCTGAGCCAGGAACCAGGTTGCAGATTCCGTTGCGCACCTCTGAGGAATCCCTCCACTCAGAGAATGACATCGTCTATCACCTGCGCCGCGGTGAGGTGTGGAAGATACACACGACTGCCCCCCATTCCGCTTGCAGTTCCGCCGAGACCGCCCGGCTCTCCCTCTGTCTCGACTTCTCGGATGCCGAGGAGCCCGTCGCGATCCGCAACGACGTTCCCGCGACCGAGCCGATCCGGATCATCGAACGACCTGAGGCGACAGAAGCGGAGCTCGAAGAGCTCCTGGGCTCCGGACGACCGTTGACCCCGGCGACCATGCGGTCGGACTTCCGTCGATTCGCCACGCTCCACTTCGAACGGCGCGCACCTGCCACCTCGGTGTTCGAGTGGTACGAGGAGGCCGCCCGGCGCACCGGGGACCTTGGCATGATCACCAAGGCCCGAGCCTTCCGCAGGTACTGCATCGAGAAGCGGACCGACGGCGAGGCGTTCGACTGGTGAGGCGCGGATGGCGGTGTCGGCGAGCAGTCCCCCCGTGATCCGCGGCCACAGCCGCCACTGAGACCGTGGCGCGGCGTGGTGTCACCTTCGAGCCGGCCTACATGACACATCAGGACGCCGGATGGTGCCATAGGGGTGCCATCCGGCGTCGTTATGTGCCCTTCAGGCCGTGCAGGACGCCCGTTCGAGCGTGGCGCCACAGTGGCTCACTTCTGCTCCACTTTTCCGCAGTTCAGGCCACTTCTCCCTGATTCCGCTCGACACAGGACACCACTCAGGCTTGCGCGTGTGCCAATGTGGTGCCACCATAGCGTCATGGAGCTGACCCCGTACGTTGACTCAATCCACCGCGAACTCGCGGTGGCCGCCGACGCCTGCGGGGACGATGCCCGCGAGCTGGCCGAGAGACTCACCACTCCCCTGGCCTCGGCGATCCGGCTGACCATGCTCAATGTGCTCTCCGACGCGATGGACGAGATCACCCACGAGCTCGCCCCCGGCTCGGTCGACATACGACTGCGCGGACTCGACCCCGACTTCGTGGTGACACTGCCACCGACCGACGACACCCCCGCGGAGCAGGCACCGCCCGTCGAACCGCTCAGGGCCCCGGCCCCGTCCGACGGCGACGAGAGCGGCACCGCCCGCGTCAATCTGCGCCTGCCGGCCCACCTCAAGTCGCGCGCCGAAGAGGCCGCGACCCGTGAGGGCCTGTCCGTCAACGCGTGGCTGGTGCGCGCCGTTTCGGCCGCGGTCGACGGCGGCGGGCGACCGCGGCCGACGGAGCGGACCCAGACCATCGGACAGAACTTCACGGGCTGGGTGCGCTAGCCCCACCCGCACCACTTCACCCGCACCACGCCCCACCAGCGGGAACCGCCCCAGGACCCATAAGAACGGGACAGCCATGCCTTCTTTCGATACTCCCGAACCGATTTCGGTCACCGCCTACGTGTACGCCGGTTCCATCCGGTTCACCGCGGGCGACCGCCGCGACACCGTCGCCGAGGTACAGCCCCGCGACCCGCAGAAGCAACTGGACGTACGGACGGCCGACCAGACCAAGGTCACCTACGCGAGTGGCGTCCTGACCGTCACCACCCCCAAGGCCAATCCGCTCGGGCGCGGTGGCACCGTCGACGTGACGGTCGAACTGCCCACCGGCTCCGACATCGACATGAACGGCGCCGGTACCAATGTGATCGGTGAGGGCCGGCTCGGCACAGTCCGCGTGACGACCTCGGCCGGCGACGTCCGCATCGACACCACGGGCCCACTGCAACTGAAGGCATCGCACGGCTCAAGCACCATTGACCGGGTCGAGGGCCTGGCCGAGATCACCAGCAGCACCGGCAACGTGCGCGTCGGCCTCGTCGACGGCCCCGCCGTCCTCAAGAACTCGCACGGCACCACGACCGTCGGGGCCGTGACCGGCGAGCTGCGGGTGAACGGCACCAACGGCGTCATCGACATCGCGCGCGCCGAGGCATCGGTCACCGGCACCACCACCAACGGTCTCCTCCGCATCGCCGACGTCGCCTGCGGCAACGTCCAGTTGGAGACCTCCAACGGTTCCATCGAGGTCGGCATCCGCGATGGGGCCGCTGCCTGGCTCGACGTCAACACCAACCACGGGCAGGTACGCAACACGCTCACCGCGTCCGAGGCCCCGGAGCCGACCGAGGACACCGTCAAGGTACGCGCACGGACCAACTGGGGCAACATCGACATCTTCCGCGCCAAGGTCTGAGCGCCTCCATACCCCCACCAGCCTCATCTCGCCCGATCCCCGCATCACTTCAGCCTTCGAGAGGGAGGGCTCCATGCCTTCATCTGTCATGCCCACACCCAAAAAGGGGGACGGTCACCCGTCGTCCGCCGCCATCTCCGCTGTCGGTCTGCGCAAGTCGTACGGCGACAAGACCGTCCTCGACGGCATCGACCTGAACATCCCGGCCGGGTCCGTCTTCGCGCTGCTCGGCCCGAACGGCGCCGGCAAGACCACCGCCGTCAAGATCCTCTCCACCCTCATCACCGCCAACGGCGGGCAGGCCCAGGTCGCGGGCCACGACATCACCACCGCTCCCCAGGCCGTGCGCGCCGCGATCGGCGTCACCGGTCAGTTCTCCGCCGTCGATGGCTTGATCACCGGCGAGGAGAACATGCTCCTCATGGCCGACCTGCACCACCTGACCAAGCGCGATGGCCGGCAGGCAACCGCCGAACTACTGAGGCGCTTCGACCTCACCGACGCCGCCCAAAAGCCCGCCTCCACCTACTCGGGCGGCATGAAGCGCCGCCTCGACCTCGCCATGACCCTGGTCGGCAACCCGCGGATCATCTTCCTCGACGAGCCCACCACCGGCCTCGACCCCCGCAGCCGCCACGACATGTGGCAGATCATCCGCGAACTCGTCGCCGACGGGGTGACCGTCTTCCTCACCACTCAGTACCTGGAAGAAGCCGACGAACTGGCCAACCGCATCGCCGTGCTCAACGACGGCAAAATCGCCGCCGAAGGCACCGCCGAGGAGCTCAAGCGGCTCATCCCCGGCGGGCACGTCCGGCTCCGCTTCACCGACCCGGCCGCCTACCAATCGGCCGCCTCCGCCTTGCGCGAGGCCGCCCGGGACGACGAGGCACTGGCGCTCCAACTCCCCAGCGACGGCAGCCAGCGCGAGCTGAGCTCCATCCTCGACTGGCTGTACTCGGTCGGCGTCGAGGCGAACGAGTTGACCGTGCACACCCCCGACCTCGACGACGTGTTCTTCGCCCTCACAGGCAGCACCAAGGTCCCTGCCCAGTCCAAGGAGAACGCCCGATGAGCTCCCTCTCACTCGCCGTCCGTGACTCGAACACCATGCTGCGCCGCAACCTCCTCCACGCGCGGCGCTACCCGTCCCTGACGCTGAACCTGCTGCTCACGCCGATCATGATGCTGCTGCTCTTCGTCTACATCTTCGGCGACGTGATGAGCGCAGGCATCGGAGGCGGCGGCGCGGACCGTTCCGACTACATCGCCTACATCGTCCCGGGCATTCTGATGATGACCATCGGCAGCACCGTGATCGGGGCCGCGGTGTCCGTCGCCACCGACATGTCCGAGGGCATCATCGCCCGCTTCCGCACCATGGCCATCCACCGCGGGTCCGTGTTCATCGGACACGTCGTCGGGAGCGTGCTCCAGGTCCTCGCCAGCCTGATCCTTGTCGGTGTTGTTGCGGTGGCCATCGGCTTCCGGTCCACCGACGCCACCGTCCTGGAGTGGCTGGCGGCGTTCGGGATCCTCGCACTGTTCTCCCTGGCACTCACCTGGATCGCGGTCGGCATGGGCATGGCCAGCCCGAACGCCGAAGCCGCGAGCAACATGGCGATGCCGCTGATCCTCCTGCCGCTCATCTCCAGCGCCTTCATCCCGGCCGACACGATGCCGGGCTGGTTCCAGCCGTTCGCCGAGTACCAGCCCTTCACCCCCGCCATCGAGACGCTGCGCGGCCTGCTGCTCGGCACCGAGATCGGCAACCACGGGTGGATCAGCATCGCCTGGTGCGTGGGCATCTCCGTCCTCGGCTACCGCTGGTCGAAGGCACAGTTCGACCGCGACCCGAAGTAGGCGGCATGAGCGCGGGGGCCTCCGCCCGCGCTCGTCCCCTGCCAGGGCGGTGTAGGGGTTGTCCCGTCAGCAGGACAATCACCCTCCGTCGGCAGCGTCTCCGCACCGCGAGCACCCGGTGGGTTACCGGATCAACAGCCTCACAAAATACCTGGATGACAGGCGCCGACGCTTAGGTCGGCGCCTGTCATCGTATTTTGATCCGTAGTCCACTCCGCCGACAAGGGTCGTTGCCCTGTGGAGATCGGCAGCGATATCGATCACGCAGGGTCGATTCTGCGCCCGCTCATCTTGCCGGAGGGTGTCTATTCATCTCCCACGGCGACCTCGGATTCGCCAGAGGCGGATCCACGATTGACACTCCCCTGCTCCGAGGGCAGAGTATTGCACTGCCGAGGAACCGCGGAATGGTCCGGCGCGCGCTGCTGCGGTTGGCCACGGGACCGCGTTATCGGGACCAAACTCCAAGAGCTGGCGGACAGTAAGCCATGGCGGCTCCATTTAACTTATTCTGCACGGCAATAAACTGGCAGACCTGAGAAGGAGCCGACGCATGAAAAGACTTGGCGATGGCCTTCTGGAAAAGGCTGCGGCGGACTACGCCGAGCAGGGCTTCTCTATCATCCGCAACGTCGTGCCATCGGATCTCCTGGACGAGGCGCGCGCCCATGTCGACTGGCTCACCCGTAAGTATCCGGACTTGCGCCCCGAACACTTCCATCATCCGCTGATCCGCAACGACGCCTTTTGGGCACGTCTGGTCTCGGAGTCCCGTCTGGTGGACATCGCCGAGTTCTTCCTCGGCCCGAATCTGGCATGCTTCACCGCCCACTACATCTGCAAGCCCCCGTACGACGGGCAGCCCGTCCTGTGGCACCAGGACGGCGCCTACTGGACGCTGAGTCCGATGGAGGCGCTGACGGTGTGGCTGGCCGTCGACGAGAGCACCACGGAGAACGGCTGCTTGCGGATGATCCCCGGTAGTCACGTACTGCCGCTGCACAAACCTTCGGTCCGCACGGACGAGCCCAACATGCTGTTCTCCGCCGCCGACGAGAATCTGGTGCGGGAGTGGGCGGAGGAGCGCGGAGTCGTGGACATCGAACTCCAGCCGGGCGACGTCTCGATCCACCATCCCCATCTGCTGCACTGCTCGGAGGCGAACACCTCCGCCAAACGACGGTGCGGTCTCGACATCGGCTACATCTCGACGACCACGCGGATCCACAGCGAGGGCATCTATCTCGACCCCCTGCTCGTACGCGGAGCCGACACCAACGGCCTGAACAGCTATCGCCCGTTCCCCGCTCACCAGGAGGGCGAGACGGTTCCCTTCGCCGGGCAGGACGGTTGGAACGACCGAGTGGCCGCGCTCAACGAGGCGCTGCCGCCGCGTACGGGGAGCCTTCCCGACGAGAGCCCGATCGAGACGACTCGGCACATGATCGACCGTCTGCGCGAAGGCACCGTCAAGCGCTGATCCCCTCCTCACCGGCCGATGGTGCGCCGTTCCCTACGGTGGACCATCGGCCGGCCGGCGAAGGACGTGCCGGCCCCGGGTGGTCACTTCCGGAGGGCGTCATGTGTTCCACGTCCAGAGCAAGGTCGTGAGCCAGTACCGCACGGGTCATCCGGGTCATGTACACATACAGGCGCCCCCGAACACGATGTGTTCGGGGGCGCCCGCGCGAGTCGTCGGACAGGTCCTCACAGGCGTACGGGAAACGCGGAGAACAGCCGGGCGCCGCCGGGGATCAGCTCCCGGTACCTCAATTCGCTGCTCTTCACCGCGAGTTCCAGACTGTCGTGCTGGATAAACAGGTGATCGAGAGCTACCGTGCCTTCGAGTTCGGCGAGCGCCGCGCCGATGCAGCGGTGCGGGCCCGCGCCGAAGGCGAGATGACCTTCCCCACGCTTCAGTACCCGCTCCACATTGCACCGCTCGGGCTCGGAGAAAACCCGGGGGTCGTAGTTGACGGACTGAAGAGATCCGGTCACCGCATCGCCCTTGCAGATCGCGACCCCGGCGAGCTCCATGTCCTCGGCCGCGTACCGCGGTCCGGCGTTCGGGATGGGATTCGCGATCCGCATCAACTCGTCGATGGCGTGCGGCAATGCTTCCGGCCTGGCGCGCAGTAGGGCTACCTGATCCGGATTGTCGAGGAGGGTGAGAACGGCGTTGGGAATGAAATGGGCGGTGGAATGGTACCCGCCGTTCACCAGTACGCCGACCATCGAGACTATCTCGTCCTCGCTGAGCCGGTCCCCGTCCTCGTCCATCGGCTGCACCAGCGTGGAGATCATGTCATCCGCGGGCTCGGCCCGGCGTCGCTCGATGAGCTCCTTGGTGTACTCGAACAGGCCCAAGGCACTGGCGGTGAAGTCGTGGTCGACGTTGGCGTACTCGTCCATCCACTGCCGTACCTGTGGCTGATCGGCCTCGTCGATGCCGACGAGATCGCAGATGACAGCACCGGTCAACGGTGTGGCGTACTCCCGCAGGAGGTCGCCGGATCCCTTCTGCGCCAAGGCGTCGAGGAGCCGGGCAGAAACCTCTTCGATACGCGGTCGCAGTGCCTTCATGCGCCGGACGGTGAACGCGGGCGCCACCAGGCGGCGCAACCGCGTGTGATTCTTGCCGTCCTGGAGCATCAGGTTGGAGGTGAAGTAGCGCAGCATCTCGTTCGGCACATCGAGAGTGGCGAGCACCTGGTCCGCGATGCTGGGCCCTCGATGGCCCGGCACATTGCTGATGTTCGTCACGAGTCGCGGGTCACTCCACGCCTTCTTGAGCTCTTCGCTCCGTGTGATCATCCAGACCGGCGGCCCACCCGGGAACCCGATGCGAACGAGCGGGGACCTTTCCCGCAGGCGCGCGAAGGCTCCGATGGGGTCTTCTTCGAATTCGGGGTTCAGCAGGCTCACGATCGGCTCAGCCATAATCGCTGTCTCCTTGATTACCTTGTCGAACGGTTGAGGGCGGTAACTCTCCTAGGGGATTCTCAGAATTCGCGCGCTTCCGGCACGGGGCACGAGCCACCGCAGGCAGATTCCGCCTCGATCAGGTCCAGCACCTTCCGGGCCTGATCGACCAGGTACATGTGATCGCCCGGCAACTCCGCATAGCTGAACCCACTCGTGGTAGCGCTCCGCCATTCCTGCGCATGTTCCGCTTGGACCAGGCCGTCGGAGCTGCCCCGGATCGAACAGATCGGCACCCCCACCGGTTCGTCGATGCTCGGTACGTAGTTCTCGTGCATTTCGCAGTCTGCCCGCAACACGGGGAGGATCAGCTCACGCATCTCCGGATGGTCGAGAGCCGGGTGCCGGAACCCCGCGAACTCTTCGACCCGGACGAGGAACTCCTCGTCCGGTAGCCCCGTCGCCCGCCGCTCCCGCTGCGTCCACGGTCCCGGCGAACCACTCACGACCAGCCGCTCGACGCACACATCCCGCGCGCTCAGCAGATGCACCAACTCGTACGCGAGAACTGCGCCGAGGCTGTGCCCGAACAGCACGGCCCGTGCCCCTTCACCGAGGCCCGCGACAATGTCGTCGACCGAGTTCTTGGCCGCTTCGACGACACTTCGGTACGGCGTCTCCAGGATCCGCCGCTCCCTGCCGGGCAGTTCGACCGGGACCACCTGCCAGCGGCCGGCGGCCAGTGCCCGCCACGGATGGAAGAACGAGGCTCCCGCACCCGCGAACGGCACGCACAGCAGCGTGGTCCGGGCCCGATCAGCCGTGGACATGCCGGGTTCTACCACTCCGACCAACCCCCGTCATCCATTCATTGGTTCGTTGATCCGGATCCGGGGCGTCCTTGGTCGTGACCGGCCGGGTGCACGGCAATGACGGTCGCGAAGGGAGCGTGGTCGCAACGGAACCGGGCTGTTTCTGTGGCGTTTCACTGACAGGTCACCGGGACGACGTCACACGTATCCACCCCGTCGTCCCGGCCGGTGGGGAGTTCGAGAGTCGAGACCTCCCGTCACTCCGCCAGCTTGCGGCTGATGACCTTCATGATCTGGCCCGCGGGTTTGGGCATGTGCAAGTCTTCGTGCGCCGCGTCCACGTCGTACTCCTCGATGGAACCGAGGACGAACGGCCGCCAGTCGGCCGCATAGCTCGGCACTCCTTCGGGCCGGTCAACCGTGGCGTTGAAGAACAGCGCATCGCCGCGGTAGACCGGCGATTGGAACTCGGCCATCCTGTTCAGGTTGTTGGTGCCCACCTTCGACATGTTGTCCAGGAAGCTGTCCATGTTGCTGGTGTTCATGAACTTGCCGAAGACTTCCTCGAGATCCGCCCGGTAGAGCTCCTGCGTCCGGCCGGCTACATGCCGGAACCCGTTATCCGGGTCGTCACTCGCCGGTTGGCTGTCCAGGATGGCCAGGAGGGCGACCTCCTGCCCGCGCCGGTCCAGGGCCTCCGCGATGGCGTGCGCGACCGGGCCGCCGAAGGACCAGCCGACCAGATAGTAGGGCCCTTCCGGCTGGGTCTTGATGATCTGGGCGAGGTAGTCGTCGATCATCTCCTGCACCGTTCCCGCCAGCGGTTCCGTGCCGTTGTAGCCGCGGGACTGCAGACTGTAGGCCGGGCGGTGCTGCACGTACGGCGCGAAGGTGAAGTACGCCCAGCCGAGCCCACCCCCTCCGTGGAAGAACCACACCGGCGGCTTGCCCGTACCGGAATCCCGGTTCAGCGGCAGCACTACCGCGAACGAGTCCACGTGCTCGTCGGGGATACCGCCGACGAGCACCAGCGCGGCCAGTTCGGACACCGTGGGGTACCGGACGATCGTCCTGACGGGCATGTCGACACCGAACCGCTTGCGGATGCGGGCGCTGAGCCGGGTGGCCAGGAGCGAGTGCCCGCCGAGCACGAAGAAGTCGTCGTCGATACCGACCCGCTCCACGTCGAGCAGCTCGCCGAAGATGGCACACAGCTTCTCTTCGTGTGCGTTGCGTGGTTCTCCGTCGCTCGTGGTGGTCGTGGCCTCCGCCGGCAGCGCCCGCCGGTCGAGCTTGCCGGCCGGAGTCAACGGAAGTTCGGGAAGCGGCACCACCGCTGCCGGGACCATGTAGTCCGGTAGACGCGCGCGCAGGTACTCGGGCAGCGCGGTCAGCAGCGGGCCGATCGATGTGACCAGGGCGGGGGTGTTCGCCCTGGTCGGCCTGGCCACGGCGCTGGGAACGAATCCCCCGGTCAGAGTGAGCTGCTCGGGCAGCAGCACCACATCGAGGGTGTGGACGGCCTCGCCCGACCAGGTGACGACCGCATCCCGGCCCTGCTGCCGCGCCCATGCGTCGAGGTCCTCCGGATCAAGAGCCCCGGCAGGCGGGGCAACCGTACCCAACACACCCGCTGACAACGCCGCGGCGGCCTCCTCCACCAGCCGCGCGTTGGGGATCCCGGTCACCCGTACCGGTCCGCCGCCCGCCCGGTCCGCACAGTCGCCCAGGCCGGCCAGGTCGGACACCTCCCGGCCCCACAGCACTGTCGGCACACCGGCCAGGTCGAGCACATCGGCCGGCCCCTTGTGCAGGACGACCTCGTAGCGGTGTCGGGTCAGCTCGTTATGTATCCGCCCGGCCTTCAGCCGGATGTCGACCCCTACGGAACGCTCCGCCGCCCACTCGGCGAACCACTCCGGAGCGACCACCAGTTCCCGTTCGGCCAGCACCGCCTGCTCCACCATGGCCCGCACCTCGTCGTGCGAGGCGTGCGGTCGCGCCGCACGCTGCACCGCGGTCAGCAGAAGCCGGAGTGTCGCGGCATTGCGGACGTCACCGACGATCAGTCGGCCGCCCGGCGCAAGGAGGTCCATCGCCTCGCCCAACACCCGGTCCAGATAGGCGACGCTCGGGAAGTACTGCGTCACCGAGTTGAGCACCACGGTGTCGAACCTGTCCCGGGGCAGCCCGGAGACATCATCGGCCGCCTGAACACTCAGCCGTGTCCGGTCACCCCAGCCGGCCTCAGCGACCTGCTCCCGGACCCGGTCCACCACCGTGGCCGAGATATCGGTGCCCCAGTACTCCTCGACCTCACCGACGATCTCCGACAGCAGCAGACCGGCACCCACACCGATCTCCAGCACCCGCCGCGGCGCGAACCGCAGCACCTGCGCCACCGCCGTGTCCCGCCACTCCCGCATCTCCGCACGCGGAATCGGCTCGGCGTCGTACGCCGACTTCCACAGCCGGAAGTCCTCGCCCAGTGCTTCATCGGCAGAGTCGGCATACATGTCCTCGTGGACCCGACGCCACTCGTCCACCTGGGCAGCGGCATCAGTCACTGCGGCATCCGGATCAGGCACCACATAGCCCACCAGACGCTTGTCACCCTGCTGATTCTCACGCACCACGACGGCCGCCTGCGTCACACCGGGATGCTCGGCCAGCACATCCTCGATCTCACCCAGCTCGATCCGGAACCCCCTGATCTTCACCTGGGAGTCGGAGCGCCCGATGTACTCGATCTGGTTGTCCTTGTTCCACCGCGCCACGTCACCGGTGCGGTACATCCGCGCGCCGCCAGGTCCGAAGGGACAGGCAACGAACCGCTCCGCAGTCAGTGCGGTCTGCCCGAGGTAGCCCCTGGCGAGCCCGGCACCGGCGAGGTACAAGTCACCCGCCACCCCCGGCGGGACCGGACGCAGTACCTCGTCCAGCACGTAACCCTGGGTGTTCCAGATCAGTGCGCCGATCGGCACCCGGTCCGCCCCCGGCACGTGCTGCCACGCCGTCACCTCGACGGTCGCCTCCGTGGGGCCGTAGAGGTTGTGCACGCCACAGTCGGGCAGGAGACCGGTGACCGCATTGGCGAGGGAGGCCGGGAACGGCTCGGCCGCGACCTCCATCCAGCGCAGGCTGGTGCACTTCTTGGCTGCGGGCTCGGCGACGAACGCCTCCAGCAGGGAGGGCACGAAGTCCGCGCCGGTCACCCGCTCGCGCTGGATCAAGTCGGCCAGATAGGCGGGATCCCTGCGACCTCCGGGACGCGCGACCACGACGGAAGCCCCGACCTGGAGCGGCGCGAACAACTCGGGCACCGACGCATCGAAACTCACCGTCGTGCTCAGCAGCATGCGGTCCTCGGCCGTGACCGCGAAGTGCACCAGACCCCACTTCAGCCGGTTCATGATCGACCGGTGCGCCACCTGCACACCCTTGGGGCCACCAGTGGAACCGGAGGTGAAGATGACGTACGCGGCGTTGTCCGGTGACAGCTCCCGCTCCGGGTTCACCTCCGGGTACCCGGACACGTCCGGAAGCTCTCCGTCGAGCACCAGCAGCGGCCGAGCAGTGTCCAGCATCTGCCGCACCCGTTCCTCGGGCAGCTCGGAGTCCAACGGCAGATAGGCCGCACCCGCCTTCACCACCGCGTAGATCGCCACCATCATCTCCACGGAACGGGGGATGCGTACCGCGACGATCTGTTCGGCACCCGCACCCTGTTCGACCAGCCAGTGCGTCAGCCTATTGGCGCGCCGGTTGAACTCCCGGTAGGTCACCGATTCCTGATCGGTTATCACCGCGACTGTGTCCGGGGCCCGCTCCACCTGCTCCTCGAACGCCTCCGGCAACGTCACCGCAGCCACTGGATGGGCCGTGTCGTTCACCCGTCGTACCAGCCGGTCCCGCTCGTCCTCCGTCAGCACCTCGATCGCGCTCACCGGCACCTGCGGGGCGGCGGCCAGCCGCTCCAGAACACGCACGAACCGAGCGGCGAATGCCTCGGCCGTGTCCCGGTCGAACAACTGGGTCGCGTACATGAGGTCACCCCGCAGCGCCCCCGACGCGTCCATGGCCAGACTGAAGAAGAGGTCGAACATCGCGGTCGACACGAGATGCTGTTCGAACTCCACCTTGAGTCCGGGAAGTTCGAAGTCCTGCTTCGCGAAGTTCTGCCAGGCGAACATCACCTGGAACAACGGCTGGTACGCCGCGGAGCGGTCCGGATTGATCAGTTCGACCAGCATCTCGAATGGCAGGTCCTGGTGCTCGTAGGCCGCCAACGCCTTCTCCCGCACCTGCACGAGAAGGTCCGCGAACGACGGGTCGGCGGAGAGATCCACCCGCAGCACTTGGGTGTTGACGAAGACCCCGACCAGATCGGCCAGTGCCTCGTCGGTTCGTCCGGCGATCGGATTGCCGATCGTCACGTCGTCGTCGCCGCCGAGCTTGCGCAGCAGCACCGCCAGCGCGGCCTGAGTGACCATCGACATGGTCATCCCGCGCTCGTCGGCGAGCTTCTGCAACCCGGCCGCCACCGCTGGTTCCACCACGATGCCGACCGTGTCGCCGTCCAGACTCCGTTCCGCGGGTCGCGGACGGTCCAGTGGCAGGCTCAGCGGCTGCGGCACCCCGGCCAGCTCCGCGCGCCAGTACTCGGCCTGCGCCGCCGCGAGACTGCTCGGGTCCGCCACATCGCCGAGCAACTTCCGCTGCCACAGCGCGTAGTTCTTGTACTGCACGGCCAACGGCTCCCACCGGGGCGCCCGACCCTCCCGTCGCGCGGTGTAGGCGGCGGTCAGGTCGCGTGCCAGCGGCCCACCCGAAACGCCGTCCGATGCGATGTGGTGGATCACCAGGACCAGGAGGTGCTCCTCAGGGGAGCAGCGGAACAGGGTCGCCCGCAGCGGGATCTCGGTCGCCAGGTCGAAATGGTGCGCGATGACCTCGTCGACCGCGCCGGGCAGGTCCTCGGACGCCACGACGACCACTGGCACCTGCACCGACACCTCATCCGGCGGCAGGATCCGCTGGTGGGGCTCATCGTCGTCGTCCGTCACATACGTGGTGCGCAGGATCTCGTGCCGGCCGACCACGTCGCGGATGGCCGTGACGAGGGCCTCCTGGTCCAACGGCCCGGTCAGCCGGAAGGTCGGGGAGATGTTGTAGGTCTCCGCCCCTCGGTCCAGTTTGTGGGTAAGCCACATACGGCGTTGTGCATACGACAGCGGAATCACTGGATTCACTCCTCTACGGTCATCTCAAGCAAACTGGGGCGGAGGGGAACAGCCGATTCCTCTGACCACGCCGCCAGCGCGGACACAGTCGGCAGGTCGAAGATCTTGCGGATGGGTATCTCTATCCCCATCTCGGCGCGGGCCCGGGTGATCAGCCGGGTGGCGAGCAGGGAGTGCCCACCGAGCGCGAAGAACCCGTCGTCCACGCCGACCCGGTCCACACTGAGCACTTCGCCGAACAGCTTGGCCAGGGCCACCTCCCGGGCGGTGCTGGGCGCCCGGAAAGGCGTGGTGGGGGTGAGGTCGGGGGTCGGCAGGGCCTTGTGGTCGAGCTTGCCGTTGGGGGACAGGGGCAGCCGGTCGAGTGGTACGCAGGCGGCTGGGACCATGTAGTCGGGCAGCCGCTCGGCCAAGTGATCGCCCAGTTCGGCCGGGTTCGGGGCACGCTCGCCGTGGGTCGGGACGAGATAGGCGGCCAGATAGCGGGTATCGCCGGCTTGTCGGACCACGACGGCGGCCTGGGCGATGTGGGGATGGGCCGTCAGGGCGGCTTCGACCTCGCCGGGTTCGACTCGGTAGCCGCGGATCTTCACCTGGGTGTCGATGCGGCCCAGGTGATGCAGTTCGCCGTCGGGGGTGAGGCTGGCGAGGTCGCCGGTGCGGTACATGCGTGAGCCGGGAGGCCCATAGGGGTCGGCTACGAAGCGGTCGGCGGTCAGGGCGGGCTGGCCCTGGTAGCCGCGTCCGGCCCCGGCCAGATAGAGCTCACCCGGTGTGCCCGGGGGCAGCGGCGTCAGACCGGGGCCGAGGATGTAGGCGCGCACGCCGGGAAAGGGACGGCCGATGGGCACATCGGGGGCGTACGGCCGGTCGGGGTGCAGGAGGTGGGCGGTGGCATAGAAGGTCTCGCTGGGGCCGTAGCTGTTGATGACGCGGGCGTCCGGCCAGAGCGTGCGCACCCGGTCCGCCAGAGCCGGGGTCAGCACTTCCCCCGAGATGTTCAGTGCCGTGGGCCGGATGCGGTCACGGAGCTGGTCGATGAGTTCGGCGAAGGCCGACGGCACCGAGCAGATGACGTCGACGTCCCAAGTGTCGCGTTCGGCCAGTTCCAGCACGTCACGCACGATTTCCACACTGCCGCCCGTCGTGAGCGCGGAGAACAGCTCGAAGGTGGCGACGTCGAAGCCGAACGAGGCGGCGAGCAGCACCCGTCGGCCGGACTCCATGCCGGCGTGCGTGACCAGCGCGTCCACGCCATGGACGAGGGTGGCATGGGTGACGCTCACGCCCTTGGGCACACCGGTGGAGCCGGACGTGTAGACGACGTAGGCGAGGTTGTCGGGGCGGACCGCCGGCCGTGCCGCGGCTTCCGCGGCGTCCTGGGTCACGGCCGGGAGGCCGATGTCGTCGAGGGCGAGTACGGGGATGTCCGTGTCGGGAACGAGTGAGCGGGTGTCGGCGTCGGCCAGGATCAGGTGCGGCCGGGCGACGGGGAGGATGCGGGGAAGGCGGGCGGCGGCATAGGCGGGGTCGACGGGCAGGTAGGCCCCGCCCGCCTTGAGGATTGCCAGGATGGCCACGACCGTAGTTGCGGTGCGCGGCAGGACCAGGCTCACCACGGTCTCCGGACCCACCCCGCGCCCGGCCAGTTCGACGGCGAGCCGTTCGGCGCGGGCGTCCAGCTCCGCGTACGTGAGTGAGGCGCCGTCGGCGACCACGGCGACCGCGTCCGGGGTCCGGGTGACCTGCGCCGCGACGCGCCCGGTGAGGGTGGCGTCCGGAGTGGGTACGGGCGCGTCATCGAACTCGGCCACCACCAGGGCCCGTTCGGCCGGCTCCAAGGTGTCGACCTGCGCGACCTTCACCCCGGGGTCGGCCGCCAACTGCCGTAGCACCCGCACGAGGCGGGCCGCGTACGTCTCCACCGTGTCACGGTCGAAGACACCCGGCGCGTACTGGATGACGAGCTGGAGGTCCGGGTCGGCCGCCGCCGTGAGGCACAGCGGGTAGTGGTTGCCCGCGGACGGACGGAAGCCGGTGAAGTCCATGCCGTCCGCGGCGGCGGTTGCGGCGTTGAGCCCCGCCCGGTCGATGGGGTAGGACTCGAAGACGACCAGCGTATCGAAGAGGGATTGCAGGCCGACGGCCCGCTGGATCTCCGCGAGCCCGTAGTGGTGGTGTGCCACCAGAGCGGCCTGCCGGCTCTGCAACCGGGTGAGGACCTCGGCGAGGGTGTCGCCGGGCGCGTAGGTGACGCGTACGGGGACGGTGCTGATGAACATCCCGACCATCGACTCGACATCCGTCACCGCGGGCGGGCGCCCGGAGACGGTGGCCCCGAACACCACGTCCTGACGGCCGGTGAGCTGGCCGAGCAGCAGCGCCCAGGCACCCTGGACCAGGGTGTTGACGGTGATGCCCAGATCGGCGGCGCGTCGGGGCAGTTCGCGCGACTCGTCGGGCGGGAGCGTGATCTCGACCTGTTCGCGGCCGTCGTCATCCGCGGTCGCGGAGTCGGGAGCGAGCAGGGTCGGCGCTTCGATCCCTTCGAGTTCGGTCGCCCACACCCGTGCCGCCTCGTCCTGGTCCTGCTGGGCGAGCCAGGAGAGGAACTCACCGTAGTCGCGGATCCCGGGCAGACCGGCCGGGTCGCCGTCGGAGGCGTAGAGCAGGAGCAGATCCCGCAACAGCATGGGCGTGGACCAGCCGTCGAAGAGCGTGTGGTGGGCCGTCAGGACGAGTTCGGGCCGTTCATGTTCGAGGACGACCAGCGCCAGCCGGAAGAGCGGCGGGGTATCCACCTCGAAGTGGGTGGACCGGTCCCGCTCAAGGAACCGCTCGAACGTCTCGGTCCGCTCCGGCTCGTCGGCCGCTGTCAGGTCGAGGTACTGCCACGGCAGGGTCACCGCCTCCGGTATCACCTGTACGACATCGCCGTCCGCGCGGTCGACGAACGCCGCACGGAGGGTGGCGTAGCGCCCCAGCAGCGCCTGCCCGGTCCGGCGCATCCGGTCCGGATCGACCTCCTTGGACAGCTGGAACACCAACTGAACGTGGTAGGGGTCGTACGACGCACCGGCCAGCATCCCGTGGAAGATGATCCCGGATTGCGCGGGGGTCGCCGGCCATACGTGGGTCAGTTTGCCGAACCGGGTCTCCCAGGCGTCGATCTCCTCCTGGCCCACGTCGACCAGGGGTGCGTCGGTCGGGGTGAGCCCACCGGCCCCGGGGGTCGTGGCGTGCCGGGCCAGGGCGGTCAGTGCCTGGAGCCACAGGGCGGCCAGCTCGGTGACCTCCTCGCGGGTGAGCACCCCGGTCGGGAAGCCGAAAGAGGCGGTCAGCTCCTCGCCGGCAGCGGTGGCGGCGGCTACCGCATTGATCTCCAGGGCGGACAGCGCCGGCATGTCCGCATCCGGCGCGGCGACCAGGCCGGCATGGGTGGTGTCCGGGGCCCAGCCCAGGCCCCGCAGTTCCTCGGGCACGTCGGCGCTTGAGGATCTGCCGAGGTAGTTGAATCCGATCTGCGGTTCGCGCCCGCCGGCCGTCGTGGTGGCGGTCTCGGTGTTGAGGTGGCGCAGCAGGCCGTAGCCCAGTCCGTGGTCCGGCACGGCCCGCAGCTGCTCCTTGACGGCCTTGAGCGCCTGCCCGGCCGCCGCGCCGCCGGCGAACGCCGCCGCCACGTCGATACCGGTCAGGTCGAGGCGTACCGGGTACATGGCGGTGAACCAGCCGACGGTCCCGGCCAGGTCCGCGCCGGGCACCAGGGACTCTTCCCTGCCGTGTCGTTCCAGCCGGATCAGCGTCGAGGACCCCGACACCCCTCGCAGCCGGCGCCAGTGCGTCAGCGCCAGCGCGAGCCCGGCGAGGAGTCCGTCGTCGGCACCGCCGCGGAACACCGTAGGCACCGTGTTCAGCAACGCGGCCGTGACGTCGGCCGGCACCTGGACGCGGACGGTGTCCACGGTGGCTGCGACATCGCGCGCCGGGTCCAGTTCCCGTGCGCCGAGCGCAGGCTCGTCGGCGCTCAGGATCTCCTGCCATAGGGGCAGTTCCGCCGCCCGCCGCGGGGTGGCTGCCTCGGCTGCCAGAGCGTGCGTCCACCGTCGCAACGAGGTACCTGTGTCCTTCGGTCGCGGGGCACTGCCGTCGCGTACCTGCTGCCAGGCCGAGGCCAGGTCCGGGACGAGGATCCGCCATGACACCCCGTCGACGACCAGATGGTGCAGCACGACCAGCAGCCGGTCCGTCGCCGTGTCGGAGGTGAACCACACGAACTGCGCCATCACTCCCGCGTCCGGGTCCAGCCGGCCTGCGGCCGCATCCAGCTCGGCCTGCACATCGGCATCGCCGTACGGAACCTCCCGCACCAGCGCACCGGCATCCACACTGCCCACCGGTCCCATCCGCAGGCCCGGCCGTGCCCGGTCGAGCCGGGAACGCAGCACGTCATGTCGGTCCAGGACCGCCTGCACCGTGCCGACCAGTCCCACGCGGTCGATGTCCGCGGGCAGCGTCAGCATCCCGGTCATGCAGAACCGGCCGATGCCGCCACCCAGCGCGAGCACATGTGCCGCCGTCGGCGGCAGCGGAGCCCAGCCCACCCCGCCACCCGGGAGCTCGGCCAGCGTCACGCTCTGTTCTTCGCCCCTCTCCTCGACCAGCTCCGCGAGCCGGGCGACCGTGCGCTGCTCGAAGATCTCCCGTGTGCTGACCAGGACCCCGCGCGCCTTGGCCCGCGCGACCACCTGGATGGACCGGATGCTGTCCCCACCGCTGGCGAAGAAGTCATCGTCGACACCGACCTGCTGGGTGTCGAGGACATCGGCGTAGACCTCGGCCAGCACCTGCTCCGCCTCGCTGCGCGGCGCCCGGTACTCGCCCCCGGCGAACTCCGGCTCGGGCAACGCCGCCCGGTCCAGCTTTCCGGTCGTGGTCACGGGCAGCCGGTCGAGGACCACGAACAAGGCAGGCACCATGTAGTCCGGCAGTCGTTTGGCCACGAACCGCCGCAGATCCGCCACGGAGGCGCTGGCCCGCGGGTCGATGCCGCCGACTCCGGCGCCACCCACCGGCGTCACATAGCCGACGAGTCGTGTGGTGCCCGTGTGGTCTTCCCACGCCGTGACCACGGCCTGCCCGACCTCGTGGTGCTGGGCGAGGACCATCTCGACCTCGGTCGGCTCGACCCGGATGCCGTTCACCTTGACCTGGGTGTCGGCTCTTCCCTCGTACTTCAGTTGACCGTTCTTGTCCCAGTGGGCCAGGTCACCGGTGCGGTACATGCGCGCACCCGCAGGACCGAAGGGGCAGGCCACGAACCGCTCGGCGGTCGCCCCGCCGTTCCGGTAGTAGCCGCGGGCGAGCCCACCGGCCACATACAGTTCTCCGATCACGCCGGGCGGGACCGGCGTCAGTTCTGGACCCAGGATGTAGGTGCGCATATTGGCGAGTGGTCGTCCGATCGGTATCACACCGGTTTCGGTCGACTGCTGGGGGACCGGGAAGCTGGAGACGTAGAAGCTCTCGGTCTGTCCGTAGGCATGGACGACACGGACATGCGGGAGAGCCTGGTGAACCTTGTGGACGACGTCGGCCGTGAGTGGGTCGCCGCCGAGGATCGCGGTCCGCAGGTCGAGCTTGAGGGCGCCTGGCTCCCGGGCGAGAAGGGGGTCGAGCAGTGCGGTGAACACCGACGGCACGGCGCAGATGGTGGTACCCGACCAGCTGTCGCGTTCGGCGAGTTCGAGTACGTCGCGGACGATCTCGACGCTCGCGCCGGCCGCGAGCGCGGTGAATATCTCGAACACGGAGACGTCGAAGTTCACCGAGGTCGCGGCGAGCATGCGGGATCCCGGCTCAAGTGATGCCAGCTGCCTCGAATGCCACACACCGTTGACCACGGTGGCGTGGGTCATGGCGACACCCTTCGGCTTGCCCGTGGAGCCGGAGGTGTACATCACGTACGCCAGATTGTCCGGCCGGATACGGATGTCCGGCGCCTCGGCCACGGGGCTGTCGGGGTCGTTGAGGTCGAGCACGTCGAGGTGGATTACCGGCGGTCGGCACTCCGGCAGTGCCGCCGCCGTATCACGATGGGCCAGTATCAGGGTCGGAGCGGCCGTGTTGAGCAGGAGGTCGACTCGTGAGGCCGGGTGATCGGGGTCGATCGGCAGATAGGCACCGCCCGCCTTGAGCACGCCCAACTGCGCGACCACCAGCTCCGCCGACCGCGGCAGCGCGACGGCCACCAGCACGTCCGGCCCGACCCCGCGTGCACGCAACACCGCGGCCAGCCGGTCGGCGCGGGCGTTCAACTCGCGATACGACAGCTCTGTTCGCCCGGCCACCACCGCTGTCGCGTCCGGTGTCCGCATCGCGTGAGTGGTGACGAGTGCGGAGAGCGTCGCTCCCGGCACCGGTGCCGCGGTCTCGTTCAACCGCTCCAGCCGGTCCCGCTCGGCGTCGGTGAGCACGTCCACCGCACCGAGCCGCCCACCGGGATCGGCGACCACCTGCCGCAGCACGCGCACATAGCGGTCGGCGATGCGCACGGCTGTGGCGTGGTCGAAGAGCTCCGTCGCGTACTCCAACTGCCCGTAGGCACGCCCGGATACATCCGGGACGATGTTGAAGAACAGGTCGAAGCGCGCGGTATCGGTGCCGGCCGGGACCGGGGTGACCCGCAGACCCGGTATCTCGATCCCCTGCCACGCGAACTGCCAGGCCAGCATCGTCTGGAACAGCGGTGCGTACGCGGTGGAACGGTCCGGGTTGAGGATCCCCACCAGGCGCTCGAACGGAACGTCCTGGTTGTCGTACGCGGCGAGAGCCTGGTCCCGCACCTGCTCCAGCAGATCGTTGATCGATGGGTTCTCCGACAGGTCGACGCGGAGGACCCAGGTGTTGGCGAAGAAACCAATGAGGTCGTCGAGTTGCTCATCGGAGCGCCCCTCGATCGGGCTGCCGATCGTCAGGTCGTGGCCGGCACCGAGGTGGTGCAACAGCACCGCGAGCGCGGTCTGGGCGACCATCGGGGCCGTGGCACCGCGGTCCGCGGCGAGTTTTCCGAGCCCGGCGAGCAGTTCGGGTTCCAGCTCGAAGGACACATAGCCGCCGCGGTGGCTGGCCGCCGTCGGCCGCGGCCGATCCAGCGGCAACTGCACCGGCTGCGGTACCCCTGCCAATGCCTCCCGCCAGTACGCCAGTTGCATGGCGGCGATGCTGTCTGGATCCGCTTCGTCGCCCAGCAGTTGCCGCTGCCACAGCGTGTAGTCCTTGTACTGCACCGGAAGTGGCGGCCAGTTCGGCGCGCTCCCCCGCTGGCGGGCCGAGTACGCCGACACCAGATCGCGGAGGAACGGCGCCATCGACGCTCCATCGGCGGCGATGTGGTGGAACACGAACGCCACCCGGTGCTCCTGCGGAGCGACCCGGAAAATGGTTGCCCGAAAGGGAAGCTCCGTTTCCAGTTCGAACCCCTCGCACCCGGCGTCGTGCGTCGCGGCGTCCACTGCGTCCGCAGCCACGTCAACCACCGGAATCCGGAAGACCGCCTCCTCCGGTGAGAGGACCCGCTGCTCCGGCGTGCCGTCCTCGTTCTCCCTGATCAACGTGCGCAGACTCTCGTGCCTGGTCGTGACATCCCGCACCGCCGCAGCCAGGGCCACCGTGTCGAGTGGCCCCTCCAGACGCAGCACGAACGGGATGTTGTACGTGGCGGACCGGCCCTGGAGACGGTAAAGGAACCACAGCCGGCGTTGAGCAAAGGACAACGGAACCATCGACGCTACTCCTCCACGTTCATTTGTCGTAGCTGAGGGCGTTTCGACGCGGCCAACTTCTCGATCCGACCCGCCAACTCGGCGACGGTCCGATGACGAAACACCGTCGTCACCTTCACGTCGACGTTGAGTTCGCCGCGTATGCGGCCGATCAGTCGGGTGGCCAGCAGCGAATGCCCACCGTGGTCGAAGAAGTCGACGTCGATGCCGACCCCCTCCACACCGAGCAGGTCGGCGAAGAGCCGGCAGAGTACCTTCTCGGTGCGGTTGCGCGGCGATCGTCCGGTCGCTGTTTCGGCCTGGTCGGGTGCGGGGAGCGCATGGCCGTCGACCTTGCCGTTCGACATCAGCGGAAGCCGGTCGAGGATCAGCAGGTGAGGAGGGACCATATAGCCCGGTAGCTGCCGCTCCAGGTGCGCGCGCAGCTCTCCCACCCCTGGCGCCACCTCGGAATCCACCACCACATAGCCAGCCAACTGCCGACCTCCGGTGGCGTCCGCACGAGTGATCACTGCGGCCTGCCGCACCGCCGGATGGAGCGACAGCGCGGTTTCGATCTCGCCCAGCTCGATGCGGAAGCCGCGGATCTTCACCTGGAGATCGGTTCGACCGAGGTACTCGACCTGGCCGTCCTGGTTCCACCGCACGGCATCGCCGGTGCGGTACATCCGGGTCCCCGGCTCCCCGAAGGGACAGGCGATGAACCGGTTCGCGGTCAGCGCGGTCTGCCCGAGATAGCCCCTGGCCAGCCCCGTACCGGCGAGGTACAACTCACCGGTGACCCCCTGCGGGACGGGGCGCAGCGCCGAGTCCAGCACATACACCTGGGTGTTCCAGATCGGCGAGCCGATGGGCATCCGGTCAGCGCCCGGCACGTGCTGCCATCCGGTGACCTCCACCGACGCCTCGGTGGGGCCGTAGAGGTTGTGCACACCGCAACCGGGCAACAGCTCGACGAACCTGTTGGCCAGCGTCGCCGGGAACGCCTCGCCCGCGACCTCGATCCAGCGCAGGCTGGTGCACTTCTTCGCCGCGGGCTCGGCGACGAACGCTTCCAGCAGGGAGGGCACGAAGTCCGCGCCGGTCACTCCTTCCCGCTGGATCACCTCGGCCAGATACGCCGGATCCCTACGCCCACCCGGGCGCGCGACCACGACGGACGCCCCGACCTGGAGCGGCGCGAACAACTCCGGCACCGACACGTCGAAGCTCGCCGTCGTGCTCAGCAGCACCCTGTCCTCGACACCGACCTCGAAGTGCGCCAGACCCCACTTCAGCCGGTTCATGATCGACCGGTGCGCCACCTGCACACCCTTGGGACCACCGGTGGAACCAGAGGTGTGAATGACGTACGCGGCGTTGTCCGGCGACAGCTCCCGCTCCGGGTTCACCTCCGGGTACCCGGACACGTCCGGAAGCTCTCCGTCGAGCACCAGCAGCGGCCGAACACTGGCCAGCATCTGCCGCACCCGGTCCTCGGGCAGCTCGGTGTCCAGCGGCAGATAGGCCGCACCCGCCTTCACCACCGCGTGGACCGCCACCACCAGTTCCACGGAACGCGGGATCCGTACCGCGATCAGCCGCTCGGGGCCGGCACCCTGGTCGATCAACCAGTGGGCCAACCGATTCGCGCGCCGGTTGAACTCCCCGTAGGTCAGTGTCTCCCGCTCGCCGATCAGCGCCGCACGGTCAGGGCCTCGCTCCACCTGAGCCTCGAACGCATCCGGCAGCGTCTCCGTCGGCACCGGATGCGCGGTGTCATTGACCTCCCTCACCAACCGGTCCCGCTCCTGCGCGGACAGCACGTCCACGGCACCGACCGGCGTCGTCGGGTCCTCGAAAACCTGGTCCAGCACCCGGACGAGGCGGGCGGCGACCGTCTCGGCCGCGTCGCGGTCGTAGAGGTTGTTCTGGTAGTCGAGGGACAGCCTCAGGTAGGGGTCGGAGGCGTTGAGGGTGAGCGGGTAGTGCGAGCCTGCGAACGGCCGGATGCCCTCGATCGTGAACCCTGCCGCGGTGTTCGCTTCGACCATGCCCTCCCGGTCGATCGGGTAGGACTGGAACACGACGATCGTGTCGAACAGGGCGGGCAGCCCGACGCCGCTCTGGATGTCGGCCAGCCCGTAGTGGTTGTGGTCGAGCAGGGCGGTCTGCCGCCGCTGTAGCTCGGTGATGACGTGGGCCACCTGGTGGTCGGGGCGGCAGTCCGTTCTGATCGGCAGGGTGTTGATGAACAGACCGACCATGTCGTCCGAGCCGGGCAGTTCCGGCGGGCGGCCGTTGGCGGTCGCCCCGAACACCACGTCCTGCTGCCCGGTCAGCTTCGACAGCAGGACCGCCCAGGCGCCTTGGAGGAGCGTGTTCAGCGTGACCCCGAGTTCGGCGGCGCGTCGGGCGAGTGCACGCCCCTTGTCGATCGACAGCGGCACCTCGACCCGCCCGATGGCGGACGCCGGCGCGTTGGCGGAGGCATGTGGGGCCACGAGGGTCGGCTGCTCGAATCCGGCGAGCTCGGCGGCCCAACGAGTGGCCGACGCCTCCCGGTCCTGCGCGGACAGCCAGGCCAGATAGTCACCATAGCTCCGGACCGGGGGGAGCTCGCGGGCCCCGGCGTACAGCCGGATCAGATCCGTGATGACCGACGGCGAGGACCAGCCGTCGAACAGGGCGTGGTGCGCCGTGATGACGAGTTTCGCCCGCTGCGGCCCGACGGTGATCAGCGCCAGGCGGAGCAGCGGCGGCCTGGTGGGATCCAGTTGGTCGGTCCGGTCCTCGGCGAGGAATGCGTCGAGCGCCGCGTCCTGCTCGGCTTCGCTCCGACCCGTCACCGTCATGTGTCGCCATGGCAGGGGAACGTTTTCGGGCACGACCTGCACCGGATCGCCGTCGGCTCCGGCGAGGAACACGGAACGCAGGTTCGGATACCGATCGAGCAGCGCCTGCCCGGCGGTCCTCATGCGCACCGGGTCCACGTGCCCGGAAAGGTGGAGCACGAACTGCATGTGGTAGACGTCGAAGGAGCCTTCGGCGAGCGCGGCCTGGAACAGGATCCCGGCCTGTCCCGGAGCCTGCGGCCACACCGTGGTCAGTCGGCCGTAGCGCGCCTCCCAGCTCTCGATCTCGTCCTGCCGGACCGAGAACAGGGGGGTGTCTGAGGGTGTCAGCCCACCGATCTCCGGCTGGGCGGCGTGCGCGGCCATGCCGTGCAGTACCTCCACCCACAGCTCGGCCAGTTCGGAGGTCCGCTCACGGGACAGCGCCCCGGTGGGGAACATGAAGGCAGCTTGCAACTGGGTGCCCCCGTCGCTGTCCGTCGTGGCGGGCGTGGCGACCACGTTGACCTCCAGCGCGGACAGCGCGGGCAGGTCCGGGTCAGGTGCCGGGATCAGCTCGGTGGACCAGGGCGCCGGTCCCCACCCGTCCGCGCGCAGGTGCTCGGGCACGTCGGCGTCGGAGATCCGGCCGAGGTAGTTGAACCCGAACTGCGGGACCGGTTCGTCGGCGAGCTGCGCCGCGGTCTCCGGGTTCAGGTGGCGCAGCAGTCCGTACCCCATGCCGTTGTCCGGGATGCCGCGCAGCTGCTCCTTGACCAGCTTGATCGCCGTCCCGGCCGTGGGGCCGCCGGCCAGCACGTCGGCCAGGTCCAACCCGCGCACGTCGACCCGGGCCGGGTACATGCTGGTGAACCATCCGACGGTCCGGGAGAGGTCGGCCCCGGGGACGACCGCCTCCTCACGGCCGTGCCCCTCCAACCGGACCAGAGTCGAGCGGTCCGCACCCCGCCATCGGTTCATCGCCAGGGCGAGGGCGGCGAGCAGCACATCGGCCCCCGTACCCTTGAACGCCGCGGGAAGCCTGGTCAGTACCGCCTCGGTGATCTCGGCGGAGAGCCGCACCCGCACGGTGTCGACCGTGGACATCACATCCACCGTCGGATCAAACGCCCGCGTGCCCAGCGGGGGGTCCGGTGGCTGGAGCACGTGGCGCCAGAACGCCAGCTCCGCCACCCGCCGCGGGGAGAGCGCCTCGGTCTCCAGCGCCGATGCCCAGCGGCGGGCCGATGTGCCGACCGCGGACAGCTCGGGCGGACGGCCGGACCGGACGTGCTGCCATGCCTCCGCGAAGTCCGACATCAGGATGCGCCAGGTGACACCGTCCACCACCAGGTGGTGCAGCACCACCAGCAGCCTGCCCGCACCCGACGCCGCGGCGAACCATACGAAGTCCGCCATGATGCCGGCCTCCGGGTCGAGCCGCCCGACCGCGTCGTCCAACTCCGCCTTCGCCATCTGAAGCGAGGTCGGCTCGTCCCAACGGCCGTCGCAGGGCACCCGGCGGATCAGGCCCGATGCCCGCACGGTGCCCGCCGGACGCACGACGAGGGAGGACTCGTCGCCTCGCACCAACCGTGCGCGCAGGAGGTCGTGTCGGTCGAGCACGGCGTCCACCGTCGCTGCCAATCCCGTCGCATCGATCCCTGCGGGCAGCTCCAGCGCCAACGCCATCGCGAACCGGTTCAGCCCGCCGCCGTGCTCGAACACCTGCCGCGCCACCGGCGGCAACGGCATCGGGCCGACGCCACCGCCCGCGCCCTCCGCGAGTGCGGGCACCCGGTCCCGGCTGGCGGAAGCCGCCACTGCCAGTCGGGCCGCTGTGCGGTACTCGAAGATCTCCCGCGTGGTGAGGTCCAGGCCCCGGGACCGGGCCCGCGCCACCACCTGGATCGACCGCAGGCTGTCTCCGCCCACCGCGAAGAAGTCGTCGTCGATTCCGATCCGATCCACACCGAGCACATCCGCGTATGACGCGGCGATGATCGCTTCGACCTCGGTGCGCGGCTCGTGGTACGCCTCACCGCCGAACTCCGGTTCGGGCAGCGCCGAACGGTCCAGTTTGCCGGTCGGTCCGAGGGGCAGCCGGCCGAGCACGATGAACGCGGACGGCACCATGTAGTCGGGCAACCGTGCCGCGACGAACCTGCGCAGCTCGGCGGCGGAAGCGCCGGACTGCACATCCACATCCCCGATACCACCGGCACCGTCGTCACCGACGGCTCCCCCGCCGGTGTGCACGACGTACGCGACGAGCCGCCGCCCGCCCGAGGGCGCCTCCCGGCTGATCACCACCGCCTCACTGATCCCGGGGTGCAGCACGCATACCGCTTCGACCTCGGCCGTCTCGATGCGGAAGCCACGCACCTTCACCTGGCCGTCGCTCCTGCCGACGCACTCCAGTTGGCCACGTGCGTTCCAGCGGGCCAGGTCGCCCGTGCGGTACATCCGCTCGCCCGCGGGGCCGAACGGGTTCGCCAGGTAGCGCTCGGCGGTCAGCGCCGAGCGGCCGTGGTAGCCGCGGCCGAGGCAGATCCCCGCCACGTACAGCTCGCCGACCACGCCCTGCGGCACTGGGGCGAGCCCCGGGCCCAGCACATAGGCACGCATGTTCCCCAGCGGGGTGCCGATCGGCGCGACCTCGCTCTCCGCCCACTCCTCGGACGCCGCCAGGGAGAACGAGGTGGCATAGAAGCTCTCGCTCTGGCCGTAGCCGTTCACGACCCGCACGCCGGGCAGGGCCTGCCGCACCTGCCGTACCAATCGGGCCGGGAGTACGTCACCCGCGAGGACGACCGTGCGCACGGCGGGCGTCTTCTCCAGGTGGCCGATCAGTTCGCCGAGCACCGAGGGGACGGCGCTGATCACATGGCCGTCCCAGGTGTCCCGCTCGCCCAGCGCCAGCGCGTTCGACACCACCTCGGCCGTGCCGCCGACGGACAGGGTGGTCAGCAGCTCGAAGACCGAGACGTCGAAGTTCACCGAGGTGCCGGCCAGCATCCGCCACCCCGGCGGCGCGTCCAGCGCGCGCACCAGCTCCCGCACCCCGTTGACGACGTTACGGTGAGTGATCACCGCGCCCTTCGGCTTGCCCGTCGAGCCAGAGGTGTACATCACGTAGGCCACGTTGTCCGGGTCCAACGGCGATATCCGGTTCGCGTCGTCCAGCACTCCCTCGGGCGGGTCCCATTCCGCGCGGTGGTCAAGGTTGACGGTCGAGATGTCGTTCCGCGGGAGCTCCTGCCACGTCGCGGTGTCGGTGACCGCGAACCGTGGAACCGCTTCGGTCAGCACGCTCTCCGCTCGCCCGCTGAGGTACTGCGGGTCCATGGGCAGGTACCCAGCGCCTGATTTGAGGATCCCGAGCAGGCCGACCACCAGATCCTCCGTGCGCGGCAGAGCCAGCGCCACCAGGTCGTCCGGCCCGGCACCGCGCCGGACCAGCTCCCACGCGACGCTGTTCGCCCGGTCGTTCAGCTCCCGGTAGGTCAGCGTCCGGTCGTCGTGCGTGATCGCCGGGGCGTCAGGAGTCCTGGTCACCTGGTTTTCGAACAGCTCCGGGATCGTCAGTTCGGACACCGTCGTGGCGGTGTCGTTGAACCGGTTGAGCAACCGGTCCCGCTCGGTCGCGTCGAGTACGTCGATGCCGCCGACCCTGCGCTCCGAGTCGGCCACGAGTCGGCTCAGCACCCGGACGAACCGGGTCGTGAGGCCGTCGGCCGTGTCCCTGTCGAACAGATCGGTGGCGTACTCCAGGTAGCCCCCCGCCCCGCCCGAGCCGTTCGGGACCAAGTTGAAGAACAGGTCGAACTTGGCCGTACCGGTCTCAAGCTCTTCGGCCTCGACATCGAGTCCGGGGAACTCCACCTCGCCCAACGGCTCCTGCCAGGCGAGCATCACTTGGAAGAGCGGGTGATAGGCGGTGGACCGGTCCGGGTTCAGCAGCTCCACCAACCGCTCGAACGGCACGTCCTGGTGGTCGTACGCGGCGAGGGACCGGTCACGCACCCGCTGGAGCAGCTGGCGGAAGGTCGGGTTCCCGGAGAGGTCGACGCGCAGGACCCAGGTGTTGGCGAAGAACCCGACGAGGTCCCGCAGATCCTCATCGGTTCGTCCCGCGATCGGAGCACCGAGGGGCACATCGTCACCGCATCCGAGGTGGTGGAGGAGGACCGCCAGCGCCGAGTGCATGATCATCGATACGGTGAGGTCCTGTTCCGTGGCCAGCTCCTCCACGGCCCCGAGCAGGTCGGAGTCGATCGACAGCTCGACCAGATCGCCACGGTGGCTCATCGCCCTGGGACGCGGCCGGTCCGTCGGCAGGGCCAAGGGCTGCGCCAGATCGGCCAGGTCAGCGCGCCAGTAGGCCAGTTGCCTGGCCGCCAGACTGTGCGGATCGGACTCGTCTCCGAGCACGTCCCGCTGCCACAGCGTGTAGTCCGCGTACTGCACCGGGAGTGGCTCCCACTCCGGGGCCCTGCTCTGCCTGCGGGCCGAGTACGCCGCGGTGAGATCGCGGAGCAGCAGCCCGAGGGATTCCCCGTCCATGACGATGTGGTGCACCACCAGCACCAGGGTGTGTTCGCGCGATCCGCGCCGCAGGAGCCTGGCGCGGATCGGCATGTCGACGGCCAGGTCGAAGGGGGCGGTGGCCACCTCGTGGACCGTCGGCGCCCGCTCATCCGCGAGCTCGACGACCGGCAGGTCGCATGGCTTCGAACCGGCTGGCAGCACCTGCTGGTGCGGGACGCCGTCTTCGTCCTCGACGATCACCGTTCGGAGGATCTCGTGCCGGTCGATGACATCGCGGAGCGCCGACTCCAGCGCACCCACGCTCAGCTCACCGGTCATCCGCAGGGCGAAAGCGGCGTTGTAGGTCGGTGACGGACCTTCGAACCGATCCACGAACCACAGTCGGCGCTGCGCGAACGACAACGGGATCATTCTCTGTCTCCAAATCGGCAGAACCACGGGGGAGCCATCCGCCACTCAGCTCTGATCGAGTACCGCCAAGAGCTGGTCGTTGTAGAAGTCGTCGAGGGAGCACGCGCCCGACAGCGTCGAGAAATACCGGTCGATCAACTCCTGGTGATCGGCCAGGCTCCGCAACATGTCCGCCCGTCCCTCGGGCTTGAGCTCTGCCACGTTGAGAGCGCCCTGGTAGAAGTCGAGGAAGATGTCCGTCAGGTCGATCTCGTAGCGCCTCAGCGCCGCACGGAGCGCGGCGTCGTCGTGCAGTCCGTCCCCGATGTGCTCGGTGAGCGACCGGGCCTGGATGAAGGCGTCGGTGATACCACGGGCGGTGATGGAATCCTTGTGGTGCACCGCGTCTCCGAGCAGCACCCACCCGGGCCCGTACGCCTTGCGGAAGTAGTTCTCCTGGTGCCCCGTGCCGTACAGCTGCTCCACACGGCTGCCCGCTGACATCCGCTCGTACAACTCGGGGGTCGTCGTGCGGACGGCGTCGAGGAAGGCGGGTTCCACCGCCGTGCGGACGTCCGGGAACTCGCTCTGCGGGAAGTAGGCCATGATCAGCTTGAGGTCGTCGTTGGTGGGGATGACACCGATCCAACGCCCCTGCCGCTCGTACAGCTCGAAGTGCGCGGGTACCCCGGCCCAGTAGCTGTAGTAGGTGCAGGTCATCCTCGGGTGCTCGACGACGTTCGGCGCACCGACCTTGCGGGCCACGAGCGATCGCATACCGTCCGCGCCGACGACCAGCCGGGCCCGTTCCGTCGCCTCGGCGCCTCCGGGCGTCGTGTACCGCACTCCGACGACCCGACCGTCCTCGAACAGCAGGTCGTTGACCGCGCAGGACTCCCGAAACTCGACACCGGACGCCACGGCACCGCCCGCGAGGATCGGGTCGAGCACGAACCGCCTCGGCGCGTACGTGGTCCGGTGGCCGTCGACGGGCAGGGAGAAGCCATCGAGCCGGACACCGGGCGCCTCATAGCTCTGATGGTCGATCGGCTGACAGCCCGCGGCGCGGAGCTCGTCGAGCAACCCCCATCGATCGAGCAGCGCGACGCCCGGTTGGTGGATGTAGTGCGAGGAGAGCGTGTCCTGCGGGAACCGCACCTTCTCCAGGAGCAGGACGTTGTACCCCTGCTGAGCGAACAGCATGGCCGTCGGCGAACCCGCGCACCGGGCACCTATGACGATTACGTCGTACATGGCCCTCTCTTACTCTTGGCTGACCGTGCCCAGGGATTCGATGTACGCAGAAATTGATGCCACCGTCGGATTGCGAAACATTTGATCCACCGGAAGTTCAACTCCCAGCTCCTCGATGAAAGCCCCCTGAATTTTGGCCATCATCACGGACTGGCCACCCAGGGCAAAGAAGTCGTCGTCGATCGATATGTCATCATGCTGGAGTTCCCTACGCCAGATGGCAAGCACCACATCGATAATCATCACAGTCCCCTCGTTCGCCATCAAGGTCCGTCAATTCTTCCGTCGCCTCGCTGCCGACTTATTACTCCTTGAACTCATCGGCCAGCGCCGCCCGGTCCACTTTCCCGTGCGGACTCAAGGGAATCCGCGGGATACTGACGAACCTGGCCGGGACCATGTTCCGCGGCAGCCTCTCAAGGAGGCGGGTGCGCATATCGTTCTCAGCGAGTTCGTCGCCTGTCGGGACGATGAACGCGATCAGCTCGGTCTCGCCGGAGTCGGTGCGGCGGGCCAGCACGGCGGCCTGCCGGACCCCGGGCAGCCTGCCGAGCGCTCGCTCGATGTCGGCGGGGTCGATACGCATCCCCCGCACCTTCACCTGCGCGTCCATCCGGCCGGCGACGACGAGGCCACCGGCCTCGTTCACCTTGCCGCGGTCGCCCGTGCGGTACAACCGGCGCGACACGCCGTCGAGCACGGCCGTCGTGAACCGCTCGGACTCGGGGCCCCGGGGGCCCAGGTATCCCGCGCCGACGCCGGTGCCGGAGATACAGATCTCGCCGTACTCCCCCGCCCCGACACCGCGCATTCGCTCGTCGAGGATGTGGATGTCGGTGTTGTAGGCCGGCCTGCCGACCGGTGCGATGTCGTGTTCGCCGGGCCGATAGTCGGCGAGGTCGTACGAGGTCGCGACGTCCGTGCACTCGGCGACGCCGTACTGGTGCAGGAGGGTGCAGGTGTTCCCGTCCCGCCGGGCCCAGTCCGCCAGCCGTTCGACATGGAGCGGTTCGCCGCCGAACAGCAGGTAGTCGAGCCGGGTGAGGGCGTCGCCACCCCGTGCGGTCTCCCACTCCACCAACAGGTATAGCGTGCTGGAGGCGCAGTTCACCACACGTATCTCGTGCCGGGTCAGTATGCGGTAGGCCATCGCCGCGTCGAAGTTCCGGCTCGCCATCAGGTACTGGGTGGCACCACAGAACAACGGCATCAGCAAGCTGCGTTGGGAGAGGTCGAACCCGAAGGCGCTGACGACCAGGTTGTGCGACCCGGCGTGCAGGCCGTACTCAAGCGTCAGCCAGTTCAACAGGTTGTACCAGCCCTCGTGCCGTACCGCGGTCACCTTCGGTGTACCGGTCGACCCGGACGTGAAGACCGCGTAGCACACGTCGTCCCCGGTGACCGGGGTGTCGGGTCCGGTCACCGGGAGGCCGGCCAGCCGGCCGGAGAGCTGCCCGAGGTCGATGACCTCGACGGCCGCCGACTCGACCAGCCCGGCCGTCGCCGGGGAGGCCACGATCACAGCGAGGTCGGGGACCTGCCCCAGCAGCAGCCGGAGGCGCGCTGCCGGATAGGACGGGTCGAACGGTACGTAGGCCGCGCCCGCCTTCAGCGTGCCGAGGATGGCGACGACCATGTCGATCGAGTAGTCGAGGCAGACGCCGACCTTCGCACCTCGGCCGGATCCACGCGCGATGAGGTAGTGCGCGAACCGGTTGGCCCGCACGTTCAGTTGTGCGTAGGTCATGTGCTGTCCGGCGCAGGCGACGGCGACGGCGTCGGGGGCGGCTTCCGCGTGCGCTTCGAACTGCTTGTGGACGACGGGCACCGAAGGCAGGGCGACCCGCTCTCCCCGCAGGATCATCAACTGGCTCCGATGTGATGGGTGTCCGTTCGGACGAGCCGCCGGCGCGCCCTGGGGAACGGGGCTGTCCGGCAGCTCTGGGCGGCCTCACCACGGGTACCCATCGGCCCCGTCTCGTGACTGCTCACGGTCCGCACGGGACGCCTCCCACGACCTTCATTCGCATCAACCCTCCGAGGAACCGGACCGGCGTTCAGTTCGCGGCCATGGCCTCCCGCAGGCTCCTCGGCCGCAGGTCAGTCCAGTTCTGCTCGACGTACTCCAGGCACTCCGCCCTGCCCGCCTCGCCGAAGACCACGCGCCAGCCATCGGGTACCTCGGCGAATACGGGCCACAGGGAGTGCTGGTCCTCGTCGTTGACCACGACGTAGAAGCGGCCGTTCTCGTCATCAAAGGGGTTCGTACTCACTGCCACCGTCCTTAACGGTCACGAAGCGACTCGGCATGGGGGATGGGAAAACGGGGGGACTCAGGACAGGAAATCCTCATGGTCGGGAGGGTTCGCCGATCGGCGTTGTCCTGTCGACGGGACACCCGGCATCCGCGGTCACCCTGGAACGCTGGTGTCACCGTACGGGACCGTAAGACTCGCCCGTCAATGCCGCAAGGGCGGCGGAATCGCTCCACTCCGACCGTCCGTCCGAACCTGTATCCCACTGAAGTTCTGTGCCACCATGGCCGAGCAGTAGCCCGTGAATGGGCCTGCTCGAATTCGGGTTCAGTCAGTCTCCTCCCACCGAGGCGATCGCGCGCAGTCAATTGCACAACGTCAGAATGCTCATAGACGAACCTGCGACTGGTGATCAATGGCCTTGAAGTCAGAATCCGAGTACGAGACATATCCAAACGACGACACACGACGGTCGCTGTTGCGCCATATGCTGGTGGCGAGAGGCATCGACGAAGAGGCACGTCAGCTCCAGAAGCAGGGGGCGCTCGACCTCTGGCTGTCCTGCCAGGGGCAGGAAGCCGCGCAGGTGGGGTCCGCGCTCGGCGTGGGCCCGGGCCCGACCGTGTTTCCCAGTTACCGCGAGCATGCGGTCGCCCTCCTGCGTGGGGTGACACCGGCCGAGTTGTTGGCGCAGTGGGCCGGCCGCACGTTCTGCGGATGGGACCCGCGCAAGCTGCGGTTCTTCCCCTACACACTGGTTCTGGCCGCACAGACGCTGCACGGCGTCGGCTACTCGGTCGGACAGAGGTTGCAGGGGCGGGAGGACTTCGTCGTCGTGTACATGGGCGACGGCGCCACCAGCGAGGGCGATATGTCGGAGGCGATGAACCTCGCCGCCGTGGAGTCGGCTTCCGTGCTGTTCGTCTGCCAGAACAACGGCTGGGCCATCTCGAAACCGACCGAGGAGCAGATGCGCACTTCGGTGGCCGAGCGCGCCCGTGGTTTCGGGATCGAGTCCGCCTGGGTCTCGGGGCAAGATCCGGAGGCCGTCTTCTCGGCCTGCTTCCGGGCCGCCGCCCATGTCCGCGGGGAGCGGGCGCCCTACGTCGTCGAGATCCAGGTGGGGCGCATCCACGGTCACTCCACCTCCGACGCCCAGGAGGTGTACCGCAGCCCCGAGGACATCGCGCGGACCAGAGCGGCGGACCCGGTGCCCGCCTACGCGGCCCGGCTGAGCGGCCTGGGCCTGGTGGACACCGCGTGGTTCGACGCCGTCGACGCGGAAGTGGGGGAGCTGCGGGAACGGCTGATGAAGGAGTACGCGTGACGAGTACCGTACGGTCCGCCAGCCTGGCGGAGTCGATCAACACTGCCCTCGCCGACCTGCTCGAACAGCAACCGAGGCTGCTGCTGCTGGGCGAGGACATCGGACGCCTGGGCGGCGTGTTCCGGGTGACCCGGGGACTGCAAGAACGTTTCGGCGACGACCGGGTGCGCGACACGCTCCTGGCCGAGTCCACCATCGTCGGCCAGGCCGTCGGCCTGGCGATGAGCGGACTGGTGCCGGTCTGCGAGATCCAGTTCGACGGATTCACCTATCCCGCGGTGAACCAGTTGGTGACCCAGGCGGCCCGGATCGGTGGCCGGTGGAACGGGCAGGTGAGCCCCAGCCTCGTCGTACGGATCCCGACCGGCGGCGGGGTCCGGGGCGTCGAGCACCACAGCGAGTCCAACGAGGCGCTCTTCGCCCGTGTCCCCGGGATCTCGGTGGCGTGTCCTTCCACGGGCGAGGACGCCGCCCAGATCCTGCGGTACGCGGTCACCCTCGGTTCGCCCGTGGTGATGTACGAGCCGATCCGCCTCTACTGGCGGCGGAACACGCCGGCCCGGGACCCCGAGCCGGCGAAGTCGCCGACCGCGGCGCGGGTCGTCCGGCGAGGCACGGACCTGACGATCGCCACGTTCGGCGCGGTCACTCACGAGGTGCTGGAAGCGGCGCACGCGCTCAGCCCCGACACCGACGTCGAGGTGGTGGATCTGCGCTGGGTGGCCCCGCTCGACATGCACACGGTCATGGAGTCCGTCGCCCGCACCGGTCGGCTGCTGATCGTGCACGAGGGCTCGAAGGACGTCGGCATCGGTGCCGAAATCGCCGCGTCCGTGGCTGAGCACGGCTTCGACGCGCTCCACGGCCCCATCCGCCGGCTGGCACCCGACCGCCGCGCCTACCCCCCGGCTGACTTCGAGAAGGACTACCTGATCGGTGTGCAGGAAATCAAGGACGAGGTGCTGGTGATGACGGAGTGAGCGACCTGCCCGCGGAGATGCACGTTCCCGACTTCGGGCACGGTCTCGCCGAGGCCCTGCTGATCGAGTGGGTGGCCGGTGTCGGCGACCGGGTCGAGCGGGGGGACGTCATCGCGGTCGTCGAGACCGACAAGGCCAGCACGGAGATCGTGGCGGAGCGCGGTGGACGGGTCACGGCCCACTCCGCGGCGGTCGGCACGATCCTCACCTGCGGTGAGGTGCTCTACCAGTTGGCGACCGACTCGGACAGGGTCTAGCCGGCCATGCCCCGAACCCCAAAGGCCCAGTCACATGAACGGAGAACGAACGTGAGCGAGATCGAAAGCCGTATCGCGGACACCATGCTGGCCAAACTGCGCGAGCGCGACCCGTCATTGGGCCCCGACGACCTCACCCGACCGGTCGCCGACCTCGACCTCGACTCCCTCGACCTGGTCGAGCTGCATCAACAACTGGAGCGCGAACTGCACGTCAAGGGTGATCTCAAGGAGACCGCGGGCTTCGCCTTCCTGGACGACTTCAGCACCTACTTCATGAAGCTGGCGAGCCGGAGATGAGCGCGGGCATCGTCGACATCGCCACGGCGAAGCCCGGCCGGACGATCCACAACGACCACTTCGCATCGATCGGTCTCACGGACGCATGGATCCGGCGCCGCACCGGCATCGCGGCCCGCTCCTGGCTACCGGACGAGACCTCGCTGGCGGAGGTGGCGGCGGATGCCTGCGCACCGATCGTGACCAGGATGGGTGCCCCCTCCTCGATCGGCGCCCTGGTCGTCGTCAGCACCTCGGTCCGACAGCGCGTCCCCGGTATCGCCCAGCGAGTGGCACAACTCGCCGGGCTGGGGCCCTCGGTGCTGGCCTTCGACATGAACGCGGCTTGCTGCGGCTTCGTCTACGGGCTCACCACGGGGCTCTCCCTCTGCGACTCCGGACAGGCACGGTCGGTCCTGGTGTGTTCCGTGGAGGCCATGTCCCGGCTGGTGGACCGCACGGACCGGCAGACGGCGTGCATCTTCGCCGACGGCTCCGCGGCCGTCCTGCTGGAGGAGCGGGCGGAGTTCGCGGAGTTCCGTCAGGTCGCCGGCTGTGACGGCTCCCAGGAGGCGCTCATGCGCGAGACCGACACGGGCGGCATCCACCTCGAAGGGGCGCAGGTGTACGACCGCGCCGTGCGTCGGATGTCCGAGTCGGCGCAGTACCTCTTCGACCACGGCCCCGCACCGACCGTCCTGGTCGGCCACCAGGCGAACAGCCGCATCCTGGAACAGGTCCGCACGCTCTCCGCCCATCTCGGCGTGCCCTTCGTGAATCGGATCGAGAACTCCGGGAACACATCGTCCGCCTCGATCCCCCTGGCGTTCGCCGAGGAGTTGGAGGCCGGCTCCCGCCCCGCCACAGGCCGGCTCGGGGCCGTGGCCTACGGCGCCGGTGAGGCATGGGGCGGGGTCGCGGTGGACTACCGGGTGCCGGCTGATACGGCCACCTAACCGCGCTGGATGCCCGGAAACGTACTCGGTCACAGGAGGTTGTCATCTACTCACCGGACGCCTGGGTCCTGCGCTCCGGCGCGGTGACCGGCCCGCACGACGGCAGGCTCGGCGGCGCGCTCCAACGCGACCTGTACACCTTCGGCCCGCTGGAGGAAGGCGAGGCACTGGTGGAGCCCATCCTCGGTTCCTGGGAGGCCAACGTCGATCACGCGTTGGCCCGTTCACCGATCGACGTGTGCAGCAGCCGCGGCGAGGACGCGGTGGTCGTCGGCAACATGGGCGTGGTGCGCGTACTCAAGGTGAACGCGGAGAGCCAGCACGTCCAGGTCCGGGAAGGTGACCTGTGCATGCTGATGCCGTTCGGCAAACGCGACCGTTTCGGCTACGCCGAACTCGCCTACGCCTACGATGCCCCCCACACCATCGGCCTGCTGGCCAAGCGGTCGAAGATGGACGTACGGGTGCTCCTCCCGATCCCGGACGGCACGGCGTACTCACTTCCCCAGTGGGCCACGTACGGGCGGTACTTCACCGCCTGGGACAACTGGCAGAAGGCGTACGGGTGTTGGCGGACTCAGATCCCCGACGACGATCCGGCGAACCACCTGGTGTTCGGGTGGGGCGGCGGTGTGGCCTTCGCCGAGCTGATGCTGGCCAAACGGTCCGGGTTCCGGGTGGCGATGACGGCAGGGTCGGACGAACGTGTCTCCTTTCTGAGGGAGAACGGCATCACTCCGGTGGACCGCCGCCAGTTCCCGGCCCTCTCGCAGCCCACCCGGGAGGAACGGGCGGACCGGGACCGGCACCAGCAGCGCCGGACGTCGGTCCAGAAGTTCCAGGACCTCGTCCAGGATCTCAGCGACGGCCACGGGGTCGCGATCTTCGTGGACAACATCGGCGAGCCCCTGTACGACGTCACCCTGCGGACCCTGGCCCGCGAGGGGGTCGTCACCACATGTGGCTGGAAGGCAGGGATGCGCCTGTCCCATCTGCGGGGGGCCGAGTCCATCAGCCGGCACATCCTTGTCCACACGCATGTGTGGCGACTGCCGGACTCACCGGGCATCCGGGACTTTCAGGAGGCCGAGGGCTGGATAGCGCCGAAGGGGTCGGAGGTGATCTACGACTTCGACCGGGTGCCTGAGCTGGCTGACGACTACGCGGACGGCAAGATCGGATCGTACTTCCCGATGTACCACGTGAACCCGCTCTGACCGGCACGGCCTGAGAGCGAAGAGTTGACCGTGACTCGCGACGCAGCAACGGGCGAGTCGCGGGTGGGTGACGGTGCGGCAGGGCGCACAGACGGACAACTTGCGAAGGGCACCATGACAGAAGAACTGCTCAAGCGTGTCAGGGACTTCACCGCGGCCGAGCTGATCGGGAAGGACGGGCACTTCGACAGCCTGCCGGAACAGCCCACCGTTGAGACGGCCCGGCTCCACGCCGCGGGCCTCGCCAACTGGTGGGTACCAGAGTCGTACGGAGGCGCCGGCCTCTCCTTGCAGGACAGTGTCGACGTCGTGTCCGAACTCTCCTACGGTGACGCCGGTTTTGCCTTCGGCGCCTTCCTTCCCATCCTGGGCAGCCTCATGCTCCAGCACTTCGCCGACGAGGAACTGGCCCGCCCGGCGTTGGAGACACTGGCAACCGACGGCGACCAGATCGCCGTACTCGGCAGTGAGGAGGAGGCGGGCAGTGAACTGGTCAGGACCGCCACGACCTTCCATCCGGAAGGCGACAGACTGGTACTGACCGGCGAGAAGTACTTCTCCACCAACACGGACACGGCCCACCTGCTGCTGGTGCTCGCCCGGTCGTCCGACGACGACTTCGCCGTCATCGCGGTGCCGCGCGACACACCTGGGGTGGAGATCGTGAAGCGCTGGGACCTGCTCGGCGTCCGGAGCACGGGCGCCTACCGCGTGCGCCTCAACGGCTGCACCGTTCCTGCCACCAACCGTCTGCACGGCAACGGACTGCGCACACTGGAGGCGAGCCTGAACGCAAGCCGCATCCTGATCGCGGCCTGCGCGGTGGGAATCTCCAGGCGGATCCGGGACCTGTCGATGGAGTACGCGGCGTCGAAGACGCTCAGGGGCGCACCGCTCACCAAGAATGCGGTGTTCGCCGGGAAGCTCGGGCAGATGGAGATGCTGATCGACGTCATGCGCCATCAGTGCCGGGCCGCAGCGGCTGAGTTCGACGGCCTGCTGGCAGCGACCGACAGCAGCGGAACCGGTCTCTACCGGATCGGCACGCTGCGCTCCGCTCTGGCCGCCAAGCTCTACTGCGGCCAGGCCGGCTGGGATGTGGCATCGACCGGTTCCGAGCTGTTCGGCGGCCTCGGTTACACCCAGGATCACCCGATCGGCAAGTTAGTACGCGACATGCGTTATGTCGCCATCGTCGAAGGCGGCCAGGACATCATGCGCGACCTGCTCTATGCCCGCTATGTACTCCCCGCCCGCAAACGGCGTTGAGGGCGGGGGCCGTTGACCTCGCGAGTGGAGTGCGTGGCGATCCTTGAATGGGAAGCTCCTCCGGCAGAGCCCACCGTGGACCATCGACGGCCGGCCTGAACGAAGAACCTGCTTGTGTCGTACTCGCCGCAGAAGCTGGGCTCTTCCTCGGAGCCTACGAGAAGACGCCTGAAGGGAGGGACGCGCGGCACGAATACCTCGGAGGTTCGGCAGTCGTGGCAGGAGGCATGGGAAGCCGCCGTCACGAAGGGCGAACAGTTCACGGCGGCGGCCGGCCTGGCTTCCCGCAGTGCGGACCTGCCCGACCTAAGCCAGCTGGAACCTCTCTTCGGCGAGCGCGTCGAGGAACTCGAACTGCTCGCCCGGGCCCTGCACGCCGAGGGGAGTGATCCGCTGAGCCTACGCGCGCCCACGCCACAAAGAGCCCGGCGATCGTGGTCACGCTCGCCGAGCGCTACCACCGTGCCGGAGAGACCGCTCTGGCTACCGAGACCCTCAGACATGGCTCCGTCGAATGGCACGACGTACGGTTCGCGGCCACGGACGCGGCCCTGCACCTTCTCAAACTCGACCCTTGGACATCGACGCCCGCTGGGCCCTGGTCAAGTGCTACGCGCTCCGCAGCCCGCTTGAACAGGCTTTGGCAGGCTCCCACCGCTGGCGGGCAGGGACGGACCCCTCGATCCACGCAGTCCGGATGAGACGGCCTTGTGGGTCATGCCGGGGGCACGCCGCACCGCCGAACCGCACTTCAGCGAGAGCGGGGTCCTTTCCGCCACGGAGAGGACCCCGTCGTTTCGCGGCGCTGAGACTGTCCTCGCTCGCCGATGACAGGGCCGCTACCGGTGTAGCTCGCGGTGCCAGCGAGCCAGCGCGGGCAGGGCTCCCTCGAGTGCGGCGGCATCGCTGCCGAGGAGGCGGGCCAGTACCTCCGGGTCCCCGGTCTTCACCGCGTTCCAGAAGTCGCTGTCCTCGGCTTCCGGTCCCGTCTGAGGGGCCTGAAGCCAGTGGTGTTTGTGTTGGAAGGGGTAGGTGGGGAGGGGGGTGTGGGTGGTGGTGTGGGGGTGGGGCCAGGTGGTGGGTTGGCCGTGGGTCCAGG